>NZ_CP031447.1:1209373-2418746 GCF_003391095.1 Austwickia chelonae | reverse complement strand
CTTTCTCGGCGTAGGACCGAGGAACACGGGGCAGACGAGCCAACGCCAGCCCACCGAGCTGACCGGCGGCAGTCAGCGCCGGGCGTACGGCGGAGGCCACCCCGGCCACTGCCGTCGTGGCCCCGGCCCACAGCCCGGGGACGCCGCCCGGCTGTGCCCCGGCAGGCCGAGGCCCGGGCACCGTGATGTGCAGCCCCTGATCGTCGATCCGTTCATAGGTGACCCCGGGAATCAAGGTCACCTTCTTGGCACGCAGCGAAGCCCGATGCACCCAACCGGTGGTCTTGCCCAGCCCCCGGCCGATCGGAGTGACCTTGCGCTGCAGGAGATAGACCTCGCGAGGACTGGACGAAGGCTGAGGCTGCTGTAGGCCACCCGGGACGGTGCGATGGTCGCCCACCCCCCATTCCCGCCGCCACGCGGTGAGATCCAGCGCAGTCGACTCCCGATGGGTGAGGTACTCGCTGACGTCCACACCGATGCCCCCAGCGCCCAGGACGGCCACCCGGCGCCCTGCGGTGCGCTCGCCGGACAACAGCTGGGCGTAGGTGATGACATCGACCCGGTCGATACCCGGGATCTGGGGAACTCTCGGACTCACCCCAGTGGCGAGAACGACATCGTCGTACCCGTTCCCGATGAGGGACGTCGTCTCGGCCCGGGTGTTCAACCGCAGCCGGACACCAGTGCTCTCGAGCCGACGGTTGAAATAGCGGATGGTCTCGGCGAACTCTTCTTTCCCGGGGATCTGCGCGGCCAGCTCGAACTGGCCACCGACCCGTTCGGAGGACTCGTAGAGATCGACCTGATGTCCGCGTTCGGCCAGCGTGGTGGCAGCAGCGAGCCCAGCCACCCCTGCCCCGACGACAGCGATCTTCTTACGGCGGATGGTCGGGATGATCCGCAGGCTGCGCTCACGCCCTGCTCGGGGGTTCACCAGGCAGGAGACCGGTTTGCCGACGAAGGTGTGATCGAGGCAGGCCTGGTTGCAGGCGATGCAGGTGTTGATCTCCTGGGCGCGGTCAGTGGCGGCTTTGGCCACCCAGTGGGGGTCGGCCAGGAACGGCCTGGCCATGGAGACCAGGTCGGCTTGACCGCTGGCCAGGATGTGTTCGGCCACATCGGGGTCATTGATGCGGTTCGAGGCAATGACCGGGATGTGGACCTGCTGGCGCAGATCGGCGGTGACCTCTGCGAAGGCTGCCCGCGGTACGGAAGTCACGATGGTGGGTATACGGGCTTCGTGCCAGCCGATGCCGGTGTTGATCAGGGTGGCTCCGGCGGCTTCCACCGCTTGGGCGGTCTCGACGACTTCTTCCCAGCTCTGTCCGCCTTCCACCAGGTCCACCATGGAGAGTCGGTACTGGATGATGAAGTCGGGCCCTGCTGCTGTGCGAGCTGCGGCGACGACCTCTTCGACGAGGCGTCGTCGTCGGCGTGGATCGCCGCCCCAGTCGTCCTGGCGGTGGTTGGTGCGTTCGGCGAGGAACTGGTTCAACAGGTAGCCCTCGCTACCCATGATCTCGATGCCGTCGTATCCGGCCTCTCGCGCGCATTCTGCGGCGGTGGCGAACCCGGATATCTGACGGCGGATGCCGGTCTCGGACAGTGCGAGGGGGGTGAAAGCCGAGATGGGTGCCTTGATCCGGGACGAGGAGACGATCAACGGATGGTGTCCGTACCGTCCGGAGTGGAGCACTTGCAGCAGGATTTTGGCGTCGTGGGCGTGCACGGCATCGGTGATGGTCCGGTGCCGTGCGATGTGCCGGGGGGCGTACATGGCTCCGGCGCCGGGGTAGAGCGATCCTTCGGGTGTCGGGGCAAAACCTCCGGTGACGATGAGCCCGACGCCGCCGATCGCTCGTTCGGCATAGAGCTCGGCGAGGTCGTCGAAGGTGGTCGGGGAGTCCTCGAGGCCGGTGTGCATGGAGCCCATCACCACCCGGTTCCGCAGGGTGGTGAATCCGAGATCGAGCGGGGCGAGGAGATGCGGGTACGGCGTCATCGGCGTCTCTCCTGAGTGAAACGGGTTCGCGAGGACGCTAACACCGGGGGATCGCTCTGCGACGGTGTCGCGGCGTGAACTGGGCCACGCCGACTCCGGAGACATCGTCACCGAGGGTCTGGGGCAGAGCCGAACCTGGGCTGTCCAGGAACAGAGTCGGATTCCGAATGAATTCGGATCGGGTGGCATTCTCCTCGGGCGCGCCGGAAGGTCGCCTGGTCATTTGCACTCGCCCTGGTCGAGTGCTAATCATGGACTTAGCACTCTCAGTGTCCGAGTGATAACAGGCCGGGCATCGAGACGTGAGAACACCACAGTCCTGACCGGTGCCGGTGAGGCCCGGGGTCGGGCGGCGCGAACGGCGCGTCGGCCTCCCGGACCGTCCGTCGCGGGCGCCGTGCCCCGGTCGCCAGATTCCGTTCGCGTGGGAGGAAACCACCGACAATGGCCAAGATCATCGCCTTCGACGAGGAGGCCCGTCGCGGCCTCGAGCGCGGTATGAACCAGCTCGCAGACGCCGTGAAGGTCACCCTGGGCCCGAAGGGCCGCAATGTCGTCCTCGAGAAGAAGTGGGGCGCACCCACCATCACGAACGACGGTGTCTCGATCGCCAAGGAGATCGAACTCGACGACCCCTACGAGAAGATCGGCGCCGAGCTGGTCAAGGAGGTCGCCAAGAAGACGGACGACGTCGCCGGTGACGGCACGACGACCGCTACCGTCCTCGCTCAGGCTCTCGTGCGTGAGGGGCTGCGCAATGTGGCCGCCGGCGCCAACCCGATGGCGCTCAAGCGTGGCATCGAGAAGGCCACCCAGGCTGTCTCCGACGAGCTGCTCGACATGGCCAAGGACGTCGAGACCAAGGAGCAGATCGCCGCGACTGCGTCGATCTCCGCTGCTGACACCCAGATCGGCGAGATGATCGCCGAGGCCATGGACAAGGTCGGCAAGGAAGGCGTCATCACCGTCGAGGAGTCGAACACCTTCGGTCTCGAGCTGGAGCTCACCGAGGGTATGCGCTTCGACAAGGGCTACATCTCGGGTTACTTCGTCACCGACCCCGAGCGCATGGAAGCGGTGATGGAAGACCCGTACGTCCTCATCGCCAACTCCAAGATCGGCTCCATCAAGGACCTCATCCCGGTTCTGGACAAGACCAAGCAGGCCGGCAAGCCGCTGCTGATCATCGCCGAGGACGTCGAGGGCGAGGCCCTGGCCACCCTGGTGCTGAACCACCTGCGTCGCAACATCTCGGTCTGCGCCGTGAAGGCCCCGGGCTTCGGCGACCGCCGCAAAGCCATGCTCGGTGACATCGCCATCCTCACCGGTGGCCAGGTCATTTCCGAGGAAGTGGGCCTCAAGCTGGAGTCCACCGAGCTCGACATGCTGGGCACCGCCCGTAAGGTCGTCGTCACCAAGGACGAGACGACCATCGTCGAGGGCGGCGGCGACGCCGACCAGATCGCCGGCCGGGTGAACCAGATCCGCGTCGAGATCGAGCGCTCCGACAGCGACTACGACCGTGAGAAGCTGCAGGAGCGCCTGGCGAAGCTCGCCGGTGGCGTGGCCGTCATCAAGGCCGGCGCAGCGACCGAGGTCGAGCTCAAG
Organism: Austwickia chelonae; assembly: GCF_003391095.1. Taxonomy (NCBI): domain Bacteria; kingdom Bacillati; phylum Actinomycetota; class Actinomycetes; order Micrococcales; family Dermatophilaceae; genus Austwickia; species Austwickia chelonae. Next base: position 2,415,133 of record NZ_CP031447.1, on the reverse strand, counting down.
GAGCGCAAGCACCGCATCGAGGACGCTGTCCGCAACGCGAAGGCAGCTGTCGAGGAGGGCATCATCGCCGGTGGTGGCGTGGCGCTCATCCAGGCCGGCGACGCAGCGTTCGGCAAGCTCGCCCTGGAGGGCGACGAGGCCACCGGTGCGAACATCGTCAAGGTGGCCATCGAGGCCCCGCTGAAGCAGATCGCGATCAACGCCGGCCTCGAAGGCGGCGTCGTGGCGGAGAAGGTGCGCAACCTTCCCGCCGGACACGGCCTGAACGCGGCCTCCGGTGACTACGTCGACCTCATCGAGGCCGGCATCATCGACCCGGCCAAGGTGACCCGTTCGGCTCTGCAGAACGCGGCTTCCATCGCGGCGCTCTTCCTCACCACCGAGGCCGTCATCGCTGACAAGCCGGAGAAGACAGCTCCTGCGCCCGGCGGCGACATGGGCGGCGACATGGGCGGCATGGGCTTCTGATCCTGGAAACCCAGGCTCGTCAGTGAGCAAACGAGGGGCGGCTGTCCGGTTAGGACAGCCGCCCCTCGGTCTGCCGGGAGCCGTCGAGAGACGACGGGGGGGGAAGGCGATACTTCTCAGGTCGGGTCGACAGGCCAGCCGCCGCTGCGTAGTCGTTGGCCGACCCGCACCATCTCGTCGGGGCTCGGCACCTGATCGGTCCGCTTCATGATGCCGGCGCCGACATCGATCCGGTCGGCGGGAATGACCCCTTTCCGGACCAGCTCGTGCCCGAGGTCCTCGACCTCTTCATCGGTCAGCCTTCGGCGGAGGAGCGCCATCAGCGGGACATAGTCCTGGTCGGGGACGCCGTTGGGATATCCGGCGCGCACCCAGCTGATGAATCGGTCCAGTGCGTTCACTGTCCCCTCCCCTCATCGGCCATATCGGTGACCATGGTGCGGCGTGACTCTGGTGATGATGTTGTGTGGTGCTGGGGCCTCTGAAGCTGTTTTCGCGGTGTGCTCTCGAAGCTCCGGATTCTTCTGAGAAGTTGTCTTACCCGAGATCGTTACGGTACAGGGCGTCTTCTCCGAAAAATCGAGGCTCAGGCAGTACGGCGTTCAGGGGCTGATGAGTACTGGTTCAGCGGTTCCACGCCGATCTGGGGGACCCCCGGGCCGGCGGACGGTTCGACCTCGGGTTTCTCGGTTCCGTCCTCGTCAGCCGTCGGGCTGCTCCCACCTTGTGTCGTGGGCCAGCCTGCGGTGGCCAGCTTGGCGGTGACCCGTTGCACGTCTTCCTCGGTGGCCTGCCCCTTGAGGAGGTTTTCGATGGCTTCGCGGATCTGAGCGGTGGAGACCGGTTCAAGGCCGCGTTGCCGTTGGAGGTGGTCCACGACCTCGACGATCTCCTGCTCGGTCAGGTGCCTCTGCAAGACCCCCAATAGGGCGATGTAGTCCTCACGGGGGATGCCGTGGGGGTAACCGGCGCGTAGCCAGTCGAGGATCGCACGAAACGTAAAACTCATCGGTGCCCTTCGCGATGTGACATATGGCCCTGCCCGGGATCTTCCGGGAACACGTGATCAAGGCATCGTATCGAAGGGGGGAGCCCCACTCCGTGTGATGAATGCTGCGGGAAGGCATCCGTCGAGGTGGATGCCTTCCGGAGCAGTCGCTGACCGCTTACTTGTGCTTCGGGACGAAAGTCGGGTAGATGTTCTCGAAACTGACGCTCTGTCCCAACCCCGAAGCCACGACGATCGCAATGCCGATCCCGATGGTGAAGAGGACGAGGGAGAAGATCGCGATGGCTACGATCTTGCCTGCCGGGTTCGGCGCAGTGGCGGTCCCGTCGGGGCCCGTGCCGTGGGCGAGGCTTTTCACGCCCAGGGCGAAGAGCGCGGGTAGTCCTGCTCCGATGATCAGGGAGACGAAGAACACCTTGGATGCGGCGCTGATCAGAAGACCGAACATGGTGGTGAGCTGTCCTTAGGCCTGGGAGTCGGGCTGGCGGGGTGCCGTCGTGCTGGTGTGCAGCTGTCCGGCGGGGACCATCGATGCGGCGCGCTCGTCCTGGACGGCAGCGGTGAAAGCGACGCTCTCCGCGCCTTCGACAGCCGGGGCGTGCTCCCACTCGTCGTTGACATTGTTGTGGTCGATGGGCGCCTGACGGGAGCGGAGCCACATGTACCCGGAGAGTGCCACCAGGATCGCGAAGACGATGAGCGGCCCGGCGTACCCGCCGAAGGCATGACCGATGTACCAGGTGATGGCACCGACGATGCCGGCGCAGGGGAGCGTGATCAGCCAGGCTGCGACCATGCGACCGGCGACGCCCCAACGGACCTCGGCGCCAGGTTTGCCGAGGCCGGTGCCCAGGATCGAGCCGGTGGCGACATGGGTGGTGGACAGGGCGAAGCCCAGGTGGCTGGACGTCAGGATCACGGCAGCCGATGCAGATTCAGCGGCCATGCCCTGCGGGGAGGAGATCTCCACCAGTCCTTTGCCGAGGGTGCGGATGATCCGCCATCCGCCGAGGTAGGTGCCCAGCGCGATCGCAACCGCGCAGGTGACCTTCACCCAGAGGGGGATGTTATGGGTGTCGGTCCATGAGCCATGAGCGATGAGGGCCAAGGTGATCACACCCATGGTTTTCTGGGCGTCATTGGTGCCATGCGCCAGTGAGACCAGGGATGCGGTGCCGATCTGCCCCCAGCGGAATCCGGCCTCTTTGTAGCGTTCGGCGACTCCCTTGGTGATCCGGAAGATCAGCCAGGTGCCGAGCGCGGCCACCAGACCTGCCACGACCGGGGAGACCAGCGCGGGCATGATCACCTTGCCGAAGACGCCGTCGAGCTTGGAGCCGTCTCCGGACCAGTTGACCCCGCCCCAGCCGATCCCGGCGACGGTCGATCCGATCAGACCTCCGAAAAGCGCGTGGGACGAACTCGACGGGAGGCCGAGCAGCCAGGTCAACAGGTTCCAGACGATTCCACCGACGAGGCCGCACAGCACGATGAGGAGCAACGCTTCGCCGTGATTCGCCAGGAACTCGGCCTTGGGTGCGCCGGACTTGTCCTGGATGTTGATAACCGCGTTGGTCACGGTCAGCGCAACCTCGACCGACAGGAAAGCGCCGATCAGGTTGAGGATGGCAGAGAGTGCCACCGCCGTCTTCGGTTTGAGTGCACCGGTGGCGATGGAAGTGGCCATCGCGTTTCCGGTGTCATGGAAGCCGTTGGTGAAATCGAAGGCCAGGGCCGTAATGACTACGAGGGCCAGGAGCAGAAGAGCTACGTCCACACCGCAATTGTGGGGCCAGAAGTGACCCTCCTGTGAACCAGCTTCCGCTCGTTAACCTGGACAGAACGTGTGACCAGGGCGTTTGTCCAAACTGTTCAGCAAAAATTCGTCTTAGACGTTCGCGCAAGACCCTAGTTATATGCATTCATTTTCAGTGTTGAGGCCTCTCTCGACGCGGAGGAAGGGGGCATGGAAGGGTGACCGTCCTGGAAAGGGAAACGCCAGTCAGCGACCGAACAACTGCGTGTTTGCAGCCTCGACCTCGGCGTACTGGGCGCCCGCGCGTGACAATGCAGTTTCAATGCGGTCCAAAGATTCTCGAACTTGTCGCTGAGTCGTGGTCCACGAGCCGACCGCTTCCTGGAACTGAGCCGAGGCAGAGCCCTGCCAGGCACCCTGCAAGGCCGAGAGACGGGAGCTCATTCCCGCCACGTTCGATTCCAGATCGGCGCTGATCCTGCGGATGTCTGTCGCCGCTGAGGAGATCTGAGCGGTGTCGACGTGGAATTGAGTACTCATGGGAAGACCTTTCGTCCGGGCGGCGCTCCTGCCGCGACCAGACCACGTTAAAAAGGGCAGCTGTTCTTCCCCGGACGTTCCACAGACACATGTGCGCAGGCTCGGTCGTCCACGAGGTTGTGGATGACGGAGCCTGCGCACATGTCAGACCCTTCGGCCTCAGCTCAGTTACGGGTGTCTTCGTCCAAGGTCACCCGTATGTCCTGGCGCTTGCCCTCACGGATGATGGTCAGTGTCACCTGATCGCCGGCCTTGCGCTCACGGATCTGAGCCTGCAAGCTCAACCGGCCATCGACGACCTCGCTGTCGACGGCGACCACCGCATCGCCCGCACGTATGGAGGCTTTCTCTGCTGCTGAACCTGGGGTGACCTGCTGGATCTTTGCTGCCGCTCGCTGGTCGTTGCCATCTGGAACGACCTTGTCGTCCAAAGTGACGCCGAGGAAAGCGTGCCGGGCCTTGCCGTGGTTGATCAGCTGATCCGCCACGCTCTTCACTTCGTTCACCGGAATGGCGAAGCCGATACCGATATTGCCGGAGCTCTGGGACAACGAGGCGATGGAGGAGTTGATGCCCACCAGTTGACCAGCGCCGTTGACCAGCGCGCCACCGGAGTTACCTGGATTGATGGCGGCGCTGGTCTGGATGGCATTCGTCACGACAGGAACGGGGTTGGCGCTGCCGGGCGCCGTCGGCTTGTCTCGGGTGGTGACAGGGCGGTTCAAAGCGCTCACGATGCCGGTGGTGACCGTACCAGCCAATCCCAGCGGGTTGCCGACCGCCATTACCGGATCGCCGACCCGCAACTTGGTGTCATCGCCCAGGCTGACCGGGCGTAGGTCCTTGGGCGCCTCGTTGATCTGTAGCACCGCGAGGTCTGTCGCCGGGTCGGTGCCCACGACCTCGGCGGCGTAGACCCGTTTGTCATCCAACGCGACCGTGATCTTGGCTGACTCACCGCCAGCCATCACAACGTGGTTGTTGGTGACGACACGGCCCTTGTCATCGATGATGACGCCTGATCCGTCGCCGCTGCGGGAGCCGGACGAGACTTGGATGGAGACGACACTGGACGTAACGGCCTTGGCCGTGGCCGTCCAGTTCGGATTGTTCGGGTCGGTCTGCTCCACTTGACGTGCTGATTCCCCGGTGCGAGGAATTCCGGCAGAAGAGCGGAGCAGCGCCCAGGTGCCGCCGGAAGCTAGGACGGCGGCCAAGGTGGCGGCGACACCGATCTCGAGCAGACGGCGCGCCCTCTGCTGGGAGACGCCGGCAGGCTCGGGGGTCGGTTGCGGGGCGCCGGGAGACATAAGCCACTGCTGCCCAGGAGGCGGCTGTTGGCCAGTCCATCCGGCGGGAGGCGGATAACCCTGCCCGTGACCGTCCCCGGTCGCCCAGGTGGTGTTCTCCGAAGAAGCTTCTCCGCTGGTGGGGGGCGCGGCAGTTGGTCCGCCGGGCGGTGGCATGGCAGCCGCTCCCGGAATCGGCGCGCCGGGTGGAGTCAGGACCTGCCCAGGAACGGTGGCCTGGGACGGCGAAACAGCAGAGGTCGGAGCTGTAGGTGCGGGGGCAGCTCCTTGCGTGCCTCCGTCCGTCCTTGTCGGGCCGACAGGGGGGGTGGTATCGAGCTGCGAAGAGGGGCCCCGGCTTCCGGGGTTGTCAGGCTGGCTCATCGCACTCCTTCGTGGTCGTCGTCGGTACGGACGGCTGTAGGGGGCGTAGAGGGAGAGACCGTCCCGGCTACAGCGTGTTTACCTTGGCCGTCAAGGCCGGGGGGCGTGGCCGCTGCGGCCACAACAGGAGAGTCTTGGACTCGTTTGGACCGTGCCCAGCGGAGTTTGGAGGCGGAGACCTTGACCTTGGGCGTCGAGGCCTTTTCAGGTCCGGAGGTGACGCTGGCCTGAGGGCGACAGTCCGAGGGGATCTCCACGACAAAGGTGGCACCTCCGCCGCAGGTGGCTCGCACGCCGACGCGTCCACCATGGGCGTTGACGATCGCCATGACGATGGCCAGACCGAGGCCACTTCCACCGGAAGAGCGCCCTCGAGAGGGATCGCCTCGGAAGAAGCGTTGGAAGACCCGGTCGATATCGGCCTCGGCGATACCAGATCCGTGGTCCCGGACCTCGAGTCGGTAGATACGGCGGGCTTCCCCTGCACCGGGTAGATCCGTGGCGTCGCTGCCTACGGTGCCGACGGCGACCTCCACGGGGGAGCCCGAAGGTGTGTGTTGAAGGGCATTGGCCACCAGGTTGGTCACGACTTGGCGGAGTCGTGCTTCGTCGCCGCAGATCATGGTGGGACCGAGCGATCCGTCACCGAGCCCGACCAGGCGGATGGGCCGTTGCGGGTCGCGGGCCTTGGCATCCTGGACGGCGTCGCCGACCAGGACGGTGAGGTCGACCTCGTCGAAGGTCATCGGTCGGCGGTTGTCGAGCCGGGCCAGGGTGAGGAGGTCTTCGACGAGTCCGCTCATCCGGGTGGCCTCGTCCTCGATGCGGCGCATGGCACCGGCCGTCGCCTCAGGGCTGGAAGCGGCGCCTTGCCGGTACAGCTCGGCGTAGCCGCGGACGGTGGCCAGAGGGGTGCGCAGTTCGTGAGAGGCGTCGGTGACGAACCGCCTCATCCGGTCTTCGGAGGCTTCGCGGACGGCGAACGAATTCTCGATCTGGGAAAGCATCGTATTCAGCGAACGGGAGAGGCTGGCGACCTCGTCCTGGGCTGCATGTTCAGGAACGCGTTGGGTCAGGTCTCCGTCGGCGATCGCGGCTGCCGTGTCCTCGATCTGACGTAGTGGCCGGAAAGCTCGGTTGACCCCGAGGAATCCGACGTGGACACAGATCGCCACGACGAGCAGGCCGATGGCCAGGGAGACCACGTGGAGGCGGGACATCGTCTCGTCGACCCCACGGAGCGAGGTGGCCACGGCGTAGGTTCCGCTGCGATCCGACAAGGGGCCGGCCACCACTCGCCACTGCGGGTTGTCCGTCCGGGTGTTGCCTGAGGAGGGATCGACCTTGATCGAGTCGGTCGTGAAGGGCTCACCGCTGCGGACTCGGGGGTCGTCCAGAGGAAGGCGGGGGATATCGGGAAGGACATGTTCGTCCGAGGATGGCTGCAGATAGGGGCTGCGGCCCTTCGGGTCCATGTAGATCACGGTGTAGGTGGTGGGCAGCCCCGGGGTGAAGACATGGCCGGTTGCCATGATCTGCGGCAGCGAGTTCGACGCGGCCGAGTTACTGGCCGAGCGGAGCTCGTCGCTGGTGCGGTCCATCAGGTACGAACGCAGCAGGAGCTGCGTCGCGAGATTCGTCAGGAAGAGGGCTGTCACCAGGAGCACGACCAGGACGGCGACGAGTCGCCAGCGTAGTGGCCATGCCTTCAGAGCCCGAACAGCGCGATCACGGCTCCGGACGACACACATCCTCGGCTTCTGTGCAAGCCGAGGGAGTGCTGCAAGCGGGCTCAAACCTGTTCCGGGGGGAGTCGCAACACGTAACCCACTCCGCGTCTGGTGTGGATGAGATGGGGTTCTTCCACGTCGATCTTGCGTCGCAGGTAGGAGATGTAGGACTCGACGATGCCGGCTTCACCGCGGAAGTCGTAGTCCCAGACGTGGTCGAGGATCTGTGCTTTGGACAGCACCCGGTTGGGGTTGAGCAGCAGGTAACGCAGAAGTTTGAACTCGGTGGGGGAAACGTCGATGACTCGTTTGCCTCGGCGTACCTCGTGGGAGTCTTCGTTCAGCTCCAGGTCGTGGAAACGCAGCACCTGGTCCTCGTCGGCTTCTCCGCGGGTACGGCGCAGGACGGCCCTGATCCGGGCGACGACTTCTTCCAAGCTGAAGGGTTTGGTGACATAGTCGTCCCCGCCGACGGTGAGGCCTTTGACCTTGTCCTCCACCGAGTCCCGGGCGGTGACGAACACGATCGGCATGTGACGACCGTTCTCGCGTAGTCGACGGGTGACGTCGAATCCGTCCATGTCGGGGAGCATCACGTCGAGGACGAGGAGATCGGGCTGTTCTCGCTCGGCGATGGTGATGGCAGTGGCGCCATCACCTGCGGTGAATACCTCGAACCCGGCGAAACGCAGGGAGGTGGCTAGGAGCTCACGGATATTGGGCTCATCCTCGACGACGAGAAGTCGGGCTTCAGGAGGTGTGCTGCTCACAGCAGCCAGTGTGCGGTGGCTTTCTGGATGTTAGCTGTGAGACTGCCGTACGTCGCGAGTTATCTTCTCGGGGTGCATGTTCCAAGGATCTTGGCTGAGTGGACGGCATGATGGGCGCAGGGCGTTCGGACAGGGAGGTCAGCTAGCTCGCCCCGTGAGGAGAAACCCACGATGCGCCGTCCGCAGCACGAACCGTTGTCAGGGATGCCTGACCATGTCCGGATCTACGAGGTCGGCCCCCGGGACGGCCTTCAGAACGAGAAGAGCACGGTTCCGACCGAAGCGAAGGCCGCCTTCGTCCGTCGGCTCGTCGAGGCAGGGCTGGAAGTCGTCGAGATCACCAGCTTCGTTCCTGCCTCCTGGGTTCCGCAGCTGGCTGATGCCGCCGATCTCCTTGTCCTCCTGGGGAAGGACGGGCTGGGCCGGGGACGTCCCGTGCTGACTCCGAACGAGAAGGGGCTCGACCGTGCGCTCGACCTCGGGGTGAGCGCCGTCTCCGTCTTCGGCAGTGCGACCGAGGCCTTCTCCCGGAAGAACCTCAACAGATCTGTCGACGAGTCCTTCGAGATGTTCCGGCCGGTCGTCCGCAGAGCCGACGCTGCCGATGCCTGGGTGCGGGCCTATGTCTCGATGTGCTTCGGGGACCCCTGGGAAGGGGATGTGCCGGTGAACCAGGTGGTCGAGGTCGCCCTTCGCTTCCTGGAGCTGGGCGTCGACGAACTGTCCCTGGGGGACACCATCGGAGTGGCGACTCCCGGGCATGTCGTGCGGCTCCTCGACGCGTTGTACGCAGCTGGCATCGGACCGGAACGTCTTGCCGTGCATTTTCACGACACCTACGGTCAGGCACTGGCGAACTCGCTGGAAGCGATCCGCTGGGGGATCACCACCGTCGATGCTTCTGCCGGTGGGCTGGGCGGATGTCCCTATGCAGGATCCGCCACCGGGAATCTGGCTACCGAGGACCTGGTCTGGGCCCTGGACGGCATGGGCGTCCATACCGGTGTCGACCTGGAACCACTGGTGTCGACGAGCCGGTGGATGGCCGATCTCCTCGGACGGACGCCGGTGAGTCGAGTAGTGCAGGCGCTGAGCAGCTGACCTTCCACCGACCACGGCATGCAAGCTGCGCGCTTCGACCCTGAAGACCCAGGGGCCGAAGCGCGCAGTGCGGTTCACAGTGAGTAGTTCTGCACCATCGTCATCAATGCCGAGGCACGTTCTGAGAGCTCATTGGCTGCTCCCGCAGTGACCTTTGCTGCTTCACGGTTCGCATTGGCGGTCTCGGAGATCTCCCCGACCTCACCGGCGATACGGGAGGCGCCATTGGCGGCGTCGTTGACATTGCGTCCCATCTCGTTGGTGGTGGCGGTCTGTTCCTCCACGGCCGAGGCGATAGTGGCCTGGGTGTCGTTGATCTGGGAGATGATGGCCGAGATCTCGCTGATCGCTGCGACAGCGGCCTGGGTGTCGACCTGGATGGCCTCCACCCGGTGTGCGATGTCCTCGGTGGCCTTGCTGGTCTCCTGAGCCAGATCCTTGACCTCGTTCGCCACGACGGCGAAGCCCTTTCCTGCTTCTCCGGCTCGGGCCGCTTCGATAGTGGCGTTGAGCGCCAGCAGGTTCGTCTGCTCCGCGATCGAGGTGATGGCTTTGACCACTTCCCCGATCTTCGCCGAACTGTCGCCGAGTTTGGCGACGGTCGCATTCGTCGTGCTCGCCACGGAGACTGCGCTGGCTGCCACGCCGGCAGCGTCCTGAGCGTTCTTGGCGATTTCCCGGATGGACGCGGTCATCTCCTCGGTACCGGCTGCGACGGTCTGGACGTTGGAGGAGACTTCGTCCGCCGAGGCCGACACCGTGGTCAAGGTGCCTGCTGTCTGGTCTGCGCTGCGTTGCAGATCCTGAGCGGCACCGCCGATGACTCCTGAGGTGGTTTGCACCTGAGCGGCATTTTCCCGGACGCCGGCAACGGTCTTGTTCAAGGCTGCGATCATGTCGTCCAGGCCGGAGCTGAGCTGCGACAGCTCATCCGTTCCGTCCAGGTTCGTGCGGGCGGTCAGATCGCCGTGCCCGACCTTGTCGACGGTGTTCTTCATGGTTTCGATCGGACGGATGATGGAGATGGCGACCAAGGCGACTCCGCCGACGGCCAGGGCGATCGACACGATGAGTACGATGATCAGAGTGTTTCGGCTCTTTTCGTATTCTGCGGTGGCTTCCGCGCGGCGTTCGTCCGCTGCCTTGCGTTCTGCGTCGACGAGTTTCATGACGGCGGAATCCGCCGCACCGGACGGGCCGATCGCATTCTGGTCCCGGTACTGGCCGTATCCGGTGAAGTCCATCTTGTCGCCGTAGGCCATCAGGGGGTCGAGCACTGGGAGGTAGCTCTTCCAGGAGTCCTCGAGTGTTTTCAAGGCTGCCGTGTCGACGGTGTTGGGACGGTAGGCCTCGAGATCCTTCTCGAACTGGGCCTGGGCGGCTTCCTTGCGCTTCTTGTGATTGGCCTTGGCCGTGGCATCGGTCGAGGTGACGTAGTTCAGGGTGCCGATCCGAACGTCCTTCATATCGGCGCGCATCGCGCCCAACTGGCTGATCGGAACCAGGGACTTGTCGTAGATCTCAGCAGAGGCCGCAGCGACTCGTCCGAGCGAGACCACCGCGAAGGTGCCGAGAGCGATGGCGATCAACAGGACGATTCCGACGACGCCACCGAGGCGGCTCTTAATGCTCAGTCGGCCGATGGCACCACTCATCCCTCCTGATCGTGCAGTTCCCTGACGGGAGAACTCTGTAGACATCTCTTGTCCGATCTGACGGTTGATGTACGCGCGGCCGACATCGGCGTGCGCAGCTGTCCCCTGGAAGATCGGCTGGAATCCCTTTCGCTGTAGTTTTCAACAGGGGCAGGGCGGCCGGGACTCCTGTGCCGTCGAAGATGTCGGTCTTCTCCGCTGGAGGGCGGGCTGTGGTGGTATGGGCGGTGACTGTCAGGACCAACACGTAGCGTGGGCTCACACACGCCAGACAGGAGACTTCATGCGTTCAGGAATTGATCGAGCCGCGATGGAACCGACGATCCGTCCCCAGGACGACCTTTACGGACATGTCAGCGCAGGCTGGCTATCGACGGCCGAGATTCCTCACGACAGAAGTCGTTTCGGCGCGTTCGATGATCTGAGAGATCGTGCTGAGGAGAATATGCGGGCGCTCCTGGAGGAAGAGAGCGCTTCGAGGGAGGACACATCGGGGGCCTCACGCCGCCCAGGTGACCTGGCCAAAGACCTGTATGCCAGTTTCCTGGACGAGAGTGCCGTGGAAGAGGCCGGGCTCTCGACGGTCGCTGCAGTTCTGGAACGTGTTGACACGGTTGCGGACAGCGCAGAATTGATGGTTCTCCTCGGCAGCCTGCAGCGCGAGGGGGTCGGTGGCGCGTTGGAGCCCTACGTGAACACCGACGCAGGACAGCCCGATCGCTATGTCGTCTATGTGGAACAGTCAGGCCTGGGCCTGCCCGACGAGGCGTACTACCGGGAAGAGTCCTATGCCGACCTGCGGGAGAGTTATGTCTCCCACCTGGCTCGCCTGTTCACCCTGGCTGGTGACGCCGAGCAGGAAGCCCGGCAGCGTGCGGCAGAGGTCATGGGCCTGGAGAGCAGGCTGGCGGCCGGGCACCTGGACCGAGTGTCTTGTCGTGACGCGGTGAAGAGTTACAACCTCACCGACAGCAAAGGCCTGGTCGAGCACGCTCCGGGAGTGCCGTGGGAGCAGTGGCTGACCGCTGCCGGCGCGCCGCAGGAGGCCTTCGGCGCCTTGGTGATGCGTCAGCCTGCTTATCTTCAGACCTTGGCGCACGAGCTGACTTCGACGCCTGTCACCGTGTGGCGTTCTTGGCTGAGGGCCTCCGTCCTCCACGCCTATGCTCCTTATCTCCCGGCGGAGGTCGTGGCCGAGCATTTCGACTTCTACGGACGTGCGCTGTCAGGTGTCCCGGAGCAGCGAGCACGTTGGAAGAGAGGCGCTGCCCTGGTCGACCAGTTGCTCGGGGAAGACGCGGGACGTCTCTATGTCGAAAGGCATTTCCCGGCAGAGGCCAAGGAGCGGATGACCGTTCTGGTGGACAATCTGGTGGCTGCTTACCGACATGACATCAACCGGTTGGACTGGATGACACCGCAGACCAGGCAGAAAGCTCTGGCGAAGCTGGACCTGTTCACCCCGAAGATCGGTTTTCCCGATCGGTGGCGTGATTACACCGGCCTGCGGATCGAACGCGATGACCTGCTGGGGAATGTGCGCCGGGCCCAGATGTTCGAGACGGATCGTATGTGGGCCAAACTCGGTGGTCCGATCGATCGTGACGAGTGGTTCATGAACGCGCAGACGGTCAACGCGTACTACAACCCGGGGATGAACGAGATCGTCTTCCCTGCTGCGATCCTTCAGCCGCCGTTCTTCGACGCCGAGGCCGACGACGCGGTCAACTACGGGGCGATCGGTTCGGTCATCGGGCATGAGATCGGGCATGGTTTCGACGATCAGGGCAGCCGATACGACGGCCACGGCCAGCTGATCGACTGGTGGACGGAAGCAGACCGGGAGGCTTTTGACGTCAAGGCCACCGCGCTCATCGCCCAGTACGACGCCTTCAGCCCGCGCGGTCTCCCCGATGAGAAGGTGAATGGTGCCCTGACTGTCGGGGAGAACATCGGAGATCTCGGTGGAGTGACCGTCGCGTACTTGGCCTATCGGCTCTCTCTGGGCGACGAAGACGCTCCGGAGCTGGACGGGTTCACCGGCGATCAGCGTTTCTTCATGGGCTGGGCCCGGATCTGGCGGACCTTGTGCCGTCCGGAAGAGGCCAAACGTCTGCTGTCGATCGACCCGCACTCTCCCGGCGAGTTCCGGGCGAACATCGTGCGGAATCTCACCGAGTTCTACGAGGCCTTCGACGTCCGTGAGGGCGACGCCCTGTGGCTGCCGGAGTCGGAGCGGGTGCGTATCTGGTGAGGAAAGTGCGGTCCTGGCTGTTGGGAATCTCGGCAGCCATGGTGCTGCTGGCCTCGACGGTGTGGTGGTGGGATCTGACCGGTCCGGTGCCGATGGTGCAGCCTTTGTACCCGGTGGTGGGTCCCCTGGCAGTGATGGTGTTGGCGGTCTGTGCCGGTCTGCGGTACTGGCGGTCGGCAGCGGCTGTCATGTTGTCCTTGATCCTGTACGCGACGGCGATGGGTCCGACGGTGCTCCCCCTGACGGGGGATATTGCTGCGGATCCGTCGTCGACCGGCGCCAAGCCCTTGCGGATCCTGGCAGCCAACACCGAGTTCGGTCAGATCGATGTGACGGCTCTGAAGCATCTCGTGGAGTCGAAACAGACAGATGTGGTCGTGCTGACCGAGGCCGGTCCCCAGTTCGTTCCTCATGCGCGTCAGGCTTTGAAGGTTCGCCTTCCGCATGACTCAGGCCCAACTTTGGGCGGTGCCGGTGGGACCATCGTGTTCTCCCGCTTTCCGATGAAAGTATTGGATGCGGACAACACCGATCACAGCAAACCGCAGCAGCCTGTAGTACGTCTTGATGTCGGAGGCCGGCCGGTGACGCTCCGGGGAATTCATCCGCGTTCACCGAGTTCGGCGACGAAGCTTCCGCAATGGCGCGCCGATCTGGCTGGGCTGGCGCAGTGGCAGCGCGGTCAGCAGGGCGCGGTGGTCATGGTCGGTGATTTCAATTCCAGTTGGGCACATCCTGCTTTCCGGGAGGTGGCCGAGGGCTTCGACGACGCTCTTCGGGTCACAGGGCAGGCGTGGGAGCCGACGTGGCCGGTGCATCATCTGATTCCGGCGTTCGCGCAGATCGATCATGTTCTCTCGCGCGGGCTGGGGGTGCGTGACGCCCAGGTGTTGCGGATCCCTCGAACGGATCATCTGGCGGTTGCCGTTGAGCTGACGGTGCCCTGAGCTGAGGGAAGGGGCGAGTTCGGCGGCCGGTGGTCAGGGATGTTCGTGGTCGAAAGGCCCGGCGAGGCAGAAGTGGTTGCCTTCTGGGTCGGCGAGGACGTTCCACCGGCCGCCGTTCATCCGGACCTGCTCGATCATCGTGGCGCCGAGGGCGATGATGCGTTCGGTGTCGGAGGCGAGGTCTTCGCTCTCGATGTCGATGTGCACGCGATTCTTTCCGGGGGTCGGCTCGGGTACGTTCTGGAAGGACAGCCGGGGGGAGTAGTCGAGAACGACGTATTCGTCTGCGTCGTGGAGGACGTCAGCGTGTAGCACCGCGCTCCAGAACTCGGCGAGGTTTTGGGCGTCGTAGCAGTCGATAGCGATAGAGGCGATGGACACCATGTACTTCAGGGTAGTGAGGCTGATACTTCTGCTGCCAGGAGTTGTCTTGCCCATCAACCTTTTCGGTAGAAATATGTCTCTCTTCGGCTAGACGGTGCTTTGTGCTGGGCTCCGTTCTTGCTCCGTGATGTGTTTTCTGCCTCTGTCCGTAGAGTGGACGGGCCGCGCGGCTTTCCATGGTTTTCTCGGTCACAGGGAGGGCGGTTTTCCTCCGCTTGAATGCCGGATATGGGGCTTCTTCCGTGCTGGGGACGGGTGGTCTTCCCGTTTTGTGCCACCCGAGGGGGTGTCTGCCTGCGGACCGGAGAAGGATGTCTGGTGAATCCTGTTCGGTCAGGGCAGCGGTACGGGCTAGCCTGGAGGTGTCCGCTCGCATCAGCGGTCGGTTTTCGCGAGCTCCTGTGAAGGTGTGATTCATAAAGTGCCTACTGGCAAGGTGAAGTTCTTCGACGAGCAGAAGGGCTTCGGCTTCGTGTCCTGCGACGACGGCGGTGATGACGTTTTCGTCCCAGCGAAGTCTCTACCAAGTGGCGTGACAGGCCTGAAGGCAGGGATGCGTCTGGAATACAGCATCGCTGCCGGAAAACGGGGCACTCAGGCGATGCAGGTTCGCGTGCTCGACCCGGCTCCGTCGGTGGCCGCGGCACAGCACGCCAAGCACCGGCGCTCGGCCGAGGAAATGACGGTCATCACGGAAGACCTGATCAAGATGCTGGATCGGATGAGCAATGGCTTCCGCCGCGGACATCACCCGGATCGTAAGGAAGCTCAGAAGGTGGCTGCCGTGCTGCGAGCCGTGGCCACGCATCTGGATGGAGCGTGAGAGCTGTGGCCGTCAGGCATGACACGATCCTGGCCTCTGCGGTGGACCAGGCGAGGTCGGCGGCGTCCGATATGGCCGATCCCGGGACCGTGGGGGACCACCTGGGTATGCGTATGGATTCGGAGCGTCTGGCCACTCACCTCTTCGTCTGTACTGCTCCGGCCTATCGCGGGTGGGCCTGGGCGGTCACGGTGGCTCGGATCGCTCGTAGCCGTCATGTCACGATCTGTGAGACCCATCTTGTCCCGGGGGAGGAAGCTCTGCTGGCTCCGGACTGGATCCCTTATGCCCAGCGTCTCGAGCCGGGTGATCTCGGGGTCGGTGACGAACTTCCGTACATCGAGGAAGACCAGCATCTCGAGCAGGGGTTTGAAGCCACGGGGGAAGAGGACGTCGACCGGACGGCTTTCCACGAGCTGGGATTGGGTCGGCGCCGAGTGCTTTCCGCGGAGGGGCGGGAAGCAGCGGCGCAGCGTTGGTATGACGGAGATCACGGTCCGTACGCATCCGTGGCGGAGAAAGCCCCTGAGAAATGTTCCAGCTGCGGGTACTACCTGCCCATGGCAGGGACGATGCGGGCGGTCTTCGGGGTGTGCGCGAATGCCTGGTCGCCGAGCGATGGTCGCGTGGTGAGCCTTGACCACGGTTGTGGCGCTCATAGCGAGACGGACGTCGTGGCCGGCCACCCTGTTCCGGTGAGTCGCCCTCTGGCCGATGAGATGCTCTGGGATGCACTCACCGAAGAACGGGTCTGAAGAACTCTGAAGGTGGCGGGACAGCATCCTGCCGGAGTCATTGGTCTCCCGGACGAATGTACGGAGCAGGCGTCCATTGCGCCGCGAACCGGACTACTCTGGTGTATTGAGAGCTGATCGTCCTGCTGAGACGAGGAAAACGATGCCGTTATCACGCAAGGACGACTCCCTGCCGGAGGTGGACGTCGATGACCTCCACCTGGAACCGATGGCGGAGATCCTGCATGACGAGTCACGAGCCGGTGAACTCGACGGTTTGGCCAGACAAGGGCTTGAGCTCCGCCTGGCTTGTCAGCAGATAGCACGTCGGGTGCGGTACGAAGCTCAGGCTGGTTCAGTGGCACCTCACCATTTCGCTGTTCTTGCCCGGCTGGAGGAGGGCGACCTTCCTCCAAGTGAGATCGCCGAACTGGAGCGGGTGAGCGCACCCAGCATGACCCGCACGGTGAAGAAGCTCGTGGGCGAGGGTTATGTGCATCGCACACAGCATCCGACGGATCGACGCATTGTGTTGGTGGGGTTGACCGATGCGGGTCAGGCCCTGCTGGACGAGGCACGTCATCGTCGT
This sequence comes from Austwickia chelonae, assembly GCF_003391095.1. Classification (NCBI taxonomy): domain Bacteria; kingdom Bacillati; phylum Actinomycetota; class Actinomycetes; order Micrococcales; family Dermatophilaceae; genus Austwickia; species Austwickia chelonae. The sequence goes on along the minus strand of NZ_CP031447.1, from coordinate 2,398,700 downwards.
GACCTGTGGATGACTTCGCGGCTGCGTCAGCTCGACGAGAAGGACATAGCGTTGGTTCCTGAGCTGGCCCGTATTCTCGGTCGCGTCGCCTCTCTGTGAGTCTGCTCAGCCAGATTCGTGAGCCCGGGTCTTCAGTCCCTTGCTCTGAGAGCGTGATGTCGTTCCGGTGGCATCGCGGCTAGGGTTCGCTCTGAAATGACAGGACTTCGGCGCTGAAGCGCTGCGAACATGATGAGGATGGGTGCAGGTCATGAGCCCTTCAACCCGACGAGTGATTGTGTGGCTGGCTTTGGCCGGTTTGTTGGCCGTTGCGGTGATCGGCCCGGCCCTTCCTCGGTGAACGACGGCTGCTCCTTGTCCCGACCTTTCAGCTCAGTTCGCTGACCACATGGTCGATGCAGCAGGTCAGCGCACTGATGTCGTCAGGCTCGATCGACGGGAAGAGCGCGACGCGTAGCTGATTGCGACCGAGCTTGCGATAGGGCTCGGTGTCGACGACGCCGTGGCGGCGCAGTACCGCGCTCACCGTGGCCGCATCGACCGCTGGGTCGAGGTCGACGGTGGCGACGACCTGGCTCCGGTGCTCCGGTCTCGTGACGAAACAGGTGGTGTACGAGGTCTGCTCCACCCAGCTGTACAGCCGGCGGGCGTTCTCCGCAGTGCGGTTGACGGCCCAGAGCAGGCCGCCACGCTGGAGAAGGCTACGGATCTGTGCGTTCATGAGCAGCAGGGTCGTCAGGGCAGGGGTGTTGAGGGTCTGGTTCTGTGCAGAGAGTTCTACTGCGGTGGCCAGACGCAGTGAAGCTGGTATCCAGCGCTCGGTGGAGGCCTCGATCTGGGCGATCCGGTCCAGGGCACGGGGGGAGAGGACGGCGAACCACAGACCGCCGTCGGCAGCGAAATTCTTTTGCGGTGCGAAGTAGTACGCGTCTGTCTGCGAGAGGTCGACGTCCAGCCCGCCCGCTGCACTGGTGGCATCCACGAGGACGAGGGTCTCTTCGTCGAGCCCGGGTGGTCGGATCACCGGAGCCGAGGCTCCGGTGGAGGTTTCGTTCTGTGGCCAGGCCAGGACGTCACAGACTCCGTCGGCCTGGGGGAGTGCGACTGAGCCGGGTGCAGCGCTGTCGATCACGGGAGCGGAGAGAAAAGGCGCCCCTCCGGTCACCGCGGCGAACTTTGCGGAGAACTCCCCGAAGACGCCGTGGCGGGCCTGGCGGCGAACCAGGGAGAAGGCGGCGGCATCCCAGAAACTCGTGGTGCCGCCATTGCCGAGTGCGACCAGGTATCCGGCGGGTAGCCCGAATAGCTCGCCCAATCCGTGACGCAATTCTTTGACCAGGTCGAGTACCGGGGGCTGACGATGGGATGTTCCCAGTAGGCGGGAGGAGGTCAGCTCACGGACGTGTTCGGCAGGGACCAAGGAGGGGCCGCAGCCGAACCGTCCGTCCTGGGGCAAGAGATGCCCGGGGATGCTGATGTGGGTGCCCTCGTTCACCTCGCCATCCTCTCCTGATCGTGAGCGCAGAGCGCCGGAGTGGGTCGTCCTTCTCCGGTCAACGGTCGAAACGATGCGCGGGTGGAAGCGTGTCCCAGCCGGGAACTGCCTCTGCGGAGCGGGGGGACGGGCCTGCATAGTGGGCTATCGGTCGAATCGGACGTTCCAGGGCCTTCTGCTCCAGGACGTGGGCGGACCATCCGGCTGAACGGGCACAGGCGAACATGGGGGTGAACAGGCGTGGCGGTACCTCAGCGCCATGGAGGAGGACGGCGACCCAGTACTCCATGTTGACCCCGATGCCTTGGCCGGGGTGACGTTCTGCGAGGACATCCAGCGCAGCAGCTTCGAGTTGAGAGGCGACCTCGAACAGCGGTGCCTTGAAACGGCGGGCGAGCTCGCGGATGGCGGTGGCCCGAGGGTCCTCCCCGCCGTAGACACGGTGTCCGAATCCCATCAGCCTGATTCCCCGATCGAGGAGCCTTCGTACGTAGGCCTGGGGGTCGCCATGTGCTTCGGCTTCCAGGATCATGCGGAGCGCGCGGGAGGGTGCTCCGCCGTGGAGGGGACCGCTGATGGCGCCGACCGCGCCTGAGAGGCAGGCTGCGACGTCGGCTCCGGTGGAGGCGATGAGCCGGGCGGTCATGGTCGAGGGGTTGAGCCCGTGTTCGGCTGCGACGGTGAAGTAACCGTCGAGAGCTGCCACGTGGCGGGGATCCGGCTCCCCGCGCCATCGGGTCATGAAGCGTCCTACGACTGTTTCGGCCTTGCCGATCTGGTGTTCTGGGACGACGGGGACATTTGCGCCTCGGGCAGATTGGGCGATGAAGGACATGGCCATCGTGGAAGCGCGTCCGAGTTGCTCTCGGGCTTGGTCGATGTCGATGTCGTGCAGTGGGCGGAAGCCCCAGATCGGGGCGAGTTGGGCCAGTGCGCTCTGGACGTCCACTCGGACATCTCCGGTCCGTACCGGCAAGGGGAACTGTTCAGCAGGCGGAAGACCTGCTCCGAAGTTCCCGCTGACGAGCAGCCCCCAGACCTCGCCGAAGGTGACTTTGTCGACGAGTTCACGGATGTCGACGCCGCGGTAGCGCAGGCATCCCGAGTTGTGGTCGGCTTCGGCGATCGCCGTGGTGAAGGCGGGCGGGGTCTCTGGAAGGGTGACCATGGAGGCCATTCTTCCTGATGGGGGACCGGGCCTCCGGGGGCTGTGCTCAGGTTGTGATGAGATGCGTCGCGCCGAGGAGGGAGCACTCTGTCGGGAGATGCCGGTGTGGTGAGGGGCTGGGGCAAGACGAAGGGCCGGGTCCAGTGGAGGACCCGGCCCTTCGTGGACCGGTGCCAGGTGTGATCCGGTCCGGGCGCTGGCTGCCAGGGGGTGCGCCAGCGCCGCCACCGTTGGTCGTGACCCAGCTCGGGGGTCCTAGGCCACGACCAAGCGGTGTGATTGAAATCTAAAACAGGCAAGAAAGACGAATCAAGTCTTTGCCCAAAACGGGTGTGGCTCAGCCTTTTCGGTGCCATGAGCTGCATTTTCCCAGGGTGTGGAAGGTCAATCCGCCCTCTGTAGGCTCGAGAACGGGTTCTGTTGTATCCCAGACAGGGTTGAGACTTCACGACCGGTGGTGACGCCACGACCGGTCCGGGCGCCGGGAAATGAACATGAGGTCGGAATCGGCCGCCCAACCTGAGAGGATGGCAGGGTGACCGAGCTGATCGACACCACGGAGATGTATCTGCGGATCATCTTCGAATTAGAGGAAGAGGGGACGGCTGTCCTTCGTGCCCGCATCGTGGACCGTCTGGGGCACTCCGGCCCGACGGTTTCACAGACGGTGGCGCGCATGGAGCGTGACGGCCTGCTGGCCGTGCAGCCGGACCGGAGTTTGTTGCTCTCGGAGGAGGGGCGGCGTCGCGCAACGAGGGTCATGCGAAAGCATCGGCTCGCGGAGCGGCTGTTGGTGGACGTCATCGGGCTGGAGTACGAGTACGTCCATGCGGAAGCCTGCCGCTGGGAACATGTCATGAGTGACCGGGTCGAGCGCAAGATCTTGGCGCTGCTCGACAGCAGTACTCAGAGCCCCTACGGAAATCCGATCCCTGGGTTGGACGAGTTGGGGGTCGAGCCGGGGAAGGAGGTCCGGGCCGTTGTCGTCCCGCTCGCGAGCCTGCACGATCGTCGCGGGGGGCATGTCGAGGTTCGGCGCTTGGGTGAGGCCTTGCAGGACGACGCCGAGATCCTGGGGATGCTCCAGGATGTTGGTGTGGTCCCCGAGGCGCACGTACGCGTCTCCTGGACGGACGAGGGGTGGCGGATCGGTTCCTCGGCGGAGTCTGATCTCGTGATCTCCCGGGATGTGGCTGCTCAGATCTGGGTGACACTTCCTCAGCGCTACTTGAACGAGGAGTGACCGCCCGGCCACGCTGATGCCTGCGCTCTATATATAACGTCGCTCGGAGGGTTACCTCCGAGCGACGTTATATATAGAGCGCACGTACGTCCTGGACGTGGGCCGGAGTGCAGGTAGGGGCTGGGCCTCCCTTCCGGGAAGGTGCCTTCGAGGGGGCATCTTCCGGCGCGGGTGATAAGGGAGTGAAGGCGTCGGAGGGCTGGCCGTTGAACCATTTTTTAGCTCCGCGGAGCCGCCTTGTGACGCAGTTCACATTCTCGCAAGGCCCGGGGATGAGCTGCGAAAATACCGTGACGAACCTGAGTGTTCCGGTAGTTCCTTGATCGTGTTGTGATCCGAGCGTGACATTCGGGCGTCTGTCCCTGTAACTTCGTCTCGTCGCCCACCCCTGGGGTGACCCTCACGACGGAGCGCCGAGTCCTGCCAGCCGTTGAGGGGTTCGCACGTCACTACGCCTTGGCAGGAGCGGGGGACCCATAGTGGTCTCGAAGAGGCCTTGGGGTGAAGTCGCAAACCCTTCGATTGCGACCGGGCATTCTCCTGCCCGAACCCGACAGCTCACCTCGCAGGCGGCTGGAGAGGTTATACCCCGTGTCTAAGTACACTGTCGGGCGCCACCGCGCCCCCGGTCGTCTCAACCCGGTCTCGTCCTTCTCATCCGCCGTGGCGCGAGGTGCCCGTCCTGCTGTTGCCGCTACCGCAACGGTTGCTGCCGCCGGAAGCATGGCTCTGGCAGGCACTGCGAATGCGTCGCCGACGGCCCCTAACGCTGTAGCTGCTGAGGCTGTCGTCCTCACCGGTGGTGCTGTTGACACCACCGTTTCCTACGGCCTCCCGGTCATGGCTGCTGCTGATGAAGCCAGCGATGCCTCCAGCAACTTCGCTTCGGTCGCGCTCTCGAACCGCGCCAAGCCGAAGGCCGAGGTCGCGGAGAGCGCTTACGACTCTCAGGGCCAGTCCAAGGGACGCTCCGGCGCGGTCAAGTCCTACTCCGGAGCCAAGGCCAAGGGTGCGATGAACCCGGCGCCCAAGGGCAGCGTCCTTGGTGTTGCCGCCAGCCTCTCTGGCATCCCTTACCTCTGGGGCGGAACCACTCCTTCCGGATTCGACTGCTCTGGCTACGTGCAGTACGTCTTCCGTCAGGCTGGGATCTCCCTCCCTCGTACTTCTGGCGCGCAGCGTGCAGCCACCACGCCGGTCTCCAACCCGCAGCCCGGTGACCTGGTCTTCTTCGGGACCTGGCACGTGGGAATCTACGCCGGTAACGGGATGATGTACGACGCACCCACCGCTGGCCAGAGCACGGGTCTCCACAAGATCTGGAGCAACAACGTCAGCTACGGACGCGTGGGCTGACTCTAAGTCTTCACATAATGTGAACGGTGGTGGCTCGGCAGCCTTATCTGTCGGGCCACCACCACGTTCAAAAAAGGCTCTTCGATGGGAGACGCCTTCTTGAGCGGCTCACTGCCGGATGGTGTGGAAGATGCACAGGGGCGTCTTCCTGCACTGTCCGGCAGTTAGCACATGCCGCCGGCAACGAATCCTAATGCTGCGGCAAGGAGACTTGCTGCATAAGAGCCGAGAGCCAGAAAAAGGGCTTTCTTTTTCTGCTCAGCGGCCGCCAATCGCACCGACTCCACACAAGCAGTCGAGAACGTGGTGTATCCGCCCAGGAAGCCGACTCCGAGCAACAGCCGTAGTTCTTCGCCAGCTGAGCCGCTTCCCCAGCCGTAGCAGGCTATGAGAAAGCCGAGCGCACCTGATCCGGTGACGTTGATACACAAAGTCCCCACCGGAACGGTTAGGCGTGACCGAGAGGACACGACGCCGTCGATCACGAAGCGAACTATCGCTCCTGCACCGCCGGCGAGAGCCACCGCGACGATCATGACTCATGTCCTCCGTGATCTGCTCCGACCGCTCGCCCCCGGGGAAGTACTGAGAACCCGACTCCGGCAGCGACTAATCCTCCGGAAAGAGTGACAGCGACATACAGCAGCGCCGTCAGCCACCTCGCATCGGCACCCAGCAGGAGACTCTCCACCACGAAGGTGCTGTATGTGGTGAACCCGCCCAGAAATCCGGTACCGAAAGTGAGTCGGAGCACCCGGCGGATGCCGACGTCAGGGAAGTCGGACAGAAACCCGATGAGCCATCCCAGAGCCAATGCGCCACATAAGTTCACTCCCAATGTGGCCCACGGAAAACCGGCAGGAGACATCGGGAAGGTCTGGGCAATCGACGCCCGTGCTGCCGTGCCCAAGGCACCTCCTGCACCGACACACAGCAGAAGGGGCCACTGCCGGTAGGCGACAGGCGACGGCGTAGCAAGCATCACACCCTCCTCCGTGCCGAGAATGTCGTGCTCTGCACGGAGATTCGACCGGTTAGCCTCATAGCGAGAAGACCGGCCTGACGAGCAGTGCCCTGAGGTGAGGAGAGCGCGAGTATGGAACCCGGCTCTGTACGTTTCCTGCACACCAGCGACTGGCAGCTCGGCATGACTCGGCACTTCCTGGAGGGAGAAGCACAGTCACGATACGCAGGAGCGCGGCTGGACGCGGTCCGAGGTATCGGACAGACCGCCCGTGAACACCGATGCGATTTCGTAGTCGTTGCCGGTGACGTTTTCGACTCCAACTTCCTTGCTTCCCAGACCCTACGGCGGTCTCTGGACGCGCTACGCACTATCGAGGTCCCGGTCTACCTGCTTCCGGGAAATCACGACGCCCATAACGCGGCCACGATATACCGCTCCGAGATCTTCCTCCGAGAACGCCCGGAACACGTGCATGTCCTTGACCACGTCGGACCGTACCCGGTCGCGCCTGGGGTGGAGCTGCTCGCCGCGCCCTTGACCTCGAATGCCCCTATCAGCGACCCCACCACCAAGGCGCTGGAGGCCGCCCAGCCCGACGGTGTCCGACGGATCCTGGTAGCGCACGGTCAGGTCGATGCGATCAACCCGGATCGACGTGATGTCTCCGCGATCAGACTCGCTGCCCTCGAACAGGCGCTGTCCGAGGGCAGCATCCACTATGTGGCTCTGGGCGACCGCCACTCCCGGCTCTCCGTGGGCGCGACCGGCATGGTTCATTACAGCGGGACACCGGAAGTGACCGACTTCCGCGAGCAGCTCCCCGGCGACGTGCTTCTGGTCGAGCTTTCCCCTCAAGGAACGGGCCAGGTCGAGGAGATCCACGTGGGTCGATGGGCTTTCCAAGATCTAGCCCGTGAGGTCAACGGAAGTGACGACCTGGACGACCTGGACAGTGAGCTCTCGGGCCTGCCCGACGCCGACCGAACCGTCGTCAGATATGCACTGACCGGCACCTTGAGCCTCTCCGAGCATGCTCGTCTCCAGGATCTGCTGGCACGTCACACCGACAGGCTCGCCGGCTGCTACGCCTGGGAAAGGCACGCTCACCTCGCGGTCTACGTCGACGGTACCGAACTCACCGACATCGGAGTCGGAGGTTTTGTCACCGCAGCCGTCAACGAGCTGGCTGCGCAGGCCGAGACCCAAGGCGCAGAGGCAGCTGTGGCCGGAGACGCCCTCGCGCTGCTCTACCGACTCGCCAAGGCAGGGGAACGATGAGGATCCACCGGCTGAAGGTCTCCCATCTCAGGGGGCTTCAGGACCCGGAGCCCCTGGCCTTCCCGGACAACGGGTGTTACCTGTTGACCGGCGCCAACGAAGCCGGGAAATCGACCCTTGTCGAAGCGATCGACCTTCTGCTCGACGAGAAGGACAGCAGCGCGAAGGCGAAGGTTCGTGCGGTTCGGCCGATCGGCCAGGACGTTCCCACCACGATCGAAGCAGAATTCAGCGCAGGGGAGTACCGCTTCGTCTACCGCAAACAATGGTTCAAACGGGCCGCGACCGAACTGCAGGTGATCAGCCCCCGCACCGAGCATCTCACTGGGCAGGAAGCTCACGAGCGGGTGCAGCAGATCCTTGCCGAGACCACGGACATGGCGTTGTGGAAGGCCTTGCGCTTCATGCAAGGAAGCGTGCCTGATCAGCTTGATCTCACCGGTAGCGCTGCGCTGACCGCAGCATTGGACCGGGCATCAGGAACGACCACCGAGACAGGCGGAGACGCAGATACTCTTGTCTCGGCCGTGGCAGCCGAGTACGCCCGTTACTTCACTCCGGAGAAGGCCCGACCCACCGGTGAACTAGCCCGTGAACAGCGGAAGATCGAACAGGCCCGCGATATCAGGAGCGCTGCAGCAGACGCCGTGCGGGAGGTGGAAGAGGACGTCGCGCACCACGAACGGATCGCACGAGAGATCGAGGAGACCACGGCCCGGTGGCAGGCAGCCCGGGACGAACTCGATTCCAGCGAGCAGGTTTGGGTCGAGATCGCTTCCGTCGAAGAAGAATTCGTCGAGGCCGCTGCGCGTGTCGATGAGGCGGCTCGAGAATGCCGCCACGCCCGAGAACGCCTCCAGGACCGTGACGCGCTACTCGCCGAGGTGGCCCAACGACGATCGACCTACGAGGAGCAGGAGCAAGTTCTACGCGAGCTGGGAGAAGAGCTGGCGCAGTCACAAGAACGTCAGGCGGAAGGACAACGGAGGAAAACCGAGCTCACCCAACGCGTACGTGATCTGACGCGGACCCTGGACAGCATCGTGCGTACCCACGAATACAACCGCGCCTCGGAGGACGTCCTTGCTTTGACGAATGCGGTCACGCGAGCCGAAGACGCCGACCGGGTCAGATTGGGCGCGGCCAGAGAACTCGCCGAATGCCGGGTCGACGAGGAGGCCCTGCAGGAGGTCGAACAATGCGCGGTCCAGCTCGGCCTCGCTCGGGCTCGACGCGACGCCGACAGTGCACATCTCATCGTGACCGCTTCAGCAGACGGCCAGGAGGTCATGGCCGGAACCACCTCCCATCGGCTCGACCGCGACGAAGAAGTCGTGCTCACCGTCGACCAAGAACTCATCGTCGAGATCCCCGGACAGCTCCGACTCCGCTGGACACCCGAAAGCGCGGCACAGGAACGCGCTGATGCGGTGGCCGCGGCCGAAAGCGCACTGCAACGAGCCTTGGACCGGGTGGGTGTTCACACCCTCGAAGCAGCTCGTGATTCCTGTCGGCGGCACGGCGAGGCCTCGAACACCCTGGCCCGGGCCCGAGAACGACTCGAGGACCTCCTCGAGGGCAAGAGCGTCGCCGATCTACGTGATCGTCTCGTCGAAGCCGAAGGACGCCTGGCCGCCCTGGCTGAACACGAGCCGAGCAACCAGGACGAGACCGATCTCATCGACGCCGATACCGAAGAACCCACGGACCTAGCCGCACTACGGGCAGAACTTGCCGAGGTCGAAGAACAGCTGAACTTGCACGAGGTACAGCTGAAAGCTGCCCAGGAGGAGGCCTCCGACCTTCGGGATCGTCACGCCCGTGCGGATTCGCTGCTCGGAGCCGCGCATCAGGAGCTGACGGCTGCCGAAGCGCGATTGGGCACGGCACGTGAACAGGTCCAGGACGACGAGCTCGCTCGAGCGGTTGAACAGGCTGAAGACGTGCGGCAGCGCAGCAGCGACCGGAGCCGACAGCTGGAGCAGAAACTCACGGAACTGGACGCAGACAGCAACCGGCGACTACGCGACTCCGGGCGGGAGGCCCTGGCCGGGGTGGAACGGCACGCAACAAGCCTGCGGGAGGACCTGGTCCGCGTCGAAGCACGCCTGGAACAGGCCGGGCGCCAAGGACGCTACGACGCCTTGGAGAAGGCGGAAAGCGAGCTCGAACAGGCTGAGCGCAGACTCACCTCGGTCACCCGCCGGGCCGAGGCGGCCCGACATCTACACGAGACTTTGCAGACACACCGCCAGAACGCCCAGCGCGCCTATGCCAGGCCCTTCGCCGAGGCCTTGCGCCATTTCGGCGCGGTGGTCTTCGGACCTGGTCTCGAACTCGAGGTCGACGAATCGCTACGGGTGGTGGCCCGTGTCGTCGACGGACAGCGGGTGCCCTTCGAATGCCTGTCCACCGGGGCGAAGGAACAATTGGCGATCCTCACCCGTTTGGCGGTCTCCACCCTGGTTGATCGGGACCAAGGGGTACCCGTCGTCATCGACGATGCACTGGGCTATTCCGATCCGGAACGGCTACGCAGGGTCGTGGCGGCATTCGGTCTGGCCGATGACGTCCAGATCCTGCTGCTGACGAGTTCGCCGACCCGCTACGCCGGAATTGCCGTAGCAGGTCAGGCGCGTATCGGCAGATGATGATGCGACGGGCTGTTCGGGCTTCCTCGACGGGCGGGGGAGCACAGAGCGTCACCGGGCAGCGGCGACACCTTCGGGGAGAAGGTCCGGAAGTCGACGGCGCAGGATCTTGCCCGATGACGAGCGGGGAATCTGTTCGACGAAGGCCACCCCGGCCAGATGCCGGTGCGCTGCGGTGCGGTCAGCGACATAACACAGCAGGCCTTCTTCGCTGGGTCCGACGCCGGCTCCGACATGGCGCACGATCAGCGCGAACGGACGCTCGTCGTCGATGTCATCGCCCCGGACACCGGTGACCGCGACATCGCGGACGCCGGGATATTCGTGGAGCAGCTGTTCCAGCTGCGTGGGCGATACCTGGTACCCGCGGTTCTTCAGGACCTCTTTCATCCGGTCGACGACCCACAGACATCCCTGGGCGTCGACGGTCACCAGATCACCGGTGTGCACCCACCCCTCGTCGTCGATCATCTCAGCGGTGGCAGCAGGGTCACCCAGATAACCGACCATCGCATTGGGGCCGGTGATCAGGAGCTCGCCAGGGCCGGCAACGGTGTCCTGGATAGGTGGGCGGACATCCGCACCGGTCTCGGGGTCCACGACCCGGAAACGGATGCCGGATAGCGCGGTGCCGACCGACTCGACCGGCATGTCGGCTCCGCGACGCATCACGTGCGTGACCGGGGCCATCTCCGAAAGGCCGTACCCCTGAAGAACTTCCACTCCAAGACGGGCCGTTATCGCCCGGGCCACCGACGGGTCGAGAGCGGCAGCGCCACAGATCATCGTGGTCACGGTGGAAAGGTCGCTGGGGACGACCTGAGGGTGGGTCGCCAGGAGTGTGGCCACCGGTGGGACGACGAAGACGAGCGTGATCTCTTCCTCACGGAGCAGCCGCAGGGCCTCGCAGATCTGGAACGACGGCATCGTGACCAGGGTGTCCCCGCGGACGAGCCCACCGAGCAAGGTGGCTGACAGGGCGTAGACGTGGCTGAAGGGAAGGAAGGCCAAGGTCTTCTGCGGGCCGGGAAAATGGACAGCGGCGTTGAACTGTAGAACATTCGCCGTGACCGCCCGATGGCTGAGCATCACCGGTTTGGGCAATCCCGTCGTTCCGCTGGAGAACGGAAGACACACCGGGTGGGTGGCCAGATCGAGATCAGGGGCGGTCGGATCGATCTCCATGCCTTCGGGGGAGGAGGCCAAGAAGTCCGTGTAGGAGGTGAATCCGTCGTGGACAGGACGCGACAGCTCGTCCATGGCGACGACCACCACCGGGGAACCGGCCACCGCCATCGACGAGGCGCAGGGACCTGCTGCAGGCCACAAGGATGCGTGCGCGACCAGCATCGTGGCCCCTGATGTCTCGACGTGGCCGATGACCTCCTCGGCCACCGACGAGGTCGACACCGGGCTCGTCGTCGCGCCTACCGCCGAGATCGCCAGGAGAAGAACCGCGAACTCCGGACAGTTCGGCAGATGGACGGCCACCACGTCGCCGGAGCCGATACCGAGCCGAGCGAATCCGGCAGCAGCCCGATGGACCTGAGCGATCAGCTCCCCGTAGGTGAGGCTCCGGCCGGTCACTCCGTCGATCAGAGCGGCCCGGTCTGCCTCGTGCTCGGCCAGGGCAGCGAGCACGAACTGGTCCAGGCGAAGATCCGGGTACTCGATGTCGGGGTCAGAGCTGGGGTATTCCATGCGACCCTCCACTTGAGCAGGCGTTCAAATCCATGGTAGCTGCGGCAGTGGAGTGCTCTGACATGTCATCTACGTCGGCGGGGGAGCCCTCGCGGGGCGGGAGTCGCCTTACGTCCGGTGGACCTGGATCACCGAGGGACGGGGCTGACGTGGCCCGTCGTAAGGGAAGGTGCTGGCCGGACGATCAGGAGAAGCACCGTCGACCTCGCCCGGATGCTGTACGGCCACGATCACGGTCCGGTCGTCCCAGCTGACCACCGGGCCGCAGGTCTCCGCTCCGACCGGGACGGTGAGGAAGCGGCGCAGCTTGCCACGTTCCGGGCCGTCCACCGTCATCATGTAGAGGCCATCGCAGTGGTTCAACGTGCCGGGTTGCCCGTCCGTCGCGATCCACAGATGGCCGGCCGAGTCGAAGGTGATGTTGTCGGGGCAGGAGATCGGTGTCACATCCGAGGGGGACATCCCGGCGAAGTAGGTGTCCGGGTCGGAGGGGTCTCCGGCGACCAGGACCAGATCCCAGGTGAAGCCGTCTGAGGCATGACGGGAGCTGTCCGGCGTGATTTCGATGATGTGCCCGTGCTTGTTCGCCGGGCGAGGGTTCGCCGGATCGACCTGCCCAGGCCGACGTTTCGTGTTGTTGGTGCAGACCATGTAGACCTTGCCGTTCACCGGGTTGGTCTCCACGTCCTCGGGCCGGTCCATCTTCGTGGCTCCCACCTTGTCCGCAGCCGCTCTGGTGAAGACCAGGACCTCGTCCAAGGACATCCCCGGCACCGCCGACCGTCCGTCTTTCACCAGGGGCAACCAGGTGCCGACCCCGGCATGCGGCATGTCCACGTCCTCCGCAGCGGTGAACGCGGCGACAAAAAGGTCCCCCGAGGTCAGGATGCGGGCATTGTGTGCTTTGACCTCTGCGGAATCGCCCTCCCGATAAGGGAAATGTGAAACGAACTTGTAGAGGTACTCGAACCGTTCGTCGTCCCCCGTGTAACAGGCCACTGTGCCGTCGTCGTCAACCGCCACCGTGGCCGCCTCATGTTTCAACCGTCCTAGAGCAGTGTGTTTGCGTGGGACAGCAGTCGGATCGTACGGGTCGACCTCCACCACCCACCCGAAACGATTCGCCTCCTGCGGCTCCTGCACCAGGTCGAACCGCCGGTCGGCGCGTTCCCACCCCCGTCCTCCGCTGTCGATGCCGTACCGCTTCAGCATGGCCCGCCGAGCAGGAGGGACTGCGTCCGCCTTGAAGTACTGGTTGAAGTTCTCCTCCCCGGACAGCACCGTCCCCCATGGAGTGACCCCGCCGGAACAGTTGTTCAAGGTTCCCAGGATGCGACGCCCCTGCGGGTCGGCCGAGGTACGCAGCAGCGCCGACCCGGACGCAGGCCCCGTCACCGCGAACGGCGTGCTCGCGGTGATCCGACGATTGCGCCGACCGGTCGGCAGATACCGCCACGGAGAACGCACATTCTTCCGAGCCACCTCGACGACGGACATGCCGTGCGCCGCCATCACGACACGGATCTGCTCGACACTGAGGTCCTTACTGCTCTTGATCCTGCGGAACATCAACTCGTCGTTGGTGTACTCGTGATTGCACACCAGCAGCCCGCGCAGATCGCTCTCCCGGATAAGTGCCGTGAAATCGTTGTTGTACCCGAACTGTCGTTCCTGGGCCCGAACGCTCTGCCGGTCGAAATCGAAAGCCGGCGCCCCACGCAGGATCGGGTCTCCCCACCGGATGAGCGGAGCCCAGGTGAACCCCGGCGGCACCACGACCATGTCCGTCGTCGCCGGCACCGGGGCGATCCCCCGGAAATCGAAAACAGCCCCACCGGACAGGGCATCGACCAGTCCCCGGTCGGTTTCCTCAGCGGCCGCAGCGACCGGAACCCGGGAACCGGACGCCGCCAACAACCCGACCACTGCGGTCGTTCCACCCAGCCGCAAGAAACCGCGACGACTGACCGCCTGCGCCGCGACCAGCCCGAAATGCTGACCGCCCTCGGCATTGGGTGCCTCCTGAGCACAGGCGTTACCGCACCGGTAATGACAGGTCATAGCGCTGCGACCACCGGGGTGGCCAACGACGGACAAGAGACTCCGCTGTGAGGAGGGCATCGGGGACACGGGGCGGCTCGCTTTCGAGTGGCGGTGGCAGGCGACGAGAACCGGCGGACGCGCAGCCCGCCGACCCCCTGCTGACCACCCAAAGCCGCCCCGTGGACCTACGGATGTCGCCCGGCCCAATGTCATATGAACAACACCGGGCCAGGAGGCCTCACCGAGAGAGCCTTTCGATGGTCGACGTCAGACGACCCGGCAACCTTCCCGCCACACAGCCCAGGTCAACGGCATCCCCGGCCGATACGCCAGATGGGTAGCCGACGGCGCAGCCAACACCTGCAGATCCGCCCGCGCCCCGACCCGCACCGAGCCCACCGGAGCCCGTGCGCCTGTAAAGAATTCGACGCCGCACTCCCCGTCGATCCCGTTGGACGACGGGAGGTCCGCATCCCGCCGCAGCGCACGAGCACCACCCGAGGTCGCCGCCCGCACCGCCTCGGCCACCGACAGGTTCATCTGCAGAACTGCCGTGGCGACACAGAAGTTCATCGACGTCGTGTAACTGGTTCCCGGATTGCAATTGGAAGCCAAAGCCACCACGGCCCCGGCGTCCAACAACGCCCGCGCGGGAGCCAGCGGAGCCCTCGTCGACAGATCACAGGCAGGCAGCACGGTTGCCACGGTGTCGGACTGCGCCAAATCATCGAGATCCTGCGTGGACAGGAAGTTGCAGTGGTCGACACTGGCGGCACCGACCTCCACCGCCATCGCGACTCCTCCGCTCCGCCCGAGCTGGTTGCCGTGCACCCGCAACCCCAGCCCGACGTCCCGGCAGGCCAACAGAATCCGACGGGATTCCTCGACGTCGAAAGCTCCTTCCTCGCAGAAGACATCGGCCCAGGACGCCAGGCCACGGACAGCCTCCAACATCGGACCGCACACCAGGTCGACATAGTCCGCCCGGTCACGGCCCGGCCCGCCGCCGGAGAACTCACCCGGCACCAGATGAGCACCCAGGAAAGTGACCTCGTCCACCGCCTCAGCCGCCAACCGTGCCGACCGGGCCTCCTGCTCCACCGACAGACCGTAACCGGTCTTCGTCTCCAGATAGGTCGTCCCGCCGCGCACCGCGTCACGGACCCGGCCCGCGATCAACGCCCGCAGCTCCTCATCGGAGGCCTCCCGGGTCGCCGTAGTGGTCACCCCGATCCCCCCGGCCGCATACGACTGGCCGGCCATCCGTGCCGCGAACTCTGCTGAGCGGTCCCCGGCGAACACCAGGTGCGAGTGCGAGTCGACCCAGCCCGGAAGAACCGCCCGTCCGTCGACATCGGTGCACCGATCCGCAGCCGGAGCCTGCTTCGACGGGCCGACCCAGACGATCACCCCACCCTCGACCACGACAGCTGCATCAGCCAGGACGCCACAGCCGTAACCCAACCGAGGGTCCTCACCCTGTCGGTCGTCAACCGTCCACAACTCGCCGATACCAGTGATGACCTCCGCATCGGGAAGAACCGACATCTCAGGACTCCTGCATCGGGATGCGTACGCCGCGCTCGCGAGCCACCTCAGCAGCCCGTGCATAACCGGCATCGACATGCCGGATGACCCCCATGCCAGGGTCGTTGGTGAGCAGACGACTCAGCTTCGCCTCGGCCAGATCGGTGCCATCGGCGACCCCAACCTGGCCGGCATGGATCGACCGGCCGATACCGACACCGCCACCATGATGGATGGACACCCAGGTGGCACCGGAGCTGGTCGCCGTCAGCGCGTTGAGCAGCGGCCAGTCTGCGATCGCATCGGAACCGTCGAGCATGTCTTCGGTCTCCCGGTAGGGGGAGGCCACCGACCCAGAATCGAGGTGGTCCCGGCCGATCACGATCGGTGCTTTGACCTTGCCTTCGCGGACCAGCTCGTTGAACCGTACGCCGGCCAGGTGACGCTCGCCGTAACCCAGCCAGCAGATCCGGGCGGGAAGACCCTCGAACTCGACGTACTCTCCGGCGGCATCGATCCACTGGTGCAGGTGGGTGTTCTCGGGGAAGAGCTCCTTGATCGCGGCATCGGTGACCGCGATGTCCTGGGGATCTCCGGACAAGGCAGCCCACCGGAAGGGGCCCAGACCTTCGCAGAACAGCGGACGAATGTACGCCGGGACGAAACCGGGGAACTCGAAAGCACGGGAGTAACCGGCGTGCCGGGCCTCGTCGCGGATCGAGTTGCCGTAGTCGAAGACCTCGGCCCCGGCGTCCTGGAATTCCACCATCGCCTGCACCTGCGCCGCCATGGACTCGCGGGCCTTCTTCGTGAAGACCTCCGGGTCGGCCTGGGCCTCGTCGGGCCACTGGACGAAGGGGATCTCGGAAGGCAGATAGGACAGCGGGTCGTGCGCGCTGGTCTGGTCGGTGACGATGTCGACGGTGACCTCACCGGAGCGGTGACGCCTCAGCATCTCGGGGAAGACATCAGCAGCATTGCCCAGGAGGCCGACGGACAACGGACGGCGTTCGGACTTCGCCGCATTCACCCGACGTACGGCGTCGTCGAGATCGTCCGCGACCTCGTGCAGATAGCGTTTCGAGACCCGTCGTTCGAGATGGTGCCGGTCGACGTCGACGACCAGTGCCACCCCGCCGTTGAGCGTGACCGCCAAAGGCTGAGCGCCGCCCATGCCGCCGCAGCCGCCGGTGAGTGTCAGGGTGCCGGCCAAGGACGGTTCGGTCAGCCGGCCGGCTTCGTGCAGTTTTCGGGCCACGGCGTAGAAGGTCTCGTAGGTGCCCTGCAGGATGCCCTGGGTGGCGATATAGATCCAGGAACCGGCGGTCATCTGCCCGTACATCATCAGGCCTTCGGCCTCCAGGCGCCGGAATTCTGGCCAGTTCGCCCAGTCACCCACCAGATTGGAATTGGCGATGAGGACACGCGGAGCCCATTCGTGGGTTCGGAAGATCCCGACCGGTTTTCCGCTCTGCACCAGCAGGGTCTCATCGCTTTCCAGGTCACGCAGGGCAGAGACAATCGCCTCGAAGGCCTCCCAGGAGCGTGCCGCTCGCCCGGTGCCGCCGTAGACCACCAGGTCGTCCGGACGCTCGGCGACCTCGGGATCGAGATTGTTCATGAGCATGCGCAGGGGTGCCTCGGTCTGCCAGGACTTCGTGGAGATCTCGGTTCCGCGTGGGGCGCGGACCTCGCGTGCGCCGGGGAATGCCATGGTGGTTCCTTCCTGCCCGCTCTCAGCGGAGCCCGCGACGACCTGTGTCGTCCTCCATCGAAACGGTCGGTGACGGACGCTGCCAGCCGGAACCGTGGCTGAGCGTCTCATATCCGAGACATACCCGGGCTCAGCTGACTGTGCGACGAGCCTGCGCAGCGACCAGGATTCGACATATGGACGATTCCTCGTGGCAGCCGACACCCGATGACGTCTGGACCGGACGGCTCGACGGCCCCGGCCCCGAACACACCCGTTGGCACCAACTGGTGACCCCACTGGACCCGCACGACGAGGCCACCGGAGATCTCGCACTGATCGGATTCGCCTCCGACGAAGGAGTCCGCCGCAACCACGGACGTCCCGGCGCAGCAGAGGCCCCCGACGCTCTGCGGCGTGCGCTCGCGCCCTTGGCCTGGCACCCGAGGCAGCCCCGGTCCAGGGCTTTCGCCGAGTGGACCCGTCCCGTCCACCGACGTACGGTCGATGCCGGGGAGATTGCTGAACCGAAACGGCCGGTCATTCACGACGCCGGGACTCTCACCGTGGTGGGTGACGACTTGGAGGACGCCCAGCGGCGACTCGGCGCGCACACCGCTCATCTGCTCGATCGGCACGAACTGGTCGTCGTGCTGGGTGGCGGACATGACACGGCCTACGGCTCCTACCTGGGGTGGTCCGCAGCCCGAAGGTGCGCCGACGCGCGGGTGGGCGTGCTCAATCTCGACGCCCACTTCGATCTGCGTGATCACTCGATATCGACCTCCGGCACGCCTTTTCTGCAGATGGCCAGGGCCGAGCAGGTCGCAGGGAGGGTCTTCGACTACGCGGTACTCGGGATCAGCGCGACCGGTAACACTCCTGCGCTCTTCGCGGAGGCGGCACGTTGGGGCGTGCGTTACCTTCGCGATGTGGACTGCGCGCCGGGCCGGGTTGCACAGATGTCGGCTGCGGTCGAGTTCTGGCTTGCGGGATGCGATCTGGTGCACCTGTCGATCGACATGGATGTTCTGCCTGCCGCGACGGCTCCGGGGGTGAGCGCACCGGCCGCCTACGGAGTGCCCTTGGAGTCCTTGATCGCGGTGTGCGAGCTGGTGGCCGCCAGTGGGAAACTGATCCTGGTGGACGTGGTGGAGGTGGCACCTCGGTTCGACGTGGACAATCGCACCAGCCGGGCGGCGGCCAGACTGATCAGCGACCTCGTGGGAGCGTCGTCGGCCGGGTAGTCGACGGGGTCGTCACTCGGCTGGGATGTGGCTGTCGATATCGGAGGTCCACAGGTGTGGGCTCATGTCGGAGGGCATCCGCCAGTCTCCGCGTGGGGAGAGCGCGCCTCCGGCCATCACCTTGGGCCCGTTGGGCAGGGCAGAACGTTTGAACTGGTTGGTGGCGAAACGGCGGACGAAGACGTGGAGCCAGTGGCGGATCGTCGCCAGGTCGTAGGCTTCCCGATCTTCTTCGAGGAAGCCGGGGGGCCACTGCCCGGCTTCGGCGTCGGACCAGGCATGCCAGGCGAGGAAGGCGATCTTGTGCGGGGCGTAGCCGCGCCGCAGGAGGTAGTAGAGGGTGAAGTCGTGCAGGGCGTAGGGGCCGATGGAGTCCTGGGTGGATTGGACCTTGCCGTCCTGGCCTGCTGGGATCAGCTCGGGGCTGATTTCGGTGTTCAACACCGAGTGGAGGACGTCGGTGACCTCGCTGCCGAATTCCTCGGAGTCGATGACCCATCGGATGAGGTGCTGGATCAAGGTCTTGGGTACCCCGGTGTTGACGGCGTAGTGGGACATCTGGTCGCCCACGCCGTAGGTGCACCAGCCGAGGGCGAGTTCGGACAGGTCTCCGGTGCCGACCACGATGCCGTGGTGAGCATTCGCGAGACGGAACAGGTAGTCGTAGCGCAGCCCGGCCTGGACGTTCTCGAAGGTGACGTCGTAGACCTCTTCACCTCGGGCGAAGGGATGCCGCATATCGCTGAGCATTTGGCGAGCTGCCGGTCGAATGTCGATCTCCTCGAAGGAGACCCCGAGACCGCGGCATAGTGCTTCAGCGTTGTGGCGGGTCTGCGCGGAGGTGGCGAATCCGGGCATGGTGTAGGCCAGGACGTCGCTGCGGGGTCGGCCGAGGAGATCCATGGCCCGTGCGCACACGATGAGGGCATGGGTGGAGTCGAGCCCCCCGCTGACACCGATGACGGCGGTGGGGGAGCCGATGGCGCGTAGGCGTTGTACCAGCCCGCTGACTTGGATGTGGTAGGCCTCGTAGCAGTCGAGGGCCAGCCGGTCGGCGTCATCGGGGACGAAGGGGAAACGGCTGATCTCCCGGCGGAGCCCGAGGTCGGTGCGGGGCGGCTCCAGGGTGAATTCGACGGTGCGGAACCGGTCGGTGCGTGTGGCGTGGGTACGTCGGTTGTCGTCATAGCTGCCCTGCCGTCGGCGTTCCGCGGTCAGCGCGTCGAGGTCGACGTCGACGACGGTGCTACGGGGGCCGTCGGGGAAGCGTTCGGACTCTCCGAGGAGCTCGCCGTTCTCGTAGACGAAGGTCTGCCCGTCCCAGGAGAGGTCGGTGCTGGATTCACCTTGGCCTGCGGCGGCGTACAGGTAGGCGGCGATGCAACGTGCGGAGGTCGCGCGGGCGAGCAGTTTGCGTTCCTCGGCCCGGGCGACGGTGATGGGGGACCCGGAGAGGTTGGCCAGGACGGTTGCTCCGGCGAGGGCGGCTTCGGAGCTGGGCGGGATGGGAACCCACATGTCTTCGCAGATCTCGACGTGCAGGACCATGCCGGGCAGGTCGGTGGCCCGGAAGAGCAGGTCTGGGCCGAAGGGGACCCGTTGGCGGGCGACGGTGACCTCTCCGGAGATGTCGTCGCCCGGGGCGAAGTGCCTTTTCTCGTAGAACTCGCGGTAGTTCGGTAGGTAGGACTTCGGTGCGACGCCGAGGATCCTGCCGCGGTGGATGATCACGGCGCAGTTGTATACCCGGTGTCGCCAGGCCAGGGGGGCTCCCACGATCAGGACGGGGACGAGTTCGGTGCTGTGTTCGACGAGGCGGGTCAGCGCGCGGTCGACATCGTCGAGGAGGCTGCTGGTCAGCAGGATGTCGTCGAGGGCGTATCCGCTGAGGCCGAGTTCGGGGTAGACGGCGAGGCCGACGCCCTGGGCGGACAGCTCGTGGGCAGTGGTCAGGACCGCATCGGCGTTGGCTTGGGGGCGGGCCTGGGCGACCGGGAGGGTCACGGTGGCGACGCGGAGGAATCCTTGGTCGTAGGCCGAGGCGAAGTTCACTTTCGCAGTCTATGCGGGGTATACGTCGGCGCCGCTCTCCTCGGTGAGGTGAGCGGCGCCGACGGGTCGGACGAAGAGTGGGGTCAGCGGGGTGCGACGAGCTGGGGGGCTCCGCCGCCACCGGGCTGGCCTGGCTGCCCGGGAACGGCCGGTGCGCCAGGGGCGCCAGGAGCCCGGGTAGGAGCCGGGCGGCCTGCGGTGGGCTGCCCGGCGGTGGGCTGGTTGCTTCCGGTTGCGGTGGGCTGGTTGCTTCCGGTTGCGGTGGGCTGGTTGCTTCCGGTCGCGGTCGGCTTGGCGGTGCCGCTGGTGGTGGGGATGCCCGTCTTGGTGGCGGTGGCCGTGGGCACTGTCGCTGCAGGAGTCTTCGGTACCGGTGCGGGGGTGTCGACGACCTTGGCCGGGACGGGGTGGAGGACGTTGCTGATGCTGGTGCCCTCCTTGTTGTTGGAGGAGACCGGGTGGCCCAGTCCGAGTTCGATGGTGGTGACCACGCCGATGGTGACGGCCATGATGAGGCCGGCACCGATCCAGACGCTGCGGTTCATCTTGAAGTTGGCGGTGCCTTTGGCTCGGCCTTCGACGAAGCTGCCGTGCCCGTCGTTGCCGAGCATTTGTCGTTTGGTGGCGGCGACTCCGTCGGCTCCTGCGGGTCCGCTGGTGAGTGCTCGGGTCTTATCGGGGTCGGTGCCCTTCTTGCCCTTGATGAACAGGTCTCGGAAGGAGGCCATCGCGTTGGTGAAGTAGGACGCGCACACGGAGGAGACCACGGAGGCGATGGCGGCACCGATCAGTGTTCCGGCGACACCGAGTTTGGACGACACCAGGGCTGCGCTGACTGCGGCGCAGGCACCGCCCATCACCTGGGGGATGGACAGGCCGGAACTGGACTTCTTCTCCTCTTCTTTCTCCGGCTTCTCCTCGCCGGCGGGGAGTTGGGAGGTCCGTGGCGGGGACTGGAGCGCGAGGGCGGCCGGGACGACTTCGGTGCGGGGGTGCCCAGGGCCGGGGTGCCCACCGTCGAAGCCTGGTCCGGAGACGCCGGGGAAGGTCTGGGTGCGGGGTGTGGCGTGCTCGTGGGGGAGCGGCCCGCCGGGGTAGGCCTGGGTGTGGGGTTCGTCGTGTCCGGTGCCGCGGTGGTGGCCTCCGGGATGTTGGTGACCGTAGGCCTGTGCTGCGGGCACATGGTGCTGTTGCGGGGGCGCTCCGGTGTAGGGGTCGCGCCCGATGACGGGGGAGACCGCCGTGGCATCGGCCTCGGGGCGCTGGCGAGCCTCTCGGGCATCGTCGTGCTGGGGCGGGCCGAAGCGGCCTGTCGGGTCTGACGGCGAAGGAACGTGCCGGGGGGTCATGCAATCTCCTGGGTCGCGGCGCGCCGCCGCCGATGTTCTTCGCCCCGTTGAGGGCCGCATTCTCGGACGGCGCGTCATCGCATGCAAGGGCTGTTCGGGCCTACTGTATGGTCAGGCCCTGACAGTAGCCTGGTCGACTCTTGTGGTGGGACGTCGGCCCTTCCTGCTGAGGGGCTTCAGGAAGGGTGCTTTCGGGTTGTCCCGCCTGCGACCAGGTCACAAACAGATTACAATGTGATGACGTCAGATCAATAATGTGTCCGCTGTCACATTCATCGCGAGGCGTCGATCTCACCATGAGACCCTCTATCGGGGCTTCGCTCAGTCGAGTGTCTTCTCCAAGAATTCTTTTGCCCGCTCTGTGCGGGGCTTCTCGAAGAAGGCTTCCGGGGTGGTGTCCTCAAGGATCTGGCCGTTGGCCATGAAGATCACTCGGTCGGCGACTTTCCGCGCAAATCCCATCTCGTGCGTGACGACCAGCATGGTCATACCTGTCCTGGCGAGGTCGGTCATGACCTCCAGGACCTCGGCGGTCATCTCCGGGTCCAGCGCTGACGTCGGCTCGTCGAAGAGCATCAGTTTCGGGTGCATCGCCAGTGCACGGGCGATGGCGACTCGTTGCTGTTGCCCGCCGGAGAGCTGAGCGGGCGACTTGTCGGCTTGGTCCCCGAGGCCTACTCGATCGAGAATCTCGCGGGCTGACTTATGGGCCTGCGCGGCCGGGATCTTACGGACGCGCAGCGGCCCGAGAGTGACATTCTCCAGGACGGTCAGGTCGGTGAACAGGTTGAACGACTGGAAGACCATGCCGATCTCGGCTCGGAGCTCGGCCAGCGCTCTGGGTTCGATCGGTAGAGCCTGCCCGTCGATGATGATCGTCCCGGCCTGGATGGCCTCCAAGCCGTTGATCGTGCGGCACAGGGTCGACTTGCCTGAGCCGGACGGCCCGAGCAGGGCGACCACCTCACCGGGGGCGACGCTGAGATCGATGGCTCTGAGAACGTGCAGGTCGCCGAAGTGTTTGTCGACCCCGGTGATCTCCAGGAGTGGTCTGCTCACGCTTCTTCCATCTCCAATACCCGGGGGAAGAGCACATTGTTCTCCTTGTGGATGTGCTCGTGCAGGTCTGCTTCCATCTGTTCCAGGCGGGAGAACATCATCCGGTACGAGCCACAGGCATCCTCGGGGAGGGTGTAGTCCTGGGTGGTGGCCCTGATGGAGCGGAGCAGGTCTCCGGCCACGTCGTGTTCGTACATCATCTGGGTGATCGGTCCGCGCAGCCCACATCCCAGAGGTGCAGGGGCTCCCGGTGTGCCCAGGGCGATGATGGCGGGGAAGAGAATTCGCTCCTCCTTGGTCAAGTGGCTGGACAGATCGGCGACCAGCGCCGCGTAGTCGGCGCCGACCTGGGCCAGCTCGGGGTGGTTCTCCCCGTGGACGCGAACGACCTTGTCGACGAGTTCACCGAGGCGGGGCATCTCGTCCCACAGGTACTGGTGGTGGACGAGCAGGATGTGCTGGGCGAGTTCGGCGATGCCGAAGGACTGCCAGGCCGGTGCCGGTTCGGGGTCGGGCAGGTCGAGCAGCGCGGCGATCTGGACCGGGTCGAGTTCTGCAGCAGCACAGGCCTCTTCAAGGCTCCGGCCGCCATTGCAGCAGTAGTCGAGGCCCTGTTCTTCGAGGACGCGGCTGCGGCGCGGGTCGTCGGTGACCAGGGTGCCGAGGGTTGCGGTGGGGTCGACGGGCATCGGGGGCTCCTTCGGGGTTGGGCTAGCGGCGGTGCGGGAGTCAGGCTGAGAGAGCAGGGGTCGTGGCCAGTTCGTCGAGCAGGGTGGCGCGGGCGGTCGACCAGGCCCGGTGGAGGGCACAGGGGGCCCCTGTGCTGCCACAGGGGTGGTCTTCGACGACGCACCTTCCGGTGTCGGTCGGCCCGTCGACGGCTTCGACGACATCCAGGACGCTGAGGTGGGTGGCGGCCTCACTCAGGACATATCCGCCGGTGGGCCCCGGGATCGAGTGGACCCATCCTGCTCTGACGAGGGGTCCGATGACCTGGGGTATGAAGCCGGCGGTGGTGTCGAGCGCGGTGGCGAGATCGCCGGCCTTGAGGCGGGTTCCCGGCGGCGCGAGTGCGGCGAGCGCGCGTACGGCCAGCCCGGCTCGCCGCGTAACTTCAAGTCGCATAGTCACAGACTAATGGATTGCTTCAGTTTGTCGAACCGGCTTGCCTCGAAGGGAGTTCGTCGTCGTCGGCGGTCATCTGGGCCACTTCGGCATCGCAGATGATTCGGGTTGGCAGAAATAGTGCAAAAAATTTTCCTGAGCAAACGTCCCAAACCTCTGGATCTGGTGTGATCATCATCCTGAAGGATCACCAAATGCGACATCGCCGTCGATGCGCGGGAAAAAAATCTCTTCTCGTCCCGATCCTGGTGGTGTCCGTATCTGAGAGGGGCCGACCATGGCTGGCGTTGAAGAATCACTCGGGCAACTCGCAAAGAGAGCGCGCGGATATGGTGCGAGCCTGGCAACAGAGGAAGCCACGAAGAACGCCATCGTCATGCCGTTCATCTCTCAGGTGCTCGGGTACGACGTCTTCAACCCTGAAGAGGTCATTCCTGAGTTCGTCGCTGATCTGGGATTGAAAAAGGGTGAAAAAATTGACTATGCGATCAAGCATGCAGATCGGGTGCACATGCTCATCGAGGTCAAGAAAGTAGGGGAGGAGCTCTCGCTGGCACATGCCAGTCAGCTCGTTCGTTACTTCCATACCTCTGACGCTCGGATAGGGGTCCTGACCAATGGCCTCGACTGGCGGTTCTACACCGATCTTGACAAGCCGAACATCATGGACGAGCGTCCTTTCCTGCAATTGGACCTCAATGACATCGATCCTTCCACGCTTCCTCATCTGACGAAGATGACCAAGGCAGCTTTCGATCTGGACTCAGTCATCGCTGCGGCAGAAGAACTCAAGTACGTCTCAGCGATCAAGCGAGAAATAGCCGATGAAATATCTTCTCCAAGTGAAGATTTCGTTCGGCTCTTTACCAAGCGTGTTTACCACGGCTACCTTAACGCCCGAGCTGTTGAACAGTTCACCGTGCTGACCGAGAAAGCTGCTAAGCAGTACATCAACGACCGTGTTAATGCCCGGCTCAAGACTGCACTCGCCGACCAGGCGCCTTTGATCGGGGTCTCTCCTGAAGTCGAAGCCACCACCTCTGTCATTCCTTCGGAAGGAACGAATGCGCCGGGCGAGAACCCTCAGGAGAAGAAGCCTGACATTTCCACGACCGAAGAAGAGCTCGAAGCCTTCCGGATCGTCAGAGCGATCGTGGCCGGAATCGTGCCAGCTCAGCGGGTCTTCATCAGAGACGCACAGAGTTATTGCTCAGTTTTTCTCGACGACAACAATCGGAAACCGATCGTGCGGCTCTACTTCAACGGCCGAATCAAGCGCCTCGGAGTATTCGACGCGAACAAGGACCAGGTGAAGGTCGATATCGAGACGCTCGAGGACATCTACGGGCATGCCGAGGTGATCCGGCAGATCGTCGCGCATTACGTCAGTCTCTGATCGCTGGCAGTATCAACTGGTCCGGCCTCTGCCGCATCGAAGAGGCCGGACCAGTTGATAGGCGTCTGCTGAGAGGGCTGCTCAGCCTTGTTCGCCGGAGATGTTGACATGCCAGAGGATGCCGAACCGGTCGGCCAGGAGACCGTAGTCGTCGCCCCACATCTGACGTTCCAAGGGCATCAGGGTGCGGCCGCCTTCGGAGAGTGCGGCCCAGTAGCCGCGCAAGGCGTCCCCGTCCTGACCGGAGATGCTGATCTGCACGTTGTTACCTGGCTGGTAGGGCAGGCCCATGCCCTCGGCCGTGTCGCTGGCGTAGAGATGGAAGCCTGCCGGGGTTTCCAGCGCGGCATGCATGACGCCGTCCAGCTCCATCCCGGATTCTCGGAAGGTCATGACCCGGACGTCGCCGCCCAGGGCGCGGGCGTAGAAGTCCATTGCCTCGGCGCAATTGCCGTCGAAGGTCAGATACGGATTGAGCTGCTGCGCCATGGGTAGACCCTCTCGGAAGAAGTTCACGGCAGATGGAGAGTTATGCCGTATTTGTCAGATTAGGCGGAACGACATGGCGTGACAATGGTGTTCGCGCTGCTGCCGGTCTGGCTGTCCGCAGATCGGTGAGAATGGATGATCGGGAAAGGACATCTCATGACGACGACGCGCAGGCATGCTCATGTCGCGACCGTTCTCGGCGAGCTCCTGCTCGTCACCGACGCGGAGAATCTGGTCGGGGTCTACTTTCCCGACCACCGCCATCCGCCTTCGGCCACCGAGATCGGTGAGCGGACCGACGAAGAAGCGGACGAGGTGATCGCCTGGACTGCGCGGGAGTTGCGTGAATATCTGAGCGGAGAACGTCGTGTCTTCGACATCCCGACCGCTGCTGCCGGGAACGAATTCTCCGAACGGGTGTGGGCCCTGCTCCGGGAGATCCCTTACGGGGCGACGACGACCTATGGGGCGTTGGCCGAGGAGTTGGGCAATAAGGCCTTTGCGCAGCGAGTGGGGCAGGCCGTCGGGCGTAATCCCTTGAGCATCGTCGTCCCCTGTCATCGAGTGGTCGGTGCGGACGGGTCGTTGACCGGTTTCGCCGGGGGGCTCGATCGAAAACGTTTCCTGCTGGGGCTGGAGGAGTCAGGAGCTGACCGGGCGGGCCGGTTGTTCTGAGCTGATCCGGGATGTAGAGCACCGAAGCGTCCGCAGGTAGGCCTCCCAGCCACCGGCTCGCCGTGCCTGCTTCCCGGCATCGACGATGAACCCGTGGAATTCGGCCAGCTGCTCCGTGGTGAACCCGCCGTCGGTGACGAGATGTCCCAACTGCCGACGAGTCGACTCGTACGACGACGGGACCTCGTGCCCGGCCGCGGCCAGGAGCCGGCGGGCGTAGATGTCCCAGATGAAGACAGGCCTGCGGTAGGCGTAGAGCAGGATGTCATCCGCCGTCTCCGGGCCGATGCCTTTGACCTCGAGCAGACTGGCACGCAACTCTTCGTCCGAGTAGCCGTGTGTCAGATCATCGGTGGCGAGATACCAGTTCGCAGTGTCGATGAGACATCGCGATTTGGCCCGCATATAACCCGACGGCCTGATGAGCTCTCGCAGGACAGTCGGGTCGGCGTTCGCCAGCGGTTCTGCGTCGAGCAGCCTTGCCGTACGGAGCTTCGCGAGCGAATAACCCACATTGATCCACGACACATTCTGCGTCAGGACAGCACCCACGAAGATCTCGAATCGCGTCTCCGCCGGCCACCACTCGCCCTTCACCGTGGCAGCTCGAAGAAGCTCGTACAAAGAACGCAACGGGACACCGTCCACATCCCGCACGCTACCAACCCCTGCCATGCCGGAGGGGAGAGCTGGGTGCCTGGCGCTCGCCTTTCTCCACCGATTCGGGGAGGGGAAGCTGTGCCTGGGCGATGGCTATCAACCGGCAAAGCCGTCCGGAAAATAACATCAGCGGATCCCAGCGCTGACGACTGTTCTACCCGCGCACCCCACAGAGTCGCATAACTCCCGGGGCTGCGAGAAAGGACGCTCAGCCCGGAATCTGCCCTCATGCTTTTTCATGAGCAGTACTTGACCGCTAATTTATGAATTGTCCGGCCTGTTCACGTTAACTTAAGTATTAGTCCTCTAAACATGGGGTCTCAAGTCTGCGCTTCGGGACGTCCCTACCTTCCTGAATTGGTGTGGAAAGCAGGAGCCTTTTTCATCTGGCGGGTTGACCTGTGGTGATGAGGGTGGTGACGGCGGTGACGATGGGCGTGGCCTGTTCGGGTGAGGAGCGTAGGCGTCGGAGCACGTGCCAAGACTTGAGTTGGGTGTTGCTGCGTTCGCTGCAGGCGCGCAGCCGTCCGTGGGCGGCGTTGTAGGCCTTCTTGTTGCGCGCGAGGTCGCGTCGTTCGAAGTGGCCGGTGGCCTGGTTGCGGCGGACGGCGCGGATCGGGACGGGGATCCCGGAGCCGATACCGAGGTAGCCACGGTCGGTCAGGACCGCTTTCCTGGCGGTGGTCAAGGTCGCTAGTTTCTCGGGGAGTTGATGCTGCCGGGCGGCCGTGATGTCGTGCCGGGCGCCGGGTAGGGCTGCTGAGGTCCACAGCAGTTCTCCGAGGGGGCCGGCGATGACCTGGACGTTCATGCCGTGGTGGTGGACCTTACCGGAGAAGTACTCGCGGTCGGTGCCGTGCTTGGTCATCCTGACCCGGTCGGTGGGGATGACGGTGTCGTCCAGGACGAGGTAGGCCTTCGCTTGCGCCACGACCAGGGCCTGATCGAGGGTGGGAGCTATCGCGGCCAATACCTGGCAGGCCTCGCGGATGTACCAGAAGACGGTCGCAACGCCGATTCTGAACCCGGCTGCCAGGGCGGTGTAGGTCGGATTGTCATGCAGATAGGCCAGCACCAGCAGGGCTTGATCGCGGGCTGAGAGCCGACGCCAGATCACTTTGGCCGCGGCCCGATGCCGGTGCAGCGCGTTGGTGAGCAGATCCAGGGTGGTGGTGGACATGGCCAGACCGACGGGGTAGACAAGCATGACGGGGCTCCTGGCAGGGGTGACTGAACTGACAATCACCGCTCCTACCAGGAGCTTCGTTATCTCCCCGGATCACACGCCACACGAGACCCAACCGTCACACAGGATGGAAAAGGCTCCCGGTGACGTCGATGATCTTCGAGGCTGCCGGTGGTCACGGTCTCGAGGTGCTCATGGGCTACTTGGCCGACGCCTGCTCGGGATAGAGCGGTGAAGATCTCGTGTTCGCCTCGACCAAGGGCGGGCCGCTCCCTGGACGCCCTCATGCACGCTCAGGTTGTGCCACAAATGTGCCACAACCGGGTTCCGGAGCCTCTGGAAAACGGGTTGCGTATGCAGTGTGGCCACTGGATTCACTCTGTGCCCCCGGGCAGATTCGAACTGCCGACACCCGCTTTAGGAGAGCGGTGCTCTATCCCCTGAGCTACGAGGGCGTGACCTGCCAGGGGCAGGCACTCGCATAGTCTCTCATGCGTTTGGTTGTGTGTCCCACTCGCCTACCACCCCGGTTCGTCACGGCGGGCAAGGACATATCGACAAGCATCTGACCTGCCGGGTCGGTGTCATTCCCGGACCATCCGGGTGCAAGGGGAGAGGAAGCGGACACGCCGACCAGGGCGCGCGTGTCCAGGCCGGGGGTACTGCAGGTGAACACGTAGCCTGGGGGCGTGAATCCGACCCCAAAGCGGCCTGCCGCCGGCACCGGTGGCGACACGGCCCGTCGCACGTCGACGGCCCCCGGTGGACGCACCGCCGGACCCCGCCGACGCGTGCACCCGCCTGCACCGCCGCAGGACGACACCTCGGGCGAGGTCGCCGTCGACCGTTCGGAACACATCGAAGAAGATCACGCAGAACAGGGCGGACCGATCGGACAGGTCGCTCCCGTCGACACGACATCTCAAGGACAGAGAACATCGGACATGGAGGTTAAAGGCGCTGACACCGCAAGCGCGCAAGCAGCAGTCGGCGAGGACCGCCCGGTGAGCCGCCGCGACCGGCGGGTGCCCGTCGCCGACGTCGGCTGGGAACCAGGTGCTGCCCCCTCCCGTAGCGAACGGGTCGGCGTGGCCCTACGGACGTGGCGGGGAGAGCTCGCCGAGACCGGCGGCCCCAACGCCCTGCTGTGGTACCGGGACAGCATCGACGGAGCGCTCGATCTCACCAAGGCACACCCGACCGGGCTGTCCATGCTGATGGCCGGCAACGTGGTGCGGCTGTCCCACCTGGTGCGCGAATCCGCAGCTTTCCGTGACGTCCTGGTCACCGCGCGACGTATCCGGGCCAAATCGTTGGAACTGTGGGAAGAACACGGCATCTCCTCCACCTACGTCTGCGTAGGGATGGCGACCTGGGAACTGCCCGGCACCCTGCGCTGCCCGCAAGCACCGATCATGTTGCGTTCGGTCCGTCTCCACGCCGTCGACGCCGGTGAGACCGACGTCGAACTCGAACTGTCCTCCCGGATCGAGATCAACCCCGTCCTCATGCACTACATGTCCTCCGAACAGGGCGTACGCCTCGACGGAGACGCCTTGGCCGAACTGGCCCACTCCACCGGACGATTCGACCCTCTACCGGTGTACCGGGAACTTCGTCGGCTCCTCGTGCAGGTCCCCGGGTTCACCATCGACGACCGGCGGGTCCTGTCCACCTTCGCCTTGGGCAAGATGGCGATGGTCGCCGACCTGGCAGCCTTCGCCGGGATGGCCTCCGCGAACGACGTCGTCGCCGCGCTCGCCGGGGACCCCGGCGGACGGGAAGCCCTCCGCTCCGACGGCGCCAGCGGCCTCGCCGACCGGGCACGCCGACCAGCCGAACCAGACCTGAGCCGAGAACTGCTGGTCCTGGACGCCGACCCCCGCCAAGCCGAAGTCGTCGACGCCGCCCGCAGCGGACACCACGTCGTCGTCGACGCCCCCCGCGGCTCCGGCGCCACCCAAACCCTGGTGAATGTCGCCGCCGCACTCGTCGGCAACGACCAAAGAGTCCTGGTCATCAGCGAAAGCGCCAGACAACTCGACGACTTCACCAAGTACCTCGACAAAGCAGGGCTCTCCGAACTGCTGCTCGACGCCCGCGACCCCCAAGAGCTGCGCCGAACCCTGGCCCGCCGCGTCGTCGAACGCATCGACGCCCACGACGAGGCGTACGACCTACGGTCGGTCCCGGAGAACGGACGACAGCCCACCCGTTTCCGTTTCACCGACGCCACCGAGAACCCCCGCGCCGACACGGACACCCCCGAAGCGGCGCTCTCCCGCACCCGAGGACGGCTGGCCGCCCACGTCGACTCCCTGCACACCCGCCGCCAACCCTGGAATGTCAGCGTCTTCGACGCCCAGACCGCGCTCGCGGTGCTCTCCGCGAGGGAGAATGCGCCGACCTCCCGGATCAGGATCGCCCCAGCACCTCTGCACCAGTTGACCCGGCCGACGATGGAGCGTTTTGCCGCCGAGGCGGCCGAAGTCGCCGCAGAGGGCGCCTGGACGGCGAAGGGTGCCGACGATCCTTGGTGGGGAGTGCGTTTCCCCGGAGTTGGTGATTACGAGCGAGGGCTCGTGCTCGTCCGACAGCTCGCGAAGCGACGCCTTGCCGAAGACCGGGACGCGCTGAATGCGACCTTGTCCGCGGCGGGGCTACCGCCGGCGCACACCGTGGAGGACTGGGGGGTGGCTCTCGAACTGATCGCTGATGTCCGAGAGACACTCAGCGATTACCGCCACGAGATCTTCTCGACGCCCCTGCAACCGCTCATCGCAGCGACCTCGCCGAACAACGACGGCCACGCTCGCTGGTGGACACGCAGCGTCGGGAAGAAAACGGCCCGCTCGCTGGTGCTGCCGCACGCCCGGATCGATTCGCTCCACGAGGGGATGATCCGCGCGCAGGACCAGGTCGACCGGTGGTCGGCGCTCTCCGGGCGTGACGCAGAGCCGTGCGTCCCCGAGGGATACGACGACGCCTGTTCCCGGTGGGATTCGTTGGTCGCCGACCTGCATTGGCTCGACCAGGCCCTGGTGGGGAGCCGACAGGGCGGTGGTCTGCTCACCCAGCCTCTCGACGAGGTGCACCAGCGGTTGATCCGGCTCACCGAGCAAGGCAACCGGGTGCGGGTCCTGCCGAAGACCGCCGAGCGGCTCGACCGGTTGACCTCGGCGGGCTTGGGTGAACTTCTCGACGATCTGGCCTGCCGCAAGGTGCCGGTGGATCGGGTCGCGGCAGAGGTCGAATTCGTGTGGTGGCTTTCCCTGCTCGACCACATCGCCCGGGAGGACAGTGCGTACGGTCAGCATGACGGCGCCGGGCTGCGTTCGCTGTCGAGGCATTTCGCCGACAACGATCGCGCTCTGCTGGCCGGCCGGGCCGCACATGTCCTGGACCGGGCCAGAGCCCACGCCCGGGTGGAAGCCTCCACCCGCCCTGACCAGGTGACGGTGCTGCGGGCTGCGGTCGACGAGGAACAGCCACGCCCGATCCGTACCCTGCTGGCAGAGACCGGTGAGGTCGCTGCGGCAGCTGCGCCGATCTGGGTGATGAGTCCGTTGACGGTGGCTTCCGTCGTACCCACTCACCTGGCCTTCGACGTGGTGTTGATCGACGACGCCGGACGGCTTCCGCTCTCCCACGCGATTTCGGCGTTGACCCGGGCCGCTCATGTGGTCGCCGTGGGCGACCTGCGTTGTCTGGAGCCGATGCAGTTCGACACCCTGGCGACGGGGGAGACCTATCTTCCAGAAGCGGACGGGCAAGGTCTCGCGTCGGTGCTGACCGAGTTGGCGACGCTGTTGCCTCCGCGGAGGCTCGACCGGGTCTACGGTGACCGGGACGCCCAGCTGGTGTCCTTCGCTCATGCCCGCCGCGACGAACCCGTTGAGGTGTGGCCCAATGCTGGACGTTCGGTTCCGGTGCGGCTGCTGCGTACCGGGGTGGTCCTGTCGTCGGCCGATGACGAGGGCCAGGCAGCTGAAGGGCGGGAGAACAGCCGGGTCGTCGAGCTGGTCGTGGAGCATGCCCGTCGTCGACCTGGCGACAGCATCGCGGTGGTCGCCTTGTCCCCGGAGCAGGCTCAGGCGTTGGACCGGGACATCCGGTATGCCTTCACCCAGGACGCGCAGGCGGCGTCGGCGGCCTGCCTGGTGGAGAAGCATCCCGAGCGTCTGTTGATCACCACGGTCGACGACGCCGCAGGCCACAGCAGGGACACGGTGGTGCTGGCCAGTGGTTTGGTGCCTGGCGCCGACGGTCAGATGCACCTTCCGGAAAGACTCGTCCGTGACGACGGCGACCGCGTGGTCGACACGGTGGTCAATATGGCCCGGCACCGGTTGGACATCGTCACCGCGGTGACCCCGGCTGATATGGCGCGGGTCGCCGACGGTGGGCCGGGGCAGCGGCGGCTGGCTGAACTGCTGGCCTATGCAGAACAGGGCGGTTCGTCCGGTGGATGTGCGGCTATCGGACCGGCGCCTGCGTCGACGTCGGGCGCGTCCCCCTCCGGTCAGGAGAAGCCTGAGGACGTGAAGGACCAGGCTGCGGAGTCGGCGGACGAGCCGGAGGAGAAAACTGACGAACGCACCGCGGAGGAACGCCTTCAGCTGGCTGGTCGGCATGCTCTGATCACTGAATTGGCCACCAGGCTGCGCACGGAAGGCCTGACCGTCCATGAGGGGTTCGGCTTCGGGCGGATGCGTTTGGACCTCGTGGTCGAGGACCCGCATCGCCCTGGAAACATGGCGGTCGCGGTCATCTCCGACGGCGACAGAACTGCTGCGGTGCCGACGGTGCGTGAACGTGAACGGTTGATTCCTGAGCAGCTGGCCTTGCGGGGATGGCGGTGCGTGAGGGTGTGGAGCACGGACATCTTCCGTGATCCGGCCCGCGATGTGGCCCGTATCGTGGAGATCGTCCGCGAATAGGAGTGAGGGAATCGGTGGAGCAGCACAGGCCCGAGATCAGACGGGTCGGGCGTCGGCGGGTGCGTACCGACGAGGTGTCAGGGGTGGTGCCGCGACAGGATCCGACATCGGACGATCGCCCGGAGCCTTCTGCGTCGCTGGGCGGTATCGCCGCTGCCCGTGCGAAAACCGGCGAAGGCGGCGCGCCGTTGAGTGCGCGTGATCGGTGGATCTTGGAGCAGCGACCTCCCCATTGGGGATGACCGAGGACCTTTTTTCGACGAATGACATGCCCTGGACCTGCGTGGGGGCGGGCCACCATGTGGTGGCCCGCCCCCACGCAGGCTGGACGCTGTTCAGCGTTCAGCGGCGACTCATGAGACTCAGGCGCGCTTGCGCAGCTCGTCGCGGATCTCCTGCAGGAGAAGAACCTCTTCGGAGACGGCCTTGGGCTCCGGCTCCTTGCCGCGGGCCCGCCGCTCGGCGAGCTTGTTCATCGGGACGACGAAGATGAAGTAGACCACTGCCGCCGTCATGAGGAAGACGATCACCGAGTTGATGATCGTGGAGAAATTGATCAAGGTGTTGGGCTTGTCGGCGAGAAGCTGGAAGCCCCACCCCTCGACCTTTGCTCCGGGCATCGCGTTCAGGATGGGGGTCACGATGGCCGAGACGAAAGTGTCGACGACCTTCTGGAATGCCGCACCGATGACCACGGCGATCGCCAGATCGACGACATTGCCGCGCATGATGAATTCTTTGAAGCCTTTGAGCATGGTGGTCCTGTCGATGGAGTTTTTATGGGGACAGGTTCGCCCGCGAGATCAAGGACACGTCGTCGTGCGAGGCGGAACGACCGCCGGACATCTTACTCATGTTGGGCCTCCTGCTTATTCATCCCATTCGAGTGTCATGGAGAAAGATTTCTTCAGTTTTTTCCTGCGTCCGTCGTCACGCCTCGGGAGACGATGTGAACACCTCGGGTACTTCCACCCAGTCCAGCATTGATGACTGGTCCTACTTGGGCTGTCGAGACAGAGACCGTGAGCCCGCGGTCGCTCTGCGGTGCTGCCCCGAAGGGACCGGAAGAGGCTTTGTCGACGTCGAGGACCACTGCGTCTGCGGCGAGGACGCTTCCGTCGCGGACGGCTACGACATCCACATGGTCGCCGGGGCTGAGCCGGACCAGCGCGCCGCTGTCGCCCAGGGGAAGGTGCAGCGCGCGGCGGCCTTCGGGCAGGGCCAGGGCTTCGGCCCGTACCCGAGGTGAGGTGAGGATTTCACCGCGGGTGATGCTCGCGGTGGTGGTGCGGCCGACGGCTGTTGCGAGGTCGTCGAGGGCCGAGGTCGGCATGATCCGGCGGGGGACCGGTACCCGGCTCAGGTCATCAAGGGTCAGAACATGCCCGACGGGTAGATCCCGGGTGGCGACCAGGGTGGTGTGTTCTTCGGGCGCGGAACGGGCTTCGACTTGATGCACTGTCAGCCAGCAGGCGGCCAGGGCGCAGGATCCTGCGATGACGCGGCGCGCGGTGGCCCGTTTCCAGGTGCGTGACCGGGACGAGGTGCGCGGCATCGTGGCCCCCCGCCGGAGGGGGTACGGGGCATCCTCTGGGGAAGGGGCAAGACTGGAGGCGCGGGTGGGGAGAGCCATGGCCAGGCAGCCTAGGTCGGTGGCCGGCAAGAGATGCTGTCGTGCCGTCGAGGTGGGGACAGCGAGGTTTTCGACGGTGGGGATGTGGACGAAAGCCACTCGGGAGGCACCGCAGCCCTGTCATCCACTCACGTTGGTGGTGGGCGACAGGGCTGTCGTAGGGGCGCCGAGGCGGCGGGTCGGTCAGTTCGCGGAACTCGAGCTGTTTGTCGAGGAGCTGTTGCTCGCCGAGGAAGTGCTGCTCGCCGAGGAGCTGCTGCTCGAGTCGCTGGACGAGCCGGAGGAGGGCGAACCGGTCGATGGGGCAGAAGAGGACGACGAGGACGCCGCCGTCGAGCTGGAGGACGACCCGCGTGAGTCGGTGCGGTAGAAACCGCTGCCCTTGAAGACGACGCCAACCGCGTTGAACAGTTTGCGCAGCCGCCCGGTGCACTCCGGGCAATCGGTCAGGGCGTTATCGGAAAAAGACTGGCGCACCTCGAAATTGTGACCGCAGTCGGTGCAGGCATAGGCATAGGTGGGCATGCATCATCTCCAGCAGGGAAAAGTGGGTTCAGCCATGATTCTAACTCTGCCAGGGCCCGTACCATTCCACGCCGTTGCTGGTCACAGCGCTGTCCAGGGGCGATGTCCTTCACCTTGGAAAGACGCCGAGGTCATCGTGACCGGTCGCTTCGCCCGGCCTCTTGCGGTCGGCCGGAGCCGGGGGCAACGGCCCGTCCTGTTCTACCGGCGGGCGTTGCCAGCCCGCGAGCCGTCCTTGGACGTCGACGGCGTGCAGCCGATCTTCGGTGGCTTCCCTGGTGCCAGGCGCGGTGACCACGATGATCCGGTCGCCACTGCGTAATGCTGTGTGGGAGGTCGGTACGAA
The DNA here is from genome assembly GCF_003391095.1 of Austwickia chelonae. Classification (NCBI taxonomy): domain Bacteria; kingdom Bacillati; phylum Actinomycetota; class Actinomycetes; order Micrococcales; family Dermatophilaceae; genus Austwickia; species Austwickia chelonae. The sequence continues at coordinate 2,362,896 of NZ_CP031447.1, read as the reverse complement.
GGAAGCCCGGTCGCGGACGACAAGGGCGATCTGGGCACCGGTGGGCAGCCGTAGCTCGAAGAGCTCGACCCCGTGGAGCCGAGAGTTTTCACCGATGCTGACCTCTAACAGATCTGCACCGACCTCTTCCAGAGGGGTGGTCTCCACCTGGAGGGTGTGCGCTCGGTCGCGCTCGGTGACACCGAGCCTGCGAGCCACCCAGGGAAGGGTGGGTCCTTGAACAGCGGTGAAGACGAGGACGAGTACGAAGACGAGGTCGAAGAGCCAGCTGACTCCAGGTACTCCGGCGATGAAGGGCACCGTGGCCAGCACGATCGGTACTGCCCCCCGGAGCCCGGCCCAGGACAGGAAGAGTTTTTCCCGCCAGGACAACCCGAAGAAGACGCAGGTCGCGAAGACCGAGGCCGGCCGGGCGACCACGAGCAGGACCAGCCCCAGGACGACGGCAGGCACCAACTGGTCGATGAGCTCCGTGGGGGTGGTCAGCATGCCCAGCATGACGAAGAGGCCGATCTGGGCGAGCCACCCCGACGCTTGTGCGAAGCCGCGGGTCGCTGCGCGGTGAGGTAACTGCTGGTTGCCCAGTAGCAACCCGGCCAGGTAGACGGCGATGAATCCAGAGGTGTGCAGGACCGAGGCCAGACCGTAGGCCAGCATGGCCCAGGCATACACCCCGATCGGGAAGATTCCCGAGTGCCCGGAGACCAGCAGTCGCATGACTCGGGCACCGACCCATCCGGCCGTCATGCCGATGAGTGCGCCGCCGCCGAGTTCTCCGAGGATCGACAGGATCAACAGCGCGGCGGTGTCGCCGAGGGAGCCGGCGGAGACCTGCCCTGCGGCCTGCGCGGAGAGGGCCACCACCACGAGGACGACCGGCGCGTCGTTGAAACCGGATTCGGCTTCGAGGATGCCGGTGAGCCGCCGCGGCAGAGGAACCGATCGTAGGACGGAGAAGACTGCGGCGGCGTCGGTGGAGGCGAGGACGGCACCCAGTAGGAGAGAGATCTGCCAGTCGATCCCGATGAGGAGGTGAGCGGCGACGGCGACGATCACGATGGAGACGCCGACCCCTGCCGTGGACAGCAGTGCGGCTGGGGCCACCGAGGAACGAATCTCCGACCAGTCGGTGGTGAGCCCACCTTCGGCGAGGATCAGCGCGAGCGCGAGATAGCCCAGGACCCGGGTCAGGGACATGGATTCGAACTCGAGGCCGAGCCCCTCGGGGCCCAAGGCGACGCCGAGGAGCAGATAGATCAGCAGAGACGGCAGCCCGGTCCGGGTGGACAGTCGTACGGCAGCGACGGCGACGACGAGGACGGCGGAGGCGATCGCCAGCCACATCCCCAGGTCCCACACGGTGAAGGACTCCAGTAGGGACACGGCGCTCCTCTGATTCGATCTGCGGTGGGGCTATTTTCGCAAATCGGATGTTTTTCTCGGAAGGTGAGTCCATCCCGTGGCCGGGCGGATCACCGCATCCACGGGTCGGTCATGAGTGGCGTGGGGAACCTGGGGGACGAGTGCATCATCGTCGATCAGCGCCGCGACCAGAGCGTGATCGGGTCTACGTCGTAGCGCCCGGTCGTAACATCCGCCGCCCTGCCCCAGCCGCCACCCCTGCTCGTCGATCAGCAGGGCCGGCACGATCACCAGGTCGGCGGCCGCGATGGCGTCGACCCCGTGTCGAGGGCTCGGCCGTTCGGGGTCCTCACGGCTTCCAGGACGTCCGTGCCCGGCGTCGGTCCAGTCGAGATCCATGTCGGGCAGGAGCACCGGAACGATGACCCGGGCACCGCGTTCGAGCAAGGCCCGATGCAGGGCACCGGTGGCTGGTTCCGTAGGCATGTCCAGATAGGACGCGACGGTGAGGCCCGACCAACTCCCGACAGGAAGACCGGGCGCGTCCAGCACGGCGTGGGCGATGAGTTCGGCCTCCCGGTCGCGTCGCTGCGCGTGACCGTCCTGGGCGGCCCGAGCTGTCCGTCCGGCCCGCACCCGAGCTCGCAACTCCTTCTTGGCAGCAGCGATCTCGGACAAGGACGGCTCCGCCGGGTGTGGGCTCATGGGGCAAGTGTGCCCGCGCCGATAGGGTGCATCCATGCGTTCAGCTCACGGCGATATCGCCCGGATCCGCCCTGGAGCGAGAGGAAGACCATGATCAGCGTGGAACAGCACCTGGAGCGGATCCTCGCACAGGTCTCTCGTCTGCAAGCGAGCCGGATGCACCTGCTCGACGCCCAGGGGTGTGTCCTGGCGGAGGACATCACCGCGCTCACCGGGCTGCCCGGCTTCGACAACTCAGCCATGGACGGATACGCGCTGCGCGCCACTGACGTCGAGGCGGCCTCCCCGCAGACCCCGGTGACCCTCGACGTCGTCGGGGACATCCCCGCAGGGGAGACCCGGCAACTGACCCTGCCGCCCGGGCGGGCCTATCGCATCATGACCGGCGCGCCGGTGCCCGAAGGCGCCGACACGATCGTCCCGGTCGAGGACACCGACGGCGGCGCCGACACCGTCGTCGTGCGGGCAGCACCGCCTCCCGGTCGGCACATCCGCCGCGAAGCCGAGGACGTGTCCCCCGGGGAAGTCGTCGTTCGCAGCGGTACCAGGTTGGGGCCCAGACAGATCGCGGTCATCGCCGCAGTCGGCTACGGCGAGGTCGTCGCCGTCCCCCCGCCACGGGTCGTCGTCATCAGCACCGGTGACGAACTCGTCGACCCCGGACAGATGCCCGGCCGCGGCCAGATCGTCGACAGCAACTCACCGATGCTCGTCGCAGCCGTCCGCGAACTGGGTGCCCTCCCGTACCGGGTCTCCGGGGTGCCCGACGACGTCGACACCTTCCTGCACACCCTGCAGTCACAGCTCGTCCGCGCCGACGCGATCATCACCACCGGCGGAGTATCCATGGGAGCCTTCGACGTGGTCAAGGAAGCGTTGAACACCCTGGGAACCGTCGACTTCCACAAGGTCGCCATGCAACCGGGCAAACCCCAGGGCTTCGGCGTGATCGGCCCTGACCAGACCCCCGTGTTCACCCTCCCCGGCAACCCGGTCAGCGCACTCGTCTCCTTCGAAGCCTTCGTCGCCCCCGCCCTGCGGGTGATGGCCGGGCGTCCGGCACGCGAACAAGAACCCATCCGCGCCGTCGTCACCGACGGATGGACCTCCCCGCAGAGCAAGGTCCAGTACACCCGGGTGCAACTCACCCGGTCCCCCTCCCGGTACACCGTCCGACTGGCCGGCGCCCAGGGCAGCCACATCCTCGGCGGACTGGCCGCGGCCAACGCCCTCGCCGTCGTCCCCGCCGATGTGACCACGGTGTCCCCAGGCGATACCTTGTCCTGCCTGTCCATCGGGCCGGTCGAGGTCATCGGCGAAGAACACGGGAGCAGCGCGTGAACGAGAACTCAGGGTTGACCCATGTGCGGGCCGATGGCACCGCACACATGGTCGACGTCACCGCCAAAGCGGTCACCGCACGTCAGGCCGGTGCCGCCGGCCGGGTACTCCTGAACACAGCCGCGGTGTCTGCGCTACGTTCCGGCACGGTGCCCAAGGGAGATGCGCTCGCCGTGGCGCGGATCGCCGGCATCCAGGCCGCCAAGAAGTGTCCCGACCTGGTGCCCCTGGCGCATCCGATCGCCGTGCACGGTGTCGAGGTCGACCTGACGGTGACCGATACCGGCGTCGACATCCGTGCGACCTGTCGCACCGCGGATCGCACGGGCATCGAGATGGAAGCCCTGACCTGTGTGAGCGTGGCCGCGCTCGCCCTGGTCGACATGATCAAGGCTGTCGACAAGCACGCCCGGATCACCGACATCCGCGTCACCGCCAAATCGGGTGGCCGCTCCGGTGACTGGACGGAAGAGGCATGACCTCCACTGAGGCGGTTCCGCTCACCGGGCGGACGGCCGTGGTCGTCGTGGCCTCGACGCGCGCCGCAGCGGGGGTCTACGAGGACCGCAGCGGAAAACTGGCAGTCGAACGTCTCCGGGAGTGGGGTCTCATCTGCCCCGATGCGGTGATCGTCGCCGACGGCGAACCGGTCCGTCGTTCGCTCGAAGAAGCCATCGCGGTCGGCGCAGACCTCGTGCTCACCTCCGGCGGGACCGGCGTCACCCCCACCGACCTGACCCCTGAGATGACGGCGCCCCTGCTGGACAAGCAGATCCCTGGCCTGGCCGAGGCGATCCGCCGGGTCGGTATCGACCATGGCATCGCCAATGCCGTGCTCTCCCGGGGAATCGTCGGTATCGCCGGGCGAACCCTGGTGGTCAACATGCCGGGCTCCACCGGTGGGGTCAAGGACGCGCTCGCTGCCCTGGAGCCGGTCCTGGCCCATGTGCTGGACCAGGTGGGTGGGGGAGACCACGTGTGAGCGGGATCTGGCCCGTTGCACTGCACGTTCCTGGCGCCGGCGCGAGCCCTGAGATGATTCTGCGTCCGCTGCGGCGCCGGGACCGTGCTGAGTGGGAAGCCCTTCGGGAGACGCAGAAGGATTGGTTGCGCCCGTGGGAGGCCGGTAACCCCCGGCCGGGCAAGAGAGCGTCCTTCAGACGCCTGGTGCGCTACTACGACGCGGAGGGTCGGGCGGGGCGCGCGCAGTCTTTCGTGGTGGAGGTGGCCGGCCGGATCGTCGGGCAGGTGCAGTTGAGCCAGATGATCTGGGGATCTTCACGGTCGGCGGTCGTGGGCTACTGGGTGGCGCAGGAATGGGCGGGGCAGGGCGTCGCTCCGGCGGCGGTGTCGGCGGTGGTGGACCGTGCTTTCGGGTCGTTGTGCTTGCACCGTCTGGTGGCCTATGTACAAGTGGACAACCGGCCTAGTGCGCGGGTGATGGAAAAACTTGGTTTCGTGGATGAAGGCATCGCCAGAGGGGCGCTTTTCGTGAATGGCGAATGGCGTGACCATCGTTGTTTCTCGCTGACTCGCGAAGATGTTCGGGGCCGCTCCTGGGTCGATCGATGGAATGACGTGAGCCACGGCGGACGTCCGACTTGATCAGCGGTTTCGTGATATACCGGGCTGTAATTACAGCTCTGTCATTCAGATATTCGACACACCGGCGATATGTCTGATGACTGGCTGTTCTCCGCCGTAATTTTGTGCTGTGGCAGTAAGTGGTTTGGTCTTTTTCGTTCTTCTCGTTACCTGGACCGGATATGGCTGGGTGCGTGTCGTCCGCCGTCGTGAGCAGCTCGTCACCGCCCGCACGGTGGACCGGTTCTCCGAGCACATCCGGGTGTTGGATCGGCGTTCCTCGAGGCCGACGGGGCCAGGGGGCGGGAGCTCGTCCTCCAGCGGGGGCGGTGCGTCGCTCCTTGCCGCTGGGGCCTTGGCCCGTCGCACGGCTGCCGATCAGGGCGCGGATGTCCAGGAGGCGATGACCGCTGATCTGCAGGCTGCCTCGTCCTCCTCGATGACGGGACGGAGTGAGATTCGTCGTCGACGGATACGGGCCTATGCCTTTCTGGCAGCTTCCGGGTCGACCCTGCTCGGTGCCTCAACGGCTTTTGTCGGCGCCTTGTCCTGGTGGGTGCCGGTTTCCACGGCGGCGGCAGCGCTCTCCTTGTTCGGTCGGGTCTGGTGGGAACACCAGATGACTGCTGTCAGAAGAGTCTCTGCCGGGGCTGACTACGGGGAGAACGGCTTCGACTCCATGGCCGTCGAATCAGCGGCTGCCGTCGATGCCGCCATAACGGGGGAGCGCGCGATGACGCAGCCCGTCGAGGTCGAGGGCCCGTCGTCGCAGACCCGAGCTCTTCCGGAGGAGTCTGTCGATCGGAAAGAGCGTGTCGAAAGGCTTGCTGTTCGTGACCGTGCCCGCGGCGTGGCCGGGAGCGGCTGGCAGCCGATGCCGGTGCCGCGTCCGTTGTATGCGATGAAGGCGCAAGCTCCTGCGATCGAGCCGGATACCGAGGAGATCCCGGTGCTCCCTGCCGTTCGTGCCTGGGAGCACAGCGACAGGCCGGATCGTCAGGTCGCCGTGGGGGAGTGAAGAGCGTCGTGATCAGGCCTGGGGCCGCTTGGGGCGGTGGGCGATCGGCTGATTTCTAGGATGACTTCCCGGGTGCTATGGTTGGTTCTCGCATTAAGGGGCTGTGGCGCAGCTGGTAGCGCACCTCGTTCGCAACGAGGGGGTCAGGGGTTCGAGTCCCCTCAGCTCCACCCACGCACAAGGCTCAAATCCTTGCCATCTTCGATGGTTTCGGTTCGGGCCTTATTGCTGTCCTGGGCCCAGGTGAGGGCGTTGGCGAGATGGGCTCGGGGTCGAGGAGAATCTCGAAGGAGCGGTTGTTCCTTGGTCGTCTTTATCGATGTAGACCTTGGTGAAGAAGGCTGGGTCTGCCGCTCGCACGGTCTAAGTGCCATCTTGTCTTCAGTGATTCTCCGCCGCAGGCATACGGTCAGCATCCATTGCGCGCAACAGTTGCGTCCAGAGCCCCAGCCCCTGGTACGTGGCCGCGTAACTGTCAGGGGTGATACAGCAGAACCATCGGGTCGTCCTGCAGATCGGGCAGCTGCGCCAGTGACGCTTCCGCCAGGATTTCGACCGGGTCCATGGAGATGAGGTCGAGTTCTGTCAGGTTGTCGCTGTCGATGACGTCAGGTCGGCTCATCTGGTAGTAACCAAAGTGCATGTGGGCGCGTCGCATGTCACAACTGTCCGCGAGGGTACGGGCGTCGCTGAGGTGAGGACCGCGCCATCGCGGGTCCACAGTGATGCGTAACGTTCTGGCCGACGTTCGTCGTGCCCTGCTACCTCAGACCTGACCCGCACCAGTCGCACCCGCACCCCTCGAGCTGTGGAATGCGCTCATGCCAAGATCGTCGCCGAGGACGGCGATCTGGTGTACCAGGCGGGTCCCCGGCCTGCCTGGGGGAGCTACGTGGCGCATGATTCCATGTATGTTGGCTTGTTTAACCCTAAGCATATTCAGATCAACGCCCTGCCATGGGCGAGAGTCGCTCCGAGGAGAAAAACACCCCTTTAGGGCGCGGACAGTGGCCGAGTAAAACCTGCATGATCCATCATGAATGAGCAGGCTGTCCACCAGGCCACCCCTCTACCAACTCCCAACCAAGACGATCCGCGGCGCCTGGCAATCCTGCCAACGTGTGCGATGCGACAACCACGTCGCACTCAGGAATAAGGGCGAGGAAAGCGCCAGAGTCCCGCGTCTGACCATTATGCCAATAGACGTCTCGACGCCTCTGCCAGCCGCTTTCGGCAGCCATGAAAAGACCTTTTTCCATTGCAGCGGCACCGTAGTTAGCCATGGTCTGCAGATCGCTCCATAGTCCGCCAGCCGCAACGTAAGGTGACGACCCCAGGTCCCATGGCTGGTGGGGTCGACCATCAAACCCGTTGATGTGCGCCCGCATTTCTGTCGGCGGGAGCGTGCTGACATCACCCAGTCCGGCCGGCTCGAGCACGAATCCCCGCGCAGCGTCAAACCAGGACCTCCCAGTAGCCCTCTCGACTAGCAAGGCTAAAACAGCATAGCCCAGGTTTGAATATTCCACCGAACCAACAGAATCAAGGCTATCCTCATCTATTTGTCGCAGCGCTTGCATGATGAACGCTTCGTCGGCGCCCTTATAGGGGTCGGAGAAGACTCCCGAAGACATCCCTGGATGCACTCTTGGAAGGCCCGAAGAGTGCGTCACCAACGAGTGGACCGTCACGCGCGAAGGCAGAACTTCTACAAGTTCACAAGCGGGCGTCCCCCAATCAAGAAACCCCTCCTCCACAAGCCGTGCTATCAAATGCGCAGTTACCAGCTTTGTGACCGAACCCCACTCCACGAAAAAGTCTGCCCGATAGTTCTTTCCGTAAGATGATTTCACGAGCTCACCACTCTTCACCATCACGTAAGCTCGCCGCTTCTTGCAGAAGTTCATGAACATTACTTTTCACTCCTATGAATATCCACAAACTGTCTCACTCTCTTATGGGCACCCGCACCACGTGCGGCCAGGCCCCTATAAGAGTTCGAGCTGCGCGTTCGTGCGCCGCAACAACATGTCTGTCCACGAAAATAAGGTCACAGGCTACCATTATTAGTGCAAATGAAGTCAGCCCCATGAAGATTTCAATCGCAGCGCGGAAGGCGCTCATGATGACTATCGCCAATAGTCTGGTCTGGCGAAAGACTGCCAACACTGGAAAACGGCCCGTTCGATCAGCTCGGAGTGGGGGTAGGGCTCGCCGAGGGTGATGGTCATCAGGTGGCTGTCTTCCAAAGAGGGTTGGCGGGTGATGCTGGGAGAATCATCCCTGGAGAAGGCTGGTGATGGCATTGCATTCCCACGCGGCGGTCGGGTCGGCCGAACGGTGGGAGAGTTGACGAGCGATCGCGTCGTCATCGCAACCTCGAGACCGAGCGTAGGCAGCGAGCCCGGCGAAATTTGAAGTGGGGTGTGCCGTCAATGCTCGTCGGTATCCCGTATCGCGCCATCGCCAGCGTGTGCACAATCCTGGGCGACTGTGGGGCACCCGAGTGGCTCCACTTAGTTGTGCTGCATGCCTACTTGGCCTCAAGTTTGAGGAAGTGTCTGGGTCCGTAGAGTGATAGTAACCAGCGGTCCGGTTGCTAATTCTGTCGCGGTTGTTCCGTTTTCGTCGATTTGGACCCAATGCAGATCCATCTGGCGGGTTTCGCCATGGACAGTCAGTCGTACGTCGGCTTTGTACTTCACGCCAGCGTCCACGCGGCTGGTGAAGCGTTGGCGTGGGCTCGACCGGGACTGTTTGACGTATCCGGGCATCAGCCCAGTTGGTGACTGCGAACAGCCTGTTCAGTGCCTTTGTCGCGAAGTTTTCGTTGTCGAAGCTCGCGAGCGTTCCGTGCATGATCCCGTTGCGAGCGAGTTCGGTGGTTTCGGTGAAGTCTTTCTCACCAGTCAGGATTCCCCCAGTCGGTCGCCGCCCGTTGGGTGGGGTCGAAGGTCGTAGCGGGCCCGGTGGGCGCGTAGCCATCGAGACGCGCGGGCGACGGTTTCGCGAGGCACGGGCGGGGTGGCCACGATAGGTGATCACGTGGGGTCCTGAGCTGGTCCGTTTTTTCGGTCGAAAGCGAACCTGGCGGCAGGGCCCTATACCTTTCACTCGACATGCCGTACCTACAGGTGACAGACCTACAATGAGCCCCGGACCGTCCGCCTGATGGGAAAATCTCACTGTAGCTCAGAATTCCCTGTAAATCTGATCGAACAACCTGAATCCGGAATATCACCCATTGCAGGTAAAGTTTTGTTGGGTCCAATAGGAAATGCTATTGGGCCCAATTTGGGAGCTGGAAGCATGAGGGGCTCGTCTTGAAAAAAATCCAACGGCTCATCTATGGCGCTGCCGCTGCGCTAATTGTCTGTGGTGGACTTCTTCATCTATTCGGTTTTAAAACTGTTGGCTTTGCACTCACTTTTCTTGGCGTTATTGAAATATTCGCCACAGTGATTTACTTCAGTAAGCCCAATGAGGATACCGGGTATGTCCCGAAATATGAAACGGCGAACAGGGTGATTGACGTCATGGGTGTACTGGCCGTGTTTTTCCTGTCATATTATTTAGATAACTGGTTTTTTATTGGGCTCTCATTTGCGGGAGTGGTTGCCTTCAGGACTAGAAATCCTTCTAATCAATAAAATGGTGTAAAGAGATCAAGGCCCCCCGGTCGCAGGCCGTTCAGCGCCGGGAGCTGTCGCAGAAGGCGACCGGCGCGAGCAGCCCGGCCATGACGGGTGTGCCGGCGCGGTTCTTGAGAAGGTCCTCGGCCACGGACTCCACGGGGAACCCGTACCCCAGAATCAGCAAGAAGGCGAAGAATCCGAGGGCACCGAAGGCGGCGGCCCGGGCCGTGTCGCCACCCCGGAGGAGCGCAGCCCCCACCCCACATTCAAAGACTGCGCAGGCCACGGTGAGCCAGCCGATATTGGGCATCACGAATACCACCCAAAGATGCGAAAGATCGTCGAGAACCGCGGTCCGACCGAATGCCTCATAGCCCTGGGGTGCCAGGCGACCCAGCACCAGATGGACCACCCCTCCGAGCAGGAAGATCACGCCGAAGGTCATCCTGGCGACAGTGATGTAGCGCTTCATGACGGTTCCTTCAGGCGCCTCTGCCGGAAGTGGTGGACGTGCTTGATGAGCAACTGCCGCAGAGGCATCGACAGATGCCCTCTGAACTCCACTCACTGTGAGATATGTGTGACGAGCCCAGCCTACTGGCGGGGCTCTTTTCGTTGTCGAGTTATCTGCCTCAGCCCGCTGTCGGCCCGGGATCGCGCAGAAGGGATCTGGCTTCCAATCCCTTGGCCTGCACCGATGCCAGGCTGGTGTCGACGGTGGGGTTCGCCGACGGGCCGCCGGCGGTGGACAGGACCCACGCCCACGCCGTTTCCGACGAGGAACGGCGGGCGTAGACATTCCCGACCGCGTGCAGGCCCAGGGCTTGCCAGCCGCGTGCCGGGGTCTTGTCCCGATCGAGTTCTTCCACGGCGAGGAAGGCCTGCAGGTCCGAGCCGGTGATGACATTCCCCCCGACCGTGACGGCCTTGATGACCCACGGGTCCGAGGTCGGCCAGTTCGTCCCGTACCGGGGATCGAGCCCGACCGAGGAACCGGTCATCGGTGCCCGGGAATCAGTCATGACATTGACACCCCGGGTGTGCTTCGGCCCGGTCGTCGGGTTCCGCAGCCGTCCCGCACCGACGATGGTGTTCCCGATGATCCGCACCTGGTCGAAGTTCAACACCAGGATCGCGTCGCCGCCTGCCCCGGTCAGGACGTTGTTACAGACCAGACCCTTCCCACCGAGTTCCAGGATGACCGCCTTGTCGTCGGCGTCGGTGATATCGCAGCTGTGGACGGTGACATCCCAGGCGGATTCGTCCGCCCAGAACCCGGTGCCATAGGCCTGTTCGATGATCGACTCACGTAGCGTGAACCGGCGTAGCCGGGTGACCTTGATCCCCCCGGCCGAGGGCGCGTAGTTGAACCGGCGGTAGTTGGCCTGGATGATCCGTAGGTTCTCCATGGTCACGTCATCACTGGTCGTGGCCATGGCACCGATGTTCCCCGCGCGGGTGATCGTGCAGGCCGATGCCCGGGACCCGGTGGAGTTGAAGAACCCGAACCCGGCGGCCGTGCAGTCCTCGAAATGGCAGTTCTCCACAACGGTGCCCGGCGCGTCATAGGCCTTGACCGCCGCCTGCGAAGGCATCGAGGTCGCATACCGGCGGATGCCGACGCCCAATAGTTTCCCGGGCTTGTTCCACCAGCCCAGCGCGGTCTGCAGGTCGGTGACCCGTACCTCGTGGCCGCCCGGGTCGGACCCGATCCAGGCCCGCCCGGTGGCATGGTCGATGAAATAGGTCCCGGCAGCCACCTTGGACAGGGCGTCGACCTGGGCCAGCGGCTGCCCGTCGAGGAAAACCGTGTCGGGCCAGGCCGCCGTCGGATAGGCCGGGTTCACGAAAGCCCAACCGGGCTGGGTGCCATCGGGAACGTTGAAGGAGTAGGTCGGGTCGCGGCGCAGCTTGAGCGTCCACGGCGTCCACCATTTCCCGGTCTCGGCCGTCCACGAGGTGACCTGTGTCGACCCGTCGAGCCAGACGACCTCACCAGCGCAGGCCTGGATCGTCAGGCCCTTGGTGATGTGCAGGCCGGTGAACACCGCCCCGGCCTGTGAGCTGCTGACCGTGGACGACATGGCCAGGTCCAAGGCCCGGCCCTCGTGATAGACCCCCGCGCGCAACACGATCGTGCCGCCCTCGGGAGCGACCGCGATAGCCCGCTCGATGGTCCGTAGCGGCGCGGCCTGGGTGCCATGGGCCGAGTCCGACCCGACCGGAGACACCCACAACGCCCCGGAAGGCACCGGATAGGACGTCGACCCCAACGGGGCCGCACCAGCCACGACAGCCCTACCACGAGACGCCCCCATGGGGGAATATCTTACTTTTTCCGGGCCTGCCCGAAGAATACGCAAATTTTCTTGTTGGAGTGATGGATCGGCGACTTCGGCCGATTTTCGGCCGTCCCTCCGGGGCTGATGTCAATAGCGGACATCACACTCATAACGTGTGACACTGGCACGGTGCCCGAGTCGAGCCATGACACAGCCACTCCGCCTCCACCGGACTCCTGGCCGGGAGCAGGCGGCGCGCGTTCCGTCGCTCCGCTGGTTCCCTCCTGGCCCGGCGCTGCGACCGTTCAAGGCGTCGACTCCTGGCCCGGCGCAGGTCCGCAGAAGAAGCTCCGACGGCCGAAGAATCCTGCAGGCGCTGCCCCGGCCCGGCGTCGACCCAGCAGAGTGGCCGCGATTCTCTTCCCTGCTGTAGCCGCGGTGATCCTCTTCATCCTGGTCGCGGTCTGGGCGTCCATCGACCCCGACCACCGTGCGCTGCAGATGGCCACCCTGCTCACTGTCTCGGTGTTGGTACTCGGGCTGCTCGTCCTCGCCGGATACCGGCAAAGACGCTGAACAGGACAGCCAAAGCAAACTGTCCGGAACGTTGCCGGAAGCACGCCGCTGCCCGGATCAGACCCAGGAGGGGAACCACATCCGCCACTGCCACTGCGGATAAGGGATGACCTGCCCGGTGAGCACCGGCCACCAGAAGATGAACAGCGCCATCGTGAGCACCACGAAGCCACCGGTCACCAGCACCCCCACCTGGAAACGGCCCACGCCGGCCGTCCTCGGAACCAACACCAGCGACATCCCGTAGACCACAGCCAGGACCACCCACGGCACGAAGGCCACCGCGTAGAAGGTGTAGATGGTGCGTTCCTGGAAGAGGAACCACGGGAACCACCCCGCCAGGAGGCCCGCCAGAACAGCTCCGGCACGCCAATCACGACGCATCGCCCAGCAGAAGAGCAGGACCGGGATCATCGCCGCGGCTGCCCACCAGATCGAGACCGTGCCGATATTGGTGATGGCCTTGCTGCACTGGTCGACGGTGCACCCCTGCTCGGCCAGCTTCGGCCCCTCGTAGTAGAAGCTGGTCGGCCGCCACATGATGATCCACGACCACGGATTCGAGGCGTACGGGTGCCCCGAGTTCAGGCCGACATGGAAGCTCCACGCCTGCTGGTGATAGTTCCACAGCGCGCGTAAGGCATCCGGAAGGATCCCGTCCAGGGCCGTCTGCGGCGGATTCTCCGCAGCCCAATGACGGCCCCAACCGGTACTGCCCGTCAACCAGCCGACCCAGCTCGCCACGTAGATGACCAAGGCCGTGCCGACCATGCTGATCCCGGCAGGAACAGCGTCCTTCACGAAGGTTCCGCTCACCCAACGACGGACACCGACAGTACGGCGGGCACCCAGATCCCAGGCCACCGTCATCAGGCCGAAGACCGCCAGGAACCACAACCCGGACCACTTCGTGCCGATGCACAGGCCCAGGCACACCGCTGCGACCCAACGCCACGGCCGACCCCACAGCCACGGGCCTGTCCCCGTGAGGGAAGCGCCCCGAGCGACCTTGTGCGCCAACCTCTCCCGTGTGTGGTCCCGATCGATCAGGAGCGCACAGAAAGCGCCCAGTGCGAAGAACATGACGATCAGATCGAGCAGCCCGGTGCGGCTGTGGGTGAAATGGTGCCCGTCGAAGGCCAACAGCAGCGCCGCGCAGGTCGCCAGATAGGTCGAACCGAACAGACGGAAGGCAGCCCTGCCCAACATCAGGATCGACAAGGTTCCCAACAAGGCCACGGAGAAACGCCATCCGAAGGGGTCGGAGATCCCGAAGAGATATTCACCTGCGGCGATGACCCATTTCCCGACCGGAGGATGCACCACGAAGTCGGCTTCGTCGATGAAGATCTTCGCCGGATCGAAGGTCCCGGCATTCCACAGGACGTTCTCCTTGTTGACCTGGTTGTCCCGCATCTCCACGCCGTGCAGCAGCATCGAATAGCCCTGCTTGACGTAGTAGGTCTCATCGAAGATGAGCGTGTTGATCCGGCCCAGTTCCCAGAAGCGGATGATGCCGCCGACCAGCGCAGCGAACAAAGGGCCGAGCCAGCCGAGTAGTCGATCCGAGGGAGGCGAGCCCAAGAGGCGCCTGCGCAGGATGGCCACCCGGCCGGCGAGGTCCGTGTCCCGGCCGATCATCGTGGCCGACAGCCGGTCGTCACCGGCCTGTCTGCCGAGCGTCTCGGGGGGCGCCGCGCTCACTGACGTCATGGGCGACATGGTAGGCGGCCCAGGTGCCCGCGCCACTTCCTGGCAGGATCGTCCTATGACCGACACCGGCCTTCTCGTCCTCGCAGCCACCCCGATCGGCGACCCCCGTGACGCCTCACCCCGGCTGGCCGCCGAGCTGGCATCTGCCGATGTCATCGCCGCTGAGGACACCCGGCGTCTGCAGCGTCTGCTCGCCGCACTGGACGTGAAACCGGCTGGGCGCATCGTGTCGTACCACGAGCACAACGAGGCCGGGCGCGCCGAAGATTTCGTCGAAGAACTCCACTCCGGGGCAAAGATCCTCGTGGTGACCGATGCGGGGATGCCCAGTGTCTCCGACCCCGGATACCGTTTGGTCGCTGCCGCAGTCGCCCACGACGTCCGGGTGACCTGCGTGCCCGGTCCGAGCGCCGTCCTGGGCGCACTGGCGGTCTCCGGTCTCCCGGTACGACGTTTCTGCTTCGAAGGTTTCCTGCCTCGTAAGCCCGGAGAACGTGCCCGGGCTCTGGCCGAACTCGACGCCGAACAACGCACCATGGTCTTCTTCGAAGCGCCGCACCGCTTGGGTGCCATGCTCGCTGCCTTGGCCGAAGCCTTTGGCGCCGACCGCCGAGCTGCGGTCTGCCGCGAACTGACGAAGACCTACGAGGAGGTCCGGCGCGGAACCTTGGGCGAACTCGCCGACTGGGCGCAAGGCGAGGTGCGCGGTGAGATCACCGTCGTCGTCGACGGCGCCGGGCAACGACGGGTCGACCCGGACGAAGCCCTCGCACAGGTGCGTGAGCGGGTCGCCGCCGGTGAACGGCTCAAGGACGCCTGCAAGGCAGTCGCCGCGGTGAGCGGGATTCCCAGCAAGGAGCTCTACGCGGCAGCGACCACCCGAGGATGAACCGACATCGGCTCCTCACCCGGCGAAAACCAGGTCAGCAAATGGCAAAATTCTTGTGTTCTTTTGTTTATTAATGCAATTCGCCTGACGCGAAGGCTGCTTCTTCCTAGGCTCGTGACGAGCGGCAACAGAGGCCGCACACAGGACGACACGTCCGGGGAACACAGGGACGTTCCATGTCAGGAGGGTCGCAGTGAAGATCGGTATTCCGACCGAGATCAAGAACAACGAGTTCCGCGTCGGCATCACCCCCGTCGGGGTCCACGAACTCGTCCACCACGGGCACACCGTGCTCGTCCAGAAAGGCGCAGGCCTGGGGTCCTCGATCACCGACGACGAATTCGTCGCCGAAGGTGCCACGATCATCGACACCTCGGACGAGCTGTGGGGCGAGTCCGAGATGGTCATGAAGGTCAAAGAACCCATCGCCGAGGAGTATCCGCTCCTGCGCGACGACCTCGTGCTCTTCACGTATCTGCACCTCGCAGCGGACAAACCCCAGACCGACGCCCTCCTCACCGCCGGAACCACCTCCATCGCCTACGAGACGGTGCAGCAGCCCTCCGGGATGCTCCCCCTGCTCTACCCGATGTCCGAGGTCGCCGGATGCCTGGCACCCCAGGTCGGTGCCCACGCGCTCATGAAAGCCCAGGGTGGGCGCGGAGTCCTGATGGGTGGCGTCGGTGGTGTCGCCAACGCCAAGGTCGTCGTCCTCGGGGGCGGTGTCGCCGGACAGAATGCCGCGAACATCGCCCTCGGCATGGGCGCCGATGTCACCATCCTCGACACCGACCTCGACAAGCTCCGGATGAGCTTCTGGCGGTACAGCAACCGGGTGCACGGGCTGGCCTCGTCCTCCCTGACCGTCAAAAAGCAGGTCATGCAGGCCGACATGGTCATCGGCGCCGTACTGATCCCCGGGGCGAAAGCGCCCAAGTTGGTCTCCAACGAGCTGGTCTCGCAGATGAAACCCGGAAGTGTGCTCGTCGACATCGCCATCGACCAGGGCGGCTGCTTCGAGGACTCCCACCCGACCACCCACGCCGACCCGACCTTCGCCGTTCACGACTCGGTCTTCTACTGCGTCGCCAATATGCCTGGAGCTGTCCCCAACACCTCCACCTGGGCCTTGACCAATGCGACCCTGCCCTACGCCGTCCGCCTCGCTGACCAGGGATGGAAGGAAGCCTGCCGGGACAGCCGTCCGCTGGCACTCGGGCTGAACACCTACGGCGGAGAAGTCGTCTTCCCCGGCGTCGCCGAAGCCTTCGGCATGTCTTACGTCCCCCTGGAGAAGGTGCTCGCCTGACCGAGCGCTTTCCTGACCTCTCCTGCTCACCCCGGTAGGGGCCCGATGTCGCGTCGAGGCCGCCCCACCGGGGTGAGTTACGTTCTGACATCCTGTTTTTCGACAGAACAAGCGACGACGGGAAGGACAGGCCCATGGCTGGGGACCAGACAGAGGCAAGACCACTGGACAGCGCACAGCACATCGCCCTCACCGAAAGCCACGCAGCACACAACTACCACCCGCTACCAGTCGTCATCAGGTCCGGCGAAGGAGTCTGGGTCGAGGACGTCGAAGGCCGACGCTATCTCGACTGCCTGGCCGGCTACTCGGCCCTCAACTTCGGACACGGTCACCCCCGACTGGTTGCCCGCGCCGTCGAACAGGTACAACGGCTCACCCTCACGTCACGAGCCTTCTACCACGACCAACTCGGCCCCTTCGTCACCGACCTGGCAGCGCTCGCCGGCAAGGAATACGTCCTGCCGATGAACTCCGGCGCAGAAGCGGTGGAGACCGCCGTGAAGATCGCCCGCAGGTGGGGCCGCCGGGTCAAAGGCGTCGCAGAAGGTGCTGGCGTCATCCTGACGATGGACGGCAACTTCCACGGCCGGACCACCACCATCGTCTCCTTCTCCACGGATGACACCGCCCGCGCCGACTACGGGCCCTTCACCGAAGGATTCCGCGGGGTCCCCTTCGGCGACATCGAGGCGCTCGCGGCAGCGATCACCCCGGACACCGTCGCGGTACTCCTGGAACCGATCCAGGGAGAGAGCGGTGTGAACATCCCGCCGGACGGCTTCCTCCAGGCCGTGCGCGAACTGTGCGACACCCACGGCATGCTGATGATCGCCGACGAGATCCAGTCCGGTCTGGGACGCACCGGAACGCTCTTCGCCTGCGATCACGAACAGGTCGTACCGGATCTCTACCTGCTGGGGAAGGCGCTCGGCGGCGGCATCATGCCGGTCAGTGCCGTGCTCGCCGACGAGGACGTCATGTCGGTCATCACCCCGGGATCCCACGGCTCCACGTTCGGCGGGAACCCACTGGCCTGCGCGATCGCCCATGAAGTGGTGAGCATCCTCGCCGAAGGGGAGATCCTGTCTTCCGCGCAGGAGCGGGGCCGTTATCTGACGGACGGCTTGTCCACTTTCGTCGGGAACGGACTCGTCGGGTTGCGCACCCGCGGACTGTGGGCCGGGGTCGATATCGACCCGGCAGTGGGCACCGGCCGAGAGATTTGCGAACGTCTCATGTCGGCAGGCGTTCTCGCCAAGGAGACCCACGGATCGACGGTACGATTCGCACCGCCGCTGACGATCACCGAAAAGGAACTGGACCTCCTCCTGGAGGCACTTCAAGGTGCTTTGAAGTAGGCATCTCGAGGTCGTACGAGCCTCCTTCCAGGCTCGTACGACCTGGGACCTTCGGCACGATTCCTGGCTCACAAGGTGGGTTTTGGGGTGTGAAGAATTAGGATTGTTGCGGTAAACCGCGAAGAGAGGAAAGCGACATGGGTGACTTAGGGCGCCGCCGCGATGCTCTCGCCCTTGAGGCCGGAGGTCCGTGCGGCGCCGACACCGGGTGATCGCCGCCCGGCCGGAGGAAGCCCACGCCGTCGGCCGGTTTTCAGGATCGATCCACGATCGATCGAGGTGGGCGTCAAATCTCTTTTCCTCCACTAGAACAGGGCAGACTGCGCTCGTGGCTACTTCGACTCTGACACCTACTCGGCCGAGTCCGGCCCTCTCGTCAATCGGCTTGAAGATCGTGATGGCGATCTCCGGTCTCTATCTCGTCTTCTTCGTTCTCTTCCACATGTACGGCAACCTCAAGTTGTTCGCCGGTCAGCGCGCTTTCGATGACTATGCACACCACCTGCGGACAATGTTCGAGCCGATCCTTCCGCATGAAGGTTTTCTCTGGCTTTTCCGGCTCAGCCTGATTCTTGCGGTCGGCCTGCACATCTATGCCGCCAGCACTTTGTGGAAGCGGGCTAATGCGGCACGCGGTACCAAGTACTCCGCCAAGATGACGGTTCAGCGGAGCCTGTCCAGCAAGGCCATGCGCTGGGGCGGCATCACGCTTTTCGTCTTCATCATCTGGCACCTGGCCCACTTCACCGTGATCAAGTTCACCGGTGACGGACGGATGGGCTCGGACTTCCTGGTGGACGGCGTGGAGAGCCCGTACAAGCTGGTGGTGGCCAGCTTCCAGATCTGGTGGGTGACGTTGATCTACCTGGTGGCGCTGTGCGCGCTGGCGATGCACCTGCACCACGGGACCTGGAGCGCGATCCAGACCCTGGGATGGACCAACAGCGTGAAGGCACGCACCAACGCCAAGCTCGCCGCGGTCTTCGTGGCCGTGGCCGTGGCCGGTGGCTTCGCCTTGACCCCCGTAGCCATCCTCGTCGGCATCATCAAGTAAGGGCTGATTCGACATCATGACTGAACTGATCAACGGCCTCTACCGCGCAGGTGAGCCGGTCAAAGACACGAAGTGCCCCAGCGGGCCGATCGAACAGCGTTGGACGAAGCGCAAGTTCGACGCCAAGCTGGTCAACCCCGCCAACCGTCGTAAGCTCACCGTCATCATGGTCGGTACCGGGCTGGCCGGTGGCGCCGCCGCCGCGACGCTCGGCGAAGCGGGCTACAACGTCAAGGCGTTCTGCTACCAGGACAGCCCGCGTCGCGCCCACTCGATCGCCGCCCAGGGCGGCATCAACGCCGCCAAGAACTACAAGGAGGACGGCGACTCGACGTACCGTCTCTTCTACGACACGGTCAAGGGTGGCGACTACCGCGCCCGTGAGAACAACGTCTACCGCCTCGCCGAGGTCAGCGCGAACATCATCGACCAGTGCGTCGCCCAGGGTGTTCCCTTCGCCCGCGAGTACGGCGGCCTGCTCGACAACCGATCCTTCGGTGGCGTCCAGGTCTCCCGGACCTTCTACGCCCGTGGCCAGACCGGCCAGCAGCTGCTGATCGGCGCCTACCAGGCCCTGGAGCGTCAGGTGAAGGGGCCGGACAACCCGGCCGGAACGGTCGAGATGTTCTCCCGGCACGAGATGGTCGAACTGATCGTCGTCGACGGACGGGCACGAGGCATCATCGCCCGCGACATGGTCACCGGTGAGATCGAGACCCACCTGGCCGACGCGGTCGTCCTCGCCACCGGCGGCTACGGCAACGTCTTCTTCCTGTCGACCAATGCGATGGGCTGCAACACCACCGCGATCTGGCGGGCCCACCGCAAGGGCGCCTACTTCGGCAACCCGTGCTTCACGCAGATCCACCCGACCTGCATCCCGGTCCATGGCGACCAGCAGTCCAAGCTGACGCTGATGTCGGAGTCCCTGCGTAACGACGGACGCATCTGGGTGCCCAAGCGTGCCGAAGACTGCGACAAGGACCCCCGACAGATCCCCGAAGAGGACCGCGACTACTACCTGGAGCGCATCTACCCGGCCTTCGGTAACCTCGTCCCCCGTGACATCGCCTCCCGCCAGGCGAAGAACATGTGCGACGAAGGACGTGGAGTCGGCCCCGAGATCCTCGAACGGGACATCGACGGCAACGAGCGCCGCGTCCGTCGAGGGGTCTACCTCGACTTCGCCGACGCCATCGGGCGCCTGGGCCGGGACAAGGTCTCGGCCTCCTACGGCAACCTCTTCGACATGTACGAGGAGATCACCGGGGAGAACCCCTACGAGACGCCGATGCGGATCTACCCGGCCGTGCACTACACGATGGGTGGCCTCTGGGTCGACTACGACCTGCAGTCCTCCGTCCCCGGGCTGTTCGTGACCGGTGAAGCGAACTTCTCCGACCACGGGGCGAACCGACTGGGTGCCTCCGCGCTCATGCAGGGGCTCTCCGACGGTTACTTCGTCCTGCCGAACACGATCCGTGACTACCTCGCCAGCGGCCCCTACTCGCCGCTGGACCTGAGCCACCCAGCTGTGGTCGAAGCCTCGGAGAACGTCAAGGCGCGCGTCAACCACTTCCTGTCCAGCAATGGCACCCGCTCCGTCGACAGCTACCACAAGGAACTCGGCGCGATCATGTGGGAATACTGCGGCATGGAGCGCACCGAAGCAGGTCTGAAGATCGCGATCGAGAAGATCCGTGAGCTGCGCAAGGAGTTCTGGTCCAACCTGCGGGTCCTCGGCAAGGCCGATGAGATGAACCAGAGCTTGGAGAAAGCCGGACGAGTGGCCGACTTCCTCGAACTGGGCGAGCTGATGTGTATCGACGCACTGCACCGTCGTGAGTCCTGCGGCGGTCACTTCCGCGGGGAGAGCCAGACGGAGGACGGCGAAGCGCTCCGTCACGACGACGAGTTCTGCTACGTCGCCGCCTGGGAATGGGGCGGGGAGAACGAAGCCCCGGTCCTGCACAAGGAAGACCTCGTGTACGAGTTCATCGAGTTGAAGCAGCGGAGCTACAAGTGAAAATCACTCTGAAGATCTGGCGTCAGGCCGGACCGAAGGCCCAGGGCAAGCTGTCGACCTACCAGGTGGACAATGTCTCACCCGACATGTCCTTCCTCGAGATGCTCGATGTGCTCAACGAGGACCTGAACGACCGCGGCGAAGAGCCGGTGGCTTTCGACAGCGACTGTCGTGAAGGCATCTGCGGTACCTGCGGTGTGGTCATCAACGGCCGTCCGCACGGTAAGAAGGGCGTCACCACCTGCCAGTTGCACATGCGTAATTTCAACGACGGCGATGAGATCATCGTCGAGCCGTGGCGGGCGGCGGCCTTCCCCGTCCTGCACGACCTGGTGGTCGACCGCACGGCGCTGGACCGCATCATCGGAGCCGGGGGCTTCATTTCCGCCAACACCGGTGCAGCTCCGGATGCCCACGCAGCCCCGGTGGAGAAGAAGAAGGCGGACAAGGCCTTCGAAGCAGCGGCCTGCATCGGCTGCGGTGCCTGCGTGGCAGCCTGCCCCAATGCGGCCGGGATGCTCTTCATGGGCGCGAAGGTCACCCATCTCGGGCTGCTCCCGCAAGGACAGCCGGAGCGATGGACCCGGGTCAAGGCCATGGTTCAACGGCATGACGGTGAGGGCTTCGGCGGGTGCACCAACGTCGGCGCGTGTGCCGACGCCTGCCCGAAGGAGATCCCGATGGACGTCATCTCCTTCTTGAACAACGACGTCCGGAATGTCTTCCTGCACTGACATCCGGTGGAGTTCTGCGGTGCTGGCCCGTCTCGAAGCATCGGGACGGGCCAGCACCGCATCCGGCCCACGCCAGAGCATGGACAGGCCGGAGTACGGTGAGGCCGCCTCGGGATAAGGTATGCCTAGCGTGTGTTTCAACTGGTCGACGGGCTGTCCGGGCAGCCACGTCGAAGGGGACGAACGGGGTTGTATGGACATCACGGTGGTGGGGCACAAGCGCACTTCTCTTCCGCCGGAACGCGCCACCCTGCATCTCACGGTGAGTTTCGAATCCGGCGACCGTACCGAGTCGTTGAACCGGGCCACGGCCTCTGTGCACGAGGTGTCAGCGTGCATCCACGACCTCGAGGGGAACGGGGTCTCGCCGGTGACCTGGCACGCGGTTCTCCCGATCACCACCCGATCGTGGCGCCCTTATTCCGACGCCCGGGCGCTTCTGCCGATGCGTTATGCGGCCACTGCCGTGGTCAAGGTCAAGTTCCGGGATTTCCAGGTGCTCACGAGGTTCGCCCACCAGGTGGGGACAATCGCGGGGGTCACCTTGCACGACGTCGAATGGAGCCTCACCGAGATCAACCGGCGTCAGGTGACGGGGTGGGTGCTGGGGCAGGCCGTCGATGAGGCTCGGGAGCGCGCACTGGTGGTGGCCAGAGCCGCCGGTGCGGCCGATGTCAAAGCCGTCGAGATCGCCGATCAGGGTCTGCTCTCCGGGGTGAGCTCGACGGCCGGAGAATCCTTCCAAGGCGGTGAATCCCGGGATGCCGCACTGGCGTTGACCACCGGCGGGGAGAATGGCATTGACATCATGCCTGAGGACGTCTCGGTGGAGGCCACCGTCCACGCTCGGTTCACCACCCTCTGAGGGGAATCGGAGCTATTCCACTGCTCCTTCCTGCTGTCGGGACGGAGCGGTCGTTCCTCCGTGAGGGGGACGCCGCCTGTTCGCAGAGGTCCCCGAGGCCAGGACTAGACTCTCCGGCATGACCAAGGTGCTCTCCGCTGTCGCGTGGCCGTACGCTAACGGCCCCCGCCACATCGGGCATGTCGCAGGTTTCGGCGTGCCCTCCGACGTCTTCAGCCGTTACATGCGAATGTCCGGGCATGACGTCCTGATGGTGAGTGGTACCGATGAGCACGGAACCCCGATCCTGGTGGCGGCCGATCAGGCCGGAGTCACCCCTCGTGAGCTCGCCGACACCAACAACCGGATCATCGTCGAAGACCTGGTGAACTTGGGTCTGTCCTACGACCTGTTCACCCGGACCACCACCCGCAACCACTACGCCGTCGTCCAAGATCTGTTCCGTCAGGTCCACGCGAACGGTTACATGATGGAGAAGACCACCTTCGGCGCGGTCAGCCCGTCGACCGGACGTACCCTGCCCGACCGGTACATCGAGGGAACCTGCCCGATCTGCGGCGCCACCGACGCCCGTGGCGACCAGTGCGACGCCTGCGGCAATCAGCTCGATCCCACCGATCTCATCGACCCCAAGAGCCGGATCAACGGAGAGACTCCTCAGTTCGTCGAGTCCCAGCATTTCTTCCTCGACCTTCCTGCGCTCGCAGAAGCACTCGCCCGGTGGCTGGACGATCGCGAGGAGAACGGCACCTGGCGACCCAATGTCATCCGGTTCAGCAAAGGCCTCCTGGAGGGGATGCGCCCCCGTGCGATGACCCGGGACATCGACTGGGGCATCCCGATTCCGTTGGACGGTTGGCGGGAACAAAGCGGGAAACGTCTCTACGTCTGGTTCGACGCCGTCGTCGGCTACTTGTCGGCGTCCATCGAATGGGCTCGCCGGATCGGGGAACCGGAGCGGTGGCGTGAATGGTGGGGTGACCCGGAAGCGGTCAGCTATTACTTCCAGGGCAAGGACAACATCACCTTCCACTCCCAGATCTGGCCGGCGGAGCTGCTGGGCTACATGGGTAAGGGTGAACACGGTGGCGAGTCGGGTCACTACGGTCGGTTGAACTTGCCGACCGAGGTCGTGGCGAGTGAGTTCATGACGATGGAGGGCAAACAGTTCTCCAGTTCGCGCGGCGTCGTGATCTATGTGCGTGACATGCTGTCGCGCTATCAGCCTGATGCCTTGAGGTACTTCATCTGTGCGGCGGGCCCGGAGTCCAGCGATTCCGACTTCACCTGGTCGGAGTTCGTGATCCGGACGAACTCCGAACTCGTCGCGGGCTGGGGAAACCTGGTGAACCGTACGGCGAACATGATCGCCAAGAACTTCGGGGAGATTCCAGCGTGTGGTCCGCTGGAAGCCGGTGACGAGGACGTTCTCGCGGCGGTGCGGGGAGGCTTCGCCACGGTCGGTGCATTCATCGAGAAGCACCGTCAGCGCGCCGCCATCGCCGAAGCGATGCGTCTCGTCGGTGAGGTCAACGCCTATATCTCCCGGACCGAACCCTTCAAGTTGAAGGGCGAGGATCAGCGTGAGCGGCTCGGCACGATCCTCCATGTGCTGGCTCAGTGCGTCTGCGATCTCAACATCATGCTGAGCCCCTTCCTGCCCCATTCCTCCAATGCGGTCCATCAGGTCATGGGTGGTGACGGAACGATGACACCGATGCCTCGGATCGAGATGGTCGAGGACTTCGCCGACGAGGTCGAGGGCATCGGGGAGGAATTGCACACGTATCCGATCATCACCGGTGAGTACAGCCACTTCCCGGCGTGGGCCTCGACTCCGGTGGTAGCCGGTACTCCCATCGCGAAGCCGTCCCCGGTGTTCACGAAGCTCGACCCGAGCGTGGTGGACGAAGAGGTGGCTCGGCTGCGGGTCGACGACGGGGGAAGCCCGGCGTGACCGCTCAGGTAGGGGGCGGGTCGGCGCAGGTCGACCCGCTCCCTCTGCCAGTGGTCGACGGCCACTGCCACTTGGACATGTCCCGGGCGGGGGAGGACGCCCCGGACGTGGCGGATCTGCTGCGTTCTGCTGCTGCCGTGGGGGTCGACCGGGTGGTGCACATCGCCTGTGATCTGGAGGCGGCAAGGGCGGCGGTTGCGCTGGCCGATGCTTATCCTGCTGTCCTGGCAGGGGTGGCACTGCATCCCAACGAGGTGCCGGTGTTGGCCGAGTCCGGGCAGTTGGCGGATGCCCTGGCTGAGATCGAGTCCTTGGCTGCGCATCCGCGGGTGCGTGCGGTGGGGGAGACCGGCCTGGATTATTTCCGGACGCCTCCGGAGGGTCGAGGGGTGCAACGGGAGGCCTTCGCCGCGCACATCGCGATGGCGAAGCGTCTGGGGCTGCCGATGCAGATCCACGACCGGGACGCCCATGAGGACGTCCTGGCGGTGCTTGCACGGGAGGGTGCGCCGGAGGGGACGGTGCTGCATTGTTTCTCCGGTGATCTGGCGATGGCTCGTGAATGCGTGGACCGGGGCTATTACCTGTCCTTCTCGGGGACAGCGACCTTCAAGAATGCTCGTGGTCTGCGTGATGCCTTGTCGGTGGTGCCGCTGGGGCAGCTTCTCGTGGAGACGGACGCGCCCTATCTGGCGCCGGTGCCCTTCCGTGGGCGGACGAATGCTCCGGCTCTGGTGCCTTTGACGGTGCGGGTGATGGCCGGGGTTCTCGGGGTGGATGTCCCGACGTTGTGCGGAGCATTGTCGGAGAATGCGGAGCGTCTTTACGGTCCGTGGTGACCTGGACCGACCCACGGACACCCCTGCTGTCTCATGATGTGAGAACTTGCAGTGTTCTGGTGGGTGTCCGTGGGCGGGGTCGGCGGCTCCGGCGTTGTCGATTACGCCGTGATGCGCAGCTTTTTTCGTGGTCCGATGCAGGGCTTTTCGCTGGCAGGGGGTGACTTTTCCGCGCTTTGTCATCAGTGCCGCCCTGTGACTAACGGCCTTGACAGAACATGCTCACAAACTGTCGACTTGGCATGTACGGCGCAGCGGCTGCAGCACCACCGCTCAAGGTCCGGGCGAACCCTCTGACCGACGCCGTCCACGACGATGAGGAGCCCAGGCGGCTCACGGCGACGAAGGAGTTGTCATATGCAGGACCAGGCGCGTGTCGGACTGCTGGGTATCGGACGGATCGGCCTAGGACATGCTGTCGTCCTGCGTGACCTTCCCCGCGTCGGGGAACTCGTCCTGGCCGACACGCTCCCCGGGCGTGCAGCTGCCGTCGCAGGCGAACTCGGCGTCTCCCACGCCACGATCGACGACCTCTTCGACCGAGACCGGATCGACTGCCTCGTCATCGCCACCGGTACCGACACCCACGCCGACCTGCTCGTCCGAGCCGCCGAGGCGGGAATGCCCGTCTTCTGCGAAAAACCGGTCGCCATGGACATCGCCGAAGCACGACGCGCCATCGAGGCCCTCGAAACCGCCGGCAACCTCAACCACATCGGCTTCCACCGTCGGTTCGACGCCGGATACCTCGAAGCCAAACGGCGCCTGACCGCAGGCGAACTCGGAGAACTGCGCCGTGTGCACCTGCTCAGCTGCGACATGGAGACCCCGGACCCGACCTTCATCCCCACCTCCGGGGGCATCTTCCGTGACTGCATGATCCACGACTTCGACATCCTGCGCTGGATGACCGGACAACGCGTCCACCAGGTCTACGCCTGTGGCACCGCCAAGGGCGACCCCGTCTACGCAGCCTCCCAGGACGCCTCCGACGCAGTGCTCCTGCTGACCCTGGAAGACGGCACCCTCGGAACCGCCCACACCTCCCGGTACAACGGTGCCGGCCACGACGTCCGCATGGAACTTGCCGGGGACAAAGGCGGCGTCATCGTCGGCCTCGACGACCGGGCACCACTCCGCTCGGCCGAACCCGGACACCAGGACCTGCCCGGCCCGGTCTGGAAAGACTTCCTGGAACGCTTCGCCCCCTGCTACGCCGCAGAACTCAGCGCCTTCGTCGACGCCGTCCTCGACGGCACACCCAGCCCCTGCACCGCCGCCGACGCCCTCGAAGCCCTCTACGTCGCCATGGCCGCCACCACCTCCTACCGCGAAGGACGCCCCGTGCTGGTCGAGGAGATCCGCACCTCCTGAGCGCCGGCACCGCTTCGCCACCCGAGCACGACCCGACGGCACGACCTGCCATCGGCCACCACACCGGCACACCTCCAGAAGGAACCGACACCATGCTCAATATCGCCGTCATCGGAGCCGGCCGCATCGGCACCGTGCACGCCGCCGCCGTCGCCGCCCACCCCGGAACCCGACTCGCCTGGATCGCCGACCCCTTCGGCGACGGCGCCGCACGCCTGGCCGCACAATACGGTGCGAAATCCACACTGGCCGTCGACGAAGTCCTCCACGCGCCGGATGTCGACGCCGTCATCATCGGATCACCGACCCCTCTGCACGTCGACCACATCCTGGCCGCCACCGCCGCAGGCAAGAAGGTCATGTGCGAGAAGCCGGTCGACCTCGACCTCGCCCGCGTCGACGCCTGCCTCGCCCAACTCGGCGACCGCGCCGACCGCGTCATGATCGGCTTCAACCGCCGCTTCGACCCCGGATTCGCCGAGATCCGGACCCGCGCAGCCAACGGCGAGATCGGCGACATCGAACAGGTCACCATCATCAGCCGCGACCCCGCCGCGCCCCCCGCCAGCTACGTCGCCCAGTCCGGCGGGATCTTCCGCGACATGACCATCCACGACTTCGACATGGCCCGTTTCCTGCTCGGCGACATCGTCGAGGTCAGTGCCGTCGGACAGCACCTCGACCCGGAGATCGAAGCCGCCGGTGACTTCGACGCCGCCGTCATCACCCTCACCGCAGCCTCCGGTGCCGTGGCCACCATCATCAACAACCGCCACTGCGCCTCCGGATACGACCAGCGCCTCGAGGTCTGCGGATCCACGGGGATGCTGGAAGCCGCGAACCACAGGGCCACCCTCGTCCGATACTCCGGACCCGGCTACACCGAAGCCGCCGCGCCCTACCTGAACTTCTTCCTGGAGCGGTACACCGCCGCGTACACCGCCGAGCTGTCGGCCTTCGTCACCGCAGTGGAACACGACACCCCGATCACCCCGAATGTGCACGACGGTCGGGCCGCTCTGGTCATCGCCGACGCCGCCACCCACAGCGCACGTACCGGAGAACGAGTGCGGCTGTCCTGACGACTCCCGGGAAGGCACACCGCTCTTCCCGGAACTTCCGGCCTCGAGATCCCAGACGCCGGAGAACCCGAACACACCATCACGACAGCAGATGTCACCACCGGCACCTCCGGTCGACATCACGAAGGAGCAGAAGACATGAAGATCGCCGGTGCACCGATTTCCTGGGGTGTCTGCGAGGTCCCGGGGTGGGGATTCCAGCTGACTCCCGAGCGGGTACTCACCGAGATGAAGTCAGTGGGGCTGACCGCCACCGAGTTCGGCCCGCAGGGCTGGCTCCCCGAAGCCCCAGCAGAGCGCGCCGAAGCGCTGAAGCCCTACGGCCTGGCCGCCGTCGGCGCCTTCGTCCCCGTCGTCCTGCACGACCCCGGACACGACCCCTCCGAGGAGGTCAGCCGTGAACTTGACTCCTTCGAAGCAGCCGGCGGAGACGTCCTGGTGCTGGCTGCCGCGACCGGACAGGACGGCTACGACGACCGACCCGTCCTGGACGACGCAGGCTGGACCGCGCTGCTCAGCAACCTGGACAAGCTCAAGGCACTCGCCGAGTCCCGGGGGATCAAGGCCAGCCTGCACCCGCACGTCGGCACCATGATCGAGAAGGCCGACGAGGTCGAGCGGGTCATGGAGGGCTCCCGGATCGGGCTGTGCCTGGACACCGGTCACCTGATGATCGGTGGCACCGACCCGGTGGACCTGGTCCGTCGCCATGCCGATCGGATCAACCACGTACACACCAAGGACGTCCGCCAGGACGTCGTCGCCAAGGTTCGCTCCGGTGAGCTGACCTACACCGACGCAGTCCGTCAAGGCATCTACGTCCCGCTGGGAGAAGGAGACGTCGACTTCTCCTCGATCATCAAGGATCTGAACAAGGTCGGCTTCGACGGCTGGTACGTCCTCGAGCAGGACACCATCCTTCCGGGTGAGCCCGAGGGCGAGGGCCCTGTCGCTGATGTACGGTCCTCCATCGCCTTCCTGAAGAGCCTGGGCTGAAGCCGACAGCGACGGGGTCGCGGTCGTGGGGTGTGGGTCGGACCAACCCGCCCTACGGCCGTCCGTCAGGTCGACGACGTGAATGACGACGCGGGGCGATCACGCCTGCAGGCCGAGCCCGCGGATCGTTAAGCTGCAGCTCATGACATGCCCCTCTTCCGGGTCTTCGGACAAACGACCCGACGTCGATCTGACTGAGCTCTGCGTCGAACCGGTCGAGCTGTTGGGTGCTGGCCGCATCCGGGAGATCGCCGGTCGTCTAGGGATCCGTCCCACGAAACAGTGGGGCCAGAATTTCGTGGTCGACGCCAACACGGTCCGTCGGATCGTCCGGCTCTCCGAGGTGGGGCCGCAGGACACCGTGGTCGAGATCGGTCCAGGACTGGGGTCGCTGACCCTGGCGATCCTGGAACAGGCCGAGGGTGTGACCGCGGTGGAGATCGACCCGACGCTCGCCGGTGAACTGCCTCGGACGGTGTCTGCGGTGATGGCCGGACGTGCCGACCGGTTGAGGGTGGTGCATGCCGATGCCATGACGGTGCGGGAGCTTCCCGGCCCGGCGCCGACCGCTCTGGTCGCCAATCTGCCTTACAACGTCTCCGTGCCGGTTCTGTTGACCTTTCTGGAGCGTTTCCCCAGCATTCAGCGGGCCTTGGTCATGGTGCAGATGGAGGTTGCCGAGCGGCTGGCTGCATCGCCCGGAAACAAGGTTTACGGGGTTCCGAGCGTGAAGGCGTCCTGGTACGCCGACGTGGGATTGGCGGGGAGCGTTTCTCGCTCGATCTTCTGGCCGGTGCCCAATGTCGACTCCGGCTTGGTCAGATTGGTGCGTAGACAGGAACCGGTCGGCGTGGATCGCCAAGCTGTCTTCGCTTGTGTCGATGCCGCTTTCGCGCAGCGGAGGAAGACTTTGCGGGCGGCTCTGTCGGGGTGGGCCGGAGGCACTGACCGGGCGGAGGCTGCTCTGGTGGAAGCCGGGATCGACCCTCGAACCCGAGGAGAGCAGCTGCGGGTGGAGGACTTCGCCCGGGTCGTTGCCGCGTGGAAGCGGCAACAGGGCACTGCGGCCACCGACATAGGGTGAAGGTATGACGAGCGTGCAACCGGAGTCTGTGGTCGTGCGGGTTCCCGCCAAGATCAATCTGGAGCTCGTCGTGGGCCCCCCACGGGCCGACGGCTACCACGGGTTGTCGACGATCTTCCACGCTGTCGGGCTCTTCGACGAGGTCACCGTGTCTCCGTCCGACGAATGGCGGGTCAAGGTCCTGGGGCCGTATGCCGACCTGGTCCCGGTCGGGGAAGACAACCTGGTCGTGCGGGCCGGTCGGTTGTTGGCATCGCGGGCCGGCTCATCCGCTCGGGTCACGCCGTGCACCATCACCATCGACAAGGAGATCCCGGTCGCCGGCGGAATGGCCGGGGGGTCGGCGGATGCTGCTGCGACGCTGGTGGCTCTCGACGCACTCTGGGGGTTGGACGGTGACCGCGAACTCCTGCACGAGTGCGCTGCAGAACTGGGGAGCGATGTGAACTTCGCCCTGGTCGGAGGTACCGCGGTAGGTTCCGGGCGGGGCGAGCAGGTGGCCCCGGTGCTGGGTAAAGGGCGGTACCACTGGGTTTTGGTACCCAGCGACGAAGGTTTGTCCACGCCGAAGGTCTTCGCCGAATGCGATCGTCTCCGGGGGGACGCACCGATTCCTGATCCTGAACCGGGGACGGCGATGGTGCAGGCGCTTCGGTCGGGGGATGCCCACGCTCTGGGTGCGGCGCTGCGCAACGACCTGCAGGAAGCAGCTTGTTCTCTGCAACCGCGCCTCCAGGACATCCTCACGTTCGGTTGTGAATACGGAGCTTGTGGCGGTCTGGTCTCTGGTTCGGGACCGACGGTCGCTTTCCTGGTCGAAGGGCCGGAAGATGCCTTGGATCTCGCGGTCGCTCTGACGGCTTCAGGTCTGGCCTCCGAGGTCAAACGGGTCACCGGCCCGGTACACGGTGCCCATGTCGTCATGAATCCGCGCACCCGCTGAACCAGCTCTCGTCCTGCTTTTCCCACGTCGTCGTCCACTGTGAAGGAACCATGGCCAATCTGATTTCCGTCGAACGCGCCGACCTGTCCCTGGGGACGACGCATCTTCTCGACGAGGTGTCGCTCGGGGTCCTGACCGGTGATCGGATCGGCATCGTGGGTCGTAACGGTGGTGGCAAGTCGACCTTGCTGAGGGTGCTCGCCGGTAGCCAACAGGTCGACAGCGGCCGGATCGCCCGGGCCTCCACCGTTTCGTTGGGCATGTTGACCCAGGTGGACGACCTGCTTCCGCAAGCGACCGTCCGGGAAGCCGTTTTCGGTGGTATGGCTGAGTACGAGTGGGCTTCGGACCCGCGGGTTCGCGACGTGATGGTGGGGCTGCTCGGCGACATCCAGGCCGGTGGGGTCGGCGGGCTCGATGCGGTCGTCGGTCCGATGTCGGGTGGGGAGCGGCGCAGGATCGCTCTGGCGGCTCTCCTGGTCGCGGATCCGGACGTCATCCTGTTGGACGAGCCCACCAACCATCTGGACGTGGAAGGCGTGGCCTGGCTGGCCCACTACTTGGCGTCGGTACGCACCCGTTCGGACGCCGCTCTGGTGGTGGTCACGCACGATCGTTGGTTCCTGGATGCGGTGGCCACGACGACCTGGGAGGTCGTCGACGGGCAGGTCGAGTCGTACGAGGGCGGCTATGCGGCCTATGTCCTGGCGAAGGCGGAACGGGCTCGGGTGGCTGCGGTGACGGCCGAACGCCGGGACAATCTGCTCCGGAAGGAGCTGGCCTGGCTACGTCGAGGGGCTCCAGCGCGGACGAGCAAACCTCGTTTCCGGGTGGAAGCGGCCTCGGCGTTGATCGCGGACGAGCCGCCGCTGCGGGATGAGGTGTCCCTGGTGAGTTTCGCGACGCGACGTCTGGGCAAGGACGTCATCGACCTGGTCGATGCCAGTGTCCGTTTGGGGGAGCGGACAATCCTGGACCGGGTGACCTGGCGGTTGGCACCTGGTGACCGGGTCGGCATCGTGGGGGTGAACGGTGCCGGAAAGTCGACTCTTCTGCGGGCTTTTCTCGGTGAACTGGCCTTGGACGGGGGACGACGCAAGGTCGGCAAGACGGTGGTGACGGCTTTCCTCTCCCAGGAGGTCCGGGAGTTGGAACGTCTTGCGCAGGCCCGGGTGATCGACGCGATCACCGAGGTACGCAGCTATATCGCTCTGGGTAAGGGGGAGGTCAGCGCGTCGCAGCTGGCGCAGCGGTTGGGGTTCACCGGGTTGCGTCAGCAGAGCAAGGTGTCTGAACTCTCCGGAGGTGAGCGCCGACGCTTGCAGTTCTTGCGTCTGTTGATGACCGAACCGAATGTGTTGATCCTCGATGAACCGACGAACGACCTGGATATCGAGACGCTGACCTCGATGGAGGATGTTCTGGACGGCTGGGCCGGCAGTTTGCTGGTGGTCAGCCACGACCGGTATCTGCTGGAGCGGATGTGTGACCGTCAGGTGGCCCTGTTGGGTGACGGCAAGGTGCGCGATCTGCCCGGTGGGGTGGAGCAGTACTTGGAGTTGCGGGCTCAGGTGGTGCAGAGCGCGGTGGCGTCCGTGCCAGGGGTTTCCGGGGTCCCGGTGGCGGGAGGTGCCGGTGGGGGCGCTGAGCCGACGTACAGCCAGACGCAGATCCGGGAAGCGCGTAAGGAGCTGAACCGGATCGACCGGCAGCTGTCGAAGTTGGCCCAGGTGGAGGAGCGTCTGCACCAGCAGATGGTGACGAAGGCGACGGACCATGCCGCGGTGTTGGAGCTGAACGACAAGCTGCGGGCCGTGGTCGATGAGCGGGAGGAACTGGAGCTGGCCTGGTTGACCGCTGCGGAGATCGCTGAGCCCTGATCCCTGTGGCGGGGCAGCCCCGGTGGGGCCGTGCCCCCGCCACAGGGAGGGTCAGTGGCCGTTCTCGAAGGGTGCCATGAGGCGGGCCAGGAGTTCCGCGAGCTCCTGTCGTTCTGTGGCGCCGAGACTCTCCAGAATTCCTCGTTCGTGGTCGAGGAGCCCGGCGAGAGCGTCCTCGCTGAGGGCACGGCCGTGTTCGGTCAGGCGTACTCGGACTCCACGACGGTCCTCGGGGTCCGGGAAACGTTCGACGAGGCCACGGTCGACGAGTCGGTCGATCCGGTTGGTCATGGTTCCGCTGGTGGAGAGGGTCTGTTTGACGAGATCTCCGGGGGAGAGCTCGTAGGGGTCCCCGCTGCGTCGCAGTGCGGAGATGACGTCGAATTCCCAGACCTCGAGGTGATGCTGCGCGAAGGCTG
Source organism: Austwickia chelonae (assembly GCF_003391095.1). Classification (NCBI taxonomy): domain Bacteria; kingdom Bacillati; phylum Actinomycetota; class Actinomycetes; order Micrococcales; family Dermatophilaceae; genus Austwickia; species Austwickia chelonae. The sequence goes on along the minus strand of NZ_CP031447.1, from coordinate 2,329,868 downwards.
CTTTGCGGGCCCGGTCGAGATGCCGGGAGAGCCTGGCTAGCCGCGAGAGGACCTGGAGGGGTTCGACGTCGAGATGGGGTGTCTCCCGTTGCCAGGCTGCGACGATGAGGTCGACCTCGTCCGTGCGTGATGGCTGGATCCCCGGTGCTGCCATGCGTGTCATCCTATCGGCGAGTTTCTCGATATCGAACTAGTGTGTGGGTGTGGATTCTGCGACGCACTGCAGCGGTACCGACAGAGCCGTACGGCCTGGCAGGGTGGCCGCATCGGCGCGGGGCAGCGGGAGGGCTGAAGACGGTGCTAGTCCGTCGCAGCCCCTTTTCGGCGAGCGAGGTGTTCCCGGTCGCGGAGATGAGGCGTAGCCTCCAGCCCGGCCAGCCCGTTCCAGGCCAGGTTGACGACATGGGCGGCCACCTCGTCCTTGGCCTGCCGGGGAGAGTCCAGCCACCACTGTCCGCACAGCGCCACCATGCCCACCAGCATCTGGGCGTACATCGGGGCATTGTCCGGGTCGAGATCCCGGCGTCGGAACTCGGCCGCCAGCAGATATTCGACCTGGCTGGCGACATCGCTCATGAGCGAGGCGAAGTTGCCGGTGGTCTGACCGGTGGGCGAGTCGCGTACCAGGATCCGGAATCCGTCCGAGCTGTTCTCGATGTAGTCCAGCAGGGCGAGAGCAGCGCGTTCCACGAGGACATGAGGGTTGCCCGAGCTGGTCAGGGATCGGGTGATCATGCCCAGGAGGATCTCGATCTCCCGGTCGACGACCACGGCGTAGAGGCCCTCCTTGCCGCCGAAGTGCTCGTAGACGACAGGTTTGCTGACCCCTGCGCGGTTGGCGATCTCCTCGACGGTCGTCGCCTCGAATCCCTTTTGCGCGAAGGCAGCACGGCCTATGCCGATGAGTTGCTCTCGTCTTTGTCGGCCGGTCATTCGCCCTCGGGGGGTCCCATCGGTCCTGCTCGTCGTCACATGCCCTATTCTGTCTCAGCGTCCTTACACCTCGGTTGCGGGTGTCCGGTCTGTCTTGGACTAGGCTGTGGTGGACGTCGGGAGACATGTCTCCCGGAGTGCGCATTCCCCGGTTGGTCTGCTGGCAGGGCCCGCCTGACTTTGAATCAGGACTAGCGACGATGGTTCGATTCCATCCCGGGGAGCCATCCACTCAGGTCACATGGGTTGGGCCTGGTGACCTGCGGCGGTCTGCTTTCTCGAGCAATCGCACCGACAACATCCGCTCAGGCCTCCTCGAGTGCGTCAAGGCAGCCACGGCGATTCCGCCCCGGAGAGCGCCTTTCCCGCCCGGAGCAGTCGGAGGACACCTGGCGGCGGTAGCATGGCAGGCGGCGTCGGCGCCCCGCCAGGCCGCGGCCACTCGTCCGGTCTACGTGGGGCTCGTCCACCGCCCCCGCACCCGTCGTCGAGCCCACGGAGCACACCTGTGACCGTCAGCCGTCCAGCCGCCGTCATCATCCTCGCCGCGGGCGAGGGGACGCGGATGAAGTCAGCAACTCCCAAGGTGTTGCACGCGATCGGGGGGCGTACGCTCCTCGGGCACGCGATCACCGCCGCCCAAGGGCTCGACCCCTGCCACCTGGCCGTGGTCGTCCGCCACGAACGTGACAAGGTCGCCGACCACGTCGCAGAGGTGGCGCCGCAGGCCGTGGTCGCAGACCAGGACGAGATCAAAGGAACCGGCCGCGCCGCCGAATGTGGTCTGGCAGCTTTGCCTGGAGACGTCGAAGGCACCGTCCTGGTGACCTACGGCGACGTCCCGATGCTGACCTCTCAGACCCTCGAAAAGATGCTCGCCGCCCACGAGGCGGATTCCTGCGGCGCTTCCGTCATCACCGCGGTCGTGCCCGACCCCACCGGATACGGGCGTATCCTGCGCGACGCCGATGGATCGGTGGCCGGCATCGTCGAGCAGAAGGACGCTACCCAAGGGCAATTGGAGATCTGCGAGATCAACTCCGGGATCTATGCCTTCGACGGCGCGCTGCTCCGTGAGGCGCTCACCGAGGTGGGCACCGACAACGCCCAGGGCGAGAAGTACCTCACCGATGTCCTGGCCATTGCCCGTGCTCGGGGTATGCGTGTGCGCGCCCACCTGATCGACGACCTGTGGCAGACCGAGGGCGTCAACGACCGGGTACAGCTGGCACGTATGGGAGCCGAGCTGAATCGGCGCATCGTGGAAGGCTGGATGCGGGCCGGTGTGACCGTGGTCGACCCCGCCACGACCTGGATCGACGCCGATGTCACGATCGGGCAGGACACGGTCGTGCGGCCCAACTGCCAGTTGCTGGGCGCGACGACCATCGGGGCCGATGCCGTGATCGGCCCGGACTGCACCATCGAGTCCTGTGAGATCGGCGACGCTGCCGAGGTGAAGCGGACCGAGGCCCACCACGCCCTGATCGGTGCGGGCGCCACCGTCGGCCCGTTCAGCTACCTGCGCCCGGGCACCAGGCTGGGCGCCAAGGGCAAGATCGGTGGTTTCGTCGAGACGAAGAACGCCGTGATCGGGGAAGGCGCGAAGGTCCCGCATCTGACCTACTGCGGTGACGCGACCATCGGAGAAGGCGCGAACATCGGCGCCGGCACGATCTTCGCCAATTACGACGGGGTGGCCAAGCACCCCACCGTCGTCGGTAAGCACTCCTTCGTCGGTAGCCAGACAGTACTGGTCGCTCCGGTGACCGTCGCCGATGGCTGCTATGTCGCGGCCGGGTCGGCGCTGACCGATGACACCGACCCCGGACAGATCGCGGTGGCCCGCTCCCGTCAACGAAATGTCGACGGCTGGGTGGAACGGCGGCGAGCCGGTACGAAATCCGCGGCGGCGGCACAGTCCGCCCGAACGGCGCAAGAACATGGGGCCGAGACGGCGCGAGCAGAGGACGAACAGCGATGACCAGCCTGAAACGCACCACCGAGAAGAGCCTGATGGTGCTCTCCGGACGGGCCCACCCCACCCTGGCCGAAGAGGTCGCCACCGGGCTGGGTATCCACGTCGTACCGACCACTGCCTACGAGTTCGCGAACTCCGAGATCTACGTGCGTTTCGAGCAGTCGGTCCGCGGCAGCGACGCCTTCTGCATCCAGAGCCACACCGCTCCCATCAACGAATGGATGATGGAGCACCTGATCATGGTCGACGCACTCAAGCGTGCCTCGGCGAAGCGGATCACCGTGGTACTGCCCTTCTACGGGTACGCCCGACAGGACAAGAAGCACCGCGGGCGGGAACCGATCTCTGCCCGGTTGATGGCTGACCTGTTCAAAGCTGCGGGCGCCGACCGTCTGATCTGCGTCGACCTGCACACGGCTCAGATCCAGGGGTTCTTCGACGGCCCGGTGGACCACCTCCAGGCGCTGCCGCTCCTGTCGGACTACGTGATGGAGCATTACGGCCAGGAAGACCTCGCGATCGTCTCTCCGGACGCCGGGCGGATCAAGGTTGCCGAACAGTGGAGCAAGAAGCTCGGCGGAGCACCGCTGGCCTTCATCCACAAGACGCGGGACATCTCCCGTCCCAACCAGTCGGTCGCGAACCGAGTGGTCGGGGATGTCGCCGGTCGCACCTGCATCCTGGTCGACGACATGATCGACTCTGGCGGCACCATCTGCCAGGCTGCAGATGCCTTGGTGAAGGCCGGAGCGAAGAGTGTCGTCATCGCCGCGACCCACGCGATCTTCTCCGACCCGGCTGTCGAACGGTTGAAGAGCTCGGTGGCCCGTGAGGTGATCGTCACCAACACGCTGCCGATCCCGCCGGAGAAGCAGTTCGAGAAGCTTCAGGTCCTCTCGATCGCGCCGCTGATCAGCCAGGCGATCCATGAGGTCTTCGAGGACGGGTCGGTGACCAGCCTGTTCGACCCGCCGAACTGATCGGTCCTGCGGGAGAAGAACCTGCTTCGGCCGCTGCTCACGGGGAACATCCCTGGGGGCAGCGGCCGAGCTCGTTCACGATGGGGGGCCAGGCAACCCGAGCATGGGCGGTAGCCCGCCTGCTGGGGGAGAAGAGTACGGCGGGCCGGGAAAGACCGGGGGCAGACGGTCCATGCCGATGCGTGGTTCGCCGCGGGTGGCCAGCGTGCAGTCGAGGATGTAGTCCAGGGCGTCCTCCAGCGCGGTGGGTTCCAGGAGACGCTGGTCGGACCAGGAGACGACGCGCATGGTGACTTCGGCGCCCTGGCCTTGCAGTACGCGTACCGCGTCATGCCCGTAGGCGCGCCGGAACTCCTCGGCCCCGGACTGGGTCAGGAAGAGGTCACAGGCGATCCCGCGGCGAGTGGCTCCTTCCAGCAAGGGATGAGGGGTTTGGTGAGGAGGCTCGTAGGGCCGGGCATAACCGGGCGGGTCGGCGATCGCTGCGAACCAGGACCAGAGTCGCTGCTTCCAGCTGCGGGGCGCAGGAGGCGGCTGGATCTGACGAGGAGCAGTGGGGTCGAGGAGATCCAGGGGCATGGTGGACCAGTCGTCCTGCGCAAGGCTGACCACCCGGGAGACCGGCGCCCAGCGAGCTGCCTGCAAGGCGCCCCAACCGCTGGCCCCGAGACCGACGATGACGGGGGTCCGTCCAGTGCGCTCGGCGAGCCATTCGGCGGCGGCGATATTGGCTTTGACCCCAGCGCCTCGGTCGTATTCGACATCGGTGACGACGACGGCTGCTTTGCCCCCGGCGACCCCGTAGTCCAGTCGTAGGGTGGCGATGCCGTGCTCGGCGGCATTCCGGGCCAGCTTCACCCAGCCGTGTCCGACCGGGCCCACTCGGTGTGCCCCGACGGGTGGGAGGAGGACCAAGGCGCCGCGAGGGGGGCCCAGCGGCCGGGTGAGGACGCCGGGCAGGCCTTGGACGTCGACGTACTCTTCTTCGACTCCTGCAGGGGTGACCCGAGCCGACCGGACCGGGTCGAAGCGGGGTGCGACGCTCTCGGCCAGAGGTTCGGCGGTGATCCATCCGTCGATGGCCGACCACGTTGAATGGGTGACCACGGCCTTGGACTCCTGGCCGGGTTCGCGGATCAGGGCTGGGCTCGGGCGGGTCAGCGCGCCGACACCGTCGATATAGCGGCTCAGCCCGGGGGCGAGTTCTTCGTCAGGCCGGGTGACGACCAAGAATCTGGTGTCCTGAGCCATGTCCGATCGTCCGGTGGGCAGGCTGAGCCGGGCGATGGCCTCGATATCGCTCTGCTGGATTCCTGAGATCGCGACGCCGGACCCGGATCCGGCCAGGGCCCGGGTGTGTCCGGGGAGACGGTCCTGCAACCATTCGACCCCGGTGGCCGGGGGATCGATGAGTACCACCGACGAATAAGGGGAGCGGCCGGGCTGGGCCCATCGACGACTGACCGGGTCGCCGGCGGCGAGGGCAGCGATCATCGCGCCCAGCTCCCAGGCCACCAGGCTGACCGAGTCCTGGTGCAGGGTCTCCCGGGCGTAGTGGGCCAGGGCCGCGACGTCGTCGAGCCACCGACCGGTCGACGGGGTACTGGTCGGGTCGGGAGTCGCGGATTCACCGGTTCCGGACCAATCTGCACAGAGCACCACGTAGCCTGCTCGGGCCAGTCCGTCGCTGAGCTCGGAGAGACCGGGGAAGGCATCGTTCTGGCTCGCGCCGAGGCTGGGCAGAGTGATCACGGCGCCACGGGCGCGGTCGCTGTGCGGAAGATGGACGATGGTGGACAGCGCGCCGCTGGGAGATGGCACCCAAGTGGGGACGATCTGGCCTGGCTGGAGTTCAGCGCGGGCTCGAGGCAATGCGGCGAGGCTCATTCGTTGTCGGATCCGCTCCGGGGTCGGGACATGGACGGGAGGATGTGCCAGTGTGCACGGCGATCTTGGGGACATGCTGAGCCGTGTATCGGTCTCGAGCGTTGGTTCACAGGTCATCCCCTCGCCTGCGACGGGTGACGGTGCAGCGTCAGGTGCGGTGGAGTGATGGACGTGGCCGGGAAGTTCTCGTGCCCGAATCAGAAATGGGCAAACGTTCAGAACGAACGCTCAGTCTAGTTGTCGAGGCAGCACCCTGGCCACTTTCCCGAAAAGTGGGAGCTGGCTGTGCGTTGTTGAGCCGGTAGCAGGTTCATCTGTTGTCTATCGCCGGGGGCAGAGGGCGACATCGGTGTCGATGGGCGCACTTCCGGGAGCCCGCTATCATGAAGACTTGCCTCGGCGAGGGATACCGCGCGGACTGTGAAGTCGTCGGTGATCCGTGATCGACGCGGGATGTGGTCTGGACGGTTCGTTCTCCGGCTGCGGTTGTCCGCGCGTTTTCCCGCGTCGAGGCAGGAAGATTCGATTATTTCGAACCCCTGTCCAACGAGGAGAAGAAGATGTCCGACGCCGTCACCATCATTGCTGAGAAGCGCACCGAGTTCGGTAAGGGCGCTGCCCGTCGGGTGCGCCGCGCGCACAAGATCCCCGCGGTTCTCTACGGCCACGGCACCGAGCCGGTCCACCTGACCCTTCCCGGCCACGAGACCATGCTGGCGGTCAAGGTGCAGAACGCTGTGCTGAACCTCTCCATCGAGGGCAAGGACCAGATGGTTCTGGTCAAGGACGTGCAGCGTGACGTCCTCAAGCCGATCATCGAGCACATCGACCTGGTGGTCGTGCAGCGCGGTGAGAAGGTCGGCGTAGACGTCACCGTCACCACGGTCGGCAATGCCGCGCCGGAGACCCTGGTGAGCGTGGAGGCCCAGACCCTCCAGGTCGAGGCCGAGGCCACTCACATCCCGACCGTTGTCGAGGTCTCTGTCGAGGGCCTGGCTGCCGGAACCCAGATCCACGCTTCCGACATCGCGCTGCCTGCCGGGGTCAACCTGGTCTCCGAAGCGGACACCCTCGTGGTGAACATTTCTCAGGCGATTTCCGCCGAGGCGCTGGAAGCCGAACTGGCCGAGGCCGAGGCTGAAGCCGGTATCGAAAAGGACGAGGCCGGAGAGAACGCCTGATCGTTTAGTGCTCGAGGGTAACGGTCGGGCCGCGTTCTGCGGGCAGATTCCCGACCGTTACCCTGGTTCGGTGATATCCCATTCCATCCTGGATCCCGCTTTGATCATCGGGCTGGGGAATCCTGGCCGGGAGTATGTGGGGAATCGCCATAACGTCGGTTCGATGGTGATCGATGAGATTGCTTCCCGATGTTCTGTGTCCTTCCGTTCGCACAAGGCGCGTGCTTCGGTGGCAGAAGCGCGGCTGGGGGTACTGCCTGGGGGGAAGCCAGGTCCGCGGATCGTTGCGGCTCGGCCGTTGGCGTATATGAACGAGTCCGGCGCGCCGACGGCTGCGCTGGCCGCTTTCTTCTCCGTTGCACCGACATCGGTGATCGTTGTGCATGACGACTTGGAGACCCCTTTCGGGCAGGTGCGTCTGCGGCGAGGCGGGAGTGAAGCCGGGCACAACGGTTTACGGTCGATTTCCTCGGCCTTGCGTACCCGCGACTATGTGCGGGTCAGGGTGGGTATCGGACGCCCGCCCGGGAAACAATCTCCGGGGGATTTCGTTCTCCGGGATTTCAATGCCGCTGAGCGCAAGGAATTGCCATTCGTCCTGGGTGATGCGGTGGATGTGATCGAAGAGCTCGTTCTCCACGGAGTGCCCGGAGAAGGCAGCCAGTGACGCAGGGAGCATCTGTATGGGGCGGATATCCTTCCGACTGCGAGGATTTCGGATCAAGGCCTGCCCTGTGCGGGCAGGGGGCAGGCCCAGAAGCCTTGAGGTCTTCACCCACGGTTCTCCGGCGCGGACGGTGCCTGCGCGTACCCAGCCGTGAGAGTACAGTTAAGGCGGCATTTGCTCGGCGGACCATTTCCACTGAAAGCCTTGAAGGCGCCAGGGGCGGGATGTCGAGGGGTGCGCGAGCGCGAGTCAACACGGATGATGCGGCAATGAGGCCGAGGTCTGCGCTTGTCAGAGCCGAATGGGGATCGGCCAAGCGGTGTTTCTTTTCCGGGGGGACACTTCGAGATCTGTTGTCGTCAACTGGGAGGGGTTGGCAACGTGTCGATACATGAGCGCGAGATCACTCGTAAACGTGATCGCGTCCAGCATCGGACCGACCGCCGTGGAATACCTGTCGAAAGACTGGAGATTCCGACAAATAGCAGCGAACTATTCGCACCCACCCTGGGGAGCTCCGCCACACGTCCGTCGGCTCGGAATTCCTGGTCGCGTCGGTATTTGAAAAAGCTTCTCGTTCTTGACGCGGTCACTGGTCTGCTATGCAGCGTGGCCGCAGCTTTGATGCGTTTCAGCGAGTCCTACGCTGAACCAGCCTATTACTGGATCGTGCCGCTGGTCGGGATTGTCTGGGTCGTCGCGCTGGGGATGTCCAATGCCTACGAACGTCGTTTCCTGGGCGTCTCCAGCGAGGAATACCGAGCAGTGGGACGGGCTGTCATCGGAATGTTGGCATTGCTCGCGGTGGCGTCCTTCCTGTTGAACTGGCAGCTGGCCCGCGCTTATGTGCTGGTGCTCATTCCCATGCTCCTGTTCGCCGGACTGATCACCAGACAGGGCATGCGTCATTGGCTCGGCAAGCACCGGTGCACCGGCCAGCTCATGCAACGCACCATCGTGGTCGGACGGGCAGACGCGGCAGCCTCCCTCCTGCGCAGCATCCGGGCCGAACCGACCCAGGGCCTCCTGCCCGTGGCGGTCTGTTCCTCCGGAATGGACACCGATTGCGACACCATGTCCTCGATCGAAGGTGTCCCGGTGATGGGTACTCCCCGTGACGCCATCGCCGCTGCGGACCTCTACGACGCCGAGGTCGTTGCCGTGGCCTCGCACCCCGACCTGGCCGGTAAAGCTTTACGTCGGTTGGCCTGGGCGCTGGAAGAACGCGGCATCGAGCTGATCGTCTCCCCGGGGCTCCTGGACGTGGCAGGTCCTCGCATGTCCATCCGGCCGTCGAACAACCTTTCCCTGCTGCACGTCGAACGACCTGCTCACGCGACCAGATCGGTCTTCCTCAAGGACGTCATGGACCGAAGCCTGGCGTTCCTGCTGCTCCTGATGCTCTCCCCGGTGCTGATCACGGTCGCTCTCGCGGTCAAGATCACTGACCCTGGGCCGGTCTTCTTCAAACAGAAGCGGGTCGGAGTACGCGGTGAGATCTTCTACATCTTCAAGTTCCGGACGATGGTTGTCGACGCAGAGAAACGCCTCGAAGCGCTGCGAGCCAAGAGCGACGGCAACAGCGTGCTCTTCAAGATGAAGGACGACCCTCGGATCACCGGGATCGGCAAGGTACTCCGGCGTTATTCGCTCGATGAACTTCCCCAGCTGTTCAATGTCCTCTTCGGCGACATGTCCCTGGTCGGACCTCGTCCTCCGCTGCCGGCCGAGGTCGAACAGTACGAACCCGACGCGCTTCGCCGCCTGCACGTACGACCTGGGATGACCGGGCTGTGGCAGGTGTCCGGTCGCAGCGACCTCAGCTGGGAGGAGTCGCTCCGTCTCGACCTGCGCTATGTCGACAACTGGTCGCCCATCGGAGACCTGCACATCCTCTTCCGGACCTTCCGAGCCGTGACCCACAGTTCCGGGGCCTACTGACCCGCCTGGCCCCGGAGTTTGTCAGCCGTCCGGTTTTCCCAGGGCACGCCGTTCTGACAACCGGGAACGGCAGCCATCTCGCGTTAACCTCGCTGAGAAGGGGAGGGCCGATGACATGACCGTCGGAACACAGAAGTCGCCGGAGACGGGGTCGTCAACGGTGCGACCGGGTGTGGTGGTCTGGCGATCGCACTGGCTGGCCCCTTCCGAGACCTTCATCGCCGATCATCTGACATCTTTGCAGCGGTACAAGCCCATTCCGTTGGGGCTCTACCGTGACGACGAGAGACTCGGCGTCCGCCCACAGGTCGCGCCTTTTCCGCACGGTGTCGCCGGGTTGTGGGCACTGAGATTCGCCGCTCGCCTGGGATACCGAGGAATCTACGATCACGCCATTGCACGAGGCCACGGACGTGTCATCCACGCCCATTTCGGGATGGACGCCGTTCAGGTGCTCCCTCTCGCCCGACGGCTGGGGCTGCCCCTCGTCGTGACCTTCCACGGCTGGGATGTCGTGCACCTCCCTTACTACGACCAGGCCAGCCCGTGGTACCGACGTCGGCTCCCCGAACTTTTCGAGTACGCCTCTGCGCTGCTGCCCGTCTCGGAATATCTGCGCGGACGACTCGTCGACCTCGGCGCGCCTCCGGAGAAAACCCATGTGCATTACCTGGGAATATCCGTTCCCGACGATCTCCCGCCACCGGACTCACCTCGGAGCGACGTCGTCTTCGTCGGTCGGCTGGTGCCACGTAAAGGTGCTGTCGACCTGATCTCCGCAGTAGAAGCGCTACCGCCGCATATCCGCAGGTCGCATGAGGTACGGATCCTCGGAGAAGGCCCGCAGCGCGCTGAACTCGAAGAACGCGCAGCCCGGATCACCGACACCAGATTTCATTTCGAAGGGCGGGTCACTCCCCAACGGGTCGCCGAAGCGCTTTCACATGCACGTCTCTTCGTCGGACCTTCCATCCTGGACGCGGACGGTGCCGGGGAAGCCTTCGGACTGACCTTCCTCGAGGCAGCCAGAGCAGGTACCCCCCAGGTCGGTTACGCCGCTGCTGGGATGTTGGAATCGGTGGCCGACGGCATCAGCGGGCTCCTGGTCACCCCTGGTGATCAGTCGGCGCTGAGCGAGGCGATGGCCCGGGTGCTCGCCGACCCCGAACTGGCCATCCGGCTCGGACAGCAAGGCCAGGAACGGATCCGGCGGGAGTTCGACCTCCGTGAACGTGCCGCCTTGCTCGAAAGCCGTTACGACGAGCTGTCGGGCGGACAGGCGTCCGAGCGCGGCCACGTCTAGGCTTTGCCTGGCGTTCGACCGGTCCGTACTGTCCCCGGAGGCATCCCGATGAACCTTGGCTCTCTCGCGACGGCACTGTCGGCCGACGGCGCCGCACGACGTGCTCTCGACCACGCCCGGGCGGGTGAGAACCTGGTCGACGTCGCTGTCGCCGGAGGAGCCAGACCCGCTCTGGTAGCTGCGCTGGCCGAGCACCAGTCCGATAAGGCGCCGATCCTCCTGGTCGCCGCGACCGGCCGTGAAGCCGAAGACCTGACTACGGCGCTGCGCTCCTTCCTGCCGGTCGACAGCATCGCTCACATCCCCAGCTGGGAGACACTCCCGCACGAGCGCCTGAGCCCACGAAGCGACACCGTAGGCCGCCGTCTCGCTGTGCTGCGGCGGTTGAAACACCCGGACCCTTCGGATCCGCTCTACGGCCCGATCCGAGTGCTCGTGTCACCGGTACGAGCACTCCTGCAGCCCCTCGCCACCGGGCTGGCCGACCTGGAACCGGTCGCCTTGCACACCGGTGACGACAGGCCGCTGTCCGATGTGGTCGAAGCACTGGCCGGGGCGGCGTACATCCGCACCGACCTGGTGGAAAGGCGAGGAGAATTCGCGGTGCGAGGAGGGATTCTCGACGTCTTTCCGCCGACCGAGGACCACCCCCTACGGGTCGAATTCTTCGGCGACGAGGTCGAGGAGATCCGCTCTTTCAAAGTCGCGGACCAACGTTCGCTGGAGATCGCTCCGCACGGGCTCTGGGCACCACCATGCCGAGAGATCCTGCTCACCGACGCAGTACGCGCCAGAGCGGAAGAACTGATACCTCAGCTGCCCGGGGTCGCCGACATGCTGGGCAAGATCTCCGCAGGCGTCGCCGTCGAGGGGATGGAGTCGCTCGGCCCGGTGCTGGTCGATGGCATGGAATCCCTCCTGGACCTGCTCCCCGACGGGACGAAGGTCGTCCTCTCCGACCCGGAGAAAGTCAGCGCGCGTGCACACGACCTGGTAGCCACGAGCGAAGAATTCCTGGAGGCCAGTTGGTCGGGGGCCGCCGCCGGGGCCGCCGTCCCGGTCGATCTGGCCTCGGTACTGGGGGAAGGATCCTTCTGGACGCTGGCCCGTGCTCGGGAACATGCCCTGGAACGTGGACTGGCCTGGTGGACCTTCACCTCTTTCGCTTCCGACGAGGAACTGACCGAGGACATCGGGGCAGACGACGCCGTCGTGGTCAACCTGGTCAGCCACGACGCCGCTTCCTACCGAGGCGACCCCGAAGCCATCCGAGCAGACCTGAAACGGTGGACTCTGCAGGAACAGCAGCGGGTCGTCGTGGTCACCGAAGGGCCAGGTCTGGGTAAACGTTTGGCCGAGATCCTGGCCGAAGACGCGATCCCGACCCTGACCTGCGACAGTGGCAAATACTCGGATCCGGTACCGGGCACCGTGCTCTTCATGCAAGGCTGCCTGACCCGAGGATTCGTGGTCCCCGGCGCAGATCTGGTCGTCGTCACCGAGACGGACCTGATCGGGCAGACTTCTTCCAGCGGCGGCGGCTCCACCCGGGACATGCGCAAGATGCCCTCCCGGCGGCGTAACCAGGTCGACCCTCTTCAACTCAGACCGGGTGACTTCGTGGTCCACGAACAGCATGGGGTGGGTCGCTTCGTGGAGATGACCCAACGCACCGTGCAAGGCGCCACCCGCGAATACCTGGTGTTGGAATATGCCTCCTCGAAACGTGGGCAGCCCGGCGACCGTCTCTTCGTCCCCACTGACCAGCTCGACCAGGTCACCCGATACGTCGGAGGCGAAGCGCCGAGTCTGAACAAACTGGGGGGCTCTGACTGGGCCAAGACGAAGTCCCGAGCGAAGAAACACGTCAAGGAGATCGCCGGCGAACTGATTCGTCTCTACTCAGCGCGGATGGCGACCCGCGGACATGCCTTCGCCCCTGACACCCCCTGGCAGCGGGAACTCGAGGAGGCCTTCGCCTACATCGAGACCCCCGACCAGCTGTCCTCGATCGACGAGGTCAAGGCAGACATGGAGAAAGAGGTCCCCATGGACCGTCTGATCTGTGGCGACGTCGGATACGGCAAGACGGAGATCGCGGTACGCGCTGCTTTCAAGGCGATCCAGGACGGAAAACAGGTCGCTGTTCTCGTCCCGACGACGCTGCTGGTCCAACAACATCTGGTGACTTTCTCCGAGCGGTACGCCCAGTTCCCGGTGCGGGTCAAGGCCATGTCCCGGTTCCAGACGGAATCGGAAATCACCGCAGTGATGGACGGATTGCAGGACGGCTCGGTCGACCTGGTCATCGGAACACACCGTCTCCTGTCCTCCCAGATCCGTTTCAAGAACCTGGGGCTCGTCGTCATCGACGAGGAGCAGCGCTTCGGGGTCGAACACAAGGAACAGCTCAAAGCGCTACGGACCGATGTCGACGTACTGGCCATGAGTGCCACTCCGATCCCACGCACTCTGGAGATGGCGGTGACCGGCATCCGGGAGATGTCGACCCTGACCACCCCTCCCGAGGAGAGACACCCGGTGCTGACCTTCGTCGGCGCCTACGACGAAAAACAGGTCACTGCCGCGATCCGCCGCGAACTCCTCCGCGAAGGACAAGTCTTCTTCGTGCACAACCGGGTCCAGTCGATCGAGAAAACGGCAGCCCGGCTACGAGAACTCGTTCCGGAAGCCCGGATCGGAACCGCACACGGCAAGATGAGCGAAGCCAAACTGGAACAGGTCGTCGTCGACTTCTGGGAACGTCGCTTCGACGTCCTGGTCTGTACGACCATCGTCGAGACGGGCTTGGACGTCTCCAACGCCAACACCCTCGTCGTGGACCGGGCCGACGTCCTCGGTCTCTCCCAGCTCCACCAGTTGCGTGGACGAGTCGGCCGAGGCCGAGAACGGGCCTACTCCTACTTCCTGTACCCGGCAGGACAAACCCTCACCGAGACCGCGCACGACCGGTTGGCCACCATCGCCAGCCACACGGACCTGGGTGCCGGGATGGCCGTGGCGATGAAGGACCTTGAGATCCGCGGAGCAGGGAACCTCCTCGGTGGAGAGCAGTCGGGACATATCGCCGGCGTCGGCTTCGACCTCTATGTTCGACTGGTCGGCGAGGCCGTCGCCGATTTCCGGGATCCCGACCGGGTCGAGCAGCCACCGGAGATCAAGATCGAGCTGCCGGTCGACGCGCACCTGCCTCACGAATACGTCCCCGGGGAACGGCTACGTCTCGAGGCATACCGGAAGCTGGCCCAGGTATCCGACGAAACCGAGCTCGGCGAGATCGTGGCCGAACTCGTCGACCGTTACGGGCCACTCCCCACACCCGCGGAGAACCTCGTGGAAGTAGCCCGACTGCGCACGGTCGCCCGTGCCGCAGGGGTCGCCGACATCGGGGTCCAAGGCCGACAGATCCGCTTCGGCCCGGTAGACCTGCCGGACAGCCGACTCATGCGACTGCAACGCCTGTACAAGGGAACCGTCGTCAAAGCGGCTTTGTGTACCATCCTGGTCCCGGCCCCCGCCAGCGCGCCGGTCGGTGGACGCCCGCTGCGCGACAAAGCCGTCCTCGACTGGGCTGCACAACTCATCCGGACTGTCCTGCTGGAGGATCTGACCCGCACCGGAAGCCTGACCGGCAAGGCCCGGTGAGCAGGACGTCGTGGAATCAGCCGGTTTGAGACGTCGCGTCCGGGGTAGGGCCGAGCCATGGTGAGACTTCCTTCGCTCAGTGCTGTACTGGCTCGGCCAGGGCCGCTGTCGGCTGCCCCGGTCGCTGTGGTCGCCGGAGCCTCACGCGGGTTGGGACTTCTCATCTGCCGAGAACTGGCTGTTCGAGGTTGCCGTGTCGTCGGGCTGTCCCGGTCGGAGGAGTCCTTGGCCCAAGCCCGTCACCGGATGGCGGAATGGGGCCACGAACTGCACACCTACCGCGCCGATGTCACCGACGCCGAGGGGCTGAACGCGGTGGTGGCTCGCGTCGGTGCAGAGATCGGCGACATCGAGGTCGCCATCCATGTCGCCGGTGTGATCCAGGTCGGACCCGCCGAGTCGATGACGCGGGAGCACTACGCCACCTGCATCGACATCATGCTGTGGGGGCCGATCAACCTGGCGCTCGCGGTGTTGCCGGGGATGCGGGCTCGTCGGCGAGGGCGGATCGGGGTGGTCACCTCCATCGGAGGGAAGATCTCCGTCCCGCATTTGTTGCCTTATTCCACGGCGAAGTTCGGGGCTCTGGGTTTCACCGAGGGGTTACGCGCCGACCTGAGTGGTTCGGGAGTTACTGCCACGACGATCGTCCCGGGCTTGATGCGTACCGGGTCCCATCTCGCGGCCCAGTTCACCGGGGATCAGGCCAAGGAGTACGCCTGGTTCGCTCCGGGGGCGTGCTTGCCGTTGATCGCGATGGATGCGGAGCGCGCGGCTTCCAAGATCGCCGATGGCGTCTTGACTGGCCGCGGCATGGTGGTGCTCTCGCCGCTGGCGCAGGTCGCGGTGCGGGTCGCAGGGGCTCTGCCGTCGATGACAGGGACGGTTCTTGGGCTGGGTGGGCGACTGTTGCCTGGTCCTCCGGCCGGTGATCCGACGGCCTCGGGGACGGTCGACGGCCGGACAGCTCGGGCTATGGCGGACGCGCCCTGGCTGGAGCGCTTGACCGGGGCAGGGGACAAGGCTGCTTCTCGATTCGGTGAGCAGAAGTCTTCGTCGGTGGGCTGAGGCGGGGGAGCGGGAGGACGAGGGCGCGGAGGACACCCGCTGTCTGTCCAGCACACGGTAGGCTCGATATGGAATGCCCCGTCGCCCGTGCCCGCTCGGATCGTGAAGGTCCGGGGTCTCGTTCGGGGTGAGGTCGGCCGGAAGCGACCTGGTGGCCGATGTCCGTGGTTTGGCTGGAAAGGATCCACAGTGAAGTCTCGACTCGCCCGTGTGGGGGTCGCAACGGTTGCCGCCGTTGCCATGTCTGCAGGTCTGGCCGGATGCGGGAACATGGACCCGTCCGCAGCGGCCATCATCGATGGTCATGTCATCAAGGAGGCGGATCTCGACGCCTTCGTCAAGGATGTCGCTCGGGTTCCAGGCGGCACGGCTCCGATGGCTGCGGAGGCTCTGTCGAACCTGGTCATCGCCAAAGCAGTCTTGGTCCATGCCGAGGAACTCAAGATTCCGCAGATCTCGGCGGACACCGTGCGTGAGCGGTTGAGCGCTCCGAACGAGAGCGGGCAGAAGATCGAGGGATGGCATGACTCGACGATCGATGCGATCCGGGGCATCCAGATGGCGAATGCGTTGAAGCAGAGCCCTGTTCAGGCTCAGCTGGTCCAGCGCATCCAGAAGGCGGAGATCACGGTCAACCCGAAGTACGGGAAGTACGACCGTAATAGCCTCTCGACAGTGCCATCTGCTCCGAACTGGATGAAGACCCCGGACCCCGGGCAGCTTCCGCCCGGGCATCCCACCATGCCGCCCGGACACCCCGATGGCGGTCAGCAGCCGCCTCAGCAGGAGGCTCCGCAGAAACCCCCGGAGACCTTGCCTGGCGCGCCGGCGCCGCAGGGGGATGCTCCGGAGAACCAGCCTCCTGCCGATAACAAGTCGGAATGATCTCTGAGCTCCCGCGGCCTGACCTGTCCGGGGTACGTGAGCTGGTCGAGGTGATGGACCGGCTGCGTTCCCCGGGCGGGTGTCCGTGGGACGCACAGCAGACCCATCGATCACTGGCTCCGTATGCCGTGGAGGAGGCCTACGAACTCTCCGAGGCGGTGCTGAGCTCGGACCGTGGCCATCTGAGGGAAGAGCTCGGCGATCTTCTTCTTCAAGTGGTTTTCCATGCTCGTGTGGCTCAGGAGGACGGCGGAGATCCGTTCGATGTCGACGACATTGCGCGGAGCATCGTGAGCAAGCTGCGCCGACGGCATCCACATGTCTTCGCTGACGGGGATGCCAGGACTCCGGACCAGGTGGAAACTCGATGGGACCAGCTGAAGTCCGAGGAGAAGCCGGAACGCAGAGGTGTCCTGGACGGCATCCCGGCAGGAATGCCGGGGATCGAGCGAGCGATGAAGGTCGTGGCGCGACTCGACCGGGCCGGCCAGTTGGAACATGCCCGGGAGCTGGCGCGAGGAAATGGGACCGGGGCTCGGATTCTTCAACTGGTCCTGGAGGCCAGGCAGCTGGGGGAAGACCCTTCGGAAGCGCTCAGAGAGACCTTGCGTGAGCTGGAGATCTCTGCCGGAATGGCAGACCAGGCGCCAGAGCGAGCCTGAGACTCTGCCGTTCAAGTGGTTGTCGGTCGGTCCTGATCCGGTGGGCTAAGGGGCCTGGCGTGCTTCGAGATGTGACGGAGCGTCCGGTGCCTGGGCCGATATGACCGCTGAGCGCGCCCGGCGCGCCGTTCACCCACCGGTGCCGGTAGGCTCGGACCGGTAGTGATTTGGTCCGTCGCAAGGAGATGTCCGTGGCAAGCATTGAGGCAATTGGCGCCCGCGAGATCCTGGACTCGCGTGGCAACCCGACCGTCGAGGTCGAGGTCGTGCTCGAGGACGGGACGATGGCCCGGGCGGCCGTCCCCAGCGGTGCCTCCACCGGGGCGTTCGAAGCAGTTGAGCTGCGCGACGGGGACAAGGGACGCTATCTCGGCAAGGGCGTCGAGAAGGCCGTCGAGCACGTCATCGAGGACCTGCAGCCCCGTCTGCTCGGCTATGACGCCGCAGACCAGCGTTTGATCGACAGCGAGATGCTGGCGGTTGATGGAACCGACAACAAGGGATCCATGGGGGCGAACGCCATCCTGGGCGTCTCGCTGGCCGTGGCCCGGGCGGCTGCCGACTCGGCAGGCCTCCCGCTGTACCGCTACGTGGGCGGTCCGAACGCCCACGTCCTGCCGGTACCGATGATGAACATCCTCAACGGTGGCTCCCATGCCGACTCGAATGTCGACATCCAGGAGTTCATGATCGCGCCGATCGGTGCAGCCTCCTTCAAGGAAGCGCTCCGGATGGGTGCTGAGGTCTACCACGCGCTGAAGAAGGTTTTGCACGACAAGGGCCTGGCCACCGGCCTGGGCGACGAAGGTGGCTTCGCTCCCAACCTGGAGAGCAACCGGGCTGCGCTCGACCTGATCGGTGAAGCTGTCAAGGCTGCCGGGTACGAGTTCGGCAAGGACATCGCGGTGGCCTTGGACGTCGCAGCGTCCGAGTTCTACAAGGACGGTGGGTACGCCTTCGAGGGTGGCACCAAGACCGCTGCCGAGATGATCGACTACTACGCCGAGCTGGTCGAGGCCTACCCGCTGGTCTCCATCGAGGACCCGCTGAACGAGGACGACTGGGACGGCTGGAAAGCCATCACCGAGCGTCTGGGCAGCAAGGTTCAGCTCGTCGGGGACGACCTGTTCGTCACCAACCCGAAGCGCCTCGCTCGCGGTATCGAGTCCGACACGGCGAACGCCCTCCTGGTCAAGGTGAACCAGATCGGCTCGCTCACCGAGACGCTGGACGCTGTGACGATGGCGCAGGTCGCCGGGTACAAGTGCATGATGAGCCACCGTTCCGGAGAAACAGAGGACACCACCATCGCCGACCTGGCCGTCGCGACGAACTGCGGCCAGATCAAGACCGGTGCTCCGGCGCGTTCCGAGCGCGTGGCGAAGTACAACCAGCTGCTGCGTATCGAAGAGGACCTGGACGACGCCGCGGTGTACGCGGGCGCTTCGGCTTTCCCGCGCTTTAAGGGCGCGCAGGGCTGACCCAGGTGGCTGCAGCCAATAGTCGCCCCGGGGGCGCGTCGGGTAAGTCCCGGCGTGCCCCCGGGGCGCGCCCTTCTCCGCCGCGTCGTTCCTCCCCGAGCAGGGGGGAAGGGACCACTCGTCCGGCTAAGGTCGAACGGCCTCGGGTGAAGGCGCCTCCTGTGGAGGGCCAGGCCCGCACGAATACGCCTGAAGCGTTGATCAAGGTGACCGGGCCCACTCGTAGGTTGGCCGTGCTCGGCGCCGTGCTGCTTTTTCTGGCGCTCATGCTTATGCCGACCTTGCGTGCTTGGTACGAACAGCGGCATGAGCTGGACGCGATGCGTGCCAAGGTCGCGTCCCAGGAGCAGACGGTCCGTGAGCTCACCGAGGAGAAGGGTCGCTGGGAGGACCCGGCCTATGTCGAACAGCAGGCGCGCAAGCGGCTGAAACTCGTCAAGCCTGGTGAGGTCGCTTACACGGTGATCGGAGCGGACGGCGTTGACGAGGCACGTCAGGGAGAGATCCGTGGTTCTTTGGTGGCTCCGGCGCAGGACGAGCAGATGTCGTGGTTCGCGAAGATCTGGGCGTCCGTGGAGCTCACCGACGGCATCCGCGGCGGGCGGACTCGCCTGGAGGGTGGACAGCCACCGACGCCGACCCTGAACCCGAGTACGACGCCGATGGCACCGGCCTCACCGAAGCAGTCCGTACCTGGCGCAGGAGGGGAAGAGTCTCGCCGTCAGGCAACGCCTTCTGGTGCCTCAAGAACACCGGCGCCGGCATCGACCACGAGCGGGCAGCCCGCCGCCGGTGAGGGACGCTGACCCGGCCGACCGGTCCGATGAGAACGAGCAGAGAGAGAAATGCGAAGATGAGCGCTGCCCTGTATGAGCCGGCTTCGGAGAAGGACCTGAAGGTTGCGGCGGAGCAGTTGGGGCGAGAGGTGCGTGGGGTCGTCGGCGTCGCTCATCGCTGTGTCTGTGGCCGCCCGAACGTTCTGGTGACATCTCCTCGATTGCCGGACGGGACACCGTTTCCGACGATCTTCTATGTCACCTGTCCTCGGCTGACCGGCGCGATCTCTACTTTGGAGACGACCGGGTTGATGAAGGAGATGACCGAGCGGCTCGCTCAGGACGAAGAGCTGGCGGCTCGCTACATCGCCGCTCATGAGGACTATCTGGCTCGTCGTCGCAGCCTTGGTGAAGTGCCGGAGATCGAAGGCGTGTCGGCTGGAGGCATGCCGACCCGAGTGAAATGCCTGCACGTTCTGGTAGGGCATGCTCTGGCGGTCGGCCCGGGGATCAACCCTTTCGGGGACGAGGCATTGGAGCTGCTGCACTCTTGGCAGGAAGAATGTCATTGCCCCGCTGACGAGGCCGTCTCCGAGGAATCTGCGTGACCCGGTTCGCCGCGATCGATTGTGGCACGAACTCCCTACGGCTCTTGGTGGCGGACAGCTCCGGCTGCGGGTCGTCGGGTCCTCCGGTAGTCCATGAGCTGCTGCGACGTGCGGAGGTCGTGCGGCTGGGGGAGGGCGTGGACTCGAGTTTCTCCTTGACCCCACAAGCGATGATGCGGGCATGGGAGGTGACCGAGGAGTATGCACGGGTGTGCTCTGCGATGGGGGTTGAGAGGCTTCATTTCGTGGCCACTTCGGCGGCCCGGGGTGCGAGTAACACCGAGGATTTCCTCCAGGGCGTGGCTGATCGTCTTCGTGCGTGGCAGGTCGCCCCGGAGGTGGTCAATGGCCAGACTGAAGCTGCATTGACCTTCCGGGGCGCGACCTCAGCTGTCGCGGCGGCGGGTTTCCCCGGGGACTACCTGGTCGTTGATCTGGGGGGAGGGTCTACAGAGTTTGTCCGAGGGCTGACCGGGGTCCGTAAGGCTTTGTCGGCCGATATCGGCTGCGTTCGGTTGGCTGAGCGTTATCTGCAGGAAGATTCTCCGGGTCTGGCTGCGGTCAAAGCCATTCGGGGAGAGACCCAGGTCGTCTTGGACAGGGTGGAGTCCTTGGTGGGATTCGCCGGAGTGCACACCTTGGTGGGGGCGGCGGGTTCGGTGACGACGATCGCGGCGCATGCTCTGGGAGTCGCCGAAGCCGACATGAACCAGGTCCATCTGTCGCGGATGTCGGTGGATGACGTCCTGGCTGCCTGCGCGGAGCTGGCTTCGATGAGTAGGGAGCAGAGGGCTGCGCTGCCGTACATGCATCCGGGGAGGGTGGATGTGATCGTCTCCGGCGCTCTTGTGTGGGCGGGGATCGTCGAACGGGTCGGTGCTGTGGCGGGTCTGGACTCGGTCGTCACGAGCGTGCATGACATCCTCGACGGGGTGATCCACACCCTGATGGGCGAGGGTCAACAGCGGTGACCTCATACTTTTCGGCTGATCGGTGAGTCTGTCGAAGAATTCAGCCGGGGTGGCCGTCGTATCCGCTGGGCGACTGGCTAAGCTGGTTGGCGCCCTCGTAGCCCAATTGGCAGAGGCAGGCCACTTAAAATGGCCCGAGTGCGGGTTCGAGTCCCGTCGAGGGCACTTATTCTTTACGCTTTCCAGCTGAAGGACAGAGCCCTGGCGATCTCGCCTTCAGTGATCGAACTGTGACCTTTTTCGTGATTCCCAGAGGGAACGTTCTGCCTTTCTGTGACGTTAGTCCCGTCTGAGGAGCGCGAAACGCGCGCAACGACTCGGAGGATTCCTTCCCCATGAGCAACCCTGTCTTCAACCAAGTGAAAAAGCAGGTCGAGGAAAAACGCTACGCCGGTTTCGGGTCTGGGCAGTCCTCCTACGGCCAGCCTGCGCAGGGGTACGGGACCCCTAGCGCAGATCAGCTCAACGAGATGTACCAGCAGGCGCCCGCCGGCCCCGTGCAGACCGGACGGGTCACCGTCGACGACGTGATCATGAAGGCGCTCTGCCTCTTCGGCTTGGTGGTCGTGGGCTCCGTGGTCTCTTGGCTCACCATGACGGTCAACCCTGCTGTCGGCGGGCTGATGTGGATGGTCGGCATGTTCGGCACGCTGGCCATCGGTCTGGCGCTCTTCTTCATGAAGAGTGTCAATGTGCCGCTCATCGTCACCTATGCCGCACTGCAAGGTCTGTTCGTTGGCGCGGTCAGCCGGGTGTTCGAACGGATGTACCCCGGCGTCGTGTCCACCGCTATTCTCGCGACCCTGTGTGTTTTCGGTGCGATGTTCATCGGTTGGAAGGCCGGCTACATCAAGGTCACGGCCCGTTCCCGCCGTATCGTGGGCATGGTTCTTGTCGGTTACATGCTCTTCAGCTTCGTCAGCCTCCTTGTCGCCATGATCGGTGGTAAGAGCTGGGGCCTCTTCCCCTTCGGGTCTCCTCTCGGGATCGGTATCTCCCTGCTGGTCGTCGGCCTGGCCGCGTACACCCTGGCGATCGACTTCGAGTCGATCCAGGAAGCGGTCGATGCGGGTATGCCTGAGAAGTACTCCTGGTTGCTCGCCCACGGCCTGATGGTCACCGTCATCTGGCTGTACATGGAGATCCTGCGCCTGATCGCCCAGTTCAGGGATTGATCTTCAGCCTCATCCTTCGGATGCTGTGCTTGTGACAGCACACCCGATGGATGAAGCGACCAGGACCGAACTCGAGCGCCTGGGGAGTTGGTGGCGGACGCTGCCTCTACCCCAGGCGCTCGTTCATGTTCCGGCACTGCGGGCCTACGCCCAGAGTTGCGCGGATGAGTGTGCACAGCTCCTGGGCCGGGCACAGCAAACGCTTCCTGATCTGGGGCCAGCGACCACCTGGGACCAAGTGACGGTCGTCACCTACGACCTGTCCGATCTGCGTGACTCGACGGACAAGGGGGAACTCGCGGTCAGGCTCGTCCTCCTCCGTAGGCAGGTCACAGGCCAGGAAGGGCAACGGACTTCTTGAAAATCTGGCGCGGTCGGAATCAGGGATGCTTAGCTAGCCCTGGCCGCTCACCGATATTTTCGACCGCTCTCATTTTATGAGACGCCAACGCCAGGTTGTGGGATGCGATGGGCAATATGGCCAATGGCCGGGGCGCTCTGTTCCCGGTTCCGGGACTTCGGTCCATAGGGCTTGGGGAAAGGCATGGACAGCGCTGGTCTGGCGCTGGTGTCCCCCACTGTCGAAGCAGGCTGACAATGAGTACAAAGAAGAAGAACCGTCGGGGGACTCGTCCTGCGGCGAAAACGGAAGGGGCCGGTGCTGGCTCAGCGCCGACCGTGACGACGGAACGAGACGAAGCAGGCGGTCTCCAGCAGGGGCTGACTACACGCCAGATCTCCATGATCGGGCTGTCAGGTGCTCTGGGCACCGGCCTCTTCCTCGGCTCCGGGAAGATGATCCAGTCCGCAGGCCCCGGCATCATCGTTTCCTATACGCTCACCGGTCTCCTCGCGTTGATCGTGATCTGGGCTCTCGCGGAGATGACGACCCAGCACCCGGTAGCCGGTGGTTTCGGTGCTTCCGCGCACGCCTACCTGGGGCCGGTCGGGGGCTTCGTCGCACGGTGGAATGTCGCCGTCACGATGTGTATCGCGGTAGGCGCCGAAGTCACTGCTTCGGCGACATATCTCCAGCGGTGGTTCCCAGACCTTAACGCCGGTATCGGCACAGTGATCTGCAGCGTGGTCCTCGTGGTGATCAACCTTGCCACGGTGAAGCTCTACGGCGCCAGCGAGTACTGGTTCTCCATCCTGAAGGTCGTCACGGTGATCGTCTTCATCGCGCTGGGGACCTTCATGATCTTCGTCGGACTCCCCGGCCGTCCTGCCGCCGGGCTGGACAACCTGACCGCCCACGGGGGCTTCGCGCCACAAGGTATCGGCGGAATCCTGGTTGCAGCGGTGATGGCAATTTTCAGCTTCGGTGGGGCTGAGAACGTGTCGGTGACGGCGGCGGAGTCCAAGGACCCGGTGCATGACATCCCGCACGCGGCCAAGGCCATGATCTTCCGTCTGATCATCTTCTACGTCGGCGCGATCGCGGTCGTCGTGGCACTCGAGCCGTGGACGGTCGCCGCTGAGGGCAGCGGCGTGCAGTCCAGCCCCTTCGTGAAGGTGCTGTCGGCAGCAGCGATTCCCGGTGCAGCCGACTTCATGAACCTGGTGCTCATCATCGCAGCGCTCTCAGCAGGAAATGGCTGTCTCTATGCCAGCTCACGCATGTTGCACAGCCTGGGCACCGATGGGATGGCGCCACGATCCTTCGGCACGACCACCAAGGACGGCTCGCCTCGGGTTGCGGTGGCGGCAGCCTCCGTCGGCATGATCGTCGCTTCGGTGCTTGCCCTGTGGCGCCCCGACGACGCCTTCACGCTGCTCTTCGGTGTGTTGATCTTCGGTTTGTGGGCAACCTGGCTGTTGACGGTCGTCACCTATCTGGCGTTCAAGAAGACCCGAGCGCGGTTCGGGCTTCCTGACTCGCCGGTACAGCTCATCGGGGGTACCCGGATGGCAGTGGTGGGGCTGATTGCTCTGCTTGCGGTCGGAGCAGCTCTGCCCTTCGTGTCCGACCTGTCGATCGCCTGGAAGATCGGTGGACCTTACCTTCTGGTGCTCCTGCTCGGCTTCTTCTTCGCCGACCAGGCCTCGCGTGGCAAGCCTGAGGACAGTGTTCTGACGCGGGAGATCGCAGCATGTGATCTGCAGGTCACGAAGAAACGTTCCTGAAGGCTCCGCCGGTGAGACGACCGGCACCTTCGATGCGGTGGGTCTGCTCGACAGGCCCGCCGCATCGTCTTGTCCGGCAAAGGGAGTCGGAGTCTCTGGCAGAAATCTCAAGTCCGTGGGAAGCCGTCCGATAGGTCGACGTACTGGAGGAGTCCCTCCACTCCGGTGACAGTGCTATCGGACAGCCAATCAGGACCGATACGGTCCTTCTCACGGATGAGACACGCCCATGTCGTACGGAAGCATGTGGACACCACCTGTCGGGACCCGACTGGTGCCACCGGTCGTGCCGGTCTCGCCGTCACTACGGGTCGGCACCCGCTTGGAGGGTGACGGTCGTGCCCCGGCCGGATCCAGCCTGCCCACGACCACACCCGCGCCTGCTCAGCCAGCACCCCCAGAAGTTCCGCCGCTCTCGCCGACCTTCCTGAGAGCCCAAGCGGTCACCGGGCTGTTGGAGACCCGCCGGGCCGATCTGGTCGGCGCCGACCGGCAACTCGCCGAGCCCGCAGCGGCCGTCCACAAGAGCCTGGCCAATGTCTGGCCGGAGGAGACCCGAGACCGTCCGGACGCTCGCGCCGCTGCCACGATGCGTGGCAACTCGGCTTCAGAGGCGTCCTCATCGGAAGACGAGGAGAAAAAGGCCCGACGTGCCCGCCGGGAAGCGGACCGCAGGGCTGAGCTCATCCAGCAACAGGCTCTCCAGGACGTCTCTCGGACGCTCGAGGACCGAGCAGAAGGAATACGTGACCGCAGAGATCGGAGTCGATCCTCCTCGGTCGACAGGGACCGCCCGGAACAGATCTCGGACGAAGGGCCTGACGCGATCGTCGAGGCCCGTGCACGGGTCGCTTCTGCGGTCGAAGACATCAGACGGCTGCGGGAGGTCGTGGACGGCCTGAACTCCTCTGCCCAGGAAGCATTGTCCCGGTCGGTTGCGGAGATCAACGATCTGTCCGGAGCGATCGCCGCGGCCAATGGCCAGATCGCAGCGGCAGGTCGGAACGGAACAGAGACCACGCCGGAGCTGGTCCGACGCCGTGAACAACTCGTGGTGGCCTTGGCTCGGTTGACCGGGGCTACCGCTCAACCTTCTGCCGGGACAGGCGTGGACGTTCTCGTAGACGGACGCCCTCTGGTGACCGGAACCGAGACCTCTGCGGTGGTCAACACCCGAGGACCCGAAGGAGACCACCGGATCACCCTGCCCGACGGCCGGAATCTGACGATCGCCTCAGGGGTGGTGGCAAGCAGGTTGGGCACCTTGAACCGGATCCTGCCCGGGCTGGCGGCGGGCACCTCCGTCGCCCTGGACCGGCTGGCCGCGCAAGCACTCGACCCCCTGGGCGTTCCGGTGACAGGCGGTCCTCAAGCTTCGGCGCTGTTGACCGGCTCGCTACGGGAGATCTCTCGAGCCGCAGAGAGCAGTGCTGCCTATGCGCAGGTGGCCGCCGGAGTGGAAGACCTGGTTTTCAGGTTGTCGCATGGCGACGTCCCGGCGACTGCGCGAGGCTCCGACCTCGTGCTCGGCGCGCTGACCGAAGCAGACCTGCAGCCTCAACCGTTGATCTCGACGGACTCCGTAGGGCCTCTAAACACGTCGTTGAGCAGCCTGTGGACCGCGACACAGACCCTGAGCGGCCCAGGGGCGACTTCCCCTGCGACGAGCATCCTCAATGGTTCCCCGGGGCTGGTCAGCGTCCATGCCGACCCACTGGCGCCTGCCGGACAGGCCGAGGTCAGGGTCGTCTCGGTGGCCTCCGGAGGTGTCGTGGCCAGCGCGCAGACCTTCCACCCCGACTCGCCTCTGGGTGATGGTCGTGAACGGGTGCTCGGCATCGTGGAACGGGCAGGAACTCCTCAGGAGCACACCACCCTGGTGGACATCGGCAGCTATCCCACGCCTACGGACCTGGTCTCGATGATCAACCAGTCCAGTGCCGGGGTACGGGCGTCTTTGGCGCAGCTCGGCGGCGGGACGGTTCAGGTACGTCTGGAGTCCTTGGCCACCGGCCGAGGAGAGAACATCACGATCACCAACGGCAGCCAGCCGCCTAGCGCCTCCTCCGTCCTGGGCCGAGTGGTCCGGTTGAACGCTGCGCAGGACACCGTGGTCGAGATCCGGGCCGAGGGCAGAGCGGCTGAAGTGCGCCAGACCGCGGGCACCGCCATCGAACAGATGCTTCCTGGGGTTGATCTCGACGTGCACCGGGCAGATCAGACTCGTCCCTTCATCGTGGGAGTCAGAAGGTCTCCGGACGATGTCCTGGACCGGGTCGGCGATCTGGTAGGCCGGGCAGCAAGCACCTTCTCGGCGGCGCATTCTGCGAATGCGCTCGGGACGGCAGGCAATGTTCTCACTGCTCTGGGCTTGGACGACCAGAACGGCATACCTGCGGTGATCGGTGCACTTGCGGCGATATCGGCGCCGTCCGAGGGCGGAGCGTGGCCTGGCCCACGTCCGGCCTTTCCTGGACTCCACCTAGACCGGGACGGCATTCCGGCCTTGAACCGGGCGGAGCTGTCTGCCGCCTACGATCATGACCTGGAAGGGACCCGACAGCAGGTCTCCTTGGCGGTGCGTGCGCTCGGAGCGGTGGCTGCAGACCGGGACACTCCGACCTGGGAGGCCTATGCGGCAGCGCGGGCGGCTCAGGGAGGGACAGGCGTGGGGTTGTACGCGCCCCCGGACACGCACCGTTCCGGTAACGATCATCGACCGACCTTCGACCTGAACAGGCAGGAACGAGCCTTGATCGCGGTCTTGGCCAAGCTTCACGATCAGGGTGAGTGGTTGGGCAGACAGATGACCGACTCCGGACGGTGACCGATGGGGATGTGACATCTCATCTGCTATTGGGCGGGGCCTGCGTCGTCGGGCAGGTCAGCCCGTTGGGGCCATGTTGGCAGTAGCCTCCGGGATTCTTGTGGAGATACTGCTGGTGGTACGACTCAGCGAAGTGGAAAGGTCCTGCGGTTGCTGCATCCTCGCGCCGGTCTCCACCAGAAGGCAGGAGTTCGGTGGTGATGGGACGGCCAACGCCGGCATCGTGGAGGACCGCGGCGAAGGAGGCGCTGGTAGCCCGGGCTGCGGTCTCTTGTTCCGGAGTGGTCCAGTAGACCGCCGAGCGGTATTGCGTACCAACATCATTTCCCTGGCGCATTCCCTGCGTGGGGTCGTGGTTTTCCCAGAAGACCTTGAGCAGCTGCTCGGGAGAGGTCGAGGTGGGGTCGTAGACGACCAGGACGGTCTCGGTGTGCCCGGTTCTTCCGGTGCACACCTCTTCGTAGGTGGGATGCGGGGTGTAACCGCCCATATATCCCGCTGCCGTGCTGATGACTCCTGGCTGGGACCACATGATGCGTTCTGCGCCCCAGAAGCAGCCGAAGGCGAGGTACAAGGTCTCGGAGTCCCGGCCGTCGGGGCATGTCCACGGACCGTGCAGCGACGTCCCGGTCACCGCATGTCGTTCCGGGAGGCCGGGGAGCGGCTCTGCGCGTCCAGCAAGCGCTGTCGTGGGATCCACCATCGTTGTCGCGCGGGCTCCGAACATGCTGTTCAGTCTCACACGCCTTGGTGCAGACACACCAGATCGTCGAGCCGGGAGGGAAACAGCTCTGCGGACATGTCGAGGGGCACCATCCCCTGGCAGGTGGTGCCCCTCGACATGTCCGTTCCAGGGTGCTCGGCCCCGGCGCCGACGGCTCAGCCTTGGTAAGGCTTCGCCTGGAGAATCTTCACGGTGATCTCCTTGCCATTGGGCGCGGTATAGGTCGCGTCGTCGCCGGCTTTCTTGCCCATGATGGCTTCACCGAGGGGGGATTTCTCCGAGTACACATCGATGTCCTCGCCGGAGATCTCACGGCTCCCTAGGAGGAAGCGCATCTCGTCGCCGAACATGTCGATGGTCACGACCATGCCGGGCTCGACGATGCCGTCATCGGGAGGGGTCTCGCCCACGATGGCGTTCTCCAGCAGCTGCGTGAGCTGGCGGATGCGGGCTTCCATCTTGCCCTGCTCCTCCTTGGCGGCGTGGTAGCCGCCGTTCTCCCGCAGGTCGCCCTCTTCCCGAGCTGCTTCGATGCGCTTGGAGATCTCGGTGCGTCCCTCGCCGCTGAGGTGTTCGAGCTCTCCTTTGAGGCGGTCGTAAGCCTCTTGGGTCAGATAGCTCGCCGCCGGCGTCGTAGTGTCGGACACGGTCACACTCCTTGTGCGTCGGTGTTGCGTCCAGGGCTCCGGTTCATACCTCCCGAGCCCGCCGTCCTGTGGCTGACGGGTCACGCCATCGGCGGTGTGCCGGTACGTTCACCTCGTCTGCGACGGGACCGGAGTGCCCCTGACGCGAGGGCACCCGGCGGCTGCCGCCGGGTGCGTGGAAGTCATCAACTATACGCTGGCACGGCGTGTTACGTCAGCTTTTTCCCGCGTCGCTGGCTCTTTACTCCAGGGAACAGCGGCGGTCGGGAGCTCGGGACGGGTCAGGACGTCGGCACTTCCCGGCAGTTACGCAGCCTTCCCCGGAGCGCTTTGGAGGTGGTGGAGACGGTCGTCTCGTAGATGCGTTCCTTCTCCGGCTGCGGCCCGATCTCCACATCCCGGGAACCGACGAGGGAGTAGTCGACTGCTTGGGCCTCCACCAGGCATCGGACGGTCATGTCGGTGGGTTTCGTAATGCTGTAACGAACGATGATGGTGCGCTCGTCCTTGACGTCCCAGTCGACATCTGCCCAGACCGGTTTACCCAGGGTCGCAGCGAGCCCCCACCAGACTGCTCCTACCGTCATGACGAGCAGGCCGAGGGTGGCAACGATCCAGATCTTGGCGCGCCCGGGGGCAGGACGAGGAATCGGCACGGTCCCACCCTATTCCCGAGGAGGGCGAATTCGGCCCGCCTCTCGTCGTGCTTTCGGGAGTCACGGGACGTGACCCGTCGAGGGTGCTGGTTTCACCCCGGAAGTGACTGAGCGCTCGCGCTGTTCCTGATACATACGGGCAGCGGATGGTGGCTGACTGCGCGAGTCGGGTGGAGGGCGTTGGGCCTATGCTCGATGTGAGGTGTGGTGCCGACCTTCGTGACGGGCCGGTCCGTGCCCGTGTGTGGTCGATATTCCTCGGCCCACCACCACATCTACGAGGCGGTTTTCAGGCACTATGGCAGCCGGATGAAAGAGAGCGGTGTGACCCAGCGGACCGAATGGCGCCTCATGGCGGTGCACGCACATCCTGATGACGAATCGAGCAAGGGAGCGGCGACCTCGGCGCGCTATGTAGAGGAGGGCGCCCGCGTCATGGTGGTCTCCTGCACCGGGGGTGAACGAGGCGATGTGCTGAACCCACGGTTGCAGCACGACGCCGACCTGTTGCGTGACCTTCCTGAGTTCCGGCGACAGGAGATGGCTCGGGCACAAGCGATTCTGGGCGTGGAGCACACCTGGCTCGGCTTTGTGGACTCGGGCTATCCGGAGGGGGACCCGCCGCCTCCGCTGCCGCACGGCTGTTTCGCGGCGGAGCCCTTGCCTGTGACGACCGAGGCTTTGGTGCGGGTGATCCGCGAGTTCCGTCCGCATGTGATGACGACCTATGACGAGCGGGGCGGTTACCCGCACCCTGACCATGTCATGACTCATCTCGTGGGGGTTTCTGCCTTTCGTGCGGCGGGAGATCCTGCGGCCTTCCCCCACGCCGGGGAGCCTTGGCAACCGTTGAAGCTTTACTACAACCAGACGATCGCCCTCGACCGGATGAGCGCTCTGCACGAAGCTCTGGAGGCGGAAGGGCTGGAGAGCCCGTACGGCGATTGGTTGCTACGTCGTTCCGGGTTGCCCCGACGGGATGTCACAACACGAGTAGCCTGCGGAGAGTACTTCGAACAACGCAATGCTGCGCTGATGGCTCATGCGACGCAGATCGACCCGGACGGCTGGTGGTTCGCGGCGCCTCTGGACGTGGAGCGCAGGGTGTGGCCTCACGAGGATTTCGAGGCTGTGATCAGCTACGTCGAGATCGCAGCGGGGGAGGACGACCTCTTCGCGGGACTGGATGATCCGGCCGCCGCCGACGAGTTCGCCGTACGGATTCCACGCGAGGCTGCCCGGCCCGTCTACGACGTCGTAAAGGAGGCCTCATGAACGGCGCGAACCAGGCCGTGTCCGGCGGTATCGGCGGTTTCCTGGCGTTCTTCCTCTTGGCTTGTGCGCTGTGGTTGTTGATGATGAACATGAACAAACGCCTGCAGAACGTCAAGTACGACGAGGAGCTGCGGCATCAGCGCGAGGCGGCTCAGGACGAGGAAGGACCAGGAAACGTGGAGACGGGGTCGCCGAGACCAGACGGCAGGTCAGGAACAGACGGTCAGGGCGGAGCCCGTGTGGGCAGCAGCGGGTCGAGGCCTGCTGCTCCGTCCGGGAAGTGACACGGGGGCGTCGGTGGGTCTTCGCGGTTTGTTGTATGCCTCCTACGAGAGGCGGTTGGCGGCGGGTTTGCAGCCAGAACGGGTGCCACGGCATGTCGGAGTGATGCTCGACGGCAACCGCAGGTGGGCTCGGGAGAAGGGGGCGGACACAGCTCACGGACATCAGGCCGGGGCCGACAACATCCTCCCGTTCTTGACCTGGAGCGAAGAGGTCGGCGTTGAGGTCGTCACTTTGTGGCTGTTGTCGACGGACAATCTTAGTCGCCCCGAGGTGGAGCTACGTCCGCTGTTGGGCATCATCGAGCGGGTCGTCGCTGATCTGTGTGCGACCGGTCGGTGGCGGGTCAACATCGTCGGAGCCACTCGTCTTCTTCCGGCTGAGACAGCCAGCAGGTTGGGGGAGTGCTCGGCGATGACTGCTGGGGTGGAAGGGCTGGTGGTGAACGTTGCGGTGGGTTACGGCGGACGCCATGAGATCACCGATGCGGTGCGCTCACTGCTGCGTCAGGCCGAGGAAGAAGGGCGCACCCTCGCCGAGGTGGCCGAGACACTGGACGTCACCGACATCGCAGACCACTTGTACACTAAAGGTCAGCCCGATCCGGACTTGGTGATTCGCACGTCGGGAGAACAGCGTATCGGCGGTTTCCTGCTGTGGCAGAGCACACACAGTGAGCTTTACTTCTGTGAGGCGTTCTGGCCGGACTTCCGCCGGGTGGACTACTTACGGGCGTTGCGGTCGTTCGCGGATCGGGAGCGGCGCTTCGGAACCTGAAGATATTGACAGGTGCTGACCGGTGACGTCATGGGGGCCGTCGTCGGCTCGGCTCATGCCGATGCTGGGCAGTGCTCGGGGACGGAGGACAACAGTCGTGCGCGACGTGGGTATCAGGGTGTTTCAGAGACCCCGTCTCGATCTCGGCCGGTTGTGGTCGAAGTTGCGGCGGGACGTGACGGAAGCTTGGGCGCTGCCCTTGGTCCGGCGGGGTTTCTTGTCGATGCTGCTGATCTCTGCAGGTTCCCTGACTCCGGCCTTCTTGCCATTGGACCAGTACAGCTCGAGCAGGAGCGCCTGGATCGTTGAGCTCCTGCACCTGCAGTGGTTGCAGCACGGTCCAGGGCGGTTCGCCGCGACAATGGTGCTTTCCGCTGGGGTCATCCTTCTGTTGGACACCTGGCTACGTTTGCGTCCTGTGGCGGGAAGTAAGACGGCACCGGCGATCACCTGGGCTATCTGGTCGATTCCGGTCCTTCTGTGCCCGCCGCTGTTCAGCCGTGATGCCTACAGTTATGCCGCCCAAGGGTTGGTCGTCATGCGTGGCATCGACCCTTATCAGTCGGGCCCGATCGCCGTTCCTGGCCCTTTCGGCGACCAGGTAGACCCGATGTGGTTCGGCACCCCAGCTCCTTACGGGCCGTTGGCCTTGCAACTGCAGCATCTGATCGTGGCCCTGGTGGGCAACAACGCTTATGCGGCTGCTGTGATGATGAGGGTTCCTGCGCTGTTGTCGATGGCTCTGGTCGCCTACGCCTTGCCGAGGCTGGCTGGGCGGGTCGGGGTG
This sequence comes from Austwickia chelonae, assembly GCF_003391095.1. Taxonomy (NCBI): domain Bacteria; kingdom Bacillati; phylum Actinomycetota; class Actinomycetes; order Micrococcales; family Dermatophilaceae; genus Austwickia; species Austwickia chelonae. The sequence goes on along the minus strand of NZ_CP031447.1, from coordinate 2,297,601 downwards.
AACCGCCAGCAGGCGATCTGGCTGGCTGTCCTTAATCCGCTGGTGATGCTGCACATCGTGGGTGGCATGCACAACGACGCGATGATGATTGCGCTGACGGTGTTGGCTCTGCTGCTGGCCAGTCAGGGGCATCTGGTTCTGGGGTGCATCACTCTCGCCGCCGCCGCAGGTTTCAAACAGACCGCTTTGATGGCCATCATCGGTGTCGTCGCCTTGGCTATCCGGTACCGCCAAGGCGAGGTGAAACAAAAGCCTTATGTCATTGGGCTGTTCGTCGGCAGCGTCATCTGGATGATCTCTTTCGAGCTGATGACTCTGGCGACCGGCCTAGGTTGGGGATGGATCCCGAACCTGACAGTCCCAGCATCGATTCGTTCCTTGCTCTCTCCTCCGACGTTGGTGGGAAGCATTTTTGAGGGCACCTTCTATCTGATGGGCCTGCCGAAGCTCGTACAGATGATCCCTGTTCCCCTCATGCAGAGCATCGGCATGGTGAGCTTCGCTGCAGTGGCGGTGTGGCTCACCTGGAGCCTGGCTCCCCGCCGCCCGATCATGGCTTCTGCCTTGGCCTTGATCATCTTCTGCCTGTGTGGTCCGGTGATCCACCCGTGGTACATGCTGTGGGGCGGTACCTTGCTGGCAGCAACACGGATGAACCGATGGACCTTCAAGGCCGCGGTCTACGTCTCCTTGTTCCTTTGCACCTATTCGATGATCGACGCAGCGTTCAGCAACGATCGATCGGCCCTGATCGTCTCGGCTCTGGCCTTGGTCACCTGGAGCGTCCAGGGAATGCTCCGTGGGCCGAAGCGGGTCGCCTCCGACGAACCGAGTGGGCTGTTGGGTCCCACTCCGTGGGCGGTGGCGCCCCTGAACGACGCCTCCGCTCCGGAGCCTGCCGTGGAGAAGAAGGACTCCGACGAAGCGATTACATCGCGACCCTCACAACGTCATTCGACCTCATCAGGCTGATCGATCCGGGCATAAAGCAGACGGAGTTGATGGCCGCAAGATGAATTCCGCCTGACCAACCGGAGACCGGCAGACATGATCGGCCTGGAAGCTGACAGATCTTCTTAGTGTGGAGGAAGATCTGTCAGCCCGGTGCGTTGTTGGCGCTTACCGGCCCTCCGTATGTCGAGGAGCCCTTCGAATGGAGTCCTCCAGGAATAACCAGGAGCGGTTGACCTACGTCCTGGACACCTCGGTCCTTCTTTCGGACCCGAGAGCTATGTTGCGTTTCGCTGAGCATGACGTGGTTCTCCCCGTGCTGGTGATCGTGGAGCTGGAAGCAAAACGACATGACCCCGAACTGGGGTATTTCGCCCGTCAAGCCCTTCGCCTGCTGGACGATCTGCGGAGACAGCATGGTCATCTGGATCAACCGGTTCCGGTGGGTGAGTGCGGGGGCACCGTGCATGTGGAGCTGAACCGGCAGGGCAAGGAACACCTTCCTTACGGGCTGCGACTGGAGGACAACGACAGTCGGATCCTGGCGGTAGCTCGCAACCTGGCGTTCGACGGGCGATCTGTGGTGGTGGTCAGCAAAGACCTTCCGATGCGGATCAAGGCATCCGCGATGGGCCTGGACGCTCAGGAGTACCGGGCTGAGCTGGTGGCCGATTCGGGGTGGACCGGTCTGGTCGAGCACCAGGTCGGTGCCGAGGAGATGGACCTGTTGTACGAGGCGGGTCGAACGACGATGTCCCTGTCTGGGCCGCTTCCGGTGAATACGGGGCTGGTGCTGTCTGCGCCGCACTCGCACGCGCTGGGACGGGTGATGGCGGACGGTTCGGTACGCCTGGTCCGCGGTGAACGGGATGTCTTCGGGCTGCATGGCCGTAGCGCAGAGCAGCGGATCGCGATCGATCTGCTCCTGGACCCGGACATCGGGATCGTCAGCCTGGGAGGACGGGCAGGGACCGGGAAGAGCGCCTTGGCCTTGTGCGCGGGCTTGGAAGCAGTGCTGGAGCGAAGACAGCACCGCAAGGTGGTCGTCTTCCGCCCGTTGTACGCGGTGGGTGGTCAGGAGCTCGGCTATCTGCCCGGGAGCGAGAGCGAGAAGATGGGCCCTTGGGCGCAGGCGGTTTTCGACACTCTCTCTGCTGTGGTGAGTAACGAAGTGGTGGAGGAGGTTCTGGACCGGGGCCTGCTGGAGGTGCTGCCGTTGACCCATATCCGGGGGAGGTCGCTGCATGATGCCTTCGTCGTGGTGGACGAAGCACAGTCCTTGGAACGGAACGTTCTGCTGACCGTTCTGTCGAGAATCGGGCAGAATTCTCGGGTGGTGTTGACCCATGACGTGGCCCAGCGGGACAACCTGCGGGTGGGTCGGCATGATGGCGTTGCTGCCGTGATCGAGAAGCTCAAGGGGAACGCTCTTTTCGCGCATGTCACTCTGACCCGGAGTGAACGGAGCCCGATTGCGGCTCTGGTGACTCGCCTCTTGGAGGGCGGAGAGATCTGATATCGCATCGCTCAGATATCGAGACGATAACGGGAAAGGACTTTGTCGATCGTTCGACCTAGTGCAGGCTAGGGCAAGGTATCGATCCGATAAAGGTTATGTGAACCTCCCGTCGCTCACTGCGGTCAGGGGGCCCATGGCCACGGATCGCTGTTGCTCTACAGCGGAGGTCGTCCCGTGTCGAACTATGAGGGATCCCACCGGGGGATGCGTCGCCGCGACGTCCAGTCCAGGCGTCGCGCCGCAGAACGTATCGCCAAACAGCGCCGCGGGCCACTGGCTGCAGGTGCTGGCGTCGTTGCGCTCTTCGGTGTCGGAGCAGGCATGCTCCATGCTGCACCGAACACGGGGGGCGGCAAGGCGCTCGGTTTCGTATCCGTCTCCCAGGAAGAGCCTCTGGAACCACAGAAGCCCACGGGTCAGAATGTCGCGGCCATCTACGACAACGGGCGAGTCCGCGACAGCTACTGGGGCATGGGCCAGGCCCACATCGGTATTGCCCGACAAGCCGGGCAGGCGTATCAGAGCGCTATTGCGGAGAAGGAAGCCAAGGCCAAGGCGGCAGCCAAGGCCAAGGCCGATGCTGAAGCCGCCAAAGCCGCCTCCCTGGCACGTGCCCAAGCGGACCCCCGTTCTGTTGCCCGCGCTCTCGTGGCACAACGCGGTTGGGGACCAGGGGAGTTCGCGTGCCTTGACCAGCTGTGGAATAAAGAGAGCCGCTGGCAGTTCAACGCTACGAATGCCTCTTCCGGGGCCTACGGCATTCCCCAGTCGCTGCCCGCGAGCAAAATGGCCTCGGCCGGAGCCGACTGGAAAGTGAATCCGAGCACCCAGATCACCTGGGGTCTGGGATATATCTCCGGACGCTACGGCAGCCCCTGTGCGGCGTGGGGGCACAGCCAGTCGCACAACTGGTACTAACGTTTTCCCCAGGGGGAAGAACGGCCGCCACGGCATGACGCGAAAGCGTGGCTTGGCCCACGACGGTGCCGACACCGGACATACCCCTCCGATCCAGGTGTCGACATCTCGCGTCCGCCACGGTTCCCCGAGCCGTGGCGGACGCCCATGTCCGGCGCAGCGTCACAACTTGCGAAGCCTGACATTCCGCACACTGTGATCCGCGCCCTTGGTCAAGACCAAAGTCGCGCGGGCCCGGGTGAGCTGTACGTTCTGACGCAGGTTCGGCCCGTTGATCGCCTCCCAGATTCCTGAGGCCATGGACACCGCCTCAGCATCGGACAGATCCGCATACCGGTGGAAATAGCTACCGGGGTCAGCAAAAGCAGTGCGCCGCAAGGTCAGGAAACGGTTGATGTACCAGCGTTTGATGTCCTCGACCCGGGCATCGACGTAGACCGAGAAATCGAAGAAGTCGGACACCGCCAGCCCGTACCGACCGTCCGGGCGCAGCCGAGGACTCTGCAGGACATTGAGCCCCTCCACGATCAACACATCGGGTCTGCGGACCTCGATCCGCCGGTCCGGAACGATGTCGTAGACCAGGTGGCTGTAGACCGGGGCTGTGACCACATCGGCGCCGGCCTTCACCTCGGCAACGAAACGTAACAGGGCACGTTGGTCGTAGCTCTCCGGGAACCCCTTGCGTTCCAGGAGACCACGTCTTTCCAACTCCGCATTCGGATACAAGAAGCCATCGGTGGTCACCAGCTCCACCCGAGGCGTGCTCGGCCAGCGGGCCAACATCTCTCGCAGCAGGCGTGCTGTGGTCGACTTACCGACCGCGACAGAACCGGCGACTCCGATCACGAAAGGTGTCCGTTCTGGACGTTCGCCCAGAAAGTTGCTGGTGATCGTGTGCAGGGAATCGGTTCCCTCGACATAGAAACTGAGCAGCCGGGATAGCGGGAGGTAGACGTCCTCCACCTCCCGTAGATCGATCTGCTCGCCCAGACCGGCGATACGGGCGACGTCAGCATCGGTCAGACGTAGCGGATGGGCTTCCCGCAGCCGCGCCCAGGCCGACCGGTCGAGTTCGACGTACGGTGACGGGATGGAGTCATGCGAATGAGACACCAGGGCATTCTCCCGCACGAGTGGGACGCACCCTCATTGAGGATCAGGCGCGTCGGGCTCCGTTAGACTCCCCCTCATGTGCGGAATCGTGGGGTACGTCGGGCCGGAGGCCGGTCAGCGGGCGCTCGAAGTCATCATGGAGGGCCTTGCGCGGCTCGAGTATCGCGGATACGACTCGGCTGGAGTTGCCCTGGTGGCTGATCGAAGCATCGTATCGGCGAAGAAATCCGGAAAACTGGTGAATCTGCGCTCTCAGCTCGAGCGCAATCCCATGCCTGCGGCCCGTGCTGGGATCGGCCACACCCGTTGGGCGACCCATGGCGGGCCCACCGACGAGAATGCGCACCCCCACCTCGGTGGTGACGAAGACCGCCTGGCACTCATCCACAACGGCATCATCGAGAACTTTCACGTGCTGAAGTCCGAGCTCCTCGCAGAAGGCGTCGTCTTCCGCTCCGAGACGGACACCGAGGTTGCTGCGCAGATGCTGGCGCGCGCCTACGCCTCCAGCGGCGACCTGACCGCGGCCATGCAGGCGGTGGTGAACCGTCTGGAAGGCGCTTTCACCTTGTTGGCCGTCCATGCCGACTCGCCTGACACCGTGGTAGCGGCACGTCGCAACTCTCCCCTGGTCATCGGCCTGGGGGAGGGGGAGAACTTCCTCGGGTCCGACGTGGCGGCCTTCATCGGGCACACTCGTATGGCGATGGAAGTCGACCAGGACCAGATCGTCACGATCACGGCTGAGGACGTCCGCGTCATCTCCTTCGACGGGACACCCGCTGAGGGCAAATGCTTCGAGGTCACCTGGGACGCCGCGCAGGCGGAGAAGGGCGGGCACCGCTCCTTCATGGAGAAAGAGATCCTGGAGCAGCCGCACGCCCTGGCGGACACTTTGCTGGGTCGGAGCAACCCTGAAGGCGATCTCGTCCTCGACGAGATGCGGATCGATCCCGATCGACTGCGGGCAGTTTCCAAGATCGTGATCGTGGCCTGTGGCACCGCTTTCTACTCCGGTCTCACCGCAAAATACGCGATCGAGCACTGGACCCGGATTCCCTGTGCGGTCGAGCTGGCTCACGAGTTCCGCTACTGCGACCCCGTGATCGATGACTCCACCCTGGTGGTGTCCATCAGCCAGTCCGGCGAGACGATGGACACCTTGATGGCGGTCAAACACGCCCGGGCACTCGGCGCGCTCACACTGTCGATCTGTAATACGCATGGCGCGACGATCCCCAGGGAGAGCGACGCCGCCCTCTACACCCACGCCGGGCCAGAGATCGCGGTGGCTTCGACGAAGGCCTTCACCGCTCAGATCGCAGCCTGTTACCTCTTCGGTCTCTACCTGGCGCAGCTGCGTGGAGACAGCGAGACCGCCCGCGAAGTGATGGCCGAGCTGGCTGAACTCCCTGCCAAGGTCGAGACCGTCCTCGGTGGGATGGCGCGGATCCGGGAGATCGCCCACTTCATGGCCGACACCCGTTCGGTGCTCTTCCTGGGGCGGCACGTCGGGTACCCGATTGCGCTCGAAGGTGCCTTGAAGCTCAAGGAGATCGCCTATATCCATGCCGAGGGCTTCGCTGCAGGTGAGCTGAAGCACGGTCCTATCGCGCTCATCGAGCCCGGGCAGCCTGTCTTCATCGTGGTGCCCTCGCCGTCGACCCCGCACCACTTGCACGACAAGGTCGTCTCCAATATCCAGGAGATTCGGGCTCGGGGTGCACGCACCTTGGTCATCGCCGAGGACGGCGACGAAACTGTCCTGCCCTTCGCCGACGAGGTGATCGAGGTACCGGCTAGCAGCCCGCTGCTCGCGCCGCTGCTCACGATCATTCCGCTGCAGGTCTTCGCCTGTGAGCTGGCCACGGCCAAGGGGCTGGACGTCGACCAGCCGCGTAACCTGGCCAAGAGCGTCACCGTCGAATGAAGTCGGAGCCGGTCGGAGCGGACCGTCCTGGCCACCTGCCAGCGCTGTTTTCTCTGGCCGGTCCGCTGGTTATGGGAAAGCCCTGCTCCGCAGCAGTAGGCAGCCTTCGATGATCGTAGGGATCGGCACCGATGTCTGCGAGATCGCAAGGTTGGGCAGAGCGCTTTCCCGCACTCCAGAGCTCCGTCATCGGCTCTTCACCGAGACCGAGGCGGAGCTTCCTCTGGAGTCCTTGGCCGCCAGATTTGCGGCCAAGGAAGCCCTCGCCAAAGCGTTGGGTGCTCCTGCAGGGTTGAGCTGGTCGGATGCAGAGGTGCTTCGCGGCGCGGATGGAGCGCCGACCGTCGTGATGCGGGGTAGCGTGGCTGCACGAGCCGAACAACTGGGTGTGACACGGGTTCATCTGTCGCTCTCCCATGACGCAGGCATCGCGACGGCCTTCGTGGTCGCCGAACACTGACGTCCTCCGCGCAGGGCAATGACAGCGAAGGAGAACCTGTGGTTCTGCAGGCGTGGTCCGTGCCGGATGTTCGGGCGGCCGAAGCCGTACTGATGGAACGGCTCCCTGAGGGGGAGCTCATGCATCGGGCAGCCAAAGGGCTCAGCAAAGTGCTGCGCAGTCGCGTCAAAGGGCGCCCTCGCGCTGCTCGAGTGGTCGGGCTCGTCGGCTCGGGAGGCAACGGAGGGGACACCCTGTATGCGCTGGCCCGGTTGGCGCGGAAGGAATCCGCCGCTGGCGTTGCCGCGCTGCTGCTCTCCGAGAGTGGAGTTCACCCCTCAGCACTGGATATGGCACGGCGATGCGGGGTGCAGGTGGTCGACGCGCTGGTGGCCAAGGCGGGGGACGTCTTGGCCATCGTCGCCGAGGCCGACATCCTGGTGGACGGGCTCACCGGCATCGGTGGACGTCCTGGCTGGCAGCCCACTGTCGCCGACCTGATCGAGGGGATCCTCGAAGCGGTACCGGCCGATGCGCGTATCATCGCGGTCGACCTGCCCAGTGGCGCGGATCCGGCAGGTGAACACATCGCTTCTGCCAGCGTCTGGGCCGACGAGACCGTGGCTTTTGGTGTTCCTAAACCGGTGCACATCTTGGCCACCGAGCCACGCTGCGGTGTGTTGACCGTCGTTGACATCGGGTTGGTACCCCACAGCCTTCCTGCCGCGGAACGCCTCGAACACGACGATGTGGCCAGGCTCTGGCCGGTTCCCCTTCCTCGCGACGACAAGTACTCACGCGGCGTGCTCGGCGTGGTCGCGGGAAGCCAGGTCTACTCCGGCGCCGCCGTCCTGACCGTGCTGGGGGCGGTCTGTTCCGGAGCAGGGATGGTGCGATATATCGGACCGGGCACCCCATCAACTCTCGTTCGTACTGCGGCACCAGAAGCGGTGATCACGTCCACTCCAGGTGCCGCTCACGTCGATGCTTGGGTGGTCGGACCAGGCATCGACATCAAGGACAACCGTTCGAGTGCGGCGGTAAGACAGGCCGATGCAGTTCGCACGGTGCTGAGGTCGGACATGCCACGAGTGGTCGACGCGGGGGGACTCGACCTCGTGGAGACTCCGAGCCACATCGGGCATGAGAAGACCCTGCTGACACCGCACGCAGGCGAGCTGGCACGGCTGCTCAGCAGGCTGACCGGTGAGAAGGTCGACCGGGAGGACATCGTGAACGCTCCGGTCACCCACGCGCGGCGGGCTGCTGACCTCCTCGACAGCACGGTCCTTCTCAAAGGTCAGATCACTTACGTGGTTCCGCCGACCGATTCCGGGCTACCCGTGCGAGCTCAGTCCGATGCCCCGGCTTGGGCCGCGACTGCAGGATCAGGGGACGTTCTCGCAGGGCTCGCCGGCACGCTCCTCTGTTCGGGGCTGTCCGCGGTCGATGCCGGAAGCCTTGCCTCCCTGGTGCACGGGGTCGCTGCAGAACGACTCAGCCGCGGTGGCCCGATACGTGCTCGAGATCTCGCTGAAGAGCTGGCTCCGACTCTGGCTGTTCTGCTTTCCCGCCGCTGACCTCCTGGTCGCCGGGAGTCTGCCTTCCAGCTCTCGATCAAGGTCTTCCTACGCCAGTATGGAAGGGTGATTCAGCGCGCCAAGACCACGTCCGAGAGCCAGCACCGCAGAATGACAGCAGATCAACGGGTGGGCCCCGCCAGGCTCACCATCGACCTCGACGCCATCACCGAGAACACCCGCGAACTCTGCAGACGTAGCGGGGCCGCTCAAGTGATGGCGGTGGTCAAGGCGGACGGCTACGGACATGGACTCATCCCCGCAGCTCACGCTGCGCTCATCGGCGGGGCCACCTGGCTGGGCACGGCTCTGTTGGAGGAAGCTCTCGAACTGCGCCGACAGGGAGTAGGCGGCCGGATCCTGTCCTGGTTGCATACCCCAGGGGTAGCCTTCGACGCCGCAGTCCTGGCCGATATCGACCTTGCTGCTGCCGGGACATGGGCGGTGGAGGAGATCGCCGCTGCTGCCCGGCGGACCGGCCGAACCGCGCGGGTCCACCTGAAGGTGGACACCGGATTGGGGCGTAACGGCGCTTACGGAGATGACGTCATCGCGCTGATTTCTCGTGCTGCAGAACTGGAACGCGAAGGAATCCTGTCGATCGTGGGATTGATGAGCCATTTCGCCTACGCCGATGCGCCGGGACATCCCACGGTCCGAGCTCAGCAGGAGACCTTCCGGAGGTATGCGGACTCCTGCGAACGTGCTGGGATCGACCTCGAGGTACGACACCTGGCCAACTCTGCAGCCACTCTGACCGACCCGGATTGTGCTTTTGACCTGGTCAGGCCAGGGTTGGCCGTCTACGGTCTGTCCCCGGTCCCGCAGACCGGCGGGCCCGAGCACTTCGGCCTGCGCCCAGCGATGACCTGCTCTGCGGACCTGGCCTTGGTGAAGAGAATCCCAGCAGGTCAAGGCGTCAGCTACGGTCACGACTATCGTCCGAGGCAGGACACATGTATCGGCGTTGTCCCTGTCGGATATGCCGACGGAATACCCCGCCGTGCCTCCAACACCGGCCCTGTACAGCTTTCCGGGGAACGACTCCGGATCGCCGGCCGGGTCTGTATGGACCAGTACGTTGTCGACCTCGGCCCAGGCAGCACCTGCCGAGCAGGCGACGAGGTGATCCTCTTCGGCGACCCGGCATCCGGGGTTCCCTCAGCGCAGGACTGGGCCGAAGCCGCAGACACCATCAGCTACGAGATCATCACCAGGATGAGCACTCGTCTGCCTCGGGAATACGTGGGCAAGGAGACGACGTGAAGGACGAGCCGAGCCGACTACCCTGGCGGATGGGTTTGGGCACCTTACGCACGGTGACCGGAGTGACCTTGGGGTTGACCGCAGCCGGGCTCACCGCCGCCGCAGGAGTCGCTGCGGATCGACTCAGCAGAGACCGACGGATCGCCCTGGCTCTCGACGAAGAACGAGGCATGGCCCGCGACTCCGCTTATCACGATGAACCGGACCGGCAGTTTGTCGTCCTGGCCAGTGACGGTGTCCCTCTGCATGTCGAGGTCGATGAAGCACGGGGCCCCGATCGTGATCGTGCCGGCCGACCCACTGTCGTCTTTAGCCACGGATACTGTCTCTCCCGGCGATGCTGGGTATTCCAGCGCAGGGCCTTACGGGAGGCCGGATATCGGGTCGTCCTCTGGGACCAACGTGGACACGGCCTGTCCGGTACGGGGGAGACGGACAGTTACCACATCGATCAATTGGGCAGGGACCTCGAGAAAGTCATCGCTGAGGTCGCCCCGGACGGTCCCCTGGTCCTGGTCGGCCACTCGATGGGCGGGATGACGCTGATGGCGCTCGGCCTCGACCATCCGGAACTGGTCAGGGAGCGAGTCGTCGGCGCCGCTTTCGTCGCCACGAGCACCGGAGGGCTGTCCACCGTCTCCTACGGGTTGGGCGCTGCGGCCGGTAAAGCCGTCCATCTCTTCGGCCCTGCTGCCGCAGGCCGCCTCGCCAGCTTCCAAGGTGCTGTTGACGGTGCCGTCCGAGCAGGCAAGGACGTCATGAACTTCGTCGTCGACTGGGGATCATTCGGGTCACCGGTACCCATGAGCATCGCCGAACTCACCACCGATATGATCTTCGCCACCCGGATGGAAGTCATCTCTGCGTTCATGCCTCATTTCGACCGCCACGATAAACGCGAGGCCCTGTCGACCTTCCGCGGTATCGAGACGCTGGTGCTCAACGGCAGCAGCGACAGACTGACCCCGCCCTCGCACAGCGATGAGATCGTCCGACTCCTGCCGGGTGCCGAACACATCGTGATCGAGGACGCCGGCCACGTCATCATGCTCGAACACCCCGAAATCCTCAACGAACAGATCCTCGCGCTCCTCCGTCGAGCTGAACGGGCCGGAGCGCCGTCCATCGAGCTCCCCGAGTCCTCCCCGCCCGTCCACGTCGTCGACATGGCCAGGCGCCGTGCCACCCGTCGGGCGAGCAACCGGATCCGCCGGCCTCGGACGTGAACGCGTACGGTAGCTGACGGCGTGAGACGGCCGACTCCGACCACGGACGGACGCCACGCACCGGTCGACTCGAATCCGGCGACCGGGAGAGAACACAGCGGAGGGGTAACTCGGTGAGTGTCGAGGTCTCGGCAAGACGAACACTGGTCGACGCGGAAGACACCAGGTCCTGGGGACGTGAACTGGCCGCTCTGCTGCAGGCCGGGGACGTCGTTCTGCTCACCGGGGAGCTAGGCGCAGGGAAGACCACCCTCACCCAAGGGCTTGCCGAGGGGCTGCAGGTGCGTGGGCCCATCACCAGTCCCACCTTCGTGATCGCCCGCATCCATCCTTCCCTGGTGGACGGGCCGGACCTGGTACACGTCGACGCCTACCGGATCGGTGGAGCCCTCGAACTGGAAGACCTGGACCTCGACGCTTCCATCGACCGAAGCATCACCGTCGTCGAATGGGGTCACGGCATGGCCGAGACCCTGGCTGACAGCTGGCTTGAGGTCGACCTGCGGCGGGCGCTCGCCGATGAGGGCCCTGAACTGTGCGGTGCCGAGGAATCAGAGGGCGAGGTCACCGATCCGCGTACCGTGCGGGCGGTCGGTCACGGTCCGCGCTGGGAGGGATCGCCCGACGCCATCAGGTAACAGGCGAGGTGTGGGCCCCACCGATCCTGGTCCGGGCTCGTCCCAGGATGGTCTAGCCTGGAACACGTGCTTCTGCTGGCTTGTGATACCTCGACGAGTGCCATCACCGTGGGTGTGCACGATGGTCGGTCCATCGTGGCGAGTGAATCCACGATCGACGTCCGAGCACATGCCGAACGGCTCGCTCCTTCGGTGAACGAGGTCCTCCGCAGGGTCGGTGCCCTGCCACAGGACGTCACCCACGTCGTCGGTGGAACAGGACCAGGGCCGTTCACCGGGCTGCGGGTGGGGCTGGTGACGGCCCAGGTCTTCGCCTGGTCCGTGGGCCTTACCGCTGCAGGAGTGTGCAGCCTGGATGCTCTGGCACACCGGATGGTCCTCGACGGTTCGGCCGACGAGGGGCAGGAGTTCCTCGTCGCTACGGACGCCCGTCGCAAAGAGGTGTACTGGGCCACCTACCGTGTCGTCTCGGGACTGGCCGAGCGCTGCCACGGGCCAGCCGTGACCCGTCCTGCCGAGCTTCCTGAGCAGGTCAGAGAGCTTCCTTGTGTGGGCCGAGGGCCACTCCTCTACCCGGAGGTTCTCCGTCAAGGATGGGAGGTCCTCGACGTGGACGGCGGAGCGATGGCCGATCTTGCGGTCCGTCTACTCCAGTCCGGGCGGACGTTGAGCGCTGCCGACCCCGACTACCTTCGTCGTCCCGATGCGGTGCCCACCCAGGCCAAGCCGGTGACCCCGGCCGGGCGATGAATGCCGGTAGGACCGGCAGCGCGACGCAACCAGCTCTTCCTCGGGGCTCTGGAGACTCTGCCGAGATAGTCCTGCGGGCGATGCGTTGGCAGGACATCCCGACCCTGGCCCAGTTGGACACAGACCTCTTCGAGGACGATGCCTGGAGCGAGAGCACCTGGTGGTCTGAGCTGGCCGGGCGGCCACGACGGGCTTATACCGTGATCGAGTCTGCAGGAACGATCCTCGGATATGCGGGCTTGGACCTCGGCGGCGAGGTCGCCGATGTGATGACCGTGGCCGTGGACCCGGGATCGCAGGGCCAAGGGTACGGGCAGGCTCTCCTTGCCTGGATGACGGCGACGGCACAGGAATCCGGGGCACGGTATCTGATGCTCGAGGTACGCGCAGACAACGTCGTCGCGATCGGTTTGTACGGAACAGCAGGATTCACACGCTTGTCCGTCCGGAGACGGTATTACCAACCCGGTGACGTGGACGCCTACATCATGCGAAAGGAACTGTGCGATGACGTCTGATGGGCCGCTCGTCCTCGGGATCGAGAGTAGCTGTGACGAAACCGGCATCGGGATCGTCCGCGGTGAGACCCTTCTGTGCGACGCCGTCGCCAGCAGCGTCGAACAACACGCACGATATGGCGGTGTCGTCCCCGAGGTCGCCAGCCGGGCACATGTCGAGGCAATGGTCCCGACCCTCGAACGGGCCTGCAGGGAAGCCGACGTCCGACTGACGGACCTGGACGCCATCGCGGTGACCGCAGGGCCGGGCCTTGCGGGAGCACTCATGGTGGGCACAGCTGCGGCGAAAGCACTGGCAGCCTCCCTCGACAAGCCGCTCTACGGGGTGAACCACCTGGCCGGTCACGTGGCTGTGGACATCTTGGAACACGGACCGCTGCCGGAGCCCACCGTGGCGCTCCTGGTCTCCGGAGGACATTCGTCCCTTCTCCTGGTCAAGGACGTCACCAGCGATATCACCAGCCTGGGAGACACCATCGACGACGCAGCAGGGGAAGCCTTCGACAAGGTGGCCCGGGTTCTCGGACTACCCTTCCCCGGAGGTCCCTGGGTCGACAAGGCCGCTCGAGGGATGGCTGGTGTCCCCGGTGTCGACCCGCAAGCAGGACCGGGAAACCCGGCCTTCGTTCATTTCCCTCGCGGGCTGACCAGTGGACGCGACATGGAGAGACACCGGTACGACTTCAGCTTCTCCGGGCTGAAAACGGCCGTGGCCCGGTGGGTGGAAGCCCAAGGCAGCGGGCAACACATCCCGGTCGCCGACGTCGCAGCCAGCTTCCAGGAGGCGGTGACCGACGTGTTGACGAGGAAAGCCGTCCTGGCCTGTCGGGAACACGGAGTCGCCGACCTACAGATCGGCGGTGGAGTGGCCGCCAACTCCCGTTTGCGGGCCTTGGCCGAAGAACGGTGCAAGCAAGCCGGGATCCGGCTGCGGGTGCCTCGACCTGGGTTGTGCACGGACAACGGAGCCATGATCGCAGCCCTCGGAGCGCAGATGGTCATGAAAGGCCACCAGCCGTCGCAGATGGACCTGACCGCAGATTCCTCGATGACTGTGGCCCAGGTGCTCGTCTGAGAGGCTGCTGATCCACGAACACCCCGCAGACCTGCGGGACGAGGGAGCATGTCATGAGCGGACAGGTCGTCGTGGTCGGTGGCCTCGGACTCGAGGAGACCGTTCATCTACGTCGGATAGTCGTCGACGGGTCGGTCGACGTCGCAGAACGAGCCAGCGTTGCTGTCGGCGGAGCTGCTGCCTGGTCTTCGGCGGCAGCCGCTGCGACGGGCGCCCTATCCCGATGCATCGCCACAGTCGGCAGCGATCGTGCCGGTACGCTCTGCCGACAGCACCTGGCACGAGCTGATGTCGACGTCACCGGGGTCCTGCCGTTGAACGGGCCTACCGCCAGGTTGATCCGTTCGACGACCGTCGAAGGACACTGCCCGGAAAGGCCTGCGGCTCCGCCTGAACACCGCTTCAGCAAGGGGGAACCGTCCCTGTTGGTCCTGCCCGGAGCGGGCTGGGCCGTACCGGCCGCAGCCACAGTCCGTGCTCTTGACCGATGCGAACCGGGCGATGTGCTTCTCGTCGAATGGTCGGCGCTCGCCGTGGCTGAACAGTTGATCTGCACCGCTTACGAATTGGACATGCAGATCGTGGCTCTTCTTGCGCCCTACCCGATACCTCCCCACCAGCTCGATCTGCGGTTGGTCGATGTCGCTGTGGTGGATCGGCAAGGGGCGATGCTCCTGGCCGAGACGGGTGAGCTCCCGCCTTCGTTGTGCGTGACCCTTCCCGGACACGGTCTTTCCTGGGACGGGCAGACCTATGTGGCGCCATCGGTAGATCATCGGACTGCAGACCGGATCATCTCCGACGAGCGGGGACATGCCGTGCTGGCAGGTACGATCGCCGGGCGCCTCGCCTGTGGCGACGATCGACCTCAGGCGGCACAGGCTGCATTGGCCGCGGTGGGAGAACTCGTCGCGGCACCGGACGATCCGGGAAGGACGGACGCCGACTCGGCGGCCTCCGACCCCGGCGGCGCACCATGGCAGACGCTCAGGCCGTGGACACATCTGCGCCTGGACGTGGAGGAACTGGGATGAATCCGTCGACGGCCTGTGCCGCTGTGATGGTCGATGAGCTGATCAGGCTCGGGCTTCGGCACGCTGTGCTCTGCCCAGGATCTCGATCCGCACCGCTCGCCTACGCCTTGGCCGACGCCGATGCTGCCGGACGGCTGGTCTTGCACGTGCGGGTGGATGAACGCAGCGCCGCTTTTCTCGCCGTAGGGCTGGCGAAGGAGACCCGTACCCCCGCGGTCGTGGTGACGACCTCAGGGACAGCTGTGGCCAATCTGCATCCGGCTGTCTTGGAAGCCGACACCGCCGGAGTGCCTCTGTTGGTGTTGAGCGCCGATCGTCCTCCGGAGCTGCGCGGTACCGGAGCCAACCAGACCATGGACCAGGTGAAGCTTTTCGGTGCTGCTGTGCGCTGGGCTCATGATTTGGGAGTTCCCGAGCGTCGAGTGGGGCAGCAAGCAGTCTGGCGTTCGTGTCTGGACCGGGCATGGTCGGCTGCTATCGGTGATCTCGGAGGACAGCCAGGACCGGTTCACGTCAACATTCCCTTCCGGGATCCTCTCCTCCCGGATCTCTCGGAGTCCCCCCAGCTGTGGCCCGAAGCGTTGGACGGCCGGCCGGACGGCAGAGCATGGACCGTGACCGGCGCGGAGACGAAGAGCAGCCCGGCGTTCGAGGCGGCGGCCGCAGTGGATCCGTTGCTCGATGTCCCACGCACCCTGGTCGTGCTGGGAGATCTGGACGATCCGCAGGTCTGTGCTGATGTGGTCGACAGCGCGCAGGCGATGGGGTGGCCGGTGGTCGCTGAGCCTTTCGGGCGTCGGAGCCCACAGGGGGTCATTCCTCACGGACCGCTGGTAGCGACGGTCCCGGAATTCCTGAACTCTCATCTTCCCGAACGGATCCTGGTGTTCGGCCGGCCTACTTTGACGCGTCCGCTGGCTGCTTTGCTACGGATCTCCGGCGTCCGGGTCGAGTCTGTCGCTTCTTCGCAGGCCTGGCCCGATCCCGGTCATGTGCTGTCCCGGGTCTATCCGTGGTCTGCCTGGCAAGCACGTCGGCAGGTCGGGCCCGATGTCCCACGGACAGAGGAGGACCGCGCCTGGAGCTTGTCGTGGGCCGAGGCCGGTCGAAGACTGGGTGTTGCGCTGGGAGATTTCTTGGAGTCTGAGGAGCTCTGGCCGAGCGGACCTGCTTTGGCCAGGGCGGTGATCGCTGCGCTTCCTGCGGGCTCTCGGCTGTTCGTGGGTTCGTCGAATGCGGCCAGGGACGTCGATCTGGCTCGTTCTGCAGACGAACTGGTGGTTTTCGCTTCACGGGGGTTGGCCGGTATCGATGGCAATGTCGCCACGGCCTGTGGTCTGGCATTGGCGGGGGAAGCCCCGACGTATGCCCTGATGGGTGATCTGACTTTCCTGCACGATGCGAATGCTTTGCTGCTGGGGCCTGATGAGCCAGAACCGGATATCACCTTCGTCGTGGTCGATGATTCCGGTGGAGGTATCTTCGCGACCTTGGAGTATGGGGAAACCGGCCGCGAACGCTTCTTCGACCGGGTGTTCGCCACGCCGGTTCGGGCAGATATCGCCGCGATCGCTGCGGCTAGTGGTGTTTCCACGGTGGATGTGCAGGACAGATCAGCGCTGGTCGAAGAGTTGTCGGTGCCTCCACAGGGGATACGGGTGATCCGAGTACAGCTGGACCGTTCGGAGCACCGGACGATCGGTCGGCGGCTTCGCGCGGTGGCAGAACAGTCCCTGTCAACCTGTTGATCCAGAGCAGATCCTCCAGGAGCGGTCTCAGCTCCTCGTGAGCTGTCTTTCTTTCTCCAACCGAGGTCAGGGAGCCAGTTGGCCTGGTGCGAGCGCTGAACGCATAGGAACCAGTTTGGCGTCGGACTCGGCGAGCTCGGAAGCCGGATCCGAGCTAGAGACGATTCCGCAGCCGGCGAAGATGCGCATTTGATGAGCGTTTTCCGTGTCCAACGCGCCGCACCGCAGCGCGACTCCCCACTCGCCGTCACCAGAGGCTCCGATCCAGCCGACCGGGCCGCTGTACCGTCCGCGGTCCATGTTCTCCAGTTCACTGATCGTCTGGGCGGCTAGGGGACCTGGGGTTCCACATACTGCTGCCGAGGGGTGCAGGGAGGCTGCCAAAGAAAGCGAAGTCGCGCCGTGAGAGGTTCGTCCAGTGACATCGGTGGCCAGGTGCATGACATTGGGCAGATGCAGCACGAACGGCGCCTCAGGGGTATTCAATGAGGTGCAGTGCGCTGCCAGTGACTCGGCGACGGAACGCACCGCGTATTCATGTTCTTCGAGATCTTTGCTGCTGCGAGCGAGGGATGCCGACAACGCCAGGTCACGCTCGTCGTCCCCGGTACGTTGGATGGTTCCGGCCAGCACTCGCGAGGTGATCAGGCCTTTTTCCAACCGGCAGAGCATCTCTGGGGTGGCTCCGACGAGTCCGTCCACGGCGAAGACCCACGTACGGGCGTAGTCGGCTGCCAAGCGTCGGAGCAGCCATCGGACGGAGAGCGGGTTCTCGGTCTCGACCCGTAGATCACGGGCGAGGACGACCTTGTCCAGGTCGGTATCGGAGAGACGTTCAACGGCGTGGGCGACGACGGCCTGCCAGCTGGGGCCAGAGAGGGCGCCGTCGAAGAACGCGGTTTCGCCAGGGGGTGATGGGGGATTCCGAGGCATGTCGTTGCTGCCTTGGCCTGCGGCGAATGACTCGACGAGTCGGCAGTGGGCATTCCGGAGCTCAGCGGTTGTGCGTACGGTCAGGGTATCGACGACCGTGGTCAGCAGGCAGTTGTCCCCTTCTCGGCGCAAGATCACCTGGGGAACGCTGAGTATTCCACCGTGTCTCGAGTCATGGGCGAAGGCGAAGGAGCCGAACGCCAGGGGGCCTTCCAGGGCCTGGCTGCGATCTTCTGTCGAGGTGACCTCGGCGCGGGTGACCACTTGACGCCACCACTGTTCCGCCTCGCTGAACCGTTCGGGCCCGCTCGTGGTGAGTGAGGCGACCTGGCCCCAGCCGACCTTCCCCTGACCTGCACGGACCCAGGCGTGGTTCTTCGTGGCGGGTACTCGGCCGGGCAAGGCGGACAGAAGGTCTACCGGCTGTCGTAGAGGCTGGGTGTGGAAGGAGAGGGCAGCTGCGCTGCCTTCGGGCAGCGGCTGGCGAGGTGGGTGGTCAGTGGTGTCGTACATCTCCTGTTCAGAATAATCTCTGGCTGGTGTCTGTCCGCCATCGGTGGGAAAAGCTCGCGGCGACCGGACAGGGGCGTCCTCGCCAGGGCGCGCAGGAAGCT
This sequence comes from Austwickia chelonae, assembly GCF_003391095.1. Taxonomy (NCBI): domain Bacteria; kingdom Bacillati; phylum Actinomycetota; class Actinomycetes; order Micrococcales; family Dermatophilaceae; genus Austwickia; species Austwickia chelonae. Next base: position 2,279,346 of record NZ_CP031447.1, on the reverse strand, counting down.
CTGGTCTTCTGCGAGGATGACCACTGTGAATCGCGCCAGCCTCGACAAGCAGCCCCGTGACGTAGCGTCGATGTTCGATCAGGTCGCTTCGCGTTACGACCTGATGAACGATGTGATGACTGGCGGTATCGCCAGGTTGTGGCGCCGAGCTTTGGTGGCTGCCGTCGATGCACGTCCTGGCCAGCGGGTGTTGGACATCGCGGCGGGAACCGGCACGTCATCGATGCCTTTTCATCGTGCAGGCGTGCAGGTGGTACCGGCTGATTTCTCGCTGGGCATGCTCCGACAGGGGCGGGCCCAACATCCTGAACTGCCTTTCGTTGCGGCTGATGCCACCCGGCTGCCTTTCGCGGAGGCTTCCTTCGACGCTGTCACGATGTCCTACGGGTTGCGCAATGTGCAGAACTACCGGGGCGCGCTGACGGAGTTCGCCAGAGTCACCCGGCCCGGAGGCCGGCTGGTCGTCAACGAGTTCTCCCAACCGGTCAATCCGATCTTCCGGCGGGTCTATCAGGAATATCTGATGGGGGCCCTCCCCGCGATGGCCTCCAAGTTCTCCTCGAACCCGGAGTCCTATGTGTACTTGGCTGAATCCATTCAGTCCTGGCCGTGCCAAGAGGAACTCGCGGAAGCGATTCAGGAGTCGGGTTGGCGAGATGTGCAGTGGCGCAACCTGAATGGAGGAATCGTCGCTTTGCATCGAGCGGTGCGAGGCTGAAGGACCCTTCCGATTGCCTTCTCCCGTTCTCGATATGGCTGGTCTGCCGTGGCTTCGCTCACTCCGGAGTCCGGTAAGGTCAAGTCGTTTGCCCCCGCGTGAATCCGCGAGGGACGGTGTGGTCGGATACCGACCAGCCCGTTCCGAGCTGACCCTTGAAGGACGCCGTGACTGACTCTCATCCGCCGCAGGCCGTCGGTTCCGCTGAAACCGCTGACGTCATCGTGGTCGGCGCAGGTCCGGGTGGCTCCGCGACCGCTGCCTACTTGGCGATGGCCGGCCTGGATGTCCTCCTGCTGGAGAAGGCACATTTTCCCCGCGACAAGATCTGCGGAGACGGACTGACCCCGCGTGCAGTTCGCGAACTGGCACAGCTGGGTGTTCCCACATCCGAGGAGGACGGGTGGATCCGCAATAAGGGTCTGCGTATCGTCGGTGGTGGGCGCCGTTTCGAGCTGGACTGGCCCGAGACCGACTACTTCCCGCCGTACGGGATGGTGCGCAAGCGCCAGGAGCTCGATGAGATCTTGGCTCGGTATGCGGCAGGGCGGGGAGTGCGCCTGCTGGAGGGGGTCAATGTCCAGGAAGCGATCCGGGACGATTCCTCCGGGCGGATCCAGGGTGTGACGGCCAAGATCATGGGGCGCGATGGCCGTGCCACCGGCGAGACCGCTACTTTTCGTGCTCCGATCGTGGTCGCTGCTGATGGAGTTTCCTCGCGGCTGTCCATGTCGATGGGGCGCCCCAAACGGGACAACCGGCCGATGGGTGTCGCGGTCCGTACCTACTACGAGTCGCCTGCGCGGACGAACGACGAGTACATGGAGTCCTGGCTGGAGCTGTGGGTTCCGGAGGGGGAAGGCTCTCGGAGCACACCGGGAACAGCGACATCGGGGAAAGACATCCTGCTCCCGGGGTACGGATGGATCTTCGCCTGCGGTGATGGCACGGCGAATGTGGGCCTGGGAATGCTCGATACCTCGCCGGCATTCGGTCGGGTCGACTACCGGGATGTGATGCGGCGATGGGTGGCCACCTTGCCTGCGGAATGGACTTTCACCGAGGAGACCCTGGCCCAGCCCATCCGGGGTGCGGCGCTGCCGATGGCCTTCAACCGCCAGCCGCTCTATGCGGACGGGTTGCTTTTGGTGGGTGACGCCGGAGGCATGGTCAACCCGTTCAACGGGGAGGGCATCGACTACGCGATGGAGGCCGGAAGAACAGCTGCGGAGATCATCGTGCAGGCGATGGCTCGGGCCGATGACGCTGGTCGTGAGCGGGTGCTCATGTCATACAACTCGGTGATGAAAGAACACCTCGGCGGTTATTACTCCTTGGGCCGAGGATTTGCCGCACTCATCGGAAAACCTGAGGTCATGCGTTTGTGTGTGAAGTACGGTCTTCCGGTCACGCCGTTGATGAGAGTTCTTCTCAAGACGATGGCCAATTTGGCTCAGCCGCGAGGTGGAGGAATTGACGACAGGCTCATCACAGCCTTGTCGCGAATTGCTCCTTCGGCCTGAGCTTCCTGTGACATTCACTAGGATATCTAGGGGGAGGACACCGGAGTTCCTGCGTTCCGGTGCGATCACCCTGCGAGAAACTGCAGACGAGACGGACAAGATGATTCACCGCCGCCACATCCACCGAAAGGGGAGCGCGTCGAGATGACCAGCCCCTATCTTCCGATTCTGTTCTTCCTCGCGTGTGGCATCGGGTTTGCCGCCGCGTCGGTTCTGCTCTTCGATTTCGTTGGGCCCCGCCGCTACAACAAGGTGAAACTCGATGCCTACGAGTGCGGGATCCAGCCTTCACCGCATGCCGAGGCTGGGGGCCGTGTGCCCGTTAAGTACTACACCACGGCCATGCTCTTCATCATCTTCGACATCGAGTCGGTCTTCCTCTTCCCCTTTGCGGTGGCTTTCGACCGCTTAGGGCTGTTCGCCCTGGTGGAGATGGTGCTCTTCGTGATGACGGTGTTCATCGCCTACGCCTACGTGTGGCGTCGTGGCGGATTGGAGTGGGACTGACATGGTCGACATCGAGAAATACCCGCAAGGGGTCTACACGACCAAGGTCAGTGAGGCCATTGGTTTCCTTCTCAAGACCTCGATCTGGCCGGCTACCTTCGGACTGGCCTGTTGTGCCATCGAGATGATGGCGTCGGGCACCCCCGACTACGACATCGCCCGTTTCGGTTCCGAGCGTTTTGCGGCGACTCCTCGTCAAGCGGACTGCATGATCGTCGCAGGACGGGTCAGCCAGAAATTTGCCCCTGTGGTGCGGCAGGTCTACGACCAGATGGCTGAGCCGAAGTGGGTCATCTCCATGGGCGTCTGCGCAAGTTCTGGTGGAATGTTCAACAACTACGCCATCGTGCAAGGGGTCGACCACATCGTTCCGGTCGACGTCTACCTGCCGGGCTGTCCGCCGCGCCCCGAGATGCTGTTGAACGCACTCATCACCTTGCACGACCAGATGATGGCCACCCCGTACACACCTGGGCGTCGCCGTGAAGCGGCTCGGGCCGCAGAAGAAGCTGCGATGTCGGTAACTCCGCTGGTGGAGCAGAAGGGGCTGCTGGCATGAGTGACAAGAACACTGTGAAGTCACAGACAGCCGCCGCCCAGGAAACCGGCGGGGCCAATCTGCCCACCGAGTCGACAACCAACCCCGAGGTCCGGGGCGAACGACGTGGGATGTTCGGCGCGACCAAGGGCCCGGATACCACCGGCTACGGCGGCCTGGTCAGCCCGATCCTCTTCCCCGGTCAGGCTTCTCGCCCGTACGGAAGTTTCTTCGACGAGGTAGCTGACCAACTTGCCCTGGCGCTGCAGGATGGTTCGTCCTCCTATGAGGACGCCGTCGAGAAGGTCGTCGTCGATCGCGGAGAGATGACGCTCTTCGTGGACAGGAAAGCGCTGCCCGCCGTGGCTCAGGCGCTCAGGGATGCCCCGGCTCTGCGCTTCGAGATCTGCAGCGGAGTGTCCGGTGTCCACTACCCCAAGGACACGGGTCGGGAGCTGCACGCCGTCTACCACTTCCTGTCGATCACGCATGGCAGCCGTCGTATCCGGGTCGAGGTGACCTGTCCTGACAGCGACCCGCACATTCCCAGCATCGTGGAGACCTACCCGTCGGTGACCTGGCACGAGCGCGAGACCTGGGACTTCTTCGGCATCGTCTTCGACGACCATCCGGCATTGACCCGGATCCTGATGCCGGACGACTGGCCCGGCCACCCTCAGCGCAAGGACTACCCCCTCGGAGGGATCCCTGTGGAGTTCAAGGGCGCCACCGTGCCTGCCCCCGATCAGCGGAGGTCGTACAACTGATGACCACGTCGAATGAGAAGGTGCAGGCCACAGCTGGCGCAGGCACCGACGAGAGCCCCCGGGACCATCACCTGCATGCTGAAGGCGGTGACTGGGATTCCCTGGCGGCCGAGGCCATCGAGCACTCCGACGAGCGCATTGTCGTCAACATGGGTCCGCAGCATCCCTCGACCCACGGCGTTCTCCGCCTGATCCTGGAGCTCGACGGAGAAACCGTTACCGAGGCTCGTGTCGGTATTGGCTACCTGCACACCGGGATCGAGAAGACGATGGAGCATCGCACCTTCGTTCAGGGCGTCACTCTGTGTACTCGCATGGACTACCTGACGCCGATGTTCCAGGAAACCGCATACTGCCTGGCCATCGAACGTCTCCTGGGCATCGAGGACCAGATCCCCGAGCGAGCCACGCTGATTCGTGTCCTCATGATGGAGTGCACCAGGATCTCCAGCCATTTGGTCTGCCTGGGTACCGGCGGCATGGAGCTCGGCGCCACCACCGTCATGACGATCGGCTTCCGCGAGCGTGAGCGCATCTTCCGACTGATCGAAGCAACCACCGGTCTGCGGATGAACAACGGTTACATCCGGCCTGGCGGAGTCGCGAACGACTTGCCGAGCAACTGGAAAGCCATCGTCGAGGAGCAGTGGCCACTGCTGAAACAGGGGGTCAAAGAGCTCGAGGCGCTTTGCCTGGAGAACCCGATCCTCAAGGGTCGGATGATGGACGTCGGCTACCTCGACCTGACTGGTTGTATGGCGCTGGGAGTCACCGGGCCGATTCTGAAGTCGGCGGGAATGCCTTACGACCTTCGTAAGAATGCGCCTTACTGCGGTTACGAAACCTACGATTTCGAGGTTCCTACCTGGGACAGCGCCGATGCCTACGGGCGGATGCGGGTGCGTTTCCTGGAGATCTGGGAGTCGCTGAAGATCATCGATCAGGTCATCGAGCGCCTTGAGAAGTGCGAAGGCGAGCCGGTCATGGTCGCGGACAAGAAGATCGCCTGGCCCGCGCAGCTGGCGATCGGAGCGGACGGCCAGGGCAACAGCCTCGAGCACATCAAGAAGATCATGGGTACCTCGATGGAGGCCCTGATCCACCACTTCAAGCTGGTCACCGAAGGTTTCCGGGTCCCGCCAGGGCAGGCCTATGTCGCGGTCGAGTCTCCCAAGGGAGAGCTCGGCTGTCACCTGGTGTCTGACGGAGGAACCCGTCCCTACCGGGCCCACTTCCGTGACCCGGCGTTCAACAACCTGCAGGCCGTCGCCGCGATGGTGGAAGGCGGCGCCGTCGCCGACACCGTCGTCGCCGTGGCCTCGATCGACCCCGTCCTGGGAGGTGTGGACCGCTGATGTCGCACGGTGACAAGCCCAATTACGGCTCCCAGCCCAATGCCGCGACCGAGCCGTATTCCGACGATGTCCTCGCGAAGCTGCGTATCGACGCGGCAGAGGTCGTCGGACGCTATCCGCAGAAGAGATCCGCTCTGCTGCCGTTGTTGCACCTGGTGCAGAGCGTCGACGGCTACGTGAGTACCCGTGGTATCGAGTTCTGCGCCGAGACGGTCGAACTGACCGCCGCCGAGGTCAGCGGGGTCGCGACCTTCTACACGCAGTACAAGCGACACCCCAATGGGGACTACACCATCGGGGTCTGCACCAACACGCTGTGCGCCGTCATGGGTGGCGACGCCATCTGGGACGCAGTCAGCGAACATCTCGCGATCGGGCACGACGAGACGACCCCTGACGGTCGGATCACCCTGGAGCGGATCGAGTGCAACGCCGGTTGTGACTACGCCCCGGTGGTGATGGCCAACTGGGAGTTCTTCGACAACCAGACGCCTGAATCCGTGATCCGGACGGTCGACGCGCTTCGCGAGGGCAAAGTGATCAGCCCTACTCGTGGTGCGGCGACCGTGGCCACCTTCAAAGAGGTCAGCAGGGTCCTGGCCGGTTTCCACGACGGCCGGGCCGTCGAGGGGGACACCGGTGGGCCGGCGACGGTTCGTGGACTGCGTCACGCGAAGGAAAAGGGATGGCACGCTCCGGCGGCGACTTCGGCCGGGGAAAGCTCCGGCCTGACCACCACGACGTACCCCTCGTCAGCCGAGACCGGGCAGCGGTCTGCGCGGTCAACCGGAAGCCAGGACACCCCGTCCAATGCTCCGGGTGAGAAGCCCGGCGCTTCCGGGAATGTCGGAAAGGCGAACCGATGACTCAGTTGACTCCGTTGCTCTCCCGGTTCTGGGACGAGCCCAAGTCGTTCACTCTCGAGACCTACGAACGCCACGACGGTTACCGGGCTCTGCGTCACGCCATCCGGCTCGATCGGGCCGACCTCGTTCAGCAGGCCAAGGACTCCGGACTGCGTGGGCGTGGTGGTGCAGGATTCCCCACCGGTATGAAGTGGGGTTTCCTCCCGCCAGACGACGGTAACCCTCGTTACCTCGTGGTCAATGCGGACGAATCCGAGCCTGGTACCTGCAAGGACGTCCCGCTCATGTTCAATGCCCCGCATTTTCTGATCGAGGGCATGATCATCACCAGCTATGCGATCCGGTGCAATCACGCGTTCATCTATCTGCGGGGCGAGGTCGTCCACGTCTACCGGCGGCTTCTCCATGCGGTCCGGGAAGCCTACGACGCCGGATACCTGGGTAAGAACATCATGGGCAGCGGATTCGACCTGGACATCACCGTGCACGCCGGTGCCGGGGCATACATCTGCGGCGAAGAAACTGCGCTCCTGGACTCGCTGGAAGGTCGTCGAGGACAGCCGCGGCTGAAGCCTCCGTTCCCTGCAGTGGCGGGTCTGTACGCCCGTCCGACCGTGGTGAACAACGTGGAAACCATCTCGCAGGTCGCGCCGATCTTCCTGCACGGTGCGGACTGGTTCGCCTCTCTGGGAACCGAGAAGTCGAAGGGTGTCGGCCTGTTCAGCCTGTCCGGTCACGTGGAGCGTCCCGGTCAGTACGAGGCCCCCTATGGGGTCACGATGCGTGAGCTCCTCGAGATGGCCGGAGGAATCCGGAAGGGCCACACCCTGAAGTTCTGGACTCCGGGTGGTTCCAGTACCCCGCTCTTCACCGAGGAGCACCTGGACGTGCCCCTCGACTACGAGTCGGTGGCCGCAGCCGGATCGATGCTGGGTACCCGCGCCTTGCAGGTCTTCGACGAAACGGTCTCGGTGGTCCGAGCGGTCTCCCGGTGGATCGAGTTCTACGCTCACGAGTCCTGTGGAAAATGCACTCCCTGTCGCGAGGGCAACTGGTGGATGCGTCAGGTCCTGCAACGTCTCGTGGACGGGCAAGGGCAGGAAGGTGATGTTGACAAACTGCTCGATGTGGCAGGGCAGATCCTGGGACGGTCGTTCTGCGCCCTGGGTGATGCAGCCGCGACCCCGGTGCAGTCCGGGATCAAACATTTCCGTGAAGAGTTCGAGCAGGGTTATCACACTCCTGCCCACGTGCTCTTCCCGCCGGAGGCGTCCACCTTGTTCGCGAAGGAGAGCGTGACCCGATGACGGTCCAGAAGAGTCCGAGCTCCGGCGATGTGGGCAGCGTCCACGTGGAGCCACCTGTGGAGATGGTCACGCTGACCATCGATGGTGTCCCGGTGTCAGTACCGAAGGGGTCGCTCGTCATCCGAGCAGCCGAGAAACTCGGCGTCGAGATCCCTCGGTTCTGCGATCACCCCCTGCTCGATCCTGTGGGTGCCTGCCGGCAATGTCTGGTCGATGTCGCGACCGCTGGTCCGGACGGTTCTTTGCGGAAGATGCCCAAGCCCCAGGCCGCCTGCACGACGATGGTCTCCGAAGGCATGAGTGTGGAGACCCAACACACTTCTGAGGCCGCGGACAAGGCACAGAAGGGTGTCCTGGAGTTCCTCCTGATCAACCACCCGTTGGACTGTCCGGTCTGCGACAAAGGCGGCGAATGTCCCTTGCAGAACCAGGCTCTCTCGCATGGTCATGCGGCGAGTCGGTTCAACGACGTCAAACGCACCTTCACCAAGCCGATCAACATCTCCACGCAGGTTCTGCTCGACCGGGAACGGTGCGTGCTCTGTCAGCGGTGCACCAGGTTCTCCGATCAGATTGCTGGTGACCCTTTCATCGCCTTGGTCGAGCGAGGCGCTCAGCAGCAGATCGGCATCTACCAGGAAGACCCCTTCGAGAGCTACTTCTCGGGGAATACCGTGCAGATCTGCCCGGTGGGAGCCTTGACCGGAGCGGCCTATCGTTTCCGTTCCCGTCCATTCGACTTGGTCTCCACGCCGAGCGCCTGTGAGCACTGCGCTGGTGGCTGCGGTCTGCGGGTCGATCACCGACGTGGCACCGTGCTGCGACGGATGGCGACCAACAACCCCGAAGTCAACGAGGAATGGAACTGCGACAAAGGCCGCTGGGCCTTCACCTATGCCACGCAGCCGAACCGGGTTCCTACTCCGATGATCAGGGAGAATGGCGAACTGCGGGCAGCCAGTTGGCCGGAGGCCCTGGCTTTTGCCGCCGATGGTCTGGCCAAGGCGAAGGTCAACGGAGGCGTGGGTGTCCTCACCGGCGGACGACTCTCCGTCGAGGATTCCTACGCCTACAGCAAGTTCGCCCGGACGGTTCTCGGAACGAATGACATCGACTTCCGCGCCCGCCCGCATTCCGGAGAAGAAGCCTCTTTCCTGGCAGCCTGCGTCGCCGGCGCAGATGCTACGACAGGAGTGACCTACGCCGACCTCGAGCAGGCATCGGCGATCTTCCTCGTCGGACTGGAGCCCGAAGAAGAGTCGCCGATGATCTTCCTGCGCCTGCGCAAGGCGTGGCGGAAGAAGGGCACACCGATCTTCGGCATCGCGCCTTTCGCGACGCGGGGTCTGAGCAAGCTGGGGGGCACGCTCATCCCCGCGGCACCCGGTACGGAGACCGAACTGCTGCACGCGCTGCGGGAGAAGCGTCCTGAACTGAGTGCTGCCGGAGATGCTCTCGGCGAAGGAGCGATCCTTCTTGTCGGTGAGCGGCTTGCCGGTGTGCCTGGAGCGCTTTCGGCTGCGGCTGTCCTGGCGCAGTCCTGCGGAGCGAAGCTGGCCTGGATCCCTCGCCGTGCGGGGGAACGGGGCGCGCTCGAAGCCGGTTGTCTTCCAGACCTGCTCCCCGGGGGCAGGCCTCTGCGAGACAGCGAAGCTCGCGCAGAGCTGCAGAAGCTGTGGGAGATCGACGAGGTGCCCTCGGCCACCGGCCGCGACGCGGGCGCGATGATGACGTCCGCTGCGGTTGGACAGCTCGGCGGCCTGGTCATCGGGGCGGTGGAGATCAGCGACCTCCCCGATCAAGGCACCGTGACCGAGGCTTTGCAGCGTGCTTTCGTGGTTTCCTTGGAGATCCGGGACAGCTTGGCCACCGAGTCCGCCGACGTGGTGCTCCCGGTGGCGCCGGTTGCGGAGAAGACCGGAGCCTTCCTCAACTGGGAAGGCCGTGTCACGCCTTTCACCGCGGCGCTGAACTCCAATGCGATGGCGGACTACCGAGTTCTCGATCTGCTCGCAGTCGAGATGGGTAGCTACCTGGGGACTCGATCGGTCGATCAGATCCGGGCCGAGATCGACTGCCTCCCGGTCTGGTCCGGCCGTCGTCAGGCGCCACCGACCGCCGACCCGCAATCGGTGCCTTCGCTGGCGATGGGGCAGGCGGTTCTGGCCACCTGGCACCAGCTGCTGGATGCCGGACGGATGCAGGACGGCGAGCCCTACCTGGCCGGTACGGCGCCTTTGGCAGTGGCGCGGCTTTCCGCAGCTACTGCTGCAGCGCTGGACATCGTCGACGGGATGGCGGTGACCGTCTCCACGATGAGGGGGTCGATCACTCTTCCGGCGCAGATCACAGCGATGGTGGACCACGTCGTGTGGCTGCCGACGAATTCTGCGGGGTCCCGTGTCCGCGCCATCCTGGGCGCAGACGCCGGTGACGTCGTGACTGTCACGAAGGGTGGTGCGGCGTGAACGCGCTCATGGTCCTACCGGGGAAGATCGAAGCCCCGGACTTCACCCAGACCCCGTGGTGGCTCTCGCTGATCAAGGCGGTGCTGATCTTCGCCTACCTGATGATCCAGGTCGTCATCGTGATCTGGTTCGAACGTCGAGTCATCGGCCGGATGCAGCAACGCCCTGGTCCCAACAGATTCGGACCGTGGGGCATCTTCCAGGAGATCGCCGACGCCTTCAAGCTGATCTGGAAGGAGACTTTCATCCCCCGCCAGGCAGACAAGGTGATGTACCTGGTGGCCCCGATCATCGCCGGTTCAGTGGCCTTCATCAGCTTCGGGATCATCCCGATGGGCGGCATGGTGGACGTCTTCGGCTACCGGACACCCCTGCAGCTGACCGACACTCCGGTCTCAGCGCTGTTGGTGCTCGCCGCTGCTGGGGTGGGCGCCTACGGCATCGTGCTGGCGGGATGGTCCTCCGGTTCCACCTACCCGCTGTTGGGTGGGCTGCGCTCGACCGCTCAGGTCATCAGCTATGAGATTGCGATGGGTCTGTCACTGGTGGCGGTCTTCCTCTACTCGGGGTCGATGTCCACCTGGCAGATCGTGGCTGCTCAGGACCGGTTGTGGTACATGTTCCCCTTGGCGGTGAGCTTCGTGGTGTACATCATCACGATGGTGGGCGAGACCAACCGACTTCCGTTCGACCTCGCCGAGGGCGAGGGTGAGCTGGTCGCAGGTTTCCACACCGAGTACTCCGGTATGCGGTTCGGGATGTTCTTCCTAGGTGAGTACGTGAACATGTTCACGGTCGCCGCCTTGGCGACGACACTCTTCCTCGGCGGTTACCAGGCGCCCTTCGGCTTGCATTACATCGCCGACGGGCAGTTCAGCGCCGGCTGGTGGGGGCTGCTGTGGTTCACCGCGAAGCTGTGGGTGTTCATGTGGTTCTTCGTGTGGCTGCGTGGAACCCTGCCTCGTACTCGCTATGACCAGTTCATGAAGTTCGGCTGGAAATTCCTGATCCCGGTGACCCTGTTCTGGGTGATCGCCGCGGCCTTCATCAAAGGTGCGCAGATCGGCTTCCTCGGCAATGTCTTCGTGGGACCGTTCAATGCGTCACTCATCGTCGTCCTGGTGGTGATCCTGGGTATTTCCTTCCTGGCGATCATGGCCTGGGACCGGGCTATGACCGAACGGGATGTCGCCACGGTGGTTCCGTCCGAGATCGATCCCTTTGCCGGTGGCTACCCTGTGCCGCCGTTGCCGGGGCAGACCCTTCTTGAACCGACCGCAGAGGATCCCGGTACTGCACGGCCGACGGTGTCGGCTGCGGCCGCTGTACCCACCGGAACCGGAGGTAAGTCCGTGGTCCTCGACAACGGCGAACCCGGCCGAGCCGAGCGTGAGGAGAACGACAAGTGAGCGAAGAGCGCAAGGAGAGCGCAGCGGAGAAGCCGAGCGGTTTTTTCGCTGACATATTCGCACCGGTCGCAGGTTTCGGTGTCTCGTTCAAGACACAGTTCCGCAAGGTCGCGACCGTGGAGTACCCGGAGGTGAAAGCTCCGACGGCTCCGCGATACCACGGCCGCCACCAGCTGAACCGGCATCCGGATGGTCTGGAGAAGTGCGTCGGCTGTGAGCTGTGCGCCTGGGCCTGTCCCGCAGATGCCATCTTCGTCGAGGGCGCGGACAATGACGACACCCCGCTCGACCAGGGCGGGAAAGGTCGTTTCTCGCCGGGCGAGCGCTACGGCCGGGTCTATCAGATCAACTATCTGCGCTGCATTTTCTGCGGATTGTGCATTGAAGCCTGTCCTACCAGAGCGTTGACGATGACGAATTTCTACGAGTTGGCGGATCATTCTCGGTCGGCTCTGATCTTCGAGAAGCATCAGCTGTTGGCCCCGCTCGGGGACGACATGCTTTCTCCGCCTCACCCGATGGTGGAAGGCATGGAAGAACGCGACTACTACCAGGGCAAGGTTGACAAGGCTACGCCTGAGCAGCGCGAGTACGTAGGTGCTCGTGACAAGGACGAAGCCGTGAAAGGTGGTGACCGGAAGTGACTGAGAATCCAGTCATGTCCACCGGCGAATCGGTGTTCTTCTGGGTCGTCGCCATTCCGATGGTGCTCGGAGCACTGGGGTTGTTGTTCGCCAAGAAAGCTGTTTACGCGGCGATGTCCATGGCTTTGGTCATGGTGATGCTGGGAGTCGTCTACCTGGCACAGGGCGCCGACTTCCTGGGCGTCGTCCACGTCTTCGTATACACCGGGGCCGTGATGATGCTCTTCCTGTTCGTCATCATGTTGATCGGTGTGGAGGCCAGCGAGTCCATGGTCGACACCATCAAGGGGCACCGTTGGTTCTCCTTGTTGTTCGCGATCGGACTCGGAGGTCTGCTGTTGAGCACGATCGCCGATGCCACCTTCGTCAAACGTGGCGAAGGTCTGGAAGCTGCGAACAAGCACGGCAATGTGGCTGGTGTGGCCGGCCTCATCTTCGGGCAGTACGTCTGGGTCTTCGAGATCACGAGTGCGCTGCTCATCACCGCTGCTATGGCGGCCATGGTGTTGGCCCACCGTGAACGTCTGCTTCCCAAGGCCAGCCAGCGGGAGTGGTCCATCCGACGTGTCCGGGAGAACCGTTACGTGGCTGGACTGCCGGCACCTGGCGTATACGCCAGGCACAATTCGGTCGACACCCCGGCTCTCCTGCCTGATGGAACGCCGAGTGAGCTCTCAGTGAGCCGGGTACTGACAGCACGTCAGCAGATCGAGGAGCCGAAGCAGTTCACGGATGCGGTGGACGGGATGAACAAGGAGATCGAGGAGGGTTCGCAGCGATGAGCCTGATGAGCTACATCTATCTTGCGGCGGTGCTCTTCTCCATCGGTGCGGCCACCGTGCTGACCCGTAGGAATGCCATCGTCGTGTTCATGGGCATCGAGTTGATGCTCAACGCGGTGAATCTGGTCTTCGTGACCTTCTCGCGCCTGCACGGTTCCTTGGACGGTCAGGTCATCTCCCTGATCGTCATGGTCGTGGCAGCCGCCGAAGTGGTCGTCGGGTTGGCGATCATCATGGCTATCTTCCGTGCTCGCCGCTCGGCCTCGGTCGACGACGCCAACCTGCTGAAGCTGTAAGGAGCGAGAAGGCGTGCAATTCTTTCCCTCAGCCGTCGATGCGATCGCGGCTTCGTCCTCGTCGACAGGAGCAGCCGTCGCTTCCGGCACTGCTGCTTTCGGTTGGCTTTTGGTGGCGCTACCGCTCTTGGGTGCGGCACTCCTGCTGATCGGTGGCCGGGCCACCGACAAGTTCGGCCCTTTGCTGGCCACGGTGTTCTCCTGGAGCAGTTTCGGTGTCGGGGCCGCCATCCTGATGCAGATGCTGGGCCAGGCACCGGGGGAGCGGGCTCACCACCTGACCTTGTTCACGTGGATCCGGACATCGTCCTTGGACCTGTCTGCCGGGATGCTCATCGATCAGCTGTCCATCAGTTTCGTCCTGCTGGTGACTTTCGTGGGCTCGCTGATCCACGTGTATTCCTTGGGGTACATGGAGCACGATCCGGATAAGCGACGCTTCTTCGCCTACCTGAATCTCTTCGTCGCAGCGATGTTGACCCTGGTCCTGGCGGACTCCTACCTGATGTTGTACGTGGGTTGGGAAGGCGTCGGTTTGGCCTCATACCTGCTGATCGGCTTCTGGAACTGGAACCCGCCGTATGCCTCGGCCGCGAACAAGGCCTTCATCGCCAACCGGGTCGGTGACTTCGGCCTGGGCTTGGCGATCATGCTGATGTTCTTCTCCTTTGGCCGCATCGATTTCGCTGGCGTCCATGGTGCTGCTGCCCAAGCGGACGAGAAGACGCTGACCGCGATCGGTCTCTTCCTGTTGTTGGCAGCCTGTGGTAAATCGGCTCAGTTCCCTCTTCAGAGCTGGTTGGGGGATGCGATGGCCGGTCCGACGCCGGTCTCGGCGCTGATCCACGCGGCGACCATGGTCACCGCAGGTGTCTACTTGGTCGTGCGTAGCCACGCGATCTACAACCTGGCTCCGAACGCGCAGCTGGCCGTCACGGTCGTGGGTGCGATCACGTTGACCATGGGTGCGGTCATCGGCTGCGCCAAGGACGACATCAAGAAGGCCCTCGCGGCCTCCACGATGAGCCAGATCGGGTACATGATGTTGGCCGCAGGCCTCGGCCCGGTCGGCTACGCCTTCGCGATCTTCCACCTGATCACCCACGGCTTCTTCAAAGCGGGGATGTTCCTCGGCGCGGGTTCGGTCATGCATGGCATGAACAACCGGGTCGATATGCGTACCTTCGGTGGGTTGTCGACGGTCATGAAGGCGACCTGGGGAACGTTCATGCTCGGGTGGCTGGCCATCCTGGGTGTTCCTCCCTTTGCAGGTTTCTGGAGCAAGGACAAGATCATCGAAGCTGCCTTCGTCGGTGAAGGATGGCGTCCTTGGGTCTTCGGCGGATTGACCATGTTGGTCGCTGGGCTGACCGCCTTCTACATGTCACGTCTGTTCTTCATGACCTTCCACGGGGAGCGTCGTTGGACCAAGGAGGACCACCCTCACGAGTCGCCCCTGACGATGACGGTGCCCATGGTGGTGCTGGCCTTCGGCTCGGCTTTCCTCGGGCTCGGGCTGTCCTTGCTCGGCTTCGTGGAGTGGCTGAGCCCGGCGTTGGGATTGACCGGGCATGGTGATCATCCGCATCCGGTGATTCCTGAGGTCGCCATCCAGGTGGGTACCCTCGCGATGGTGCTCGCAGGCGCAGGTTTTGCGTGGATGCAGTACGCGAAGAAGCGGGTGGGTGCTCCTGCTGAGCATCTCGCTGCGAAGATCGCCCGCAATGACTTCTTCCAGGACGATGTCAACGATGTCGCGCTGGTCCAACCGTGCAACCTGCTGGTGCGAGCCACTGTGCTCACAGACAGTGGTGGCGTCGACCGTTCGGTCACAGGCCTGGGCGCCGCTGTGATGGCGGCGAGCGGCGGTCTGCGCAAACTCCAGAACGGGTTCGTCCGTTCCTACGCCCTGACGATGCTCGTTGGCATCGTCGTCCTCCTCGGTGCCGTCTGGGTGGTGCAGTGATGAAGAACGTTGACTGGTTGACCGTCATGATGGTCGTCCCCCTGGTGGGTGCGCTCATCGTGGCGTTCCTGCCGCGAGGCGGCCTGCGGCTGGCGCGGCCGGTATCGCTGGCGGTGTCCCTTCTGGTCCTGGTGCTTACTGGGGTCGCAGCGGTGACTTCTTACGATCTGGGCTCGACGGAGCAGTTCCAGATGAGGGCGACGCACGAGTGGATCCCGCAGTGGGGGGTCAGCTACGCGGTCGGGGCCGACGGGATGGCGCTGGCCATGATCGTGATGTCGGCCTTGCTGGTACCGATCTGCATTCTCGCGGCCTGGGACGACATGCCTGCGGACGGCAGCCGGGACAACGGCTATTTCGCCTGGATCCTGGCGTTGGAGACCTTTATGATCGGCGTGTTCTCCGCCGTGGACGTCTTCCTCTTCTACGTCTTCTTCGAAGGCATGCTGATTCCGGTCTACTTCCTCATCGCCTCCTACGGTGTGGGCGCAGATCGCCGTCGAGCCGCTTTGAAGTTCCTGCTTTTCTCGCTGGCCGGCGGTCTGGTGATGTTGGCCGCGGTGATCGGGCTCTACGTGCAGGGCAAGGGCGGCAGCACCGGGTTCCTGGTCTCGTCGTTGACCGGGCTGTCCATGGATACGAACACCGAACGGCTGCTCTTCATCGGCTTCTTCATCGCCTTCGCGATCAAAGCGCCGATGGTGCCGGTGCATACCTGGCTGCCTGATGCGGCTGAGGCCGCTACTCCGGCAACCAGCACTTTGCTGGTCGGCGTGCTGGACAAGGTCGGTACTTTCGGGATGATCCGTTTCTGCCTCCAGTTCTTCCCGAACGCGAGTCAGTGGGCGACTCCGGTCGTCATCGGGCTGGCTCTGCTGTCGATCATCTACGGCGGGGTGGCCGCGATCGGGCAGCAGAACATGATGCGTCTGGTGGCATTCACCTCGGTGAGTCACTTCGGGTTCATCGTGCTCGGTATTTTCGCCTTTACCCGCATGGCTGGGCAGGGCTCGGTGCTGTACATGCTCAACCACGGGTTCTCCACGGCTGCGCTTTTCCTGGTGGCCGGGATGCTCGTGAAACGCAATGGCAGCGCGTTGATCCGGGACTACGGCGGTTGGCAGCGGGTCACTCCGGTTCTTGCCGGATGTTTCCTCGTGGCTGGGATGTCGGGTCTGGCATTGCCGGGTCTGTCCAGCTTCGTCTCCGAGTTCTTGGTGATGATGGGGACTTTCCAGCGTTATCCGTGGGTGGGAGCGATCTCCTCGGTGGGGATCATCCTGGCCGCGTTGTACATTCTCTTGCTCTACCAGCGCGTCTTCACCGGCCCTCCGCCTGGGCAGAAGGTTTCTGACCATGGCCATGCGACCTTGGAGAAGGATGCCGAGTCTGTTCCTGTGAAGGTCGCTGACCTGGTAGTTCGTGAAAAGCTGGTGATGGCCCCGCTGATCGCGATCTTCGTGGTGTTGGGTTTCTATCCGAATCTTGCGTTGCAGGCGATCAATCCGTCCGTCGACAAGACACTGAGCATCGTCGGCGTACAGGACCCGGAGCCGGCTGCTGATGCTGCGAAGGGAAGTGCCAAGTGATTCCGGTGCTGACAGCGGCCGAACCGCTGAGCAAGATCGATATCAACTATGGGAGCATCGCTCCGATGCTGGTGGTCTTCGGTGGCGCCTTGATCGGGGTGCTGGTCGAGGCTTTCGCCGCCCGCCATACCCGGCACGAGACCCAGCTCGGGGTTTCGGTGGTGGCTCTTCTCGGCTCCTTCGCGGCGCTTCTGCTGCTGGCGAGAAAGAACATGGTTTCGACCATGTCCGGCGCTGTCGTCATGGATGGGGTCGCGGTCGTCCTTCAGGGCCTGTTGATCCTTTTGGCCTTGGCGTCGATCCTGATCATGGGTGATCGGATGTCCGGTCAGTCCGCTGATGCCTTCACCCCGTCAGGTTCCTCGGTTCCGGGGAGCAAACAGGAAGAGATTGCTCAGCGGGTTGGGGCGGCGACCACTGAAGTCTTCCCGTTGGCCTTGTTCGCCACCGGCGGCATGATGATGTTCGTGACAGCAGGGGACCTGCTGTCGATGTTCGTCGCTTTGGAGGCGCTCTCCCTTCCGCTGTACGTGATGACCGCACTGGCTCGGCGCCGGAGGCTGCTCAGCCAGGAAGCGGCGCTGAAGTACTTCCTGTTGGGTTCGTTCAGCTCGGCCTTCTTCCTTTTCGGGGCGGCCCTTCTGTACGGGTTCGCAGGCACGCTCTCGTTGAGCGGCATTGCACGGACGATCCCGATGACGGTGAACCCTGGCCTGTTGGTCCCCGGAGTGTTGTTGGTCCTGCTGGGAATCCTCTTCAAGATCGGTGCTTGGCCTTTCCACAACTGGGTTCCGGACGTCTACCAAGGTGCTCCGACCCCGGTCACCGGGTTCATGGGTGCGTGTACGAAGGTTGCTGCTTTTGGCGCGCTTCTCCGACTGGTGTACGTGGGTGTTGGCGCCACTCGTTGGGACTGGTCCATGGCCCTGTGGGTGGTGGCAGGAATGACGATGGTGGTCGGTTCTGTGCTGACGGTCACCCAGACGGATGTCAAGCGGATGCTGGCTTACAGCTCGGTGGCGCACGCCGGTTTCATCCTGGTGGGTTTTCTCGCATTTGACCGCAGCGCGATCGGGGGTGTCCTCTTCTACCTGGTGGCCTACGGGTTCACGACGGTGGCGGCGTTCGGCATGGTTTTCCTGGTACGGGCCGGTGGTTCGGAGGCGACGACACTTTCGCAGTGGAGCGGTCTGGGCCGCGCACATCCAGTGTTTGCAGCAGTCTTCTTCTTCTTGTTGTTGGCTTTTGCGGGTATCCCGTTGACCAGTGGCTTCACGGCGAAGGTGGCGGCTTTTGTGCCGGCGGTCGCTCATGGTGGCATCCCTGGGGTGGTGCTCGTCGTGATCGGTGTGTTGTGCAGCTTGGTGACTGCGTTCGCGTACTTCCGTCTGGCCGGGTTGATGTTCCGTACTCCGGACAAGGAGGAGATCGCGCAGGGCGAAGGAACTGAGGTGGCGGTGGCCTCGACGACGACTGTCTTCGCGATCGGGGTAGGCGTGCTCGTCACCGTGGCCTTGGGCATCTTCCCCTCGCCGTTGTTGCGGGTGTTCGAGTCGACCACGCAGTTCCTGCCATGAGCGCACAGCCGTTGCCTGTGTTCCCGGATGTGGATCCGGCTCTGGCCGATTCCTTACAGGCTGGGTTGGGGCAGGTCGATGTTTTTTTGCGGGAGAAAGTGGATCACGAGGATCCTTTTGTCTCCGAGGCGAACGGCCATCTGCTTGCAGCTGGAGGTAAGCGTTTTCGCCCGTTGTTGACCTTGTTGGCCGCCCACGTCGGTTCGGGGGTTAACCACGAGGTCGTCAGTGCCGCGTCAGCAGTGGAGCTGACTCATTTGGCGTCGCTGTATCACGATGACGTCATGGATGAGGCTGAAATGCGTCGTCATGTGGTGAGCGCCAACGCCGCATATGGCAATTCGACGGCGATCCTGGTGGGCGACCTTCTTTTCGGCACGGCCAGTTCGATTGTGGCTGATCTGGGAGCGGAAGCTGTCAAGATCCAGGCGGAGACGTTCGTTCGTCTCTGTTCAGGGCAGATCAGGGACACTCGTCCGTGCCCAGTGGGGCAAGATCCGGTGGATTACTACTTGGGTGTTCTGGCGGACAAGACCGGGGTCCTCATCGCCACGGCAGCACGTTTCGGGGCGATGTTCTCTGGATGTGATGCGGAGCAGGTGGAGATTCTGCGGCAGTACGGGGAGAAGCTGGGCATTGCTTTTCAGCTTGCCGATGATCTGCTCGATATCGCTTCCGAGGGTGAGGCATCAGGCAAGACGCCGGGTACCGACCTCCGGGAGGGGGTCGCGACTTTGCCGGTGATCTATGCCCAGGCTGAAGGCCGGCCTGAGGACACCGAGCTCTTGGAACTGCTGGGTCGTGATCTTCGGACGGATGACGCTGGCGTCTCTCGAGCGTTGGAGCTGTTGAGGGAGCACCCGTCTTTGGACCGCGCTCGGGAGCACACCTGGGCGGTGGCTCGGGAAGCTCAGGAATTGTTGGGACCGCTCGGCGATGGCCCAGCGGTCTGTGCATTGCAGCAGGTGGCTGCAGGGGTGGTGGATCGCGAGGTGTGATCTGCTGTCGTTAGTGGCGGATGTTTCCGCAGAGAGCAGGCCTCTACGAGATACTTATGAGGCGTTCAGGACGGGCCCCAGCAAGTGCCTTCTTGCTGGGGCCCGTTCGTCGTGCCGGGGCCTCTCGAATGGATCAACTCCTGAATATTGTGGCGAGTCAGGCCAAATGTCCTGAACATCAACCGAGTACGATGGCACGCGTCGGTCTGCTCTCCTCGGGT
Organism: Austwickia chelonae; assembly: GCF_003391095.1. NCBI lineage: Bacteria > Bacillati > Actinomycetota > Actinomycetes > Micrococcales > Dermatophilaceae > Austwickia > Austwickia chelonae. The sequence goes on along the minus strand of NZ_CP031447.1, from coordinate 2,259,815 downwards.
CAAGGATGACTGAAATCGAGGGGTGGAGTCTGATGTCAGAAGTTCATCGGTATGTCACGAAGCGGCGTCATTGGAATGCTTTATCGATTGCATTCCGTGCAGCGCCTTTCATAACGTGACATTCTGGCTACTGTTGGGGGCGACACGGTGACATCCGGTTGTCGCAAGGACTTTGGTCGTGAGGTGGTCATATGTCACGGGTGCCTGCAGATCAGCGTCGTGAGCAGCTCATCGAGGCAACGATCGAGCTGGCCATCCGCGAGGGTCTGGCAGCAGCGTCGGTGCGTCGTATCGCAGATGAGGCCAATGTCTCGCTGGGTGTGGTCCATTACTGCTTCAGCAGTAAAGAGGCCCTGCTGAACGCCGTCGCCGAATCATTCATCAAACCGATCATCGCTGCGGTATCACTGGCCCTGGACGGGCACACCGGGACCTTCGAGGAGAAGGCCTATGCGGCGTTCAAGGCCTTCTGGGAGCACACCCAGAATCAGCCCGGGCGCCAGCTCCTCTCCTACGAGTTGGCCGCATGGTCGATCAGGGGTGACGGAGAGTCCGCTCGGCTGCTGTACAAGACTTATCAGGACGCCATTGAGCGGATGATCACCAGTTCTATGGGGATCACCGGGAGCGAGGGGTTGCCCACCCGCACCCTGGCCCGGATGGTGCTCGCCGTGACTGACGGAGTCATGCTCAACTGGTTGGTCGACCGCGACGACGAAGCGACTTTTGATGTCCTGCAAGGGTTCATCGGTGTTCTGCTCGCCGTTGTGGAGCAGGCGCGAGGCGCTGGTCTGGTGACCGTCTCGGATCAGTCCGCCACGGCGTGACCGGCCCCGGGAGTGCTGTCCCCTGACAGGGAGGCACCCCGGGACTCCTCACCAGAGGGTTACTCCACGATCCACGGGTCGTTGCCGGCCAGCATCTGCTCGATCTGCTCGTCGGTCGGTGCGGTCGACTCACCCATGGCGTGGGCGACCTGGATACGTACCTGATCGTCGTAAGCCACTCGAGAAACCTTCCGGAAGACTCCTACCGGGACACAGGACATGGCAGGGTCGTCGAGATTGGCCAGTGCGAAAGCACGGGAGCTGTCCGGTGAGGACGGCTCATGCTCGAGGACCATGTTGTCGTCGACGATCTCAGCGAGTTGCAGCCCGCCTCGCCCGTCCGTTTGAACCCCTTGATCCCCGACCTGAAGGGGCTCCCCCTCCACCATGCGCAACAGGCGGCTTTCGCTCTGGTGCGCGTCTCTGAGCGTGTCGAAGGCGCCGTCGTTGAAGATAGGACAGTTCTGGTAGATCTCCACGAAGGCTGATCCGCGGTGTTCTGCGGCCTGCCGCAGAACACCGGACAGATGCTCACGGTCGCTGGCCATGGTCCGGGCCACGAAAGTCCCGCCTGCGCCCAGCGCCAAAGCGATCGGATTGAACGGAGCGTCCAATGCGCCCGCAGGGGAGGACTTAGTGACCAATCCTTCAGGTGAGGTCGGCGAGTACTGGCCTTTGGTCAACCCGTAGATCCGGTTGTTGAACATCAGGATCTTCAGGTTCACGTTGCGACGCAGGGTGTGGATCAGATGGTTACCGCCGATGGACAAGGCATCACCGTCGCCGGTGATCACCCACACCGACAGATCTTCACGGGCGGTGGCCAGACCCGTGGCAATAGCAGGGGCCCGTCCGTGGATGGAGTGCATGCCGTACGTGTCGACGTAATACGGAAAACGGGAACTGCATCCGATACCGGAGATGACAACGATGTTCTCCCGCGGGACACCCAGCTCGGGAAGGACGGACTGGAAGGTCGCCAGGATCGAGTAATCACCGCATCCAGGGCACCAGCGCACCTCTTGGTCGGAGACGAAGTCCTTCCGTTTCAGGGCCGGTTGGTCTTCGGGGATCCGGGGGACCCCGCTGAGTCCGTGAATCGGCATTCCCAGGTCGATCGGGCTCATCTCATGCCTCCTGTCGTCCGGTGTGCACAGCGGTGGAACCGAGCAGGTCGGCGAGTTCGTCCTTGATGATCTGCCTCATTTGACCGGGCAGGAAAGGCAGACCTCGAACCTGGGTCACCGAGCGGATGTCGACGAGGTAGCGGCCACGCAGGACCAGAGCGAGCTGGCCGCTGTTCATCTCGGGCAGCAAGACTCGTTGGTAGGCGCGGAGCACTTCACCGGTGTTCTCGGGGAAGGGGTTCAGATGGCGCAGATGTGCCTGGGCCACCCGGATGCCACTTCGACGCAGATTACGTACGGCAGCGGTGATCGGTCCGTAGGTCGAACCCCATCCCAGAACCAGCATCTCGGCGTCGCCGGTGGGATCGTCGACGTCCAACGGCGGGATCGTCCGGGCCATCCGTTCGATTTTCTCGGCCCTTAGCTTGGTCATGAGTTCGTGGTTCGCAGGGTCGTAGGAGATCGCGCCGTGTCCGTCGGCCTTTTCGATCCCGCCGATGCGGTGTGCCAACCCTGGCGTCCCGGGTATTGCCCAAGGGCGGGCCAGGGTCTCTTCGTCTCGGGCGTACGGGTGGAAAGCCGGTGTCCCGGAGGCGTCCGTAGCATTGGGCTCCCGGGCGAAGTCGGGGTCGATCTCAGGGAGTTCGCTCATCGCCGGGAGCCGCCATGGCTCGGACCCGTTGGCGAGATAGCCGTCGGTGAGCAGCATCACCGGGTGGCGGTAGGTCACGGCCAGCCGACACGCTTCGTAGGCTGCGTCGAAACAGTCGATGGGGGATTTCGCCGCGATCACGGCGACCGGAGACTCGCCATTGCGCCCGTAGAGGGCCTGCAGCAGGTCGGCTTGTTCTGTCTTGGTGGGAAGGCCGGTGGACGGGCCGCCGCGCTGTACGTCAACGATGACCAAGGGGAGTTCGGTTGCGACGGCTAGACCGATGGTCTCGCTCTTCAGACAGAGACCCGGACCGCTGGTAGTGGTCACTCCGAGAGCTCCGCCGAAGCTGGCGCCCAAGGCGATCCCGGCACCGGCGATCTCGTCCTCGGCTTGGACCGTGGTCACCCCGTACTTCTTCATCCCGGACAAGGTGTGCAGGATGTCCGAGGCGGGAGTGATCGGGTAGGAACCGAGGAACAGTGGCAGCCCTGATCGGTGTGCAGCCGCGACCAGGCCGTAGGCGGTGGCCACATTGCCAGTGATATTGCGATAGCGGCCGGGCGCCATCGGGGCAGGATCCACGGTGTATCTCACATCGAAGGACTCCGTGGTCTCGCCGTAGCTCCATCCAGCCTCCAGTGCCGTGAGATTGGCAGCCAGGATGTCGGGCTTCTTCCCGAATTTCGCGGCGAGAAAGGCCTTGGTTCCTTCGATATTGCGGCTGTACATCCAGGAGAGCAGGCCGAGCGCGAACATGTTCTTCGCGCGTTCCTTCTCCTTGCGGGTCAACGGAGAGTCGGCGAGTGCTTCGACCGTGATCGAGGTCAACGGGACGGCATGGACACGGTAGGCCTCGAGGCTGCCGTCTTCGAGCGGGCTCTGGGTGTAACCGACCTTGGCGAGGTTACGTTTGGTGAAGTCGTCCCGGTTGGCGAGGATCATGCCGCCGCGGGGTAGATCGCGGAGATTGGACTTGAGTGCGGCAGGGTTCATCGCGACAAGGACGTCGGGGGCGTCACCGGGGGTGAGGACGTCGAAGCTGGCGAAGTGCAGCTGAAAGCTGCTCACGCCCAGAAGGGTGCCTTGTGGGGCCCGGATCTCGGCGGGGAAATTAGGCAGGGTGGCCAGGTCGTTGCCCAGGCCTGCGGTGTCCGAGGTGAACCGGTCGCCTGTGAGCTGCATGCCGTCGCCGGAGTCACCTGCGAAACGGATGACGACGCGGTCGACGGATCGGATCTGCGTGGTGTCGCTCGTGTTCATGAGCAGTGTCACCGAACCTCTTTACTGGGGGGAGGGTGGTGTGGTTCCGAGGCTGATGGTGCCCGTGAACTCGGCCATCATAGGGAAAGCTCGTGGATATGACGATGTCAAGGTCGACTCTGGTAGGAGTGGATTTGACTTCGCTGAGAGTTCCGGGAGACATGTGAAAAATCGGGTTCTTTCGTTCTCGTTACTCTGAACCTATGTGTCTTCTTCCCCTCCGACCGGGTTTACGTGTCCACGGTCTCGATGCCGGACTGGCGTGTTGCGCGGTCGAGGTCGCGGCGGCCAAAGCCGGATGCGCGAAGCAGGAGGCAGATGCTCCGCCACCGCACGACAGCGGCCCGACGGATGTGCTCGTCGTAGCCGGAACGGTGACCGATGCGATGGCGCCGCTGATCGCGGCCCAGTATGCGGAGCTCTCCGCAGAAGCAGGCGAGGGTCTACGAGTCATCTCTTTCGGCTCGTGCGCCAACACCGGAGGACCCTACTGGGATTCGTACGCAGTGACCAAGGGAGTCGATCAGCTCCTTCCCGTGGATGCCTATGTCCCCGGATGTCCGCCACGACCGGAAGCGCTGCTGGCAGCGGTGGAGGGGCTGGAATGAATCAGGCCGAAGTCCTGACGGTGCCGGTCACCCAATGGGTCGATACGGCCAGTTCGGCGTACGAAGATGGCTACACCGTCCTCGAAATCCTCGCCGCCGTCGACGAGAGCCAGGACGACCACGATCCGGGGATCGATGTGATGATCCACCTGGTCGACCTGCACTCGATGTCGACGCCGCGCCGTCGTGAGATCTGGACCAGGGTCCCGCCGACCGCACAGCTGGCAGGGTTGGGCGGTCTCTGGCCGGGAGCGACCTGGCAGGAAAGGGTTGCTGTCGAGATGACCGGAGTCGACATCGCAGGCTGTACCGATCGACTACTGCTGTCGGCCAGTTACGAAGGCCCGCCGCCACTGTCGAGGACCACGCCCCTGGCAGCACGAGGAAGCACCCCGTGGCCAGGAGCGGTCGAACCAGGGGAGAGCTCGGCTGGCGGTCGCCGGAGCTCACGACGCAGGCTCAGCCCTCCCGGAGTCCCTACCGGGTGGCCCTCATGACGGGAACGAGTAGTGACCCGGTGGCAGCGCCGGCCCGCAGCCGTGGCGTGATCGCCCTCGACACGCAAGCTTGCACCAGCTGCATGCTGTGCGCACGGGAATGCCCCGACTGGTGCATCCACATCTCCGCTCACGCCGAGGAACTTCCCCCACCGGGAGCCGGGCCGACCAGCCGAACCAGGACAGTCCACCGGCTCGACCGCTTCGCCATCGACTTCGGCCTGTGTCTCTTCTGCGGTATCTGCGTCGAGGTGTGCCCTTTTGACGCCCTGTTCTGGTCGCCGGCCACAGCACGAGCGGGCGGGGTGCATGACCTCCTTGCGGAGAGCCCGCGCCTGGAGCAGTGGCGCGCGCAGATCGAGCCGCTTGAGGAACTCGAATCAGGTGCATTGCCACCGCGGTCGAAGGACTCAGGGCGAGGGCATGGAGGCGGCCGAAGGACCCGATGAACACAAGACCACCTCGTTGCGGGAACAAGGTCGTCCGAGGAGATCGTTGCTCGAGGTATGCATCGGCATCACAACGGACTCAAGACCGCCGTCCTCTTCGGCGTGATCTGGGCACTGCTGCTCGGCATCGGTGCCCTGGTGGGGCGTGGTCGATTCATCTGGCTCTTCGCGCTCATCGGCGTGGCGGTGACCTTCTACGGGTACTGGAACAGCCATAAGATCGCTATCCGCTCGATGCGGGCCTACCCGGTCACTCCTGAACAACAGCCCGTCATGTACCGGATTGTCTCCGAGCTGAGTGCCAAAGCAGGCAAACCGATGCCGACGTTGTACGTCTCTCCCACCGAAGCGCCGAATGCCTTTGCGACGGGACGGAACCCGAAGAATGCCGCAGTGTGCTGCACCGAGGGAATCCTTCACCTGCTGGACGAACGTGAACTGCGCGGAGTGCTGGGCCATGAGCTGATGCACGTCTACAACCGGGACATCCTGACCTCCTCGGTGGCCGCAGCACTGGCGGGAGTCATCACGAGCGTGGCTCAGATGATGATGTTCGTCGGTGGAGGCAAGGACGAGGAGCGGCCGAATCCCATCGCGATGATTGCTTTGGCCCTGCTTGCGCCGTTGGCAGCCACGGTGATCCAGTTCGCGATCTCCCGCACCCGGGAGTACGACGCTGATCAGGACGGTGCATTGCTGACCGGCGACCCACTGGCCTTGGCCAGCGCGCTGCGCAAGCTGGAAGCGGGGACCTCACGGGCACCGCTGGAACCGGAACAAGACCTGGTGAACGCCAGCCATCTCATGATCGCCAACCCGTTCCGCCCGCAAGACGTGTCGACGCTGTTCAGCACCCATCCGCCGATGGATCAGCGGATTGCACGGCTGGAGGCCATGTCCAGGCAGCTCTGATCTCGAGTGTCGCGGCACGGCCGAAAAGCAGCCGATCGGACCAGGACACATGACACAGTGGGCAAATGACAGGTTTGCTATACACCGAGGCCGAGCAACGCTCCCGTCTGATCGAGGTGTCCCGTTACACCGTCGACCTGGACCTGGACCGTGGTGAACAGTTCTTCGGGTCGCGGACCATCGTGCGCTTCTCCTGCGCTGAGCCAGGAGCACAGACCTTCATCGACCTGAAGGCTCACGAGGTGCACCGACTCACCCTGAACGGGGACGACCTGGACCCGGCGCAGGCCGACCAGGGACGTCTCCCACTGGGCGGTTTGGTGGCGGACAACGAACTGATCGTCGAAGCCACCATGGCCTACGGGCGAGACGGCCAGGGGCTCCACCGCGCTGTGGACCCGGCCGACGAACAGCATTACGTCTACGGACAGCTCTTCCTGGATGCAGCGCCACAGGTGTACGCCTGCTTCGACCAACCCGATATGAAAGCCATCCACGAGATCTCCGTGCGGGCGCCCCAGAACTGGATCGTGCTGGGCAACGGAGAAGCCAGCCAAGACGACGAAGGCATCTGGCGACTGGCCGAGACCAAACCTCTGTCCACCTATTTCGTCACCGTCTGTGCCGGTCCCTATGCCAGCATCACCGATGTCCACGACGGGATTCCTCTAGGGCTGCACGCTCGGGCTTCACTGGCAGAACGGCTGAAAGAACAAAGCGATGAGTTGATGGAACTCACCAAGGCCGGCTTCGACCATTACCACCGGCTCTTCGGCATCAGATATCCCTTCGGCGCCTACCATCAGGTCTTCGTTCCGGAGTTCAACGCAGGCGCGATGGAGAACCCCGGCTGCGTGACCCTACGCGACCAGATGATCTTCCGAGGCGTCCCCGACGGAGCCGAACTCGCCGGACGGGCGAACACGATCCTGCACGAGATGGCCCACATGTGGTTCGGCGACCTGGTCACCATGCGGTGGTGGGGCGACCTGTGGCTGAACGAGTCCTTCGCGGAGTACATGGCACACAGAGCCTGCCTGGAAGCTACCGAATTCACCTCGGCATGGACTGGTTTCACCATCGCGCGGAAGCTGTGGGGATCCACCGCCGAACGCAGCCCCTCCACCCACCCTGTCGCCGGGCAGACCCCACGCGACGCACCAAGCGCGCTGCAGAACTTCGACGGCATCTCCTACGCGAAAGGTGCGGCTGTTCTCGCTCAGCTGGTCCATTACCTGGGGCAGGACACCTTCGACGCGGGGGTACGCCGCTACCTGAACGACCACCTGTTCAGCAATGCCGACCTCGCGGACTTCATCGGTGCGATGGAAACAGAGTCCGGACGTTCACTAGCGGACTGGTCCCAGGAATGGCTACGGACCTCGCGGATGGACGCGCTCGCCGTGGACATCGACGCTGAGGGCGGCCGCATGACGGCAGCGACGGTGCGCAGAGAATCACCTGCCGAGTCACCAGCGGACCGGCCGCATGCCATCGAGATCGCAGGGTTCACCGGGGGTAAGGAGATCTGGCGCATTCCGGTGGCGATCGACAGCCACCAGACCGTCGTGGAGGAGCTGGCCGGACAGCCGCTGCCTGCAGTGGTCGTCCCTGACGTCGGCTCATACACCTGGGCCACTCCACGACTCAGCAAGTCCACCCTGGACTCCCTCCTCGAGGAGCTCCCACTCATCGATGACCCTGTTGCGCGCGCGATGATCTGGTCTGCGTTGTACGCCGGGATGGTCGACGCACTGATTGATCCGAGGCAGGTGCTCGACATCGCTATTCGGGCGTTGCCGGAGGAGACGGAGCCTCTCGTCCTGAGAGGAGCCTTCCTGCAGATCTTGAAGCCGTTGGTGCGGTACTTCCTTCCGCTCGATGAGCAGCCTGCTGCCCGTCGGGCTCTGGCCGAGATGTGCGGACGGGTCGCCGCGCGGTCCGGGCCGGACAGTCCCGCCTATCCGGCTGCTGTCAGCGGTCGAGCCCGATGGAGCGTCGACAAGGACTTCTTGCGTGCGCTGGCCGAGGGTGACACCACCCGAGAGCCGTTGGCGCATGATTCGGATCTTCGGTGGGAAGCTGCTGCCACTCTCGCTGAACAGGGCGGTGTCGATCGCGCGTATCTGGATCGGCTGGCAGCACAGGACCGGACTCTCTCGGGGCAGATGGCGCACCTACGGGCGCGGGCGGCCTTGCCAGGGGCTGAGAACAAGGCCTGGGTCTGGTCGGAGATCGCCAAGGGAGAACGGTCCTATTACGAGCTCGAAGCCCTGGCCATCGGCTTCTGGCGTTTTACCGACAGCGAAACGCTCAGCCCCTACGCCGAACGGTATATCACCGATATTCCAGCTCTTTCAGGGAAGATGGGTGACTACGCGCTGGGAGGCCTCGCCTCGGCCGCTTTCCCTCGGGAACTTGTCGAGGCTGAAACTCTTGCGAAGGTGGAGCAGGCCTTGGCACGCACTCCGATGAGTGAACCGGTCCGCAGGGCGATGATCGACGGCGCAGCTCGGATCCGGCAGGCGATTGCTTCCCAGGAGCGCTTCCGCCCGGCGCCGTGAAGACCTCGTCTCTGGCGGCAGGTACGGCTACGTCGAGCTCAATGTGAGTCGATGAATTGTTGTACCTGCCGTGGATCGCGGGACTGGGTCAGCGCGACGGAGAGTGCGATCCTGCCCTGTTGCGGAGTCAGATCGCCGGCGGCCACGAAACCGTACTGGTCGTCGTCGACCGCCCCCTTGCGGGACACCGTGCCGGAACCGACTCGGGACGCTCGCATGACCACGACACCGGCCTCGACCAAAGTCTGTAGCCGGGGGAGCACGTCGGCGGGAATATTGCCTGCGCCATGTCCGACGTAGACCACCCCGGCGGCACCGGAGTCGAGGACAGCTTGCAGTATCGGCTGGGGCAGTCCGGCGCGTCCCTGCACGACCTCGACCGGAGGGAGCTCAGCGCCGACCGCTGAGATCGTTGCTGCGGATGTGGGGTCGACGGCGGAGCAGCGGTGAAGAGCCCGTGAGTAGTGAGGTTCTTCGGCGACGATCTCGCCCAGAGGGCCGTACGGGGAGTCGAAGGCATGAGTCCGGGTGGCGTGGACCTTACGGGTGGACCTGGCGGCGTGGATCTCCTCGCCGATGACGACCAGGACGCCCAGATCGCGAGAGAGCGGGGACGCTGCCACGAGCACGGCATGGCGTAGATTCGCAGGCCCGTCTGCGCTGAGCGCGTCGGCCGGTCGCATCGAGCCGACGAGCACCACTGGTTTCGGTGAGCCTACGAGGAGATCAAGAAGGTAGGCACTTTCCTCCAGCGTGTCTGTTCCGTGGGTGATGACGATTCCGTCGATATCAGGCCGGGCCACCTGTGAGCGCACCTGACGAACCAGTTCCAGCTGACGGTCCGGGTCCATGTCGACCGAGTCCACTTGCCAGAGCTGGCGGTGGGAGATCTCGGCCAAGGTGTCCAGGCCGGGGACTGCGTCGATGAGCTTGTCCACGTCGACCACGCCGGCGGCATAGTTCACCGTCTCGGTGGCGCTGGTCGATCCGGCAATGGTTCCCCCGGTGGCCAGGACCAGGACGTGTGGGCGCGGAAGGGGAGCGTCAGCAGAGATCATGGCTCAATTCTGACCTCTGCCGAGGAATACGCCCGGCACAGGCGGGGCGCTGTTATGGGACGGGGGTCATGCCGCGGCGTTTCTCTGCTCGGCATTTGAGGACATATCCGAGGCTGAGGGTGCCGACCCAGATCGGAGCGACGTAGAGCGCATATCTGAAATCGGGGAGGAACCACATCAAAACGGTGACAAGACCGAGGAACGCCAGTACGAGATAGTTCGAGAAGGGGTGGAGAGGCATGGGGAATTTCAGTTTGCCCGCTTCCTCCACCCCGATGCGCTGACGGAACTTCAACTGGGTGAACACGATCAGGATCCAGTTGAGGTTGGCGGCGGTCAAGGCCACGGAGATCAGGTACAGGAAGACCTTTCCCGGGAGCAGATAGGTGAGGAGGACAGCGATGCCGGTGACAGCGGAGGAGACCAGGATCCCGGCATAGGGTGAGCCCTGCGCGCTGACCCGTTGTAGGAAACTCGGTGCATTTCCCTGCTTGGCCAGTGAGAGCAGCATGCGTCCGTTGCTGTAGAGACCGCTGTTGTACGCAGAGACGGCTGCGGTCAGAACCACCATGTTGAGCAGGCTGGCTGCGGCGGGGATACCGATCTTGGCGAAGACGGTCACGAAAGGACTTCCCTCGTCGCCGACCCGCTCCCAGGGGAAGATGCACAGGATCACGAAGATTGCACCCACGTAGAACACGAAGATCCGCAGGACGACTTCGTTGATGGCCTTGGGGATGCTCCGGGCAGGGTCAGCGGCTTCACCTGCGGTGATTCCGATGAGTTCCACCCCGCCGAAGGAGAACATGACGATCACCAGCGCGGTGGTCACCCCCCACCAGCCGTGGGGGAAGAAGCCGCCGTGCTCGGTCAGATTGCTCAGCCCGACGGGGTCACCGCCGTTGCCCAGGCCGAACAGGATCATCGCCAACCCGAAGAGGATCATGGCGATGATGGCCACCACTTTGATCAGCGCGAACCAGAATTCGAATTCACCGTAGGCGCTGACACTCACCAGGTTGATCGCAGTGATCAGGACCAGGAAGACTGCGCTGCTCACCCACTTGGGGATATCCGGGAACCAGAAGTTGACGTAGATGCCGACCACTGCGAGCTCGGCCATGCTCACCGTGACGTAGTTGAACCAGTAGTTCCAGCCGGAGAAGAACCCGGCGAAGGGGCCGACGTTCTCGTGCGCGTAATGGGCGAAAGCGCCGGAGACGGGATTCTGGACGGACATCTCTCCGAGGGCCCGCATGATCAGGAAGATCATCAGTCCACCGACGAGATAGGCCAGGATGATGGCAGGGCCTGCCATCTTGATGCTGGCACTGGAGCCGTAGAAGAGCCCGGTGCCGATTGCACCACCCAGCGCGATCATCTGGATGTGCCGGTTCTTCAGTGTCCGGTGCAACCCGCCGCTCTGTACGGAAGAGGGATTGCCGTCAGATGTACCGGTCTGCGTCGTCGCTCTGTCGTACGCGCGGTCATCCCCTTCAGCGGGTTGACGGGTGTTCTGTGGAAGCGCACCGGAGTCGGACGAGACAGGTTTCATGATGGGCCTCGGCTCATGAGGGGAAAAGCGCCGATGGGGGAGGAAGCGCCGGGAGGAACACGAGCCCCTCCCGGCGCGAAGGGTCAACGGTAGTTGGTGAACTGCAGCGCGACGTCCAGGTCTGATTCACGGAGCATCTGCATGACCGCTTGAAGCTCGTCGCGGCTCTTGCTGGTGACTCGCAGCTCGTCGCCCTGGATCTGGGATTTGACGGTCTTGGGGAACTCGTCGCGGATCAATTTGGAGATCTTCTTGGCGTTCTCCTGGCTGATGCCGTTCTTCAGCTGGCCTTCCAGGCGGTACTCCTTGCCGGAGGCCTTGGGCTGGCCTTCGCCGGTGTCCAAGGACTTCAGGGAGACGCCGCGCTTGACCAGTTTGGTCTGGAAGACGTCGAGGACGGCGAGGCAGCGTTCTTCGCTGTTGGCCTTCATGACGATGGTGTCTTCGCCGCTGAAGTCGATGCTGGCACCGACGCCTTTGAAGTCGTACCGCTGAGAGATCTCCTTCTGGCTCTGGTTGAGGGCGTTGGCGACCTCTTGACGGTCGACCTTGCTGACGATGTCGAATGAGCTGTCGGCCATGTCTCTCCTGGGTCGGGATGTGGTTCTGACGACGAGGGAATAAGGGGTCCCACGGCGACGAGGTGACTTCGAGTCTTCCCGTAGCCGTATCTCGACGCACCATTCTGCCCCCTGTGGGCAGCGGATTGGACTCACCCTGGGGGATCGTTGCTATGCTGTGCGGGCGCACCACGGCAGGTTGCCCGAGCGGCCAATGGGAGCGGACTGTAAATCCGTCGCGAAAGCTACGAAGGTTCGAATCCTTCACCTGCCACCAGCGTAAGAGTGGGGCCCAACTGATCAGTTGGGCCCCACTCCTTTGCCCGGGTTGAGAATGGGCCCATGGCCTCTCCCCAAGCCTTGACCACTCATGATGATCTTGGTCGACAGCTGAGCTTCGATCATCCGATTGAACGTGTGGTGAGCCTGGTGCCTTCGCTGACGGAGGCGATCGCGTATTCCGAACCCGAGTTGCTGGTCGGCGCCACCGACTGGTGCACCCATCCTGCAGAACTCGGGGTGCCTCGGGTGGGAGGGACGAAGAGCCCGGATATCGATCAGATCCTGAGCTTGAACGTCCACCTGGTGATCGCCAGCAAGGAGGAGAACCGGCAGTGCGACGTGGGCAGGCTGCAGGAGGCCGGGCTTCCGGTGTGGGTGACGGATATTGAGGACGTTCCTGGAGCGTTGTGTTCGCTGGGCCGGATTCTTGAGGTTTTGTCTGTGCCCTCTCGGGCGTGTCGTTGGCTGACCGAAGCCCAACGGGCCTGGTCTTCTCCTACGCAGGTCCGCCCCGGCCCGCCGGTGCAGGTGCTGGTACCGATCTGGCGCCGCCCTTGGATGTGTCTCGGGCCGAAGACCTACGCTGCGGACGTTCTCCGACGCTTGGGCGTACAACTCGTCTCTCCTCCACACCCCGGTCGTTACCCGGTTTTCTCCCCGGAGGAAGTCGGCACGGCATACCCCGCCGAGGTGGCGCTCCTGCCCGATGAGCCTTATCCCTTCTCAGCGCATGACGGTCCGGAGGCTTTTTCTCTGCCGGTCGCTTTCGTGGCAGGTCGTGCGTTGACCTGGTATGGGCCGGCGATGATCGAGGCACCTCAGGAGATCGTGCGTTCTTTACGGGCGGTATCGATCTGATCGAGGGCCAGGATGGGAGGACGGCAACCCGACAGGAGAGGCACACACGATGAGTACCCATCACGGTGACGAACTGATCGTGACACGCAGCCACGGCGGGGAACTGACCGAGATCGTCTTCAACCGGCCCCATCGGCACAATGCTTTTACCGCAGTGATGTACGAACGGTTGACGGAGGTCTTCGAGGAGCTGTCCGGGGACAACACCGCACGAGTGGTGCTGTTTCGGGGAGCCGGAGCCCTGGCTTTCGCGGCAGGCAATGACATCGCCGAGTTCGCGGAGATGACGGAGGGCGCGCAAGCCGTGTCCTACGAACGTCGGGTGCGGTCGATGCTCACCAAGCTGGCCGAGCTGCCCCAGGTCACGATTGCGGCGATCGACGGGCTGTGCGTGGGCGGCGGGCTTGCGGTGGCGACCTACTGCGACCTACGGGTGGCGACCACGTCATCGCGTTTCGGGTACCCGATCGCCCGCACCTTGGGTAACGCTCTCTCCCGCCCGTTGTTGGAACGGTGCGTGCACATCTTCGGTGAGTCGACGACCCGGCAGATGCTCCTGGCGAGCAGGCTGTTCGATGCGCGTCGTGCCTACGAACTCGGCGTTCTGGTCTCCCTCTGCGAGAGCAGGGCAGAACTTGATCGGGAACTCGAAGAACTTGTCGAAGGTCTCCTGCACGCGGCCCCGGTCACCGTGCGGACGACGAAGGAACAACTGCGGCGGATCAAGGCCTCCCCTGAGGATCCGGCGCTCGACGAGTCTCTTCTGGAGTCGGCTTACGGTAGCGAAGCCTTCCGGGAAGGGGTGCGGGCCTTCCTGGCGAAGGAACGACCTGATTTTCGCAGCCTGCCTTGACCGGCATGCTCGGTGAGTTCGCTGAGACCGCGTTCGGCAGAATCGGACAGATCCCGATAGCTCGAGCGGATTAGTCTGAGAGGCATGCCGATCCCCAATTACGAGTTCGTGTCTGGCCGGGGCACCCCACGGCTGAAGATCAACGTGCGGGGCAATACGATCCTGGCGAATCCGACGATCAACCGAGGGACGGCCTTCACCTGGCCGGAGCGTCACGCCCTGGGGCTCGCGGGCCTTCTCCCGCCGGGAGTGAACACCCTGGCGGAGCAGGTGCGCCGTTGCTACGAGCAGTATTCGGAACAGCCCACGGAGATCACCAAGTACGCCTATCTCGCCGCCGTACGGGACCGTAACGAAGTGCTCTTCTACCGGGTGCTCGCCGAACACCTCGAAGAGATGCTTCCGATTGTGTACACCCCCACCATCGGTGATGTGATCGAGCGATTCAGCCATGGGTACCACCGGATGCGTGGCGTCTTCACCTCCGTCGACTACCCTGGAGAGGTCGAGGAGTCACTGCTCAATTACGGACTCGACCCTGAACACTGCGACCTGATCGTCGTGACCGACTCCGAAGGGATCCTCGGCATCGGTGACCAAGGAATCGGCGGGGTCCAGATCTGCGTGGGCAAACTGTCGGTCTACACGGCCGCTGCCGGCATCGATCCGCGTCGTGTGATCCCGGTCGTCGTGGACGTCGGCACCGACAACATGGAGCTGCTCAACGACGACTTCTACCTGGGCACTCGACACAGCAGAACCCGCGGACAGAAATACGACCTGTTCATCGAACATTTCGTGGAGACCGCCACCCGGCTGTTCCCCCACGCCATGATCCACTGGGAGGACTTCGGCGCAGGCAATGCGCACCGCATCTTGGAGAAGTACCGCGACCGGTGCTGCACCTTCAACGACGACATCCAAGGGACCGCCGCTGTCGTCACTGCAGCCGCGATCGCCGGGGTGAGGACCACCGGTAGCCGGATGAGCGAGCAACGGGTCGTCATCTTCGGAGCAGGCACGGCAGGTGTGGGTATCGCCGACCTGATGCGCGACCGGATGATCAGAGAAGGTCTGACGCCGGAGGAAGCAAACCGACAGTTTTGGTGCTTGGGTTCCAAGGGCCTGATCACCACCGGGCTGGGCGACGCGGTACGACCCTTCCAACGGCCCTACGCCCGACCTGAGGAGGAGATCGACGCCTGGGATCTCGACGACCCGCGCCATATCTCCTTGGCCGATGTCGTCCGTAATGTGCATCCCACCATGCTGATCGGCACCTCGGCCAGAGCAGGAGCCTTCACCGAGAAAATCGTCCGCGAGATGACTGCCCATGTCGACCGGCCGATCATCATGCCGCTGTCGAACCCGACCTCCCGTGCTGAAGCAGTTCCTGCGGACATCGTGGCCTGGACGGACGGCAGAGCACTGGTCGCCACCGGATCCCCCTTCGCCCCGGTCGTCCACGGAGGGAAGACCTATCAGATCGCACAAGCCAACAATGCTCTGGTGTTTCCCGGGATCGGACTGGGCGTCGTCGTGAGCAGAGCTGAACGAGTCTCTGACCGCATGATCTCGGCAGCCGCCGAAGCAGTGGCCGAGATCGTGGATGTCGTCCCCCCAGGGAAAGCGCTGCTTCCGTCGATCTCACACCTACGGAGGGTGTCCGGAACAGTCGCCATCCGGGTAGCCCAGACGGCTTACGCAGAGGGCCTGTCGAAGATCGAGATGAAAGATCCCGTTCAACAGGTTTACGAGTCGATGTGGCAGCCGGTCTACCCACAGATCGTCCTGCCCGGCCAGGAAGTGTCTTCGACGCCTACTGAAAGCGTTGACCAGGCGCTGGCCGAAGCCGGCGATGAGAACGCGAAGACGTCCGCATGAGCAGGACGATCGCTGTCCTCAACGGGCCCAACCTGGGACGACTGGGAACCCGGGAGCCAGAGAAATACGGCACCGACACCTTGGAAGATGTGGTTGTTCGCTGTCGGGCACTCGCGGCTCACCATGGGGTGACCTTGGTGGATTTCCAGTCGAACCATGAAGGCGCTCTGATCGATCGGATCGAAACGTGGACGGACGAGGGTGTCGTCGGAGTCGTGGTCAATGCGGGAGCGTTCACTCATACCTCGGTGGCATTGCGGGATGCGCTGGTCAGTTCGGCGCTGCCCTTTATCGAGGTGCACATCACTAATGTGCATGCCAGGGAAGATTTTCGGGCTCATTCTTATCTGTCGGACGTGGCGATGGGCGTGGTAGTCGGTTGCGGGACCCTCGGATACGAGTTGGCCCTCTCGGCATTGATCCGTCAGGTGGGGGACTTCGACGTTCAGGCTTGAGCAGGAGAACGAACGGTGACCCGTCCCCGGTCAAGGGGGGCGGGCCACCGTGGGGTTCGCCTCGAGAAAAGGGCCGGCCGCGGGATCGCGTCGATTCAGGCGCCGGTGGCAGCTCGGGTGTGCAGGACACGCAGGATGTCGTCCACTCTTTGCTTGGCGTCACCGAAAAGCATGGCGGTGTTCTCCTTGAAGAACAGCGGATTCTGAACTCCGGCGTATCCGGTGGCCATGGATCGTTTGAAGACGATGACCTGTTCGGCTTCCCAGACCGAGAGGACCGGCATCCCGGCGATGGGGGAGTGGGGGTCGTCGAGGGCCGCTGGGTTGACGGTGTCATTGGCACCGATCACCAGGACCACATCGGTGTGGGCGAGGTCGTCGTTGATCTCATCCATTTCCAGGACGATGTCATAAGGCACCTTGGCCTCGGCGAGTAGAACGTTCATATGTCCGGGGAGACGTCCTGCGACGGGATGGATGCCGAAACGAACGGTGATTCCCCTTTTGCGCAGGGTATCGGTGATCTCGGCGACCGGGTACTGGGCCTGGGCAACGGCCATGCCGTATCCCGGGGTGATGACGACGCTCTTGGCATCCAGGAGTAGGTCGGCCACTGCCTCGGCGTCGACCTCACGGTGTTCACCGTAGTCCTTGGCTTCACCGACCACTGCGCCGTCGGATCCGAATCCGCCAGCGATCACGTTGATGAAGGAGCGTCCCATGCCTTTGCACATCACGTAGGACAGGAAGGCACCAGAAGATCCGACGAGTGCTCCGGTGATGATGAGCAGATCGTTGTTGAGCATGAATCCGGCAGCGGCTGCAGCCCACCCGGAGTAGCTGTTCAGCATGGAGACTACGACGGGCATGTCTCCGCCACCGATGGAAGCGACGAGGTGGAATCCCAGGGCTAGCGCAAGCACAGTCATGGCGGCCAGGAAGGGCAGGCCGGGTGTCCGGACGAAGAAGACGGTGAGCACTGTGGAAACGGCGAGGATGCCCAGATTGATCCAGTTGTGGGCGGGGAGCATCAGCGGGGCCGACTTCATCTTGGCGCTGAGCTTGAGGTAGGCCACCACGGAGCCGGTGAAGGTAACTGCGCCGATGAAGACGCCGATGAAGACTTCCGCGCTGTGGATGGGGCCGAGTGCTCCGGCGAGGTCCGGGATCCGGTCTGCGACTCCGCCAGCTTCCTGGATGCGGTGTTCGGCTTCGAAAAAGCTGTTGTATCCGACGAGGACAGCAGCCAGCCCGACGAAACTGTGCAGTAGCGCGATGAGTTCAGGCATGCCGGTCATTTCGACCTTGCGTGCCTTCCAGATGCCGATGACAGCTCCGATGGCCATGGCGAGGAGCATCAACCCCAGACCTGTGCTGCCACTGCCGTCGCGGTCGTTGGCCTCTCCGGCTGCGTCGACGCCGATGACGGCGGCGAGGATGGTGATGAGCAGCGCGACGCCCATACCGAGGATGCCGTTGCGGTTGCCGCCTTCAGCGGTTTCGTGTTTGGACAGTCCGGCGAGACTGAGGATGAAGAGCAGCCCGGCAATGATGTATGAGCCTTGCACCAGGGTGATAGTCATGGCGCTCAGTCCTTCCGGAACATGCCGAGCATGCGTTGGGTGACGGTGAAACCACCGAAGATGTTGATGCTCGCCAGTAGGACGCCGATGAAGGCGAGGACGTCGACGAAGACAGGGGAACTATCTCTTCCGATTTGGAGCAGGACACCCACGATGATGATCCCCGAGATGGCGTTGGTGACGCTCATCAAGGGGGTGTGCAGCGCATGGTGGACATTGCCGATCACGTAGTAGCCGATGACCACCGAGAGCATGAAGACCATGAAGTGCCCGAGGAAGGGTTCAGGGGAGAACGCGAAGAGGAGTAGTGACAGAGCTCCGATTCCGGTGAAGATCGCTGCTTTGGCAGCAGGCGAGGTCTTCTTCGGGGGTGCTGGTTCCGTGACCTCGGGTGCAGGTGCTGTCGGTGGTGGTGCGGCAGACACCTGGACGGGAGGCGGCGGCCACATCAGTTCGCCGTCCTTCACCACGGTCATGCCGCGCATGACGATGTCGTCCATGTCGAGGCAGAGCTCGCCGTCCTTGCCCGGAGTGGCGAGTTTCAGGAAATTGACCATGTTCTGGCCGTAGAGCTGGCTGGCCTGGGTCGGGAGACGCCCAGCGAGGTCGGTGTAGCCGATCAGGGTCACCCCGTTGTCGGTGACGACCTTCTCCCCTGCGACGCTTCCTTCGACATTGCCGCCGGTGGCGGCGGCCATGTCGACGATCACGCTGCCGGCTTTCATGGTCGCGATCATCTCGGCGGTGATGAGCCGGGGTGCGGGGCGGCCGGGGATGAGCGCTGTGGTGACGATGATGTCGACGTCTCGGCACTGCTCGGCGTACATGGCGGCTTGGCGGCGCTGATATTCCTCGCCCATTTCTTTGGCGTATCCGTCTGAGCTGACTTGTGCGCCGGGGTCGTCGACGTGAACGAATTCAGCGCCCATGGATTCGACCTGTTCGGCGACTTCGGGGCGGACGTCATTGGCTCGGACGATCGCTCCGAGGGCGTTGGCGGCGCCGATAGCGGCGAGGCCTGCGACGCCGGCTCCGGCAACGAAGACCTTGGCCGGAGGAACCTTCCCTGCAGCCGTGACTTGGCCGGTGAAGAATCGTCCGAATTCGTGGGCTGCTTCGACGATGGCGCGGTAGCCGGCGATATTGGCCATCGAGCTGAGGACATCGAGTGCTTGAGCGCGGGAGATGCGGGGGACTGCATCCATGGATAACGCGGTGATCTTGCGGGTGGTGAGTTTGTCGACGAGTTCCTGGTTGAGCCTGGGCGCCAGGAGCGCTATGAGGGTTGCTCCGTCGCAGAGGCGAGCAAGTTCGTCGTCATGCGGCTCGTTGACCTTGATGACGATGTCGGCGGACCAGACGTCTTCGACAGTGCTGATCGTGGCGCCGGAGTCAGTGAAAGCGGTGTCGGACAGGGCGGAGCGCTGTCCTGCATCGGCTTCGACGGTGACTTCGTATCCGAGTTTCAGCAGCTGTGCGACGGTCTGCGGTGTGGCGGCGACGCGGGTCTCACCCGCGTTCGTCTCCTTGGGTATGCCGATGCGCACGGCAGGGCTCCTTCGCAGCGAGGCGCGCCTTGGGAGGCGCAGGCAGGACCCACGTTCATGGTGGGAAGGAAAGATGGTCAAGGCCAAAGGTCCTGATATCGACCTTGGGAATAGTAAAGGGGAGGGAGGTGGAATGTGGGAGCTCCCGGGTTTTTCTCGCTGGAGTCTTTCGGCGTTCTGCTGAGGACGTTCTCCCCATGGACTTCCAGCGCCTGGATTCTGTTGACTGAACGGTGTTCAAGTCGGTGCTAGGCTCAGCCGCCGAGAGGGAGAACCTTCCTCTTCGCAGCGGGTCGGTCACAGGAGTAGAGGGATGTCTGAGCAAGCCCAGGTCGCCACCGACGTGGCGAATTCCAATTCTTCGAGGCGGTCTTCGGCTCGCTTCTTCTCCGCGCGGGATCTCGCGCTCATCGCAGCTTTCGCTGCGCTGACTGTGGTGTTGGGACTAGCTCCTCCGGTGAGTATTCCGGGAACCCCGGTCCCCTTTACTTTTCAGCATCTCGGTGTTTCGTTGTGCGGTGCGATTCTCGGCTGGAAACGAGGCTCTGCGGCTATCGCCTTGATGCTGGCAGTGGGAATGCTGGGTGTTCCGGTGCTGGCCGGAGGGCGTTCCACGGTTGCTGCGTTGGCTGGTCCGACTGTCGGATATCTTGTGGGCTTTGTCATCGGAGCGGCAGTCATTGGCGTCATGGTCCAGTTCCGTCTCCCCAAGGTAGAGCCATGGTGGATCGGACTTTCCTGCGTGATCGGTGGGATCGTGGTGATGCACGCCCTGGGTATCCCGTATGCGGCGATGCGCACCAGGACGAGCTTGTGGGCGCAGCTCGTATTGCACCTTGCTTTCATCCCTGGTGATCTGATCAAGGCTGCGATCGCGACTGCGGTTGCCACTGCCGTGCACCGAGGAGTACCTGGTTTGACTCCTCCGCTGCGTCGGGGCCGGTGAATCGGTGAGCCTCGCTGGTCACAACGGGATCGTTTTTTCCGGGGTCAGTCATTCTTACGGGGAACGCACGGTCCTGGACGGGATTGATCTGACTCTTTCCGAGTCGCGGGTGGGCGTTATCGGGGCAAACGGATCAGGTAAGTCGTCCCTGGCCCGGATGATCAACGGACTGGTCACCCCCTCTTGGGGAAAAATCGTGGTCAACGGGCTCGATGTGGCGAAACAGGGTGCAGAGGTGCGGCGCCATGTCGGTTTCGTCTTCCCTAACCCTGATGCGCAGATCGTGATGCCGACAGTCGCCGAGGACGTCGCCTTCTCCTTACGTCGGCGCAAACTTCCCCGAGATCAGGTCGATCACCTGGTGGGGGAGGTATTGGCCAGGTTCGGGCTGGCGGGCCATCGAGATCATCCGGCACACCTTCTGTCGAGCGGGCAGAAACAGCTTCTGGCTATCGCGGCGATCATGGTCACCGAGCCGTCGGTTCTGGTCTGCGACGAGCCGACGACCTTGCTCGACCTGAGACATTCACGACAGGTCGCGGACCTTCTCGCCGGGCTCTCCCAGCAGGTGATCCTTGTCACTCATCAACTGGACCTGCTCATGGACTGGGGTCGGGTCGTGGTGATCGATGGTGGCAAAGTCGTTCATGACGGGCCAGGGCGCGAATCGGTGGCTTTCTATCGGGAGCTCATGTCATGTTGACCGGCCTCTACTTGCCAGGCGACACGCTGGTGCACCGGGTGCGTCCGTCGGTCAAGATGCTCTTCCTCATCGTGATGACGCTGCTGCTCTTCGTGATCGCAGATCTCCGAGTAGTAATAGCGATCTCGGTCGTCGTCGGACTCCTTTACCTGTTGGCTCGTGTTCCTGCGCGAGTTGCGCTGGCCCAGGTGTGGCCCCTTCGCTGGTTCGTCGTTGCGCTTTTTGCTTATCAGTGGTGGTCGAAGGACTGGGTATTCGCCACTGTGATGTGTGCGAACCTCATCGTCGCGGTGGCTGGTGCCAGCTTGGTCACGTTGACGACCCGAGTCCAGGACATGTTGGAGACGACGGTGTCGCTGGCAGAACGACTTCCCGATCGAGTGGTCGATGCCGAGCGCTGGGGCTTGCTTTGTGCCTTGACCGTGCGTTCCATCCCGGTGGTAAGGCGATTGTTGGAAGAGACCCGTGACGCGAGGCGTGCGAGAGGGTTGGAGCGCAGCCTGCGAGCGTTGGCGACTCCGACGGTGATCCGGACCATTCACCATGCGGGACATGTCGGTGATGCACTGGCCGCGAGAGGTGTGGATGACTGAGGAGCGGCTCGGCGAAGCGCCGATTTCGCGCTTCCTGGGTTCACCTTGTACAGTTACCGAGCAGCCGCAAGCGAGTTGCGGAAGCAAGCCCCGATAGCTCAGTCGGCAGAGCGTCTCCATGGTAAGGAGAAGGTCTAGGGTTCGATTCCCTATCGGGGCTCTGGTTCTGAGGCGAGGTGGTCACTGATCAGTGACCACCTGCTTTGGTCCCTTAGCGGGGTAGCTCAGGTGGTTAGAGCACACGACTCATAATCGTGGTGTCGCGGGTTCGAGTCCCGCCCTCGCTACTGACGCGATTTCAGGTAGCCGCCTGAAATCGCGTATTCTTTTGTCTCGATGCGTCTCGCCCCGGAGACCTCGTATCTGCGCATATCTCGAGCTGAAAGTCAGGTAGCCCCGTGGCCAGCAAGTCCACTGACGTCCGTCCGAAGATCACGCTTGCTTGTGTGGACTGCAAGGACCGGAATTACATCACTAAGAAGAACCGTCGGAACGACCCCGACCGTCTTGAGATGAACAAGTACTGCCCGAAGTGCCACAAGCACACGGCACACCGAGAGACCCGCTGAACCACTTCAGCTAAACGTCTTTGGCGGTCGCACCTTCTGGTGCGACCGCCAAAGACATTCTTCGGGTGTTCTAGGCTGACCGATATGGCTGTGAACTCCGATTTCGAGGGCCGGACCTACGACCCGAGCCCGCCTTTCCTCATCGGGCGGGAGGCCGTACGAGATTTTGCTCGTGCAGTCGGCGCGCGATCCCCTTTGCATCATGAGGTAGAAGCCGCCCGAGCAGCTGGTTATCGAGACGTGGTCGCGCCTCCCACTTATGCCGTGGTCATCGCGCAGCGATGCGAAGCGCAATACATCACCGATCCGCAGGCCGGGATCGATTTCTCCAGAGTGGTCCACGCCGAAGAGCGTTTTGAGATGTCTTCCCCACTGGTCGCTGGAGATGAGGTGACAGCGGTTCTCCACGTTGATCGAGCGCGCATGGTTCGGGGGAATGGGATGGTCACGACCCGTTGTGAGCTATTTGTCGAAGGCATCCGTGTAGGAGATGTCGTTTCCATGATGCTTGTCCGAGCGGAGGAAACCTCATGACGTTGTCGAAGGTGTCACAGCTGACAGTGGGGGATTGTCTAGGGCCGCTGAAGGTCACTGTCGATCGTGAACGACTGGTCGCCTACGCTGCGGCAAGTGGTGACCATAATCGCATTCATTGGGATGAACAGTTCGCACGGTCGGTGGGCTTACCGGATGTGATCGCTCACGGCATGTGGACCATGGGAGCTGCCGTCGAGGTGCTCAGTACGCTGATGGTCGATCCGTCTGTGGTCAGGAGTTACAGCACGAAGTTCGTGGCTCCTGTCGTCGTTCCGCCCTCAGGCGTTGTAGAGATCGTGGCGACTGGACAGGTGAAGGAGGTCACTGCGTGTGGCGTGGTGATTGAGCTCGAAGTCCGGTGTGGCCAGGAGAAAGTGCTCTCGAGGACGAGAGTGGTATTGGCTTCCGACCAGGAGAAGGCTGGGAACTGATGGATGCACAAGCCGATGTCGAGCTGGCGCTTCTGACGACAATGCGGGTGGGTGGTCCTGCTCGCAGGCTCGTCTCGGCTCGGTCAGCGGAGGAGATCATTTCCGCAGTACAGAAAGCAGATCGGGATTCCGAGCGTGTCCTGCTACTTTCTGGCGGCTCAAATCTGTTGATCGGGGACGCCGGATTCGACGGCACAGTCGTCAGGGTTCTTTCAAACGGGGTATCTGTGGAGGAAGCGGACGCCGACACGGTCCTGGTCCAAGTAGCTGCAGGTGAGTCCTGGGGGACCTTTGTGGACCGCGCTGTCACCGAAGGATGGTCCGGGGTTGAATCCTTGGCTGGCATTCCGGGGATGGTGGGTGCGACTCCGGTGCAGAACGTTGGCGCCTATGGCCAGGATGTGTCGCAGACCATCGAGAAAGTGCGGGCATGGGACCGACGCTCGGGGAAGGTTGAAGAACTCTCCAACGAGGAGTGCAACTTCAGCTATCGAAACAGTCGGTTTAAACACTCGGACCGATACGTGGTTTTGGACGTATTTTTCAGACTGGAGCGGAGTCGCCTGTCTCAGCCGCTGGCCTATGCAGACCTGACTAAAGGTCTGGACGCGGTCCAAGGGGACCGGCGGGATCTCACCGAGGTGCGTGAGGCCGTGCTGGCGCAGCGTCGGATGCGCGGTATGTTGCTCGATCTCGCAGACCATGACACGTGGAGCTGTGGTTCGTTCTTCATGAATCCGGTGCTCTCCGAGGACGAGTTCGAGGCTCTGTCCCGAAAAGCCGCGGGATCGGAGCGCTACTCCTCTGTGCCGCGTTTTCCGTCAGGGGCAGGGCAGATCAAAACTAGCGCGGCGTGGTTGATTGCTCAGGCCGGATTCGGTAAGGGACACGGGCTTCCTGGGCCCGCTGCACTATCGACCAAACATGTGCTGGCGGTGACGAACCGTGGGCAGGCGCGAGCCGCGGATGTGATTGCACTCGCTAGGCAGGTCCGGGAAGGGGTCCAGGGCGCCTTCGGAGTCACGCTCGTGAACGAACCGATCATGGTGGGGCTGTCTCTGTGACCTCTTGAACCCGGTTACGGGGTGCCTGGTTGGCCAGTCAGGCATGTGTTCACGTATGCTCTACCCTCGGACGCACTTACGAAGCTTTTCCAAGTGCTCCTTCAAGGTATTTGACATCTTGTAGGAGCCGCTGGATGGTGGGGTAAGAAAGTCCATAGGGCAGTGGCTCAATTGGCAGAGCACCGGTCTCCAAAACCGGCGGTTGGGGGTTCGAGTCCCTCCTGCCCTGCGGTGACGTGTCGAGTCGATCATCTTGGTGGATCCGGCACTGATTCAGGACAACACTTCACATAAGTACCCGCCACCGGCGCCACAGCACTGCATGCGCTGTGGCGCCGATCAGCGCAGGAGATGAGAACGGTGGCCGACGACAGCCTGACAGGCGCCTCGCGCTCCGCTTCTTCGCGTTCTGATAAGCGGAAATCGGGTCAGCGTAGAGGTGTGTTCGCAGCGATCGGCCTCTTCATCCGGCAGATCCTGGACGAACTGAGCAAGGTTGTCAGACCTACTCGTTCGGAATGGGCTACCTACACGACTGTGGTCATCATTTTTGTCGTGGTGATCATGCTTTTCGTCTTCGGGATGGACACGCTCTTCACCAAGCTTGTCTTCTGGGTGTTTGCGGGTAAAGATTCTTAGCTGTTTCCCCAGCTCTGTTACGACCCCGGCATTTGATGTCGGCCGCTAGCACAGGAAAGGTCATCGACGTGTCTGATCAGTGGACTTCCGACGTTTCGGAAGACCGGGCCGACCCCATCAGGGTCACCTCCGATGCCGAGGAGCCCGCTCTCGCACAATCAGCGGCTGGGACCGATGCAGTAGCTGCAACGGAGACCGACTCGGTAGATGCTCCTGTCGACTCTGACGAGAGCCAAGCCATGGACGAGCTACGTGCCATGCTGCGAGGACAGGCCGGCGATTGGTATGTGGTCCACAGCTACGCTGGTTATGAGAACCGGGTGAAGGCCAACCTCGAGCAGCGAGCTCAGTCCCTCAACATGGAGGACTACATCTTCCAGGTCGAGGTGCCGATGGAACAGGTCACCGAGATTAAAAACGGACAGAAGAAGCTGGTGCGTCGGGTACGTATGCCCGGTTACGTGCTCGTCCGGATGGATCTCACCGATGAGAGCTGGGGCACAGTCCGGCACACCCCTGGGGTAACTGGGTTCGTTGGAAATGCTTATTCTCCGGTGCCGCTCAGCCTGGACGAAGTCTTCTCGATGCTGGCTCCCTCGATCGAGGAAGAGCCCAAGGTCGGGGCTGCCAAACCTGCGCCGAAGGTCGTGACAGACGCGAGCGCTGTGGACTTCGAGGTCGGGGAATCCGTCACGGTGATGGAGGGTCCCTTCGAGACGATGCCTGCCACCATTTCCGAGGTCATTCCGGAGACACAAAAACTAAAGGTTCTGGTTTCGATCTTCGGTCGTGAAACTCCCGTCGAGCTTTCGTTCAACCAGGTCGCGAAGATCTGATAGAGGACGAAGAACACAGGTGCGGTACCGCCGTACCTTCATGCAACCAGGTCATCGCCCACGGCGTAGGCCTACAACACTGAGAAGGACAGATCGATATGCCTCCCAAGAAGAAGGTATCCGGTTACATCAAGCTTCAGATCCAGGCTGGCCAGGCCACCCCGGCGCCCCCGGTGGGTCCGGCGTTGGGTCAGCATGGTGTCAACATCATGGAGTTCGTCAAGGCGTACAATGCTGCGACGGAGGCCCAGCGTGGCAGCGTGATCCCCGTTGAGATCACCGTCTACGAAGACCGCTCCTTCACCTTCGTCACCAAGACGCCTCCGGCCGCTGAGATGATCAAGAAGGCTGCTGGCATTGCGAAGGGCTCTGGAGAGCCGCACAAGAACAAGGTTGCCAACCTGACGCAGGACCAGGTCAGGGAGATCGCTCAACAGAAGATGGTCGATCTCAACGCGAACGACATTGATCAGGCTATGAAGATCATCGCAGGTACAGCTCGTTCTATGGGCGTCACGGTCGAATGACCTCTTAGTGTTCCCTTGCTTCTCTCGTCATCTGCGGTGTGAGGCAAGGAAACACTGCTTTGGAGCTGACCGCCGTTAGTAGAGCTTCTGAGGCTACCTCGACAGAAATTGTCGTTGTAGGAACTCTGGTTTATCGCGGATCAGCCCACACCAGTGGAAGGGCAGCGCTAGCCCGCACCACGTTTTCCTTTCGAAATGATCCAAGGAGAAGTCATGAAGCGCAGCAAGTCTTACCGCGCAGCAGCGGAAAAGATCTCGGCTGATCGGCTGTACGCACCGCTGGCAGCTGTGCGTCTGGCCAAGGAGACCAGCACGACCAAGTACGACGCCACTGTCGAGGTTGCACTTCGGTTGGGTGTCGACCCTCGTAAGGCTGACCAGATGGTGCGAGGCACGGTCAACCTGCCTCACGGGACGGGTAAGACCGCTCGGGTTCTCGTTTTCGCCACTGGCGCGAACGCAGAAGCAGCCAAGGAAGCTGGAGCAGACTACGTCGGATCAGACGAGCTGCTTACCAAGATCCAGGGTGGCTGGCTTGATTTCGACGCGGTGGTCGCGACCCCGGACCTCATGGGTAAGGTCGGTCGCCTCGGTAAGGTTCTGGGCCCGCGCGGCTTGATGCCTAACCCGAAGACCGGAACGGTGACGATGGATGTTGCCAAGGCTGTGACCGACATCAAGGGCGGAAAGATCGAGTTCCGCGTGGACAAGCACAGTAACCTCCACTTCATCATCGGAAAGACCTCTTTCTCCGAGGAGGCCCTGGTCGAGAACTACGCTGCGGCGATGGAGGAGATTCTTCGTCTGAAGCCTTCCGCCAGCAAGGGCCGTTACATCACCAAGGCCACGATGTCGACCACGATGGGCCCGGGCATCCCGCTGGACTCGTCGAAGACTCGTAGCTTGATGGACGAGGACCAGTCCAACGGCTGATCTGTTTTTCTTGATTGTTGGAGGGGCTCGCTCATCGGATCCGATGAGCGAGCCCCTCCAACAGTAAGTGGAGAGCTCTTTAGCTAGATCAGATTTGGTTGCTGGGACTGTTCTTAGTAGAATTCATTTCGACCCATGACCGCCGGTTGCTGCCTTTCAGGTTAATTCTGAAGGCAGCCGAAGGCCCCTGAACAGCGATTTAGGGTGTCCGGCGCAGGCCACGATATGCGAAGGTGACGTTTTTGCGTTCCTTTAGGCTCCCGTGACTTGCGCCGGGAGCCTTTTTTCGTGGGGCTGCTGGGTGCCGGCACACCAGGAGAAGGAGGCCCCATGGCAACGCCGCAGAAGCAGGCAGCCATCGCCGAACTCAGGGACAAGTTCCGTGAGTCCGATGCGGCCGTTCTCACGGAGTACCGCGGTCTGACCGTGGCCCAGCTCAAGGAGCTGCGGAACTCGCTGCGTGAAAACGGAACGTACTCCGTGGTGAAGAACACGCTCACCGACATCGCTGCCAAGGAAGCCGGGGTCACGGCGTTCGAGGGCAAGATGACGGGGCCCTCTGCGATCGCCTTCATCACGGGCGACCCGGTGGAAGCTGCCAAGAGTCTGCGTGACTTCGCCAAGGCGAACCCTCTCCTCGTCATCAAGGGCGGTTACCTCGACGGTAAGACGCTCTCGGCCGAGGAGATCAATAAGCTCGCGGACCTCGAGTCCCGCGAGGTGCTGCTGGCCAAGCTGGCAGGCGCCATGAAGGCGTCGCTCAGCCAGGCTGTCTACCTCTTCGCCGCACCGCTGTCGCAGGCTGCACGTACTGTCGACGCGCTGCGCGCGAAGGTCGAGGCCGAGGGGCCTGTCTCCTCGGCTGCGGCAGGGGAGACGCAGGACACCCCGGCCTCTGCAGATGTAGAGGCCACCGCCGACGTCGCCGAGGGTGGCGACGCGAGCTGAACCCATTCGGGTCGCAGTTCATTTCCACACATAGCCACTCACGGCAGAAGCAAGGAAGGAAGCCATCATGGCCAAGCTCAGCACTGAAGAGCTCCTCGACGCGTTCAAGGAGATGACCCTGATCGAGCTCTCTGAGTTCGTCAAGGCCTTCGAGGAGACCTTCGAGGTCACCGCAGCCGCTCCGATGGCGATGGCAATGGCCCCCGCTGCTGGAGGCGACGCTGGCGCTGCTGCAGAGGAGGAGAAGGATGAGTTCGACGTCATCCTGACCGCCGCTGGTGACAAGAAGATCCAGGTCATCAAGGAGGTGCGCGCCCTGACGAGCCTCGGCCTGAAGGAAGCCAAGGACCTCGTTGACGGTGCGCCGAAGCCGGTTCTGGAGAAGGTTGACAAGGACGCTGCGGAGAAGGCCAAGGCTGCCCTTGAGGGCGCTGGCGCCTCCGTCGAGCTCAAGTGATCGCGGCCCCGTAGAAGCGGGGCTGTGAGCACAGTTCGCTGGTATCAGCGAACGTTAGTTTGTGATATCAAAGGCGGGCCAGATCTCTTCGGAGATCTGGCCCGCCTTTGTGGTGGATCTTGACGTGTGACCAACTGCAGTGCATTCTCATGAGCACAATGGCTTGCAGTCATCTCCTGTCAGGTCCATGCTCTGCGTGGGCTTGGCGGCCTGTAGTAGCCAGCGGGATCGGTTGCCTGTGAATGGATTAGACTTGCGGCTTCTGTATCGGTATGCTGTTGATTTGCGCTGCCCATTTCTATATGGTTGACGATGCGCGTGCGATCCTGTGACCGATTCAGGCAAGAGCCTTGAGCAGTGGCTTATGCCAGGTCGAAGCAGGTTCACGTGGCGTGTCGGGGTGAGCGTGGAAACCGCCTATCGTGACAAAGGCCCGTGGAAGGACCCTCCTTGGCTGCCTCGCGCATTGCGAACCAGAAGATGTCCACCGCACTCACCGCTTCCGGCCGGGTGTCGTTCGCCAAGATCCGTGAGCCGCTCGAGGTCCCTGACCTCTTGGCCCTGCAGACCGAGAGCTTTGACTGGCTGCTCGGGAACGAGCGGTGGCAGGCACGTGTCGAGGACGCGATCGAAGCTGGCCGTAACGACGTGCCTGAGCGTTCTGGACTGGAGGAGATCTTCGAGGAGATCTCCCCGATCGAAGACTTCGCAGGATCGATGTCCCTGTCCTTCCGGGACCATCGTTTCGAAGAGCAGAAGTACTCCATTGAAGAGTGCAAAGAACGCGACATGACTTACAGCGCACCGCTGTTCGTCACTGCTGAGTTCATGAATAACAACACTGGCGAGATCAAGAGCCAGACGGTGTTCATGGGCGACTTCCCGCTCATGACAGATCGCGGAACTTTCGTGATCAATGGCACTGAACGAGTGGTGGTCAGCCAGCTGGTGCGTAGCCCTGGCGTCTATTTCGAGCAATCTGTCGACAAGACCTCAGACAAGGACATCTTCTCTGCCAAGGTCATCCCGAGCAGGGGTGCTTGGCTTGAGTTCGAGATCGACAAACGCGACATGGTCGGTGTACGCGTGGACCGGAAGCGTAAGCAATCGGTCACGGTCTTGTTGAAAGCCCTGGGCTGGACAGATGCTCAGATTCTGGAGACCTTCGGAGAATACGAGTCGATGCGACTCACTCTGGAGAAGGACCACACCGCAGGCCAGGACGAGGCTCTGCTTGACATCTACCGCAAGCTGCGGCCGGGTGAGCCCCCGACACGGGAAGCGGCTCAGGCTCTTCTGGACAATCTCTACTTCAACCCGAAGCGTTATGACCTTGCCAAGGTCGGGCGGTACAAGCTCAGCAAGAAGCTCGGGATCGACGCTGACCTGTCTTCGTCTACCTTGACCGTGGACGACGTGGTGGCGACCATCCGCTACCTCGTCGCATTGCACGCGGGAGAGACGTCCCTGAAGGGTGTTCGGCATGGCGCTGAAGTTGACGTCCGTGTTGAGGTCGACGACATTGACCACTTCGGAAACCGTCGTCTGCGCAACGTTGGCGAGTTGATCCAGAACCAGGTTCGTACGGGACTTTCCCGTATGGAGCGGGTTGTGCGTGAGCGTATGACGACGCAGGACGTCGAAGCGATCACGCCGCAGACCCTGATCAACATTCGGCCGGTCGTCGCCTCCATCAAGGAGTTCTTCGGAACCAGCCAGTTGTCGCAGTTCATGGACCAGAACAATCCCTTGGCTGGGCTCACCCACAAGCGTCGTCTTTCTGCGCTGGGTCCGGGCGGTCTGTCACGTGACCGCGCGGGTATGGAGGTCCGTGACGTCCACTCCTCGCACTACGGCCGTATGTGCCCGATCGAGACCCCTGAAGGTCCGAACATCGGTCTGATCGGTTCTCTTGCTTCCTACGGGCGGATCAATCCCTTTGGATTTATCGAGACGCCGTACCGCAAGGTGGTCGAAGGACAGGTCAGCGACGAGGTGCATTACCTGTCTGCAGACGAGGAGGACGAGTTCGTCATCGCGCAGGCGAATGCGCCGCTCACGGAGGACGGGCACTTCGCGGAGGAACGGGTTCTCGTCCGGACTAAGGGTGGAGAAGCAATCGACGTCCCGGGCGGGGAAGTCGACTACATGGATGTTTCTGCACGTCAGATGGTTTCCGCCGCCACAGCCCTGATTCCCTTCCTCGAGCACGACGATGCGAACCGCGCGCTCATGGGAGCGAACATGCAGCGCCAGGCGGTTCCGCTCGTCCGTAGCGAGGCGCCACTGGTTGGTACAGGAATGGAGTTCCGAGCGGCTCTTGACTCCGGGGACGTCGTCCGGGTGAAGCAGGGCTGCGTGGTCGAGTCGGTTGCTGCGGACATGGTGACCGTGGCCAATGACGACGGCACCCACCAGACCTATCGCATTGCGAAGTTCATGCGTTCTAACCAGGGCACGTGTTACAACCAGCGCGTGGTGGTCAGCGAGGGCCAGCGGCTCGAAGCCGGCGCTGTTGTCGCTGATGGCCCGGCCACTGATGGTGGCGAGATGAGCCTCGGACGGAACCTCCTCGTGGCCTTCATGCCCTGGGAAGGTCTCAACTACGAAGACGCGATTATCCTTTCGCAGCGACTGGTGCAGGACGATGTCCTGTCCTCGATTCACATCGAGGAGCACGAGATCGATGCTCGCGACACCAAGCTGGGGCCAGAGGAGATCACTCGTGATATTCCGAACGTTTCCGAGGATGTTCTGGCTGATCTCGATGAACGCGGCATTATCCGTATCGGTGCAGAGGTCCGGGACGGAGACCTGCTGGTTGGCAAGGTCACTCCCAAGGGAGAAACTGAGCTGACTCCGGAAGAGCGCCTGTTGCGCGCCATCTTCGGTGAGAAAGCTCGCGAGGTGCGTGACACCTCGTTGAAGGTCCCTCACGGAGAGACCGGGACCGTTATCCACGTCAAGGTCTTCGACCGTGAAGATGGGGACGAACTTCCTCCGGGCGTCAACCAGCTGGTACGGGTCTATGTGGCGAACCGTCGCAAGATCACCGATGGGGACAAGCTCGCAGGCCGTCACGGGAACAAGGGCGTTATCTCGAAGATCGTCCCGGTGGAAGATATGCCGTTCCTTGAGGACGGAACATCGGTTGACGTGATCCTGAACCCGCTGGGTGTTCCTGGCCGAATGAATATCGGGCAGGTCATGGAGCTTCACCTGGGGTGGGCTGCCAGCAGGGGCTGGAAGATCGAGGGCGAGCCCGAGTGGGCTATGAACATCGCGGATGAGGTCCGGGAAGTTGCACCCGGTACCCGGGTCGCGACGCCAGTGTTCGACGGCGCCCGTGAAGATGAGATCACTGGCCTACTCGACTCGACGCTGCCGACGCGTGATGGCGTGCGACTCATCGGCGCTTCCGGGAAAGCGCGTTTGTTCGACGGGCGCTCCGGCGAGCCTTTCCCTGCTCCGATCTCAGTCGGCTACATGTACATCCTGAAGTTGCACCACCTGGTGGATGACAAGATCCACGCACGCAGCACGGGTCCGTACTCGATGATCACTCAGCAGCCTCTCGGAGGAAAGGCCCAGTTCGGTGGCCAGCGTTTCGGTGAGATGGAAGTCTGGGCGTTGGAAGCTTATGGGGCCGCTTACGCCCTGCAGGAGCTTTTGACGATCAAGTCTGATGACGTGACTGGCCGTGTGAAGGTCTACGAAGCCATCGTCAAGGGGGAGAACATCCCCGAGCCGGGTATCCCCGAGTCGTTCAAGGTGCTGATCAAGGAAATGCAGAGCCTCTGTTTGAACGTAGAGGTTCTGTCCTCCGATGGTTCCCACATCGACCTGCGTGAGCCTGACCAGGAGGTGTTCCGAGCTGCTGAAGAGCTTGGCATCGACTTGTCCCGGCGTGAACCTAGCAGCGTCGAAGAGGTATAGGGCGGTTTGCCCTCGCGTCCAGCTGCGGTCGGTAGCTGAAAATGCTTCCGACCGCAGCGAGGGAGCCGGAATGTTATCCGGTTCCCGGAATATGCGGGGTTAGCTCAGCTAAGTCTGAGTAGCTCTGCATCACAAGACATCTAGACGAACTTACGGAACGTAAGCGAGGAGCACTAAGTGCTGGACGTTAACTTCTTCGACGAGTTGCGCATCGGGCTGGCAAGCGCCGACGACATCCGGGCCTGGAGCCACGGTGAGGTCAAGAAGCCGGAGACCATCAACTACCGCACTCTGAAGCCGGAGAAGGACGGGCTCTTCTGCGAGAAGATCTTCGGCCCGACCCGGGACTGGGAGTGCTACTGCGGTAAGTACAAGCGTGTCCGCTTCAAAGGCATCATCTGTGAACGCTGTGGCGTGGAAGTGACCCGCTCCGGCGTACGTCGTGAGCGGATGGGACATATTGAGCTCGCTGCTCCGGTGACTCATATCTGGTACTTCAAGGGTGTACCGAGCCGGTTGGGTTATCTTCTCGACCTGGCACCGAAGGACCTGGAAAAGGTCATCTACTTCGCTGCCTACATGATCACCTCGGTTGACGAGGAGGGGCGGCATCGTGATCTGCCCAGCCTTGAAGCTCAGCTGCAGTCCGAGAAGAAGGTCATCGAGAATCAGCGTGACGCCGATATCGAGAACCGCGCTCGGAAACTGGAGAGTGACCTGGCCGAGCTGGAGGCAGAGGGCGCTAAGGGAGACGTTCGTCGAAAGGTTCGCGAGGGTGCGGAACGTGAGATGAATAATCTCCGCAAGCGCGCGGACGCCCAGGTCGAGCGGCTCGAGCAGGTGTGGGACAGGTTCAAGAACCTCAAGGTCCAAGACCTGGAGGGCGACGAGATCCTCTACCGTGAAATGCGCGATCGCTATGGCATGTACTTCGAGGGTGGGATGGGAGCAGCCGCACTTCAGAAGCGGCTCGAGACCTTCGACCTCGAGCTCGAAGCGCAGCTGCTGAGGGAGATCATTGCCACAGGTAAAGGACAGCGTAAGACTCGGGCGCTGAAGCGGCTGCGGGTGGTCACTGCTTTCCAGACGACGGGAAACTCCCCGGTGTCGATGGTGCTCGATTGCGTTCCTGTGATTCCTCCGGACCTGCGTCCTATGGTCCAGCTTGATGGCGGACGCTTTGCCACATCGGATCTCAACGACCTTTACCGGCGGGTTATCAACCGGAACAACCGGCTGAAGCGCCTTTTGGATCTCGGCGCGCCTGAGATCATCGTGAACAATGAGAAGCGGATGCTTCAGGAAGCTGTCGACGCGCTCTTCGACAACGGACGTCGTGGGCGTCCGGTGACAGGACCGGGCAACAGGCCTCTGAAGTCCTTGTCCGACATGCTGAAGGGTAAGCAGGGGCGTTTCCGTCAGAACCTGCTCGGTAAGCGCGTTGACTACTCAGGTCGTTCGGTCATCGTGGTCGGCCCCCAGCTGAAGTTGCACCAGTGCGGTCTGCCTAAGCAGATGGCTTTGGAACTCTTCAAGCCGTTCGTGATGAAGCGATTGGTCGACCTCGACCACGCGCAGAACATCAAGAGTGCTAAGCGCATGGTTGAGCGGGCACGGCCGGTGGTGTGGGATGTCCTCGAAGAGGTCATCACCGAACACCCGGTCCTGCTCAACCGTGCTCCCACTCTGCACCGACTCGGTATCCAGGCCTTTGAACCTCAACTGGTTGAAGGAAAAGCCGTTCAGATTCACCCGTTGGTCTGTTCTGCGTTCAACGCGGACTTCGACGGCGACCAGATGGCTGTTCACGTGCCGTTGTCTTCGGAGGCGCAAGCTGAAGCGCGCATTCTCATGTTGTCCAGCAACAACATCCTTAAGCCGGCAGATGGACGTCCGGTGACCATGCCCACACAGGACATGATCATCGGTCTGTTCCACCTGACCTGCGAAGTGCCTGAAGGTAAGGGCGCAGGGCGTGCTTTCCGCACCGAGTCTGAGGCAAGGATGGCCTTTGACGCAGGTGAGCTGGAGATCGGTTCGCCGATTACTTTGCGTGTCATGGACACCGTGCCGCCGGCTGGCGTTGAACTTCCTGAGGGAACTGAGGCCGACGAGGATGGTCGTGTCGCCAACCTGACTCTGAAAACGACGTTGGGTCGTGCGATCTTCAACCGGACGCTTCCGCTGGACTACTCCTTCGTGGATGCCCCGGTCGACAAGAAGCGGCTGTCAACGATCGTGAATGACCTCGCTGAGCGGTACAGCAAGGTGCAGGTTGCCGCGAGCCTGGACGCCTTGAAAGAGACCGGTTTCCACTGGGCCACGCGCTCGGGTACTACGGTGTCCGTCTCGGACGTGGTTACTCCGCCGCGTAAGGGGGAGATCCTTGCGGGGTACGAAGCCAAGGCAGAAAAGGTCCAGGTTCAGTACGAACGCGGCCTGATCACCGATGACGAGCGTCGCCAAGAATTGATTGAGATCTGGACCCAGGCGACCAACGAGGTTGCTAAGGAGATGGAGACTAATCTTCCTCGCACAAACCCGATCTTCCGCATGGTGTCCTCTGGTGCGCGTGGTAACTGGATGCAGCTGCGACAGATCGCTGGTATGCGAGGCCTAGTGTCTAACCCGAAGGGCGACATCATCCCGCGTCCGATTAAGTCGAACTTCCGTGAGGGTCTTTCGGTCCTCGAGTTCTTCATCTCGACTCACGGTGCTCGTAAGGGATTGGCCGATACCGCACTGCGAACTGCGGACTCCGGTTACCTGACCCGTCGTCTGGTCGATGTCTCGCAGGATGTGATCATCCGTGAGGAGGACTGTGGCACTGAGCGTGGATTGGCGATGCCGATCGCGACGAAGAACTCCGATGGCACGTTGTCGATTCATGATGATGTCGAAACCAGCGTGTACGCCCGGACTCTGGCTGAGGACATCGTCGATGCAGAGGGCGTGGTGTTGGCGGAAGCAGGCATTGACCTGGGCGATGTCGTCATTGCAGAGCTGATTGCTGCGGGTGTGGAGAAGGTGAAGGTCCGTTCGGTCTTGACCTGTGACAGCCATGTCGGCACATGTGCGCGTTGTTACGGTCGGAGCCTGGCAACCGGGAAGCTGGTCGACATCGGCGAAGCCGTCGGGATCATCGCTGCTCAGTCGATCGGTGAGCCTGGCACGCAGCTGACGATGCGTACCTTCCACACCGGTGGTGTCGCGGGTGACGACATCACGCAGGGTCTTCCGCGTGTGGTCGAGCTCTTCGAAGCACGTACCCCGAAGGGAGTGGCACCGATCGCTGAAGCGAACGGGCGGATCCAGATCGAAGAGACCGATAAGGCACGTCGAATTCTGTTGACGCCTGACGACGGATCGGAACAGCACGCTTACCCGGTGAGCAAACGTGCGCGGCTTCTGGTGACTGACGACGAACATGTCGCTGTAGGCACCAAGCTGGTCCAAGGAGCTGTGGACCCGAAACAGGTACTGCGTATCCAGGGCCCGCGTGCGGTGCAGATGCACTTGGTTGACGAAGTCCAGAACGTGTATCGCCAACAGGGTGTGTCGATCCACGACAAACACATTGAGGTCATCGTTCGTCAGATGCTCCGTCGGGTCACCATCATCGAGGCTGGCGATGCTGAGCTTCTGCCGGGTTCAATGGCTGAGCGTGGCGCTTTCGAGACAGAGAACCGTCGGGTGGTCACTGAAGGCGGGCGACCGGCTTCAGGGCGTCCTGAACTGATGGGTATCACGAAGGCCTCTCTGGCTACAGACAGCTGGTTGTCCGCGGCTTCGTTCCAAGAGACGACCCGGGTTCTCACCGACGCCGCGATCCACGGCAAGAGCGATCCGCTGTTGGGCCTGAAGGAAAACGTGATCCTCGGTAAGTTGATCCCCGCAGGAACGGGTCTTCCGAGGTATCGCAATGTCAAGGTGGAGCCGACTGAAGAGGCCAAGGCCGAGATGTATGCGATGCCGGATTACCAGCAGTACGACTACCCGGTCTTTGGCCCGGGAACTGGCGAAGCCGTTCGCTTGGACGATGCTTCGCTGGGGTTGGACAGGGACTGAACGACCGGATGATGTCCGGGATGTGCGTTTGAGATGTTCATCCCGGACATCACCGATTTCCTTGTCAACGATGACAGCGCCAGGTGCACTCGCTTGCCGCTGGCTGGAAGCAGCGAATGTTAAGTTTTCCAGTCTGCGATTTGGAGTGCAGAGGTGCACCCGGTACGCTGAAAAGGCATGTACCGGGTCCAAAGGCGATCCGGGCTGTCCTCTCGCCGGGCAGTCGACAGTACTCCGAGGCTTATCTACGCAGCCTTTGTGCACAGTCGTGGAGATGTCGAAAGTGCAGGGGAGAGCACCTGTCTAGATGATTTCATCTACACAGGATTACTAGGAAGGTCACGCAGTCTTTCTGCTGGCCGCGACGAATTGATCACGGAGAGTTTGTGCCTACCATCAACCAGCTCGTCCGCAAGGGACGGCAGGACAAGGCCAGTAAGGCCAAGACTCCTGCGCTGAAGGGCAGTCCTCAGCGACGCGGCGTTTGCACCCGCGTCTACACCACCACACCTAAGAAGCCGAACTCGGCACTGCGGAAGGTCGCTCGTGTCAAGCTGACCTCTGGCATCGAGGTTACGGCTTACATTCCCGGCGTTGGTCACAATCTGCAGGAGCACTCGATCGTGCTCGTGCGTGGCGGACGTGTGAAGGATCTCCCGGGTGTCCGCTACCGCATTATCCGTGGGTCGCTTGATACCCAGGGTGTGAAGAATCGGCAGCAGGCCCGCAGCCGTTACGGCGCGAAGAGGGAGAAGAAGTAATGCCTCGCAAAGGCCCCGCTCCGAAACGTCCCCTGGTCGTGGACCCGGTTTACGGGTCGCCGCTGGTTACCCAGCTTGTGAACAAGATTCTCCTCGACGGTAAGAAGTCGATCGCCGAACGAATCGTATACGGCGCACTCGAAGGTTGCCGTGAGAAGACCGGTACTGATCCGGTTGTCACGTTGAAGCGTGCGCTCGACAATGTGAAGCCGACACTTGAGGTTCGTAGCCGTCGTGTTGGTGGTGCGACCTATCAGGTTCCTGTCGAGGTGCGGCAGGGACGCTCCACGACGTTGGCTCTTCGTTGGCTCGTTGGCTACAGCCGTCAGCGTCGTGAGAAGACCATGACCGAACGACTCATGAACGAGATCCTCGACGCCAGCAACGGCTTGGGTGCATCCGTGAAGAAGCGTGAGGACACGCACAAGATGGCCGAATCCAACAAGGCTTTTGCGCACTACCGCTGGTAAGTACCTCGAGGCCCTGCGGCTCGCTCCTTGTGAGCCGCAGGGCGCTCTCGGTGCCAGGCAGTAAAAAGCGGCACCGAAACGACGACCACTATCGCAACGAGACGAGACGAGAGATCTAGTGGCACTGGATGTCCTCACGAACCTTTCGAAGGTTCGCAATATCGGCATCATGGCGCACATCGACGCCGGCAAGACGACTGTCACCGAGCGCATCCTGTTCTACACCGGTATCAACTACAAGATCGGTGAGACGCACGATGGTGCGTCGACGATGGACTGGATGGAGCAGGAAGCAGAACGAGGTATCACCATTACCTCGGCTGCCACCACCTGTTTCTGGAAAGACCACCAGGTCAACATCATCGACACACCTGGCCACGTCGACTTCACTGTCGAAGTGGAGCGGTCACTGCGTGTTCTGGACGGCGCGGTAGCAGTTTTCGACGGGAAGGAGGGTGTCGAGCCTCAGTCCGAGACGGTGTGGCGGCAGGCGGACAAGTACAACGTTCCGCGCATCTGTTTCGTGAACAAGATGGACAAGCTTGGCGCTGACTTCTTCTTCACGGTCAGGACGATTATCGATCGTCTTGGGGCAACCCCGTTGGTGATGCAGATCCCCATCGGTGCTGAGAGCACTTTTGCTGGCATGGTCGACCTCATGAGCATGAAGGCCTTCGTCTGGCACGGTGACGTGCAGAAGGGCGAGGACTACAGCATTGAGGAGATTCCCGAGGATCTCCTCGAGCAGGCGGAGCAGTACCGTCAGGAACTCGTTGAAAAGGTTGCCGAGTCCGATGACTCTCTCATGGAGAAGTACCTTGAGGGCGAAGAGCTGACAGTTGAAGAACTGAAAGCCGGCATCCGGAAGCTGACGATCGCTGGTGAGGCGTACCCCGTATTCTGTGGTTCGGCGTTCAAGAACAAGGGCGTACAGCCCATGCTTGATGCGGTCGTTGATTACCTGCCTGCGCCCTTGGATGTTCCGGCAATGGTCGGCCACGACCCGAAAGACGAGACGAAGGAAGTTATCCGACACTCGGATGCTTCTGAGCCATTCGCAGCGCTGGCATTCAAAGTTGTCAGCCACCCCTTCTTTGGCCGCTTGACCTATGTGCGGGTTTATTCCGGTCACATTGCTGGCGGGCAGCCTGTTTACAACTCGACAAAGCAGAAGAAGGAACGCATCGGGAAGCTCTTCCAGATGCATGCGAACAAAGAGAACCCTGTCGACTCGGTCTCCGCTGGCCATATTTACGCGATGATCGGTCTTAAGGACACCACGACCGGCGACACTCTGTGTGACTTGAATGATCATGTCGTTCTTGAGTCGATGACGTTCCCGGACCCGGTTATCAACGTTGCGATTGAGCCGAAGACCAAGGGCGACCAGGAAAAGCTCTCTACGGCTATCCAGAAGCTCGCAGAAGAAGACCCGACCTTCCAGGTCGAGTTGGATCAAGAGACCGGCCAGACGATTATTAAGGGTATGGGGGAACTCCACCTAGATATCCTTGTTGACCGTATGCGGCGCGAGTTTAAGGTTGAGGCCAACGTCGGTAAACCGCAGGTGGCTTACCGTGAGACTATTCGCCGCAAGGTGGAGAAGGCTGAGTACACGCACAAGAAGCAGACCGGTGGATCTGGTCAGTATGCCAAGGTTCAGGTGACCATCGAGCCTCTCGAGACCACCGAGGGCGAGATGTACGAGTTCAAGAATGCGGTCACTGGTGGCCGTATTCCTCGCGAGTACATTCCGAGCGTCGACCACGGAATCAAGGACGCTATGCAGGTGGGCGTACTTGCTGGTTATCCGTTGGTGGGTATCAAAGCTACGCTGCTGGACGGCGCCTACCATGACGTCGACTCCTCGGAAATGGCCTTCAAGATCGCGGGATCTATGGTCTTGAAGGAAGCCGTGCGTAAGGCAGAGCCGGTTCTGCTCGAGCCGATGATGGCTGTCGAGGTTCGTACGCCTGAGGATTACATGGGCGACGTCATCGGTGACTTGAACAGCCGCCGTGGACATATCCAGTCCATGGACGACATCAGTGGTGCTAAGTCGGTACGCGCTCTTGTGCCCTTGTCGGAGATGTTCGGTTACGTCGGAGACCTCCGTTCAAAGACGCAGGGCAGGGCCAACTACACCATGCAGTTCGACTCGTACGCGGAGGTTCCGCGGAACGTGGCGGATGAGATCATCAAGAAGATGCGGGGCGAGTGAGGCGGGTAGACTGACCCGCTGACGACCTTTGCGTCAAACAGCAGTATTTCCCCCCGAAGTAATACGTCGCCACGTCCACCCTGGCGTACGGCGTTAGAACACCAAGTCCAACAGGAGGACCCCAGTGGCGAAGGCGAAGTTCGAGCGGACCAAGCCGCACGTCAACATCGGCACCATTGGTCACATCGACCACGGCAAGACGACGCTGACGGCGGCTATTACCAAGGTTCTGCACGACCAGTACCCGGAACTGAACCCCTTCACGCCGTTCGACGAGATCGACAAGGCGCCTGAGGAGCGGCAGCGCGGTATCACGATCTCGATCGCTCACGTTGAGTACCAGACCGAGACGCGCCACTACGCTCACGTCGACTGCCCCGGTCACGCCGACTACGTGAAGAACATGATCACCGGTGCGGCCCAGATGGACGGCGCGATCCTCGTGGTCGCGGCGACCGACGGTCCGATGCCTCAGACGAAGGAACACGTTCTCCTGGCTCGCCAGGTTGGCGTTCCCTACATCGTCGTGGCTCTCAACAAGACCGACATGGTCGACGACGAGGAAATCCTTGAGCTTGTCGAGATGGAGGTTCGTGAGCTCCTCTCGTCCTACGAGTTCCCCGGCGACGACCTCCCGGTTGTCAAGGTTTCCGCTCTGAAGGCGCTCGAGGGCGATGCTGAGTGGGGCAAGGCCATCGTTGAGCTCATGACTGCGGTTGACGATTACATCCCTGAGCCGCAGCGTGAGACCGAGAAGCCGTTCCTCATGCCGATCGAGGACGTTTTCACGATCACCGGTCGCGGTACGGTCGTTACTGGCCGTATCGAGCGTGGCATCCTCAAGGTGAACGAGGAGGTCGAGATCGTCGGTATCCATGACAAGACCCACAAGACCACTGTTACGGGCATCGAGATGTTCCGTAAGTTGCTGGACGAGGGTCGTGCGGGTGAGAACGTCGGTCTGCTGCTTCGCGGTATCAAGCGTGAAGAGGTCGAGCGTGGTCAGGTTGTGTGCAAGCCTGCTTCGATCACACCGCACACGGAGTTTGAAGGCAACGTCTACATCCTGTCCAAGGATGAGGGCGGTCGGCACACGCCGTTCTACGACAACTACCGTCCTCAGTTCTACTTCCGTACCACGGACGTGACTGGTGTTGTGCATCTTCCTGAGGGCACAGAGATGGTTATGCCTGGCGACAACACTGAGATGAAAGTCGACCTCATCCAGCCCATCGCTATGGAAGAGGGCCTGAAGTTCGCTATCCGTGAGGGTGGACGTACCGTGGGTGCTGGCCGCGTCACCAAGATCATCAAGTGATTTGATGGGTCTTTTTCTGCGCAAGTGACCTTGCGTAGTGATATGAGTGAGGGTCGAGGCTGTTAGCCTCGACCCTCACTCATATGTTTGCGGCTACTAGTTCAGGCTTTTGGTGACAGCCGCTTCTAGCGCGCTTTCAATAGCGGCGACACCACGTTCTTCGCAGAAGTGCTCTTCATATGCGCGTCGTGCGTTGCTGGCCCACAGGGCTCTGGTCTCAGGAGTAGCGTTGTACGAGCGCATAACCGCGTCTG
This sequence comes from Austwickia chelonae, assembly GCF_003391095.1. Lineage (NCBI taxonomy): Bacteria > Bacillati > Actinomycetota > Actinomycetes > Micrococcales > Dermatophilaceae > Austwickia > Austwickia chelonae. The sequence continues at coordinate 2,218,070 of NZ_CP031447.1, read as the reverse complement.
CCAGGGCTTGTGCTGAACCTGGGGTGCATGTGATGCCTGTGGCGTATCTATCCACGATATCTGCAATATCACCAGCGGCAGACACCAACATGGGTTGCCCTGCCGACATGGTTGCCTGAGTTTTGCTGGGCAGAGTCAGTCGGTAGACGGGGAGATCTTTGAGGATGATCAGCTGCATCTCGGCAGCTGACATTACCTCGGCCATTTGCTCGAAGGGCTGAGGATCGATGAAGCGAACGTTGGGAATGTCTTCTGTATGGACTCTTTCTTCGAGCCGGGGTCGGGCGACTCCTGTGCCAATCAGGGCGAAGCCGATCTCTGTCTGGTCTCGAAGAAGGCTCGCGGCGTCTAGAACGGTATCTAGTCCTTGCACTTCGCCCATTGCTCCGGCGTACATGACGGTGAAAGGCCTGTCGATTCCGAGCTCATCTTTTATTGATGCGCTGCAGGGGAGAGGCCGGAAAGCCCCTTCATTGCACCAATTCGGTATGAATCCAATTTTTTCTTCGGGTATTCCTCGTAGCCTGACCCTATTTATCATTCCTGGAGAAGTAACTTGAACGGAAGAAGCGAGACGATAAGTGCGGTCCGTAAAGGGATGTATGCCAGCTTCCAGTTTCCGTGAAGTCCCTTCCGAGACGAACCCGCTCGCAGTCACTGTTTCTGGCCATATGTCCTGGATGTGCAGCACGTACGGGATGCCGAATCGCGCTCGTAGAGCCATCGCTGGTGCTGCAGCAGTGGCGGGGCTGGAGTGCACCCAGACTGCGTCCACATCTTTGAGGTGTCGGAGTGCGTGGACAGTGGCAGTGGCAGCGAATGTGCTGTAGGTGCCGATGCGTCGTAGGGCGCGGTCGTCGTGGCTTAAGTAGTGCGGGGCTCGATGGACGATGACTCCCTCGATCTCTTCTTGGCGGTGCCAGCTTTGCTGATATCCCGCATATACTTGAGAATCGGGGTAATTCGGGAAAGCGGTTACTACTTTCACTTCATGGCCGCGGCGAGCGAGCGCAGACGCTATGACGCCTGGCAGTGCTGCGGCGCCTCGCTCGGGTGTGTAGTACTGGGTGACAAACCCGACCTTCAAGGGATCCTCCAGGGGTGACGAAAAATAATCGGACGGGGCGCCCGAGCAGGTTGCGCTGCGCTCCATATTGATTTGTGGGACGCGATTTGTCCTAAGGGGTTCACTTCTGGCACTATAGACAGGTTGCTTGACACGTGGGCCGCCTCTAAGGCTGTGCCGCGGTCCCTCGAACAGAGGTTACTAGCTGCCACGAATTTTGTTCGTGCGCTGGTCCTGAGCCGAGGGCTGGGTCAGGACCAGTGGTATTGAGATGACAACGGAGCCCCAAGTGGGTGTTCTGTGCTCTCTGTCGGTAGGGCGACACGCCCGACCGCGGGGGTCGGATCGATATCCACATCGAACACAGAATAAGTGGAACGACGAGAGAGAGTCAGACGAAGCGATGGCGGGACAGAAGATCCGCATCCGGCTGAAGTCGTACGACCACGAGGTCATCGACAGCTCGGCGCGCAAGATTGTCGACACGGTCACCCGCGCCGGCGCCACGGTGGTGGGCCCAGTGCCGCTCCCGACGGAGAAGAACGTCTTCGTCGTCATCCGGTCACCACACAAGTACAAGGACAGCCGCGAGCACTTCGAGATGCGCACGCACAAGCGTCTGATCGACATCGTCGATCCGACGCCCAAGGCAGTCGACTCGCTGATGCGTCTCGACCTGCCGGCTGACGTGAACATCGAGATCAAGCTCTGAAGGACGCACCCATGACTAACGCTGCTGAGCGCACCGTCACCGGCGTGCTGGGCGAGAAGCTCGGGATGACCCAGGTCTGGGACGCCGAGAACCGCCTCGTGCCCGTGACCGTCATCAAGGCCGGTCCGTGCGTCGTGACCCAGGTCCGCACTCCCGAGACCGATGGCTACGGCGCTGTCCAGCTCGGCTTCGGCGCAATTGACCCTCGTAAGGTCAACAAGCCGGAGACGGGGCACTTCACCAAGGCGGGAGTTACTCCCCGTCGTTATCTGGTGGAAATCCGCACTGCGAACGCAGACGAATACACCCTTGGCCAAGAGTTGACGGTCGAAGCTTTTGAAGCTGGCGCCAAGGTCGACGTTTCTGGGACGACCAAGGGTAAGGGCTTCGCCGGTGTGATGAAGCGTCACGGCTTTGCCGGTGTCAGCGCTTCACACGGTGCCCACCGTAACCACCGCAAGCCGGGCTCGATCGGCGCCTGTGCTACTCCGGCACGTGTCTTCAAGGGCGTCCGGATGGCTGGTCGCATGGGTGGAGTCCGCCAGACCACGCAGAACCTGACGATCCACGCCGTGGACGCCGAGAAGGGCCTGCTGCTCATCAAGGGTGCCGTTCCTGGGCCCCGTGGCGGCGTCGTCCTCGTTCGCACGGCTGCCAAGGGAGCCTGACGACATGACGACCATCGATATCCTTAACGCCGACGGCCAGAAGAACGGCTCAATCGAGCTCCCTTCTGAGCTTTTCGACGCCCAGACGAATGTTCCTCTGATCCATCAGGTTGTAGTTGCCCAGCTTGCGGCGGCTCGCCAGGGAACGCACGCTACAAAAACGCGTGGCGAGGTGCGGGGTGGCGGTAAGAAGCCCTACCGCCAGAAGGGAACTGGTCGGGCTCGCCAGGGATCGACTCGTGCACCGCAGTTTGCTGGCGGTGGCACTGTCCACGGGCCCCAGCCGCGGGATTACTCTCAGCGCACCCCCAAGAAGATGAAGGCTGCTGCTCTTCGTGGAGCCCTTTCTGACCGTGCACGTCATGGCCGGATCCACTGCGTGAGCAGTTTCGTTGAGGGAGAGGCGCCGTCGACCAAGGTCGCCGTTGCTCTCCTCAACAAGTTGACAGAGCGCCGCAACCTCCTCGTGGTCCTTGGCCGCGACGAAGAGGTCTCGCTCCGTAGCGTCCGGAACATCGCTGCGGTGCACTGCCTGGCTGCTGACCAGCTGAACACCTATGACGTGCTGTGTGCGGACGACATCGTCTTCTCGGAAGCCGCTCTCCGTTCCTTCATCACTGGCCCGGTCAAGGTCGTTAAGGACGAGGAGCAGAGCAAGTGAGCATCCTGAACAAGGACCCGCACGACATCCTCATCGCGCCGGTCGTTTCTGAGAAGTCATACGGCCTGATGGACGAAGGCAAATACACGTTTGTCGTTGACCCTCGTGCCAACAAAACTGAGATCAAGATCGCTGTCGAGCGTGTATTCAATGTCAAGGTCGCTTCGGTGAACACCTTGAACCGTCAGGGTAAAGCCCGTCGTACGCGGTTCGGAGTCGGTCGTCGCAAGGACACAAAGCGCGCAATCGTCACGCTTAGGGAAGGCTCGATCGACATCTTCGGCACGGCGAGCGCCTAAGCTACGAGGACGAAGGACTAGACAATGGGTATCCGCAAATACAAGCCGACGACCCCGGGGCGTCGCGGCGCGAGCGTGGCCGACTTTGTCGAGATCACACGCTCCACGCCGGAGAAGTCCCTTGTTCGCCCGCTGGCAAAGACCGGTGGCCGCAACAACCAGGGGCGTATCACGACACGTCACATTGGAGGTGGGCACAAACGTGCCTACCGGGTGATCGACTTCCGCCGTCACGATAAGGACGGCATTCCTGCCAAGGTCGCACACATCGAGTACGACCCCAACCGCACCGCTCGTATTGCGTTGCTGCACTACGCAGACGGTGAAAAGCGATACATCTTGGCGCCGAACAAGCTGCAGCAGGGCGACCGGATCGAAAACGGTCCCGGCGCAGACATCAAGCCTGGCAACAACATGCCGATGCGCAACATCCCTGTCGGTACGGTTATTCACGCGATTGAGCTTCGTCCTGGAGGCGGTGCCAAGATCGCACGTAGTGCTGGTGCGCGTGTGCAGCTTGTGGCGAAGGACGGACCGTACGCTCAGCTGCGTATGCCGTCCGGTGAAATCCGTAACGTTGATGTCCGTTGCCGTGCCACTGTTGGCGAGGTCGGCAACGCCGAGCAGAGCAACATCAACTGGGGTAAAGCTGGCCGTATGCGTTGGAAGGGTAAGCGACCCACCGTCCGAGGCGTGGTTATGAACCCGGTCGACCACCCGCACGGTGGTGGTGAGGGTCGTACTTCCGGTGGCCGTAACCCGGTGAGCCCGTGGGGTCAGCCTGAGGGTCGTACCCGGCACCCGAAGAAGGAAAGCGACAAACTGATAGTCCGTCGTCGCCGGACCGGCAAGAAGCGCTGATAGGAGCCTGGAGACATGCCGCGTAGCCTGAAGAAGGGCCCTTTCATCGATGACCACCTGCAGAAGAAGGTGGATGTCGCTAACGAGACCGGAAGTAAGAACGTCATTAAGACGTGGTCGCGTCGCTCTGTGATTGCACCAGATTTTCTTGGACACACGTTTGCGGTGCACGACGGACGTAAGCACGTTCCGGTGTTTGTGACTGAGTCCATGGTCGGACACAAGCTCGGCGAGTTTGCACCGACCCGGACGTTCAAGGGTCACGTGAAGGACGACAAGAAGGGGCGTCGTCGCTGATGCCTACTGACAGCAAGGACAACGTGATGGAAGCCAAGGCGCAGGCGCGCAATGTGCGCGTCACGCCCATGAAGGCACGCCGTGTCGTGGACCTCGTTCGTGGAAAGCGAGCGGTAGAAGCACTGGCAGTGCTGCAGTTCGCGCCTCAGTCGGCGAGCGAGCCTGTTCGCAAGCTGCTTGCATCGGCGATTGCCAATGCACGCTTCCAGGCGGATAAGTCTGCGATGACCTTCGATGAGGGCCAGCTCTTCATCAGCTCGGCTTATGTCGATGAGGGCCCCACAATGAAGCGATTTCAGCCTCGAGCTCAGGGGCGTGCTTACCGGATCAATAAGCGGACCTGTCATATCACGCTTGTCGTGAGCCAGTTGGAGAACAAGGGAGGTGCCCGCTGATGGGTCAGAAAGTTAACCCGCACGGCTTCCGGCTTGGTATCACGACTGACCACAAGAGCCGTTGGTTCGCGGACAGCACGAAGAACGGTCAGCGTTACCGTGACTATGTCAAGGAAGACGTAGCTATTCGTCGTCTGATGTCCACCGGTATGGAGCGCGCTGGTATCAGCAAGGTGGAAATCGAGCGTACTCGTGATCGAGTACGAGTCGATATCCATACTGCGCGCCCTGGAATCGTCATTGGGCGTCGTGGAGCAGAGGCTGACCGTATCCGGAGCGAGCTCGAGAAGCTCACCGGAAAGCAGGTTCAGCTAAACATCCTCGAGGTGAAGAACCCTGAGATGGATGCTCAGCTCGTTGCTCAGGGGATCGCTGAACAGCTGTCAGCCCGAGTCTCTTTCCGTCGCGCTATGCGTAAGGGAATGCAGTCTTCGCTGCGAGCTGGGGCGAAGGGCATCCGAGTTCAGTGTTCCGGTCGTCTGGGCGGCGCGGAAATGAGCCGTTCCGAGTTCTACCGCGAAGGGCGGGTTCCGCTTCACACGTTGCGGGCTCAGATCGACTACGGCTTCTATGAAGCAAAAACCACTTTCGGTCGTATTGGCGTGAAGGTGTGGATTTACAAGGGCGACATGACCGCTAAGGAGCTCGCGGCTCAGCAGGCTGCCGCTCCTGGACGCCCGTCGCGTGGAGCACGCGGCGACCGTGGGGATCGTCCGTCTCGAGGACGTCGTCAGGGCGGCGACCGCGGCCAGCGTCAAAGCAATGAGTCTGCAGCTGCCAACGCTTCCGCTGCTGCGGAGGCTCCGGCGCCTGTTTCTGAAGGGGCTGAATCCTGATGCTGATTCCGCGTCGAGTCAAACACCGTAAGCAGCACCACCCGGATCGACACGGGAAAGCCAAGGGCGGAACCACGATCGCCTTCGGTGAGTTTGGCATCCAGGCTATGGAACCTGCGTATGTCACCAATCGACAGATCGAGTCTGCTCGTATCGCTATGACGCGATACATCAAGCGTGGCGGAAAGGTCTGGATCAATATCTACCCGGACCGTCCGCTGACGAAAAAGCCCGCAGAAACTCGGATGGGATCTGGTAAAGGATCTCCTGAGTGGTGGGTGGCCAATGTGAAGCCAGGCCGAGTCATGTTCGAGCTTTCTGGTGTGTCCGAGGAGGTTGCACGGGAGGCCATGCGTCTTGCGATGCATAAGCTCCCGATGAAGTGCCGTTTCGTTCGGCGTGAGGGTGGTGACAACTGATGGCGATCGGTTCCAAGGACCTTGCTCCTGAAGCCCTGCGTGAGCTCTCGGACGAGAAGTTGGTTGATGAACTTCGCAAAGCGAAGGAAGAGCTTTTCAACCTTCGGTTCCAGTCGGCGACCGGGCAGCTCGAAAGCCACGGCCGGTTGCGTGCAGTGCGGCGCGACATCGCCCGGATCTACACGATCATGCGCGAGCGTGAGCTGAACATCGGAGGGGCCGAGTAATGGCTGAGAACAAGGAGAGCACGGTGGAGGCCTTGGAGCGCAGCGCTCGTAAGACGGCCCAGGGCTATGTGGTCAGCGACAAGATGGACAAGACTGTCGTCGTTGAAGTTGAAGACCGTGTGAAGCATCCTCTCTACGGCAAGGTCATGCGTCGAACCAGCAAGTTGAAGGCGCACGATGCCCAGAATGAATGTGGTGTCGGTGACCGCGTGCTGTTGATGGAGACTCGTCCGCTGTCCGCTACCAAGAGGTGGCGGGTTGTGGAGATTCTCGAGCGCGCTAAGTAAGCCTCCCGTGGTGGGGCGAGAAGAATATTTCTGGCCCCACCACGAACCCCAAGATCCGTTCCGCAAGGCTCGACCGTATTAAGGCGGAGAGAACCAGCGCGACGACAGGAGTGAGAAGTGATTCAGCAGGAGTCGCGACTGCGTGTCGCCGACAACACGGGTGCAAAGGAGATTCTCTGCATCCGTGTTCTCGGAGGCTCTGGTCGGCGGTACGCCGGTGTGGGAGACGTCATCGTTGCCACGGTGAAAGACGCCATTCCGGGTGGAAACGTCAAAAAGGGTGACGTTGTCAAGGCCGTTATCGTTCGCACGAAGAAAGAACGCCGCCGGCCCGATGGTTCCTACATCAAATTCGATGAGAATGCAGCTGTCATTCTCAAGAACGACGGCGATCCGAGAGGCACGCGTATTTTCGGCCCGGTAGGGCGAGAGCTGCGTGAGAAGAAGTTCATGAAGATCATCTCGCTCGCCCCGGAGGTGCTCTGAGGCCATGGCCAAGATGAAGATTAAGAAGGGTGACCTGGTTCAGGTCATCACTGGTCGCAAACAGGACAAGGGTGGCGACCGAGGCAAGCAGGGCAAGGTTATCGAGGTTTTTCCTGAGACCAATCGAGTATTGGTCGAGGGAGTCAACCGAATGACTAAGCATGTGAAGCCTGGAGCTACCGCCAGTGGATCACGAGCTGGTGGAATCATCCACGCGGAAGCGCCTATCCACGTGAGCAATGTTGCGATTGTGGACCCTGAGACAAAGTCTCCGACCCGGATCAAGATGCGCGTCGAGACGGTTGAGCGTAACGGGCGTACCAAGACGCAGCGTGTGCGGATGTCGGTGCGTTCCGGGAAGGACCTGTGATGTCCGAGAACATGATTTCTGTTCCTCAGGCTCGTCTTAAGCTGCGCTACCGCGAGGAAATCCGGACGGCACTCCAGCAGGAGTTTGCTTACGGAAACGTAATGCAGGTTCCGGGCGTGACCAAGGTTGTTGTCAACATGGGTGTCGGCGAAGCGGCCCGTGACAGCAAGCTGATTGAGGGTGCAGTTCGGGATCTGACTGCTATCACTGGTCAGAAGCCTCTGGTCACTAAAGCTCGCAAATCGATTGCTCAGTTCAAACTGCGTGAGGGAATGCCTATCGGATGCCATGCAACTCTGCGTGGTGACCGCATGTGGGAATTCTTGGACCGACTGGTCACCGTGGCATTGCCCCGGATCCGTGACTTCCGCGGCTTGTCGCCTAAGCAGTTCGACGGTCGTGGTAACTACACCTTCGGTCTCAACGAACAGTCGATGTTCTACGAGATCGACCAGGACCGAATCGATCGCGTGCGTGGGATGGATATCACCATCGTCACTACCGCAACGAATGACGACGAAGGCCGTGCGTTGCTTCGCCACCTCGGCTTCCCGTTCAAGGAGAACTGATCGTGGCTAAGACTGCGCTGATCAACAAAGCGAACGCCAAGCCTAAGTTCAAGGTACGTGCCTACACCCGATGCCAGAAGTGTGGACGCCCTCACTCGGTGTACCGGAAGTTCGGCCTGTGCCGTGTCTGCCTTCGGGAGATGGCACACCGTGGTGAGCTGCCCGGCGTCACCAAGAGCAGCTGGTAATCGAGACAACAAGCTTCTACACCGTAGGTCGCTCCGCGCTCAGTGCGGAAGGTGAAACCCCGGTGAGGAAGGGCGGAGAAGCCCAATGACCATGACCGACCCGATCGCGGACATGCTGACGCGCGTCCGGAACGCCAATTCGGCACACCACGACACTGTGTCGATGCCGTTTTCAAAGTTGAAGTCCAACATTGCGGAAATCCTTCAAAAAGAGGGATATATCGCAAGTTGGCGTGTAGAAGAGGCGACGGTGGGCAAGACGCTCATCATTGACCTTAAGTACGGCCCGAACCGGGAACGCTCTATCGCTGGCGTGCGCCGCGTGAGTAAACCCGGGCTTCGGGTCTACGCGAAGTCGACGAATCTGCCCAAGGTTCTCGGTGGCCTCGGCGTGGCGATCATCTCCACGTCCTCAGGTCTTCTGACGGACAAGCAGGCGGCGGCTAAGGGCGTTGGCGGGGAAGTCCTCGCCTACGTCTGGTGACGGAAACCAAGGAGGAGAAGACATGTCCCGAATCGGACGACTCCCTGTCTCCGTGCCATCCGGCGTCGAAGTGACCATCGAAGGCCAGGACGTACGCGTCAAAGGGCCCAAGGGCGAGCTCAGCATTCATGTGCGCGAGCCGATTACGGTGGCGCGTGGCGACGATGGGACCGTGCAGGTCTCACGTCCCAACGACGAGCGGATGTCACGTTCTTTGCATGGGCTGACTCGTACGCTGATCAATAACATGATCATTGGCGTCACGAGTGGCTATGAAAAGAAGCTGGAGATTCAGGGCACGGGTTATCGCGTGCTGGCAAAGGGCTCAAACCTTGAGTTTGCATTGGGGTACAGCCACCCCATTGTTGTGGAGCCGCCGGCCGGTATCACCTTTGCTGTTGAGGGCCCGACGAAATTTAGCGTTGCTGGCATCGACAAACAGCTTGTGGGTGAAATCGCGGCCAACATTCGCAAGCTGCGCAAGCCTGATCCCTACAAGGGTAAGGGTGTGCGTTACGCCGGCGAGGTTATCCGCCGCAAGGTCGGAAAGGCTGGTAAGTAAGTCATGGCCATGATCGTCAAGCGCGGAAAAAGCAAGGCCGCTGCACGCACCCGGCGTCACTTCCGTTTGCGGAAGAAGATCTCCGGTACTGCTCAGCAGCCGCGTATGGTAGTGACTCGTTCATCGCGTCACGTCTTCGTTCAGATTGTTGATGACGTCGTCGGCAAAACGTTGGCATCGGCTTCGACGATGGAAGCTGACTTGCGCGCCATGGATGGTGACAAGACCGCCAAGGCTAAGAAGGTCGGCGAGTTGCTTGCTCAGCGTGCGAAGGACGCTGGCATCTCATCGGTGGTCTTCGACCGCGGTGGCAACAAATACCACGGACGTATCGCAGCTATCGCTGACGGTGCGCGCGAGGGCGGGCTGGCGTTGTGATGGCTGTCATGACTATGAACTACGAGAAGAGGATCGACTGATGGCTGGACCCCAGCGCCGAGGCACTGGCGCCGGTGCCGCCGGTGGCTCCGACCGTGCCGGCGGCGACCGCAACGAGCGAGGCGACCGTCGTGGTCGCGACCGTGACAACCGCCGGGGCGGGCAGGATGACGCCCGTAACCAGTACGTCGAGCGAGTCGTCACGATTAACCGTGTCTCGAAGGTTGTCAAAGGTGGACGTCGCTTCAGCTTCACCGCGCTAGTCGTGGTAGGAGACGGTGAAGGAACCGTTGGCGTCGGTTACGGCAAGGCCAAGGAAGTTCCTGCAGCTATTGCCAAGGGTGTAGAGGAAGCTAAGAAGGCTTTCTTCAAGGTTCCTCGTATTCAAGGAACTATTCCTCACCCTGTCCAGGGAGAAGCAGCTGCAGGTGTGGTTTTGCTGCGTCCTGCGGCACCTGGTACTGGTGTCATTGCTGGTGGCCCGGTTCGTGCAGTGTTGGAATGCGCCGGAATCAGCGATGTGTTGTCTAAGTCTTTGGGCTCTGACAATGCGATTAACATCGTTCATGCGACAGTTGAGGCGCTTAAGGGTCTTGAGCGCCCCGAGAGCGTAGCCGCCCGCCGCGGTCTTCCTCTTGAGGACGTTGCCCCGGCAGCGTTGCTCAGGGCTCGTGCTGCTGGAGCTGGTGCGTGATGGCTCGTCTGAAGGTGACTCAGATTCGTTCTGAGATCGGTGGAAAACAGAACCAGCGTGAGACCTTGCGCACTCTGGGCCTGAAGCGCATCGGAGACTGCGTCGTCAAGGAAGACCGTCCCGAAATTCGTGGAATGGTCCGGACGGTCATGCACCTGGTGACCGTCGAGGAGGTTGACTGACCATGGCAGCTCATGACAAGCCTTCCGAAGAGAAGGCGACCGGCCACACGCTTAAGGTGCACCACCTGCGTCCTGCTCCTGGTGCCAAGACCGCTAAGACTCGTGTCGGGCGCGGTGAGGGAAGCAAGGGTAAGACTGCTGGTCGAGGAACAAAGGGTACGAAGGCCCGTTACCAGGTTCCGGAGCGCTTCGAAGGTGGGCAGATGCCCCTTCATATGCGTTTGCCGAAGCTGCGGGGGTTCAAGAACCCCTTCCGCACCGAGTACCAGGTGGTCAACCTCGACCGCCTCTCGATGCTCTTCCCTGAGGGCGGAGACATCACAGTTGCGAACCTTGTCGACAAGGGCGCAGTGCGTTCCGGTCACCTGGTCAAGGTTCTCGGTGACGGCGAGATCAGTGTGAAGGTGAACATCTCGGCGCACAAGTTCTCTGCGTCTGCGAAGGAAAAGATCGAGGCAGCTGGCGGAACCGTAACGCAGCTCTGACGAGCCCGGGACAGGAAGCGACTGCCACATAACACCCCGGGTGCCGGGTAGACCGGACCCGGGGTGTTATCGTCCCCAGAGATGTTAAGCACGCCAGCTTTCTACGGATGGATGGCGCGCACCCCTCACCAGGAGGATTCGTGCTCACGGCCTTCGCCCGAGCGTTCAAAACGCCCGATCTGCGTAAGAAGCTCCTTTTCACGTTCTTCATCATGGCTATCTTCAGGCTCGGCTCTTTCGTGCCAACGCCGGGAATTAGCTATAAAGAAGTGCAAAAATGTCAGGACCATGGTGGGGGAGCAAACCAGCTTCTCGGCCTAGCTGACTTGTTCAGCGGTGGCGCGCTGTTGCAGCTCTCAATTTTCGCACTCGGCATTATGCCGTATATCACTGCGAGTATTATCGTTCAGCTTCTCACTGTTGTGATCCCTCGATTCGAAACCCTTAAGCAGGAAGGGCAGTCGGGGCAGTCGAAGCTTACTCAGTACACGCGCTATCTGACTATTGCGCTAGCTTTTCTTCAAGCATCCACGTTCGTCACTTTTGCGCACAACCCCCAGGCGCTCTTCGGGGGGAACTGTCTCAACATCATGGCTGACAGTAACTGGTGGACGCCGGTCATCATGGTTCTTACGATGGCGGCGGGGACCGGTCTGATCATGTGGATGGGTGAGCTCATCACTGAGCGAGGCATCGGCAACGGGATGTCTTTGCTTATCTTCACCTCGATTGCGGCACGTTTCCCAAGCTCTCTTTGGTCGATCAAAGAGCGTGATGGTAAATGGGGTACCTTCCTTCTGGTGATTATCATCGGATTGGCCATCATCGCTGCTGTCGTTTTCGTTGAGCAATGCCAGCGAAGAGTTCCAGTCACTTATGCCAAGCGCATGGTCGGAAGGCGAATGTACGGTGGAACTACTACGTACATTCCGCTTAAGGTGAATCAAGCTGGAGTTATTCCTGTGATTTTCGCTTCCTCCCTGCTCGCTATCCCTGGATTGATTGTTCAGTTCCAGAGGGCAAGTGCGGAGCGTCCGGACTGGGTGAACTGGCTGGAGGCAAATGTTGTCTCTCAGCATAGTCCGATCCACATCGGTCTCTATACTGCTTTGATTATCCTATTCACGTTCTTTTATGTTTCGATCTCGTTTAATCCTGACGAGGTCGCAGACAATATGAAGCGTTATGGTGGTTTCATACCTGGGTATAGGGCAGGTCGTCCCACTGCAGAGTATCTTCGCTACGTTCTGAATCGGATCACAGTTCCTGGCGCTCTGTATTTGGCGATCATCTCACTGATACCGATCGTGGCTTTTGTGATGCTCAATGCGGATCAGAATTTTCCTTTCGGGGGAACTTCCCTGTTGATCATCGTGGGTGTTGGGCTCGAAACGGTGAAGCAGATTGAATCTCAACTGCAACAGCGACACTACGAAGGTTTCTTGCGCTGAGGCGCTTGCTCTCCGGGCAGGGTTCTCTTCATGAAGAGGATCCTGCCCGTGGCGTTCCGCACTATTGCGTGTGTATGAGCGCGGAGCATCTGAAGAACGTACTAGGATTCCCGTCGAGATGTGCGGGATCAGTGGATGCTGATCGGCGCTTTCGGAAGGAGACTCAGCGTTGCGACTATTGCTTCTTGGACCCCCGGGGGCTGGTAAGGGCACCCAGGCCGCCCGAATCTCAGCGGCCTTGAGGATTCCAGCAATTTCAACAGGCGATATCTTTCGAACTCATATTAGAGAGCAGACCTCTCTAGGGAAAAGGGTTCAGTCAATTATTGAATCTGGCCATTTTGTTCCCGATGAGGTAACAAATGAGATCGTTTTCGATCGACTCCAGAAAGAAGATGCGAGACAGGGATACCTTCTAGATGGATATCCTCGTACTGTGGAGCAGACATGGGCTCTTCGTGAATTTCATTGGCAGCAGGATCTTGATCTAGATCATGTGATTGAGCTTGTCGTCCCTGATGACATCTTGGTATCGAGACTGTTGAAGCGATCTCAGATTGAGGGGCGCGCAGATGACAATGAGGATGTCATCAGAGAGAGAATGAAGGTCTATAAGTCTGAGACTATCCCGATCTCGGAGATGGCTCGATCGCGTGGTCTGCTGAGGGAAGTCGATGGCATGGGAAGTGTGGACGACGTATTCAGCAGGTGCATGGAGGTTTTGGCTGTCGAGTCTCCTCGGCCACCTCGCCCTCAAAGAGAGGTGGAACGCTAATGTTCGGGCGACGTGAAGTGCTAGAAGCCAAGAGCGTAGACCAGATTAGATCAATGCGACGTGCTGGACTTGTCGTGCAATCTGCCTTGGCTGCTGTCCAACAACAGGCTCGCGCGGGCATGGCGATAATCGAGCTAGATGAACTTGCGCGTTCAGTAATCTTATCCAAGGGGGCTACGCCATCTTTTCCTGGAGTTCCTGGTTATAGGCACACGCTTTGTGTCAGCGTGAATGAAGCCGTTGTTCACGGCATACCGAGTAATACTCTGCTTGCAGAAGGTGACCTGGTCTCAGTCGACTGTGGCGCGATTCTGGATGGTTGGCACGGTGACTCTGCGGTAACTTTTATTGTGGGCGGAAAAGCTTCTGCTTCAGAGCAATCGCTGGCTTTGATGGATTCAACGGAGTCATCTTTATGGGCTGGAATCGCAGCGCTGAAGGTTGGCGGCGTTCTGAACGATGTGGGGGGCGCAATCGAAGACGAGGTGGACCGCCTCTCTGATCTGCATGATCTAGATCTCTCCATCGTTGACGGGTATACCGGTCACGGTATCGGGCGAGAAATGCACATGGCTCCCGATGTGTACAACTATCGGATCAAGGGGCGGACTCCGAAAATCTGCGAAGGAGCCACAATCGCTATTGAGCCCATGGTTGCTGTTGGGTCGGCTGAGACTGTCGTTCTGGGTGATGGTTGGACAGTCGTGACCAGAGACGGTGGACTCGCTGCACATTGGGAGCACACCGTTGCTGTGACAAGTGCAGGAGTATGGGTTCTCACTGCTGAGGACGGCGGAAAATCCAGACTTGAATCGATGGGCGTGAGGTTCGGAGGACTCGACTGATCGCTAGCGATCAGTCGAGTCGAGGTGCAAACCAGCGAGTTGCGTGGTGATTTCATCTTCCTGGGCAGCTGCACTAGACTGAACCTTCGGTACCTTTATGTCTTCAAGCTGCCAGCCTCTCCATGGGGCGGTTCAAGGAATGACAACGGCGTCAGCCTAGAGTCCAGCTTGTAGTCAGGAGCTACCAGACAGCCGGGTTTGCCCGGACGGTGCTTGATCGTTCAGCACTGAACGATGAGCTAAACGGATTGCGGAGGACATGGCCAAGAAGGACGGTGTCATCGAGATCGAGGGAACGATCGTCGAAGCTCTGCCGAACGCAATGTTTCGGGTGGAGCTTTCCAACGGTCACAAGGTTCTCGCTCACATCTCGGGCAAGATGCGTCAGCACTACATCCGGATCCTTCCTGAGGACCGGGTGGTCGTCGAGTTGAGCCCCTACGACCTGTCTCGGGGCCGTATCGTGTTCCGTTACCGTTGAGCGGCACCCGTTAGTTGTTTGCATCGTCATCTTGGTGACGGAGCAAGCGCCAATTCCAAACCACCAGGTTCAAAGGACTCGTTTCCCAAGTGGCTAGTGAGTCTCTCTGGACCCAGATCTGAAGACAGCAGGCAGATGAAGGTTCAGCCCAGCGTCAAGAAGATCTGCGACAAGTGCAAGGTGATCCGCCGTAACGGGCGAGTCATGGTGATCTGCGAGAACCTGCGTCACAAGCAGCGTCAGGGCTGATCTACCAGATTTCTTGCGCGTCGTCGTTTGATCTACTCAAGTGACGCGACAAAATCGCACATCTGCAACACCCGGCCCCGGAGCTACGATTCCGGATGTCACCCTTGGCGCGGAGGCTGAGGACCAACAGTAGTTGGGACGGTGTTGCTCCAGACCTCCGTACTGATCAGGAGATTCGTACCGAATGGCACGTCTTGTAGGAGTCGACCTGCCGCGCGAAAAGCGCGTGGAGATCGCACTCACTTACATCTTCGGCGTGGGGCGTACTCGCGCAAAGCAGGCTGTTGAAGCTGCTGGGGTGGATCCGTCCACTCGCGTGAAGGACCTCACCGAGACCGATCTCGTCAATCTGCGTGACTTCCTCGAAGGTAACTTCAAGCTCGAGGGAGACCTGCGCCGTGAAGTGGCGGCTGACATCCGTCGCAAGGTGGAGATCGGAAGCTACCAGGGACTTCGGCACCGCCGAGGGCTTCCGGTGCGTGGACAGCGCACGAAGACCAACGCGCGTACGCGCAAGGGCCCGAAGCGCACCGTCGCCGGAAAGAAGAAGGCTGGTAGGTAATTCTTCGTGCCACTCATGTGGACTGAAGAGTAAACCTACCGATACGTCGTCTTTGGGATCTGGGGCTGAGACATCTTGCCTCAACCGGACTGGAGCCGACAGAAAGCCCTGGCTGAAGTCGTTAGACAACAGTAAGCAAGCCAGGTCGGCCTTTTCGAAGACCACGCGCAACAGCTAGATCACACACTTCGCACGCAGGAGATCACTACATGCCTCCGAAGAGCCGCATGGCCGCGGGCGCCAAAAAGGTGCGCCGCAAGGAGAAGAAAAACGTTGCCCACGGGCACGCTCACATCAAGAGCACGTTCAACAACACGATCGTGTCTATCACCGATCCCACGGGAGCTGTTATCTCCTGGGCCTCTGCCGGGCAGGTCGGCTTCAAGGGATCCCGTAAGTCCACGCCCTTTGCCGCGCAGATGGCAGCTGAAGCAGCTGCGCGTCGCGCTATGGAGCACGGAATGCGGAAGGTGGACGTCTTCGTGAAGGGCCCTGGCTCGGGACGTGAGACAGCGATTCGGTCGCTGACCGCGACTGGCCTGGAAGTCGGTGCCATCAGCGATGTCACGCCGACTCCCCATAACGGTGTCCGCCCGCCCAAGCGTCGCCGCGTTTGAGCTGCGAGTAGCGAAGACAAGGAGAGAACGACACCATGGCTCGTTACACCGGCCCAATCACCAAGAAGTCTCGCCGCCTGAAGACCGACCTTGTCGGTGGCGACAAGAACTTTGAGAACCGCCCCTTCCCCCCTGGACAGCACGGACGTGGCCGTATCCAGGAGAAGGAATATCTTCACCAGCTCCAGGAGAAGCAGAAAGCTCGCTTCACTTACGGCGTGATGGAGAAGCAGTTCCGCGGTTACTACGAGGAAGCAGTACGGAAGTCCGGTAAGACCGGCGAGAACCTCCTGCAGATCCTTGAGTCTCGGCTCGACAACGTGATTTACCGTGCGGGGCTTGCCCGCACCCGTCGAGCGGCACGACAGCTAGTGACTCACGGGCACTTCCTGGTCAACGGGACCCGCGTTGATGTCCCGAGTTACCGGGTCAGCCAGTACGACATCATTGATGTTCGTCCCAAGAGTAGGGAGACCTTCCCGATCGAGCTGGCGCGACAGACTTACGGCGAGCGTCCGGTTCCTGCTTGGATGAAGGTTGTTCCTGGGACACTGCAGATTCTCATCCATCAGCTTCCTGTTCGGGAACAGATCGACACGGTGCTCACTGAGCAGCTGATCGTCGAGCTCTACTCGAAGAACTGATCATCGGCGAGTTCGACATGGACTGTTCTTCATCTGAACACTGCTCAGATCCTGGGCAGGACCAGTGCGCGAACTGTCTTGACTGACAAGGGATGGGCACAGGCCTTCAGGCATGTGCCCATCCCTTGAGCAGTGACATCGCTAACAGCAGAGACCTGGCTTTATACAGCGAGAATTTCTGGGTCAGAAGAGCTCAGAGGTTCACAGACGGATAACCAGTAGATCTCTGTGCGTGACTTACAGGTGCGTTGCGTGGACAGAGACGCGGCGCAGCGCCGGGGGCAGGGCCCGGCATGCGTGAACTTCATATAGCGGTGGTTCACGGGAAGGATACGGACGTGCTTATTGCACAGCGGCCCATCCTCTCTGAGGAGGTCCTCTCAGACTCGCGCTCCAGGTTCGTCATCGAGCCACTTGAGCCGGGATTCGGTTACACGCTTGGCAACTCGCTTCGCCGGACGTTGCTCTCCAGCATCCCGGGTGCTGCAGTGACAAGTATTCGGATTGATGGTGTGCTGCATGAGTTCACCACTATTCCGGGTGTGAAAGAAGATGTCACTGAGCTCATCTTGAACATCAAGGGGCTCGTCGTCTCTAGCGAACATGACGAGCCTGTCGTCATGTACCTGCGTAAGCAGGGACCTGGAGCCGTGACGGCTGCTGACATTGCGCCCCCTGCTGGGGTCGAGGTGCACAACCCGGATCTGCACTTGGCCACGCTCAATGAGAAAGCCAAGATCGAGATGGAGCTCACCGTTGAACGCGGTCGCGGCTACGTCTCGGCTCATCAGAATAAGTCCGGGGACCAAGAGATCGGCCGTATCCCGGTGGACTCGATCTATTCGCCGGTGTTGACCGTGACCTACCGAGTGGAAGCCACTCGTGTCGAGCAGCGTACGGACTTCGACAAGCTGGTAGTCGATGTCGAAACGAAGAACTCGATGGCACCCAGGGATGCTCTGGCTTCTGCCGGAAAGACTCTTGTGGAGCTCTTTGGGTTGGCAAGGGAACTGAATGTTGAAGCCGAAGGCATCGACATGGGCCCCTCGCCCACAGATGCAGCTCTGGCAGCAGATCTCGCATTGCCGATCGAAGACCTCGATCTCACGGTGCGCTCATACAACTGCCTCAAACGTGAGGGCATTCATACCGTAGGAGAGCTTGTCGGGCGCAGCGAAGCCGACCTGCTCGACATTCGTAACTTCGGTGCGAAATCGATCGACGAGGTAAAAGCCAAGCTCGTCGGGATGGGACTGGCTCTCAAAGACAGTCCGCCCGGATTCGACCCTGCAGCAATCGTCGATCGTTACGACGACGACGAGGACTCGGCTTTTGCCGAGGACGAGCAGTACTGACCGATATCAGCGACTGACCGCAGTCATGCGGGTCGGTCAGCAGACCCACAGGAGATCTCATGCCTACCCCCACGAAGGGACCTCGCCTCGGCGGCGGTCCTGCGCACGAACGGCTCATGCTGGCGAACCTGGCTACAGCATTGTTCGAGCACGACAAGATCACGACCACCGAGGCCAAAGCCAAGCGGCTGCGTCCGCTCGCGGAGAGGATGATCACCTTCTCCAAGCGCGGTGACCTGCACGCACGCCGCCGTGTGCTGACCGTGGTTCGGGACAAGAGCGTTGTACACCGACTCTTCACCGAGATCGCGCCGGACATGGCTGAGCGCCCGGGCGGTTACACCCGTATCACCAAGATTGGACCCCGCAAGGGTGACAACGCACCGATGGCTGTGATCGAGCTCGTCCGTGAGCCCTACTCGCCGAAGGTAGCCACGGTGAAGGAAGCCGAGGCTGCGACGAAGCGTGCAGCTAAGGATGAGGAGAAGGCCTGACCTTCGTATCGAGCCTGTATGACAGGCTCGCCCTGTTCTCCGTTCAGGGGCGTTATTGCACTGGCCAGTGCAATAACGCCCCTGAACGTTTTTGAGGAGACGGACGCGAGAGAAATACAGACGGAGGAAAGCATGAATGTTGAAGGTGAGCTTCAGGAAGGAAGTTTCTCAGCTGTGAGATTGCGATTGGACTTCGCCTATGACGGTACTGACTTCTCTGGTTGGGCTGTGCAACCCGGTCTACGTACCGTACAGGGCGAATTGAGTCGCGCGTTGAACACGATTCTTCGCGCAGAGGTATCGAAACTCACCATCGCAGGGCGTACCGATGCTGGAGTGCATGCACGAGGTGCCGTAGCACACGTAGATATCCCTCGTAAATCTTATGAGAAGCTCCCCGGACGTTCGGAACGGAATCCAGCTGAAGCTGCCCTGACCAGGCTGGCAGGGGTTCTTCCTACAGATATCGTCATTCACTCCGTCAAGGTCGCACCACCCGGTTTCGATGCCAGATTCTCGGCGATACAACGGCGGTACTCATACCGGATAGCAGATCTCTCAAGTAGCAGGGATCCGTTACGCCGGCATGACACGGTGTTCTACCGTCGAGAGCTGGATCTCAGTAGGCTTGAGAACGAGGCGCGGTCGCTGGAGGGGCTAGCTGATTTCGCTGCTTTCTGTAAGAAACGTGAAGGCGCTACCACTATCCGGCATCTGAAGAAATACTCCTGGACGCGAACTGCCGATAACGTTCTTGAAGCGACGGTCATCGCCGATGCTTTCTGCCATTCAATGGTGCGTTCTTTGGTTGGAGCGGTCATCCCGGCAGCCGAAGGCCGAAAAGAGCTCGGTTGGGCCAAGTCGGTGTTGACATCTGGCGAGCGGAATTCCGAGGTGACTGTCATGCCCCCTTACGGGCTGGTATTGGAAGAGGTGCTCTATCCCGATGACCACGAACTTGCGGCGAGGGCCCAGACGGCTAGATCAGTACGCACATTGCCCGCAGACGCTGACTAGTTGTACTGATCGGACGCGTTGGTTGATCGAGTGTGGTCCGAGCGTGTGATGACGCGAGGGAGGATCTTGCTGGTTGAGTGGGGATTGCGACATCTCTCACCGTCCGGGAAGGCCCTCTGGTGTCTCACGTTAACGCAGCCCTGACTCCGCGCGCCCGTTTGCCGGTTGCCCGGTTGGTGGTCGAGCAGCATGTTCCGATCTTCGAGGTCGCCGCAAGGTTCCAGTGCTCGTGGCCAACGGTCAAACGCTGGGCTGATCGTGACCGGGCCGGGGAGCCGATGCCGGATGGGTCATCGCGTCCGTACTCCTCGCCGAACAAGGACCAGCAAGCAGGTCACCTCCCGGGTTGTGTCGCTGCGACTGTGGTTGCCCCAAGGCTCTGTCCAGCTCGCCGCCAGGGTCGGGTCGCACCCTGGCGGGTCTACCGGGTCCTCGCCGCTGGCGGGTTGAATCGATTGTCAGGTGTTGACCGGGCCACTGGTGAGCCGGTGAGACATTTACGAGCACGACCACCCCGGATCGTTGGTTCATGTCGATGTGAAGAAGTTGGGCAACATTCCCGACGGCGGCGGCTGGCGGTTCCTGGGCAAGCAGCAGGGCGGCCGGAACTGGGCCGCCTCCGGCCGGCCCAGGAAAGAGCGTTACGAGCCGATCCTCGGCTACGCCTTCGTCCCCTGCGCTCGTCGACGACCACTCCCGGCTGGTCTACTCCGAGGTCCACGACGACGAAACCGCGATGACCGCAACCGGGGTCCTTGCCAGAGCAGTCGACTGGGTTACAGCCCGCGGCGTCACCATCGAAGGTGTCCTGTCCGACAACGGCTCGGCCTACAGATCCGACCTCTGGGCCACGGTCTGCGACCAGCTCGGCATCACCGCGAGGAAAACCCGCCTCTACCGGTCCCAAACCAACGGCAAAATCGAACACTTCCACCACACCCTGGCCGACGGCCGGGTCTACACCCGCTGCTACTCATCTGAACACGAACGCCGCCAAGCACTGGCTGGCTGGATCCACTACTACAATCACCACCGACCACACCCAGCCTGCAAGAACCAACCACCGATCAGCCAGTTGACCAACGCCCCCGATCAGTACAGCTAGACCATTGCCAGCCAGGGCGCTTTTCCCTCTTTGCCACAACACGCCTGATCACGAAGACCACCCCGCCTCAGCCCGACGACGACACCACCATCACCGTTCGACGACACTAACTGAACGGTATTTGGGCTAAGCCTCATGCCTAGAAGCGGTTGGGCCGGTCGACTGGCAAAGCCGCTACGTAGACCACGACACGTTTAGCTTGAGGATTTCCTGCACCGACTCTCCGGTGCCGTGCCAGCAATTCCGAGATTTCTTCACGTAACGAAGCTAACTGTTCACTGCTGACCAGGACGAGATGGTCATCGAGTCCGGTGGACTCCTGCCAATCGGGGGACCACTCGGACGAGTGTGTGATCCATTCCTGCGCTTTGTCCGAGAAGTGTTGGACGTAGTCACGTGCCAACCAATCCATGGCTGCCTCGACGTTCTCGTCGTCGGTGGGGGTCTCTACGGCGCGGCCTTCAGTCTGTGCGCGCCACATGCGTTGTCGTCCAACGCCATCACCGGTATCGACCACCAAGCCTGCCTTTTCGAGTCTGCGCAGGTGGTAACTGGTCGCTCCGGTGTTGGTCTTGAGGGTTCTGGCGAGTTCGGCGGAGGTCGACGGGCCTAACGCACGTAGCTCCGAAAGTAAACGGGAACGTAACGGGTGCGCTAGGACGCGTAGCGCTTGAGTATCGACCGGGGGCTGGGTGTTGGGTTCCTCGGGGAGAACAGTGGGGGAGTCCGTGGAAGGAAGCATGATTAAGCGTAGCGTGCTGCACAATTTCTCTGCATAAAACCTGTGCAGATGCTCGCGCGGGAGCTGTAGTTATGACGAATGGCAATGTCAGGGCTTTATGGGTGAAGTTTTGGTCATTCCTTGAGCGCCGGTATTCTTGACATGTTGTGCATTTGCGGCCTCACGGTCGCGCAGGGCCGGACGCGAGAGCGACGCCCGCACGACCCCACGCTGAGCAATCACGAGAGAAAGCAAGGCTGTTCCGTGCGTACTTACACCCCTAAGCCGGGCGACGTCGACCGGGCCTGGCATGTCATCGACGCGACGGACGTAGTTCTCGGCCGTCTCGCGTCGCAGGCCGCGGTTCTGCTGCGCGGCAAGCACAAGCCGACCTTCGCGCCGCACATCGACACCGGCGACTTCGTCATCATCATCAACGCTGACAAGGTCGCGCTGACCGGCTCAAAGCTGGCGCAGAAGAAGGCTTACCACCACTCGGGTTACCCGGGCGGACTCCGCTCCACCTCCTACACCGAGCTCATGGCCAAGTCGCCGGAGCGCGCTGTCGAGAAGGCGATTCGGGGAATGCTCCCCAAGAACTCCCTCGCGCGTCAGCAGCTGAGCAAGCTGAAGGTGTACGCGGGCACCACCCACCCTCACCAGGCTCAGAAGCCGGTGCCCTTCGAGATTTCGCAGGTCGCGCAGTAATCAGCTTTGCGCTGACCTGACGCCCAGAACACGAGGAGAACCGTGTCCGACATCACCACTGAGCTCGAGCTCGACGAGCCCGCGCTGTCCGAATACACCACTGAGTCCGATGCCAACCTTGAAGCTCCGGTGCAGCGTCCGTCTGCATCCGCGCCGGGCTCTGCGACCGGGCGTCGCAAGCAGGCCATTGCTCGCGTTCGTATCGTCCCGGGTACTGGGGAATGGAAGATCAACGGCCGTTCCCTGGAAGACTACTTCCCGAACAAGGTCCACCAGCAGATCGTTAACGAGCCTCTGAAGGTGCTCGAACTCGATGGCTCGTACGATGTGCTCGTGCGCGTCCACGGTGGTGGGCCCTCCGGACAGGCCGGGGCAGTCCGTCTCGGTGTGGCTCGCAGCCTGAACGAGGTCGACGCCGAGCTGAACCGTCCGGCGCTGAAGAAGGCCGGCTTCCTGACCCGGGACGCTCGCGTTCCCGAGCGCAAGAAGGCCGGTCTCAAGAAGGCGCGTAAGGCACCTCAGTACTCCAAGCGCTGATTTCCGCAACCGCAGATCGACAACAGGATATCCCGGGCAGAATATTCGATTTCACGTGTCCGTGCCGTGCGGCTGCTCACGCGAAATCAGAAGCAGCCTGCTCGTCGAGAAGATGTTGGTCGATATCCCGATTTCGGGGAAGAGCTACGCTTCATTAATAGTGCGCGTTCTCGTCTCAGGGGTCGCGTCCGCACCATGGTGCGGACGCGACCCCTGTTGCAACTCAAGTTTTTTCGCAGGCGGAAGAGTACCGGCCGGTCACTTTTCCGAACAGCCCGCTAGATTGGTGCAGTAAATCGCGCGCCTCACTGGGACAAGAAGGGGAAACGCTGCTAATGGGAGCACGTCTGTTCGGTACCGACGGGGTTCGTGGCCTCGCTAATAAGGACCTGACCGCTGATCTGGCACTGAACCTGTCCGTAGCAGCTGCACGAGCCCTGGGAGACCGCGGAGCTTTCGGTGGGCATCGGGCCGTCGCTGTCGTAGGCCGGGACACCCGGGCTTCAGGTGAATTCCTGGGGGCTGCTGTCTGTGCAGGTTTCGCTTCTGCTGGGGTCGATGTCCTTGATGCAGGCGTTCTGCCGACACCGGCCATCGCCTACCTGACCGCTCGGATGAGTGCTTCTATGGGCGCAGTCCTGTCGGCCTCTCACAACGCAATGCCGGACAATGGCATCAAATTCCTCGGCAAGGGTGGGCACAAACTCAGCGATGCCACCGAGGACGCGATCAGCACGCGTATGGGGGAGCCTTGGGTGGAACGCCCTCTCGGGGCTGGTGTTGGGCGGATCAGACCTTTCCCAGAAGGCACGGAATTCTATATTGAGCACCTACTCACCAGCGTCTCCACCCGCTTGGACGGATTGCACGTCGTCGTCGACGCCGCACATGGAGCTGCCAGCGAGGTCGGGCCGGAGGTCTTCAAGCGTGCCGGCGCCACGGTGGACGAGATCGGGACCTCTCCTGACGGTCTGAACATCAACGATGGATACGGTTCGACCCACCTCGAACGGCTCCAAGAAGCTGTTGTCGCTCGAGGAGCGGACCTCGGGTTCGCCTGGGACGGCGACGCCGACCGGTGCCTGGCCGTCGATGCTGAAGGCAGCATCGTCGACGGCGATCAGATCATGGCGATCCTGGCGTTGAGCCTTCGTGAACAAGGCCGACTCGTCGACGACACTCTGGTCATCACCGTGATGAGCAACCTCGGTCTCATCCAGGCGATGGAGCGCGAACAGATCGTGATCCGTCAGACGGCAGTCGGCGACCGCTATGTGCTGGAGGACATGCGGTCCGGGAGCTACTCCCTGGGTGGAGAACAGTCCGGACACGTCATCATGTCTGACCACGGGACGACCGGCGATGGCGTCCTCACCGCGTTGGCGATCGCCGCACGGGTAGTGGAGTCAGGACGTAGCCTTGCCGATCTGGCTTCGGTGATGCACCGTCTTCCCCAGGTGCTCATCAACGTCAAGGGCGTCGACAAGGACCGGGTCCAGAGCGACGAAGGAGTACAGCAAGCCGTTCGGGAGATCGAGGCCCAGTTCGGTAGCTCGGGCAGGGTTCTCCTACGTAAGTCGGGAACCGAGCCCTTGGTGAGGGTGATGGTCGAAGCTGATACTCAGGAACGTGCTCAAGAAGCAGCTGATCAGCTCGCAAGTGTGGTGCGCGCCCGGCTGACGCTCTCCTCCTGAACCGCGCGAACCTCTTCAGGTCAAGCAGATTTCGGTCGTCCCCACTCTGGAATCACCGGAGGGCGACGGCCGAGATCCAGGAATCACTCGGTGATCACTCCGAGATAGTCCACAACGGTGGCATGTCCCTCGGCCAGCGCGTAGGTCAACCCGATGATGGCGCATTGGCCTCGATCAACGGTGTTCCTGATGAGTTGCGAACGTTCATAGATGAGGTGCAGCGTCTGACGCACATGCTCGACCTCCACCTCGTCAGTGGTGGTGGCACCCGCGCGGTGCGCAGCGATCACGCTGGGCGTAACTCTTTCGACGATGTCTCGGATGTACCCCTTGGGCATCGACGCATCGTTGTAATGCCTGATGGCTGCCTTGACCGCGCCGCAGGAGTCGTGGCCGAGAACCACGATGAGCGGTACGGAGAGTTCCTCGACAGCGAATTCGAGGGACCCGAGCACGCCATCACTCAAGATGTGTCCAGCTGTGCGGACGACGAAGAGATCGCCCAGCCCCTGGTCGAAGATCACTTCCGCAGCGACACGGGAATCCCCGCAGCCGAAGAAAACCGCGAAGGGGGCCTGCCCCCCTACGATCTCGCCTCGTCTGGCTGCATTCTGATTAGGACGTTCCGGTGTGCCTGCGACGAAACGATCGTTGCCAGCACGCAGAGCTGCCCAAGCCTGGGCAGGAGAAGCTGGCCGGCTTGTTGCAGCGGCGCTGCCGGCCAGCTTCTGAGGAATCCTTGAAGTCACTTCACCGTTCCGGAGTCGGGGCCACGGCCCTGATCTTCCAGGCCTGGCCGGGTGGGGATGGTGCGCTGAATGCTTTTCGGGCCAACCGTGGCGAAGAAGTCATTTCCCTTGTCATCAACGACGATGAAAGCAGGGAAATCTTCGACTTCAATCTTCCAGACAGCTTCCATGCCGAGCTCGGGATATTCCAACACCTCTACCTTCTTGATGCAATCCTGGGCAAGGCGCGCTGCCGGCCCACCGATCGATCCCAGGTAGAAACCGCCGTGGTTGGCGCAGGCATCCGTGACCTGCTTCGACCTGTTTCCCTTGGCCAGCATGATCATCGAACCGCCTGCTGCCTGGAACTGATCCACATATGAGTCCATCCGGCCTGCCGTGGTCGGTCCGAAAGAGCCAGAGGGCATGCCCTCCGGTGTCTTGGCGGGGCCGGCGTAGTACACCGGGTGGTCCTTCATGTACTGAGGCATCTCTTCGCCGGCGTCCAACCGCTCCTTGATCTTGGCGTGGGCGATATCCCTGCCCACGACCAAGGTTCCGGTGAGGGAGACCCTTGTCCTGATGGGATGCTGTGAGAGCTCGTGCAGGATTTCCGGCATCGGACGAGACAGATCGATCCGGACTACGTCATCGCCTTGATCGGGCAGATCATCGTCGATGACTTCAGGTAGGTACTTCGCAGGTTCGAACTCGAGCTGCTCGATGAAGACCCCCTCAGGCGTGATCTTCCCCCGGCACTGTCGGTCTGCGGAGCAGGACACGGCGATTGCCACCGGCAGGGAAGCGCCATGACGAGGAAGGCGGATCACGCGTACATCGTGACAGAAGTACTTACCGCCGAACTGGGCTCCGATTCCTAGTTCTCGAGTCAGCTCGAGAACCTTGTGTTCCATATCGAGATCCCGGAAGCCTCGTCCGGTGGCGGCATTTCCTTTGGTAGGCAATTCATCGAGATATTTTGCTGATGCATATTTTGCACTCTTCAAAGCAAATTCGGCAGATGTGCCACCGATGACGATGGCCAGATGATACGGCGGGCAGGCTGCTGTGCCGAGTGAAGAAATCTTCTCCCTGAGGAAGCTCCTGATTGCTTCAGGGTTGAGAATGGCCTTGGTCTCCTGGAAGAGATAGGACTTATTGGCGCTGCCGCCGCCCTTGGCCATGAACAGGAACTTGTAAGTGTTCTCGTGTCCTGGCGCGGTGTCGGCATACAACTCGATCTGGGCCGGAAGGTTGTTCCCGGTGTTCTTCTCCTCGAACATGGTCACCGGTGCGTTCTGCGAATAGCGCAGATTGAGCTTGGTGTAGGCCTCGTACACCCCACGGCTGATCGGCTCTTCGTCCGTGCCTTCGGTCAGAACGTGCTGTCCACGCTTGCCCATCACGATCGCTGTCCCGGTGTCCTGACACATCGGCAGGACATCACCGGCCGAGATATTGGCGTTCTTCAGCAGATCGAGAGCGACGAACTTGTCATTGTCGCTGGCCTCAGGGTCGTCCATGATGGTCCGTAGCTGCTGGAGATGAGCCGGACGCAGATAGTGGGCGATGTCATGCATGGCGGTCTGAGCCAACAGAGTGAGCGCCTCCGGGGCGATCTGAAGGAAGGTTCGCCCATCTGGGCCGGAAATCGTTCGAACTCCGTCGTCGCTCAACTTCCGATAAGGGGTCGGATCGTCGCCGATCGGCAATAGATCTTCGTACACGAAGTCGCTCATCATCTTCTCCTCTGCCTTCGGGGCCCGGATCGGTGCCGCAGGCGGGCGGCACCACCGGGGTGGCGGGACAACTGATGCGCAGCCTCACGAGAGGCCCGATATCAGCCGCCGTACCCCTTCAGGGTATGCCGCTCCGAGGTGCCTCAGAACGCTTCCCCGCAGGTCGTCCGATGTGGGACCTTCGGCTCTCATGCCGGGAGCACTGCACCCCGGAAGCCTGCTTCGCAAGGTCATGGAGAATCTCCGACGCGCCGGATGCGGCGGGTCTCGTGCGTCGGGGCTTCGGCGATGGCAGGGTGAAGGGGAGCGTCGCGCACAGTGGGGTGCCCGAGCTGCCGTAGAGCTGATCCGCGAAAGAGGCGATCCAGCACGACCCGCTCCCGGACCGTGCTGCCAGGTCCGAGGAGACGTGATGCGTAGAAGCCACCTGACCGGGCGAGCGACAGCCGTCGCCACCGTTGCCCTCTTGGTGGGCGTCAATGCAGTTGCGTGTTCAAGCGCACCGCCGGCGCATGAACTCGTCTGGTACATCAACCCTGATCGAGGGAACACCGACCCGACGCGAGGTGGCCAGGCCCAACTTGCCAAGGAATGCTCACAAGCCTCGGGCGGGGAGTACTCGATCAAAGTCGTGATGCTTCCCAACAGTGCCAGCGATCAACGCCAACAACTGCTCAGAAGATTGGCTGCCGACGACGCCTCCATGGACATCATGTCCGTAGATCCGGCCTTCGTTTCTGAATTCGCCGAGCCGGGCTATTTGGAACGGGTCCCTGAATCATTACGGGCCGGGTTCACCGAAGACGTCGTCACCTCGGCTGTCGACTCCTCCACCTGGAAGAACGAGCTCGTCGGCGTACCGCTATGGGCGAACACGCAACTGTTGTGGTACCGAAAATCGGTGGCGCTGAAAGCGGGATTGGATCTCACCAAACCCGTGACCTGGGACCAATTGATCGACGTAGCAGCGGAACAACGCCGAACCGTGGCAGTGCAGAGCAAACCCTACGAGGGCTACACCGTCTGGGTGAACTCCCTCATCGAAGGAGCGGGTGGACGGATCATCGAGAAATATCCCGCCGATCCCAAGAACATGGAGCTGGGGCTTGGTGGAGAAGCAGGAAAGAAAGCCGCGAAGATCATCAAGAAGATCGACGAGCGTGATGTGGGGGGACCCGCCATGGGCGCGAACGACGAACCGGTCTCCCTCGACCTCTTCTCCGATGACAAGAACGGCGGCTTCCTCGTCAACTGGCCTTATGTGTGGACTGCGCTTCAGGAGAAGAACCCGCAAGCTGCGCAAGATCTGGGCTGGGCCAGATATCCCAGGACCGTTGCGGACAAGGAATCGAAGCCACCGCTGGGCGGTATCGTCCTGGGCGTCAACAGGGCCAGCACGAAGCAACAGAAAGCCTGGAAAGCCATCAGCTGCCTGACCGATGCGCCACGGCAGAAGCTCTACATGTCGGGCAGCGGCAACCCTGCAGCACGACGCGCCGTCTACTTGGACCCGGAGATCCTCGAGAAATACCCGATGGCCTCGATGATCCGTGACTCGTTGGACGCTGCCGCAGCACGACCCCGATCCCAGTACTACGGGGACATCTCCACCGCCATCTATCGGACGTACAGTCCGCCTCACGCCATTGACCCGGAGGTCATCGGAGCGAAGGCCGAAGAGAAGATCAAAGCGGTTCTGCAGGGAAGGGCTCTCCTATGACTGCCGAAACCGAAACCCCTGCCGGAATGGAGCCCTCCGGCAAAGGGAAGAACGCCCAGCCGTCGGTGAAACGAGCGAAACGGAAACGAGAGGAATATCTTCTGGGGTGGAAGCTTGCCGGACCGGCTTTTGTCATCATGGTGGCCGTCACTGCCTATCCCATCCTGCAAGCGATATGGACTTCTTTCTTCTCCTACCGGCTCACCGACCCTCAAAGTCGTGAATTCATCGGGGCGAACAATTACTTCACAGCGCTGACCGATGTCGAATTCGGAAAAGCGATCATGGTCACCCTGGCCATTACTGCTGTCACCGTTATCGTGGAACTCGTTCTCGGCATGATCATCGCGATGGTCATGCACCGGATCGTCTTTCCTCGCAAAGCACTACGTACCATCGTGCTCCTTCCCTACTCGATCATCACCGTCGTCTCCGGGTTCGCCTGGCTCTACGGATTCAGAGTCACCACTGGATTCACGAACCACTGGCTGAACTTCCTCTCAGCCGGGCGGTTCCCACTCGCCTACGACTGGTTCGGGGACACCTGGAGCGCGCTCGCGGTCATCTGCCTGTCGGAGATCTGGAAGACGACTCCATTCATGTCACTGCTCCTGCTGGCCGGTCTTGCCCAGGTCGACTCCACCCTGGAGGAAGCCGCGAAGGTCGACGGTGCGACCTTCCTCCAGGTACTCACCCGCGTCATCCTTCCCAACATGAAGGCGGCGATCATGGTTGCGCTGCTCTTCCGGACGTTGGACGCCTTCCGCATCTTCGACAACATCTTCATCATGACCGGCGGTGCCGACGGGACCAGGTCCTTCTCTCTGCTCGCCTACGACCAGACCATCAGCCGTGTCGAGGTCGGCATGGGCTCAACTCTGTCTGTCCTGCTCTTCCTGTGCGTTCTGTTCATCGCCTATGTCTTCATCAGATTCTTCAAGGTCGACCTGGTCGAAGGGAAAGGGTGACCCATGTCAGCCGAGGCCAGTAGGAAGAAGACATGGGGCATGCTTGCCCTGGCCGTCCCGATCATGTTGTGGACCATGGTCCCGCTGCTGTGGATGCTTTCTCTGTCCTTGAAAGATTCCCAGTCGCAGTCCGATGTCGAGAAGAATCTGTTCGGTAATTTCTGGCCTAAGGAACCGAGCCTGGAGAACTACGACCTGATCTTCAACGGTGGCGCGCGTGAGCTCTTCCTGCCAGCGCTGCGCAATTCCCTGATCGTCTGTCTTAGCGCGACTTTGATCTCGGTGATCCTGGCGATGTTCTGCGCCTACGCCATCAGCCGATTGGCCTTTCCCGGTCGGCGGCTGATCCTCGGAACGGCTCTGGTGGTCTCCTTCTTCCCGGTGATCTCCCTGGTGACCCCGCTGTACGACCTGTGGCGTCGAATCGGTCTGTTCGACACCATCCCCGGACTGGTCCTGCCCTATCTCTCCTTGACCCTGCCGCTGTCCATCTGGATTATGACGGCCTTCTTCAAACAGATTCCCTGGGAGATGGAACAAGCGGCTCAAGTAGACGGGGCGACCAGTTGGGAAGCCTTCCGGAAGGTGATCATTCCTCTGGCGATGCCGGGAGTGTTTACCACCGCGATCATCACGTTCTTCACCGCCTGGAACGACTTCGTCTTCGCTATCTCGCTGACCTCATCGGAGAAGGCCAGGACGGTGCCGGCTGCGCTGGCCTTTTTCACTGGTTCATCACAGTTCGAACAGCCCACCGGGGCCATCATGGCGGCTTCGGTCGTCGTCACCATCCCGGTGATCCTGCTGGTACTGATCTTCCAACAACGCATCGTGGCCGGCCTGACATCAGGTGCTGTCAAGGGGTAGGAAACGACGAAGAAAGACGGAGGAGAGCCTCGATGTCCTACATAGAGCTCGTCAACCTGGTCAAGAAGTACGGCGACGGATACCCCGCGGTCAACGATGTGACCCTCGATATCAAGGACGGGGAGCTCATGATCCTCGTCGGGCCTTCCGGCTGCGGGAAATCGACCCTGTTGAGGATGATCGTGGGCTTGGAGGAGATCACCGGGGGTGACCTGCGAGTCGATGGCCAGCGCATCAACGACCTGGCACCTAGGGAACGCAATCTCGCCATGGTGTTCCAGAACTATGCGCTCTATCCGCATCTGACGGTTTACGAGAACATCGCTTTCCCCCTGAGGCTGAGCAAAGGAGGGCTCAACGAAGCCTCGATCCGTGATCGCGTCGAACGTGCTGCTGCCATGCTTGAGCTCACCGAACATCTTTCCCGAAAACCAGGGAACCTGTCCGGTGGGCAACGGCAAAGGGTAGCCATGGGGCGGGCCATCGTCCGGGACGCAGATGCCTTTCTCTTCGACGAACCACTGTCGAACCTCGATGCGAAGCTCCGTGGACAGATGCGCACCGAGATCGCACGGATGCAACGATCCATGCAGATGACCACTATCTACGTGACCCATGACCAGACCGAGGCGATGACTCTGGGGGACCGGGTCGCCGTGCTGAAGAAAGGCGTTCTGCAACAGTGCGCCAGCCCCCGCGAACTCTACGAGCAGCCGGTCAACCTCTTCGTCGCCGGATTCATTGGATCGCCTCCGATGAACTTCCTGCCTGCACAGATCGCTGGAGGTCGGATGAAGCTCCCCTTCGGAGAGGTGCCCGTACCGGGCCAGCTGAAGGGTGCACTCCTCGACAAGTCGGTGGTCATCGTCGGCATCCGCCCCGAACACCTCAAAGATCGGAATCTGCACGAACGACCCTCTCCCGAAGCTGTGCACTTCAGCGTTCCCATCGATGTCACCGAATGGTTGGGCAACGAACAGTACGCCTACGTGCCCTATGAATCAGACCCTCAAGTGCAGAACAGGCTGACCGAACTCGACCGTGAGCTCGACGGGGAAGGACTGCGCACCCAGATGGTCGTCAACCTGGATGCTCGCAGCAGAGTCCGTGAAGGAGAGAACGCCGAACTGTTCTTCGAACCCGGCAATATGCACGTCTTCGACCCGGAGAGCGGGGCCTGCCTCAGCCGAGACGAAGCCCAGGCCGAACGGATCGCCAAGGAGAGCGAAGAAGATCGGAAACGCGCGCTCGAGCGTGCGCAGGAGCGTCAGCGTACGACGGCCTGACCTGATCTTCGCAGAAGGGGATGGGCGAACAAGCTGAAGGGTCTGCTCCGACGCTTAGCATGGGCCGGGTGACCGGCATCGACTCCACGCAGACCTCTGCCTCGGGCGGGGGAAGCCATCCCGGTGGCGACCGCGCGCCTTCTCCTGCTGGAGAATCCACCGGGGCTCGGCCCACGAGTACACACGGACGGGGGAACTGGCGCAGCCTGGTCGTCTCCATGATCGTGATGAGTCTGTTCGTCTTCGCCGTCGTCGCCCTGATGCCGCGGCCGGTCGCCCGCGAACGCGCCACGGTCGACGTTCAACGCACCGTCGGTCAGATCCGTACCGACCCGACCTGGCCGGTCGCGCTCGTGGAAACAGGGGATCAATGGCATGCCACGCTCGTCCGGCACTCGGCCGACGACAAAGGGATCATGACCTGGCGGGTCGGATACCATCGCCGACCCGGTGACGACCGTTATGTTGTGCTCAGCCAGGCCAAGAGCGCAGATTTAGCTGGTCGGGAAGGGCTGGAAGCCTGGCTGGAACGAGAGACCCTGGGGTCTGAGACCCGGGACAACGTCGAGATCGCCGGCCGGTATTGGCAGCGACGCAATGCCTCGATCGAGAGCGGCACCGGGGAACGCATCCGGCGTAGCCTCGTCGCTGACGCCGGACCGGGGTCAGGAGAACTGGTCACCGTGCTGAGTGGAGAGGTCGACGAAGCCACGCTGTCGGTCTTCGCTGCGGCATTGCGTATGCCGAAACCGGCAGAGGCCCCATCGACATCGCGGTGAAAAGAGAGGTGTGAAGAACGGAGTCGCGCTGGTCTCACTCCGGGACAGCTGCGTCCTCGGCGCCGCGCAGACGATGCTCGGCGCCCTTCAACCAGGACTCACAACGGTCAGCCAGGGCTTCGCCGCGCTCCCACAGGCGCATGCTCTCCTCCAGGCCGACGTGACCGCCCTCCAACCGACCCACAATGGAAACCAGCTCGTCGCGGGCAACTTCGTAGGACAGCCCTGACACATCGGCCTGCGCCGACGACGCATCCGGCCGGTCACTGTTGTCGATCTGCTCATCGTCCACGGAGGTCACCCTACGCTCGTGTCAGCAGGTGTGGACGAATCAGGGCCACCGACGGCGACATGTCGGTGACCCTGAGCCACTGCCACGACGCGGGCGTCGAAAGAGCCGTCGGCCATCTTCACCCGCACGGTCTGCTCAGGGGTGAGCATCGCGCTGTGTGCCAGAAGCCCACCATCGGGATTCTCCACCACCGCATATCCGCGTTGGAGAGTCGACAACGGGCTGAGCGCGCGCACCCTGGCTTGCAGATGATGGACGGTGTCCCGCTCGCGATGGATCTGCGAAGTCAACCGGAGCTGCATCCGAGAACGCAATGATGCCGTTTCCTGGCGGTGCGGTGCGAGCATCGTCGCGGGATCGGCGAGCACCGGTCGGGTACGTAATCCGTCCAAGTGGCGTCGTTCGGCAGCCAGCCGCACACGGATTCCCTGCCCCAGGCGAGTGCGTACGGTGGCCAGCCCGGTCCGTTCCTCTGCGACGTCGGGGACGACCTGTTTGGCGGCATCGGTGGGCGTGGAGGCTCGTAGATCGGCGACAAAATCCAACAGGGGAGTGTCCACGTCATGACCGATGGCGCTGACCACCGGGGTAGCAGCGGCCGCGACCGCGCGCACGAGTTCCTCGCTGCTGAAGGGGAGCAGATCCTCGAAGGACCCACCGCCACGAGCAATCACGATGACGTCGACCTGATCGTGTCCGTCCAGTTCGGACAGCGCACCACGGACGGCCGAGACGGCATCGACACCTTGGACGGGTACCTCACGGACCTCGAAACGGACTGCAGGCCACCTGCGCCGAGCATTCTCCAGGACATCCTGTTCGGCGGCACTGGCCCGTCCGCAGATCAGACCGACCACGCGTGGAAGAAAAGGCAGCGAGCGTTTCCGCTGAGGGGCGAAAAGACCCTCGTCGCTGAGCCGACGTTTCAACTGCTCGATCCGAGCCAGGAGATCGCCCTCACCGATCGGCTGGATCTGTCGACCTTCCAGCTGAAGAGTCCCCCGTTTTGCCCAGAATGTGGGCCGAGCCTGGACCACCACCCGAGAACCACTCGTCAACGGGGAAGGCAGCGCATCGACGACCGTGCCGGGCAGAGTCACGGTCAACGACATGTCGACATCCGGGTCCCGCAAGGTCAGGAAACACAGCCGACCTGACCTTCTGTTGAACTGCACGACCTGCCCTTCGACCCACAGCGGGCTCATCCGGCCGACGTACTCGGTGATCTTCGTCGACAGCAGATGCACCGGCCACGGATCCTCGGCAGTGGTCAACGCAGCCTTCTCCGGCAGGGACTTCGCCGCATTTTCGCCGTCACGCGCGGGGCCACCTCGGACGTTTTCAGAGCGGGAAGGGCTGTTCTGCGCAGGAGAGGGGACCACACGGATCAGCGTAATCTCCACGGCTGCTCCTACGATGGTTCGGTGAGCGAGAGCAAGCGTGTGCTGTTGGCAGCGCCCCGTGGATACTGCGCCGGCGTCGATCGTGCCGTCGTCACCGTCGAGAAAGCCCTGGAGCTGTACGGTCCCCCGGTCTATGTGCGTAAAGAGATCGTGCACAACAAACACGTCGTGGACACCCTGGCCCGACGTGGAGCGGTCTTCGTCGACGAGACCGAACAGGTTCCTGAAGGCGCGACCGTCGTCTTCTCCGCGCACGGTGTCTCCCCGATCGTCCACGAGGAAGCCGCCTCCCGATCGCTGAAGACGATCGACGCGACCTGCCCGCTGGTGACCAAAGTGCACCGGGAAGCTCGCAGGTTCGCCGGTAGCGACTACGACATCTTGCTCATCGGCCACGAAGGACACGAAGAAGTCGTCGGCACCTCCGGCGAGGCGCCCGAACACATCACGATCGTCGACGGCCCTGACGACGTCGACAACGTCCAGGTCCGCGACCCCGAGAAAGTGGTCTGGCTCTCCCAGACCACCCTGAGCGTCGACGAGACGATGGAGACGGTACGCCGCCTCCGGGAACGCTTCCCCCAGATGATCGACCCGCCCAGCGACGACATCTGCTACGCCACCCAGAACCGGCAACACGCCGTCAAACAGATGGCTGCCGAATGCGACCTGATGATCGTGGTCGGATCACGCAACTCCTCGAATTCCGTACGACTCGTCGAAGTCGCTGTCGAACACGGCGCCAAAGCCGGGTATCTCGTCGACTACGCCGCCGAGATCGACGATGCCTGGTTCGATGACGTACGCACTATCGGGGTGACCTCCGGAGCATCTGTGCCGGAGATCCTCGTCCGCGATGTACTGGCTGCGCTCGCCGATCGGGGATATGTGGACGTCGACACGGTCGTCTCCGCAGAAGAGAGCTTGCTCTTCGCGCTGCCCAATGAGTTACGTCGGGAGATCAAAGCCCGGGGTGGCTCCTCGAAGATCCACCGGTCCGACATCGGTGGACATCTGCACTGACCGGAGCGGCCCTCCTTGCTGACGCGATCCGGCAGCAGGGAGGGCCCCGGTCTCAGGCGGAGCGTGCGCCGCTGACCTGTTCATAGACCTCGGTCAGCCGTGCTGCGATGACCTGAGGTGAATGGTGATCGACGGCATAGGAACGGATCGCTGTCCGGTCCCAGCCGCGCCCGAAGGCCTCCTCCAAGCCTGCTGCGATCTGCGACACCTCATGCCCGGTCAGCACCCCGGTTTCCTCGGCGACAAAGCCTTCCGGGCCGCCTGACCTGGTACTCAGCACTGGAAGTCCCGCAGCCATGGCTTCGATGAGGACCACTCCGAAGGTTTCCGCCCGGGAGACGAGAGCGAACAGATCGGCCGAGGCGAAATGCTCGGCGATCTCGGCATGGGACAACGAACCTTCGAAGACGACCCGGTCCTGGATCCCCAACTCGACAGCCTTGGCCTTCCATTCCTCCAGCTGCGGCCCACGCCCGATCACGCTCAGATGCACATCGTCCAAACAGGACATCGCAAGTGCTTCGATGAGGGCGTCGACACGCTTGCGCGCAATCAGATTTCCCACAGTGACGATCCGCCGGGGGGAGTGCTCCTTCCACGGCAACCGGGTGAAGTTCTCAGCGTCCACCAGGTTCGGGATGTACACCGAATCACGGCCGGTCAAAGCAGCGACCCGGGCCTGGAGTCCGGGACTGACCGTGATCACGGCATCGGCTTCCGCATAAGCGATATGTGCGCCTTCCAGCATGGCCGGCTCCACTTGATCGGCCATCAGACCAGAGGTGTGCTCGGTGACGACCAAACGGTAGTCGTGCCGCCGCCGCCCCCGAGCAGCAGCGGCCGACCACCCGATGAAATGACTGTGGACCAGATCCGGAGCGCCATGCGCCCGCACCGCTGACCGATACAGCAGTTCCCAGGCCGCTGCCACCCACCGGTATCCCCACCGGTACTGGAGACGACCCAGCGGAAGACTCACCTCCACCACAGGAATGCCGTCCACCTCGCGGCGTCGGACACCCCACGGTCGGCGGTGCTGGACGAAACGGATGTCGAGTGCTCCATACACGACCTGATGCCCAGCAGCGGCCAAGGCCTTGGCCTGCTGGAATTCGAAAATGCCCAGGAGCGGCTGCCGCGGTCCGGGAACACCCCGGCCCAGAACGAGGACCTTCACAGCTCGCGTCTCACCGGCCCTGGCGTCCGGAGAGAATCTTGTAGAACCGCTGACGCAGTGACCACAACCGGGCATCCGACATGGCTGCGAGAGAGCCACGCTCAGCCTTGGACAGCCCGCGCTGAGTAAGGATGTTCAGGACCTTCCCCTCACGGCGGGACTTCTCCGCCTGGTACAAGGCGTCCAGGTGGGCTCGGTCCTCTGCCGGGAGCAGGAAACGCTCCTGTTCCAGCAGCAGACGCCAGGCCTCGTGTCGAGGGGCGATCGAAGCGCTCATCGTGTCGAAGTCACGTCCGCGGGGGTTCGAGTTGCCCCCATGGATTCGATATTCGAGAACGACCACCGGATTACGGATGTACCGTCGGGTCAGCGCGGGGCCGGCGAAGCCCAACCAGATGTCTTCGCTGGGCAGGCTCTCCGGGACGGGGAAGACCAACTCCGCCAGCTCCCGGGTGAAGGTCAGTACTCCGCCGGAAGCGCTGGTGGCGTCACCTCGAGGCAACTCCATCCCGTCGAATTCGGGGTCGTCCGAGAAGGAACGGAGTTTGTACGCGGACAATCCCAGGTCACCGGGCGTGCAGGTGGCGATATCAGCAGCTCGTACTGCCAAGGAACCTGCCGGGAGCCGGTCGTCCCCGGCGAGCAGGACGACCGCTTCTCCGGTGGCGGCCTCGAAAGCCATGTTGAAAGCCTTGGCTTTGCCGAATTTCTCACCGTGTGCCACCAGCCGGACCCGCGGGTCTTCGTCCGCCGCTTTCCGAATCAGCTGGACCGTGTCGTCGGTGGAACCGTCGTCGACGAACAGGACCTCCCAGTCCTCGTGTGTCTGTGCCTTCAAGGAATTGAGCATCTCCGGAAGATGGGTCTGCTCGTTGTAGACCGGGGAGAGGACGGAGATCTTCACCGACCGATCACCTTTCTGTGGGTTCGGGGTGCGCCAGGACTGCAGGCGCAGCTTCTGGCGCAGCGTCGGCCTGACGAGTGACCTGCTCATAGTTCCACGCCAAGGCGGCAGCATAGGCGCCCAGGAGCCAGAACGTTGGCGTCCCGATCGAGGAACTGGTGATCACGCTGGTCACCGCGAGTGCCAACAGGATGCCGAGGCCTTCGAAGACCAGCGGATCCGGCCACCACCGGCGTAGGGGGCGGAACCTGAGCAGACGCTGCAGAGTCAGCAGGATCACGGCGATGATGGGGAGCAGACCGAGCAGGCCGTAGTTGACGGCGATCTCGAGATAGGTGTTGTGCAGGTTCAGGACATGTTTCTTCGCTGCGGGGACGCCGGGCTGATAGTCAGGGTCTTGGGCGACCAGGGTCAGTGCGGCTCCGGCTCCGGCGCCGTGGACAGGGTTCTGCTCTACGTAGCGCAGGCCCAGGCGGGTGAGATCGAGGCGGAGTTTGTCAGCTGAAGCGACATCGGCCTGTTTTTTGTCAGCGCTGATGTTGTCCTGGTAACGGCCTGATTTGTTGGGTCGCGACGCCTGGTCGGTGACCCGGGCAGGCCGGACCTGGTTGAGCTGGGTGTCTTGGAGGATCGGCATGCCGACTGTGAGGACGATCAGGGCGACCGGGACCAGGAACCGCCGGGTGGGTAGACACCAGACAGCGGTGCCGACGAAGAGCATCATCAAGGCGAGCGCGCCTGCGCGGCTGCCGGTCAGGTAGACCGTGTAACTGGCGAGGACAAGGCATCCGAAGATGGCGATGATCCGCCAGGTGCGGGTGCGGGGTGCGACCGGTGGCGGGATGTCGGTGTCGTTCTCGGCGGCGTCGATGTGCTTCCGGTGGGGTCGGTGGCCCCCGACCTCGCGGACGAGTTGGGCGCAAAGGACGGCGACGACGGCGACCATGAAATTGGACAGGCCGTTGGGGTTGGTGTCGAGCCCGGCGACGGAGTAGACCGAGTAGGTCCATTCCTGGACGCCGGTGATCTCGCCGAGGTGGCGGCCGGTGAAGAACTCCCAGGTGACGAAGAGCATGGTGACGGCGAAAGCGAGCACCCAGCCGTGCCGAAGGAGCCGTACGCTGCGTGAGCTGCCTCGGGTGAGGACGAGCACGACCCAGGAGCCCCACATGGCCAGGGTTCCGGCGAGGATCTCGGTGCGTCCGGTGCTCGGAGCGGGGGACCACAGCAGGGTGATGGGTGCCCACACCGTCCAACAGAGCACCATCACCGAGTAGACCATCGGCAGCGTGCGCCGCCGGACTTCTCTGAGGAACAGGGGGATGGCGATGATCAGGCCGATGGCCCACAGGATCCGGTAGAAGTACGGAAATCCGGAAGCTCCGGGCATGACGGAAGCGAAAGGTCCTGCGAAGGCCAGGAGGGGGACCGCCACCAAAGCCTTCTGGGCTGTCGGGTAACGGTTCATGATCTTTCCGGTCAAGTCGGTGGTGCCATCGAGCTGAGTCATGTCTTTGCTGATCATCTAAAGGTCAGCCTCCCCCTATAGGGATCAGTCCACATAGTCATGCGTGGACAACGTCAATCGTGGTGAACGTCGTTCCAGCCCATCGCTGCAGTCGCAGCATGGCGCCAGCCCCCTAGGGGGTAGCCTACCGAGCGGGTAGGACGACAGGCGTCCGCACTGCCCAGGATCAAGGAGGAAAACGGTGAGCCAGGATTCGTTCATCCCCTTCGCTCTGCCGGACATCGGCGAAGAGGAGATCGAGGCCGTGGTGACGGCCATGCGTTCCGGATGGCTGACCACCGGACCGAATGCCGCTGCTTTCGAGCGGGAATTCGCTGATTTCCTTGGTGGCGGGGTCACGGCGATCGCAGTCAACTCGGCGACGGCAGGTCTGCATCTCGCCCTGGAGGCGTGTGGGATCGGTCCTGGGGACGAAGTCATTGTGCCCGACTGGACCTTTACGTCCACCGCAGAGGTTGTCCGCTATCTCGACGCCGACCCGGTGATGGTTGATGTCGATCCGGACACGCTGTGCATCGATTATGCGGCGGCTGCCGCTGCGGTGACCGAGCGGACGAAAGCCGTCATGCCGGTGCATTTCGCCGGGCTTCCGGTCGACCGGAAGGCGACGGCGGCCTTCGCGCGGGAGCACGGTCTGAAGGTGATCGAGGACGCCGCTCACTCCTTGCCGACGTATTCCCAGGGGCAGCTCGTCGGACAAGGCGAGTCCGATGCCGTGGTCTTCAGTTTCTACGCCACGAAGACCATGACCACCGGTGAAGGCGGGATGGTCGTCGTCCGGGACGAGGACGTGGCCCGTCGTATCCGCACGATGCGTCTGCACGGTATCAACCGTGATGTCTTCGACCGGTATCGCAGTACGAAACCCAGCTGGTTCTACGAGGTGGTCGAGGCGGGGTACAAGTACAACCTGACCGACCCGGCCGCAGCGATGGGGCGGGTGCAGTTGCGCCGGCAGCCGCAGATGGCGGCAGCTCGTAAAGCGCTGGCCGAACGCTATCTGGAGGCTTTCGCGGATCTTCCGGTGGATCTGCCGGCCGAGCCGGATGTTCCGGGGAGCACCCACGCCTGGCATCTGTTCGTGATGAAGCTGCGGGGCGATGCGCCGATCGACAGGGACACCTTCATCGCCAGAATGGCTGAGGCGGGGGTGGGGTGCAGTGTTCACTTCATTCCGTTGCACCGGCAGCCGTACTACCGTGAACGTTATTCCTTGACTGCGGAGCAGTTCCCCGTTGCTGAAGGTGAATTCGCTCGAGCGGTCAGCCTGCCGTTGTTCTCCTCGATGACCGAGGATCAACGGGAGAGAGTGGTCGACGCCGTACGGGAGGTCCTGTCATGACGATGCCCCGCGGAGCACGCCCGCCTCGGGACGACATGGGTCCGGTGCCACCGCACGGCAGCCACGTGACCTCGCTCGACTCGCCCAGTACGAAGCGCGCTTTCGATGCAGCCTGCGCCACGGTGGGGCTCATCGTGAGTTCGCCGGTGATGGCGGCGATCGCGGTGGCAGTAGCGGTCGAGAGCCCTGGGGGAGTGCTCTTCCGCCAGGAACGAGTCGGCTTGAACGGTAAGACCTTCCGGATCCATAAATTCCGGACGATGGCGGCCTCTCACGACGGGAAGCTGGTCAGCGCCAGTGGTGACGCCCGAGTCACCAAGGTCGGTCGGGTGCTGCGGGCCAGCAAGCTCGACGAACTGCCTCAGCTCATCGATGTGCTGCGTGGCGAGATGAGCCTGGTCGGTCCCCGCCCGGAAGTGCCTGTTTTCGTGCGGCAGTGGCCCGAGGAGCTACGTCCGTTGATCCTCTCGGTACGGCCGGGGATCACCGACCCCGGAAGTATCGTCTTCCGCAACGAGGCCGAGGAACTGGCTGCGGCAGAGGATCCCGAACGTCACTATGTCGATTCGATCCTTCCTCGGAAGGCGCGGCTCTACGCCGAATATGTGCGTAACCGCAGTTTCCTCGGGGATCTCCGCCTCATCGGATCCACGGTGAAGGTCGTGGCCAAGGGCTGAAGCGTGATGAACACGGGGCTGGATGCTCGTGGACGGACGTCCGACCGAGTCGGCTTAGGATCAGGCCTGTGACCGAACCCGCTCATTCACAGAGCCCCCCTTCACCGGGGAGGCTCGCCCGCCTGTCGTCCCTGGCTCGACTCGGGGACGGTGGTGCTGGGCGCCATGTCGCCCAGCTCGGCGGTGGCACTGCCGTCGTCATGGCCATCCAGCTGGGAGCGCAGGTCCTCCTCGGTCATTGGTATTCGGACGCCGAATTCGCCACCTTCCGTAACCTCGTCGCCTTCGCCACGATCGTCGCCATGGTCGCGACCCTGCGCCTGGAAATGACGATTCCGCTGGCAGAGGACGAAAAAGGCGCCGATGACATCACCCGGTTGGTCATTGTCCTCGCCACGGGAGCCTCCCTGCTGTGCCTCCCGATCGCGGTCGCCCTGGCCGTCGGGGGATGGGCCGTCCCGGAGGAGTACCGGCTCTCCGTGCTGATCGCGCCTCTCGTGGTGTGGGCCAGCGCCTGTTTCACCGCGTTGCGGGCCTACCAGAGTCGCAAAAAGCAGTTCCGGCAGATGAGCGACGCCAATATCGCCGGAACAGTCTTCACCGCAGGCACCCAGGTCGGCCTCGGTGGTGTGGGGTTCACCTCCACCGGACTGGGGCTGGGTTACGGGCTGGGCCGGCTCGCTGCTGTGTCGATGATGATTCGGCGCAGCACCCTGCCGTTGAGAGGTCGGGTCGACTTCGGTCTCATTCGCGCATGGAAACAGTTCCCCACGTGGATGTTGCTACCAGCAGTGCTCAACGCGGTCACCGTCGGAGCAGTGTCTCCGCTGGTGACGATGCTCTACGGACCGAACTTCGCCGGCCAGTTCGGTTTCGCCCAGATGCTGCTGGCCGTCCCTGTGGCGATGCTCGGACAGGCCGTCGCCAGCGTCTTCTACGTGCGTTTCGCCGCGATGCAACGCGACTCCCAGGACACCTCCCAGGCGATGGTGCGACTCGCCACGGTGCTGATGGGGATCGCCCTGATGATCTTCGTCCCGGTCACCCTGCTCGGGCGGGAGGCCTTCAACCTGATCTGGTCCGACGGCAAATGGGAGACCGCCGGATTCATCTGCGGAATCATGGCCCCCTATCTGATGGTCAACTTCGTCTCTTCCCCCTTGTCAGGATATGCCGCGGTGAAGAACGAGGTTCGACGACAGTTCCTGCTGTCCTGGATCGAGGCCGGACTGCGGATCCCCGCGTTGGCGCTCGGGCTCTGGTGGGGTGGCCCCTACCTGGGGATCCTGGCCTACAGCGTCGCCGGCCTGTTGATCTGTCTCTACTGGACCCTGTGGGTGATGA
Organism: Austwickia chelonae; assembly: GCF_003391095.1. Taxonomy (NCBI): domain Bacteria; kingdom Bacillati; phylum Actinomycetota; class Actinomycetes; order Micrococcales; family Dermatophilaceae; genus Austwickia; species Austwickia chelonae. Next base: position 2,175,912 of record NZ_CP031447.1, on the reverse strand, counting down.
CCCTTTCCGGGGCCGGGCTGGCCCGCGCATGGGGCGCAGTCACCATCCCTCTCGTCGTCGCATTGCTGTCCTCGGTATGGTCGTTCGAAGGCCGTGTCCTGGTCGACCAGATGGCATATGTAGGGGTGTCCTTGGCTGTCTCGGTCATCGCAGCCGGGGTCGGCGGTTTGAGCGTCGTGAAGGCTCTACGTGCATGAACAGCGATCACACGAGGAGAACTGCATGAAGGTCTGGGTCGTGGCCGGGGAGTACCCGACGCCCGCACATCCAGGACACGGCACATTCGTCGCGGATCAGGTGGCTGCCCTCACCGCAGCGGGGCACCAGGTACGGGTGATCGAATCCCTGCCGCCGTCCTTGCGCCCGCTGGCGAACAAGGCCAAACCTGCGGCACGTGCCGTGCTCTCCAAAGTCCCCAAGCCGAAACGTCACCCGCGTCCTCGCCGGGGCCGCGCACGTCGCATGCCGGTGAAGGCTGCCGTGACGGCGCTGCCTGCCGCGTCGACCCTGCCAGGGCAGGCGCGACGGAAACTACGCCCGGTCCCGTTGAAAGGTGCTGCTGCTTCTGCTGCTCGTTCCGCGACCGGCGCCGGCCGTATCGTGCACGACGCTGTCGGGACGAAGGTCGCTGTCGCCCGCATGATCTCGCAGATGAAGGCGCTCATGGCCCGGGAAGGCAAACCGGACATCATTCACGCCCACAATGTTTTCCCGGCCGGGGTGGCGACGGAGCGTTTCGCGCAGGACAACTACATCCCCTTCATCATGACCGAGCACATGACCGCCTATCTGCGTGGTCAGTACTCCGCCGGTGAGCTTGCGTTGGCCGGGTGGGTGCTCGACCATTCCTGGTGGGTCGTCGCTGTCAGCTCCACCCAGGCGAAGGCGCTTCCGGTGTCGAAGGAACGGGTCACGGTGGTGCCCAATGTCGTCGCTGTCGACGACTTCCGGCTCCGAGATGTCCAGGCACATGCCCGCGGACCGGTGGTCTGTATCGGCAAACTCACCCCGCACAAGCGCATGGACCTGATGATGCGGGCCTACGCCGAACTGCCTGAAGAGGTGCGGGCCGCGCACTCGCTGCGGATCATCGGATCCGGCCCGGACCAGGCCAGGTTGACCGGCATCGCTCTCTCCTTGGGCCTCGGATCGGGGGTGCTCGTCGGCCAGCGCAGCCGTTCTCAGATCATTGAGGAGATGGCCGGGGCTGCGCTGCTCGTCTCTACCAGCGAGGTGGAGACCTTCGGGGTGACCATGATCGAGGCGCTCGCCGCCGGGGTACCTTTTGTCGCCACCGACAGCGGTGGCCCTCGCGACATCTGGCAGCCCGGGCTGGGGCACCTGGTCGAGTCGACCGACCCGACCGAAGTGGCGCGGGTCATCGAGGAAGCGTTGACTTCGCCGGCCGACCGTTCTGCGGACGAAGCCCGCCGGGCTTCGGCGGTCTCCCGCTTCGGGCCGACGGCGATCGCTTCCTCATTGGAGAAGATCTACCGGAGCGCGCTTCCCTGATCTGGGGTGCTTGCCCTGGCCGAAAGGTCAGGCAGTGCTCCGCTGAGCTGAGGGGCTGTCCGGGCTGGTGAGCCGGGGCAGCCCTTGAGGCTTCTCCGGGGCCTGCCCCGACTCCTGCGCTGACAGCAGCTCTGCTGCGGTGATCGGCCGCGGTGTTGCCTCCACCGGGGAGACCTCTGCCAGGGGTTTCCCGGCCAGCCCCATGTCATGCATGCGTCGAGCCGTCACGAAGACCCGCCCCTCCAAGGCGCCGACGAGACCGTTGTAGTGATCGACGGAGCGCCGCAGGCTGCCCCCCATCTTCGACAGATGTTCGTGCAGGGTGGAGAGCCTTTCGTAGAGCTCTTCCCCGAGGGCCAACAGGTCACGGGCACTGGTCGCCAGAGCATCTTGCCGCCAGGCGAAGGCCACGCTGCGTAGCAGCGCCAACAAGGTCGCCGGGCTGGCCAGGACGACCTTGCGTGACTGGGCCGTGTCGTACAGGCCGGGGTCGGCGGAAAGCGCCGCGGCGAGCATCGCGTCCGCCGGGACGAAACAGATCACCATCTCCGGTGACGTGGAGAAAGCCGACCAATATCTCTTCGCGGAAAGCGTTTCGACGTGCGCGCGTAACGCCTTGGCGTGGTCGGTGAGGAGCTCGGACCGTCGAGAGCCGGGTAGATCATCGGCCTGGGCGGCCAGAAAAGCTGTCAACGGGGCCTTGGCGTCCACGACGAGGCACCGCTCCCCCGGCAGCCGCACCAGCAGATCCGGGCGCACTGTCGCCTCATGGTCGGAGACCGCACTGACCTGCTCGTCGAAATCGCAGTGCGGCAGCATCCCGGAGTGTTCGCACACCCGACGCAACTGGGTCTCGCCCCAGGCGCCACGCACCTGGGAGGAGTTCAACGCGCCGGCCAGACCGGCCGTCTGCCGTCGCAAGGCGTGGGTCTGGGTGCTGACCTCGGCGAGTCGTTCGGCCACCTGACCGTACTGTTCGACCCGATCGCGTTCGAGGACACCGACCTGGCGTTCCACCCGCAACATGGCATCTCGCAGGGGGGCCAGAGCGGCCGCCGTGGCATTGTCCTCGTCGACGGTGGACTGGACCTGAGCGAGCCGCTCTGCGTAGTGGGCCTCCCGTTCGTGCAGGATGTTCCGCTCCGTCGTCAACGCTGCGATCTGCGCGGCCTGCCGGCGGGTCGCGAGCAGCCAGGCGATGACAGCGCCCAATGCCGCTGTACACACCAGCGCGATGAAGGAACCCAAAGGCGAACCGGTCATGTCGCCCACTGTGGCAGAACGTACCGACACACCTCAGGCATATCGGAACTTCCGTCGACCCGGCCCGGCCGGACAGCCGACCGAGGCATCGACGCCCGACCGGTAGACTCCCACCTCGTGGCTCTCACCATCGGCATCGTCGGACTCCCCAACGTCGGCAAGAGCACTATGTTCAACGCATTGACGAAGAACAACGTGCTCGCCGCGAACTACCCCTTTGCGACCATCGAACCGAATGTCGGCGTGGTCCCCCTGCCTGACCCGCGGCTCGATCAGCTCGCCGGGGTCTTCGGCAGCGAGCGGACGATCCCCGCAACGGTGTCCTTCGTCGACATCGCCGGCATCGTGCGCGGCGCCAGCGAAGGCGAGGGGCTGGGCAACAAGTTCCTCGCGAACATCCGCGAGGCCGACGCCATCTGCCAGGTCATCCGGGCTTTCGTCGACGACGATGTCACCCACGTCGACGGCAAGGTCGACCCGAGTTCGGACATCGAGACCATCAACACCGAGCTGATCCTCGCCGACCTGCAGACCCTGGAGAAAGCCGTCCCGCGGTTGGAGAAAGAGGTCAAGGCCAAGAAGGCAGACAAGGCCCTGTTGGATGCGGCGCTCGCGGCTCGGAAGATCCTTGAGGCCGGGGACACCCTGTTCAGCAAGAAGGACCGGATCGATCTGGCCGAGCTGCGTGAACTGGGCCTGATGACGACCAAGCCCTTCCTGTACGTCTTCAACGTCGACGAGGACCAGCTGGTCGACGAGGAGGAGAAGACGCGCTTGCAGGCGCTGGTGGCTCCGGTGGAAGCGGTCTTCCTGAACGCGAAGCTGGAGATGGAACTGACCGAGCTGGAGCCCGAAGAGGCCCAGGAGCTGCTGGAGTCGGTCGGGGTGGACGAGCCCGGGCTGGACAAGCTGGCGCACACCGGATTCCGCACCTTGGGTCTGCAGACCTATCTGACGGCCGGACCGAAAGAGGCCCGCGCCTGGACGATCCGGCAGGGATGGACTGCCCCGCAGGCGGCCGGTGTCATCCACACCGACTTCCAGCGCGGCTTCATCAAGGCCGAGGTCGTCGGCTTCGAAGACCTGCTCGCGGCCGGATCGATGGCCGAGGCGAAAGCTGCGGGCAAGGTCCGGATGGAGGGCAAGGACTACGTGATGGCCGACGGTGACGTGGTCGAGTTCAGGTTCAACGTCTGATCAGCGAGACGACGAGTGCCGCCTCGTCTCGTCTCGTGGAGCGTCCGGCCACGTGTCGATGCATGGTGACCTGCGTGGATCTCAAGGGCACATATCTTCGACGAAGCGGATCGCAACCACGTTGGCTACGGCTTCCTTGCGAGCGCTCGAGCGACTACGTAGACTCGACGAACTACGACCGGTTCCGCCTACCTCAGTAGGTCCAGGGCCGGTCTTCATTTTTCTCAGGCGGTGTTCGTGGACGACGACGTCAAGGCGTACAAGTCGTATGCCGAACAGGTGGACATCCTGGCTGGCCGCGGCATGGACATCGGCGACCGGGAGGTCGCGGCAAAGACGCTCTGCAGGATGAACTACTACCGTCTCAGTGACTACTGGTACCCGTTCCGGAAGCAGAAGTCTTCTGGGCGTGAGGACGATTTCTGCGACGGCGCGCACTTTAGCGACGTCGTCGCGCTGTACGAGTTCGACGTTCGCGGCTCTGGCCACGGTCGAACTGGCCATCCGTGCACTGCTCGGGGACAAGCTCGGGCACATCGACCCGTGCGCGCACCTCAATTCGTCGAAGCTCGGCCCCACCGCCCGACAAGGCGACTAGTACTCGAAGTGGGTGCGTCGCTACGAGAACGAATTGAGACAATCACGCGAGGACTTCGTCCACCACCATCGTCAGAAGTACGGCGGACGGCTGCCCGTTTGGGCGGCGACTGAGCTCATGGACTGGGGGGGAGCCTGACCTACCTCTACGGCTTCTCTCCCCCCCGGAAAGTTCAGGACGCTGTTGCCGGTGCGTGCGGGCTGAGAGCGCCGCAGTTGACGAGCTGGCTTAAGGCGCTCAATCTCGTCCGCAACACATGTGCCCACCACGGACGCCTCTTCAACCGCGTCCACACGATCACGCCGAAACTGCCGAACGCGGGGATTCATCCGGACCTCGATGTGGCGTCGAAGGAGCAGAACCGCACTTTCGCCCGGCTCACCCTCATCCCGTTCCTGTCGGACCAGCTCGGCGTGGGTCGAAGCAGGATGCTCCCTGCTGTAGTGAAGAGCTTCCCTGCGGTGACGATCGTCCCGATCTCCCGCATGGGGGTCCCCGACGGCTGGTGCGATAACCCGCTCTGGGCGACGGGCTGAGAGCGGCCTGAGCCAGATGGCTGTACGTGCCGGAACGCGGCTGAATTTAGATTCGATGTGTAGTTCCGGTCCGGCAGGGGCCTGACTGGCTGCGGCTGTCGAGGCGGGAACTGACGCCTCGACAGCAGACGGGTCGTGGGTGAGATGCTGTTCTCGTGATGGACGAGATCAGTTTTCAGGTGTCGGAGGAGACACCGGCGAGCATGGTCCCGGTCATCAACGGGTGCACCCTGATCGATCTGGTGACCGAGTTCGAGGTCACTCGCAACCACGATCCTCACGGCGGCTATGGGGGGCTGGTGCCAGCCTTCTTCAACTTCGGGGACCTTCGAACCTACCTGCTCGGCCTCGACAACCATGAGTGGCCACGCCCAGGCACTGCTTGGCTGCTCGGCTGCGACTGCGGAGAAGTCGGCTGCTGGCCGTTGGAGGCCACGGTAGACACGCGCCCAACCCATGTCATGTGGTCGAACTTCTCTCAGCCCTTCCGGCCTGGTCGTGGGTTCGGCCCTTTCGTCTTCGACCGCGATCAGTACGCGACTGCTGTCGCGGATGCCGTCGCCCTCCTTGGGGTGCGCGGGTCAGAGGTCTAGCCCATGGGTGCGAGAGCCGGGGATTCCGACGACCTATTCGCCGATGACGGGTCTTGGATGACCGGTCAGGTCCTCAACACCGAGGGCGGTTTCGCCCGCTGGCGCGCGCCTCGATCGAACTGAGGCGACAGGACCTCGTCGATTGCTGTCGGATTGATCGGACGTCATTCGCGTTCAGAACGCGGGAGTATTCAAGTCATTCCGAATCTTCGATTTCGACCCTGCGGTTCGAGGCTCGGGCCATCGAGTGGGTCCTCGCTCGAGAGATGAGCGCGAACGACGTGGAACGTTGTTCCGCTGGGTGAGGGTCGATCCCAGGTCTCTGGGGTCGCAACGTAGGCATGGTCCGCGGGGTCATCGACTCCGCGGGAGTGGCTCCGTCGCCAGGGTGGCGGGGGAGAGGACGTGCGGGTCGATGATCACCTCGTCCTCCCCGCCGATGAGGAGGTAGGCGAGCACTGCGGACTTAGGCACGGTCGCGGTGCACAGCAGCGGTACGTAGTCTGACGCCGCTTCGTCTCCGTACCGGAGCGCGAAGTCGATCGCGATGGATCTATCCACCGTCCATGACCAGCCGTGTTCACCGCCGGGGCCGCATCCGCGGAAGAGGGTGACCGGGTCGGGCAGGGCGGTGTAGCGGCGACGCTCTGCCGCGGTCATGACCGGCGATGTCGGGCCGGCGGCCTTGACGGCGTCCCAGATCGTCTGCCAGGCCTGGGCGCAGCGGGAGGGTAACTCGGTCTCGTTCCACGTCTTGCGCACCTGACGCAGCGCGGTGTCGCTGTCGCCGCCCGTCAGCTGGGAAGCCAGACGTTCGGCCCGCAGGCAGCCTTGGCGTACCTGCCGTTCGAAGGCGGCTGAGGGAGCGTTGTGGTCCGGTTCCATGGCGTCATTCAATCGCATCTCGCCGGAGACTCCTTGGCGTGCCGGATAGCGATGGGGGTGTTGAACGAAGCGCTACTGCGTGTCGGGGGTGAGTCTGCGGAGTTGAGTCATATAACCGAGAAGGGGCAGCACGGTGTAGACGACTGGGATGCATCCGAAGCTCAGGATTCCCGACATGAGCAGGACGGGCTTCTCGTGTTCGAAGTACCAGGAGATTGTCGCCGTGATCAGAGCGGTCAGGGCGAAGATCGCTATCCCCATGGCGCTGTAGCGAATGTAGTTGTCTCGCTGACGCACGAGTTCGTCACGTCGGGAGTCATAGGCGGTGTGGACCGGGGGAGTGCCGGGCGCGGCCTTGAAGATATGCAAGTCGGCGACGGACAGGACGGGGGTCCAGCCGGCAGCGATGAAGATGTCGAAGTAGTCGGCGGAGGGGGCCGCCTCGTAGGCGAGGTCGAAGATGGCCTCCTCCGGTGGGGCGTCGGTGAAGGTCCAGCCGTGCCCCATCGTGATGGTGCCGCCGCTCTCGGCCTCGAGGAACTGCATCACGGCGTAGCCGTGTCGGGGCTGGACCAGGGCCAGGAGGACGTGGACGGCGGCGTTGGCCAGGACGCCGCTCTCGGAACCGGTCAGGGAAGACTGCCGCAGTGACCCTCGACAGCCGGACGGTCCTCCAGTACGGCCAGGAGGGCCTCGCCGTACTCGGCAAGTTTCTTGGCACCGACACCACTGACCGCGGCGAGGTCGGCCGTGCTCGTCGGACGTGCATCGATGATGCCGACCAGCGTCGCATCGGAGAACACCATGTAGGGGGCGATCTTCTTCTCCCGGGCCACCGAGGTGCGCCAGGTGCGGAGGCGCTCGAAGATCTCCCGGGCGGCCTGATCGAGGGATTCGGCTGCGCGTGGCGTGGTCGCCTTGCCCTGGGCGGTGTTCTGGCGACGCGCACGTCGTGTCTTCGTCGCGGAACGGTGGACAGCGAGTTCGACGGCTGCCTCGCCTCGCAAGACGGGCTCTGCGCCTGGTCCGGGAGTGAGGACGCCGTACTCACCCACTGCTTCGACGATGCTGCGTGCGACCAACTGCCTGAGTACAGAGCGCCACTCGTGTTCCGAGAGGTCTGCGCCGATGCCCCACACGCTCAGCTCGTCATGTCGTGACCGGCGCGACCGGTCCGATGCCCGTCCGAGGAGGACGTCGATCACTTGTCCGGCGCCGAACCGCTGGTGGCGTTCTCGATCGAGGCGGATCAGGGTCGACAGCAGCTTCTGGGCGGCGATCGTCCCATCCCAGGTCTGCGGCGGATTCAGGCAGACGTCGCAGTTGCCGCACGGCGTCGATTCCTGACCGAAATAACGCAGCAGCTGGACCCGGCGGCAGGTGACGCTTTCGCACAGGGCGAGCATCGCGTCGAGATGGGCGCGGGCATGGCGTTTGAAGGTGTCGTCGCCTTCGCCGGCGTCGATGAATCGCCGCTGGCTCACCACATCGCCCAGCCCGTAGGCCATCCAGGCCGTCGCCGGTTGCCCGTCCCGGCCTGCGCGGCCGGTCTCCTGGTAGTAGCCCTCGATGGACTTCGGTAGATCCAGGTGGGCGACGAAACGCACGTCGGGTTTGTCGATACCCATGCCGAAGGCGATCGTCGCCACGACGACGAGGCCGTCCTCCCGGAGGAACCGTTCTTGGTGGTCGCGGCGGACGGCGGCGTCCAGCCCTGCGTGATAGGGCACCGCGGGGATGCCGTGGTCAGCGAGCCAGGTCGCGGTCTGCTCGACGCTCTTTCGCGACAGGCAGTAGACGATCCCCGATTCGCCGGCGTGTTCGTTGCGGATCAAGGCCAACAGCTGATCGCGGGGCCGGTCCTTGGGCTCGATGCGGTACTGGATGTTCGGCCGGTCGAAGCAGGAAACGAAATGTGCGGCCTGGTCGAGGCGCAGGTTCTCGGTGATCTCCTGGTGAGTGGCTCGGGTCGCGGTGGCGGTGAGCGCGATGCGTGGGACGGTGGGGAAGAGATCGGCGAGGATCGACAGGCCGAGATAGTCGGGGCGGAAGTCGTGCCCCCATTGGGAGACGCAGTGGGCCTCATCGATGGCGAACAATCCGATGTCGGCCCGCTGGAGAAGGTCGACCGTGCGGGGGAGGACGAGGCGTTCTGGCGCCAGGTAGAGCAGGTCGAGCTGTCCTGCCAGGAGCTTGTTCTCGACGTTGCGTTCTTCGCCGGCGCTCAGGGTCGAGTTGAGGAATGCTGCCCGGATTCCCACGGCATCGAGTGCGGCGACCTGGTCGGCCATGAGTGCGATGAGCGGGGAGACGACGATGCCGGTGCCCGGACGTAGTAGCGCGGGGATCTGGTAGCAGAGCGATTTTCCGCCACCGGTCGGCATGAGAACGACGGCATCTCCGCCGGAGGAGACATGCTCGATGATCTGCGCCTGTTCCCCGCGGAAGGTGTCGTAACCGAAGATTCTGGCGAGGATCTCCTGTGCGCGGTCACCGATGGAGGCGTCCTCGCTCCTGCTGTCGGTCGGGGTCGACGGGGAAGGAAGGAGTCCGCTCATGGGAGTCCACGCTAGTGCTCGGCGGCTGCCCCGACCTCATCGTTGTCGATCGTTCGAGTCGACCCCCACAGGACAAGGGTTGTTCCGGCTGCAGCCCAGACGAGCAAGGTGACCCATTGGGCATGGGTGGCAGCCTCGGGGAAATAACTCAGGGAACGGAGCAGCCGATTCGCTGCCCCAGGGACGAGGTACTGCCCGATGGTGCCCCAAGGAGTCGGCAGGAATTCCCAGGGAGCCGCCGCAGAAGCGATGGGATTGGCGAAAAGAACCGTGAAAGCTGCGGTCGCAGCCATTCCGGCTCGACCGAAGAGTGCGCCACCTCCGACGATGAAACTTGACATGGCAAAGAGTGCTGCGCTGATGGCAAGTGCATTGAGGCCATAGTTTCCGGACAGATATCCGAACCACGGGTGCAATATTCCGGCGAGGAGTATCCCAGAAGAAGTAGAAAAACCCATCAGGGCAGTTATTCGTCGAGCAGCTCCGGTAACGAGAAGTAGGACCAGGACCCCGCCAACTGTTCCACCGATGGCTAAGGGAAATGCTGAAGCTGCCAAGCCTGCCCCGGTGGAGTCCTCTTTGGCGAGAGGGACAACATCGGTGACGGTCACCGTCGCCATGGTGGACGGTGCTCCTGTCGCGGCGGCTTGTGCTTGCAGTTGGGCCTGCATCTGCGCAGAGATCCCGGTAAGTGCTTGTGCAACAGCTGGACTCGCGGCTGTCGCTTTCAGGACCTCGGGTTTCCCCGGTGGTGCCTGAAGGATGAGTGCGCCGTACGCTTCACGGGTCTTGATGGTGTCCACGGCATCTGCGCGCTGGGAGGCTCGAGAGGGCAGGAAAACTCCTGGTGCGTTCTTCTCCAGGGTGTCGATGGCCATGGTTGCTGCTTTTTCTGGGCCGACGACGACAAGTGGAATATTCTGCGGAGAGGAGGTCTTGCTCGGCCAGAGGAATGCGAGAACAAGTAATGCAATGCCAATGGATCCACTGATGCTCAAAGCTATGGCGGCTGCCCAGTTTTGGCGTGTAGTCGATGATGATCTGGTCATGATGCATCCTTGATGCGAGCTCCGACAGATACGGCAAATCACTTGAAGTATTATCTCAACGCTTGTTGAAGTCAACGGTTGTTGAGATCGCGATATTCTGGACGCATGTCAATGCGCAGTGAAAGTAGTGGACGTCCGACTGGCGGCGACGGAGGAAATAAAGATCGCATCCTGAATGCTGCGCGTGGGCTTTTCGGAGTGAGCGGTTTTCGCGGCACCACCCTGCGTGCCATCGCAGCTCAAGCGGGTGTTGACGTGGCGCTCATTGCGCACTATTTCGGCAGTAAGGAAGCCTTGTTCGCTGCAGCCATTGGCTTTCCGGATGAGGCTCGTCTCGTCGTCCTGGAAGCACTGTCCGCTCCCGAGGGGGAGCAGGGGGAGCGTCTTGCGCGCGGGTACCTCTGGCTGTGGGAGAGTGCGGAAACAGGTGCCCGGATGAAGGCACTCGGTCGGTCGGCGCTGACCAATGAAGCTGCTGCCGCGCAGCTGAGCTCCTTCATCGACGGGGTGCTGTCCGATCCGGAGGTGGCGGCGGTCGTTGATGGCCGCCGAGCAGATCTGATTCTCGCGATGACACATCTGATTGGTGTCGCCTTCGTGAGGTATCTCATCGAGCTTCCTCTGCTCGCCGAGGTGGATTTCGAAGTGCTCGTCGCGCACTTGTCGCCGGCCGTGCAACTTCATCTGAGCGCTGAATCGTGACCGGTGAGGTGCTTTCCGGCGAGTGGTCCGTCCGGGGCTGTGCCTTGCTGGGGTGATGTGCGGTTCGGGGTTGCCGTCGTCTGCTGCATATCTGGGGTATTGATCGTCGGAAGGGCATTTGCTCGTCGATGTCGGGGGCGGATACCCTCAGCGCAAATGAGAATGATTCGCATCTGGAGGTGGGGTGGTGCGAACCCGATCCTGACAGCGGAAGGTCGCAACCCGATGGCAAGGAAAGCCGACGACAACGGACAACCAGCACCGCCGAACGCCGTACCAGCCCTCGCACTGACCACCGCCGTAGCCGCGCTCGCGATGAGCATGCCCAATGTCGCGCTGCCCGAAGTGACCACCGACTTCGGGATCTCCATGGAGACCAGCCAATGGGTCACCCTGTCCTACCTGCTGTCGAGCACCGTCCTGGTCGTACTGATCGGCAGGCTCGGCGACCAATGGGGGCGAGGGCGTGTCCTGATCGCCGGGATCGGCTTCTTCGCCGCCGCCACGATCATGGCGGGGCTCAGCATGAACTTCGGGATGCTGGTCGCCTCCCGCACACTCCAAGGCCTCGGCGCGGCTGCGATGACCACCCTGCCCATGGCCCTGGTCAGAGAATCCGTCCACCCGGAGAAAGCCGGCCGCACGATGGGCCTGCTCGGCTCGTCGATGGCCGCAGGCATGGCGCTGGGGCCCGCGGTAGGCGGCTTCGCCGTAGCCGCCTGGGGGTGGCGAAGCGTCTTCATCCTGTTGACAGCATTGGCCGCCGCGAACCTGCTTCTCGTGGCGTCAGCACTGCGGCACCCCCGACCTGACCCAGCTGGAAGCAGAACCTTCGACGTGTTGGGAATCGCCCTACTCTCCACCTTCCTGGGGACCTACTCCGCCGCAGTGACCCTCCGGCCCGGCGGCATCTTCGGCATACTCGCACTCCTCGGTATCGCCCTGGCTGCGGCGATAGCCTTCGTCCGGGTCGAACTGCGCAGCACCGCACCCCTCGTCGACTTCGCCGTACTGCGTACGGCGAATATCCTGCCTCAACTCGTGCTGGCCTGCGCCGTCGCCATCATCATGATGACCTTCACGATCGTCCCGCCCTTCTACCTGACCCGCGGTCTAGGGCTCGACAACACGGCCATGGGCTTGTCGATGGCCGTTGGGCCGATCGCCGCCATCCTGTCGGGAGTACCGGCCGGCCGGATCGTCGACCGGCGAGGCCCGGCATCAGTGGTGCTGGTCGGACTCGGGCTGATCACCGTCGCCTCGATGGGCTTCATCGTCGCCCCAGCACTGATCGGCCTGGCCGGGTTCCTGCTCCTCGCTATCACCCTCACCCCGGGCAACCAGCTGTTCATGGCGGCCAACAACACTGCGATCATGATGCAGACCGGACGCGAACACCAAGGTGCCGTGGCAGGTCTGCTCAACGTGGCCCGCAATCTGGGCTTCGTGACCGGAACACCCCTGGTGGGAATGCTTTTCGAGGCAGCTTCCACCGCGCACGGCGGTACAGCAGGCGCGCTGCTCGGGCTTCAGCTCAACTTCGCCGTCGCTGCGCTGATCGGCGCAGGGGCCGTCATCGTGGGGTGGCGGACTTTCCCACGGGAAAGCAGAAAGCCTTCCGTCGCAACGAGGTGACACACGCCAGGACCGGAGTTCTGCCCGACCGAGATGGAGGACATCCGACCGCCTTCGAGCCAGGTCATGGAAATACAGCCGGTGCCGGGTGCTACTGTCCGGCGGTGAGCGATGCAGCTTTGAGCCGCTATGTATATGGCCTGCAGGAGAACCCGAACCTTTTCCTGATGCACGGTTTGACAGATGCCGGGACATGCTGGCCCGACGCAGCGGCCCATTGGGCGCAGACATGGCAGGTGATCGCGGTCGACCAACGCGGCCATGGCCGATCGCCGCGCTTCGACACCGACTCCCTGGCCACCATGTTCACCACCTTCATCGACGACCTGATCGGCGTATTGGAGGAAGAAGGACCCGGAGTCGTGGTCGGGCACTCCCTGGGCGGACGGATCGCGGCGGCCACCGCGCTGCGCCGACCGGACCTCGTGACCGGCCTGGTCCTGGAAGACCCCGCCCTGACCGACGGCCCGGTCACCTCCGCACGACTCACTCGCGATCAGCGACGCTTCCTCGCCTCCTTCACCGACGTGGACAGTGCCGCCGAGCAGGTACGGAGCCAGGAAGCCGCTGGCTGGTCCACCGTGGAGACCGAGGCCTGGGCCGAATGCAAGACCAGGGTCGACCTGCGCATGATCGATCGCCTCGACCTCGGAGACCTCGACGCTGCGACCGCGTACAACGCCCTCACTGTTCCGACGCTGGTCGTCTACGACGCCGACGGAGCGCTCACCGTGCCCCGCCACGGCATCGACAACCCGTTGGTACACCTCGAATATCTCGACGGCGTCGGCCACTGCATCCGGCGCGACGACCCCGCGAACTTCTACAGCATCGTGGACCGGTGGCTAGGAAGTCATTTCGCGTCGAGCAAGTGGGCGAGCTGAGCCAGGGCCACTATCTGATCGTGGTGTGTGCTTGGGTGCGGAACCCAAGACGGCACAGGCGGCGCCGAGACATCGTGCTGGATCACGAGGAACTCCCTCTGCGAGCCCTGTCGACGGCCGCCGCCCAAGAGTGATCCTATTTTTTCTGTTCGTCCTGGTGGGCGTGGCGTAGCTGAGAAGCCCCACGCCCCGGACGGACACTGGCCATGACCGACCCGCGTCGCCGCCTGCCCACCTTCAGGACGGAGCCTGCCGACAACAACACACGGGGGGCCGAGGCCACCGCCCAGGTAGCGCCGCGCACCACGCCCATCCCTGGAGAAACCCGTGAACAGACGCAGCCGCAGAGCAGCCGTCCCCTTCGGCGCCTTCGCACTTCTCATCGCAGGACTGCCAGCCCCCGCTGCACAGGCCGAACCCGGACCTCCACAGGACAGGCCACGGATCCTTCAGGACCAGGCCGGCGGGAAGGAGGACGGCGGACTCCACCCCCGCTGGGGTGTGACCCCGGCACCAGGAAAGGACTGCCCGGCCAATTCCGCCAAGCTGCCGACGCTGATCGGGGCGGAGAACTTCGAGAACCCCACCTCCAGCCTGTTCGAGGTCACCGGGATGACCACCACCACGGGAGCTACCGGCGGACATCACCAACGCCACATCGGACAGGCCGGGGCCGCCGACGCCACGCTGCTGCGCACCCGGGTCCTGACCACCGGCCACAACCGGATCTACGTGAAATTCGACGTCCGCGGAGACTTCGGCCCCCGGGAGATCGCCGTGGCCCCGAACAATGCGTCCGGCGGATGGTTCACCGCGCCCTCAGATTCGGCCAACCCTCCGGTCACTCCCGACACCTGGCGTACCGTCCGGATGGACCTCACCGACGGGGCCAACGAGGGTGCCTGGAAGAACGACCTGAAGATCGAATGGCTCCGTAAGAAGCAGACCTCGACCTCGGTCGACATCGATAACGTCGAGATCTACCAGTGCACACCGGCGCCGGTCGGCGAGCCGGGCGATTTCAACGGTGACGGCTTCGCCGATGCGGTCTTCGCCATGCACGGCGGCGAACTGATCCTGGGTGCAGGGACGCCGTCCACCCCGAACTCGTTGTGGCTCGGCGGAGTCGGTTGGAACACGATGACCTGGATCGGATCGGTCGGCGACACCAATGGAGACCGCTTCACCGACCTGTTGGCCCGTACCGCAGCAGGTGACCTGCTCGTCTACTACGGCGACGGTGTCCGTAGCTTCACCGGATCACGCAAAGTCGGCAACGGATGGCAATCGATGACCTCCATCATCCCGGTCGGTGACGTCAACGGCGACGGACGCCAAGACCTCATCGCCCGTGACCAGGCCGGAACGATGCGACTCTACTCCTTCCGTGCCGATGGCGGACTCGAGGGCGGCAAGGTCGTCGGCTCCGGATGGAACAGTTTCAAAGACGTCATCGGCATCCGCACCTCCACCACGCCCGGGGTTCCCACCAGGCTGTACGCCGTGGCTGCCAACGGAGACCTGAAGTCCTACACCGTGTCCGCCTCAGGCGCGATGACCGGCTGGGGTAAACGTGTCGGCAATGGATGGGGCTTCCGCGCCATCACCAGCATGGGCGACTTCGACGGTGACGGCCTCGATGACGTCCTCGCCGTTGCTGACGACGGTACCGCCTACGTCTACCCGACCCAGGGTGACGGACTGTGGAAACCGATCCGGAAGATCCCCGAGAAGATCTGGAACGGGGCCAAACTGATCGGCTGATCTCCAGCGGTCACCGGCTTGGCACCGACGCGAAGTAGGGTGACCCGTCATGGCACCGCATTCGCTGGTCCCCGACTGGGACGACTACTTCCTCGGTATCGCCGACGCCGTCTCCGCGCGGGCCAAATGCCGTCGGCGCAAGGTCGGCGCGGTGCTGGTGATCGATCGCCGCATCATCGCCACCGGCTACAACGGGGCCGCACCTGGTGAGGACGACTGCCTCGACGGCGCCTGTCCCAGAGGGCAACTGGGATACGACGAGGTGCCCGGGCTGGGCGATTACGACCGCCCGGGCACCCCGGGTTTCTGCATCGCCATCCACGCCGAGGTCAACGCTTTGCTCTTCGCGACCCGGGATACCAAGGGGGCCACCGCGTACATCACCGACCCTCCCTGTCCAGGCTGCCGTAAAGCGCTTGCTGCGGCCGGGATCGTCCGTGCGGTCTGGCCCGAGGGGCAGTACGACCGGCCCGGGCTGACCTCCTGGTCCTCCTGACCGGAGACGTCTTCCAGCCGGAGGGAGGACCTTGGTCATGCCGTCGGGGGAGACGGGCGGCATAGTCTGACCGGGTTCGTATCCCCCTGCCGTCGGCCTTGAACCGCGACGGCCCAGCCCCTGGATAGGGCATGACCGATCCTGAAGATCCGGGAGCCTCGGCGGAGGGCGGCGGATCGGTCGATCCGTTCGTCACCGAGTACGAGTTGCTCCGTCGCCGTCTGCGTCTCGAACCCGACCTGTTCACCCAGGTGGCAGCGATCCCTGGCTGTGAGTCCCTGGTCGAGGCCCTGCAGCAGGACGACATCGGGCAGGAGCTGACCTGCCGGTTGTGGGACGTCCTGTTGGCCGACGACGCGAACAGTCGTGCGCTCATGCACTTCTTGTGGGTGGCTACTTTGCCGTGCAAGAAACGGTTCGTCAAAGGTCTGGAACGGTATCTGTCCGATCCGTACCCCATGTTCGCCGGTCTTTCACGGAAATGGCCGGGCGGGAACTCCATCCCCCCTTATGTGCGCGATGCCGCTGAACGGGTCGGCGACTTCGGGTTGGTCGATCAGGGGTACTTGGGGTATTTGAAGGCGGGATACACCGAGCGTGAGGTCGAACTGCTGGTGTGGTTGGAAGCTCTACGCGATCGGCAGTGCAGTGATCGGCCGTGCCAGGTGGGTCGACGGGCCGCCGGCCTCGGGTACGGCAGGGGTGGTGAGTCGGACAGCGGAGGCTGCCCCTTGCAGGTGCACATCCCCGAGGTCTTGGCACTCGTCGGTCGGGGCTGCTTCCAGGAGGCCTTCGAACTGGTCGAGTCCTGC
Organism: Austwickia chelonae; assembly: GCF_003391095.1. NCBI lineage: Bacteria > Bacillati > Actinomycetota > Actinomycetes > Micrococcales > Dermatophilaceae > Austwickia > Austwickia chelonae. Next base: position 2,159,428 of record NZ_CP031447.1, on the reverse strand, counting down.
CATCCGCTACCGGATCTCACGGGGCTGGCCTGCCCGCAGGACGAGTACTGCCGCGGGGCTTGTATCTACGGTGCGCCGATCCCGATCGGTCAGGTGGAGGCCTTCCTCCCCGCTCGGGCGCGTCTGCGCGAGTCTCAGGGAGCATCCGGGCGTGAGCGGCCCCCCGCTGATCCGTGGGTGGAGGCCCGCCGCCCGCCGATCGCGGTGGTCGGGTCGGGTCCGTCCGGATTGGTCATGGCCTATCTGCTCGCGACACAGGGATATCCGGTCGCGATCTTCGAAGCTTTGCCGGATTTCGGGGGCTCCCTCCGGTACCGGGTCCCGGAGTTCAGGCTGCCCCGGCGTCTGATCGACGACGTCGTCGGGCGGATCACCGGCTGGGGGGTCCGCTTCGTCCCGGACTTCGTGGTGGGCGGCTCTGCTTCCGTGCAGGATTTGCAGGAGGCCGGTTTCTGGAAGGTCTTCCTGAGCCACCCCTCGGTGCGCCCGGAACTGCCGGAGCTGTCCGGGGATCGGCTTCCCGGTGTGCTGGGTGCCGACGAATTCCTGCTGCGGACGAATCTGGTGGGGCGAGGCGGGCCGGGGTCCTGGGAAGGAAGCGACCTGTCGGGAAAGAAAGTGGTGGTGGTCGGGGACGGGGGCACCATGTGGGACGTCGCTCGGACGGTTCGTCGCCTCGGCGGTGAGGCGACGGTGGTTCGTGAGGAGCTGCACCGTGTGCCCCAGGCCTGGGACACCGAGCTGAGGTACGCCCAGGAGGAAGGGGTCGGGCTGCGCACAGAGGCCAGGGTGACCGGGTTCGTCCAGGGAACGGACGGCTCGGTGGTCGGTGTCGAGGTCGTGGCGAGCGGGTCTGAGACGGAGGAACAGGTGATTCCGACTGATCTGGTCGTCGTGGCGTCGCGGGATGACACGATTCCGGACGCTGCGGCGGCTGTCGGGGCGGCCCTTGCCACGGTGGGAGATCTCACGGGTGTGGCCGCTGACCTGGTCGATGACATCGCTGACCGGGTGGCCCGGGCCGGTGCGTTCACCGATGTGGCGCGCAGTCCTCACCGGGTGGTCGGCCGGCGTGCGCTGGCCGGTGGTTTCGTCGAGATGGAGTTGACGGCTCCGTTGGTGGCCGAGGCTGCCGGTCCGGGACAGTTCGTCCGGGTTCAGGTGGCGGAGGGACAGTTCATCCCCTTGTGTTTGGCGGACTGGGGGGTGCGGCGGGGCACGATCACCGTGGTCGTTCACCGGGGGGCGGACGGCGAGGGGGAGCTTGCCGAGCTGCGGGTGGGGGATGTGCTGGCGGGTGTGGCCGGCCCGTTGGGCAAGGTCAGCAGGTTCGTCTCCCGGGCGGGCGTCGGTGGGGTGCTCTTCGTGGTGGCCGGTGGCGGGGCCCCTCGGGTACATGCGTTGGTGCGGGCCTGTCTGCGGGCGGGGCGGCGGGCGCATCTGGTGGTGTCCTCGGAGGAGGGGGAGACTGCGTGGACGGATCCGGGCGGGCCGTTCGACCTGTTGCGTCAGGAGTTCCCGGAACTGCTGTGTGCATGGCCGTGTGGCGGGGTGGCGGGAGCCTCGCGGCGGGCGACGGTGGATTCTTTGCTGTGTGGTGACGAGCCGGTGGCCGCGGTGGTGGTCGCTGGGCCGTCGTTCTTCTTGCGCTCGGTGGCTGAACAGTGTCGATCTCGGGGGGTGGCGTGCTCGGTGGTGGTGAACTCGACCGTGGTGGATGCGACTGGTTCTTGTGGTGCCTGCTTGGTGCCGCTGTCGCAGGAAGGGCAACCGGCCTGGCGTCGGGCTTGCATCGATGGCCTGGAGATGGACGGGCATCTGATCGACTGGGACCGTTACCTGCTCCGGTGCCCTCGGGGGTGACACCGGTATTTGTCGTGGCCGGGAGCGTGCTGGGCGGCAGGGCTCAGTGTCGGGCGATGCGGGAGATACCGGCGGGGCTTCGTCGAGGAGTCGATGGGGTGCGGGGGAAGACCACACGTTGCGGACGGTGTTCGTCCTGGGTGAGGGCGAAGAATCGGGCAGCGAAGGGGGCCCAGTCGGCAGCGAGCTCGTGGTCGTGGTGTTGGGCCGCCCGGGTGACCTCTTCGGGAGTGGGTAGCCCCTCGACTGGTGGTTGTTCTTCGTCGCGGCCCCACCGTTCGACGACGGAGCCATCAGCTTCGGGGTGTCCTTGGACGCCCCAGGCGGTATCGCGATAACGAGCGATCTGGATCTGTCCGGTGTCATCGATGGCGAGGACGACGGTGTGCTCGGGGGCGTCGGTGACGGTGTCCTTGTTCCAGTGCAGAAGCTGCGTGCCTTGATGGAGCGTCTGGGACAGGGGGTCGTCGGCTGCGGCTGGGGTGAGTGCTATCGGGTGGATGCCGCGCCGTGGCCCTTGCGGGTGGGCGGAGACCTGGCCGCCCAGGGCAAGTGCTGCCAGTTGGTGGCCCAAGCAGATGCCGAGGAAGGGAATCGCGTGGGCGACGGCTTGCACGATGAGATGTTTGGTGTCCTTCAGCCATGGGTAGTGAAGGTCGTCATGCGCACTCATGGCTCCGCCGAGGACGATGTATCCGCTGTGTTCGCTCAGGTGCGTAGGCACTTGATCGCCGGCGTGGCAGCGTCGGATGTCGAGGTCGGTGTGCGCCTGTCCTGCCCAGGTGACGAGTCGTCCAGGAGGACATTCCTCCTCGTGCTCGATGACGAGGACGGGGAGTGACTGCATAGGAGCACCTTAGGGAATCTGTGGTCGGTGACGGTGGACCTGGGATCGACTCGACGTTCACTTACGGCCATACTGTTAAGGAGGTGTGTCCACAGGAGGCGCATCCATGCAGTTCACAGCCTTGAGGCAACGAAAAGTGAAAATCAGCACGTCGGTGCGATGAGCCGGGCGTGGTCGGCGTGAGAACGTGTGGAGCTTCGTCGCAGGTCGATCGGGTCAGCGGGCAGCACTGTTCGATGGCAAAAGACTCGTGAAATTGCGTGAAGCGTCGATAAGGACTGCGGAACGTGGCGGGCGGCGGAGGAGGGGCCGCCGCCCGCCACGGACCGTTCCTCGGCCCCGGAGTTCTCAGCCCAGCAGGCGAGCCAGCTCGGTCCGGGCGAGTAGAGCACTCAACGGCAGGTCTTTCATCGGGATCTTGTCCAGCCCGAGCAGTACTTGAGCGGCCTCGGTCAGTACTCGGATGTCGTAGCGGCTCGGGTGGACGGGGATCACCGGTCGGGTGAGGCCCAGCAGGCCGTAGACCGCTGTCATCGCGGTGCGGATCGAGTACTCGACGGTGAAGACACAGTCGTCCGGGACCTCGGCGAACTGCCCAAGGAAAGCAAGGTTGCGGCTTCCCTGCGGGATCACCTGGGGGCGGTCACCGAGGATGCGGGGCATGAATTGCGAGGTGATGTAGGGCATCATCGCCGGTATCACATTGACGGTGTGCGCCAGGACCTCTTCGATCCGGTCCTTCATGCCCACGTGGTAGAGCAGCTCGCTGAACATCTCCCGCCCGGTGCATTCGGAGATGCTCTTCTGGACGTAGTCGCCAGGGGTGTCCATGTTGAGGGCGTAGGCCCACAGCACTTTCACATGGTCCGGTTGGTCGGCGAAGTGCGGGTTCTTGGGCAGTCCCCAGTTCAGCAGCCAGGAGGAATCTTTGACGGCGGTGACCCCGCCCATGCCGGAGGGGTTGTCGGTCATCTTCTCGAGGTAGGGGAAGAGCAGGTCGTCGTCGGCGAGGGTGACGGTGAAGGACAACCATTTGGTGTGGTCGATGTCTTCGCAGAAGACATCGGGCCGTCCGAAGTGTGGGGATCGTGGAGCCATCTTCTGCCACACGCTGAAGCAGCCCTTGTCGTCGCTGCGGTCGATCACGGCTGGGTGATCGAGGTCGCCGTAGGTGCTGTTCTGTGTCATGGAGCCATTGGTGAAGAGGACCAGGTCCGTGGGGGCGGGGGTGATGGTGTGTTCTTCGCCGTCGGCTCGGTAATGCACTGCGGTCGCAGTGATCTGGTCGTCACCGGTGTCGACCTCGATGTCGGTGACGGTGGTTCCGAGCTGGATCTGCACGCCTTTGGCCTGAAGCCAGCGCACCAGGGGGAGTACCAGGGAGTCGTACTGGTTGTATTCGGTGTGCAGGATGCCTTTGAGTTGGTTCATGCCGCTGATGAGGTGCATGAATCGTTCCATGTACCGCTTGAATTCGACCACTGAGTGCCAGGGCTGGAAGGCGAACATCGAGGCCCAGAAGTACCAGAAGTTCGTCTCGAAGAAGTCTGCGGGGAAGAATTCTTCGGTGGTCGTCGCGCCGAGTGCTTCCTCGGTGGTCAAGTGGAGTCGTGCCAGGGTCATCGCCTGGGCGGAGGACAACCCGAGTTCGGAGAAATCAGCGACCTGTCCTTGGTTTTCGGTGAGTCGGCAGTGCGATTCGATGGGCTCGGCCAGGTTCAGCTCGTGGAAATCGTCCAGGACGGAGCGGTCGGGGTCGGCCAAGGACGGGATGGAGCGGAAGAGGTCCATGAAGCATTCGAAATGGGCTTCGATTTCTCGGCCGCCTCGGACGACGTAACCCTGTTGTGGGCTGCCTGCTCCGTCGAGCGATCCTCCGGGACGTTCCAGGGATTCGAGGACGAGGATGTTCTCGCCGGGCATCTTGGCGTCGCGGATCAGGAAGGTGGCGGCGGACAGGCCGGCGATGCCGCCTCCGACCAGGTAGGCGCGACGCTGGTGGACATCGTGCGGCGGGCGAGGAGATATCAGGTCGTAGTTGCCCATGGGGTATCGGCCTTCCGTAGCGGAGGAGACAGCCGTTCTGTCTCGTAGGCCTTCACTTTTCGTGACCTGTGGGGCGGGGGCAATGGACAACTCGCGGTGGTTGTGTCAGATCTGCACAGCTCGGCGCAGTTGTGTCATCGGACAGCTCGGGGAAGACGGTGTCGAGGGCCTGTGGTCAGGCCGCGTCCTCGGCTCGCTGGTTGCTCAGGACGTGGCGCACTGTCCCGGTCAACATGACGCAGACCCGGCGGTGGATCTCGGCGGCGGGTTCGACGAGATCGTCGTCGAGCCAGTCGAGGTAGACACCCAGGAGCGCATGCCCGAAGAAGCGTGCAGTTCGGCCGCGGATTTCGGCAGTGACGTGTTCGTGGACGCTGGTGGGTAACTCGTCGATCACCCTTTCCAGGAGGATGCTGAAGATGTCCAACAGCATTCTTTCCAGGCGTATCCGGGCCACGGATTGGTGGATGCCCAGGCAGAGTTCTCGGTTCGAGACGGTGTAGTCGAGGAGTCGTCCCACGCCGATGGGCCAGGTGTTCTCGTGGCTGTGCCGGGACAGCTCGTGTCCGATCTCGGTCCTGAAGAGGTAGACGAGCAGGTCGTGGATATCGCAGAAGTGGTTGTAGAAGGTGTGCCGGGAGACGCCGCAGTGCTCGGTGATCATCCGGACGGTGATCTTCGGCAGACGGTGGGTCAGGAGAAGTTCACGCAGTGAGGCGGCCAGGGCCCGGTCGGTGAGTTCGGACACGGTCACCTGTGCTCCTGGGCATGGCATCGGGGACAGGACACCCCGATCGTAGAATGCTGCGCACCAACAGGTTTCCTGATTCTGAGGAATGACGGGCGCTGTTCTCCACCCGGGCGCTCACTGCTGGATGTACTCGGCCAGGTGATCGGCTTCGTCCTGGAGCTGCCCGATGCGCTGTTTCACCACGTCGCCGATGCTGACCAGTCCGATCATCTGGTTGTTGCGGACGACCGGGACGTGTCGGATCCGTCGTTCGGTCATCTCGCGGGAGAGCTCGGCGACCGGGGTCTGCGGTGGACAGGTGTGGACCTCGGCGGTCATGATGTCGCGCACTGCTGCACCGAGGATCTCGGGGTTGGTGGCGAGCCGCCGGACGATATCCCGTTCGCTGACGATGCCGGCGATGGTGGTGCCGTCATTGCTGACGACCACGGCGCCGATGCGATGCTCGGCCAGCAGGGCGATGAGTGCGGTGACGCTGGCATCCTCCCGGATGGTCGTCACGAACGGGTGTTCTTTCGCTTTGAGGACGTCTGATATCAGCATGGATAGACGCTAGTGGGGCGATTCCTCGCTGTGGAAGGGTCATTCCACGGAGTGGACAAATGATATGTATCCCAAGGTTATTGGCGATAAGTGCCCCCGTGGAGTGACGGAAATGTCCAGTGAGAGCAGAATGGCGGGGTAATGGCGCCACAGCACGACATCACGGATCGCGCGACCACGGGCATGTGGTGTCCGGTCCTGAGGTGAAACCTCCGGGACACACGCCTATGGAAGGATTTTTGAGATGGCATGTCGCCGCGGTATTGCTCTGTTCGTCGTTCTGCTTCCACTCGGCTTGACCGGTTGCATGGGGGGTGGTGAAAAGGCAGCGGGAACAAGCTCGGCCCAGGCTGTTGGAAACATCTACGAGGTCTGCGCCAAAGCCGGTGACCTCGACAAGGCCGCTTATTTCGACGCGTTCAAGAAGTCGAGCGACATGGCGAAGACTGCTCACCTCGAAGGAAAGATGGAGGCAACGGCGCAGGTCTCGGCCGGCTCCGCGGGAGCAGCCCAGAGCGGAAGCTTCACCGGTGATGTCGATGTCACCGACGCGAGCAACCCGAAGACCTCCATGAAGGTTTCTGTTCAAGGCAATGACATCGACGTGATTCTCCTCGACAAGCTCGTCTACATGAAGATGGGTTCGTTGACCAATGGCAAGTACATGAAGGCCTCGGTGGAGGAGATGGCGAGCAAGGGCGGCTTCGACATGCAAGCGATGACGAACCCGGCGGCACAGTTGGAGAAGAGCAGGGACGCCATCACCAAGGTGTCCTGCGTCGGACGTGAGGACGTCTCCGGGAACAAGGCCGTCCATGTCCGAGTGACCATCGATGCCGAGAAGAGCGCCGCGCTGCTCAACCCGGGTGGCTCCTCGAGCAGCTCGGCGAAGAGCACTCCCGGGTCGACCCCACAGAGCATCGAAGGCGACCAGTGGTTCGACGAGAAGGGGCGACTGCTGAAGATCGACACCGGTAGCGGCGCCACGAAAATGTCGATGACTTACAGCAAATGGAACGAGCCGGTCTCGATCACCGCTCCTCCTGCCGACATGACCATGCCGATGCCGGCCTAGCCTTCGTCTGCTGTCGTCAGCACGAAGCGGACCTTCGGGGCCGGGTCGGTCAGCGATACCCACGCCGCTGACAGACCCGGCCCCGGCCTGCGCTCAGGGAGTAGGCACTGTCTGCGCAGGTCGGGCCTCGGCGAGCATGGCTGAATCGTCATCGGCACCGATACGCATCCCGTAGAAGGATCGGTAGACGAAGTAGGCCGAGACGAGGAAGAAGTCGACGGACAACAACCTGGTCAACAGGGTCGAACCGGCTTGTTCACTCATCTGTACGGCGAGTTCCACGGCCAGTAGGCCGAACAGGGTCGTGAACTTGATCACCGGGTTCAAGGCCACCGAACTGGTGTCCTTGTAGGGGTCGCCGACGGTGTCCCCCACGATCGTGGCATCGTGCAGCGCCGTGCCCTTGGCATGCAGGTCCACCTCGACGATCTTCTTCGCATTGTCCCAGGCACCACCGGCATTCGCCATGAAGATCGCCTGGTAGAGCCCGAACAGGGCGATCGAGATCAGGTACCCGATGAAGAAGAAGGGCTCGACGAAAGCGAAGGCCAATGTGGAGAAGAACACCCCCAGGAACATGTTCAACATGCCCTTCTGCGCGTACTGGGTACAGATCTCCACGACTTTCTTGGAATCCTCGACACTGGCCTTGGTGACCCCGTCGAGCCGGATGTTCCCCTTGATGAACTCCACTGCTCGATAGGCGCCGGTGGTGACCGCTTGGATGGAAGCCCCGGTGAACCAGTAGATGATGGCGCCGCCGGTGACCAAGCCGAGCAGGAACGGTGGATGCAGAAGCGACAACTTGTCGACATCGTGCTTCATGCCCCCGGTCAACGCCATGATGATCGAGAAGATCATCGTCGTCGCACCCACGACCGCTGTGCCGATCAGCACGGGTTTCGCCGTCGCCTTGAAGGTGTTTCCCGCGCCGTCGTTGTCCTCCAGAAGGGTCTTCGCCCGGTCCCATCGCGGGGTGAAACCGTACTGCTGTTCGATCTGCCGGTCGATCTCCGGGATCTCCTCGATCACCGACAACTCGAAGACCGACTGGGCATTGTCGGTCACCGGACCGTAGGAATCGACCGCGATGGTGACCGGGCCCATGCCGAGGAAACCGAAAGCCACCAGCCCGAAGGCGAAGACCGCCGGCGCGATCATCAGAGCGTCCAGTCCCAGGCCGCTGATGCCGTAAGCGGTGCCCATCAAGGCGATGATCGCCATCCCCAGCCAGTAGCCGGAGAAATTCCCGGCGACCAGGCCGGACAGGATGTCCAAGGAAGCCCCACCCTGGCGGGACGAGATCACGACCTCACGCACATGTCGTGAATGGGTGGAGGTGAAGACCTTCACCAGCTCGGGGATCAAAGCCCCGGCGAGAGTGCCGCAACTGATGATGATCGACAGTTTCCACCACAACGTGCCATCACCCAGCGGCCCGATCAACAGGGCCGAGGTCGCGAAGGTCATCGCGATACAGACGACGCTGGTCAACCAGACCAGAGCGGACAAGGGCCTCTCGAAATCCATCGTCTCGCAGTTGCCGTACCTGCGATGGGCCATGATCTCGTGGCCCAAGTAGGACAATCCGGAAGCGATGACCATGACCGCGCGGATCACGAAGATCCACACCAACAGCTGCACCTGGACCTTCGGATCGGGAACGGCCAACAGGATGAAGGTGATCAGGGCGACACCGGTCACTCCGTAGGTTTCGAATCCGTCGGCGGACGGGCCGACCGAGTCTCCGGCGTTGTCCCCGGTGCAGTCCGCGATGACTCCGGGGTTCCGGGCATCGTCCTCCTTGATCTTGAAGACGATCTTCATCAGGTCCGAGCCGATGTCGGCGATCTTGGTGAAGATGCCTCCGGCGATCCGTAGAGCGGAGGCTCCCAAGGACTCGCCGATCGCGAACCCGATGAAACACGAACCGGCGATCTCCCCGGGCAGAAAGAGCATGATCACCAACATCATCAGCAGTTCGACGCTGATCAGGACCATGCCGATGCTCATCCCCGACTTCATCGGGATCGCATACACGGGGAAGGGTTTCCCCGGTAGTGCGGCGAAGGCCGTCCTGCTGTTGGCGAAGGTGTTCACCCGGATGCCGAACCAGGCCACCGCGTACGAACCGGCCATACCGATGAGGCTGAACAACAGGACGATCGCGACCCGCTCGGGGGAGAAGTGCATCAGCACCCCGAAGTAGACCCCGATGACCACGGCGATGAAGGCCCACAAGATCATCAGGAACTTGCCCTGCTGCACCAGATACGCCTTGCAGGTCTCGTAGATCAGCTCGGAGATCTCCTGCATCGAGGGGTGTACCGGCATCTGTCTCAGCTGACGGTAGGCCGCGACTCCGAAGACGAGGCCGAACAGGCAGACGACCAATCCGAGAGCAAGCAGGGTGCGTCCACCCACTGCACCCGACAGGAAATCGGCTGAGCTCAGATCAGGAAGCCGCAAGTCCGCCTCGCTGCTGGCAGGCAGGGCCTCGACGGCAGGCGACGGGAGCAGCGATAGAAGAGACATGACAGTCCGTCCTCGCGAATTTTCCTGCGTACAAAGGAAAGTGCCGTGTATTTCGCGGTACAACCCTTATTCCAGACCTGCCCGGGGATCCCGGTAAAGGACCAAAGTCCCCGCCGTCCGTTCGCTCGGCAGACAGCCATCACCCTCCTGGCAGACTGACCCGATGACTCGGGACCAGGACCACCACGCACTCGCCACCGGACCCACGGTCCCTGGATACCGCCCCCACGGTGATGATCAACACATCGGAGTGGTCGGCGTCGCGCTCGTCGACTCCCTCGCCCGGCCCACACAGCTCCTCGCAGCCAGGCGGAACGGGCCACCTGCGCTCGCCGGACGTTGGGAGCTGCCCGGCGGCAAGGTCGAAGCCGGCGAAAGCTGGACCGAAGCCGCTCAACGGGAGATCCGCGAAGAACTCGGTGTGGACATCCGGCTCGGTGACTTCCTGCCCGGACCGGGCCTCGGACACCTCTGGCGGCTCGGCCCCCGGCATGTCATGGGGGTATGGCTCGCCGAGACGACCTGTGGCACCCCATGCGCACGCCAGGACCACGACGAGATCCGCTGGCTCGACCGAGCGTGCCTTCATGACATCGATTGGCTGGAAGGGGACCTGCCGGTCGTCGGCACGCTGAAGGATCGGCTCCGGGGGTGAACCGTCGTACGGTTGACGGAAAGGTGCTGCCAGGATCGGCGGTGTCCGAAGCCGAGGGAACGGCCCGATGACAGGGGAGAACCAGCCCGCCCCATCCGAGACTCGACACCCCTCAGCAAGGCCGGGACCGACGCTGGCACGCACCCGGACACCCCTCCGGAACAGACGGTGCAGCGGCCTTCGGGACCGAGACGTCGCAGGCACCCCCGGCGACCTGAGACAATAGGCCATATGGCCCTTCAGACCCGCACCGACATCAGGAATGTCGCGATCGTCGCCCACGTCGACCACGGAAAAACCACCCTGGTGGACAAGATGCTCTGGCAAGGGGGTGCCTTCGGCGAACACGACCATGTCCAGGAACGCGCGATGGACTCCGGCGACCTGGAACGTGAGAAGGGCATCACGATCCTCGCGAAGAACACCGCGATCCACTACAACGGACCTTCCGCTCGCGCTGCAGGCTGCACCGACGGCGTGACGATCAACATCATCGACACCCCCGGGCACGCCGACTTCGGTGGCGAAGTCGAACGTGGTCTGTCGATGGTCGACGGCGTCGTCCTGCTCGTCGACGCCTCTGAGGGCCCGCTTCCCCAGACACGTTTCGTGCTGCGCAAGGCGCTTGCGGCGAAAATGCCGGTCGTGCTGTGCATCAACAAGGTCGACCGGCCCGACAGCCGTATCGAGGAGGTCGAGGACGAGGTCTACGAACTCTTCATGGACCTGATCGAGGACGCCGATCACCACGCGGATCAACTCGAGTTCCCGATCGTCTATGCCTCGGCGAAGGCCGGCAAGGCCTCCACCGAGCGTCCTGCGGACGGCGGTCTGCCGGAGAGCCCCGACCTCGAGCCGTTGTTCAAGACGATCATGGAGACGATCCCGGCGCCGACCTACGACGACGAGGCTCCGCTCCAGGCGCATGTCACCAACCTGGACTCCTCGAACTTCCTCGGCCGGCTCGCCCTGCTGCGTGTCTTCAACGGGGAGATCCGCAAGGGCCAGCAGGTGGCCTGGATGAAGCACGACCGCAGTGTCGAGCGGGTGAAGATCAGCGAGCTGCTGATCACCGAAGGCCTGGAACGTAAGCCTCTCGAGAGCGGGTCGGCCCGCCCCGGAGACATCATCGCCATCGCCGGTATCCCGGAGATCATGATCGGCGACACCATCGCCGATGTCGACGACCCCCGCCAGCTGCCTCTGATCAAGGTCGACGAACCGGCCATCTCGATGACGATCGGTACCAACACCTCACCGCTGGCCGGCCGGGTGCGTGGAGCGAAGGTTACCGCACGCCTGGTGAAGGACCGGCTCGACCGTGAGCTGATCGGCAATGTCTCGCTCAACATCCTTCCGACGGAACGTCCCGATGCCTGGGAGGTCCAGGGGCGTGGCGAGTTGGCGCTGGCGATCCTGGTCGAGCAGATGCGGCGCGAGGGCTACGAACTGACCGTCGGTAAGCCGCAGGTCGTCACGCGTGAGGTCAACGGCAAGGTCCACGAGCCGGTGGAACGCCTGACCATTGACACCCCGGAGGAATTCCTGGGTTCGGTGACCCAGTTGATGGCGGCGCGCAAGGGCCGGATGGAGCAGATGGTCAACCACGGCACCGGCTGGGTGCGGATGGAATTCTTGGTGCCCTCGCGCGGCATGATCGGTTTCCGCACCGAATTCCTCACCGAGACGCGTGGCACCGGTATCGCCCATCACGTCTTCGAGGGCTACGAGCCGTGGCACGGTCCGATCGTCACCCGGATGACCGGTTCTTTGGTGGCGGACCGGTCCGGCGCAGCGACGACCTACGCCATGTTCAACCTTCAGGAGCGCGGCACGATGTTCGTCGAGCCGACCACCGAGGTGTACGAGGGCATGATCGTCGGGGAGAACTCCCGCGCCGACGACATGGATGTCAACATCACCAAGGAGAAGAAGCTCACCAACGTGCGCAGCTCGACCGCTGATGTCCTGGAGCGCCTGATCCCGCCGAAGAGGCTCTCCTTGGAGCAGTGCCTGGAGTTCTGCCGTGAGGACGAGTGCGTTGAAGTGACCCCGGAGGCGGTGCGGATCCGCAAGGTGGTTCTGGACTCCACCGAGCGGGCCCGTACGGCGGCTCGGGCGCGGAGTGAGGCACGGCGGGACAACTGACGTGTAGTCCTGCTGCTGAGGGCCCCGATCCGGTCACCGGTCGGGGCCCTTCGCTGTGGGTGTGGGGTGGTTCTTCGTCGGGGAGGCGAGTTCTTTCGAGAGGTTGTTTTCTCGGAGAGCCTGAAATCTGCTCCTGGAGAGGTGCTCTCAGGAGGGCTTCTTCAAAATTCAGACCTACTTGGTCCGATTTATCTACCGCCGATGCTCACCTTCCTGGCCTGGCATGTCAGAATCGGACCGATCAAGTCCGATTTTGGTGCGGTGTGCTCCTCGGAGAACCGCTAGGGACGCTTGGGACACATCTGCAAGGAGGCAGTTGAGATGGACAAGGTGATCGGGCTCGACAGATTCGTCGAGCTCGTCGAGGACGGGATGACCGTCATGGTGGGTGGGTTCCTCGCGTGCGGCGGACCCAACATGCTCATGGACGCTTTGGTGGCCAAGGGCACGAAAGACCTCACCCTGATCGCTAACGACATGGCCCGCCCCACCGCGGGCCTGGGCCAGCTGGTCGCCAAGCGGCAGGTTCGCAAGGTCGTGGCCAGCCACATCGGGATGAACCCCGAGGTCGCTGCCCAGATGAACGAGGGCACTCTCGAGGTCGAACTCGTTCCTCAGGGCACATTGGCGGAGCGCATCCGATCCGGTGGTGCAGGCCTGGGCGGCGTCCTCACCAGGACAGGGCTGGGAACCCTCGTCGCCGACGGCAAGCAGACCGTCACGGTGGACGGGGTGGAATATCTCCTCGAGACGCCGTTGAAAGCTGACCTTGCGCTGATCTGCGGACACACCGTCGACCGTTCCGGGAACGTCTGGTACAAGGGCACGGCCCGCAACTTCAACGACGTGATGGCCCTCGCCGCCACCACCGTGATCGTGGAAGCGGACCACGTGGTCGAGGTCGGCGCGATCGAGCCCGAGAGCGTCGTGACTCCCAACGTTCTCGTGGACTACGTGGTGGAAGGCAGGAACTGAGCATGGACCGCAACGAGATCAAGCACTACATCGCACGCCGGGCGGCCCGTGAGTTCTCGGACGGTGACTTCGTCAACCTGGGCATCGGCGTCCCCACGCTGATCCCGGCCTACCTGTCATCGGATGTCCACGTCACCATCGAGGCCGAGGACGGCATCGTCGGGGCAGGACCCCGCCCGCCGGCCGGTGAAGAGGACCCGCGTTACCTGGTGGACGCTGGCGGCAGCCCGGCGACATGCGTTCCTGGCGGATCCTTCATCTCCTCGGTCATGTCCTTCGCACTGATCCGCGGTGGTCATATGGATGCGACCGTGCTGGGTGCCCTCGAGGTCGACGCCGAAGGAAACCTGGCCAACTGGATCATCCCCGGGAAGATGGTCCCCGGTATGGGCGGTGCCATGGACCTCGTCGTCGGAGCCAAGCGCGTGATCGTGGCCATGGAACACACCCAGAAGGGCGCGCCGAAGATCAAGACGCGCTGCTCTCTTCCACTGACAGCGGCCCGCTGCGTCGATCTGATCATCACCGAGATGGCGGTGATCAAGGTGACCGACGAAGGCCTGGTGCTCACCGAGTACAACCCCGAGTTCACGGTCGAGCAGATCCAGGCGGCCACTGAGGCCGAACTGATCATCAGCCCCGACCTGCTGCCGATCGCCTGAACGAGGCCTCGGCTCCCCCCTACTGTGCCCTGCCACCGACCCCGCCGGGTCGGCGTCGGGTCCGTCCTGCATTTACAAAGGAGTAATCATGAAGAAGACCGACGACCCGATCGTGGTAGTGGGCTACGCCCGTACCCCCGTGGGCGGTTTCGGAAAGTCCCTGGCGAAGGTGCCCGCACACGTGCTGGGCGCGACCGCAGCGAAGGCGGCTCTCGAGCGGGCCGGTGTGGCAGCCACCGATGTCGACGAGTGGATCGTCGGCTGCGTCGGCACCGTCGGTAGCGACGCCTACGTCTCCCGCCGGGTGGCCATCGAAGCCGGAGCCAGCCACGAGTCGACAGCGCTGACGATCAACCGGTTGTGCGGTTCCTCGATGCAGGCGGTCGGGTCGGCGGCCTACGAACTGATGGTCGGGGAAGCCGACATCGTCGTGGCAGCAGGTTGCGAGAACATGTCCGCTCAGCCCTACCTCGACTTCCAGGCCAAGGACGGTTACAGCCTCGGGGCGCGGACCCTCGTCGATGGCACGAGCATCCTCGTGACCGACCCCTTCTCGCAGGTGCCGATGGGGGTCACTGCCGAGAATGTCGCGGCCCGTTTCGACGTGACGCGTGAGCAGCAGGACGTCTTCGCTCTCGAGTCGCAGCGGCGCGCGCAGGAGGCTCTGGCTGCTGACGCCATGGCTGGCGAGATCACCCCGGTCACCGTCGCGACCCGCAAGGGCGAGGTCGTCGTCGACACCGACGAGCACCCGCGGGCCGGGCTCACCCTGGAGAAGCTCGCCGGTATGCGGACGGTCTTCGCCAAGGACGGCACCGTGACTGCAGGCAACGCCTCCGGGATCAACGACGCCGGAGCTGCCTTGGTCCTCACCCGGCGTTCGGTCGCCGAGGAGCGCGGATTGACGCCGCTGGCCGAGATCGTGGACTTCACGAAGGTCGGCGTCGACCCCGACATCATGGGATACGGCCCGGTCCCGGCGGTACAGAAGATCCTGGAGCGCAACTCCCTCGAAGCGGACGACGTCGACTGGTACGAGCTCAACGAAGCCTTCGCGGCCCAGGCGGTCGCCTGCTCCCGCGATCTCGGGCTCGACCTGGCCAAGGTGAACCCGCTCGGCGGGGCCATCGCGTGGGGACACCCCATCGGTGCCACCGGCGCGATCATCACTGCGCGTGTGGCGAACAACCTGCTGCGTCACGAACTGAACTTGGGCGTGGCGTCCATGTGCATCGGTGGCGGTCAGGCCGTGGCCATCCTCCTGCGTCGCTGCACAGCCTGAGCCTCGCCATCTCACCTCTATAGCTCAGGCAGCTGATCTGTTGCCCCGAAACAGAAGAGAGCTTCAGTGGACTTCTACGCCCTCGCGGTGGTACTCGCCGCCTTGGCCTTCCTCATGTATATGGCCTACAAAGGCCACAGCGTCATCCTGTTCGCACCGATCGCCGCCATGGGTGCGGTCCTCCTGACCAACCCGCTTGATGTAGCCCCGGCTTTCACCGGGCTCTTCATGGACAAGGCCGTCGGTTTCATCAAGAACTACTTCATGGTCTTCCTGCTGGGCGCATTGTTCGGCAAAGTGATCGAGATGTCGGGCTTCGCCCGATCGATCGTGAAGACCGTGATCGGGTTCGTCGGCGCCAAGCGCGCCATGCTCGCCATCGTTCTGGTCTGCTCCTTGCTGACCTACGGCGGTGTCTCGTTGTTCGTCGTCGTGTTCGCGGTCTATCCGTTCGCGGCCGAGATGTTCCGCCAGGCGGATATCCCCAAGAGGCTGATCCCGGCCACGATCGCCTTGGGCGCATTCACCTTCACCATGGACGCTCTGCCGGGAACCCCGCAGATTCAGAACATCATCCCGACGACTTTCTTCAAGACCACCGCCTACGCTGCGCCGATCCTCGGCATCATCGGTGCGATCTTCGTCCTGACGACAGGTCTGGCCTACCTGGAGTGGCGTCGCCGCGTTGCGGCGGCCAAGGGTGAAGGCTACGGCGAAGGGCACACCAACGAGCCGACGGTCTACGTCGAGGGCGAGAAGATGCCGCACCCGTTGCTGGCCTTGCTTCCGCTGGTCCTCGTGGGTGTTCTCAACGCAGTGTTCACCCGGGTCCTTCCCGGGATCCTGGGCGAGAAGACGGTCATCGCCGGCACCGTGGTCGGTAAGCCGCACGAGGTCATCGTTGTGACCAAGGACAACCTCGGTATCTGGGCGGTCGAAGGTGCGCTCATCGCCGGCATCCTGTGTGTGCTGATCTTCGCGTGGAAGCCGGTCAAGGAGCATTTCACCGCAGGATCCAAGGAAGCGGTGGCCGGTGCGCTGCTGGCCTCGTTGAACACCGCGTCCGAGTACGGCTTCGGTGGCGTGATCGCCTCCTTGCCCGGATTCGCCGTGGTGGCCAAGGGGCTGGCGGTGATTCCGAACCCGCTCATCAACGAGGCGGTGACGGTCAACCTGCTGGCCGGTGTGACCGGCAGCGCGTCAGGCGGTATGTCCATCGCGCTGGGCGCCATGTCGGAGCAGTTCATCAGCGGGGCCAATGCCTCGGGTATCCCCATGGAGGTGCTGCACCGGGTGGCCTCCATGGCCTCCGGTGGTATGGATACCCTCCCGCACAATGGCGCAGTCATCACCCTGCTCATGGTGACCGGGCTGACCCACAAGTCTTCCTACAAGGACATCTTCGCGATGACCCTGTTGAAGACCCTGGCAGTCTTCGTCGTCATCGGCGTCTACTACGCCACGGGGCTCTACTGAGTCGTTGACGAAGAGTGGCGCCGACCCGGAACGGCGCCACTCTTCGTCCGCCGGAAGGGAATGTCTTCGGCGTGATGGACGAGGGGATAGCCTTGCGAAAAAGACGGATGAGAACTGCGGGGGACAAAGGTGGCTAAAGGCGACAATCCGACGGCAGTAGGGCGCCCCCGCGACCCTGACGTCGAGTGCCGTGCTTTGGAGACAGCGCTGGAGATCTTCAGCCGTAAGGGCTGGTTCGGATTCACGATCGGCGCGGTGGCCCAGCGCGCCAAGGTCGGCAAGTCAGCTATTTATTTGCGTTGGGGGAGTCGCGAGCAACTCCTGCTGGATGCTTTTCGCGAGATCCGACCATTTGAGGAGACACCCCGCGATACCAGCTCTGTCCGTGAGGCGGTGGCAGCGCATCTCGTGCAACGGATGACCGTGTATTTCACGCCGGTCGGCCTGGCCTTGATGCGCTTGCAGGTCGAGTACGAGGCCGACCCTGAACAGTTCGACTCTCTGTGGCGCACCGTCATCGGCGCCAGTTTGGAAGCGACGCGGAAGCTTCTTGTCACTGCTTCGGCGAAGGGCGAGCTCGTGGAGGATGCACCCACGGCTGTGATCGCGGAGGTGCTCGATGGCGTCTGTCTCGCGCGCGCGGTGGCTGTTCCTGTGGGTGAACATTCCTCGGCGTTGGACGATGTCGAGTCGTGGGCGCAGCAGGTTGTCGAACACGTCGTCGATCCGTGGCTGACGGTTGGGCGTGCTGTCTGACCGGAAGAGATCAGATGGACGTGCGGGTGGGGGCGGCTCCTTGGGAGCCGCCCCCACCCGCACGTTCTTGTTCCGGCTGTTCAGAGACCGCGCCACAGGCCTGCCACGCCAGTGGCCGTATCCAGGGGCATGGTGGCTAGTCCAAGCTGGCCGGAGTCGAGGTTGGCGATGGTTCGGGCGGTGATGATCGCTCCGGTAGCGCCTACCGGATGACCCCAGGCGATTGCACCGCCCAGTGGGTTGACCGTGTGATCGTCCAGTCGAGACTCTCGGATCGTGGCAAGGGCCGATGCTGCGAACGACTCGTGCAATTCGACCCAGGCGAGTTCCTGGGGGCGGATTCCGTTGCGGCCTAGCACGGTGTCGACCGCAGGAGAGGGCAGCCAGGCCATCCGTTCCGGATCCTGTGAGACGCGTGCGAAGTCGATCAGCTCGGCCAGCGGCTGCAGCCTGCGCCGACGTGCAGCAGATGATCTCATCAGGACCAGCGCGCTACCGGCGTCGTTCACCCCGCAGGTGTTGCCCGAGGTGACGGTGCCATCCGTGGCGTAGATCGGTTCGAGCGCAGAGAGCTTTTCCACCGTGATGTCTGCTCGAGGGTGTTCATCGGTGTCGACCAGCAGCTCGCCTTCGCCCTCGAAGGGCAACAGCAGGGGGACGATCTCCTTCTCGACGGTGCCGTCGTCCAAGGCTTCTTGGGCGCGACGTTGTGATTCTGCCGCGTAGACGTCCTGGTCCTGCCGGGAGAGGCGGTAACGTTCGGCGATCTGCTCGGCAGAGAGCCCCATGGCGGTGGTGTGGAAGGCCCGGTCGAGTACCGGCGAAAGCCGGCCGCTCCGAGACGGGCTGACCCGGGAAGCCTCGTCGTGCAAGGCCTCCCGGGTCATATTTTCGACACCTCCGGTCACGACGACGTCGACGCCGCCGCCCAGGAGTTCGTGGGCGCCGATCATCACCGCGTGCATGGAAGCCCCGCATTGGCGACTCACATCGATGGCGGTCGAGGAGGGCAGCCCACCGGCTTCGACCGCGACCAGTCGGGACATGCATCGGCCCGAGGCCGAAGGGCCAACGGTGCCGATGATCCACTCGTCGACGTCGACCGGTGACAGCCCTGCACGTTCCAGTGCTGCCTCTGCGGCGACCGCGCCCAGGCTTTCGGCCGGCACATCGGCGAAAGATTCGCCGAATTCACACACAGGGGTGCGTGCGTAACCGACGACCACGATCGGGTCGTGCGCTGCGTCCATCGCTGTGAGCGCCGGATCAGTAAGCGGACCAGGCGCCATCGATCGGGTAGGAGGTTCCCGACATGGACGCCGATGCAGGACCGGTCAGGAAGGCCACCAGCTCGCCGACCTCTTCGGGCTCGATCAGTCGCTTGACGTGGACGCGGTCGAGCATGATCTTGGCGACGACCTCGTCCTCGCTCATGCCGTGGGCCTTGGCCTGCTCGGCGATCTGCTTCTCGACCAGTGCGGTACGCACGTAGGCCGGGTTGATCGTCACGCTGGTGACGCCGTGGGGGCCGCCCTCGAGGGCGACGACCTTCGACAGTCCTTCGAGGCCGTGCTTGGCCGTCACATAGGCGGACTTGAACTCGCTCGCGCGCAGGCCGTGGGCGCTGGAGACGTTGATGACCCGACCCCAGCCCTTCTCGTACATGTGCGGCAAGGACTGCCGGATCAGGTACCAGGGAGCGTGCAGCATGACACGCATGATGAGTTCGAACCGCTCGACCGGGAACTCCTCGATCGGGCTGACGGTCTGGATCCCTGCGTTGTTGACCAGGATGTCGATGTCGGTGGGCAGCTGCTGGATCTGCTCGACGCTCGACAGGTCGCAGCGGACTCCTTCGATGTTGGGCACTTCGGCGGACAAGGCGTCGAGGCCTTCTTGGTTCATGTCCACCGCGAGTACGTGGGCTCCGGTGGCCGCGAGGCTGACCGCAGCTGCGCGACCGATCCCGGATGCGGCGCCGGTCACCATGGCTCGGCGTCCGTCGTGGCAGTGGGGGTAAATGCTCATCGATGGTCCTCTCGCGTTGATGACGGGGCTGCTCCGGCCCGTCACGGGCGGGGGGTCTGCGCGCGGGCGCGCCAGATGCGACCGTTGACGACCCCCTATCCCACTGTGCGGCTCTGCGGGTGGTGAGACCAGGTTCATGACAACAACACCTGGTCGTCCTACTTGTACGGTCGAACAAAAGCGGCTGGATTTTCGCGAGATCAGCGAGAATCGATCGTCGGTGCGGAGGCGGTTCCTCGCAGTTCCAGGGCCCAGACGAGCTCCACCAAGGTGTGGGGATCGGAGAGGTCGGCTCCGGTCGATTCCTCGAAACGGTTGATCCGGTACCGGGCAGTGTTGATGTGGACGTGCAGCGCCTCTGCCGTATTTCTGATGCTGAGTCCGTTGGCGAGATGGGCGTGGACGGCGGACAGCATCTCTTCCCCGTAAGCACCTTGAGCGAGCACGGGGGTCAGATACCGGTCGGTGTAGAGCTGGGTGATCTCGGGGTGTTCGCTGGCGGCCATGCGCCAGCCCAATTCGGCGACTCCTTGGACGCCACGTCGTCCGATCTGTTGGGCGACTCTCAGGGCGACGACGGCGACGGCATCGGAGGTGCCGAGTTCGTCCAGGGGGACGAAAGGGCCGATGCCGACGGGGATATCGCCCGAGTCGGGGGTCCGGGCGACCATGCCGAGGCATATTCCGTTGTCGATGGCGACGAAGGCACGGGAACGCGGGGTGCTGCCTGAGCTCTCGAGTCGGTGGCGGAGCTGTTCGGCATCTGCTCCGGCGGTGACCGAGGCGCGGACCGCAGCATAGGGGGCATCAGGGTCGAGGCAGTAGTGGGCGATGTCGATGGCCCTGGCACGTCCGGCGAGCAGCGAGCGGGCTGCGCTGGCCCGCTGCTGGGAATCACGGAGCGCTGCATTCAGTTTGAGGGCGTGATAGGTGGTGACGACGCGGGAGGAGAAGGCATCCCCGACGTCCCAGAGGACACGCATTCCCTGGACGGTGCATTCCGGACGCACGCCGTAGTCGGTGCACATCCGTACGAACCGTTCGAGGATTGCGGCATTGCAGATTCGATAGGCGCGGACGATGTCCTCGACGGGTACATGCGCGTGGAAGCGCTCGGTTGCGGTCTGGGCGGCCCCCGCCAGGGTCGCCGCTGTTGGTGGTCGCCCTGTTCTGAGGGCGGCCAGGGCGATCTCGAGGTCTCGCTGGATGGAGGCGTCGAGCGGATCGCGTCCGACTGAAGCATAGGTGCCTAGCTCGCTCCAGATGTCGCTGCACACCTGGTCGCACAGGGGGTCGAGCTCGGCGGCCAGGGCATCCAGTACGTCCGAGAAGGCGGATGCAGAAGTGGCACCGGAGTCGGAGGTCACAGGGGGAGTTTAGGTCGGATCGGTGTCGTAGCAGGAATTGTTCTTCGGTATGATACGTCGGTGACCTCGCGTTATGTGCAGAAAGTGTGAGCTCTTCTGCGGTGCAACGTATCTGCCGTTCATGGCGACAAGATCAGGAAATACCTCATGTACCCCACGAGTGTTCCATAACCAAAAGTTTTACTTCATTCGATTGAATGCTAAAATATCTGCCGGTTCAGCCGACGAATCTGGCAGGCCACCCCTAAGAATCGAAGGAACACCATGCTGAGTCGACGCGCCGCCATCTCCCTGACTGCACTCGCGACACTGAGCATGTCCGCCTGCGGTGCCTTCCAGAACGGAGGCTCCGCCGACCCCGGAAAACCGTTGACCGTCATCGCCGACGCCGAACCGCACAGCACTCTGCTCAAGCAGGTCCAGAAGGACGGACTGCTCGGCGACGTGAAACTCCAGATCCGAGAGATCTCCGGCGGGGTCGACCCCAACCAGCTCGTGTCCTCCGGCGACGTCGACATCAACTTCTTCCAGCACACCCCCTACTTGAAGAACTGGAATGCCGAGCACAAGACCGACCTGGTCAACGCCGGTCCCGTGCACATCGAACCCCTCGGCCTGTACAGCAAGAAAGTCAGCAAGGTCGACGAGGTTCCGCAGTCGGCGAATATCGCCATCCCGGCCGATCCCACCAACCAGGCCCGCGCGCTCTTCCTGCTCGCCGACGCAGGTCTGCTCACGATGGACGTCAAAGCCAACGATCCCGGCCTGGACTTCGCCAAGATCACCGAGAAGAACATCAAGGACAACCCCAAGCAGATCACCTTCACCAAGATCGACCGCCCCCAGCTCTTCGCCTCGCTGTCCGACCCGAAGATCACGCTCTCCGTGGTCAACGGCAACTACGCCCTGGAAGGCGGGCTCAACCCCGGCAAGGACGCCCTCGTCCTGGAGAAGGCAGCCGACAACCCGTACGTCAACATCCTGGTCACCCGTGCCGCACTCGAGAAAGACCCTCGGGTCGTCAAGCTCGCCCAAGCGCTGCGCGACGTCAAGACCAAGACCTTCATCCAGGACACCTACAAGGGCTCCGTCCTGCCCGCCCAGGGCTGATCGATGATCACTCTCGACCATGTCACCAAGATCTACTCCGACCGAGGAACAGCCGTCACCGCCGTTGACGACATCTCCCTCACCGTCGAATCCGGCCAGATCTTCGGCATCCTCGGACGCAGCGGAGCAGGGAAGACCACCCTTCTGCGCTGCCTGAACCTGCTCGAACGCCCCACTTCGGGCAGCATCACCGTCGACGGTCTCGACCTCACCTCGACGAACAACCGCGACCTGCGGGTCGCCCGGCAACGTATCGGCACCGTCTTCCAACACTTCAACCTGATGTCCAGCCGGACCGCGGCACAGAACATCGCCTTTCCCCTCGAAGTCACCGGGACGGGCAGGGCCGAGTGCGCTGCACGTGTCGCCGAACTTCTCGACCTGGTCGGGCTCGCCGACCGTGGTGACAAATACCCTTCCGAGCTGTCCGGCGGGCAGAAACAGCGGGTCGGTATCGCGCGTGCACTCGCCGCTCGTCCGTCGGTGCTGCTCTCCGACGAAGCGACGAGTGCGCTCGACCCGGCGACCACCGAACAGATCCTCGATCTGTTCAAAGCGGTCAACGAGGCCACCGGTGTCACCGTCGTCCTGATCACCCATGAAGCCGAGGTCGTTCGTCGGATCTGTGACTCGGCAGCGCTGATGGAAGCCGGCCGCTTCGTCGAACAAGGACCGCTGTTGGAGCTCGTGGCCGACCCCGACTCGCGTCTCGCGGAATTCCTGTTGCCGACCGGTGAGCACGATCTGTCCGTTCCAGGTCGACATCTCACCCTCGCTTTCGCCGATGAGCGGGCGGTGGAGCCGACCCTGTCCCGGCTGTCCACCGACCTGGGGGTCGAGCTGTCCGTCCTGGGTGGGACCCTTGAGCGGGTGGCCGGCCACCAGGTGGGGCGCCTCAGGGTCGTCTATCGCCCGGGAAAGGTCCCTGACGAGACCGTCACCACGTACCTTCGCGACCGGGGAGTCACGGTGAAGCCAGCATGAAGTCGACCTCGTGGACCGAGGCCCTGCCCGAACTGATCGCCGCGCTGGGCGAGACCGCCTGGATGTCGTTGTGGGCCTTCCTGATCACTCTCGTCCTCGGTATGGTCGCCGGGATCGGGCTGCGATTGACAGCCCCCGACGGCATGACTCCCCGTCGGATCTTCCATCAGGTCTTCGGAGCGGTCGTGAACCTCACCCGTAGCCTTCCCTTCTTGATCCTGTTGATCGTGTTGATCCCGTTCACCCGTTTCGTGGTCGGGACTGCCTACGGGGCGACCGCCGCGATCGTGCCCTTGGCGGTGGGCGCGATCCCGTTCTACGCCCGCGTCGTGGAATCAGCGGTCAGGGAGGTGGCCCAGGGAAAGATCGAAGCGGCGCAGTCGATGGGTGCCAGTACCTGGCAGATCGTGCGGAAGGTGCTGATCCCGGAGGCCATGCCAGGGCTTGTCGCCGGGGGAACCCTCACCTTGGTCACCCTCATCGGGTATTCGACGATGGCGGGGGCCATCGGTGGGGGAGGAGTCGGTGACTTCGCGATCCGCTACGGCTATCAACGGTTCAACGGGCCGGTACTGCTCGCGTCCGTGGTGGTGCTCATCGTGGTGGTGCAGGCCGTGCAGATGATCGGTGACGCGGTCGTGCGATCCATGAACCACAAGCGAGGCTGACCCGGTCGAACGCGGCGGCGCGGTGACGGAAAAATTTCCACGCCGATTTCGTACATTGCCTGCCGCGCAGGGCCCGAATTCCTCAGGTTTCGATGAAAAATCCTGTTATAGAACAGGTTTCGAGTCAATGAGGGGTTCGGACATGACTGTACATGCCGCTCTGAGGGTGCTACTCGCCGGAGCACTCGGGCTGACCGGGGCAAGCCCGGCTCTCGGGCCGATCAGCCAGGTTTCCGCCGCCGTCGAACAATCGGCTTGCCTGGACGCGACCAAGCCTCTCACCGCCGAAGAAAAATTCCTGAACCGACCTGAAGCCGCACGACTCATCAGCGGCGGCGGTTTCGACGAGCTGCTCCGGCGATTCACCACCGACATCTGCCGGACGACAAATCCGGCTGCTGCCACTCGGATCACCACCGCAGCCTCCCGCGAGCTGTGGCGTCGAGCCGTCGACCGGGCCCAGGGAAGGATTGCTGCAGGCGCGCTCAGCGCAGGAGACGACCGCCCGCTCTACTGGACCAGATTGTCGATGACCGCCCATCTACGTCGATGGGCACCGGCCATTCCGCTTGAAGACACGAAGCGGGAGGCCCTGATCGCTGCCGTCGACCGGATCGGCCGAGGACAAGCAGATCTCGCCTTCCCGCGCACCCCAGGAACCAAGAAAGTCCTGGTCACCGGATTCGACCCCTTCATGCTCTGGAATGACATCCGACAGGCCAATCCCTCCGGAGCCAGCGCCCTCGCTCTCGACGGTCAGACTCTGCAGACCCCGACCGGACCGGTGCGCATCGAAGCCGCGATCTTCCCCGTGCGCTGGCGCGACTTCAGCGACGGCATGGTCGAGAACGCACTCCTCCCTCATCTGAAGACGCAGCGCAACCAGATCGACCTGTGGATGACCACCAGCCAAGGGCGCGAGGGACGAATCGACCTCGAACGCTACAACGGAGCCTGGCGTGGAGGATTCCCGGACAACGAAGACGCCTGCTATCGAGGAATGGCCCCGATCGCCTCCGGTCTGCCGACGATGCGACCGCAGCCGCAGTGGACCTGGTCGACCCTCCCGATCGACCGGATGATCGCCGCGAAGACCGGACCTTTTCCCGTCTACGACCACACCGAGGTCGTCGAGCTCCCCGGAAAAACCCCGGCTGAGCCGGTCACCAAGAACTGCCCGGCGCCACCCAGCACCGGCGCCACGCGACCGAAGGGTCCCACTCCGGGATCCATAGCCCGATCCGGTGCAGGAGGTGACTACTTGTCCAATGAGATCGCCTACCGGGCGACTCTGCTGCGGGACGCCCTAGGTCTCGAACTTCCTGGCGGACACCTGCACACCCCGATCCTGGACGGGCTGAGCGACACCGACCGCGACGAACTGAGCAATCCCACCTTCGAGGCCAATCGCACAGCAATCACTGCGCAGATCCGAGCGCTGGTCCTCGCCGCGGCCGAAGCCTCCGGGCAGGGGGCTTCGAAGAGGACGAGATAGGAATCCTCACAGCCACCCGTTGTCTACCGCGATCCGGATCGCCTCGGCACGGTTACGGGCACCGGTCTTACCGATGGCCGCTGACAGGTGATTGCGTACCGTCCCCTCCGAAAGGAACAAGGAACGGGCGATATCGGAGACCGAGCCCCCGGCTGTAGCGACTCGAAGAACATCGGTTTCTCTCGCGGTGAGCGGAGATTCCCCGGCGATCATCGAGTCCATCGCGAGTCCCGGATCAATGACCCGCAGACCGGCGTGCACCCGACGTACCGCATCGGCCAGCTCACGGGCAGGGGTGTCCTTCACCACGAAACCACCCGCACCGGCCAGCAGGCCGCGGCGTACATAACCCGGACGGCCGAAAGTCGTCACAATCAGTACGCGAACCTCCGGTAAAGCTTCCCGCAGCAGGGCCGTCGCGCTCAACCCGTCCAACCCCGGCATCTCGATGTCGAGAACGGCGACATCCACCAGATGCTCCCGGGCCGCGTCGACAACATCATCGCCGCGACCCACCTCTGCGACGACCTCCAGATCGGACTCCATCGACAACAGTGCGGCCATCGCTCCCCGGACCAGAGCTTGGTCGTCGGCCAATAACAGACGGACCGTCATGATGGCTCCTCGGTCGTGGCGGACAGGCACAAGGTGAATCCTGGTCCGCCGGAATCGGCGGTTACCTGGCCGCTGACCTGACGGGCTCGCTCACTCAAACCGGTCAGACCGTTGCCTTTCACCACGGTGTCACCGCTCACGCCGTGACCGTCGTCGTGAACGGTGATCGAGGAAAGGCCCACAGCGATCCGGCAGCTTCGGGCACCCGAGTGTCGGACCACATTGGTGACTCCCTCCCGGACCGTCCACGCGAAAACGTCCTGTAAGCCGATCGGGACATCGTCCGGCGAACCAGAGATCTCCGTGCCGATGCCCACGGAGACCAAGGTCTTTCTGGCTCGGGACAACTCGGTGGCGAGTGAGAGTGTCCGGTAGCCCGCCACGGTGCTGCGCACCTCGGCAAGCGCTTCTCGAGAGAGTCGCTCGACGTCGGCCAGCTCACGACGAGCCCGGGCCGGGTCCGCTTCGACCAGACGACCGGCGAGCTCGGTCTTGACGACAACGACGGTCAAACTGTGTCCCAGGATGTCGTGAAGGTCACGTGCCATCCGGTGCCTTTCGAGCTCGACCGCGAGCGAGGCCTTCTCCTCCCGGAGGCTCATCAAGGCCTCTTGACGACGGAACATCAGTGTCGACCCCCAGACCGTGAAGGCCAGGAAGATCGTCCAGGCGGTGTGAGCCGCAGCCCATTGCGGGGCGACGCCCAACAACAGGAAGATGACGAAGGCTGTCGTCCCGGTTGCCGCGGTGGCCCAGACAGCTGGCCGGGTCGGTAGCAATGCGGCAGCTCCACAGGTGATGAACGGGGTGGTGTTCAGCCCGGACGCACCGATCAGAGCAGTGATTCCCAGACATAGGGCGGCTAGTCCGACAAGCCAGAGCGTGGTCCCACACCTGGCCGTCGCCCACCCTCGGCCGGATGCTCCGAGATATCCACCGGCGTACCAGACCGTGAAGACACCCAGGAGTAAACATGCGGAATATCCGCGTAGACCGCCGAGACGCCAGGCCGATGACAAGGGGAAAAGAAGGAAGATGAGGAAAGCACAGGCGTAAACGGCCTGGATGCGGTCACGACGTTTCCTGAACAGGGCGAGGTCGGTGTTCTTCGCCATGCCGGTGCTCATGAGCCCACCGTAAGGTGCCGTCAGGGGCGGGCGGCGATGGACCTGTAACGCCATATCGCGATCCCGGTGAAAAAACTGAACCAGACCAGGACATTGAGCACGGAGACGGACTCCCAAGGAACTCCCCGAACACTGCATTCGATCATGTCATGCAGACCGTACATCGGGGTGAACGGGGAGAGCTCCTGCACGAAGTCGCTCAGCAGCGAAAGTGGGACGAGGAGGCCGCCGAGGAAGGCGAGGACGCTCGTCAACATGCCGATGATGCTGAGAACCGACTCTCCGGTGAAGCAGAAACCCGCTGCCAAGCCGAAAGCAGCGAAGAGGGAGCTGCCGCCCACCCAGGCGATGACGAACACTGTCGGAGTGACCGCCAGATCAAGCCGGGCGCCGGTGGCGAATGCTGTCACCAGCACTCCGGTGACGACGCCCAGGCTCACCACTGATGCGCTTATGAATTTTGCTGTCACATAAGAAAATCCACGCAGAGGAGTGAGTCGTAGCTGGCGATGCCATCCGATGCCACGTTCAGCGGCGACGGCACCGGCAACATTCACCGCGGCGCTCATCGACCCGAAAAGAGCCATATTCGCCGCGACCAGGCCAGCTCCATCACCCCGACCGACATCTAGATGGGCATATGCCGGACCGACACCGAACAACAGATACAGCACGACCGGCATCACGAGTGAGAACGAGAGCATCCACGGGTCGCGGAGTGCGCGGGCTGTCTCGACCCGCAGATAGGTCCAGTTGAGACGCCCCGGACGGCCCTGTTCCGACATGGCGAGAGCAGAGGTCGCTGCAAGCATCGTCACTGCTCCGTTCCGGTCAGGGTGAGGAAAGCGTCATCGAGCGAGGACGGAAGGATCTCCACATCGTGGGCATCGCAGTGGAGGAACAGATACCGGGCCAGAGCATCCGAATCGCCGGTACGCACCGTGAGCACCTGCCCGCGGCGGTCAAGTGAATGAACGAAAGGCAATGTGGCCAGGTGCGTATCGGTATCGCGGCCCACCGTGCACCGGACGGTACGGCCCAATGCCGTGGCCTTGACCTGGGCCGGGGTGCCATCGGCGATGATCCGCCCCGCCTTCATCAGAACGATGCGTCGTGCCTCTGCGTCGGCCTCGGCGAGATAGTGGGTCGCGAAGACCACGGTCCGACCCCGTTCGGCCTCGGACCTGAATACAGCCCAGAACTTCTTCCTCGCCGCGACATCAAGCCCGACAGTCGGCTCGTCGAGAACGATCAGATCGGGATCAGGCAGTAGCGCCAGAGCGAAATGCACCCGCTGTCTTTCACCCCCCGAGCACGATCCGACCTTACGCCGTAGCAACCCGTCGACCCCAGCCCGCTCGGCAACCGAACGGATCTCCCCGGCCCGGCCGTACAAGGACGCGACCATCGCGAGGGTGTCGCCGACAGTCAACTGCTTCAACAAGCCGCCGTTCTGCAAGAGCGCGCCGACCCGTCCGGACGCAGCTGCGGAAGCCGGAGAACCGCCCAGGACAGACACCGTCCCGCCGGTAGGGCGGGCAAAGCCGAGGATCATGTCCAACAGGGTGGACTTCCCGGCACCATTTGGCCCGAGCAGAGCGACGATCTCGCCGCAGGCGATCCGTAGGTCGACGCCGCGCACCGCCTCGACAGGGGTTTCTCTGCGTCGCCGGAAAGTCTTGTACAGCCCGGTCACGGTGACTGCGTCGGTGGAATTCTCCATGGGCCACAGCCTGCCCGTCAGAGCGTCTTGACACCGCTGAGATTTCGCACGGTCTGCCCGTGACGGATGTCAGGGGTGCAACCACACGGTCACAGCAACGGACCCCCGCCATCGGAAGCCGTTCTCGGCCAAGGACGTAGCCATTCCCACTGCCTGGCGATCGGGAACAACCGGGTCTCATCGCCATCGGGGGCGTAGAGCTGTACGCCGACAGGAAGTCCGTCCACCATCCCAGCAGGCAAGGACATCGCTGCATGTCCAGTCACATTCGCCAAGGTGGTGAAGGCGACGAAAGGCAGCGAACGTTGCCACGACCTCGCGGCGCCCGCCGAACCCAACTGCCCGAGCCGGGGAGGCAATGCGGCCAGAGTCGGAGTGAGCAGAAGGTCGTACTCGGCGAACTCGCGGCGGACCTCCTTCTCCAGCCTGCCTGCCGACTTGATCGCCGAGAGCCGTACCAGCGGGCGCACCCAAGCGCCGGAACGAGCGACCGCACGCGTGCGGGCCTCTGCCAGATCCGGACGATCTGCTCGGCGTAGCGCTGCCCGCATTCCCGCGTAGTAAAGGGCCATGAAGGGACCAGAGCTGTCCGGCCAATGCCCGCCCAGGTGGACCAGGCGATGCCCCGCCGCCGACAAGACATCGACCACTGCCGACAGCAGCCGACAAATGCGCGGGTCCACCGGAACCCCCGGCCAAGGAGACCGGGTGAACCACCCGATACGGAGCGACCCGGGCTCCCTGGCTGCAGCCTGCACGAAGGACTCCGCCGGATCTACTGCCGCATAGCGGTCGAGGGGGGTCTCACCTCGCAGAGCATCATGGAGCAGCGCGCTGTCGGCGACCGTACGGGTCAACACGCCGAGCGTGCCCAATGCGCCCCATAGGTCCGGCGAAGGCGACGTACTGATCCGACCACGGACCGGTTTCAGGCCGACAAGGCCGCACGCAGACGCAGGGATTCTCAGCGAGCCGCCGCCGTCCCCGCCGATCGCAGCCGGGACCATTCCGGAGGCGACCACCGCCGCTGAGCCGCCGCTGCTTCCGCCAGGCGAATGGGTCCGCAACCAGGGGTTCGCCGTGGCACCCCAGGCGCCTTCGGTGAAGGGGAAGAGACCGAACTCCGGCATCCGGGTGGTCGCCACCAGGACAGCTCCGGAACGACGTAGCCGACGGACCACCTCGGAATCGCTCTCGGCCGGGGACTCCCCGGTCAGTCCACCGCAGGTGGTGACGACACCGGCAATGGAGTTCTCGGCCTTGACCGCGACCGGCACCCCGGCCAGTGGCCCTCGTGCAGCTGCTTCCTGGGCGTCGACCGCACAGGCATCGGCGCGGGCCCGTGCGGTGAGGATCTGTTCGACGGCATTGAGGCGCTGGTCTCGCTCGCCGATCCGGACCAGCGCTGCCTCGGCGACCTCCCGGGCGGTCCATCCACCCGAACGTACTGCCCGGGAGATCTCGGTGGCATCCGGGACGTCCTGTGCGTCCGCCATCTCGGGGGTCCTCCTCCGTGCCGGTGGTGGGCCCCAGTCTCCCACCGGATGTCATCGCGTCGCCCGAACGGGGGCATCAGCTGGGGGTGCGGCTCAGAGATGAGTAGCGTTGGACCCGGTAGTGCATTCGAACCCTTGGGAGGAAGACCATGTCACAGGTTGACGTAGCAGCCCTGGCTGCGGTCGCGCAGGACGCGCGCCGTCGCTATGAGGAATATGCGACGGCCGGGCTCAAACTCGACATCACCCGAGGAAAGCCGTGCACGGACCAGCTCGATCTCTCCGAGGCACTGCTCTCCCTGCCAGGTGCGGGGGATTACTCCACCTCGGTCGAGGGCGACCTGCGCAACTACGGGGGCGTCCCGCGAGGCCTGGCCGAGCTGCGCGAGATCTTCGGCCCTCTGCTCGACATCCCGGCCGACCAGATGGTCGTGCGTGACAATGCCTCCTTGGCGCTGATGTACCAGTGCATCTCCTCCTCCTTCTTCCACGCCCTGCCTGGTGGGAGTGGACCGTGGCGCTTCGGCGAGATGACCTTCCTGGCACCGTCGCCAGGCTACGACCGCCATTTCGCGGTCTGTGACGAACTCGGCGTGAAGCTGCACACCGTCGAGATGACCGACCACGGCCCGGACATGGACGAGGTCGAGCGGCTCGTCGCTGCGGATCCCACGATCAAGGGCATCTGGTGCGTCCCTAAGTACAGCAACCCGACCGGTGTCACCTATTCGGAGGAGACGGTGCGCCGGCTGGCCTCGATGCCGACAGCGGCCGACGACTTCCGGATCTACTGGGACAATGCTTATGCGATCCACCACCTCAGCGACGAGCACGATCATTTGACACCGATCATTCAGGCCTGTGCAGACGTAGGTAATCCCGACCGGGCATTCGTCTTCGGGTCGACGTCGAAGGTGACTTTCGCTGGCTCTGGAATCTCGTTCTTCGGGTCGTCCCCGGCGAATGTCAGCTGGTTCCTCGCTCGGGACGAGATGCGGGCCATCGGCCCGGACAAGATCAACCAGCTCCGACACCTGCGTTTCTTCCAGAATGCTGACGGGGTCATCGCACACATGAAGAAGCACCAGGAGATCCTGGCTCCGAAGTTCGACATCGTGGACAAAGCGCTCGCCGAGGACCTGTCGGCTCTGGGCGTGGCCACCTGGACCGAACCCCGCGGAGGCTACTTCGTCAGCCTGGACGTCCTCCCCGGGACCGCCGCCCGCGTCGTTGCGCTCGCGAAGGAAGCCGGCGTGGCGCTCACCCCGGCCGGCTCCACCTTCCCCGGCGGGGTCGATCCTCAGGACACCAATATCCGGATCGCGCCGAGCTTCCCCACCGTCGAAGACCTCACTGCGGCGATGAAGGTGCTGACCACCTGCGTGATCGTCGCCGCTGCCGAGAAGGTGCTGTGACGACACGCTGAGGGGTCCTGCCGTCGGGCCGGAGATCGTTTTCAACGACTCGGCCTGACGGCAGGCTCTTTTTTCATGCCGTTCCTCCGAGGGAAAAGTGCCGCTCATCTTTCAATGACAGGGCAATGCGGCCAAGCCGGGTATCGTGCAGAAATTCACATGATGCAGAGGGGGCATGATGTTCCAGGCGACAATGGCGTCGACTATTTCTTTCGGGGCGGAAAGCTCGATGATCATCGGTGTCGTGGCGGTGATGGCCGCTGCTTCGTTGATCGTGGGTGCAGTTTTTCGAGGGCAAGTCCTCAAATGTGATACCGGAACGGAACGTATGGGCGAGATCGCCCGTGCCGTCCAAGAAGGTGCTTCTGCTTATCTGAATCGTCAGATGCGCACCTTGGCCGGTTTCGTCGTCCTGGTGTTTGCCCTGTTGTTCCTGCTTCCGGCGGATGACTGGTCGATCAGAGCCGGACGCAGCGTCTTCTTCGTCATCGGGGCCGGTTTCTCCGCTGCGATCGGGTATCTGGGAATGACCTTGGCCGTGCAGGCCAATGTCCGGGTCGCCGCTGCCGCCCGCGACGGTGAACGTGCACCGGGTTTCCGGATCGCCGTGCGCACCGGAGGAGCGGTAGGGATGGCCACCGTCGGGCTGGGGCTGCTCGGTGCGGCGCTGGTGGTGCTGCTTTACCGGACCCAGGCGCCTGCTGTCCTGGAAGGTTTCGGCTTCGGCGCGGCGCTGCTGGCGATGTTCATGCGGGTCGGCGGAGGGATCTTCACCAAGGCCGCCGATGTCGGTGCCGACCTGGTCGGGAAGGTCGAACAGGGTATTCCGGAGGACGACCCCCGCAACGCCGCGACCATCGCCGACAACGTCGGTGACAATGTGGGCGACTGTGCCGGTATGGCCGCTGACCTCTTCGAGAGCTACGCGGTGACCTTGGTGGCTGCCCTCATCCTGGGACGGGCGGCTTTCGGCGAGCAGGGCCTGGTCTTCCCCTTGATGGTCCCCGCGATCGGGGCCTTGACCGCGGTGTTGGGAGTGCTGGCGACGCGTTCCCGGCCGGGGGAGAACGGACTGACCGCCATCAACCGGGGTTTCCTGATCGCAGCATCGGTGTCCGCGGTCACCTGCGGCATCGCCGCCTATGTGTATCTGCCGGGCAGTTTCAGCGAGCTGGCGGGAGTCTCGGCCGAGGTTGCCGTGCTGGGAAGGGACCCACGACTGGTGTCCTTCCTGGCGGTCCTGCTGGGCATCGTCCTGGCGGCGGTGATCCTGGCGATCACCGGCCACTTCACCGGCACCCAGAGCGAACCCACCCGGAATGTCGCCCGGACCTCGGTGACCGGACCGGCCACTGTGGTCCTCGCCGGGATCGGGGTCGGTCTGGAGTCCGCGGTGTACACCGCAGCGATCATCGGGATCGCGGTCTACGCGGCCTATCTGCTCGGCGGCGGATCGATCGTGGTCTCCCTCTTCCTGATCGCGCTGGCCGGATGCGGCCTGCTCACCACCGTCGGGGTCATCGTCGCGATGGACACCTTCGGTCCGGTCAGCGACAACGCCCAGGGCATCGCCGAGATGTCCGGGGATGTCGACGAGGCCGGGGCTCGAGTGCTGACCGACCTCGACGCCGTGGGTAATACGACGAAGGCCATCACCAAGGGCATCGCCATCGCGACTGCGGTGCTGGCAGCCACTGCACTCTTCGGCTCCTACAACGACGCAGTGATCACCGCGCTGCGGGCCTCCGGGGTGGAGACCGTCGGCAGCCTCGCGGCGTATTCGGTGGTCGAGCCGCCGACACTGGTCGGGCTGATGGCCGGTGCCGCTGTAGTTTTCCTGTTCTCCGGGTTGGCGATCGACGCGGTGACCCGGGCGGCCGGGGCGATCGTGCTGGAGGTACGTCGTCAGTTCCGGGAGCATCCGGGGATCATGGCCGGTACCGAGAAACCGGAGTACGGGCGAGTGGTGGACATCTGCACCCGGGACTCCCTGCGGGAGCTGACCACTCCGGGGCTGCTGGCAGCGCTGTCCCCGGTGGTGATCGGTTTTTCGCTGGGCTTCGGTGCCCTGGCCGGCTTCTTGGCCGGAGCGATCGGTGCGGGCGTGCTGATGGCGGTCTTCCTGGCGAATGCCGGCGGAGCCTGGGACAATGCCAAGAAGATCGTGGAAGACGGCGCACACGGCGGCAAGGGGTCGGATGCCCATGCGGCCACTGTGATCGGGGACACCGTGGGCGACCCCTTCAAGGACACCGCCGGGCCGGCGATCAACCCGCTGCTCAAGGTGATGAACCTGGTGGCCGTGCTCATCGCTCCGGCGGTGGTCCAGCTGTCGACCGGACCGGACATCTCACCCTGGTGGCGTTTCGCCATCGCGGCGGCGGCCGCTTTCGTGGTGATTCTGGCGGTTGACCGGTCACGCTTCCGGGCAACCCACAATTTGCCGCAGGTCGAGAGCGCAGTCGACGAGATCGGACCGAATGTCCCACCGGCGCACCCGGTCCACGACCGGCCACTGTTGCAGCCGCGGGTGCCCCACCTGCCGCATCCCAGACAAGGGCACCGCGGATTCCAGAGCGGCAGATCCGTCTCGGCCGGTGCCTCGTCGAAGGGTCGGACCGTGATCGACGGTCCTTCCGGACCCACTGATTTCCCGGCGCCACCGCACGAACGTCCCGGGACGCCGTCAGATCGGGGCCAGAGGGACTGAACCCGCAGATGCGGGGTCGTGCCCACCGGCCGTGTCGACTTCCTTCTCCGGACGACGCATCGACTGCGGGACGGGGCCAGGAGGGGCGAACGGTTTGCCCAGGAAGCGTGTAAGGGCGAGGGCGTGGGCGGATCGGGCACGATCCCGCTACCGTGGTGAGATCATGAGCGAACAGACCCGGCGCACGCTCCTCTTCGTGCATGCCCATCCCGACGACGAGACTCTCGCCACCGGCGTCACCCTGGCCCAACGTGTGATCGACGGAGACGATGTCCACGTCCTGACCTGTACCTTGGGCGACGAGGGTGAGGTCATCCCCCCTGACCTGGCCCATCTCACCGCCGACAAGGAGGGCGGGCTGGAAGCCCGTCGGCGGGTCGAACTCAGGGCGGCGATGGACAAGCTGGGCGTCATCGAACACGTCCTGGGGGAATCGGTCCTCGGACCTGGGCGAGCCAAATACCGTGACTCGGGGATGGCCGGCAGCCCGTCGATGGAACACCCTCGGGCACTGTGCCGGGCGCCCCTTCCTGAAGTGTCCGCTGCCGTCGCCGACCACCTTCGGGCGCTGCGTCCCCAGGTGGTCGTGACCTACGACCCACACGGAGGGTACTCCCATCCGGACCACGTCCGGGTCTACGAGGCGACCTGCGCTGCGGTCACCACTCTGCCACCGAAGGAACGCCCGGCGTTGTGGGCCGTCGTGGTCCGCCGCAGCCAGGCCAGCGCAGATCGTGCCTGGGTCGCGAAACACACTCCCACGGATGCTGGTCTGATCGTTCCCGGATCTCGAGAAGCATTTCCGCCAGGAGTGGTGGACGATGGACTGGTGGCTTGGGACGTACGCGGCAGCACCGAGGCGCTGCGCAGACGCAATGAGGCGCTGCGCTGCCATGAGACGCAGGTCCGTGTCGGGCAAGGCTGGTACGCCCTGTCGAATGACATCGCCGCTCGGCTGAGCGATATCGAGTCGTTCACGCCACTGGACGCCGGAACCGGGGCCTTCCTGGCCCGGGCCGGGTTGGACGAGGACGTCGACCCACGGATGGCGCCATGAACGGTGCTGGTCTGATGCCAGGACCCAGCGGCGTCCAGCCACCGATCGAGAGCAGCGACGGTCCTGCTTTCGTCGATGTCGGTCTTTTCCGACGTGTCTTCGGTCGCTTCGCCACGGGCGTCACCGTCGTCACCACCCGATGCGCTGGTCACGAGCACGCGATCACGGCGAATTCGGTGACCTCGGTGTCCTTGGAACCCTTGCAGATCTTGGTGTGTGTGCATCAGGACTCGCGGTTCCACGACGCCATCCTTTCCTCCGGGGTGTGGGGGGTCAGCGTGCTGGCCGATCACTCCCGGGCAGTAGCCGACTGGTTGGCTTCTCCCGGGAGGCCTTTGGCCGGGCAACTCGACCGGATCCCGCACCACGCGGGGGAGTCCACCGGGGTTCCTCTGCTGACGAACGCCCTGGCCCATCTGGAGTGCCGAACCACCGCGACCCATCCGGCCGGGGACCACACCATCGTGGTGGGCGAGGTCGTTTCCCTGTCCGCTCCGGACGATCCGGATGAGGCACTGGTCTTCTATCGCGGGGAATATCGGAGCTTGAGATGACTGAAGGCCGTCGACCCAGCCCCGACGCCCAGGAGCCACTGCCTGAGCGGGAAGCGGTCGGCGGCCCCGCACAGACGCCTGTGGCCGCGAACACCCCGGTCGAGACGCCAAGCGCCGGCACAGCTCGAATCACCCCGGACCCGTCAGAGATGACGAAGGGAGGCCGACCACGTTTTCCTGCTCGGGGTCCGGTCGCTTTCTTCACCGAACGACGGCTCCGCCCCCGTGAGGACGGACAGGAGGACCCGCTGAGGCCATGGATGAAAGTAGTGGCCTGGGTCTCCATCGCTGTAGCAGCCCTGAGCGCCGCCTACGTACTGCTGGCCTGGTATGCCGGACGTGATGTGCCGGACCGGGTCTCCGCAGGAGGCATCGAGATCGGAGGCCTGGACCCGGAGAGTGCTCGGCAACGGATCGAGAGCGCATCCCCCCGATGGGAGCGTCGGCCGTTGAGCGTACGGCTGGCGGACCAGACGGTGATGCTTTCACCGCGGCAGTCCGGCGTCCGTATCGACAGCATCGCGACGGTTTCTCAGGTCACCGGACTTCAGCTGAATCCCACGACCGTATGGCGACGACTGCGGGGCGGCTTCGACGTCCCGGTGCGTTCAAGCGTCGATCAAGCGGTGCTGCGAACTGCTTTGGCCTCGGCCGCAGCCCAGGTGGAACGGCCGGTGAAGGAAGGATCGGTGACCTTTCCTGCCGCCGCAGTCGTCGCTGATCGTCCGGTGGCGGGACGAACGGTGGATTTCGCGGCGACGGCGCGCGCGGTAGAGGAACGGTGGCCGCAGGCCCCTGCGGTGCGTGGAGTGGTGCAGGAGCAGGCGCCCCGGGTGCCGGTGGAGGTGTTCGACCAGGCGGTGGAGGCGGTGGCGCGTAAGGCTGTGGCCGGGCCGGTGGAGGTGGTGGCTGCGGGGGGAACGGTCACGGTGCAACCGGTGCAGTTCGCACCGGCGTTGAGCATGGCCGAGGAGGGCGGTGCGCTGTCCTTGAAGGTGGGGGAAAAGGAGATCGTGGATATTCTGCGGTCGGTCGGTCCGGCTCTGGAACGTCCGCCGGTGAATGCGACGGTCCGGGTGGATGGGCTACGTCCCGTGGTGGTGCCGGAACGGGCGGGTTCGCAGATCGAGGGTCTTTCCGCGGTGGCCGAGATCACGAAGGCGTTGACGGGGTCGCCGCGTCGAGCCGAGGTGAAGTCGGTGCCCTTGGCTCCCACGTTGACCGCGGGGGAGGTCTCCGGTTATCGGATTTCTTCGGAGATCGGCCGGGCATCGGTGCGTTTCTCCGCTGATACGGAGAGCGGGAAGCTGGCCAATGCGGGGCAGGCCGTGAAGTTGTTGGACGGTACGGTACTCGCTCCGGGCAAGCCGTTCTCGTTCAATGCGACGGTGGGCGCTCGGACAGCAGATCGAGGTTTTGTCGCGACGGCCGGGACGCTTCCGGGCATCGGCAAACAGGACGACGGTGGAGTCGGGCAGGTGGCTTCGGCGGTCCACGAGGCGGCTTTTCGCGCGGGGTTGCTGATGGGACCGCGGACGGCGTTCTCCTCCTATGTGCCGGGGCTGTCCGCTGGTTTGGACGCCAGGGTCGGCTCGGACGGCCCGGACGTCTCGTTCTCCGCGGACGCGGCGGGCGGCGTGTTGGTCACCGCTCGGACGAGTGGAACCTCGGTCGATGTCGTCTTATGGGGTCCTCCGGACACCGAGACGACGGTGACGGCATTACGGCCGACGAAGGTGACGCGGCCGGAGGCTGTCCGGGACCGTTCTGCGGGATGCCGGGCGAGGGCTCTACAGCCCGGTTTCGACATCACGGTGCGGCGGGTGCTGATGGTGCAGGGGCGGGAGGAACGTCGTGACGAGATCTTCACGCGTTATGCGCCGGTGCCTGCGGTGACCTGCGGCTGATCTTTCCTGGTGGAAGGATTCGCCGATGAGGTCTTGCAAGAGTATTTGTGACGAATCGGTGTTTCCTGATCACGGGCCCGTTCCACAACAGGGCCCTTGGGGGGGATACTGTGTCTGGCGTCATACCAGTTCAGGAGGACCTATCCCATGACGTACGTCATCGCTCAGCCTTGCGTCGATATCAAGGACAAGGCTTGCATCGAGGAATGTCCCGTCGACTGCATCTACGAGGGCGAACGTTCGCTGTATATCCACCCGGACGAATGCGTGGACTGCGGGGCCTGTGAACCCGTATGCCCGACCGAAGCGATCTTCTACGAGGACGACGTCCCGGACGAGTGGACCGACTACACCGGTGCGAACGCCGAGTTCTTCGACGACCTCGGCAGCCCTGGTGGTGCGGCTAAGCTCGGAAAGATCGGCAAGGACCACCCGCTGATCTCGGCTCTGCCCCCTCAGGGCGAGTGAGCGCGGCATCGCAGCGGGCGGGCGGGAAGACCTTGGGTGGTCTCTCGCCCGCTCAGCGCTTCGGTCTACCTGATTTCCCGTGGGACACGCTTGCTCCTGCCAAACGGCAGGCGTCAGCGCACCCTGAGGGCATCGTCGACCTGTCGATGGGAACCCCGGTCGACCCCACTCCGGAGGTGATCCGGAGGGCTCTGGCCGAGGCTGCTGACGCGCACGGGTATCCACAGACGCATGGCACTGCTGCCTTGCGGGCAGCGGTCGTGGAATGGTTCGAGCGGCGCCGGGGGGTGGCTGGGCTCGATCCGGCAGGTGTGCTGCCCACGATCGGGAGCAAGGAGATGGTGGCCTGGCTGCCGACGCTGCTGGGGCTCGGACCTGGTGATGCTGTCGCCTTCCCGTCGATTGCTTATCCGACCTATGACGTGGGTGCCCGTTTGGCCGGGGCGACGCCTTTCCCTTTCGACGGGGTCGCTGAGCTCGGGCCGGCAGAGGCTGCTGACGCTCCCTCGTTGATCTGGGTGAACAGCCCGGGTAATCCCACTGGAAAAGTGACCGGTGTCGAAGAGCTGGCTGAGATGGTGGCCTGGGCTCGGCGTCGGGGTGCAGTCGTGGTCGGCGATGAGTGTTACGCCGAGCTCGACTGGAGGGAAGACCTGCCTGATGCGGTCGTGGGTGCGCCGACGGCGGTGCCGAGCCTGCTCGACCCTCGGGTCTGCGGCGGTGACCACACCGGGCTGTTGGTGTGCTATTCGCTGAGCAAACAAAGCAACTTGGGTGGTTATCGGGCTGCTTTTGTCGCTGGCGACCGAGCTCTGGTCGCAGGACTGCTGGAGGTGCGCCGTCACTCAGGGATGATGATGCCTTCTCCGGTCCAGGAAGCGATGCGGGTCGCCTTGTCCGATGACACCCATGTGGCTGAGCAGCGGGAACGCTATGCGTTGCGTCGTTCGGTGCTTCTACCTGCTCTGCTCGAAGCGGGTTTCGAGATCGAGGCTTCCGAAGCCGGGCTGTACTTCTGGGTCACGCGTGGCGAGGACTGCTGGAAGACGGTGGACTTTCTCGCCGGGATGGGCGTCTTGGCAGCGCCGGGGTCCTTCTACGGTGCAGGTGGGTCGCAGCATGTGCGGATCGCCCTGACGGCTACCGACGAGCGGATCGCTGCTGCGGCTTCTCGACTCGTCGGCTCCGTCAGGACTTGACCGTGGGTGCTCTGGCAGTCAGCGCTTGATCATGGTGATCCGGACAGCGTTCTCCGAGGCCGGATCACCATGATCAGACCAGGCCGGAGCATCCGAGGACGCCTCTCGTTTCCAGATCTTCTTGCCGAGCCTGACTTCGGAGATCCCGAATTCGTCGGCTCCTGCCAGCGCCCAGGTAGCTGCTGTGCCGGCAGCCCGTTTGCTTCCTGGCTCGAGGACCAAGGCGTTGTTCTTGATCTGAGCGCGGAGCCCGGTCTCCCGCAGGAGCTGTTTCTGGACGTCGTCGGCTGATGCTCCGGTTTCGGCTTTGCCCAGCGAACAGGTCATGCTGAGCGGGCGGACACCGGTGAGTGGGGCGGCATAGGCCTCTGCCGGGGTCTCATGCTGTGCATAAGCATTGGGAAACCCGCTGAGCTGCACTTTCTGGGCTGCTTTGGTCAGGGGCATTTCTTGCCAGCCGGGGACTTTGACCAGGCCGTCGTAGAACTTGTCGGTGGAGTAGACGGGGTCGCGGATCTGGGCGATGGTTCCCCACCCCTGGCTGGGCCGCTGTTGAAAAAGTCCGACGGAGTCTCTGTCGCCTCCGGTGAGATTGCGTAATTTCGATTCCTGCATCGCGGTGGCGATAGCGATGGTGGCTGCTCTGGGGGGCATCTGGCGGCGGCTGGCGGCGGCTGAGATCGTCGAGGCATGTCGGGCTTGTTCGGTAGTCAGGTCGAACTCGGCGCCTCGCTGGTTGGTGAAGGTGCATCGGGGCGGCCCGATGAATCCACTGTCCAGCAGGTGGTAGACGAAGACCCCGCCGGTGGCAGTCAGCACAAGGACACCCATCCCTGCGATGAACCGGTGACGGCGGGACCGGCGGGAGGGCCGCTGCGGTTCAGCGACCCCCCAGCCGGGAGACCCCCAGGAGTCAGTCGTTCGCATGTAGTGCGGAGTTCAGCTGGATGCCGTGACCATTCCGGGAACGGACCTCCACGGTGCCGGAGACGGAATTGCGGATGAACAACAGCCCGGACTGGCCGGAGAGCTCACGGGCTTTGACGATGCGACCGTCGGACAAGGTGACCTTCGTGCCTGCGGTCACGTAGAGACCGGCTTCGACGACGCAGTCGTCGCCCAGTGCGATACCCAACCCTGATTCAGCGCCCAGCAGGCAACGTTTCCCGATGCGGACGCGTTGGGTTCCTCCGCCGGAGAGTGTGCCCATGGTGGAGGCGCCGCCACCGATGTCGGAGCCGTCCTCGACGACTACGCCTTGGCTGATGCGACCTTCGACCATGGAATGCCCGAGAGTGCCTGCGTTGAAGTTGATGAAGCCTTCATGCATGACGGTCGTGCCTTCGGCGAGGTAAGCGCCCAGGCGGACCCGGTCGGCATCGGCGATGCGGACCCCGGTGGGTAGTACGTAGTCGACCATGCGGGGGAATTTGTCGACACCGTAGACGGCTACCGGCCCGTCGGCGCGCAGCCGAGCGCGGGTCGTCTCGAAGCCCTCGGGGGAGCAGGGGCCGGCCGAGGTCCAGACGACATTCGGAAGTTTTCCGAAAATACCCTCCAGGTTGATGCTGTTCGGCTCGACCAAGCGGTGGGAGATGAGGTGCAGCCGCAAGTAGGCGTCGGAGGTGTCGGCCGGGGGTGTGTCCAGGTCGATACGGGTCTGAACGACGGTGGTGTGCACCCCGCGTCGGGGGTCGGTCTTCTCCAGGGCGGCGAGTTCTACCGGTGCAGCGTGAGGGCTGTCCTCGGGTGCTTCACCGAGCTCGGGTGCGGGGTACCAGGTGTCGAGGATCGTGCCTGATTCTGTAGTGGTCGCGAGGCCCCAGCCCCACGCGGCGCGCTGCGTAGTCATGACGCCCAAGCGTAGAGGAGTTGTCTGCACTCGCGCTGAGGCTTGATCAGTGCGGACATCGGGCTAGGTTGACCGGTATGACAGATCTGGATCTTGAAGTCGATGTGGTGGATCTGACCGCTGCGATCTGCGATATCGCTTCTGTCAGTGGCCAGGAGGGGCCTTTGGCGGATGCGGTGGAGGTGGCACTGCGCAAGTACGACCATCTTGTGGTGACCCGGTCGGGGAATGTGGTGGTGGCGCGCACGGAGGCAGGGCGGGCAGAACGGGTGATCTTGGCAGGACATCTGGACACGGTGCCCTTGACCGATCCGCCCAATCTGCCGACCCGGATCTGTGCGGATGAGGAGGGCGCCCCGCAGATGTGGGGCCGGGGGACCGTCGACATGAAGGGCGGGGTCGCGGTGCAGCTGCGTGTGGCCGCTACGCTCATCGAGCCGAATCGGGATGTCACTTATATCTTCTACGACTGTGAGGAAGTGGAGTCGGAGCGGAACGGCTTGAGGAGAATGGCGCTGACGCACCCGGATCTGTTGAAGGCAGATTTTGCAGTGTTGTTGGAGCCGACGTGTGCCGAGGTCGAAGGTGGGTGCAAGGGAACGCTTCGGGTGCGGCTGACCGCTTCGGGAGTCGCTGCGCACTCGGGGCGCCCATGGACGGGGGAGAACGCGGTGCACAAGTTGGCTCCGGCGTTGTCCTTCCTGTCGTCCTACGAGGCCCGGACGGTGGAGGTGGACGGTCTGATCTATCGGGAGGGGCTGTCTGCGGTGGGTATTTCCGGCGGCTCGGGGAACAATGTGATTCCCGATGAGGCGTCTTTGTTGGTGAATTACCGTTTCGCGCCCGATCTGTCGGGAGAGCAAGCGGTGGCCCACCTTCGGGAGTGTTTCCCGGAGTATGCCTTGGACGTGGTCGACTTGGCCGAGGGTGCTCGCCCTGGGCTGGATCGTCCGGTGGCGCAGGCTTTCGTGGAGGCCCTGGGAGTGCGGGTCTCGGCGAAGCAGGGGTGGACGGACGTCGCGCGGTTCTCGGCGCTGGGGGTTCCTGCGGTGAACTTCGGTCCGGGCGATCCGCTGTTGGCTCATAAGGATGATGAGCGAGTTCCGCTGTCCCAGTTGAGAACTGCTGAATCCTCCTTGGTTCGCTGGTTGGGTGGGGATCAGGAGGGGTGATGGGTAGGTCCCCGTTGACCGCTCGTCGAGTCGAGAGATCCGTGAGGGCATGGATCGGTCGTCATGGGGGAAAGATTGCGGTGTGCAAGGTTGCGGATCATAGCTTTCCCCTATGGTCCGTATCCACACAAACGATCGATGCTGCCTAGCATTTGCGTTTCTTTCGATATAAAGTTCTTATCGAAAGCTCACCCGAGACCACGAAGGAGCAGCACTACCCATGTCGCTCATGAACACCCAGATCCTGCCGTTCAAGACCACTGCCTACAAGGCCGGTGAATTCGTCGAGGTCTCCGACGCCGACGTCAAGGGCAAGTGGGCCATCTTCTTCTTCTACCCGGCCGACTTCACCTTCGTCTGCCCCACCGAGCTGGGCGACCTGGCCGACCACTACGAAGAGCTGCAGAAGCTCGGCGTCGAGGTCTACTCGGTCTCCACCGACACCCACTTCGTGCACAAGGCGTGGGCCGACACCACCGAGACCATCGGCAAGATCAAGTACTACATGCTCGGTGACGCCAACGGTGAGATCACCAACAACTTCCAGAACATGCGCCCGGGCGCAGGCCTGGCCGACCGCGCCACCTTCCTGGTCGACCCCGAGGGCATCATCCAGTACATCGAGACCACCGCCGAGGGCATCGGTCGCGAGGCCGACGCGCTCATGCGCAAGGTCAAGGCCGCCCAGTACGTCGCCGCACACCCGGGCGAGGTCTGCCCGGCCAAGTGGCAGGAGGGTGAGACCACCCTCAAGCCCTCGATCGACCTCGTCGGCAAGATCTGACCCGAGAGCTTCCCACCGGCCCTCGTGGCCACCTGCCGCGGCGAGCGTCCCGACGCAACGCTCGCCGCGGCCACCTACGCCTCGTCATCCGCCCTGTCGGGCCGGGTCCTTCCCGGAACCTCACGACGACTGACGATCGCATCACCTGACCACCTAC
The DNA here is from genome assembly GCF_003391095.1 of Austwickia chelonae. NCBI lineage: Bacteria > Bacillati > Actinomycetota > Actinomycetes > Micrococcales > Dermatophilaceae > Austwickia > Austwickia chelonae. Next base: position 2,115,926 of record NZ_CP031447.1, on the reverse strand, counting down.
CTTTCACCGCTGCGGATACCCGCCGACGGGCGATGACCCCTGCCCGCGCACCGCCGTCCCGACCGAGGAGAGTCATGCTGGACAAGGACCTGCAGGATCAACTGAAGACCTACCTGGAGATGGTGAAAGAGCCCATCGAACTGGTCGCCACACTCGGCGAAGGACCCAAGTCGGCGGACCTACGCGCCATGCTCGAGGAGATCGCTGCGCTCTCCGACAAGGTCACTGCTCGGTACGACGGCACCGACCTGCGCCACCCCAGCTTCGACATCGTCCGTGCCGGAACGGACATCAAGGTGACCTTCGCAGGCCTTCCGCTGGGGCACGAGTTCACCTCCCTGGTGCTGGCCCTGCTGCACGTTGGCGGCCACACCATCAAAGAGGACGCGGACACCATCGCTGCCATCGAATCCCTCGAAGGCACCTACGAGTTCACGACCTACATGTCCCTCGAGTGCCAGAACTGCCCGGCCGTGGTCCAGGCATTGAACACGATGGCCGTGCTCAACCCCAACATCCGGCACACCGCCGTCGAGGGGTCGCTCTTCCAGGACGAGGTCACCGAGAAGAACATCCTCGCCGTGCCCGCGATCTACCTCAACGGCGAACTCTTCGGCCAGGGGCGCATGGACGCCGCTCAGATCGTCGCCAAGCTCGACTCCGGTGCTGCTGAACGAGCCGCCGCCAAACTCAACGAGAAGGAGCCCTTCGAGGTCCTCGTCGTCGGAGGTGGCCCTGCCGGAGCTTCGGCCGCGGTGTACACCGCGCGCAAGGGCATCCGTACCGGACTCGTCGCCGAACGTTTCGGCGGACAGGTCCTGGACACGATGGCGATCGAGAACTTCGTCTCGGTGCCCTACACCGAAGGGCCCACTTTCGCAGCCAACCTCGAACAGCACGTCACCCAGTACGAGGTCGACCTCGTCAAGGGGCCAGTTGCGACGAAGCTGATCCCCGCCAGTGAGACCGGCGGTCTGCACACCGTCGAATTCGGCACCGGCGCCTTGAAAGCCAAGACCGTTGTCCTGGCCACCGGCGCACGCTGGCGTCACATGGGCGTCCCCGGCGAAGAGGAGTACCGCAACAAGGGCGTCACCTTCTGCCCGCACTGCGACGGCCCCCTGTTCAAGGGCAAGCGGATCGCTGTCATCGGCGGGGGCAACTCCGGGATCGAAGCTGCTATCGACCTGGCCGGAGTCGTCGGCCATGTCACCGTCATCGAGTTCCTCGACGTTCTGCGCGCCGATGAAGTGCTGGTCGAGAAGCTCAAGAGCCTGCCCAATGTCGACATCATCATGAGCGCCCGGACGACCGAGGTCCTGGGCGACGGCACCCAGGTCACCGGACTCACCTACGAGGACCGCACGACCGGGGAGACCCGCACCCTGGACCTGCAGGGCATCTTCGTGCAGATCGGCCTGCTCCCCAACACCGAATGGCTCAAGGACGCTGTGGAACTGTCCGAGCGTGGTGAGATCGTCACCGACGTCCGTGGCGCGACCAATGTTCCTGGAATCTTCGGCGCAGGTGACTGCACCACCGTCCCGTACAAGCAGATTCTCATCGCGGAGGGGACCGGAGCCACCGCCGCCTTGTCGGCCTTCGACCACCTCATCCGCACGAGCTCACCTGCCGCTCAGAGCTGAGTATCGCGCCAACACCTGCGGTGGCAGCCGGTTCTGGCCCCGGCTGCCACCGTATGCAGACTCGGTCCACTCCCCGGAGAGGGTCGACCCACCCCGCCGATCGGTCGTACAGCTGCCAGGGAGATGCTGAGGGGTACGGCCGGACGGCGGGACGCACTAGCTGAGGAGACGGACGAATGAACCTGCGGGACCTGGAGTATTTGGTGGCCTTGGCCGACCACAGGCACTTCGGCCGTGCAGCCGCATCCTGCTTCGTCAGCCAGCCGACCTTGTCCACCCAGATCAAGAAACTGGAATCAGAGCTGGGAACCCCGCTGGTCGAGCGAGGCGCGCGCAATGTACTTCTCACCCCGGCCGGACATGAGGTCGTCGTTCGAGCTCGTCATCTCCTCGACGAGGTCGACCAGATTCGCAGGATCGCCCGTGCCGTGGCTGACCCGGAGTCCGGCACCCTGCGCATCGGTTTCTTCCCGACGATTGCTCCGTATCTCCTGCCCCACGTCATCCCGGCTCTGCACGAACGTTTTCCTCGCCTCGACCTGCAGCTGGTGGAGGAGAAATCCAACGAACTGGTCACTCGGCTGCGGGCCGGATCTCTCGACGCGGCGGTGCTGGCACTCCCTCTGCACGAGGAGTCCTTGGCCTGGGAGCCGCTTTTCCGAGAGGATTTCCTCCTGGCGGTGCCCTACGGTCACGCCGTGGCCGAATATGCCGAGCCCCTGTCGCCAGCCGTTCTCGCCGGGCAGGAACTTCTCCTGCTCGAGGACGGACATTGCTTGCGGGACCAGGCGCTCGATGTCTGCTCCCGATCCGGGGGGCAGGAGCGGGACGGTTTCCGGGCGACCAGCCTGGAGACCCTCCGGCACATGGTCGCCACCGGAGCAGGTATGACCCTGCTGCCGGAACTGGCCGTCAGCCCGCCGGTGGCTGATCACGCCGGGATCGTCGTCAAACGGATGGCCTCACCCGCACCTCACCGGGACATCGCGTTGGTGCGCCGAGCCAGCCATGTGGACGTCGCGCTGCTCAAGGGCGTTGCTGAGGTCCTGAGGGATCTGCCTTATGTGACGTCGCTCTGAACCTGACCTTTCGGAGACGCGGAGGACAGAACGCCGGTTTCGCCCATCGACACAGAGTTACCGTGAGTAGATGGGCAACGAAGAGGTGTACCAACGCGGCTCGGTGATCCTGCGAGGTCATCAGATTCCGGATGTCACGGCGGACCAGCGTCTGCTCGATTCCGCGAACCGCTCCGACTGGCTACACGCCGACCCCTGGCGGGTGCTGCGCATCCAGGCGGAATTCGTCGAAGGTTTCGGCAGCCTGGCTGAACTGGGCGCAGCGGTCAGTGTCTTCGGCTCAGCTCGTACCCACCCTGAAGACCCGGTGTATCGAACTGGGGTGGAGCTGGGACGAGCCTTGGTGGAAGCCGGATATGCCGTCATCACCGGCGGGGGACCAGGCGCCATGGAAGCGGCGAATGCCGGTGCATCCCAGGCAGGAGGAATATCTGTCGGTCTGGGTATCGAGTTGCCCTTCGAGCACGGTCTGAACGACTTCGTGAACCTCGGGGTCAACTTCCGATACTTCTTCACCCGCAAGACGATGTTCGTCAAATACTCCCAGGGGTTCGTCGTCCTTCCCGGCGGGATGGGCACCTTGGACGAACTTTTCGAGGCGGTGACCCTGGTACAGACCCGCAAGGTGACATCTTTTCCGATCGTTCTGCTGGGTAGTGACTACTGGGGCGGCATGTTGGATTGGCTGCGAGAAGTGGCCGTCCCGGCCGGGACGATGTCCGCAGGTGACGTCGACCTGCTGCATCTCACCGACGATGTGGACAAAGCCGTACGGATCATTCGGTCCAGTGGTGACACCGAGCCCCGCCGACACCCTGAATGATCGACCGTCCCGGCAGGACGCCGACGTGAGCACTCCGATGAGGCGTGCTTTCCTCCAGAGGGCTTCGGACATGGCACCATCGAGGGCGTGATGGTGCTCCTCAGCGTTCTCGTCGTGCTGCTCGCCGGTGCTGTCGCCGCACTCGCCGCCGGGCGGATAGGTACCGGGATGAGCGTGGCCGCGGACGGCCCTGTCCGGGCCAGTGGACATGATCCCTACGAAGGGGTCGAGACCCTGCGTTCCGAGGATCTCGACCGCCTCTTCCTGGACCGCGCGCTACGGGGCTATCGAATGGACCAGGTCGATGTCGTCCTGGACCGTCTGGCCGTCGAACTGGCCGATCGTGACCAGCTGATCGACCGCTTGCAGGCCAGGATCGAAGAGCTCGAAGCGGCAGGTTCGGGTGGATCCGATCCACTGCCCAGCACCACGGACTCCCCGGCGTGACAACAGCCAAGGCCCTCTCCCGGCCCCTGGACGTGCTGGGCCGGTGGTTCGGAGAACGTGATCCTTTCATCGTTAACGTGCTGTCGATCTACATCGCTGCACGGACTTTCAGCGCTGTGCTGCTGGTGATCCTGACGCGGTATCAAGCAGCCGTGGCCTGGACCGGTCCAGAGGTGAACTACGGCACCATCGTCGGGCTGTGGGACGCCGGGTGGTATCAGGAGATCGCGACGAAGGGGTATCCGGTTACCCTGCCGCGTGATCCGGTCACCGGGGAACTCCAACAGAACCCCTGGGCGTTCTATCCGCTTTTTCCGATGATGACCAAGCTGTTGATGGCCCTGAGCGGAGCGCCTTTTCCGATCACTGGGGCCGTGCTGGCCTTCGTCCTGGGCGGTGCGGCAGCGGTAGCGATGGCGCTGTTGCTGCGGGATCGGCTGGGTAGGAGTGCGGCGACGGCGGCGGTGGCTGTCTGGGCGACATGTGCGCCTTCGCCGGTGCTCCAGGTCGCGTACACCGAGAGCCTGGCAATCCTGTTGCTCGTTCTGGTCCTACGGCATCTGGACCGGGAACGATGGTGGTGGGCCGCCGGAACCGCTTTTATGACCGGGTTGGCCCGGCCGATCGCAGTCCCGTTGGGACTGGTCGCCTTGGTGGCTGTCGTGATCCGCTGGCGTGCCAGGAGAGCACGGCCGATCTCCCGGCAGGAGTACCTCGGCATGCTGGGGGCACTGGGCGGGTGCGGACTGGCCGGGTTGACCTGGCCGATGATCGCGTGGTGGGGGACCAGTATCCGGAGCGCTTACACCGACACGATGGCGACCTGGCGGCAGGGGCAGGACATCGTTCCTCTGGAGCCCTGGGTGGGGATCTCGCATTATGTTTTCGGGGAAGCCGGCCCCGTGGCCTTGATCGCCCTGGTGGTGCTCGTCGTCGGGGTCGCAGCCGGTCCGTGGGCATCCCGGCTGGGTCCGGTCATGCGGGCCTGGATTCTGGCTTATCCGCTCTACCTGGCGTTGGTCCTGGACCCGGGCACCAGCGTCTTCCGATACCTATTGCCTTGTTTTCCCTGGGCGGCGATCGCCGTGGACGCGGCATGGCGTTCTCGGCGTAGGAAGAAGATCGAGGAGAAAACGGAATACGTTGATGAGAGGGAACCTGCAGACGCGGTGGAATTCCCCGGCCGGGTGAAGTTGTGGTCCCTGGCCACTGGCTGGGTCGTCTTCGGATTGACGACCCAGTGGTGGTGGCTCTACGAGCTGTGGCGTTTCGTCCCACCCAGCGATTTCCCGCCGTGACACGCCCGACGGTCAGCGGCCGGTGAATTCCGGATTTTCCTTGGCGAGGAAGGCCTCCACCGCTGAGCGATGATCGGCTGAGCGTCCGGTGGAACGCATCTGCTCGGCTTCGAAGGCCAAGGACGCTGATAGATCGTGCCCCTGGGCGAAGGCCAGTGAACGTCGCATGGCTCCATAGGAGCGGGTCGGGCCGTTCGCCAAGGTGCGCGCGGTCCTCGTAGCAACCGCTTCCAGCTCGTCACCGGCGACGACACTGGTCGCCAACCCCAGAGCGAGACATTCCTCGGCAGGCAACGTACGGGGGAAGTACAGCAACTCGTGAGCTCTGGCCGGGCCCACCAGCCGGGGGAGCCAGAAAGAGGTACCGGAATCGCAGGAGAGTGCGATTCCGGCGAAGGCCAGGTTCACTCCGGCCTCGGCCGAGAAGATCCGCAGATCACAGGCCATGACGAAGGCGGCTCCTGCACCGGCGGCGACCCCGTTGACTGCGGCGATCACCGGTTTGTCCATCGTGGCGATCAGTTCTGCGACCGGGTTGTAGTGGGCGGTCACCGTGGCGGCCAACTCGTCAGAGCCTGAGGCGAGCCCGACGACATGCTCCTTCAGATCCTGTCCTACGCAGAAGGCTCGCCCTGAGCCGGTGAGGAGCACACAACGTATGTCCGGATCCTGGGCGACCTGACGCAAAATCTTCAGAAGTGATTCCTTTGTCGCCAGATCGATCGCATTCATTGCCTCCGGGCGATTGAAGCGCACAGTGGCAACTCCGTCCGTACAATTCACGGTCGCTGCAGGGTTCTGCGGGTTCTCCTTGACCACGGCCAAGCTCCTTCGCTCGGGGAAGCCTCGTCAAACGTCTGGAAACACAGATGAATTCCGCCCCCGATTTCGCAAGACTGCCGTGACAAGAGATAATGACAAGGACAGGTGTGCGTCATCGGCGTAGGGGCGTCGACCGTGTCGCCTCGAAGGCAGCGTACGGGGTCCACAGCGCCGAGATGCCAGAGCAGCACACCGCAATTCGACGAAAGGGGCAGACATGGCCGCGATGAAGCCGCGCACCGGTGACGGGCCGCTCGAGGTCACCAAGGAGGGGCGCGCGATCATCGTGCGCATGCCGATCGAAGGTGGCGGACGCTTGGTCGTCGAGATGACCCCCGACGAGGCAGCCGACCTCGGACGCGCCATCCAGGGGTGCGAGAACGTCCCCATGTGACGAGGTGAAAAGAGGTCAGGGCTGTGGTCACCGCAGCCCGAGGCAGTGAGCAGGGGCTACGTCCAATGGGCGTGGCCCCTAGGCTTTATATGGCGAAGATCACCGTTTCACTGCCACGAAGAGACCATCACCGACCGGCAAAAGCGTCGGCATCAATCGCTCGTCGTCACGTAAACGTTTTCCCAGATCGCGGACAATCGTCGTCACCTCATCGCGGTCTGCGGGATCAGCGACCTTGTCATGCCAGAGCATGTTGTCGATGGCCAGCACCCCGCCTTTCCGAAGAATACGAATGGACTGCTCGACATACTCCGGGTAATCCGCTTTCTCTCCGTCGACATGCACCATGTCGTAAGCGCCGTCGGTGAGCCGGGGCAGAACATCCAAAGCATCCCCGGTGATCACCCGGGTGCGTTGTGGAGGAACCCCGGCCTGGAGGAAAGCCTGCTTCGCGGCCCTACCGTGCTCAGCCTCGATGTCGATGGTGGTGAGCACGCCGTCAGCGGGCATCCCCTCCAGGATCCACAGACCGGAGACCCCCGCTCCCGAGCCGATCTCCACGATCGCGCGGGCATGACAGGCCGCGGCCAGCAACCGCAGGGCGGCTCCGGTTCCCGGAAGAACCGGTGGCGCCCCCAGCTGTTCCCCGCGTGCGCGCGCGTTTTCCTGGGCTATGGTCTCGCCGACGAAGTCCTCGCTGTAAGCCCAGGAAGCCACCTTTTGCGCGCTCATGGCGATCAGCCTAGTTGCCCCGGCCCGATCTGCCGTCGCGGTGGCGGCCGGCCTGGCCTGTCACCGTCACCGAGCAGGTGCTGCCGGAACCCCTACGATCAGCGGTGTTCTGGTCTTTTCAGGCCTCTGAACTGGGGGAGAACGTCCTGGCATCGTTCAGCGCTTTCACAGACAGAGCGGGCACCATGTGACCAGACGGCGCCGATGCACCTGGTGGCGCCACCATCCCCGAACCCAAGGATTGACCCGTGAAGGCACCCGTCACTGTCGACTCCGCTGACGCTGCGGGGTGGGTCGCGCCGACCTGGGAAGAGGTCGTGCGGGAGCACTCGTCTCGCGTTTACCGCCTCGCCTACCGTCTCACCGGTAACCCCCATGACGCCGAGGACCTGACCCACGACGTGTTCGTACGCGTCTTCCGCTCCTTGGACAGTTACCAGCCAGGTACCTTCGAGGGCTGGCTGCACCGCATCACCACGAACCTTTTCCTGGACCGGATGCGCCGCAAGCAACGTATCCGGTTCGACGCCCTTGCCGAGGAATCGGCCGCCAGGCTGCCCAGCCGTGAGGCCGGACCGGAACAGCGTTACGAAGAGCGCACCTTCGACGACGACGTGCAGCGCGCGCTGGATGCCATGGCTCCGGAGTTCCGTGCAGCTGTCGTGCTCTGCGATATCGAAGGGCTCTCCTACGAGGAGGTCGCTGCTGCCCTGGGGATCAAGCTCGGTACCGTGCGCTCGCGGATCCACCGCGGTCGTTCCCAGCTGCGTCAAGCGCTGGCGCACCGGGCGCCGACCTCAAAGCGTTCCCGGGCGACTCGGGTCCCGATGCTGCGTTCGGCCGCCAGCCCGGCCTGATCCGTCCGGGTCGGTGGCCGTCCACTCCCAGGGCTGGTTCATGGCAGGATGAGGTCGGCCGCCAGCACGGGCGGCCGTTTCGGACGATGAGGAGGCCTGCGGTGTTGTTGGACATCAACGGCTGGGAGTTCATCTTCATCGTTGTTCTCGCCCTGGTTCTGATCGGCCCGGAGCGCTTGCCCGAGTATGCCTCTCGTCTGAAGAACTTTGTTCGTGGGGTGAAGGAGACTGCTGAAGGGGCGAAGCAGCAGCTCCGGGAGCAGGTCGGTCCTGAGTTCGACTCCGTCGACTGGAAGGCCTACGACCCCCGACAGTACGATCCGCGCAAGATCGTTCGGGATGCGCTCCTGGAGGACGCGGGGAGTACCTCTGCGGCAGAGGCGGCTTCTCCGGCCGCCGCTGCGATGGCCTATCCGTCGCCGATCGTCTATGACCCGGCCTTGCCTACCCCGTACGACGACGAGGCCACCTGAGCGCGGCACCAGAGACCGAAGGCGAAGGCCCCGAACGGATCATCGTTCGGGGCCTTCGCCATTGCTCTCAAGGGGTTCTCGGTCAGAAGGTGACACCCAGACGGCGTCCAGCCAGTCCGCGACCTCGTGACGCCAGCTGGCGGGCCACCTCTCGCAGTGCTGCGCCTGCAGGAGAGTTCTCCGGGTCGAGCACTGCGGGGACACCGGCGTCGGCGCCCTCACGCAGCGCCGGGTCGAGAGGCACCTGGCCCAGCAGCGGAACAGTGGCGCCGCTGATGGTGCTCAACGAGTCTGCGACAGCCTGCCCGCCACCGGTACCGAAGATCTCCTGGCGGGATCCGTCCGGCATCTCCAGCCAGGACATGTTCTCGATGACGCCGATCAGCCGTTGGTGGGTCTGGGTGGAGATCGATCCGGCGCGCTCGGCGACCTCTGCAGCAGCCTGCTGAGGGGTGGTGACCACGATGATTTCCGAGCCCGGGATGAGCTGTGCGATCGAAATGGCCACGTCACCGGTGCCCGGGGGAAGGTCCAGCAGCAGGATGTCCAGATCGCCCCAGTAAACATCGGCGAGAAACTGCTGCAGGGCCCGGTGCAGCATCGGGCCGCGCCAGACGACCGGCTGGTTGTCCGGAACGAACATGCCCACGGAGATGACCTTCACGCCATGTGCTTTGGGGGGCATGATCATGTTCTCGACCTGTGCTGGCTGTTGGTCGACCCCCAGCATGCGGGGGATGGAGAAGCCGTAGATATCGGCGTCGACGACACCCACCTTCAGGCCCTCGGCGGCCAATGCGGCCGCGAGATTCGCCGTGATGGAGGATTTTCCGACTCCGCCCTTCCCGGAAGCGATCGCGTAGACACGGGTGAGCGAGTCGGTGCGGGCGAAACGAATCTCCCGTTCGGCGGCACCGCCACGTAAGGATTTACGCAGGTTGGTGCGTTGCTCATCGGTCATCACACCGAGGACGACCTCGACCTCGGTGACCCCTTCGACGCTTTTCAAGGCAGCAGTGACATCTGCCGTGATCTTGTCGCGGAGAGGACATCCCGCGACGGTCAGGAGCACCTCGACCCGGACGGAACCGTCGTCGTCGGCGCTGAGGGATTGCACCATCTCCAGCTCGGTGATGGGTCGGTGGATCTCGGGATCCTCGACCGTGGCCAGAGCTGCGAGAAGAGCTTCATGGGACGGGGCTGACATGCCGCCCACCTTATCGGCCATCGGGGCTGTCCTCCTGCCCGGGCCGACGCTCTCCTGCGAGGAGTGCCCGTGCCTGATCGGCCATCGGGTCGTGCTCCGACGATCGGGCGGAGGACAGCTTGCTGCGACGCTGTTTCTCCCTGGTCGAGGACTTCAGCTGTCGCGCTCGACGGGGGACGACAGGCGGCGGAGGTGGCGGTGCCGGGGTCGGCTCTGGGTTCGAGGCTGAGGGTTGCTCCTTGAGCTCTTCGAGGAGGTCGCGTAGCTCTGAGCGGAGGTAGTCGCGAGTGGCAATGTCCCGCATGGCGATCCGTAGGGCCGCGACTTCACGGGTCAGATATTCGGTGTCGGCGAGATTACGTTCGTCGCGGGCGCGGTCCTGTTCGAGCGCGACTCGGTCGCGGTCGTCCTGCCGGTTCTGCGCCAGCAGGATCAACGGCGCAGCGTAGGAGGCCTGGGTGGAGAAGAAGAGATTCAGCAGGATGAAGGGATAGGGGTCGAACTGCAGACCGAAGATCCCGACCAGGTTGATGATGACCCAGGCGATCACGAAGATCGTCATCCACACCAGGAAGCGGGCCGTACCCATGAAGCGGGCGAACTTCTCGGCGAAGACGCCGAACCGGTCGCTGTCCAGGGATAACCGCGGCCAGGGGAAGGACCGGGAGCCCACTTCACGGGGCTGGTCGAGACGGAAGGGGTCGCGGCGGCTCTCAGTCATCGGTCACCTCGTGGCGTTCTTCGCGCCAGTCATCCGGTAGCAGATGATCCAGCAGGTCGTCGACGGTCACTGCGCCGAGGAGATGTCCTTCCTCGTCCACCACCGGGACCGACACATTGTTGTACGTCGCCATCTCACGGGTGATCGTGCCGATGGAAGCATCCGGTCGGATCGGCTCGACGCTCTTGTCGAGGATGGAACCCACCGCGCCGTGAGGTGGTTCGCGTAACAGCCGTTGGATATGGACCATCCCCAGATATCGTCCGGTCGGTGTCTCCAACGGGGAACGACAGACGAAGACGGTGGCCGCGGTGGCCGGTGAGATCTCTGCTCTGCGGACGACGGCCAAGGCTTCGGCGATGGTGGCTTCAGGGGGGAGAACGACCGGTTCGGTGGTCATGAGCCCGCCGGCAGTGTCCTCGTCGTACTCCAACAAACGCCGTAGGTCGGCGGCCTCGTCGGGTTCCATCAGTTGGAGGTAACGCTCCTGGGCCTCCGGGGTCAGCTCGGAGAGCAGATCGGCGGCGTCATCGGGTTGCATCGCCTCCAGGACGTCTGCGGCCCGGTCGGACTCCAGCGCCGCCAGGATCTCCACCTGGTCGTCCTCAGGCAGTTCTTCGAGGATGTCGGCGAGTTTCTCGTCGTCGAGGGCAGCAGCGACCTGTACCCGGCGGGTCGGTTGCAGATCGTGGATGAGCTCGGCGAGGTCGGCGGCCTTCAGGTCGTCGTAGTTCTCCAGGAGTTTGTCCGCGCCTTGCGCGGAATCGACCGTCAGCAGGCCGACGACGTCCTCGATCGGCACCATCAACGTCTCTCCACGACGTCGCCGTAGACCGAAACGGTGGTACTCCGGTTCTCCCTTACGGACGAAGGCCTTCACCACCGACCAGTCGCGGGCACCTTCCCGCTGCACGGCGATGTCCTCGACGATCGCACGGTAGTCGCCCTCGGGATCGCGCACCGTGATCGCCCGATCGAAGACCTCGGCCAACACGAGGGTCTCATTGGGACGTTGCTCGAAACGACGCATGTTGACCAGGCCCGTGGTGACCACTTGTCCGCCTTCGACACTGGTCACCCGGGTCATCGGAACGAAGACCCGCCGACGGCCGGGAACCTCCACGGCCAGACCGATGACACGGGGGCGGCGGCGGGTCGGGCTGATGGTGACGACGACGTCCCGAACCCGACCCACTTGATCACCGAGCGGGTCGAAGACGCTGAGATTGGCCAGGCGGCTTACGAACACACGACTCGTCACGGGATGAGGCTACCGTCCAGGATTGTGAACGGACTGGGAGGAATCGTCCGTTTTCCGTGGAGTCATCTTCTGCGGGTGAGCGTCCAGCACACAGCGTGAAGGCCGTCACAATCTGCAGCCGCGAACGAGGGAGCCTGCGTTGCTAGCGTCGACACGGACGAGACCTGGTCCCAGGGTCGTTCGAACCACGTCTCCCAGGAGGTTGCCGTGCGCAGCGCCAAGGATTTCTTCGCCCCGCTCGCCGTCGGAGCGCCGGCTCCTTCGCGGACGATCCCGGCCCGGCCGAGCCGAGCGATCCACTTCTTCGATCCGTCCAACGAGAAAATGGTTGCCAAGGTCCCGGGCATGGTCGGCACGGTCGATGTCCTGCTCGGTAACCTCGAGGACGCGGTCAAGGCGGAGAACAAGGAGAAAGCTCGTGAAGGTCTGGTCCGGATCGCCCGGGACATCGACTTCGGTGCGACCCAGCTGTGGACCAGGCTCAATGCTCTGGACAGCCCGTGGTTCCTCGACGACATCACCACTCTGATCGCACGGATCGGCGACAAACTCGACGTCGTCATGATCCCGAAGGTGCAGGGCGCCGAGGACATCCACTATGTCGACCGGTTGCTCGCCCAGCTGGAGGCCAAGGCCGGATTGACCCGCCCTGTCCTGGTGCACGCCATTCTGGAGACGGCTCGCGGCGTGGCCAATGTCGAACAGATCTGCGGGGCCTCTCCGCGGATGCAGGGCATCTCCCTGGGGCCCGCCGATCTTGCCGCCGACCGGCGGATGAAGACCACCAGGGTCGGTGGCGGACATCCCGGCTACCTGGTCCGTCAGGACGCGGACAGGGGCGCGGACGGCAGGTACGACATCCAGGGGGAGGACCGGCCGCGGACGACCTACCAGCAGGATCTGTGGCATTACACCATCGCCCGTATGGTCGATGCCTGCGCCATGCACGGTATCTACGCCTACTACGGCCCCTATGGCGACATCACCGATGTCGTCGGCTGCGAGGACCAGTTCCGCAATGCCTTCCTTCTCGGCTGCGTCGGCACCTGGACCTTGCACCCCACACAGATCGAGATCGCTCGCCGTGTGTTCAGCCCGGCCGCTGCGGACGTAGAACATGCCTACGAGGTCGTCACCGCGATGGGGGACGGCACCGGGGCGGTGATGGTGGACGGCAAGATGGAGGACGACGCCTCCTGCAAGCAGTGCCTCGTGGTGGTCGAACTCGCTGAGCAGCTGGCGCGGATCGATCCGGAGCTGCAGGAGACGTACGCCGCGGCCAGGCAGGCTGCCCAGGACAAGACCGCAGGGAAGTGACGACGATGATCGACGAACAGTTCCGCCCTCGCCGTTCCGTGCTCTACATGCCGAGTTCGAATGCTCGCGCACTGGAGAAGGCCAAGTCGATCCCCTGCGACGGGATCATCCTCGACCTGGAGGATGCCGTCGCCCCCGAGACGAAGGAAGAGGCGCGTGCTGCGGCCTGCGCCGCAGTACGTTCCGGAGAATACGGACGTCGTGAGTTGATCATCCGGGTCAACGGTCTGGAGACCCGGTGGCACGACGAGGACATGGCGGCAGCCTGCCAGGCCGGGCCGGATGCTATCGCGGTGCCGAAGGTCTCCTCCGCTCAGGAGGTCCTCGCTCTGGTGGCGACGATGGAGAAATACGGCGCTCCGGAACGAATGATGTTGTGGGCGATGATCGAGACTCCCGTGGGGGTCACCAGCTGCGCGGACATCGCTGCTGCGTCCGACCGGTTGACCGTCCTGGTCATGGGCACGAACGATCTGGTCAAAGAGTTGCGTGCCGAGCATGTTCCGGGCCGTGAGCCTCTTCGTGCCGGCTTGCAGCTGTGCCTGCTGGCGGCTCGGGCGGCAGGGAAAATCGTCCTGGACGGTGTCTACAACGAGGTGAAGGACCTCGCAGGGTTCGAGGAGGAATGTGCGCAGGGACGTCAATGGGGTTTCGACGGGAAGACCCTGATCCATCCCGGCCAGGTTGCGGGGGCGAATGCTGTCTTCGCGCCGAGCGAATCGGCCGTCGAGGAGGCTCGGGGAATCCTTGAGGCCTGGGAGGACGGTCAGGGGTCGGGAGTCGTCACCTATCGGGGGCGGATGATCGAGAACCTGCATGTCGAGTCGGCGCAGCGGGCGCTCGCGATGCATGAGGCGATCCGGGCTTTGGGGGACTGAGTCGGGCTGCAGCCGATGTCCAGGGGTCGCCCGTCTTCACTGACGGGCGACCCCTGGACGTTTGTGAGGCAAGGAAATTCGGGGCGAAGCCATCTTGAGTACAGGGTATTAACATAATGAAAAGTTGTTGAAAGCGCAGGTAGTCACGTGTTTTCTGTTGCTTTGGGTGTGAAAATCCGCCTTCGGGTGGATGTTCACCGACCTTCGTCCGCATTGTTACGGCCTCGGGGATCTGCGTGAGTTGATCGAGCAGTAGCGTCCTTGACACCCCCGTCTCTATCGAAGGGAATATTTAGTGTCGAATCGCTCTGCGTCTGTCGGCATCATCACCACCATCGCCGCTGTCGTGGCTCTCACCACGCCCGCTGTCGCCACAGCGGCCCCTCTTCAGGAGAAGAGCTTCCCGGCTGGAGCCGCGGTCGATGTGGTGGCGAAGCACGAAGGTGCGCTGCCCACCAGCAAGGAACCGGTGAGCATCACCGCCCACGACGGTGTCAAACTGTCCGCATACCTGCTCAGACCGACGACCAAGGGGAAATTCCCGGTCGTGGTGATGCCTGGCAGCTGGAGCATGAACCGCTCCGAATACCTCGTCAAGGCCAAGGAGATGGCTGCGCGAGGGTTCATCGTGGTCTCGTACACCAGCCGGGGATTCTGGGAGTCCGGCGGCCAGATCGACATCATGGGCGAGGACACCCAACGGGACGTCAGCGACGTCATCGACTATGCCCTTAAACAACCCGGAGCCGACAGCGCCAAGGTCGGTGTGGTGGGTATTTCCTACGGTGGAGGCGCAGGGCTGCTGGCCGCCGCCCGTGATCGTCGGGTCAAGGCGGTGTCCTCGATGTCCGGCTTCGCCGACCTGAAGGAGTCCTTCTACCCGAACAAGACGATCAGCTCGTCCGCGATGAGCCTGCTCGTGAAGCTCGGAAGTATGACGGGCCGGCCCGCACCGGTCCTGAAAGAGGCGCAAGCGAAGCTGGAGGCTCTCGACATCCCGGCGGCCGAGGCCTTCCTGGAGAAGCTGTCTGCGACCAGGTCGGCGTCCAACAAGGTCAAGGAGATCAATGCCAATGGTGCGGCGATCCTGATTGCCCATGGCACCGATGACAGCTTCTTCCCGGTCAACACGATGACCGACTTCTACGACCGGCTGACAGTGCCCAAGCGCATGTTGCTGGCCGGCGGTGATCACGCGATCCCTGATATCCCTGGGCTGATCGGCTTGCCGAGTGATTCCTGGGAGACCACCTTGGCGTGGATGGATCACCACCTTCGTGGAGTCGCCAACGGGGTGAACACCGAGCCGCCTGCAGAAGCAATCCTGGCCAATACGCGCAAGGGGAGGTCTGCGAAGACGGTGAAGGGGCTGGTTCGTCAGCAATCGGTGAGTTATCTGACCGGAGTGAACGGGGACGATCGCCAACCCACCGGGGCGCTGGTCGGCAAGCCGTCGAGCGGTTGGAACTCCTCGATCTACACCGGCAAAGGAACGGTGGCGGACTCCGGCACGCTGCTGATCAGCGGGGCTCTTCAGGGCATTGCCCAGTTGCCTCCGCTGGCGTCGATGCCCTTGGTCGATCGCACGGCCGGTGGTGTGTGGCTCGGGGAGCCTCTGCAGAAGGGGGCCGTGGTGGCCGGGGCTCCGACGGTGAAAATGACCGTCACTCCGACGAAGCCGAATACGACGCTCTTCTTCTACTTGTACGACGTCGACAAAGCGGGGATGGGCGGGCTGATCACAGCACATCCGTACACCTTGTGGGGAGCAACTCCGGGTAAGCCGCAGACGATCACGGTGCGCATGTCCGCAGAGCACTGGGAGATCAAGAACGGTCATCGTTTCGGTCTGGTCGTGGACACCAAGGACCCACGTTGGCATTCCTCGTCGGTCGAGGGCGGAGCGGTGACCTTCTCTTCACCCAAGGGTGCGGAGTCGTCGTTGACGGTCCCGCTGGGCTGACTCCTCGGATGACGTCCGCCCGTTCCGCTGTTCGGCCGGAACGGGCGGACGCTGCTGTCTCTCGGGTCGGCCGAGGTGGGATCCGCGGGTCCGGTGAGCGCCCAGGATAGATTGTCGGATGTGATGATCACCTTCGATCCCGAATCGTCGGTCGCTCCCTATGCGCAGATCCGGGATCAGGTGGTCGAGGGAATCACTGGTGGAGAGCTGTGCGCTGGTGCGCGCCTTCCCACCGTGCGAGGGCTGGCAGCTGAACTTGGCCTGGCGGTGAACACGGTGGCCAAAGCGTACAAACAGCTGGAGGCCGAGGGGCATGTCGTGACCCGAGGGCGCAATGGCACGGTGGTCTTGCCGTGCAGAGTGGGTGTGAGGGGCGCACCGGTGGTCGGTGGAGGGGCCGGCGGCAGCGGCGAAGTCCACGTGGCTGCAGGGAATCTTGCTCGAGCTGCCCAAAGGCAGGGGCTGAGCCTGTCGGAGACGATCGGGTTGCTGCGTCAGCTGTGGTGATGTCGACGGATTCTTTGCTATTGATTGCTGCGTCGGTCGAATGTTCCGGTCAGGACTTTGGGCCTTAATGTGTGCATTTTTCTCGGGTTGAGCGAGCTGAGTGAGTGTTCATGTTTCCTGCCGGGCCCCGAGAATCAGGTGATCTGAGTCATGTACGATTTAGGGGAGGCTTGCGGGTGAGATGTTTTTGCCGGTCGGATTTCTCTGCACCGTTGATGATTCATATATGTGATGGAATGTCGCGCGGCGTCGGGAGAGGCCTGCCTTTCGCGTTCAACCGTCAAGTCTTTTGTCTCATGTTAATTTTTGCTCAGTGATCCCCAAACCGGAATGGCAATGAGGCCTATCAAATGCCTCGTCCATATGATTTTTGGGGCAATGGTGAGTGCGCTTGGGGATATTCGTGCATATCCTTTCTCTTTACTGGAGAATTACCATGCTCACTGTCATCTTGACGTTGATTGTCCTGGTCAATCTTGTTTTCGTCCTGGCGCTGATCAAGGACCTTCATCGGCACCGTCATCAAGTGTGGGAAGAGCCGGGTAGCCGGCCTGCCATGGCGGTGTCCCAGGCGGTCATCTACTTCTTCGCGTCCTTCGGGATCTCTGACTTCGCCATCGGCTCCGCGCTCTATCCCAAGGCGAAATGGATTGCTGATCGGAAGCTCCCCGGAACGTTGAATGCGGCCTGCGTGATCCCGGTCGCAGTGATGGCCTTGGCGTACATCACCTCCATCGAGGTCGATCTGATGACTCTCGGCCTGGCGGTTGTCGCCCAGGTCATCGGCGCCTTCTTCGGTGCTCCTGTGGTCGCGAAGCTTCCTTCGCGGGTCATCAAAGGGGGCATCGTCGTCGGCCTGCTGGTTGCTGCTGGGTTCATCCTCATGGGCAAGTTCGGGCTCTCCCCGACCGGAGGTGAGGCGACCGGCCTCACCGGGGGGAAACTCTTCGCCCTGGGAGTTCTCTCCCTGCTCTACGGTGCGCTCAACAACATCGGTATCGGGTCTTTCGCGCTCACCATGGCCACCGTCCACTCCCTGGGGATGGATGCGCGGGTTGCTCTGCCGATCATGATGGCCGCATGTACCTTCTCGGTGCCGATCGGATCGGTGCAATTCATCCGACATGATGCTTACGCTCGCAAATTGACCCTTTTCTCGGCGGTCTTCGGCAGCGTGGGCGTGCTGATCGCGGTCTTCCTGGTGAAGAGCCTGGACGTGTCGGCGCTGCAATGGGTCGTCATCGTCGTGATTGCCTACACTGCGACAACCATGCTGTTGGACCTCCTGCGCAAGAAGGAATCCTCTGATGAAGAAGTCGCTGCGGTGACATCTCCTGCCCTTGAGACGAACGAGACGAAGGTCCACGCATGAAGATCACCGCGCTCAACGCCGCCGACATGCAGAGCATCTTCGACATGCGTGCGGCTATTGACGCTGACAAAGAAGCGCTGAAGGCCTATTCGGCGAAGGAGTGCGTGATTCCCCTGCGGATGAACCTGGGGGTTCCCGAGCACGAGGGGCGCAGTCTTTACATGCCGGGATACGTGGCCCCGGAATCGGCATTGGGGATCAAGATCGTCTCGGTCTACCCGCGGAACATCGAACGAGGTCTGACCAATGTCCCGGCCACCATGGTGGTCCTCGACGCCAGCACCGGAATGGTCTGCGGGCTGCTCGACGGCACCTGGCTCACCCAACAGCGCACCGGCGCTGTGGCAGGGGCGGCTACCGAGGTGTTGGCGAGGGAGGACGCCACGGTCTTTGCACTCTTCGGCACGGGAGGGCAGGCCGAATCGCAGTTGGAAGCGGTCCTCACCGTGCGGCCTGGTATCACGGACGTGAGGGTCTACGACCTGTCTGCTGAGCGTGCCGACGACTTCGTCCGTCGGATGACCGAGTGTTGCGCGGATCGGTTCCCGGCCACGATTCGTCGGGTCGACAGCCCGGCAGCGGCCGTCACCGGTGCTGACATCATCACCACGGTCACCACGGCCAATGAGCCGGTCTTCGACGGTTCCCTGGTCGAAGCGGGCACCCATGTCAACGCCGTGGGTTCCTACACCCCACAGATGTGCGAGATGGATCCGGTGGTGTTGTTGGCTGCAGACAAGGTCTACTGTGACACCCCGGATGCACTCGTCGAATCCGGGGATATTCAGATCCCACTGCAGGACGGCCGTTTCGACCTCGCCAAGGTGACCGGGGAGCTCGGGGAGGTTCTCCTGGGGTCGGCGCCGGGCCGTGAGTCCGACGACGAGATCACCTACTTCGAGAGCACCGGTAATGCGGTGCTCGACGTCGTGGTCGCTCAGCGGATCTACGCCGAGGCCATCGCCCAAGGGCGAGGTTGCGCCATCGACCTGTGACCGAATCGTGCGACCGGGACATTTGCGGGTGCTCGGTCGCACGATGAGGGGACATAGCGTGAATACGAATTATTTCGCATATAGCAGGGTGATTTCAGGCCATTGTCTGAATCGGTGACTTTTTGGTGTGGCCGCAGTCAGCGCTGCTGCTCTTTGTCGCATCACTCGTGCTTCGGCCCGCGTGTCCCAGTACTATGAGCACTGCCCTGGCGTAAGCAGCTTTAATTTCTGTGCCGCGCAGCTCGCATAAACAACGATGAAGAGAGAACTGAGATTTCGCATGAAGGCCTCCCCCCCGCGAAAGCAGTACCTGAAGTATCTGAAGCACATCTTCATCTATCTTCTGGTCTACCTGGCCATGACCGGGGCGATGGAAATCATCATCGGCAACCACGTGGTGGGGCAGTTGTTCGGCGCCCGACCCAAGTCGTCCGAGGTCTACGACAATGCGATGAACCAGCTCGGGGACTTCGCCGCCAATGTCCTGACCGCCTTGGCGCTGATCTACACCTACCGGCGCTTGAACCCCGCGGAGGAACGCGGCCCGGGCCTGCCCGGATTTGTCCGTCACCGTCGTGACCTGATCGTCGGGCTGGTCGCCGGCGCGGTGTCGATGATCATCGTCGTGGGCACGATGGTGGTCATCGGCGTGGCGACGATCAACGTCATCACTCCCAGGCTGACCTCCTTGACCATGTTGATCTACCTCCTGAGCGTCGCCTACGAGGAAGAGGTGTTCGTCCGCGGCACCCTCCAGCACACGCTCGCCAAGATCGTGCCACTGGTCTTCGTGATCCTGCTCCCCTCGGTGCTCTTCGGTCTGATCCACCTCCCCAACCCGAATATCACCGTCTTCGCCGTCATCAACATCATTCTGGTCGGAGTGTTCTTCGCCGTGGTCACCTGGATCACGAAGAACCTCTACCTGGCGATCGGATTCCACATCACCTGGAACTGGTTCCAGGCCAGCTTCTTCGGGCTTCCCACCTCAGGAGCCACCTTCGACGGTGACTTCTTCTTCAAGGTCACCGTCGATGAAGGATCCGATTTCCTCACCGGTGGTGTCTTCGGCCCGGAGGCCAGCATCTTGACCACCGTCGCCTTCCTGGTCATGACCGCCGGTGCCTGGGTGATCCACCGTCGACGGGAGCGGCCTGTCGGACGGATCGCGGGACAGCCCGCACATCGTTCCGTCGACTGAAGTGATCCCGGGTGGGCGGTGCGGGACGGTGCAGCCCACCCGGCTCTTCGTGGTTCGTGGTACCGGCAGGGCCCTTCGAGGGGCCAAGGGAGGCCGGGCGGTACGTGTCGATCATCACGGAGCACAGCGGGTCGAGAGTACCTGGTGGAGCGGCATACTCGCGCCGTACGTCACCGTGCGCAGACGTCGTACGGCGGACGAGACGGACGTAGCCGCAGCGTGAATCGACCCGCCGGGTGGACCGGTGTACGAGAGGATGACCATGTCCCGACTGCAACGTACCGAAGGCCTCACCGAGGAACAGGGCGAGCTGATCAAGCTGGTCCGCGAATTCGTCGACGACCGGATCATCCCGGTCGCCACCGAGATGGAACACCGCGACGAATACCCCCAGGCCATCGTCGACGCGATGAAGGAGATCGGGATCTTCGGCCTGATGATCCCCGAGGAGTACGGCGGACTGGGGGAGTCCCTGCTGACCTACGCCCTGTCCGTCGAGGAGATCGCGCGCGGCTGGATGAGCGTCTCCGGGATCATCAACACCCACTTCATCGTGGCCTACATGCTCCTGCAGCACGGCACCGAGGAGCAGAAACAGCGCTACCTGCCGAAGATGGCCACCGGTGAGATCCGGGGATCGTTCTCGATGTCGGAGCCGGGCTGCGGCTCGGACGTCTCCGCCATCAAGTCCAAGGCCGTCAAGGACGGCGACGGGTGGACGATCGACGCCCAGAAGATGTGGCTCACCAACGGCGGATCGTCCAATCTCACCGCCGTCCTGGTCAAGACGGACACCGGAGCCGACAGCGTCTACAAGAACATGACCACCTTCCTGGTGGAGAAGGAACCCGGCTTCGGGCAGACCGCCCCCGGGGTCACCGTGCCCGGCAAGATCGAGAAGATGGGCTACAAGGGCGTCGACACCACCGAACTCGTCCTGGAGAACTATCGGACCACCGACGCCCAGATCCTCGGCGGCGAACCAGGCAAGGGCTTCTACCAGATGATGGACGGCGTCGAGGTCGGCCGGGTCAACGTCGCCGCCCGGGCCTGTGGAGTGGCTCGGCGCGCCTTCGAGTTGGGCATCGCCTACGCCCAGCAGCGGGAGACCTTCGGCAAGAAACTCGTCGATCACCAGGCCGTGCTCTTCCGGCTGGCCGACATGGCCACCAAGGTCGAGGCCGCTCACCAGATGATGGTCATGGCTGCCAAGCTCAAGGACTCCGGCCAGCGCAATGACGTCGAAGCCGGGATGGCCAAGTACCTCGCCGCCGAATACTGCGCCGACGTCGTCGAGCAGTCCTTCCGCATCCACGGTGGCTACGGCTACTCCAAGGAGTACGAGATCGAGCGGCTCTACCGCGAAGCGCCGATGCTGCTCATCGGCGAAGGCACCGCCGAGATCCAGAAGATGATCATCGGACGTTCCCTGGTGAAGGACTACAAGCTCAGGGGATGACCGGCGTGTCGGCCGTGTCGGCCGAGACACTCGAGATGTGGGCACCCGGTGCTCCTGAACACGCACGATAGATACAACAGATCGCCAAGAGCTGGCTGCTTTCTCGAATTAGCTTCTACTGCAACATATTTCCCAAGTTTCTCGTGGTGGCGGTGATAGACATGGCCACGGCGGAAGGGCAGCAGGTCAGTGCCGATAGTGATCTCCTGCCGTCCTTCTCGTCGCCAGTCGACACCAAAGACAGAAAGGGAAAAGACCGATGCGTCTTCGTACCCGTACCGGCGGTGGGGTCCTCACCGGTGCTATCGCCACATTCGCTGCGCTCACCATGGCCCTGGCCCCCGCAGCGACCGCTGCCCAACCCGGTATCGCCGGACCGCAGTGGAACCTGCAGAACGCTGCCGCCCAGCCCGCCTACTTCCAGATCAGTGGCGACCAGCTCAGCGGAGCAGGCCCGTGCAATACCATCAACGCCCGCGCTGTCGTCCAAGACGACCGGATCACCTTCGACACCGTGGTCACCACCCGGGCCGCCTGCCATGGCGCCGAAGCCCAGGCCGAACAGCAGCTTTTCAGAGCACTTTCCGAAGGGCAGGCCCAATACCGACTCAACGGCAACACCCTGACCCTCACCCGCGACAGCGGAACAACGGCCTTCGTCGCCCGCTGAACGACGTCATCCCTCGCTGAGATCATCGGCACAGATCCATTCCGATGACCCACTGTGCCCCGGTCGGTGCGACGATGGTCCACACCGACCGGGGCACAGCCCTGCCCCGGCATCATCACCGGACACGAGCGCCGCCGCCGAGAAGAACACCCGACATCGAGCAGGAATGCTCACACAGCCGATGACGTTGTCCATCGACTAGCGTGATGCGCTCCAGCGGGTCGCACCGCGAGTCCGGTATACCAGTCGAGGAAGTGAACCGACATGACCCAGCCCGGTGGGCAGCCGAGGATCCCGATGAGCAGTCTGCAACTGCAACATCCGGTCAGCCTCCAGGTGTTCGAAGAGTACGAACAAGCCCAACGCGCGGTCGACTACCTGTCCGACCGGGAATTCCCCGTCGAGAACATGATGATCGTCGGCACTGATCTCAAACAGGTCGAACGGGTCACCGGACGACTCACCGGCGGCAGGGTCCTGGCCTCCGGAGCCGGATCCGGAGCCTGGATGGGCATGTTCTTCGGCTCCTTGATGTGGCTCTTCGTCGAGGGAGCCGGACCCGGGCAGTTCCTCACCGCCGTCCTCGTCGGCGCGGTCTTCGGGATGATCTGGGCCGTCATCGCCTACCGTTTCAGCGGCGGAGCCCGCGACTTCACCTCGGTCTCCCAAGTGGTCGCCACCCGGTACGAGGTGCTGGTAGAACATCACCTCATCGAAGACGCCCGCCGGCTGATGGAAGAAATGCGCCAAGGTGTGCCCGGCGGTACTGGAACACCCCCGGTTTCTCCGAATGCCCCGCAAGCACCCGGGCCTTGGGGATCCGGGCAACAACCGACCCAGGACGCTGACAACACCCAGCACCCAGCACAGCATGCTTGGGGCGCGCCGCAGGCTTCCCCAGCAGCGCCTACACCCGAACCGGAACCTGCGACCCAACCGAAATACCGGACCTACGGCGAGGCGCTGGACGCTCAACGCGCCGAACGCGAGGCCCGTGAACAAGCCGGGAAACAGCCGCCCACCGCGACGACCCTCATGCCGCAGAAACCCCCGGCTCCACCGACCACCGCGCTACCCCAGAACGCCGACGGACAGGAAAGCTCCGGAGCAGCGGCACCCGAAGGGAAAACGGATAAGAAGGACGCCTGACCGGGCCTCTTGATCCATCGCGAGGACGAGGGGGTACATCGCCGGGTGTACCTCAGGATCATCCTGCCGCCAGATTCGCCGGAGCAGGCCACTCCGTAGCGTCATGTAGGGCGATTTTCGCAGCCCTTGACGCTACGGAGGAGAACTTGACCATGGATCCCGCCCTGCTAGGCAGTCGGCCAGCCGTCCGCGCCGTGCAGCTCACCAAGCTGTACGGCACCGGACAGATGAGCGTCACCGCGCTCGACCGGATCGACGTCGAGATCTACGCAGGCGACTTCACCGCCATCATGGGCCCTTCAGGATCGGGCAAGTCGACCCTCATGCACGTCACCGCAGGCCTCGACGAAGCCACCTCCGGGCGGTCCTGGATCGGCGACGTCGACATCACCCGGCTGTCCGACAACGAACTGACCCGGCTACGCCGCGACCGGATCGGATTCGTCTTCCAAGCCTTCAACCTGATGCCGACCCTCGACGCGCGTGCCAACATCCTCCTCCCGCTCAAACTGGCCGGACGCCCGGTGGACCAGGAGTGGTTCGATCAGGTGGTCACCGTCCTGGGTGTCGGGGACCGGCTGCGGCACCGGCCTGCAGAGATGTCCGGAGGACAGCAGCAACGCATCGCGATCGCCCGTGCCCTCGTCAGCAAACCCGCGGTGATCTTCGCCGACGAGCCCACCGGTGCACTCGACTCCGCTTCCGGCGACGCGATTCTCGACTTCCTGTCGCACAGCGTCCGTGAGCTGGGACAGACCGTGGTCATGGTCACCCACGACGACCATGCCGCGTCCTATGCCGACCGGGTCATCACCCTCACCGACGGGCGGATCGTCGCCGACGACCTTCGTACTCGGATCGGAGGTTGAGATGCTGACCCAGCCCCGTCGGCTCGCTTCTGCGGCCCTGGCCGTCGTCCTCGGGGTCACCTTCGTAGCGGTGGCACTCTTCCTGGGCAACGGGATCCGCTTCTCCATGGAACGAGGGATCGTCGGCGACCTCTCCGAGGCCACCGTCGTGATCACCAAGAAAGACCGCGGTGGGGGATCGAGCAGTTCGTCGATCCCCGAGTCCTATGTCACCGCCGTCCGCAGTCTTCCCGGGGTCACCGGGGTGAAAGCGACTGCTGAACAGATTTTCTTCCAGGACCTCGGCGGACATCGTCAATCGATCACAGTGCGTACCTTCCTTCCCGAGAGCACCGGCCGGATTTCTGCAGGACGGCAACCTCAGAAGTCCGGCGAGATCGTGATGACCGCAGCGATGGCTTCAGCCCGGTCCATCGGGGTGGGGCAGGAGATCCGCTTCAGCCACGGAGGGGATGCCCCTACGGTCCGGGGCAAGGTCGTCGGCGTGGTCGACCCCGACCCGAGCGGTTCCGGATCGGCCCGTGAAATGGTCTTCGCGCTCGGCACCGATATCGCTGAGTGGACAGGCAACAGCGGCGTGGACGAAGTCCACCTCGTCGCGCCTGGCACCGATGCCGAGACCCTGCGGGCCGGTGCAGCAGCGTTGCCAGGCGGGCAAGCCCTGACCGTTCGGACCAAGGAAGGCGAGAGCGCGCATCGGATCGGTGAATCGAAGGCCATGGTCGGGGTGGCCACGAACCTGTTCCTGGGTTTCGCCGGCATCTCGGTGGTCGTCAGTGGAATCGTCATCGCCAACACCTTCTCCATCCTGGTGCTCCAACGGGTGCGTGAACTGGCGCTCCTACGCTGCGTGGGCGCGACCCGCCGACAGGTTTTCCGATCGGTACTCCGCGAGGCCGTGGTCCTCTCCCTCGTGGCCTCCGCCGGGGGAGTCGCCCTCGGTGCGGCTCTCGTCACGCTCCTCGCCGCACTGAGCGAAGGAACCTCGATGGCCTTGGGCTCCCAGTGGGTGACACCGACCGCGATCATCGTTCCGATGCTGGTCGGCACGGTGGTCACCACTTTCGCTGCGATCGTGCCGGCCCGTCGGGCCACCCGCGTGGCACCGATGGCCGCATTACGTCCCGAATTCGCTCCGTTGACGAAGACCCGGGCCGGGCGGGTCCGGATCCTGCTCGGCTCGCTCACCTTCCTGGTCGGAACCACCGCGCTGGTGCTCTTCTCCCTGGCACATACCGTCGTTCCGGCGATGGCCGGTGGCGCTCTGTCCGTCATCGGAGTTGTCATGCTGGGCAGCGTGATCGTCCCGCCGCTGGCCGGCCTGCTCGGTGTTCTGCCAGCTCGGATCGCGGGACTACCCGGTCGGCTCGCCGTCGAGAACTCCCGCCGGAACCCGGCCCGGGCCGGATCCACCGCGAGCGCCCTGTTCGTAGGGGTCACCCTGATCACCATGATGAGTGTCGCGGCCGAGAGCGGGCAGGCCAGCATCGCCCAGGAACTCGACCGCCGCGCTCCCGTCGACGCGCTGATCACCTTTGAAGGAGACCTGACCGGTCAGGTCCTCGACAAGGTGAAACAGACCTCAGGGGTCGCGGCGGTAGGCCGTCAAGGCCGGGGGCAGGTGACGGTGACCTCGGCGGACCCGGCACAGACCTTCGAGCTCAAACGTGAAGCTGACGGGCTGGGGCCTGACGCCGAGAAGGCGATCCGCTACCGCGGTTTCGTCGAAGGGCTCAACCAGGACACGGTGCTGCTCAACGCGAAGGATCATCCGGAGGTGCGCGACGGCGCGAAAGTCGTCGTGACCGGCCCAGGAGGAGCCAAGATCAGCCTGCGCGCGGTGGCCAGGCCGGACGGCCCCCCAACGCCGACCCTCACCCTGGAGAACCTGCGCAAGGTCGACCCCACGGCCCGGAACGCGATTGCTGTGCGGCTGGCCGATGGGCAGAACCCGGCCAAGTCAGTCGGGACACTCTCGTCTTCGGTGTCCGGTGTTCAAGCCCAGGTGGGTGGAGCCATAGCGGCGCGGGCCGAGATGGAGAGGACGACGCAGAAGGTGCTTTACGTTGTGACCGGTCTACTCGCAGTGGCCGTGGTCATCGCGCTGGTCGGTGTCGGGAACACCCTGGGGCTCTCTGTTCTGGAGCGGACTCGTGAATCAGGGCTGTTGCGGGCGCTCGGGGTGACCCGTCGGCAGGCGAGGAGGATGCTCGGTATCGAGGCCTTGATCCTTGCCGCCGTCGGAACGACCTTGGGTATCGCTGTCGGAATCGGCTACGGAGCGGCTGCGGTTGAGGCCATGCTGGGCAAGAACATCGCCTCGATCGTGGTTGTCGTGCCCTGGGAGAGATTAGTACTGGTCACGGCGGTGGCTTTGGTGGCCGGATGGACGGCATCGGTGGTTCCTGGCCGTCGTTCGGCGAAGATCTCCCCGAGTTCGGCGCTGGCCACCGAATGAGCAAGCTGCGTCGGGGTGACCGGGCTGTGGACAGCTCAGGTCGCCCCGACGCGGTTGATTCCCCGGTGGGGACTTGGGGGAATCGATCAAGGTAGTTTCAAGGCAGGAGTTTCGCCAGCCAGGCCTCCACCTCGTCGACCTGCGAGGGCAGGTGCGGGCTGAGTATCTCGCATCCCTCCTCGGTGACCAGGACGTCATCCTCGATCCGGACACCGATACCCCGCAGCTCTTCGGGAACCAGCAGGTCGTCCTCCTTGAAGTACAGACCGGGTTCCACGGTGAGGATCATCCCGGGACGTAGCTCGGCGTCCATGTAGTCCTCCCGGAGAGCTCGGGCGCAGTCGTGGACGTCCAGGCCGAGATGGTGGCTGGTACCGTGCACCATCCATCGGCGGTGCCACTGACCGTGCTCCTGGTCGAGGGAATCTTCCACCGTGGTGCCTGCGGGCAGCAGACCCCACTGGTGCAGATGTTCGGCGATCACCCGGATCGCCGCGGCATGGATGTCCTTGAAGCGGTTGCCTGGTCGGATCGCGGCGAAACCGGCGGCTTGTGCGGCATGGACCGCTTCGTACACGCGGCGTTGAGCGGGTGTGAAGGTGCCCGACACCGGCATCGTGCGGGTGATGTCCGCAGTGAACAGCGAGTCCATCTCGACGCCGGCGTCCAGTAACAGCAGATCGCCTTCCTTGACGTCTCCGGTATTGCGGATCCAATGGAGGGTGTTCGCGTGATCGGCGGCGGCGCAGATCGACTCGTAGCCGACGCCATTTCCTTCGTGGCGGGCTGTCCGGTTGAAGGTGCCCTCGATCCACCGCTCACCGCGTCCTCGACGGATCGCCTCGGGGAATTCGGCGACCACGGCTTCGAAGGCACGGGCCGTGGCCGCGCAGGCCTGACGCATCTGATCGATCTCCCAGGAATCCTTCACCAGACGCATCGTCGACAGCACCCGGGCCAACTCCAGGTCGGACTCCTGCGTGCTCTGTGCCGCCTCCTCCGCGGAGACGCCCTCGGTGAGCGCGGTGGCCCGGACCGCATCGACCTGGACCGCCACCTGGTCGTCGGCATCCCGGACGACCCTGACCTGGACGCTACCGACGTCTTTGCCGACCTCGTTCTCGAAGCAGGACAGGTCACGGCATTCCAGGCCCAGCTCGGCCTGTGTCGAGGCCAAGGTCGGACGTGAACCGACCCAGTACTCTCCGTACCTGCTGTCGGTGAAGAATTCTTCGCTGTCCCGGCCGGCCGACGGACGAAAGTACAGGATCGACTCATGTCCGTTCTCGGTCGGCTCCAACACCAGCACCGCGTCCGGCTCCCGGTCGGCACCCAGCCCGGTCAGATGGGCGAAGGCGCTGTGCGGTCGGAACATGTAGTCGCAGTCGTTGCTGCGGACCTTCAGACCTCCAGCCGGGATCACGAGCCGTTCGCCGGGGAAGAAATCGGACAATCGTGCGCGTCGTCGCGCAGCATGGTCGGCGACCTCGGCCCGTTCGGGCAGGGGGTCCTGCGAAGAGGCCCAACCCGAAGAGATATAACGACGGAATGCTTCGGTGGAAGGGATGCCCCGGTGCTCTGCCTTCGTCTGTTTCTCACTCACGAACGCCACTCTGCCATGGCCATATCCATGGCCGCACCAGACGCGGCGAAACGCCCGGAAGTGTTCTTTGAACAGGTGATTTGCGATAGGTGCCCGGCGTCGCTGAATCTGGTCGCACACTGGGCGGGGTGAAAGCGGGGACAGGGTGGGACATGGCGCATGACGACACGCCGGAGGACGGCCAGGACCGGAACTCCGAGAGGTCCGGCACCGCAGGCGGCGACAAGAACGACGGCGCGATCCAACCCGCCGGAAAAGACCAAGCACATCCGGTACCGAGCATCCACGAGACCGGTCCTATCGCTACCAAATCGGTGACCTCGCCACTCCCGCTCGCCTCGGCGCAACCAGAGCTGCGCAGCCCCCTGGACGATGCCGCTCCTGCTGCGGAAAGCGCCGCTGCCAAATCGGTTTTCCGCAGCCGAGCAGCCATCCAACGGTGGCCTTTGGACGCCGAACGTCGCACCCGGCTGCGGAACCGCTTCCTGCACGCTGTCGAAGGAGCCCCGCCCACCTGGGGTATGCGGATACAGCCAGCGGACGACGGTGTCGAAGAAGCCCGCGCCCGCGCAGTGATCGACCTGGCGATGCGGATCGCCGAGGCTCTGCTCACCACGGGTTCTTCCGCCGCCGATGTCACGGCCACGGCGATCCAGCTGACTCACGCCTACGGCCTGCGTTCCGTGCACGTCGACGTCACCTTCACCTCGATCACCGTCTCCCACCATCGAGGAGAGCGGCATGACCCGGTCACCGTGATGCGGGTCGTGTCCAACCGGACCTCCGACTTCGACCGGCTGCGACGCATCCAGAAACTGGTGGCTGCGCTCGCCCAGGACCCGATTCCCATCGAGGAAGCCCGCGAACGGTTCACCGAGATCATGCGGCGCCCGCATCTTTACCACCGTGATGTGGTCACCGCTGCCAATGCTGGTCTGGCCGGGGCGATCGCGGCTCTGCTCGACGGAAGCCGGCAGGAGATCGTCCTCACCCTGGTGACGGCGGCCTTCATCGACCGTGCTCTGTTGTGGGTCTCCCGTCGAGGGCTTGCTGCCTTCTTCGCGCAGATCATCGGAGGAGCGATCCCCACCGGGGTCGCCATGGTCCTGATGTATGCGCGTGCTCATGATGTCGTCGGCCTCGGGTCGATGTCCCCCTCGGTGGTCGTGACCGCGGGGATCGTGGTGCTCCTCGCCGGGTTGCAACTCGTCGGAGCAGCTCAGGACGCCATCGACGGTTATTATGTGACAGCCACCGGTCGCGGTTTCGAGGTCCTGCTGATGACCTTGGGGGTCGTGGTGGGGATCTTGATAGTGCTGGGCCTGGGTAACCGGGCCGGGGTCCCGGCCTACATCTCACCGACCCTCGGTTTCGCACCTTCGGTCACTTCGCAGATCAGTTTGGCGGCATTGGTCTCGGCGGCCTTCGCGATCACGACCTACTCGGGGCCGCGTACCGTCCTGGTGTCCCTGGTGACCGGAGCTTTGGGATGGTCCGCTTATCTGGTGGGCGTTTTTCTCCAGCTGTCGATCGCTCCGGCCAGCGCTATCGGTGCTTTCGCGGTGGGTCTCTTCGCTCCGGCGTTGGGACGCTTCTGCCGGGTGCCTTCCCTGGCGATCACGACTGCCGGATTGGTGACCCTGCTGCCCGGCGGCATGGTCTATCGCGGGTTGTACGACTATGTGGGCACGGCCTCCGACGAGGGGCTCGTGACGCTGATGTCGGCCGGAACAGTGGGCCTCGCTCTGGCTGCCGGGGTCAGCCTCGGCACCTATGTGGGCCGACCGATGGGGGAGGCGCGGGCTTCCAAGGAACACACGAAGGCCCTGAAGCGGGTTCTTCGGCGGCGGCGGACCACGCGATGAAGAGTCGGCGGCGTCTTGATCAGCGTCAGGGACGCACCTGGACCTGAGCTTGCCACAACGGGTCTACGTCGGTTGTTCAGTCCACGGGTAGCGGGACAGGAGCGTCCATACGGCGAACCTGCAGGAGAGCGGGGGCGCGAATTTTCCTAGCATGGTGGGTATGAGCGGAGCTTCTTCCGCGGCACCGGCTTCGTCCGACCTGCCGCGGGTTTCTCGTGATCTGGATCTGTTGACCTCTTTGCATGCCACGGTGTTGCGTGAGGCCGGTCTGTCCGATCTCGTCGACCTCATGCAGACCCTGGTGGAGGCATCGGCCGACACCGGTGACGCGGGGGCCTTCACCCGGGCTCGGGAGGTCGTGGCCGGGATGGACGACGACACCGCAGCCTTGCTCGCCCGGACGGTGACTGTTCACCTGCACCTGACGAACTTGGCCGACGAACGACTACGTGCGCGGTCCTTGCGCGCCGAGGCCCGGGATTTCGGGACCGGCGTCGAAGCCGGCGGCGTGGGCGCAGCTATCGCCGAGATCGGCGAGTCCGCAGCTCGTCAGGTCGCCGACCTGAGGATCCATCCGGTATTGACGGCGCATCCGACTGAGGCCCGACGTCGTGCGGTGACCACGGCGCTGGTACGGATCTCTGAACAGCTCGACCGTTTCGACGACCCGTGGTCCGGCAGCCTGGAACGCGATTTCGCGCGTCGGCGGATGCTGGAGGACATCGACATCCTGCAACGTACGTCGACCCTGCGTCGGACCAGACCCGAGCCGGGTGACGAGGTCAAGTCGATCTTGACGGTCTTCGACCAGACCTTGTTCCGGGCGGTGCCCAGGCTCTACCGGGCCGTGCACGAAGGCCTGGGAGCTCAGGAGATGCCCCCGGCTTTCGTCCGATTCGGTAGCTGGGTCGGCGGCGACCGCGACGGCAATCCGTATGTCACCGCCGAAGTGACCCGGCGCACCATGGCCGCGCAGGCCCAACACGCCTTGGCCGCACTGGCCCAGCACGCCGACCGGATCGCTCGTACCCTGACCGTGGACGAGATCAGCACCCCTCCCTCGGACGCGCTGATGGAAGCGCTGGCCAATGACGCGGTCCGGCTACCTGATGTGATCGCCCAGATCGTGAAGGATTCCCCCGGAGAGCCACACCGCCAGAAGATGCTCGTGGTAGTGGCCCGATTGGATCTGACCCGCCGCGAGAAGACCGGAATGGCCTACACCGGGCCGCAGGAGATGCTGGCCGACCTGGCACTGGTGCAGGACAGCCTGATCGCAGCCGGCGATACCCGCGCAGCCCGTGGCGAACTGCAACAGCTCATCTGGCTGGTCGAGACCTTCGGATTCCACTTGGCCGAGCTGGAGGTCCGTCAGCACAGCGAGGTCCATCAGGCTGCGCTGGTGGAGCTGCTCAGCGGTCTGGACTCCGTGGAAGACCCCGAGAGCGCGGCCCAGAACCCGATCTTCCTGGACGAGCTGGCCACCCGGGGCTGGCCCGAAGGTGTCTCCGGGCGGCGGATGGCCGAACTGTCCGAGCGCACCACCGAGCTGCTCGACACCTTGCGGGTGATGGCTTATCTGCAGGAACGCTGGGGGGAACGCAGCTGCGGTCGGTACATCGTCAGCTTCAGCCAGTGCGCAGCCCACCTGGTGGCCGTCCGTGCCCTGGCCCGGCTCGCCGTGGGCGACCGACCACTCCGGCTCGACGTGGTTCCCCTCTTCGAGACCGGCGAGGACCTGCGGTGCGCAGAAGTGACTCTCCACGAATGGATCGAACTACCCAGCACGATCGCCTGGCTGCAGTCCACCGGACGTCATGTGGAGATCATGCTCGGCTACTCGGACTCGGCGAAGGACGTCGGCCCCGCCAGTGCGACGCTCACCCTCGACCGGGCACAGTCGAGACTGTCGGCCTGGGCCCGCCGCCATGACGTGCGGATGACGCTCTTCCACGGTCGAGGAGGCTCCCTCGGGCGGGGCGGTGGCCCATTGCACCGGGCGATCCTGGCCCAACCGACGGGGTCGGTCGACGGCCGTTTCAAAGTGACCGAACAAGGTGAAGTGATCGCGGCCCGCTACGGCGATGTGATGATCGCCCAACGGCACCTGGAACGATTGACCAGCGCGGTCCTGTTGACCGATGAGCCGGAGCGTGCCAGACGCCGGGGGGAGACGTGCCGCTCCTATGCCGATCTGTCCTCGACCATCGACGAGGCCTCTCAGCGTGCCTACCGGGCCTTGGTGGAATCTCCAGGGATCGCAGACCTGCTGGCTCAGGCCAGCCCATTGGACGAGTTGGGTGAGCTACGGCTGGGCTCCCGGCCCTCCCGGCGCAGCGGGGGTGAGACCGGACGTTCACTGGCCGACCTGAGGGCCATCCCCTGGGTCTTCGCCTGGGCACAGGCCCGGGTCAACATTCCCGGCTGGTACGGGCTCGGATCGGGCCTCGCCGCAGTCGACGATCTGGACTCGCTGAGGCAGGCCTACCGGGAATGGACCTTGTTCGCGTCGCTGATCGACGTCGCGGAGATGAGTCTGGCCAAGGCTGATCGCGCGCTCGCCGAGGCTTTCCTGGACCTGGGGGAGCGCCCTGAGCTGGTGGCGACGATCCTGGAGGAGTACGACCTGACTCGCCGTCTTGTGCTGGCGGTCCTGGATCAGGATGAGCTCTTGGAACGTAAACCTCATCTGCGCCATGCCATCGACATGCGGCGCCCGTACATCAATGCCTTGTCGCACTTGCAGATCCGGGCTCTTCGGATGGTGCGTGAGGGCGTGCTGGACGAGGAGGGGCAGACCGATGAGGAGATGGTCAAGCGGTGGCGGACTGTGCTGCTGCTGACCATGAACGGGGCCGCAGCCGGCCTGCAGAACACTGGCTGACCTTTTTTACCGGTGCATGACAAGGCCTCGGCAGGCCCAGCCCCTCTGAGCGGGCTGGGCCTGCCGAGGCCTTGTCATGTCCAGGGCACCTTTGAGGAAACGGTGCTGAGACTCTCAGCTGACGGTCGAGAAGGTGTGTTCTGATACCGAGCGTGATCGGCGGTAGCAGCGTTGCGCGTGCTTCTTCTTCGTGTGGGGGAGGAGCCTGACCGCGTGGCAGCGCTGTTGACGGGGGACTGACCACCCCTGGCCGATCACGGTGGATGGCGGCCTCTTCGGGCCGGAGCAGGCGGCGATGCGCTCTGCGCGGAAGCAGGGCCTTCGGGCAGCGCGTTCTTTAGCTGCTCGGAGAGTCTTTCGATCATCAAACATAGACAGTCTCCGCATTGAATTTATCGAATCAATGCGACGTATGGGGAATTGCTCCGAATTGAACATAATTCGGACGCGGAATGTTGATGAAATTTCAACGATTCAGACAGCAGTCTCCATGGAAAAGGGTGCAATGAGGCCTATCTTCTGCCTCAGACTTCTGGCGGTCGGCACCCTACGCCTGTTCCTACCTGCCAGCAACTCGGTTTCATAACGCTCAATTTCGGATTTTCGGCAGTAAATCTGCTGGTCAGATTCGATCTGGGCGATTTCTCCCCCTCGTTTTGGGTGAAAAATGGAGCCAAAATGTAAGTGAATTGTCTTCAGGGCTTTACATCTTCGTGGCCTACGTAGTTGAATCTCACCTGTCGTGCGGCCGGGCTCTTGAACGCCTTAGTGCTGCAACGTTTCTCGAGGTCAGCGAGGGGTTGTTGATGTATAACGATCGATCTGGGATCGGTCCGGGAGGCGCGAAGACGATCACCAAGTCGGTGAGCGTCGCCATGATCTGCCTGTCCATGCTGTCGCTGTCCGCCTGCGGTGGAGATGCCAAGGAAGGCGGCTCCGCAGGAAGCTCCGAAAACACTCCGCCGGCCCCGGCGGTGTCGGCCCACCCGGTCTCCAAGGTGGAAGAAGGAGTGAAGGACGCGGTCGCCAAGCTCGGAGCCAAGCCGGCTCAGGCCGATGACGTCGAAGCTCTGATGAAGCTTGCCTGCGTCGTCAAGCAGTCCGAGGTCAAGGACGATGCGATGGCTGAGCAGATCCGCACCGAAGCCAAGGAGCGCAAGGTCCCCCAGGCTGCGCAGAAACCCGAGGTCGTCGTCGCGGCCGCGAAGCAGCATCTGTGCCCCTGATCCTGGCTGAGCTGGAAGGACATCATGGCTACATCCCCTGTTGCCCAGAGTGCAGCTACTGCGGAGAAAACTCCGGCAGACAATTCGTCGTCGATTCCTGAACACGATGACTACGCCCTGGTCAGGGTGCCGGACGATGCTCGTTACGGATGGTTGACCGTCGCGGTCCAACGTTTCGGCATGTTGTCGGCTCTGGCCCAGTTCCTCTTGTCCGCCTCGATCGGCATCGGTCTGAGCTTCTGGGACGCGATGATCGCGATCACCCTGGGCTCGGTGATCCTCGAAGTGGTCTCGATCATGTTGGGAGTGGCCGGAGTTCGCGAGGGCCTGTCAACCTCTGTCCTGGCTCGGTGGTCAGGATTCGGTACCGCAGGTTCTGCCGTGGTCGGCCTGGTCGTTGCGATCACCCTGGTGGGATGGTTCGCGATCCAGAACGCCGTCTTCGCCGAAGGCCTTCACACCTTGATGCCCTTCCTGCCGATCTGGGTCTGGGCCGTGCTCGGTGGGCTGGGGGTCACCGCGATCGTGACCCTCGGGTTCGCCGCGATGTCCTGGGTCGCCTGGGTCGCCGTACCGGCATTCCTCTTGGTGTGTGTGTGGTCCGTCGCCCAGGTTCTCTCCCAGCACGGAACAGAACTTTTCTCCACTCCTCCTCCAGGACAGCCGATCTCGTTGGCTGCGGCGACCACCTTCGTCGCCGGTGGTTTCATCATCGGTGCGATCTTCACCCCTGATATGGCGCGCTACAACCGCAATGTCGCCGACGTGGTGAAACAGACTGTTCTCGGAGTCACCTTCGGCGAGTACTTCGTCGGAGTCATCGGGGTCCTGCTGGCTCACGCCCTGAAGGTCACCACCCCGGACGACGCTGGAGTGGTCATCGAGATCATCCAGAGCACCTCCGGTGTGCTGGGCGTCATCATCCTGGTCCTGTCGATCGTCAAGGTGAACGACTGGAACCTCTACCCCTCCAGCTTGGGTGTGGTGAACGCGGCACATGCTCTCGGCGGGATCAACCTCTCCCGAGCGACCGTCGCCGTGGCATTGGGCCTGATCGGCTCGCTGATGTCGGCGCTCGGTTTCGCCAAACTCTTCCAGCCCTTCCTGTTCGAACTGGGCATTCTGTGTCCGCCGATCGCAGCGATCATGATCGCGGACTACTTCGTCTGTCGCTCGTGGCGAAAAGAGCTTGACGAATCGCGGCTTCGAGGCGAACTCCCTTCTGAAGCACCGACTTACGTTCCTGCTGGGGTGATCGCCTGGGTTGTCGGATATCTCGTCGCCAGAGCGTCCGCCATGGTGCCCGATCTTCTGTGGGGCTGGAATATTCCGGCCTTGACCTCGATGATCGCGGCATTCATCTGCTACCTGATCGCTGCTCGATTCGGGCTGGCCCGCGGGGCTGGAATTCGCAAGATCAGCTGAATCGGGTCTTCTGAACCCATGAATGATCAGTTTTCCGCAGACGAATCCGGTGAATTCAACCGGCGTGATCTCTGAGCTGATCTGAATATGTGGGGCGGCATCTTCGGAGTCATTCCGGAACATGATGCAAGCCCGGGGCCGTCTACCTGCGATATCTCGATCGGCCCTGCCCGGATACCAAAGATTTCGTGTCCTCATAAGAGGACGCGACGCGGATGATCCGAAGAGATGGAGGTGGCTGAGTGATCTGTATTTTCCGATTACGCGGAGACCCACTGAACAGGTAGACGAACTCGACTGTCGACCACACATCGAAAGGGAAAGATTTTATGAATTCGATTTCACGGCGTTCCGTGGGCCTGGTGACTGCGAGCGTTCTGCTCCTCACCGGAGTCGGTACCGGAGTGTCCAATGCCGTCACCACCTCCCCCTTCGGGGCCGAGGTGTCCGCGGTGCAGGGCGGCGCGTCGATCGTCGACGTGAACATGAGCAACCTTGAGCAGCTGAAGAAGCAGAGCAGCCAGCGCCCTGTCTTCTTCCTGATCACCGCTCCTGCCTGGTGCGGCGCCTGCCGGACCATGGACCCGGTCATCCGCCGGATGGCCGAACAGGCTCAGGGTAAGTGGACCCTGGCCGTCATCGACGCCGACCGGTCCGACGCCAAGCGGGCCTTCCAGGTGCGTGGCTACCCGACGATCGTGCCCTACGCCAAGGGCAAGGAAGGCTCGCACCTGTCCGGGTTCCCCGGTGAGGCAGGGCTGAAGTCCTTCATCGACAAGACGGTCAGTGGTTTCGGGCCGGTCGACTCGAACCCGCCGAACAAGCCCGAGGAGCCGGGTCGTCCGGGTCAGCCTGGTCGTCCGGGTCAGCCCGGTCAGCCCGGTCAGCCTGGTCAGCCTGGTCGTCCGGGTCAGCCTCCGGCCGGTGACATTCCGATCGAAGACGGTGGCCAGAAGCCGGTTCGCCCCGGTCAGCCGGGTCAGCCGGGTCAGCCTGGTGGACCTGGTGACGGCCAGAAGCCGGTTCGCCCCGGTCAGCCCGGTCAGCCGGGTCAGCCTGGTGGACCTGGTGACGGCCAGAAGCCGGTTCGCCCCGGTCAGCCGGGACAGCCGGGACAGCCTGGTGGACCTGGTGACGGCCAGAAGCCCGTCAAGCCGGGACAGCCTCCGGCCGGTGACATTCCGATCGAAGACGGTGGCCAGAAGCCGGTTCGCCCCGGTCAGCCCGGTCAGCCTGGTGGACCTGGTGACGGCCAGAAGCCCGTCAAGCCGGGACAGCCTGGTGGACCTGGCGATGGCCAGAAGCCCGTCAAGCCGGGTGGCCCCGGTGAGGGACAGACCCCGGTCAAGCCCGGAGCACCCGGCAAGATCGTCGAGGTCACCGACAAGAACTTCGATCAGCTGATGGCTGGCTCGAAGAAGGTGCCCTTCATCCTCGACTTCTCCAAGGAGGGCTGCGACCCCTGCGAGAAGCTGGCACCGGTGCTGGCCGAGAAGGCCAAGGCCAGCAACGGCGCGTACGTCATCGGCAAGATCGACGGGACGAAGTACCCGAAGATCTGGGAGCGCTTCGACAAGCCGTGGTTCCCGACGTTGATCTCCATCATCGACGGCAAGGAAACCTCGCGTCGTAGCGGATACGACGGCGACAAGGCTGCGGTGAACACCTGGATCGACCAGGCGGTCAAGGGCGGCAAGGCCGTGGCCGACCCGGCCACGGTGAACATCAGCGACGAGGAGTCCTGGAAGAAGGTCGTCGCGATCTCCAAGCGTCACCCGGTCGCGTTGCGCCTGCACCTGGACAACTACTCGCAGTCCTCGAAGCGTCACGGACAGGTCGCTGCCGAACTGGCCAAGGCCAGCGGTGGCAAATGGACCCTGGCCAATGTGGCGTCCAACGACTCCGCCGTTCGGAAGATTCTCGCCAAGAACGGTGTGACGCTTCCCGGTGGTCTGCCCGCCATGGTCGTGATCTACAACGGCAAGCTGCAGTCGTCGGTTCCTGCGATGCAGGGCCCGCAGGGCAAGCCGCACATGGAGGCCTGGGTCAGCAAGATGCTCAGCACCCAGTACCCCACCAAGTAAGTCTCATCATTTCCTGATCGACGGGGCCGGGTACGAGAAGGTCTTCGTACCCGGCCCCGTTGTCGTCGTACAACCCCTGTTGAGGAGAGAAATGCCCACTGGTGTCGGAGAAACCGAAGTCGTCCTGTCCCCGGAAGAGCTTGCCCACCGAGAATGGGCACAGGAACGGCTGGCTGCTGTGACCGGCGCG
The DNA here is from genome assembly GCF_003391095.1 of Austwickia chelonae. Taxonomy (NCBI): domain Bacteria; kingdom Bacillati; phylum Actinomycetota; class Actinomycetes; order Micrococcales; family Dermatophilaceae; genus Austwickia; species Austwickia chelonae. Next base: position 2,078,051 of record NZ_CP031447.1, on the reverse strand, counting down.
CACGGACCGCTGGCCTTGGTGGATTTCCACGAGGTCAGCGGTCACGAACAGGTCATCGGTCTGCCGCTGTCGGCTGCCCCCGGCCCTGACGGCCAGGGCGTGCTGATCGTTCCCGACGAGGGCGCTCAGCTGGACATCGACGGGGTGCCAGTGACCGGCCCGACTGTGATGTCTCTGCTGCGTGGGGACGGGACCCCCTTGTTGACCTGCGGCGACACCGTCGTCGATGCTTTCAGCCTGGACGGTGACTCCGTGGAGCTGCGGATCTACCGGGCCGAGAACGAACAAGCGCAACGGTTCGCCGGCATCGAGGTCTATCCTTTCGACCCGGAACTGGTCGTGCAGGGTGAGTTCCGCCCCTATGACCAGGCCACCGACGTGTCCTGGGGATTCTCACGAGAGTCCGATGACGGGCACGACAAGAAGGTTCCCGGCGTCGTGGAGGTCGAGGTCGGCGGGAAACGCTACGACCTGGTGGCCTTCCTCGACCACGAGGTGCTGGTGATCGTCTTCGCCGACGGGACGACCGGCCGGGAGAGCCATGCCCCCGGTCGTTTCCTGAAACTGTCCGGGGTCACCGGAGTCGGGCCGATCGAGGTCGACTTCAACCGGGCCTTCATTCCGCCGTGCGGTTTCTCCGACTACTTCAACTGTCCGCTGCCCCCGGCCGAGAACCGGATCGAAGCGCCGGTCCGGGGCGGGGAACAGCACGTTCTATGGGCTGATGAGGTGGATGGCCACCGTGACTGATCCTCTTCTCCGCGATGTCGTCTTCCGACGTGAGCCGCTGACCGAGTCCTGCGCGCAGATCGTGTCCGAGGCTGGTCACGTCTGCGTCGGGGTCAGCCCGTTCAACGGTTACTTCAACCAGTCCCGGATCACCGAACTGGTGTGTTGGGCGTTCGAGACCTACCCGCAGGCGAGTTTCTTCGTGCCGGACAAGTCAGCGGCGCACACCCTGCGCGCCCTGGGATATGCCGAGGCCAAGGCGGAGTCCAAGGCTCGTAAACAGGGCAAGTACGTGCTCAACAAGGTGCGTACGGCCTTGGCGCAGGTGGGCGTGGAGGAGACGCCGGGAATGGTGCTCTGTCACGAGAGCCTTTCGGTGAACCCTCGCTATCTGGAACTTCTTGACGAAGGACGGCGGCGCTATGCGCAGGATCCGGACTTCCAGGAGGCCACCTTGGCGACATCGCGGGGGATCCTGCAGGCCTGGGAGGAGGAGGGCAATCCTCCTCAGGAGAACCAGGAAGAGCAGGCTGTTCAGTATTTCCTGGAGGAGCTGCCGATGTTCATCGACACTCCTGGCATCGTCGGGGTCGATTCCTCGGTGTTCGTCTATCACCGGGAAATCCCTTACCTGAGGCGGCTCTACGATCGGGAGCTGAGCTGGCGTCCTGCCGAACGTCAAGGGTTTGCGCTGGTCACCGTCGACGAGCGCCCGAGGGGTGGTCCGGCCCTGTAGAGGTGAGCGCTTCAAGCGGTGACTTGGGTGGGGTTCGTGCCGAGGAGGCACGAGCCCCATCTTCGCCGTGGACGTAGAACGTCCCTCAACAGAATATTGGTTGAATTTCTTTGGAGGCCTATGGAAACAGCGGCTCTTCGGTATCAAGATGACCGGTATCAAGAGGAGCCTTCTCGGGGTTGAGAACCTTCTAGGAGGCGGTGCCGCGTCCACTGCCGTCGGCGAGGACAAGACGCCTACGGCGTCGTGTCCTCCGCCATCTGTCGGCGATGAATCACCTGAACCCGTCCCGCACCCCCAATCTGGGGCGGCTGGTCCACGACATCCGAGGACGTACGGAGATCGTCGGCTCTCGTCCGATCTTCGCCCGGATCAATCCCTGCTTCCTGGGCGATCTGGTTTGCCCGCCGTTCTTATCTACGCAGACAAGGACGGGATCAAGGAGTACATCCGGCCCGGTCGCCATGGAAGGTGACCGGGCCGGATCCGATGTCGGTGCTACGACCCCTTGGTCAGAAGTTGATCATGTGGCCGCTGATGCCGTGCATGGCCTCCTTGAGCGCCTCGCCCAAGGTCGGGTGCGCGAAGACCGTGCGGCTGACCTCGTCGGCGGTGAGGTCCCACTGCTTGGCGACATTCGCGGCCGGGAGCAGCTCGGTGACATCCGGGCCGATCATGTGGACGCCGAGGATCTCGTTGTACTTCGCGTCGGCGACGACCTTCACGAAACCGGCGGCCTCGCCCAGACCCTGGGCCTTGCCGTTCGCTGCGAAGGGGAACGACGAGGTCTTCACCTCGTGGCCGGCGTCCTTCGCCTGCTGCTCGGACAGGCCCATCGAAGCGATCTGCGGGTGGCAGTAGGTCGCCCGAGGAATATTGGCGTAATCCACCGGCATGGTCTCCGCGCCGGCGATGGTCTCGGCGGCGACGATGCCCATGGCCTCAGCGACGTGGGCCAGCATCATCTTCGCGGTGACATCACCGATGGCGTACACATTCGGCACCGAGGTGCGGCAGAAGCCGTCGACCTTGATCGCGCCCCGCTCGGTCATTTCGACGCCGATGTTCTCCAAGCCGTAGCCCCGCGTGCGCGGAGCGAAACCGATGGCGGAGAGGAGACGGTCGGCTTCCAGGACGGTGCTTTCGCCGCCGGCGGCCGGGGTGACCGTGACCTTGACGCCGGAGCCGGTGTCCTCGACGGAGTCGACCTTCGTGCCGACCATGACCTTCACGCCGAGTTTCTTGTAGTGCTTCAGGAGTTCCTTGGAGACGTCGGCGTCCTCGGTGGGCACCATCCGGTCCAGGAATTCCACGATCGTCACATCGACGCCGAAGTTGGCCATCACATAAGCGAACTCGACACCGATGGCGCCGGATCCGGCGATGATGATCGAGCGGGGGAGGTTCTCGTCGAGGATCTGCTCCTCATAGGTCACGACATTCTTGCTGACCTCCACGCCCGGGAGCATCCGGGTGACCGCACCGGCGGCGATGATCAGGTTGTCGAAGCTGATCGACTTAGTCTCCCCGTTGTTCAGGGCGACATCCATGGAGTTCGCCCCGGTGAGGGTTCCCCATCCGTCGATTTCGGTGATCTTGTTCTTCTTCATCAGGAAGTGGACGCCCTTGACGATGCCCGCGCTGACCTGGCGAGACCGCTTGTGGGTCGGACCGTAGGACATCGTGGCGTCGCCCTCGATGCCGTACTTGGCCTTCTCGTGCGTCAACGTGTGGGCCAGCTCGGCGTTCTTCAGCAGTGCTTTGCTGGGGATGCAACCCACGTTGAGGCAAACTCCACCCCAGTACTTCTTCTCCACCACGGCGACGCGCTTGCCGAGCTGCGCTGCCCGGATCGCCGCCACATATCCACCCGGGCCGGCGCCCAGGACCACCACATCGAAGTCAGCCATGGGGATAAGCCTATCCGGGACTTTCAGCACTGTCGGTCACGGTGTCGTAGTGCCCGGTCGATCAGCGCCCCCGTCGTCGCGAGGCTCCAGGGTCGACACCGAGAGCACCGTCCACGGGGGCTCATAGGTCCTGACGCTCGTAGATCCGAGTCGTGACCCCGTAGGACGACGTCAGGGCGACAGCGGCCACCGATACCGAGGCACTGAGTGTTCCCCACCACGGCGCCTGAGCCAGCAAGAACTTCGTATCGGCCCAGGCGTCGGGTGCCGTGAACGCCACGGCGATGAGCCCAGTGGTGAGCAGCATCACCGTCGCGAGAACAGCCATGACACCCCTCCACGCACCCCAGCGGGTCGAGAGCGGAATCGCCAGACCCAGGACGGCGGACAAGGCCACCGCCACCGCAGCCACCCCGAGAAGAGCATCCGTGCCCGACCCGCGACCACGGAACAGGTCGAAGCCCACCAGTACGGCCAGGACCGCCGTCACGACCGCCACCACGCCGGACACGACCAGATACTGCGCGGCGACCACCTCACGCCGACCCACCGGCAATGCGTCGTACAACCGGCCCAAGCCCGTGCCACCCGCCAGGTGAACGACATTCAACGAGACCGTCAGCGCGAGCGGCACCAGGAAAAGCGTGCTGGACAGGGCATCGACAGCCACCGCGGCGAGCACCGTCGGGATCAGGAGAAGGGCGACGACCGGCCTGAGCTCGCGTAGCGCGAGCAGCTGCAGCCGGAGCACGGGAGACCATGGCAGACCGGACAGGCAGCCACCGGATCGGTCTCGGCAGAGAACCGCCGAGGACCACGGCGCGTCGGACCGCGTTCCACACCGCAGAATCACGCAGCGACGGTAGGAGGCCCACAATGCAAGCAGGACCGCGCCGACGACGGACGGAACCAGGACGGAAGGCGACCACAGCGGCCGGAGGACCTCCCAGCGGGGAAGAACAGCACCACCCCTGAACGACAGCCAGTGCTGAGCCATCAGGACCGCTTGGATCGCCAGCAACAGGACGACCGCCGGCACGGCCACCCACCAGGCCCGGTCGGTGCCATAACGATCGGCGACCGGCCAGAACAACGACGAAGCCGCGCCGACCAGTAGCAGGAGCAGCATCGCCCCGGTCGTCCCGGCGCCAGCACCGATGTCACGCAGCCGCGCGTCCACCATCACCAGCGACAAGGCCGCCACCGTCGCGTAGCCCAAGACCGCCACGGTCACCAGATGATGCGCGGCGGCGACGATGCGAGCAGAGACCGGAAGGCAGGCCTGAAGCCGCGGCAGGTGCGCAGACTCCTCGGCCTGGGCCAGAAGACTGATCGCCATCAGCGGGATGAACATCACGGTGACCAGCGCCAGGCCGAGCCCCAGGGTCGCGTAGGCGAAAGCAGCGAGCACGGTGAAGCCCGCGGCGGGCAGGAGGAAAGAATGCAGGACCCGCAGGTCCAACCGGAACATCGCCAGCAGTGGTCGCTCAGCCATGGCTGGCCACCGGTGCATCGAGTGAGGACAGATGCCTCACCAGCTCGTCCAGGGTCGGCTCTTCCACGACGCAGGCGCCGGACAGATGGACGGTGTCCGGCGTGGCCATGACACCTGCCCAACCGACCGAATGCTCCCGTAGCCCGTGGACCATTCCGCGCAACGGATCCGGCAGTTCACCCAGACCGCCGTGCACCATCCGGAAGGCGTCCAGGATCTCCGGGGTGTCCCCGGCGGCGACCATCCGACCGTGGGCGAGGACGACCACCCGGTCGGCGATGCGTTCCAGGTCGGCGGTGATGTGGGTGGAGAACAGGATGCCGTGGTCCTCGTGCAACATGAACCCGGCGAGTTCGTCGAGAAGCTCGCAGCGTCCGACCGGGTCGACGCCGCTGGTCGGTTCGTCCAGGATCAGGAGCCGGGCGTCGTGGCTGAGCGCGACGGCCAGCTGCAGGCGCAGCGCCATCCCACGGCTGAGCGATCCGACCTGGGAGGAGGTGCTCAGACCGGCCCGGTCGGCCAGGCGGGCGAAGGTGCTCCGGTTCCAGCGCGGGTAGAAGGGCGCCAGGGCCAGTTCCACCTCGGCGACGGTCCAGGTGGGCAGGTACGGGGGAGTGTCCAGGACGACACCGATCCACTGCTTGTCGATCAGGTGGACCGTCCCCCGGTCCGGGCGGAGCATGCCGAGGGCGCAGCCGATGGCGGTGGTCTTGCCGGCTCCATTGGCGCCGACCAGGCCGACGACCTGACCGGCTCGCACCTCTAGGTCGAGGTCTTCCAGGTGGAAGGGGTCGAAGCTCTTGCCCAGTCCGTTCAGGGACAGCAGCGGCTGGTCGTCGGGGTTCCGCGCGGTGTTCATCGGCGCTCCTTCGCGGCGGTGATGGCGTCGTCGAGCAGGCGGTGCAGCTCGGCGGGGGAGAGATCGGCCCGAGCGGCATGGAGTACGCCGTCGAGGAAGCTGGCGTGCACGAGATCGCGGATCTGGCCTTGCCAGGTGGCGGTGTCGATGTCGAGGACGTAGCTGCCTTTGCCCGGGACATTGGCGATCAGGCCGAGGGCGGCCAGGTCGCTGTAGGCACGGGTGGTGGTGATGACGCTGACCTGGAGGTCCTTGGCGAGCCCGCGGATGGAGGGCAGCTGTGCGCCTGGGGGGAGGTCCCCGTTCAGGATCGCGGCCTGGGTCTGGGCCCGGATCTGTTCGTAGATGGGTTGTCCGGTGGTTCTGGAGAGGGTGATGCTGAGCGGCAAGAGGCCACCTCCTACTGTCTATATGCACTATAGACGGTCGGGGTGTTCCAAGGCTCCCTTTCCTCCGGACGGACGCCACATCCCCACCGCATCCTGATCCCCCAGCGGATTGGGCACCGGCCCCAGCTCCACGAAATCCCACCGCTGGTACAAGCGCGCACTACGAGGCGTCGTCGCCTCCAGATACACCGGGACCCCCTGCGCCTCCGCCCTGGCCAGCCCATGACGCAATAACGCCGACCCCACCCCTCTGCCCCGGGACCGCGTCGCCGAACCGACCACGTACAGATACCAATGCGGAAAGGTCGGATGCCTGTCCAGACAGGCACGCTCACTGCGCACCGACGCCGGGAAAGACCGACCCAACGCCCTCGCCAGGGCCGGCATCCCCCGCAACTCGGCCCACCTCGACCGGTGCCACGCGCCCGGCTCCGCCCACAGCGCAGCACCAGCCAGCCCACCCTCGGCATCCGGGAGGACGTCCACCGCGCCGGACGGGGCGAAGATCTCCCCGATCTGCACCGTGAACATCCGCGCCAGCCTGGACGCCGGATCCTGCGCGTCCCGGACCACGGCACCCAGGGTGGGGTCGTCCCGGAAGACCTGGCCCAGGAGCATCGCCACTGCCGGATACTCCGGGACGGACGCCGTACGCACATCGCTCATGACCGCCATCCTCCCGCTCCGCGCTCACCACGGTCTCGACTGGTGGGCGTCCGGCCAGGTGAGTGAACGTCTTCGACACAGAGGCAGCGGACACCAAAGGAGCAGGGCGCTTCGACTCCGGTGGCCCCCGGACTCTGCGGTGCTTCGACGCGACTGCGGTGGTGTCCTGTCACCCCCGCAGTCACGAGTCACCCTCGCAGTCACGAGTCACCCTCGCAGTCACGAGTCACCCTCGCAGTCGCCAGCCCTCGCGTCGTACGACGGGAGTCGCCGTCCGGCCCAGAGGCGTCGTACGACGTGAGCATTCCCACGTGTCGGATCAGGCGACCAATCACTCCACGCAAGGCAGGATGGCGAACCATGAGCGCGAAGGTGATGAGCGGCAACTATTTCGAGGACTTCGAGATCGGGCAGCAGCTGCGGCACGCGACCCCGCGCACCGTGACCGACGGCGACGTGGCGCTCTACCAGGCGCTCTACGGGCCGCGGTTCGCCGCCACGAGCGGGGCAACCTTCGCGGCGGCCTGCGGGCAGGAACGCATGCCGGTCGACTCCCTGCTCGTCTTCCACATCGTCTTCGGCAAGACCGTGCCCGACGTGTCGATCAACGCGGTGGCCAACCTCGGCTACGCGGGCGGCGTCTTCGGCGCGCCGGTCCACCCCGGCGACACCCTCACCACCACATCCCAGGTCGAGGGCCTCAAGGAGAACTCCAACGGCAGGACCGGTGTCGTCTACGTCCACTCCACCGGCGTCAACCAGCGCGACGAGGTCGTCCTCGACTACCACCGATGGGTCATGGTCAATAAACGCGATGCGGGTTCGCCCGCCCCCGAAGCCGTGATTCCTTCGCTGCCGTCAGCGGTGCCGGTCGAGTCGCTGCAGATCCCGTGGAGAATCGAAAAAGGCTCCTACGACGTGGAGCTCGCCGGATCGCCGTACCTCTGGGAGGACTACGAGGTGGGGGAGCGCATCGACCACGTCGACGGCAACACCCTCGAAGAGGCCGACCACATGATGGCGACCCGCCTCTACCAGAACACCGCCAAGGTCCACTTCAACCAACACACCGAAGCGCAGGGTCGCAACGGTCGCCGGATCGTCTACGGCGGCAACGTGATCTCCCTGGCGAGAGCTCTGAGCTTCAACGGACTGGGCAATGCGCTGTCGGTCGCTGCGATCAACGCGGGGTCGCACACCAACCCGACCTTCGCCGGGCACACCGTCTACGCCTGGTCCGAGGTTCTGGACCGGATGACGGTCCCCGGCCGTGACGACATCGGGGCGCTGCGACTGCGCACGGTCGCGACGAAGGACCGGGCCTGTGTGGACTTCCCGTACAAGGGGGACGACGGCACCTATCTGCCCGAGGTCACGCTGGACTTCGACTACACGGTGCTGATGCCGCGCCGCTGATCATTCGTGGAAGGTTCTGCCTGGACTGCGGTGGCGAACTGGCTCAGCGGTGTTCCGGCGTGGCTGCGGTGGCGTCCTGTCACCACCGCAGCCACAATTTCCCACCTGAGACATCAATCCCCACCGCAGTCACCGTGATGGCAGCGTCAGGTGTTCGTCCCCAACCCCCCGGCGGATTCTCCTCGTCCCCAGACCTGGCCGCACAGGTCGTCGGCATTCCGGGAAGTCGGGACAGGCTGGAGCCATGGATGACGTCGTAGGGGCCCTTGTCGTGGCCGGTGGAGGAGTGCTGACCCGAGCCGAGGCCCTGCGCGCAGGGGTCCACGACACGCAGGTACGCCGGGCGCTGCGGGCCGGTGAGCTGGTCCGCGCCGCCCCCGGGACGTACCTGACGACCACCGCCCATCCCACTCCGGAAGCGGCCCACGCAGCAAGATGCACTGCGGTGCTCCGCAGACAGGGCGATCACATCAGTCTGAGCCACTACAGTGTGCTGGCCTGCGCGGGGATCCCGACGTACCGCTGCGACCTCGACGTGGTGCACCTGGCGACCGACCGACCCGGCGGTCGATGGCGCAGGAGAGGCGCCGTCGTCCACGCCCTGCCCCGCGGGGTGCGGCCGGAACAGCGCATGGTCCCGATCGCGGTCGCCCTGGCCCAGACCGGGCTCGTGGCAGGACCCACATCCTTCCTGGCCTCCGCCGATGCCGCGCTGCGACAAGGGCTCGTGCACCTGGAGGACATCGGAGAAGCCCTCGACCTGATGCGCCGTACCCCGGGGATCGCCCCGGTCCGCGCAGCAGTGCATCGCCTCGATCCCCGCGCGGAATCGGTCGGGGAGAGCGTCGCCAGGGATCTGCTGGGGCACTTGGGGTGGGCGACGACATCGCAGTACCCGGTCGAGGTGGCTGGACGTCGTTACCGGGCCGACCTACGCGTCGTCGACGGGCGGGTGCTGGTGGAATTCGACGGGATGGGCAAGTACGCCGAACGTGGGGCGTTGGCTGCAGAGAAACGACGTGAAGCCGATCTTCGGACGGCAGGATGGGAGGTCGTGCGCCTGATCTGGGCGGATCTTCGCGATCCAGGTCGGGTCGCACAGCTGGTCCAGGCCGCGGTACATCGCTCGCGTCGGACTGCCCGCGTGTCATGACGGTGGGGACCTTGTGGCGACAACGGCGATAGACCATGAGTGATCAGCGGGGCACGACTGAGGTGGTAGGACACGACTGCGGTGGCGTCCTGTCACCACCGCAGTCACCAAAACTCACCCCAGTCCCACAAGGCCATCGCAGTGCTGAAAGCGGAGTTCTGGGAGGTCAAGCGGCGGGGGAGCGAGGTGACTGGAGGAGCTTTCCGTGGGCAGATGGCCGGGGCGAGGCGACCGGAAGATAGATGACCGCTTGATGAGCTGGCCAGAGGCGGAGGAGCTGCGGCCGGGTCAGAGGTGGAGAAGCTCAGACCCGGGTCAGGGGCGGTGCCCCGTCGCAAGGAACAACGTGAAATTCCGCGTCTCGTCCCGGACCTCCTTGTCGATCGAGGTCGCCGTCGTCACCTGGACTTCCACGAACCCGGCAGCACACATCCACGACTCGATCTCAGAACGCCGAAAACCGTGCGGTCCCTCGAAATCAGCATGCTCAGCGTGGAAGGCGCCATCCGGGTCATGGTCCAGATCCACCACGGCGATCCGTCCACCCGGAGCCAGAACCTCAAAAGCGGAGCGCAGTACCGCAGGGACATCCCCCATGTGATGCAAAGCCAACTGTGACAACACCAGGCCGTACGGGCCACCGGGCAGCACCGACGCATCATGGACCACCAGCTCGGCACGCCACCCGTCCCGGCACTCGACCGCAATCCGCTCGGCCGCGACCTCGACCATCCCCGCCGCCGCATCGGTGAGCGTCACCGCTCCGAGCGCATCGGCGAGCTGACGCGACAACAGACCCGTGCCCGCACCCAGCTCGATCGTCTCCGGACGACCCGACAGATCCACGGCCTCTCGGATCGACGCAGCGATCGCACGGCTGCGCGCCACGCGGTCAGGACGCTCGTCCCACCCGGCAGCCTCCTCGCCGAAATCCATGCCGATCAGCCTAGCCCGGCAGCTGAGACGAATCCCATACGCTGGAAATCGTGCTCATCGACCTCCACGCCCACAGCCAGGCCAGCGACGGCAGCGACACTCCCAGCGAACTCGTCGCTCAAGCCCATAGCTGCGGGCTGGACGTCCTCGCCATCACCGACCACGACACCACTGGCGGATGGGCCGAAGCGGCAGCTGCCGCGCACCGCCACAGCATCACTCTCGTCCGAGGGATCGAACTCACCTGCTCCCACGGCGATATCACCGTCCACCTGCTCGGCTACCTCCACGACCCCACCGACCAGACGCTCCTGGCCGAGATGGCGCAGGCCCGCACCAGCCGTGAACGACGCGCCGAAACCATCACCGAAGCGCTCGCCACGGACCTCCAGATAACCTACGAGGACGTCCTCGCTCAGGTCGCTCCCGGAGCCACCGTCGGTCGACCCCATATCGCCGACGCCCTGGTGGCTCGTGGCCATGTCGTCGACCGGGCGGAAGCCTTCACCCGGTACCTGCACGACGGTTCCCCCTACTACCGTCCGCACTACTCGCCCGACGTGGCCGACGGAGTCCGATTGATCCTCGCCGCGGGCGGGATCCCCGTCATCGCTCACCCCTTCGCTGCCCGCCGCGGACGTGTCATCGGTGAGGAGGTCATCGCCGATCTGGCAGATGCCGGACTCGTCGGGATCGAAGCCCACCACCTCGATCACACTGCCGCCCAGACTCGGCAGGCCCTCGACGTGGCAGACCGCCACCGGCTCGTCGTCACCGGGTCCAGCGACTACCACGGCACCGGTAAAACCAACCGGCTGGCCGATCGCACCACCGACCCGGCGCAGTTCCGTGCGCTGCTGGACCGGGAGACCGCCATCGAGGTGGTCCGACCATGAACGTCATCGACGGCGCGGTTTTCGGATCGGTGTTCATCAGCCTCCTGGTCATCCTCGACCCGCCCGGTGCGCTGCCGGTGTTCATCAGCTTGACGAAGTCCTACACCCGCCAGGAAAGGCTCGCCGTCGCCGCCCGTGCCGCCGGAGTCGCCTTCGGCTTGCTGCTGACCTTCGCGCTCATCGGCAAGGAGATCCTCGACTACCTGAAGATCTCGGTTCCTGCGTTGCAGATCTCCGGTGGCCTGCTGCTGTTGATCATCGGGCTGGAACTCCTGATGGGGAAGGAAACTGACCCCACCGAGATCGGGCGTACCCATGTCGCGCTCGTCCCCTTGGCCGTTCCGCTCTTCGCCGGGCCCGGGGTCATCGTCACCATCATGGTGTCGATGCAGCACGCGAGTACGTCGGAACAACGCGGAGCGATCATCCTGGCGTTGGCCGCTGCGATGGGAGTGGTCTACCTGTCGATGCGCTATGCCGGCGCCATCCACCGGGTGCTCCGCGAAGGAGGGACGATCCTGGTCAGCAGGATCGCAGGCTTGCTGTGCTCGGCGATCGCCGTGCAGATGATGGCCGACGGAGTGATTGGTTTCGTCCGGATCGCCTGACCAGTCGGTGTTGCTGCCTCTCGGCGAAGCCGTCGTCGGCGTCCGTGGACGACATCGGTGGAGACAGGGAGGCGGGCCGTCCGGTCTTTCCGGACGGCCCGCCTCCCCGCTCGTTCTTCGCGGTCGTTGTCACTCGCTCTTCGGCACGGCGGCTCCGCCACCGCGGGTGCGCCGCCGCCGACGCGCCGGACGTGACGGTTGCCCCTCACCGGTCGCGGAGGACGCATTCCCGGAGGACTCGCCGCTCCGGCGACGGCTTCCGCCGGAGGTACGCCCACGGCTGGGCCCGCGCCGTCCGGACTTGCCTCCGGTCTCGCCCAGGTCCTCCAACTCTTCGGCGTTCAGGCCGACCCGCACCCGGGCTGCTTTGGGCAGCCGACCGGTGGCGGAGGGGTCGATCTCCAGGTCGGTGTAGAGGTGTTCGCTGCTGGAGTACGTCTCGATGGGTTCGGTGATCCCCAGGTCCAAGGCTTTGTTGATGAGGCTCCACCGGGGGAAGTCGTCCCAGTCGACGAGGGTGATCGCGACGCCGGTCTGCCCGGCGCGTCCGGTGCGTCCCGTCCGGTGGAGATACGTCTTCTCGTCCTCGGGGCACTGGTAGTTCACCACGTGGGTGACATTCTCGACGTCGATACCGCGCGCGGCGACGTCGGTGGCGACCAGGACGTCGACCTTGCCCTTACGGAAGGCGCGCATCGCCTGCTCACGGGCGCCTTGACCGAGGTCTCCGTGCAAGGAAGCAGCTGCGAACCCACGGTCGGTGAGTTCGTCGGCGACCTTGGCCGCGGTCCGTTTGGTACGGGTGAAGACGATGGTCAGCCCACGCCCCTTGGCCTGCAGGATCCGGCTGAGCATTTCCGTCTTGTCCATGGCATGCGCCCGGTAGACGAACTGTTCGATGGCCTGCACCGTGTGGCTGTCGTCACCGGTGGCGATGGCTCGGATGTGCGTCGGCTGGGTCATGTACCGGCGGGCCAGGGCTACGACCGCGCCGGGCATCGTGGCGGAGAAGAGCATCGTCTGGCGGGAGGTGGGCGTCTCACCGAGGATGCGTTCCACATCGGGCAGGAAGCCCAGGTCGAGCATCTCGTCGGCTTCGTCGAGGACCACCGTGCGGATCGAGTGCAGGTTCAGGTGCCGCTGTTGGTTCAGGTCGATGAGGCGCCCCGGGGTGCCGACCACTACTTCGACCCCGCGGGTCAGCGCATTGATCTGAGGTTCGAAGGCCCGGCCGCCGTAGATGCATTCGACGCGGATGCCGCGGCGCTTTCCGGCCCGGGTGAGATCTGCGGCGACCTGGACGGCCAGCTCACGGGTGGGCACGACGACCAGGGCTTGCGGCCGATTCGGGTAGTCCAGGTCGGCATAGCCCGGATCCTGCGGAGCGATGACCTTGTTCAGCAGGGGGACACCGAAGCCGAGGGTCTTACCGGTCCCGGTCTTCGCCTGGCCGATGATGTCGTGACCACCGAGGGCCACCGGAAGGGTCATCGCCTGGATGGGGAAGGGAGTGACGATGCCGTGTTCGGCGAGGGCCTCGGCGATCTCCGGGTGGATACCGAAGCTGCCGAAGGTGGTGTCCGGAGTGATCTCCGGTGCGCTGTCCGCATCGATCGTCGGTAGGTCGTGTTCGACGTCGGAGCGCAGTTCAGCAGAGGTTTTCGTGTTCATGTCGTCTCTCGATCGGGTCCGCCGCAAAGACCTCTGGGTCGTGTCGCGCCATCGGATATGAGCGGCGACATCGGGAGAATGGGCGGACGTACCTGAGCCGATCGGAAGTTTTCAGCGATGGCTCGCGCTCTCCCCGCGCGGGCAAATGTTTCGGGCCGATCGGGCACACATCAGTGCCTCCATGGTAGAGCCCTCTTCCCGAAATCCCTACTGAACCTGCTCATGGCACCTGTGACAGGGGCAGGGGAACGCCCCGAACTACCGGGTCCGTCGTCGGCGGACGGCGATCTGAAGGCCCGTCTTCTACGGGCAAGCGCAGGGGCGCCACCGTCAAGGTGACGCCCCTGGAAGGTCGTTGCTTCAGATCTTCCCGAAACCTACGCCGGCTTTACGCGGGGCGCCGATCTCGACATAGCCGATGTGTGCCCCCGGAACGACCACGACGCCGCCCTTCGTGTCGACCAGACGCAGGGCCACGCCGGTCCCGGTGGCCTTCACCACCTGGGCCTCAACCTCCTCGGGGGTCATATCGCTCTCGAAGGCCACTTCACGGCTGCAATGCTGGACGCCGATGCGGATCTCCACAGTGTCTTTCCTTTCCTTTGGTAGGTCGCTCAGTGCTCGATGAAGAAGTCGTCCACCTCGGCGGACGTGAGAGGCAACCGTTTCACCCCGGTGAAGGCCAAGGCCGCGACCAGGCGGGCGGCGTGGACGCGGGGGATCTGCCGGCCCTCTTCCTGCCACAGTCGGGCTGATTGCTGAGCCATGCCCACCATCGCCGTGGCCAGCAGCCGGGCCTCGGCATCGGAGAAATCAGTGTTGACCTGCATCAGCGGGGCGACGGCTTCGGCGATCGCATATTCGACCGATTCGAGACGCTCCCGGACGGACGGGTCGTTGACCAGGTCGGATTCGAAGACCAGCCGGTAAGGGGTGCGGTCCCGGGCGACGAACTCGAAATAAGCTTCGATGGTGGCGACGACCCGCTCGGCGAGCGTGGGTGCCTCGGCCAGGGCGCTCAGCACGGTGTCGGTGAGCTGGTCGTTGGCGTCGTCGAGCAGCGCCAGGTACAGCTCCATCTTCCCGGGGAAGTGCTGGTAGAGGACAGGTTTGCTCACTCCTGCCCGTTCGGCGATCTCGTCCATCGCCGCAGCGTGGTACCCCGAGCTGACAAAGACGTCCTGTGCGGCCTCCAACAGTTGGGCACGCCGTTCTTGACGGGACAGACGACCACCACGTGGCAAGGGTGCGTCCTCGTCGTAGATCATCAAGCCGCTCCTCAGGTCCTCGTGGGCTCGGTCACTCACGGTGGCGAACATCCTAGCCAGGTAGCCTCACGACATGCAGACCTCGTCGAGCAGCGATGCCGTGTCGGCCGGCCCGGCCGCAGGCCACGAACATCCTGTCAGGACCGGTGACGTCCGTCCGGCGACCGGGATGACCGCCGGACTGGACGACACCGAACGCGAACGGTACGCGCGTCATCTTCTCCTGCCGGGCGTCGGCACCCCCGGGCAACTGCGGCTGCGCGAGGCCCGTGTGCTCGTGGTCGGCGCCGGGGGACTGGGCAGCCCGGTGCTGACCTATCTCGCCGCTGCGGGGGTGGGCACTCTCGGTGTCGTGGACGACGACCGGGTCGATCCGTCCAATCTGCAACGTCAGGTGTTGCACGGCACCCCGGACGTCGGTCGCCCGAAGGTCGATTCGGCTCGTGACCGGATCATCGAGCTGAACCCGTACGTCCGGGTGGAGACCCATCCCGGCCGATTGACGGCGGAGACGGCCGAGGATCTCCTGCGCGGGTACGACGTCGTGGTCGATGCCACCGACAATTTCCCCACTCGCTATCTCCTGGCGGATGCCTCTGTACTCACCGGAATTCCCTTGGTCTGGGGGGCAATCTCCCGTTTCGACGGGCAGGTCAGCGTGTGGTGGCCGGGCCGGGGACCTTGTTACCGGTGCGTCTTCCCCGAGCCCCCAGCGCCAGGGGCGGTGCCTTCCTGCGCGGAGGGCGGCGTCCTCGGCGTTCTTCCCGGGGTGATCGGCACTCTCCAAGCCGTTGAGGTCATCAAGATCCTCGTCGGTGTCGGCGAACCCCTGGTCGGTCGAATGCTCGTCTACGACGCGCTGAGCGCTGCCATCGACACGCTGCCGGTGCGTCGCCATCCCCGGTGTGTGCTCTGTTCGGGCGAGGCGGCACCGATCGTCCTGACCGATCTGCCCGACGGGTGCCTCACCGGGCCGGACGACGACCCACGGGCAGGTGATGTGCGGCTCGCCTCTGCTGGTGAGATCGACCCCGCAGCGGCTGCCGGATGGTTGGCCGGCGACGATCCGCCCCTGGTCGTCGACGTCCGTGAGTCAGGAGAACGGGAGATCGTCCGGCTGCCCGACACGGAGGAACTCTGGATCCCCTTGGGAGAGCTACGCCAGGGTGCGCAGCTTCCGGGGATCTCGTTCGACCGGGAGATCCTGGTGTACTGCCGGTCCGGGGTACGCTCCGCCGAAGCGCTCATGCTGCTCCGGGAAGCGGGCTACCACCGCGCCACCCACCTGGCAGGGGGAATCCTGCGCTGGCGAGCTGAGATCGACCCCAGCCTGCCCGGCTACTGACGGCTGTCGGAGGCTCTCGCGGGCGCGTCCGATCGGGCCGCTGCGCTGGGAGGGCCCCGACGAGCGTGGCGACGGGTGTCTCCCGCAGATGGTGGAATCAAGTCATGGTCCAGTTGCAGCGCCCTGCGCGCCCCGAGCGTCCCGCCCCCCGGCCGGCAACAGACCCCTCCCAGCAGGCTGCCGCCGCGCACCGAGGGGGGATCGCTGCCGTTCTCGGTGCAGCAGGCACCGGTAAGACCACCACCGCCGAGGCCGCCGTCCTCTCCCGGATCGCCGAAGGACACTCCGCCGACCAGTGCCTCGTCCTGGCACACTCGCGTATCGCAGCTACGCAGCTCCGCGAACGTATCTCTGCCGTTGCCGGACTGACTTCGACCACGCCGACGGCACGCACGATCGCCTCCTTGGCCTTCGCCATTCTGCGCGCCGAAGCAGTAGCTCAGGGAGAACCGCCACCCCGGCTGCTCAGCGGCCCGGAGCAGGACGCCGTCCTGCGTGAACTGCTCACCGGGCATGTCCAAGGCGT
This sequence comes from Austwickia chelonae, assembly GCF_003391095.1. Lineage (NCBI taxonomy): Bacteria > Bacillati > Actinomycetota > Actinomycetes > Micrococcales > Dermatophilaceae > Austwickia > Austwickia chelonae. The sequence goes on along the minus strand of NZ_CP031447.1, from coordinate 2,061,448 downwards.
CGGCTCCGACCCGGGATGGCCTGTCGAGCTCGCCGAGGCCCTGACCACCCGCGGCTTCCGCACCGAGCTGCGCGACCTGCTCATGCGCGCAGCCGAAGGTGGCATCGGACCCGCAGGTCTGGCTGATCTGGGCCACCGACACCACCGACCCGAGTGGGTCGCGGCCGCCCGGGTCGCCGATGAATACGACCATGTCACCGCGCTCTCCAGGGCGGGCGCCTTCGACCCGGCCGCGCTGCTCGCCACCGCCGTGGACGTCCTCGACCACGACCCGATGCTGATCGACACCCTTCTGCCCGGCCTCCGAGCGGTCATCGTCGACGACGCCCAAGAGCTCACCCCGCCCGGCGCGCGACTGCTGTCCGCCCTGGCCCGCCGCGGCGTCGATCTGCTGCTGATCGGTGACCCCGACGCGGGGACCGAAGGTTTCCGCGGTGGTGATCCACGGCTGTTCCTCGACCTGGTCGGGGACGGCCCGCGATATGTCTTGAGTCGTCGTTGGCGTCAGTTCCCAGAACTCGCCGCGGTCACGCACCGGGTCACTGGCCGGATCGGAGCGGTCGGCGGGACCGTGCACCGTCGGCCCGACGGCTCTCCACCTGCTGCAGGCAGCGGGCGAGTCGAGGTCCTGCTGGCTCATTCCGCTGCACAGGAAGCCCGGCTCGTCGCCGAAGAGCTTCGCCGCGCACATCTGCTGGACGGCGTTCCCTGGTCGCAGATGGCCGTATTGGTCCGCGGCTCGGCCCGGACCGCGACATTGCGCCGTGTCCTGTCCTCCGCCCGGATCCCCGTGGTCGTTCCCGGCGCGCACATCCCTTTGGCGGAGGAACCCCCGGTCGCTGCGATGCTGACATTGCTGCGGATCTGCCTGGCTGATGTCCAAGGCAGCGAGGGATACCGGCCCCAGCAGGTCGTCGATCTGCTGGCTTCTCCCCTGTGCGGGATGGACGCCGTCGCCCTGAGACGGCTGCGCCGCACGCTGCGTTCCCAGGAGATCAGCTCGGGGCGTGGACGACCCACTGACGAAGCTCTCGTCCGGGGAATCCTCGGCGACGGAACCCTCGATGCCACCGGATCGGACGGGGCGCAGGCCCGCCGCCTCGCCCGTGCCCTCGCCGCCGGCAGAGAAGCCGCCATCCGCAGCCGTTCCGGATGGGCACCAGGGGTCACCGCAGAAACCGTTCTCTGGGCGCTCTGGCAGGGCCTCGACCTGGCCGACACCTGGCGTTCAATCGCTTTGGACGGCGGCCCTGCCGGTGCTCGTGCAGACCGGGAGCTCGACGCCATGGTCGCACTCTTCGGCTCCGCCGCCACCTATGTGGACCGGCTCCCCGGACGAGGACCGGACGGTTTCCTCGACCACATCACCGGCCAGGACGTCGCCGGAGACATGCTCACCGACCGGGCACCCAGCGATGACGCCGTCCACCTGACCACTCCGGCCGGGGCTGCCGGACAGGAATGGGATCTCGTCGCGATCTGCGGAGTCCAGGAAGGGGTCTGGCCCGACCTGCGCCTGCGCGGATCCGTCCTGGGATCCCAACAACTCTCCGACCTCCTGTCCGGGCGTCCGACAGGCCACCGACAAGCACTGGCCGCCGTCCGGTACGACGAGACACGGCTCTTCCACGTCGCGGTCAGCCGCGCGCGCCGTCGTCTGCTGGTCACCGCAGTGAGCAATGACGAGGAGCAGCCCTCTGGCTTCGTGGATCTGGTCGACCCGGCTCCGTCCGGTGATCTGAGGGGGCGACAGGTCACCGCCGTGCAGGAGAGCACCACACCGGCCGGGGTGGTGGCCCGGCTACGCCGGGAGTTGGCCTGTGCGGCGGGCCCGGAAGATGCTGCGGCGGTCGCCCGACGGCTGATCCTGCTGGCTGCAGAAGGTTTCCCGGGTGCGGATCCGGCGCAGTGGTGGGCGTTGACCGAGCTCAGCGACGACCGGGAACGTCGTCCGGCGGAGGCCACTGTGGAGGTCTCGCCTTCTCGGGTGGAGGCTTTCGGTGAGTGCGGGCTGCGCTGGTTGTTGACCTCTGCCGGTGGGGAACGGCCGCGGACCGGCGGCGCCGATGCGGTGGGTTCGCTCGTACACGACATCGCCGCGGAGTCCGACAACACCGATGCGGCGGCTATGCAGGACGAGCTGGACCGGCGGTGGCCCGAGCTGGGGCTGCCTCCGGGGTGGATCAGCGAACGGCGACGGGTACAGGCGCGGAACATGCTCGCTCGTCTGGCGGGATATCAGGTTGCTGCCGAGAGAGCGGGTTGGCATATCGCCGGGTGCGAGTTGGCCGGTCGGATCACCGTGGGCCGGGCCGAGGTCCGTGGCCGGGTCGATCGGATCGAGCGTGCCCCGGACGGCGGTCTACGCATCGTCGATCTGAAGACCGGGGCGACGAAAAGACGTCAGGGCGATCTGCCACGGCTTCCTCAGCTGGGGGTCTACCAGGTGCTGGTCGAGGAGGGTGCCTTCGACGAGGCGCTGGAGGCACAGGGCAGCGACGGACCGAGCCGTTCGGCGGGTGCCGCGCTCCTCCAGATCGGGAGCGGAGCCCGGGCCGCCTTGCAGGAGCAGCCTCCGTTGCAGGAGGACGAGGACCCGGCGTGGGCGCACCGACTCCTGGAGGAGAGCGCGCAGGGCATGGCGGCTGCCCACTATCGTGCCTGCGTGGGAACCTGGTGCCGGTCGTGTCCGGTGCGGGGGAGCTGCCCGGTGAGCGGCGACGGAGAGGCCATCTGACATGACACCCCGGTTCAGCGCCGATCAGATCGCGGTGGCCCTGGGCAGGCCGTGCCCGACTCCTGAGCAGCGTGAGGTCATCGAGACGCCGTTGGAGTCGATGCTGGTCGTCGCCGGGGCAGGCTCGGGCAAGACCGAGACCATGGCGGCCCGAGTGGTGTGGCTGGTCGCGAACGACCTGGTGACCCCGGAGGAAGTGCTCGGACTGACCTTCACCCGTAAGGCTGCCGGGGAGCTCGCCGCCCGGATCTCCTCCCGGCTACGCGCTCTGCACGAGGTCGGTCTGTGGCGGCCTGGTGGCGAGGACACCGACGACGGAGAGGACCCGGCTGTCGTCACCGACGAGAATGCGACGACGGTCTCCACCTATCACGCCTATGCCGGACGGGTGGTCGAGGAGCACGGCCTGCGCCTGGGGGTGGAGCCGGACGCCCGGCTGCTGACCGAGGCTGCGGCCTGGCAGCTCGCGCACGAAGTCGTCACCGCCTATGACGGGCCGATGGACGAGGTCACACAGGCCGAGTCGACGGTCACCAAAGCTGTGGTCCTGCTTTCCGGGGAACTCGCCGAGCATCTGCGCACCGTCGAGGAGACCGAGGCCTTCTACGCCGACCTCGTCGAGCGGATCACCGCGCTTCCGTTGGGGAGCAGCCGCGCCCGGGGAGCACCGAAACCGGTGCGGGACCTCCTGGAGGTCGTCGGAGCCCGCAGACAGCTCCTGCCTCTGGTCACGGCCTATGCCGCGGCGAAGCGGGAGCGGGACTGTCTGGATTTCTCCGACCAGGTCGCCTTGGCCGCCCGGTTGGCACGTGATTTCACCGAGGTGGCCCGGCAGGAACGTTCCCGGTACCGGGTGGTCCTCCTGGACGAGTTCCAGGACACCAGTGAGGCACAGATGGTGCTGTTGCGCGCGCTGTTCGCGGAGGTGAGGTCGGCGGCGGGGGCACCGGTCCCGGTGATGGCGGTGGGGGATCCTCATCAGTCGATCTACGGGTGGCGTGGTGCGAGTGCTACGACTTTGGCGCATTTTCCTGAGCAGTTCCCGGTACTGGCAGGGGGGGCCGCATCGGTGCGCCATCTGTCGGTCAGCTGGCGTAATGCTCAGCGGATCCTGGCGGTGGCGAACTGTGCTGCGGCACCGCTCACCGAGGCGTCTGCGGTGCCGGTGCGTCGTCTGGTGGCGGCACCTGGTGCGGGTTCTGGTGAGGTCGAGGTGGCCAGGTTCGTCACCGATGACGAGGAGGCCGCTTATGTGGCTGGTCGGATCGCTGGGTATTGGTTCGACGTGGAGGGGGTGCATTCGGGGGTCAGCGCTGCGGTGCTGTGTCGTCGCCGGGCGCAGTTCGTTTCGGTGGTCGAAGCCTTGCGGGCTCGGGGGCTTCCGGTGGAGGTGGTGGGCCTGGGGGGTCTGCTGTCGATGCCTGAGGTGATGGATGTCGTGGCGGTGTTGTCGGTGGTGGCCGATCCGGGTCGGGGCGACCGGTTGATGAGGCTGTTGACCGGGCCTGCTTTCCGTTTGGGGGCGGCGGATCTGGACGGTTTGGCTGCTTGGTCCCGGCAGCTGTGGCATCAGGAGAAGCGCCGATCGGCCGCCGTGTCCGGGGAGACGGTTTCGGGTGGGCAGGCGCGTGGTGTTTCCGAGCCGGGGACATCGGGGGCGGAGGCGTCGGCATCCGGTCCGGTCCGGCTCGGCGATGCCGGGTCGGAGGACCGTCCGGGGTTGGTCGAGGCCTTGTCGGTGCCCCCTCCGTCGGGGTGGGTCGGTCCGCAGGGGGAGACCGTCGGTGATGTGGCTCGGTTGCGGGTGGCGCAGCTGGCGGAGGTGATCGCTCGGCTGCGGGCGATGACGGGGGCTGGCTTGGCGGAGACGGTCATGGAAGCGGCTCGTCTGCTCCGGGTCGATGTGGAGGTGTTGTCCCGTCCGGATCGTCCGGTGGAGAGTGCGCGGATCCATCTGGACGCTTTCACTGATGCGGCGGCCTCTTTCCAGTCGGCGACGGAGCATCCGACGTTGGGGGCTTTTCTGGCCTGGTTGGAGATCGCGGTGGATGAGGAGCGAGGCTTGGACATGCCGGTGGCGGAGGTGTCGCACGCGGCGGTGCAGGTGTTGACCGTGCATGCGGCCAAGGGGCTGGAGTGGGATGTCGTCGCGGTGCCGGGTCTGGTCGAGGGCGCTTTTCCCAGTACGTCGGCGTCGGCACCGACGTGGCGGGAGGGTGGCTGGCGACTGCCTGAGGTGCGGGACAAGGGCTGGTGCGTGGGGGTGGAGCGTCTTCCGTACGAGTTGCGGGGAGACGCTGAAGGATTGCCTGTTCTCCGTTGGCGGGAGGCGGAGGACCTGACGGTGTTGAAGGATGCGGTCGAGGATTTCTTCGTGGCGGGTGGGGAGCGGGTGGTCGAGGAGGAGCGGCGGTTGGCCTATGTGGCGTTCACCCGGGCACGTCATCTGGTCTTGGCCAGTGCTTCGGTGTGGACGCAGGGTGTGTCACCGCGGGTGACTTCGCGTTTTCTGCTGGAGTTGGTGGGTGGGGTGGAACCGTTCGAGAGTGAAACTGTCGTCTCGGGGGCTGACGGTGAGCAGATCCGGGTCGGGCCTTGGGCGCAGATGCCGGCGCCGGATCCGGGGGAGGAAGTGGCACGTCCGGGGAGTGGGCGTGTCGAGGAGGTCGTCTGGCCGGTGGATCTGTTGGCGCGACGTCGTGTCTTGGTGGAGCCGGGGGTGACGGTCTGGCGGGAGCAGACGGCGGCCTTGCCGGTACATCCGCGTGAAGCGGTGGCTGTGGTGGAGGCAGAGGTGGCGGCTTCAGCCGCTGCGGGGGTGTCGGCGGACGCTGAGCTGTTGGCGGTGGTGCGGGAACGTCGGGAGCGGATCGCGTCGTCCGCGTTACCGGCGTCGGTGGTTCTTCCTGATCATGTGTCGACATCCTCCTTGGTCTCCTGGTTCGTGGACGAGGAGGAGTTCACGGCTCGATTGCGGCGTCCGATGCCGATGCCGCCGGCGACGCAGGCGCGGGCAGGGACGGCTTTCCATGCCTGGGTGGAGGAGTTCTTCCGGCATCCGGCGATGGTCGACGTCGAGGAGATCTGGCCGGGGGTCGATGCCGACGAGGACGTGGTGGACATCGGTGAGGCGAAGGAACGGTTCTTGGCCAGCGAGTGGGCGGGGCGGGTTCCTTCGGAGATCGAATTGGCGGTGGAGACCTATATCGAGGGTGTGGCGGTGCGCGGGCGGATCGATGCGGTTTTCCCGGAGACCGGTGTCGGGCCGGTAGATTCACGCACCGGTGCGGTGGTGGTCGATTGGAAGACGGGGCATCGGCCGACGGGTCATCGGGCACGAGCTGCTGCGGTGCAATTGGCGGTGTATCGCTTGGCTTATGCGCGGCTGCGGGGGCTGGAACTGGAGTCGGTACGGGGTGCCTTCTACTACGTCTCGTCGGGGGAGACGGTTTTCCCGCCTTTGCCGGGACCTGCGGAACTGGCGCGGATCGTGCGGGGTGACCGACGGTCCTGAGTCGGGCGGGTGGCTGAGGGGCGGGTTCAGCGGTTGCCGAAGAGGCGCCGTCCGAGGCCTCGTAGGGAGTCGGCGATGGTCTGGTGTTCTCCGGGCGAGGCGGGCTCTGCGGGGGTGGCGGGCTCTGCGGGGGTGGCGGCGGTACCGGCACGGAGCGGGAGTTCTTCAGTCGGGGGTGCGGCGGTGGGGGCGGCGGGTACGTCGTCTTGGTGGGTCGAGGGGGACGTCGGGTAGGCGATAGGTGTGGTGTCGAGAGCGTTCTCGTCGAGCGGTAGGGGTTCGGTGTGGGGGGCTTTGGGCCCACTCGGGTCGGTGGCGTCGGAGGTGTTTTCTGCGGCGGTCGAATTCCCCGAGGATGCTCGATATATGGTCTCTCCGGAGTCCACCATCCGAACGTCGCTCATCCAGGAGTTCATACCGGCGCCGCCGACCTCATCCCTGCGGTAGATCCGGTCCGGCGTGGACACCCGCGGGGGCCGGGCCGGGCGTTCAGGTCTCCTCGGCGGGATTCCCGGGTCTGCGTGCGCCATCTGCGCCGATATCTGGTCGGTGGATTCGGCGGGGCCCGGCTGTTCGTCGGGGGCTTCCGTGTCTGCTGTGGAATCCGAGGGGCTGCCGGTACGCAGCGGCTCCAGAGGAGTGCCCGGCTCCCCGACTTCTTCGTCCAGCCGTTGCAGGGCCAGCATCGTGGCGGCGATCTCGCGGCGGTCCTTGAGGTTCACCGCCGCGAGGAGGTCCTCCACCAGGCGCAGTTCTGCGAGTAGACGCGCGCGTTGTTCCAGGTGGGCGTCCGGGTGCTCGATCCGGCTCATCGTGTAGGCATCGAAGGCCGTTTCGATGGAATCCGGCGCCGCCGAAGCCACCAGGGAGGCGAAATCCTCTGCCGGGTCACCGATCCGGGCGTCTTCCCAGCCGACCACTGCCCGGATGCGTCCGCTGGTGGCGTCCTCCGCGCTGGAGAAGGAGGCCAGGATGCGTGAGCCGTCCAGGCGTCCGTGCACCGGTGTGGGAGCGAACCGCCACAGGTTGATGGTGTCCAGGAAGTTCTCCCAGCGTGAGAGCAGTCCTGATGGCACTCGACCGGTCTGGGCAGCCCGGTCGAGGGTCGCGAAATGACGTCGTCGGCAGTCCTCTGCGTCGTACACCGGGACGGAGGCCTCGTCGAAGAGCCCGCGGTCCACATTGTGCAAGGAAGCCATGGCCCGGCCCAGTTCGGCGGCCAGCCCGCGCCCCGGCGGCAGGGAGTAGAAGGACAACGGCTGTCCGCTGATCATCGGATACACCATCGCGCGTCGTCCGTCGTCCAGTTCGGCGAAGCCCTTCGGCGCAGGTACGGCGAAGGGCAGCCTGCGCGCCAGCATCCCCAGGAGAGCTACCGAGGCGTCCTGCTGGGCGGCAGCGACCGCGTCCACGGGAAGCCTGATCACCCAGCGCCGATGTTCGACGTCCTCGACGAAGGCCACCTGGAAACGCTCTCCGACCCGACCGAGGACGGCCTCGGCTTTGACGGGACGCAACCCGGGCATGGCGGCACTGGCCATGGCGGCGAGGACGAGCGCTTCGGAGGTCACGACAGACACGGTACGACGGCGCGTCGCCGAGGTCGTGTTCCGCAGCGCCGGGCGCAGGTGCGCGACCCGGCCCTTGCGGCTCAGCGGGTGGCGCGGGCCTGAACGGCTTCGGCGATCGGGTTGGTCAGGGTTCCGCCGTCGGCGAAGAGCACCGTGGGTACCGTCCGGTTGCCGCCATTGACGTGCTCGACGAAAGCGGCTGCCTGGGTATCGGTGTCGATGTCGATGAGGTCGTAGTCCACGCCGAGGTCGTCCAGGTTCCGGCGCAGTCTGGTGCAGAAGGGACACCAACCGGTGGCATAGACGGTGACGGCCCCGGGGGTAGGCAGGTGCCCCTTGGTCATGGACTCTCCTCAAACGGGCGATCGGTGTCAGCCGAGTGTGCCGTAAAAATATCGGCGAACCCAAAGGGCAGGGAAGGACGGTTGCCGTGCCAGGCCAGGAGCCGGCATCGATGACGTTCAGGCGGAAGACGGTTCCGCGCCCGACCTCGAGGGTGAGGTCGGGCGCGGAGGGAGGGCCGTCGACGGGGCATCTCTGGTGACGACGAAGTGGTTCGGCAGGGTCGTCTACTCCAGAGCGTCGCTGGGGTGTCGTCGATCGCGGCTACTTCGCGGGCTTGAGTGCTGCTGCGATGGCGATGACCTGGGGCAGTGCGTCCTGCCTGGCAGCGGTGACCTGGAAAGCGACTTCCGGCGATTCCTTGCCGACAGGATCGGTCTTCTTCTCCAGCGGCACCGAGATCCGTGGTGCGCCGGCCAATGAGAAGGCGGCCAGGTCGGTCGTCGAGGTCACGAGCGCGTCGACCTTGGCTGCGCGCAGTTCGGCATCGACCTTGGCCATGGCCTGCTTCGCCTGGTCCAGCTCCTTCTGACCGGCGGCGCGCCCTTCGTCGTCGATTTCGACGGCATTGCGCAGCATGATGTAACCGTAGGGAGCGGTCTCGGGGTTGTCCTCGTAATACTTTGCGACATCAGCCGCTTTTTTCGCTTTCCCTGTAGAGCTCCGAAAATGCTTTTCCAGCGAGGGACCGAACCCGGCTTTCAAAATGGTTTCCGCGTTCGTTTCATCCACTTTCGAAACTAGTTCGGAGATCTTCTCCGGTGCCTCGACGATGTTGATATTTCCCTTCTTGGCGAGATCCTTCAGTGACTGAGGGACCTCTCCGAGCACCATGATCTTGGTGGGCGCGGGAGCAATGGTGGGCGTCGCGGCGCCCGACTCCTTCGCGGGATGGCACGCGATACCGTGGGCGAGCTGCACGTCGCGGGTGCTGCGGCCCAGGAAACCGACGGAGTCGATGCGGTCGTCGATGGGAACGATCCCGGAGATCGAGCAGCCGTCATGCGATGACTTGAGGCCCACCACCCCGGCGGCTCCGGCGGGTGCGAGGACGGAGCCGGAGGTCTCGGTGCCGACGGTGAAGTCGGCGTAGTCCAGTGCGATGGCGGTGGCCGAGCCTGTCGACGAACCCAACGGGTCGACGGTCAACGGTCCTTGCGGGCTCAGTGTCTGACCTGATCTGCCGGTAAAGCCGTTGGGGCCGCCGAAGGTGAGGTAGTTCGCGAACTCCGACAGGTTCGCCCGCCCGGCGATGATGGCCCCGCCGTCGCGGAGGCGTTGGACGACGTCGGCATCGGAGGCCGCGGTGGAGTCGGCCAGCGCCCAACTGCCGGAGTCGTTGACCAATCCGCTGACGGCGATATTGCCTTTCACCAGGGCGATCGCGCCGTGCATCGGGTTATTCGGATCTGCTTTTCCAGCTTTCTCGGCGGCCTCGATGGCGCGCTGGTCGAGTTCCATCACGGCGCGGTAGTAGACATTGCCCTTCGCGTCCTGTCCCTTCATCCGCCAGGCGTAGTAAGCGAGCATGTCCGACGAGGTGTAACCGTGCTTGACGCGCAGCTGGTGGCGGGCCATCATGTCGGCGTCGGCGAACTGCGTCTTCATCTCTTTCAGGCGGCTTTCGCCCACCCGGTCGATGAGGCGGTCGAAGGCAGCCATGTTGACTTCGGTCTGCCGGGGGAAATGGTTGGTGTTCTCGTCCAGTGTGAGGACCTTGCCCTCCTGCCGCTGGAGCCCGGTCAGTTGCTGCAGAACCCGCGCCCCACTGCTGACGATTCCGACGATCACGGCTGTACCGACGAGTAGGGCGGGGACCGCCTTGCCCCACGTGCGGCCGCGCCGTTTCTGATTTAGAGCGTAAAGGCCTAAAAAGGCGGTAGCGGCGATGGCTGAGACCACAACGGCCACCGTGGCAAAAGATGCGCCATATGCTTCCATAATAAGTGTTAATGCTCCCACGGACGCATTTAAACACCGCTGGTTAGAAGGTAGCTGGGAGAACTACGTGAAAACACAGCGAGTGATGCTCCAGGTTCCCTCGCCGGTGGTCTGGCCGGTACGACCTGAGGGACTCGCCCCCGCGTGGACAGGTACGCGTGGCCTCGACGAGACGTGCCGGGCAGGCTGCCGAGGATGCTCTTGGCGAGATCTGGATTGAAATATTTTGCGCGATGACGGGCTCTTCCTGGGAGGATGCCAGGGATGAGACCTGTAGCGGATGCCGATGCGGTGCTGGCGAACTTGGACCCGCAACAGCGGGAAGTGGCTTCGCAGCCGTTGGGGTCGATGTGCGTCCTGGCGGGTGCGGGCACCGGCAAGACGCGGGCGATCACCCATCGGATCGCCTACGGCGTCCATGCCGGAGCTTATGTGCCGGGCCGGGTTCTGGCGGTGACTTTCACCGCGCGGGCCGCGGGGGAGATGCGGACCCGGTTGCGCTCCCTCGGTGTGGGTGGCGTGCAGGCGCGGACCTTCCACGCGGCGGCGCTACGTCAGCTGGCCTACTTCTGGCCGAAGGCCATCGGGGGGCCACCTCCGCAATTGCTGCCGCAGAAGGCCGGGGCGGTCTCCGAGGCCTGTCAGCATCTGGGGATCCAGGCGGATCGGGCAGCGGTCCGGGATCTGTCGGCGGAGGTCGAGTGGGCGAAGGTCTCGGGGGTGACGGCTGAGACCTATGCCGCGGTGGCCCGCAAGTCGCACCGCGATCCGGCCGGGGTGGATCTGACCACCGTCGCCCGTTTGCTGGACGCCTACGAGATGGTGAAGACCGGGCGTGGGGTCATCGATTTCGAGGACGTCCTGCTCATCCTGTGTGGCATTCTCGCCGATCGCCCGGATATTGCGCGTGAGGTGCGCGGGCAGTACCGACACTTCGTGGTCGACGAGTACCAGGACGTCAACGCCGTACAGCAACGCCTTCTCGACCTGTGGGTGGGGGAGCGCGAGGATCTCTGTGTGGTCGGTGACCCCAATCAGACGATTTACAGCTTCACCGGGGCCGACCCACGTCATCTGTTGGAGTTCACCCGGCGTCGTCCGCAGGCTTCCTTGGTGCGACTGGTCCGTAACTACCGGTCGTCCCCGCAGATCGTCGCCTTGGCCAATGCGGTGTGGGGGGAGCGGGCTCGTGCCGAGGGCGTGGCTGCTCCCTTGCGCTTGGAGGCTCAGGGCGCTTCGGGGCCGCCTCCGGTACTGACCGCTTACTCCGACGAGGAGAGCGAAGCGGCCGGGGTGGTGTCGCAGATCCGTTCGCGGATCGCTGCTGGAGTCCAGGCGGGGGAGATGGCGATCCTCTTCCGGACCAATGCCCAGTCGGTGGTCTTCGAACAGGCGCTTTCGGCGGCAGAGGTGCCTTATCTGGTGAAAGGTGGCGAACGTTTCTTCCGTCGGGACGAGGTCAAACGGGCTCTGGTTCTACTGCGGGGCGCCGCGGTGTCCGACGACGGAACTTGTCCGCTGCCTGAGCTGGTGCGTGATGTGCTTGCCGGAGCGGGGTGGAGCCCGCAGCCCCCTGCGGGAGGTGGCGCTGTCCGTGAGCGCTGGGAGTCCTTGACCGCGCTCGTGCAGGTCGCTGACGACTTGGTGACCCTGTCGCCGCGGGCGCGACTGCGTGACCTGGTGGGGGAGCTGGACGAGCGGAGCGCAGCTGAGCATCCTCCGTCGATGCAGGGGGTGACCTTGGCGTCCTTGCATGCGGCGAAGGGGCTGGAGTGGGACGTGGTCTTTCTTGCGGGCTGCAGCGACGGATATATGCCGATCATGATGGCTGAGGGCCCGGATGCGGTGGAGGAAGAACGTCGTCTCATGTACGTGGGGTTGACGCGGGCCCGCAGGGAACTTCGTCTGTCGTGGGCCGGTGCGCGGGCGTCGGGGGGACGGCAGAACCGTCGTCCTTCCCGTTTCTTGGCCGATGTGTCTCCACTGGTCGGTTCGCAGAGTACGCCGGGTGCGGGTGGGCGTCCGGCAGGTGGGGTCGCGTCCGAGAAGGATCGGCCACGGAAACCTCCGTTGCTGTCGAGATGTCGGGTGTGCGGGGCTTCTTTGGACTCGGCGGCAGAACGGAAGATGGGGCGTTGCGGTCAGTGCCCGCCCTCCTACGACCCGGAGATCTTCGAGCGTTTGGAACAGTGGCGATCGGTAGTGGCCGAGCGTGACCGGGTTCCGACTTTCGTGGTTTTCACCGATGCGACATTGACGGTGATCGCAGAGCGGGAGCCGCACGATCTGGCGACATTGGGGCGGGTGCCGGGGGTGGGCGCACGGAAGGTGACGCGTTACGGTTTGGCGGTCTTGACCGTGGTCGCCGGCGGAGATGTGGGCAAGGCGGTGGCCCTGGTCGGCACGGAGTCGAGCGAGAAGCGTCCAGACGTCAACTGAATCCGTTGAACACGCAGGTCAAAAAATGATTGCGCTCGGGGGGCGGAGTTCTTACTCTTGACCTGGCTGTTGAGCGAATGTTCTTCATGCCTGGTGTGCCCGCGCGAGACCGACAGGAGGTGGCGACGATGATCAAGCTGATGACAAAACTGGCTTTTCCCGATGCCCCCCTGGGCGTTCCCGGAGATGGCTCCGGTGTTTCCCTCGCGGTGGCCGCGCCTGCTGATGCCTTCGTCGTGGCGCGTTCCGGTGATCGTCTACTCACTCCCACCTCTCTGTCTTCCGTCAGTGGTCCGCCTGCATGGGGCGCCATGATCTGAGCATCGGATCAGGCACCTTACTGGCCGCGGAACCCTGACGGGTCCTGCGGCTTTTTTCGTCGGCGTTGCGGCCGTAGGGCGCGTTCCTTTGCTATCAGGAAGTTCGTACTGATGAGTGTTGTTAGCAGTTGTTTTCCGCCTTCCATGGTTTTGCCCTGCCAGGAGGGTCATGGCGAATTGTGGTTCGCCGAGAATCCGTCTGAGGTCGAGACGGCCAAGGTCCAGTGCCAGGGTTGTCCGTTGCGGGTGGAGTGCTTACAAGGTGCTCTGGATCGTGCTGAGCCCTGGGGTGTCTGGGGTGGTGAATTGGTGCTCCACGGAAAGGTGGTGGCACGCAAACGGCCACGGGGGCGTCCGCGCAAGGCCGAGATTGCTGCCTGAGTGAACCATTTGTCCGGCTTCTGGTCGGTTCTTCTTCAGGCGATTTTTCGGTGAACTCGCAGGCCTTGTGCTCTTTTCAGTAAAAAGGACGGTCGTCCAAGAGGGGCGAATTATTGCTCTCAATTCCCTTGACGTCAAGGATTTTGACCTGCTAATTTGCCATCTCTTTACTGTGAAGGTAAAGTTAATCCCTGGGTAAGCGGGTTTCATATCCGTATCTCAAGCACATGTGATGCCCATGGAGGGGGAAAATTCATGAAGCCGAACGGTGCCCTGTTGACTCTCGACCGGCTGCGCTTGGCCGTCACTCGTAACGAGATGACCAAGAAGCGCGATGGCCAGGAAGAAGACAACATGAGCTATGCGTATAACGCCACGATCCTGCGGGACGTGGTCGGCCTCCGCTGACGGAAGGCCGATATGGGTCGGGGGCGACAGACATGATCTGTCGCCCCCGACCCATATATCGTGCAGAGAAGTTCGTGGCACCCTCGGGTGAGTCATCCGCCCCGAGGATCCCCCTCTGCAGAGTCGTCCTCCGCGACCCTGGAGGACCAGTCCGGGTCCAGGCCGGGCAGCCAGCTGTAGGCGATCTCCGCCGCTTGTACCGTCCCGCCCAGCTGGCAGAGCACTCCCAGGCCACCGGCCCACACCCGGTGGATCAACAGGTACTCGGGCGGCAGATTCAAGCGAAGACCTAACCCGAAGTCCTTCTCCCGGGGGTCCCGCAACCGCTCAGCTTGCCCAGACATCCACTCCCGGGTGAACGTGAAGCTTTCCACCGCGATCGGCTCGGTGAACGGTGCCAGATAGTTCAGCAACTGGCCGGCGTCCACCTCAGCGCCGTCCTGGACGAAACCTTCCTCGGACAGTACCCGAAGAACCCCCGCTGCATCCCCTTCCAGGGCGGAACGCAAAGCGCGCCCCATCGCCAGCGGCATACCGCCGGGGAGTGCCCCCACCGCGCCGAAATCCAGCACCCCCAGACGTCCGTCCGGAAGGATCCGGAAGTTCCCCGGGTGAGGGTCGGCATGGAGCAGCCGAGCCAGTTGCGGCCCGGAGAACAAGAACTCCAGATAACGATCCGCGGCGTGGTCTCTTTCCTGCGGGGTGCCCTGCGCGATGATCTCGGCGAGCGGACGCCCCTCGACCCAGTCGCTGACCAGAACGGTGCCCTGCTGAAGATGGACCCGTGGCGCGAACACCGACTCGTCCTGGTCGAAGACCTCGGCGAAGACACGCTGTCGTTCGGCCTCCAAGGAGTAGTCGAGCTCCTCGGCCAGCCGGTCCTCGAACTCGGCCAGCAGCGGCCCCAGATCCAACCCGGGGATCCAACCGGTGGTCATCTTCGTCAACCGCCCCAACCGGCGAAAATCACCCAGAAGCGCAGCGCCTGCGCCGGGATACTGCACCTTCACCGCGACCTCGGTGCCCTCGGCCAACCGGGCATGATGCACCTGCCCGATGGAAGCTGCTGCCCGAGGACGATCCTCGAACTCGGCGAACAGGTCCCGCCAGTCCTCACCGAACTCCCGGACCAAGATGCGATGCACAGAAGACGGCGGCATCGGAGGGGCGCCCTCCTGTAACCGGGTGAAAGCCGCCCGGTACGGCCCGACGAGCTCCTCAGGAAGAGCCGGTTCCAGGACGGACAACGCCTGCCCCACCTTCATCGCCCCGCCCTTGAGCTCACCCAATACCTGGAAGACGTGCTCCGCAGTGCGTTGCTGAAGCTCCAGCGCGATCTCCTCGGCAGGTCTCCCGCCGAGCCTCTTGACACCGCCCATGGCTGCGCGACCTGCCAGGCTGAGCGGCAGCCCGGCGAGCTTGGCGGTGCGGGCCATCGCCCGTCGGGGGAGCTCGCTCACGACACTATTGTCGGTCAGCTCTGCACACAGTCGCATCGTGCATGAAAAGACCAACGACGTTGGATCACCGTTGGTTCCGGTAAAGCGACTTCCAAGCTGACTCCGGGGAGATGACGTTCCTCCAACCACAGGTTACGGATCATCAAGGCGGCCAGCCCGGCCCCGAGAGCGCATGCGGTCGGCTCCACCTGCGGCGAAGGGATGCCGTGATCGAGGCGAGCGAGGAACAAAGGCCACGACGGATCCTTGTCGCACCGATGTAGATCCAGACAACGCAGACAAGGCGCACCGGGGACGACGACCGGCCCTACGGTCACCCGATTGGTGTCGTACACGACCGGCAGATGCGGCACCCTCGCGTTGCGCCAGAGCCCGGCGCGGATCGACGATGCCGCCACCGGGGAAAACAGGACGACCAAACCCGGCACTCTCCGGAACTCGCCGCCTCGCAGCTCCAGATCGAGCTCGTCCGCCGCGCAGCGACCGATCATGACGTCTTCGGCGAGTTCACGTCGGAGAAGTCCGGCCAGCTGATGAGCGATCTCCCCCTCCCCGTCGAAGAGGATCCGTGCTCTCTCGCTGTCCGCACCGATGTCTCCCGGACGAACCAGCAGGGAATTCCTCGTGTCGGCGGTACAAGCCTGGACATTCCGTCCTGCTACCAAATTTCTCATTTCAGAGAGTCCTTCCACGCCACCGGCCATCACGCCACACAGTCTGCGACCAGCCCAGGCGCATGCCGAGGAGTTGTCCACAGGGCCGAGGAGGAAGGCTGCGCCCGTACCGGACTCGTGACCTCCACGAGCGATGAGACGCGACCTTCCGGGTTCCCTATGCTCGGGACATGACCGATCCCTGGGCACAGCTGCCGGTGGACGTGCGCCGCTCTGCACGCCGCCGACGGACCGTCTCCGCACGGGTGGAAGCCGGCCGACTGGTCGTCCTGATCCCGGACGTCTTCACCACCCAACAGGAATCCGAATGGGTCGCCACGATGCGGATCCGACTGGCCGCCCGGCAGCGACGGGGCCCCAGCAGCAGCGACGAAGCCCTGCGCGCGCGAGCCCACGCACTGTCAGCTCGTTACCTGGGAGGACGAGCCGTTCCCGCTTCGGTGCGCTGGGTGGACAACCAGCACACTCGCTGGGGATCGGCAACGCCTTCCCGAGGAAGTATCCGGCTGAGTCGAACCCTGGTGGGGATGCCCGACTACGTCATCGACTACGTGCTCCTGCACGAACTCGCACATCTCCTCGAAGCTGATCACGGACCAGCCTTCTGGGCTTTGCTACGCGAGGTGCCCTTCGTGGAACGCGCACGAGGCTATCTCGACGGATACACCGCTGGCCGGTCCATCGCCCAGGACCCGACCCGTCATCACTGCGCAGCAGACGAGGAATAACACGGCCAACCGAAGGAACCAGCCTGTTCGAGCCCGTGATAGATTCGCGAAGAATCAGTCGCACCCACTTCTCGGGTGCCAGGGAATCCGGTGAGAATCCGGAGCTGGCGCGCAGCGGTGAGGGTGATGACGGCGGTGACGAACCACTGGGGAGCCCCGGGAAGGTACCGTCCGTCAAGTGATCCCCAGCCCGAAGACCTGCTGATTCGCTCCAGAGCATGCGGTCCTCGCGCACAGGGCCCCGGATCCACGGAAGTGATTCATGTCGGTCGCCGACACACCCTGTCCTGCCGTCAGGCCGGAAGCACCCGGCACGCTCCCCGAAGAGACCCTTCACGTGCTGGCTGAAGCGCCGCTGCTCTGGTCGGCGGATACCGAACGGACCGGGCCGGACGAATGCTGGCGACCGGCTACGACCCTCACCGATCCGTCCTGGTGGGCGGCCGCCGCGCCCGCCTACGCCCAAGGCCTCGACAGCCCCCGTACCCGGGCCGGAGCAGCATGCGCCTTGCAGCATTACACCGGACGACTCGCCGGCGTGGTCCTCATCGCCTGGGCGCACTCCGGTCTCCTCCTCGACCTCGACCACCGATCCTGGTGGTTCAGGACCGACACCCGATATGCGACCACCGCCGTCTGCGCCCCCGACCGGGCCACACTCGGTACCGCCGAGATCACCGGGGTCACTACCGCGCTCATCGACCACTGCACGCCGCTGGTCCACGCCTCCGAAGAAGGAAACCGTCTTCCCCGACGACTCGGCTGGGGAAGCCTCGCAGCCTCCTGTGCAGCAGCCTTCGCCCTCATCCACCGATCGGTCGACACCGCCGCGCGGCCATCGGTCGCCACCCGAGCACAGGAAAGCCTCGCTGCCATCGCACGACTCACCGGACGACCCCTGGTCACCGTTGGAGCCGACACCCCCGCCGGGCCACTCCACCAGCGCAGACACACCTGCTGCCTCGTCCACACCGGCCGAGGACACGGACACTGCGGCAGCTGCCCCCGACTCTCGGACGAGGAATGGCTTCACCGCCAACAGGACCCGCCCACCACCACGATCCCCGGCCTGACCTGGGCCGACCGGCTGTACACCTGATCGGACGGAAGAGCGATGACCGACCTACGCGTTCCGGCGCCACCCGCCACATCCCCGCCGGAAAGCACACCGAACGGCCGGCCTGCGGACAACCGCACCGGCAGCGGCCTCCCCGCCCCGACGAACAGGACCGGGCCACGAGGGCGACTCCGCCTCGCGCCGATCCTGTTGACGCTGACCGTGCTCACCGCAAGCAGCGTCGTCCTCTCACTGGCCTTCGGCTCCGAACACATCGGCGTCGACCGCGTCTGGGAAGTCGTCTCCGCCCACCTGCGAGGCCAGAACTCCACCGACACCGTCGCCGACACCATCGTCTGGGAACTACGGATGCCCCGGGCACTCCTGGCCCTGATCGTCGGCGCCGGGCTGGCCATCGCCGGATGCGGGATGCAGACGCTCGTCCGCAACCCCCTCGCAGACCCCTACCTGCTCGGCATCTCCTCAGGCGCCTCCGTCGGAGCCACCATGGTGATCACCCTGGGCGTCCTCGCGGCCTGGGGCAGCAACGCCCTGATGGTCGGCGCCCTCCTCGGGGCGCTCGGCGCATCGATCGCCGTCTACCTGGTCGCACTCGGCCAAGGCGGACTCACCCCGCTACGCCTGGTGCTCTCCGGAGTGGTGCTCTCCTCGGCTTTCTCCGCCATAGCCTCCTTCCTCGTCTTCCTCAGCGACGACAGCCGCGCCACCACCTCCGTGCTCTTCTGGCTTCTGGGCAGCCTCGGCGGTGCCAAATGGGCGATCCTCGCGCCACCGGCCGTCGTCGTCGCACTCGTCCTCGCCGCCGCCATCGCCGTCCACGGCTGGCTGGACGCCCTGGCCGCCGGTGAGGAGACCGCCACTGCGCTGGGCGTCCCGGTCGGCGCACTGCGTACTGCCGTTTTCCTGACCTTGAGCATCCTGGTCGGTGTCGTAGTAGCCGTCAGCGGGGGAATCGGCTTCGTCGGCCTGATCCTGCCCCACCTGGCCAGGATGCTCGTCGGCGCGACCCATCGGCGGATGATCCCGGTCGCTGCACTCGCCGGGGCCTTCTTCCTGCTCTGGGTGGATGTGCTGGCCCGGATGGTCGCCCCACCCCAGGAGGTTCCGCTCGGCGTGGTCACCGGGGCCATCGGGGCGCCGCTCTTCCTGCTGCTGATGGGACGACGCGGCTACCGGTTCGGGGGACAGTCGTGAACGCGGAGACTCAGGTCGTGTCAGAGGCGACCCGCCGATCACAGACCCCAGACCTGGGGACGAGTACTTCCGCGGCGGACGATGACGGTCTTCGTTTGCGCCGGGTCGGTTTCCGGATCGGCCGCGCTCAGCTCCTCGAAGAGGTCGACCTGTACATACCTCGAGGTCGGCGTACGGCGGTGGTCGGTACCAATGGTGCTGGAAAGTCGACCCTGCTCAAGATCCTTGCAGGATTGCGTCCACCGACCAGCGGCCAGGTCAGCCTCGACGGTGTTGATCTTCGTGCTGTCCCTGCGGCGTCCCGCGCCCGGCAGATCGCCTTCGTCGGGCAGGAGGACGTCCCTGCGGCTGACCTGTGCGTCCGGGAAGCCGTGGCTTTGGGCAGAACGCCGCACCGGCGGCCCTGGCAAGGTGGAGGTACGGGGGAACGTCGCCTCGTGATGGGTGCACTCACCGCTGTGGGTATGGCACATCGCATCGATGACCCCTGTGACCGGCTCTCCGGTGGGGAACGACGGCGGCTGGTCCTCGCCCGGGGGCTGGTCCAGGACGCCGGGATCCTCGTGTTGGACGAACCCACCAACCATCTGGACATCGCCTGGCAGCTCCGTCTCTGGTACCTCTTGGGCGAGCTCTCCGGCACCGTCGTCGCCGCTGTGCACGACATCGACATCGTGCTTCGCCATTTCGATGCCGTGATCGTTCTGGCTCAGGGCAGGGTCGTCGCTGCCGGCGATCCGGTGGATTCCTTGACCCCTGAGGTGATCGCTGAAGCCTTCGGGGTTCGTGCCCACACCGTCTACGACCCGCACACGCAGGGGACACGCCTGCTCATCGATGACGTACTGACCCGTTCACCCGTGCCGGCGCCGGACGAGGCGCCAGGGAAGGAATCATGAGACCTCGCACCAGACTGGCCATTTCCTTTCTCGCGGTGGGCGCGCTGACCGTCTGTACCGCCTGCGGGTCGCCGAAGAGCACTTCTGCTGCGGGCCCCGGTGGTGCCAAGGTGACCGTGAACAACTGCGGACGTGATGTCACCTACGACGCCCCGGTGAAAAGACTTTTCGCGTACGACGGGAGCATCATCTCGATCGCTCTGGCTGTCGGTGCGCATCCCGAACTCGTCGCGGTCAGCGGCTTGAAGAATCATCAGGACCTGTTGCGGCTGAAGTACGGTGATCAGGTCGACAGCCTGAAGCAGGTCTCTCCCAAGGGGCCGACGATGGAAAATATCGTCGCGGCTCGCCCGCAGGTGGCCTTCGCCGGATGGAACTACGGTTTCAGCGAGGCGAAGAATCTCACTCCGGACACGCTCAAGGAGCGCGGCATCGGCTCCTACCTCCTCAGCGAGACCTGTCTGCAGAACGACGGGAAGACCCGGGGTACGATCCCGCCCTGGGAGGCTCTGCGGCAAGACCTGCTCAACATCGGCAAGATCACCGGGCACGACGACATCGCCAAGGGTGTCGTCGACGACATCACCCGTCGACGTGAAGCCTTGGAGAAGGCACCGAAAGCAGCGAAGAAACCGGTGGCCTTCCTTTTCGACAGTTCCAGCGATCAGATTCTCTCCAGTGGGAGTTTCGGCGCTCCCCAAGCTGTCTTCGACACCGCAGGGGCCGGTCATGCTCTGGCCGACGTGAAGAACACCTGGACCCGGGTCAGCTGGGAACGGATCACCACAGCCGACCCCGACTTCATTGCCTTCGTGGACTATCCGGCACAGGAGTTCTCCGCGAAGGTTGAAGCCCTCAAGTCGAATCCGGCGAGTTCTCAGCTCAGAGCCGTCAAAGAGGGACGCTTCATCAACCTTCCTTATGCGATGTGGACCTCTGGCCCCATGAATATCGATGCGGCAGAGTCGGTCCGGGCCGCGATGGAGAAATGGGGGTTGCAACCGGCCAGCGGTATCACCCCGGCTCTGGACATTCGCCCGCTCAAGCTCGGCGGAAATGCTTGGTTGGACTGACCTGGGCCGTCCGGCGCGGCGGACAGCACCACCGCGCCGGGCTCACCAGCACAGCAGAAGAGCCAGCAGGACGGCGGACGCGCCGATCTCTCCGAGCCCCACGAACATCGGCCGAACCCGCCGCCCGGCCATGGCCCAGGCCCGCACGGCCAAGGCGACGAAGAAGGCCGTGGTGAGCCCTTGGAGAAGAGCTGACGCGGGGATGGCCAACACCTGTGAGATCGTCCAGAAGAGCAGCGGGCACAGCGCGTGGTATCCGATGGATACCCGGTGGAATCCCGGATTGGTGCGCTCACGGATCAGGGTCTTCACGTACAGGGCAGTACCGAAGAAATAGGCGAAGAGGACGGTCACGACCCAGGCGGTCACCTGGACCGGATCACCCGGACGGTCGTGCGCGCACGCCATTACTGCGGCGTACAGACAGGCGGCGAGGATGGTGATGGCGTCATTGGCCAGGGCGCGGTCCCGGCGTTTCCAGGAGAAGAACAGGCTGCCCAGCGCGAGCGGGAGATAGATCGGTAACCAGCGCAGCAGGCCGGGGTCGAGGACGAGCAGGGCCACCGCGAAGGGGGCGCTGATCGCCGTGTAGGTCACCATCGCGGCCCGATGCCGGGCCCCTTTGCGGCTGCGCAGGGCCAGCCCGGTGGCATTGAACAGGAAGTAGCCGCTGAACAGCAGCAGGAGGAGGAGGGTCTGGAGGAGACCCCATCCGTGGCGTAGCCCGCCGACGAGGGCCGGCACGGCGAGCATCGCCCACGCGCCGTGCTGGCGGGGCAGCCAGTAGGCGGGGATGCTTCTCCGTCGTTTCTTCCGGGGGGTGGTGACAGCGCCGAGGGGAGAGCTCATGGGTCATCGATCCAGGTGGGGCAACATCTTCCGGCCGGCTCGGATGAGCTCGGACAGGTCGGCTGCTGCTGCGGGTGGGAGGTGGTCGACGTCGAACCAGCGGACATCGTGCGATTCGCTGCTGGTGAGCGGCCGGGCATCGGCGGGAGCCACGGCGGCGTACCGGACGTCGAGATGTTCCCTGCACCGTCCGAACGCGGCAGCGAGGGTGTGCGCGTCCAGATGGCAGGGGGTTTCGGAGAGGGTCAGGTCGGGAATCCCTGATTCTTCGAGGAGTTCGCGGTGCGCTGCGGCCCGCAGGCTCGGGTCGTCGGCGTCGATATGTCCGCCGAACTGGAACCAGGCGTCGGCCTTGCGGTGGTGGGTGAGCAGGATGCGTTGCCCGGTCGGATCGAGTACGAGACATCCGACCGTGAGGTGGACGGGCGGGCCGTCCTTGGCCGTCGCCCGGGGATGACGGTGGAGCTGGTCGAGGAAACGACGCCGAAGCCGTTCCTGGTCTGCCTCAGGGGCAGACCAGGAACGGAGGACCCGCAGGGCATCGCCGTGTGCAGGCAGGGAGTCCATCGGCGGTACGCAGGTCAGGAGCGTGGCGGGGTGTTTCCGCTGCCCGGGTCTTCTCCCTGGGAAGGCCTGTCATCCTTCTCCGGTTTGTCCTGGGGCGTCGACGCCTGTCCCGTCGAGGGTTTTCCCTCGGCAGCCGTTGTTGTGTCGGCCTCGGCGGCACCGAGGATCTGGGCGAGTGCGGCGTCGATCTCCCCACCGAGCCCACCGAGACCGTCGTCGCCTTCGGTGTTCCCTCCGCCGCAGGTGCGTCCCACGAAGCCGAGGATGTCGTCGAGGTCCGCAGCGGTCGGAGCTACGTCGGGGTGGGCCCAGACGCTGTCGCGGACGCTCTGTCCGCCGGTGCTCTCCAATGCGGAGAAAAGGTTCGCCGCGTCGCGGAGACGGCGCGGGCGCAGATGCAGGCCGACGAGTTCGCCGAAGATCGCTTCGGCGGGTCCGCCGGTGGCTCGGCGTCGACGGATGGATTCCGAGAGAGCTGCCGCCTGGGGCAGCCGACCTTCGCAGGCTTTCCCGGTGACGACGTCCACCCATCCTTCGGTGAGGGCCAGCAAGGTCTCCAGGCGTGCCAGTGCTGCTTTCTGGGCTTCGCTGGGGTCGGGGGAGAAGAGCGTCTTGGAAAGCGCCTGCTGCATGGCCTGGGGGTCACGCGGGTCGATCTCGGCGAGTTTGCGTTCGATGCCCTCGGTGTCGATGGTGATGTCTCGGGCGTAGGCCTCCACCGCGGCCAGAAGCTGGGACTCCAGCCAGGGGACCCCGCTGAACAGCCGGGTCCGGGCGCATTCACGCAGGGCCAGGTAGAGGCGTACCTGGGCGATGTCGACCTCCAGCCCTTCCGCGAGGGCTGCCACATTGGCAGGGATGAGGGCCACGGTCGGCGTGCTGAGCAGGGGGAGTCCGACCTCGGTGGCGGAGACGACGTCGGCGGCGAGCGTGCCGATCGCCTGTCCGGTCTGGACGCCGAACATGGAACTGCTCATCCGGGTCAGCATCGGTTCGAACTGGGAGATCATGGCGCTCAGATCGAAACCGGGAGGCATACCGGGGACCGTGGGGGGATTCTCTCCGGAGAACTGTTCGAGCTGCCCTCGGGTGGCGGTGACGACGGCCGTGTTGACCCCCTGAGCGACGGGGGAGACGATCTTGATCCAGCGGTCGAGGGTCCGGGTGACCCATTCACTGCGGCTCCAGGCCTGGGCCGGGGCGCAGGGGGAGTCCAGAGTGGTGGCCTGGGAGAGCCAGAGTTCGGCGATCTGAACGGCGTCGATGACCTCCCGTCGTTCGACGTCTCCTACGACCGGGTCGCCGTCGGCGGCAGCGGTTTGGCGGGCCATGTCGGCGCACAACTGGGTGTTGATGCCGTCGGCGGGGGCCTCTTCGAAGAAGGACCGTAGCTGTGCGGCGAGGGCACCCATCATGGCGGGATTGGACTGGTCCATCCCCATGGAGCGCATCGCCTCGGACATGGCGGGGTTGTTGGGGTCGCCGAGGAACTGTTGGAACAGCTGAGCGAAGTCCGGCTGGTCATCGCCGCCCGGGCGGCGGGGGGTATCGGACACGATGTCTCCTGACGCACCTGAGAAGATGGTTGTCTCCAGATAACCACGCTCGGCCTCGTGACGTTCCCTTGGGGCGTCCGCCCGGAAGGAATACTTCATCCGTGAGTAGCTCGTCCCTGTCCGCCCGTGTGGTGCGCGCGACTGTCGGTCCGGAACCGTCGCTGGCCGAGTCGGTTGCCGAGGTGGCCGATCCCCGAGCCGGTTGCGTGGCGACTTTCGTCGGTTGGGTCCGTGACCACGATCATGGTCGTGAGGTGGAGCGTCTGGAGTATTCGGCGCATCCGTCCGCTTCGCTGCGTTTGGCCGAACTCGCTGCCGAGGTGGCTCAGCGGCCTGGCCTGGTGGCGATCTCGGTGCAGCATGCCGTCGGCGATCTGCAGATCGGGGGTGTCGCCGTGGTGGCTGCGGTGTCCGCCGAGCACCGGGGGCAGGCTTTTGAGGCCTGCCATCTGCTGGTCGATCGGTTGAAGGCAGAGGTGCCGATCTGGAAGCACCAGATCTTCACCGACGGTGATGACGAGTGGGTGGGTATTCCATGAGCCGGTGGCTCCAGGGTGAAGAGCGTCGGGTCAGGGGGCTGTCGTCCCGGACGTGGACCTTCCTGGCCGCGGTGGTGACCGCGATCGTGGTCGTGGCCGGGGGCAGCCTGATCCATCCGCCGTACGTGCTCTTCCGCCCAGGCCCGGTGTACGACACCTTGGGTGAGATCAATGGCAAACCGGTGATCGAGGTCAAGGGCAGACAGACCTATAGGACCTCGGGCGAACTGTCGTTCACCACGGTGGCGCTCTACGGGGGGCGCGAGCGGGAGATCACGTTGTGGGATTACCTGGTGGCCCGATTCCAGCCGGGGACGGAGATCCGTCCGGTGGATGAGGTCTATCCGCGTGATGTGACGCGCAAGCAGATCCGTCAACAGACGCAGGCTCAGATGGCCGATGCACAGGCGGAGGCCAAGGTGGTGGCGCTGCGTGCGGCAGGTCTGCAGGTTCCGGAGAAGGTCACGGTGGCGGCCGTCCTGGAGGACGGGCCGTCGGCGAAGACTCTGGTCAAGGGGGACCAGATCGTTTCGCTGGAGGGAAAGGCGCTGTCCGGCGGAGCAGCTCTACGGGCTCGGATCCAGGAGCTGAAGGACGACGAGGCGCTTTCCTTGGTCGTCCTCAGGGCGGGTAAGGAAGTGCCGGTGTCGGTGTCCTCGGTGGCGAAGGACGGACGTCGGTTGATCGGGGTGGGCTTGTCCTCCATCTTCGACTTCCCGGTCGAGGTGTCGATCCATGCGGATGACGTGGGTGGTCCCTCGGCCGGGTTGATGTTCAGTTTGGGTCTGTACGACCGGTTGACGCCGGGTGAGCTCACCGGTGGCAAGCGGATCGCGGGAACGGGCACGATCGCCGAGAACGGGACGGTCGGCGCGATCGGTGGCATCCAGCACAAGATGCGTGGCGCACGCCAGGCCAAGGATGCGGAGTGGTTCCTGTCCCCGGAAGCGAACTGCTCTGCGGTACAGGGAAATATCCCTGACGGGCTGCGGGTGGTGAAGGTGGCGACCTTCGAGGCGGCCAAACATGCCGTGGAAGAGATCGCCGCAGGCCGCGGCGATGCTCTTCCCGGATGCTGAGGGGTCAGACCTGGAGGGTCGCGGCGAGCGCGGTGACCAGCTCGGGGGCGATGTCCTGACCGATGGCGACCTTGTCGTCGCTGTCATGGGGGCGTTGGCGCAGCAGGCAGGTGGACTCGCCGTCCCGGGTGACGGCGACGAGTAGCCGTACGTCGACGCGGTCAGGGTGTTCGGCGAGTGCTTGCGCGGCTTCGTCGGGGTCTTCGGGGAGATCGACTTCGGCCTCGGGTGGGACTACGAGTCGCTCGACGGCCATGGCGACCCCATCGACATCGGCGGGCCAGGCGAGCATGGCGAGGAAGTCCTCCAGTGGGTCGGCCGGAGGGAGGTCCTCCTGTTCGATGGCGGAGAGGGCTTCGTCGTCCAGGTTTTTGAGCTGATGGGCGAGGGCGGGCTCGGCGGCGAGGAGCTTGGCGGTGTCGACGAGAGCGAAGAGGCGGACCGGTTGGTCCCAGCCTGCGCCGGCGACATAGCGCTCGGTCTCGATGGCGCATTGGACGAGGGGCGGATGCACGTGTCGTAGAGAGGGGGTCACCCCTTCATCGTGCCGGATGATCACAGCTCGGTGGGAAACTCACTGTCGTATATGTACGTTGAGCACGTGAGCCCCGTAAGGTCGGGGTTGAGTGCCCGTTTTGTGCAGGTTTGACTGATCAGGATGGCGGTGGGCGTGAGTCAGCAGGGTTTCGACGGCGAACGCGGCTTCGTGCCGCGTGCGAGCGGGTCGGCTTCACCCGGTGGACCGTCGGGTGGTGACCAGGGCGGCTCGGGACGTCCGGGCGATGGCGACAAGAGTGGTGGAGGCGGTGGCTTCCGTTTCGGCTTCGGTGGTTTCGCCGGTGGGCCGGGAGCCGGTGGCTCCGGTTCCGGCGGGCCGCAGGGCCCACGTAAGCCGGGTTCGGGCGGTCCGCGGATGCCGCATCCACAGATGAAACCGTGGCGGCCTTCTCCGCTGGCGGTCACCGGTCTGGTGCTGGTCGTGGTGATGGCTCTGGCCGTCTTCGGCTCGTTCGTGTGGACGCAGTTGATGTGGTTCCAGAGCCTCGGGTACAGCAGCGTGTTCTGGACCCAAATAGGTTCTCAGGTAGCGCTCTTCCTCGGCGGGATGGTGATCGCAGGCGCTGTGGTGGCCTCCAGTCTGGTGCTGGGCTACCGGATGCGACCGGTCTATGCACCGGCTTCGCAGCGTGAGCAGGTCTTGGACCGCTACCGGGAAATGCTCGACCCGGTGCGCAAGGCCGCCATCGTGGCGGTGCCCTTGGTGCTGGGCGCTTTCGGGGGGTTGGCCGCGGCCAGCCAGTGGAAGGTCTTGTTGCTGTATCTGAACGGGCAGCCCTTCGGGAAGACCGACCCGACCTTCGGCAAGGACGTGGGCTTCTTCGTCTTCGACCTGCCCTGGTACCTCTTCCTGGAGTCCTTCTTCACGATGTCCTTGGTGCTGGCAGTGATGGCGGCTGTCGTGACGCACTATGTGTACGGCGGCCTGGCCGTTGGCGCCAATGGTGTGCACACCTCGAAGTCGGCGCGGGTCCATTTGGCCGTCTTGGCCGGTGCCTTCGTGCTGGTACGTGCGGTGGGTTACTGGTTGGATCGTTATCAGCTCGCGGTGACCTCCTCGAGTCGGATCACCGGTTTGCAGTACACCGAGGCGAATGCGGTGCTGTGGACGAAGGGCATCCTGGCAGGGGCCGCGGTGATCTGTGCGCTGCTCTTCCTGTCCTCCATCTGGACGCGTTCGTGGCGGTATCCGATGACCGGTCTGGGGATCCTGGTGGTGGTCTCCCTGGTCGTGGGCAATGCCTACCCGGCGGCGATCCAGGCGTTCAAGGTCAAACCGAGCGAGCAGTCGTTGGAGGCTCCTTACCTGCAGCACAACATCAATGCGACCCGGGCGGCCTACGGGCTGGACCAGATCGACCGGAAGCCTTACGAGGCCAAGAAGGTGCCGGACAAGGGTGGTCTTTCCGGCGATGCCGCGACAATCCCCGGCGTCCGGGTGGTCGACCCGATGGTGGTCAGTTCGACCTTCATGCAGTTGCAGGGTCTGCGCCGGTACTACCAGTTCCCGGACGTCCTGGACGTCGACCGGTACACGATCGACGGCAAGCGTCAGGACACGGTGATCGCGGCCCGCGAGTTGGACCTGGCCAGCGCGCCCTCGCGGAGTTGGGTGAACGACCACACGGTGTACACCCACGGGTACGGGCTGGTGGCGGCCTATGGCACGCAGCGGGATGCTCGTGGCGAGCCGGTGTTCTTCGCCAAGGACATTCCGATGGTCGGCAAGTTGGGCGAGTTCGAGCCGCGGATCTACTTCGGTGAGAAGACCCATACGTACTCGATCGTGGGTGAAGCTCCGGGTGTGCAGCCGCGGGAGCTGGACTACCAGTCGGACCAGGGAGAGTCCCGGACGACCTTCTCCGGCAACGGCGGGGTGAAGATGGACAACATCTTCAAGCGTCTGGCCTACGCGGTGAAATACCGCGAGTACAACATCCTGCTCTCCGAGCAGGTGGGTGACCATTCGGTGATGTTGGACCATCGCACGCCGAAGGAGCGCATCGAGCGGGTCGCTCCGTGGCTGACCCTGGACGGCAACCCCTATCCGGCCGTGGTCGACGGTCGCGTGCAGTGGATCGTCGACGGGTACACGACGAGTGCGCACTACCCGTACAGCCAGTTGCAGTCGATTGACACGGCCACCACGGATGCGGTGACTCGGTCGCGGCAGTCGGTGCAGGAGATCCGGGCCGGGCAGGTGAACTACATCCGTAACTCGGTGAAGGCCACTGTCGATGCCTACGACGGTTCGGTGAAGCTGTACGCCTGGGACGACCAGGACCCGATGTTGAAGGCGTGGTCGTCGGCTTTCGGCGGGACGGTCAAGCCGATGAACGAGATCTCGGGTGCGCTGATGAGCCACTTGCGTTACCCGGAGGACATGTTCAAGGTCCAGCGTGAGCTGTTGTCCCGCTATCACGTGACCGATGCCTCGGCCTTCTACTCGGGTAGCGACTACTGGAAGGTGCCGACGGACCCGACCGCTGCGGACCAGAAAGCGGGTCAGCCGCCGTACTACCTGTCGATCGGGATGCCGGGGCAGAAGGATCCGGCGTTCTCGTTGACGACCTCGTTCACTCCGGCAGGTGAGAACCGTCAGTTCCTCACCGGGTTCCTGGCAGTCGATTCCGATGCCGGGGACGAGAAGGGTAAACGTCGGGACGGCTACGGCAAGATGCGGCTGCTGGAGCTGCCGGCGAATACGAACATCATGGGCCCGGCGCAGGTGCAGAACCAGATTTCGACGAGTAATCAGAACTCGACGGACTTCTCGGTGACCTTGAGTCAGTTCATCAACCTGAACCAGGGTGGTTCGACGGCGCAGAAGGGCAACCTGCTGACCTTGCCGGTCGGTGGCGGTCTGCTCTACGTGCAGCCGATCTACATCAGCGGCAAAGCGGGGACGTCGTATCCGTTGAACCAGGCGATCGTGGTCTCCTTCGGGGACAAGTTGGCTTGGGGCGCGACCTTGGAGTCGGCGTTGAACCAGCTGTTCGGTGGTGATTCGGGGGCGAAGACGGACCAGCCGGCGCCGTCGACCCCGGGTAAGCCGCCGACCGACAATACGCCGCCGAATCCGTCTGCGGAGTTGAAGGCTCTGCTGGCTGAAGCTCAGAAGGCCTATTCGGAGGGCCAGGAGGCGCTGAAGAAGGGCGACTTCACGGCCTATGGCACCGCGCAGAAGAAGCTGCAGGAGGCGATCGAGAAGGCGACGAAGACCTCGGGCCAGCTCCCGAGCACGCCTGAGGGGACTCCGCCTGCGGGCAAGTGACAGACAGGCAGGTTTCGGGCCGGGTGGTGTTTTACCACCCGGCCCGTCCTGTTGTTCGGGCTTTTTTCGGGGTTTTGGGTCAGAGCAGGGGCGATGCCCGCACTAGGAGTGATGTTGAATTTCCTTGGTAGACAGCAATTCTCCGTCAATTTGGACGGGCGCCCCGACCTTTGCTAAGCTAATGAACATACCGACGCGGGGTGGAGCAGCTCGGTAGCTCGCCGGGCTCATAACCCGGAGGTCGCAGGTTCAAATCCTGCCCCCGCTACTCAGTGAGTAGTGACGAAGGGCCCCCAGCTTATAGCTGGGGGCCCTTCGTCTATTTCAGAGGGGTGCCTCTGGTCCTGGGGAGCAGGGCCCAGGCTTCCCGGATGCGTGCAACCGTCGACCCTGATGACCCGCACTGACCCATGAAATGCGGACAACCTTGATTGGCAACGTATTTCAAAAGGGATACGAGTCCTGGTCGCTCCTTGGGCGATGGCGCGCAGGTGTTACCGTCGAAGCACGAGGTGATCTCCATCCGCAACCAGTGACAGAGGCCGGTCCGCCGGCACGGCACACGATCATGAGGGGCGTCATGACCATTCGTACCGCGTTGCGCACACTCGCTGTCGCCGGACTGACCATCGCCATCAGCGGACTCGGTGCCGGCTCCTCCCGAGCTGCAGCGCCCGAGCTCGGACAGCACGATGTCCGGGCGCTTTCCGTCGACCGGCCGGTGGCACCCGCTGCACCGGCCAGTGAGATCCCGGCGATCTGCAAGCAGAAGAAGAACATCGTCTGTGCGTCCTTGGCCGAACGAACGCTGCGCTACTTCGAGAACGGCGAGGAGCAACTGTCCACCCCGGTCATCTACGGCCGCCCGGGTTACGAGACCCCGAAGGGCACCTGGCAGATCACGGCGAAGACACCTGACCAATGGTGGTCCTACCCGTACAAGGTCTACATGCCCTGGGGAATGAAGTTCGACCCGAAGGTCGGGCTCTACATCCACTACTCCTCGGGTTTCGCCCTGAACAGCGACAGCTATGTCGGCAGCCATGGGTGTATCCAGACGCGAGACTGGGAAGTCACCAAAAAGCTGTACGACCGGGCCGTAGTGGGTACCACGGTGCACGTCTACTGAGCGGTCGGTCGTCCTGCCCCGACGAAGGGCAGAACGACCTGATCTCAGCGCTTCTTCCAGGTGGCACAGTCCCGGGTCTCGAAGAAAGCATCCGTCTTCTGAATGGTGACGACAGTGCGCCCCTTCTTCACATGATTGGTGATGAGCGGGTCCGGTGAATCTTTTCCAGTGAGCCGGGCCGCGTAACACATCGTTCCCGGAGCGGTCTCCGAGACGTACGTTCCGGGCTGGATGTCGACACCGACCTGGAAACGGCCGGTCCCCGGGATCGTCCCCGGCTCGATCGCCGGTGTGCTGGTGGCCGAGGTGGACGGACTGGCCGATGAGGTGGCCGAGGTACTGCTGGACGTGGTGCCCGGTGCGGCCGCCTCCGGAGGCTTACCGTTCCCGCACCCGGTCAGGTGCATCCCGAGGACGACGACGACCGCAGTGGTCACCGCCCGGCCGACGAGCTGTTTCTTCTGCATCTGGGGCCTTTCCACGACCTGTCCGTTCGGGGCTGCCCGGGGAAGGCCGGGGAGCTCGCTCGCGGTCTAGCTCAGACCGGCGAATCATGAGTCTAGGGAACTATTTTCGATGTCGTGGTGAGATCGACGATGTCGTTGGGATGTCGAGGGCAGGCTCACTTGAGCTGCCGCCCCACTTTCACAGGCGCACCACAGCCAGAGAAAAAACTCCTGACGGGGATCCGACCGATTCTGTTGACATGACCCCCATGGCACCTCCGCTCGTGAATGAGACGACAGCCGTCACCGCGGGGCAACCGGGGGAGAACCTGCTCGGCGTGTTCCCGGTCAATGCCGGCCGTTCGGCGACCCGGCTATCGACCCCGCACATCCCTCGATGGTGGTCGGCCTGCGCAGTAGCAGCGATATGGGTAAGTCTGGCGTTCGTCCTGTGGCTGTGGTGGGCGAACGGCGGGGTCGGCAGAGCAACCTCAGCAGCCGAAGGCTGGACCTCCATGGGACGGCTCACCGGGTTGCTCTCCGCAGATCTCCTGCTCATTCAGCTACTGATGATCGCTCGGATACCTGCGGTGGAAAAAGCTTTCGGTCAGGATGTGCTGACCCGGGGCCACCGGGTGGTCGGTCTCGGTTCCTTCGCCTTGATGATGGCTCATCTAGGGATGATCCTCTTCGGGTATGCGGGGGCGTCCTGGTCACTGCTCTGGAAGACCACGGTCGACGTGGTCGTCGAGATGCCGGCGATGCTGTTGGCAACGCTCGGGACGGTGGCCCTGTGCCTGGTGGTTCTGTCCTCGGTGCGGGCTGCTCGCCGCCGGATGCGTTACGAATCATGGCATCTGATTCACCTGTATGCCTACCTCGGGTGTTTTCTCGCGTTGCCGCATCAACTGTGGGCCGGAGCGGATTTCCTGTCCTCCCCGGTGGCCACCGTGTACTGGTGGACTCTCTGGGTAGTTGCGGCGCTCTCCGTGCTCCTGTTCCGGGTAGGGCTGCCGGTCATGCGTAATCTGCGTCACCGGCTGGTCGTCACCGAGGTGAGTGCTTCAGCGGGAGGAGTGACCACGGTGACCATGACCGGCCGAGAGCTGGAACGGTTGCCTGTCGTCGGCGGGCAGTTCTTCCTGTGGCGGTTCCTCGACGGGCCCGGGTGGACCCGCGCGCACCCCTACTCGTTGTCCGCTGCACCTGACGGGCGCTCCCTGCAGATCACTGTGGCAGGCGTAGGTGACGGCGCCAGACGTCTGGCGACTCTGCGAACAGGCACTCGGGTCCTGATCGAAGGTCCCTACGGTCGCCTTCACGAAGGTGTACGTCGTCGCCGGCCGGCGTTGTTGATGGCTGCCGGAATCGGTATCGCCCCGATGCTCTCCCTGTTGGAGTCGTTGTCCTTGCAGCCTGGGGAAGCCACGGTGATCTACCGGGTCGGCGATCTGGGCTCCGCGGCTCTTCTGCCACAGCTGCACGCAGCGGTGACCGAGGCCGGGGCAGAGCTGTTCCTTCTGGAAGGCAATAGGGTTCATGGGCGGCGCTCATGGCTTCCCGAGAGTTGGCAGGAGATCTCCGACGTAGACGCCCTGACCCGTCTGGTCCCGCAGGTTGCCGCGCACGACATCTTTGTCTGCGGTGCAAAGGCCTGGATGGACGCTGTGGAGAAGGCAGCTCTCCAAGCCGGGGTTCCATCCGCCCATATCCACAGCGAACGTTTCACCGACTGACGAGGACCTCAGCCATGAACCGATGGGACCCGAATCTGCGGAATCCCGCCGCGGTAGCCGAACCGGGAAGATTACGTCGCAACCTGTTTGTCGGAGTGAGTACGCTGTCCGCCGTGGCCCTGGCTTTCGGCTATCACACCAGCCTTGAAGCGCGCAGCGCAGGCGCTGCAGGTTCCGGGGGAGGACCGACCGGTCCGCGGTTGCCCGGTTCCGGAGCCTCGGCAACAGCGCCTCCGGTCACGTTGAAGGACGGGACCTACACGGGCGGTGCCAACCGGACCAGGTACGGGGACGTCCAGGTGCAGATCGTCGTGTCCGGCGGGAAGATCACCAGCTCGAAGACCTTGGCCCACCCGAACAGCAGCGCGAAGGACCAACGGATCAATTCTCGGGCCGTCCCGCAGTACGACGCGGCCGTAGTGCGAGCCCAGTCTGCGGAGATCGACGCAGTATCCGGAGCGACGGTCACCTGGGACGGCTACCGGGGGTCGCTCCAATCAGCGATCGACCAGGCTCGGGCATGAGAACCGACCCTGCGGATCTGCCGGTTCTGCCCGTCCCGGGGTCGCCGCATCCGTATGTCGCCGCGCAGGTACGTCGGCTCATGGGAATGCCGGTGAGTATCCACATGCGCGGGCCGGATCCGCGCTCTCCACGCGTGAGCACAGCTGTCGACGAGGCCTACGCAGAATTGGCCAGGATCGAAGCAACCTTCAGCGTGTGGCGCGTCGACAGCGAACTGTCCCGGCTGCGTCGTGGGGAGCTGGTCTGGGATGACTGCAGTCCGCAGATGCACGAGGTGGCGGCGCTGTGCGAGCACTACCGCCAAGCCACTGCGGGGTTTTTCTCCGCGCTCCTCCCCGAGGAGACGACCGGAGAACTGTCCTACGACCCGACTGGGCTGGTCAAGGGTTGGGCAGTCGCCCGAGCTGCAGCACATCTCGCTGCTGTGGAAGGTCACGCCTACTGTCTCAACGCGGGTGGCGATCTCATGGTGGGCGGGACCGATGAGTCGCTCGGAGGCGGGCGCCCCTGGCGGCTCGGGATCGCGGACCCGGACGTTTCCGGACAGCTCGTCGAGGTCGTCGAGCTCTACGCCGGTGCTGTGGCCACGTCCGGCTGTTCCGCGCGAGGGGCGCACCTGGTGGATCCTGTGACCGGGAACAGGCCATGGCGTCGTGGGTCGGTGAGTGTCATCTCGCCGGACATCGTCGAGGCCGATGCCTGGGCGACCGCTCTTTTCGTGGGTCCGGCGGGTCTGGAGAGGGAACTGCTCGCTATGCCAGGTCGTCAGGTCATCTGGCAGTGACCTGGCCGAGTCCCCGATGGGGGCCTTCGCCGCCGCCGGGGAAAAGACACTCAGGCGGACTCCCAGAACAGGGACATCAGAGCGCGGACCGCGTAGATATTTAGCGCCGGTCACCCCAGGTTGGACCGCTTGATATCGGCGAACCCTTCGGCCCGGAAGGTGGTGTGCTGGCCATCGGACGCCGACCACGGCGCAGCAACCTGCTGAGCGGGAGACTCATCCGGCATGGTAAAGCCCTACGCCCGCAGTGCTTCACGACTCCTTCCGATGACGCTGCCTGCCATCACCGCCACGGCCGCCCAGCAGATGGCGGCTAGCGCGAAGAGCGGCGGCTGCTCGAACCAGCCTGCGTTGTCCCCGACGAATCCCCACAGCCCGGTGAGGAAGATGGCGACGGACGTCGAGATCCACATCGAGCCGGGTGACGAGTCGGAATAGGGGACGAGAACACCACCGAGCCACCCGTTGGACCCTGCAACCAGCACGGTCAGCAGCGTCGATGCGTAGACGGGGCCCGATGCCGAACCGTGGGAGATGACCAGCGGAGCGATCATCGCGAGGGGCAAGGTCAAGACAGCTGTTGCGGCGAGCTGGGGCAGGATCCACGCTCCTCTCGTGCGAGTCGTGGAACGGCTCATCCACTGTGTCGACAGACTCCGGCCATAGCTGCTCTCGGAGAGCACCGCGAGAAGACAGGCGAGGACCATCGCCAGGAGGGGGCCCACCGATAGCCGTGCCATCTCAGGTAGGAGGGCAGCCGCGGGGACGAGCACGAGGAATAGGACGACATTGGCCACGACGACGGGATGCCGCAACGTGCTCATGACCTCGGCCATAGCCAGCGCCGCCATCTGGCCACTCAGGGGGAGGCCGTCAGGTACACGTCCCCAGTGGAATCCGACTGACGTCATCCCGACCGGGCGGCGCGCATTGACGGCCGCGCTCCGCGCGGCGGAACCGTTGCCTCGGGTCGCCAGCTCGGTCAGAGTCTCTGCCCAACGCCAGCATGCGACGGTCACGACAAGACCTACGAGTGACGACAGCGCGCAGGCTGCCACGAACGCGACCGGGTCCGGGAGGCTGCCGCTCAACACAGCGGCCAAAGGGACCGCCCAGCCCCCGAGGGCGAGGGCACCCACCATCGTCACAACCGCTACCGTCGCATCGAACGCCATGGTGACTGTCGAGCGGCGTCCTCCGGTGATGCCGACGTTCCAGGCGACGGCCCCGGCCCCGGAAAGGACCACAGCGAGCCGCCAACCGTGCAGCCCGGTGCGCAGCCGAATGGCGTTCCGCCACTGCAGGACGAGGGCTTTGACGACCCACCGGCCAGGACTCATCGGACAACCTCGCTCCGGCCCGCGTCGTCCGCGATGAGCTGTAGCTCCTGCGGTGCCAGGCCTAGCAGCCCGGCAAGGGCTTCGCTCGCCGCGCGTGTCGACTCCTCCAGGCCCGTGATGCGCAGGAATGAGTCCTCAAGCGTCTCGCCTGCCGATACGAGCTGCTGGACGGGGCCAGACGCAACCACCCGTCCGTGGTCAAGGATGAGGAGATCGTCGCAATAGCGTTCCGCCACCAGCAGGTCGTGCGTGGAGAGAATGACGATTCTGCCCGCTGCCCGCTGGTGCTGGATGAGCCGGGTGATCAGCGAGCTGCTCTCGGGGTCCAGCCCGCGCAGCGGTTCGTCGAGGACGAGTACCTCCGGGGAACGCAGGAGTGCCCCCAGAAGAGAGATCTTGCGACGCATCCCGTGGGAATACTGCTCCCAGCAGACGGTCCAAGGCCTCCCTGAGACGCACTGCCTCGGCCATGACTTCGAGCCGTTCGGGCCCAGAAGACCGAGCACCCGGCCGCCCCGGATCTCGACGTCCACGGCATCGACGCCGAGAGTTTTTCCATACATCTTCGAGACGCTTTCAAGCGAAAGCTTCAGCACGATCTCTCCTCACCCTTGATCAGCACCCCGGGCTGTGATGCTCCTGATGCCTTCTACGAGATTTTGATGGTCCCGGCAGGGTGGTAGAAGCGCTGCACAATGGACCAGGAACGGGAGCCCAAGAAGCCGGAAGGGCAAGGGTGCCGCGAACATGATCACGCAGCCCGTCAAGGTTGCACCCAACGGTCCAGCCAGGCTAACGAACGCCCCACGCAGTCCGGGATACAGATCACTGACGATGGCAACTCCCAACGTCCGCACCTCGACTCCCCGAATCCTGTTCGAAGGCATCGCCCACACGTGCCCGAACTCATGCGTCAGCACCGAGAACACGCCGCACCACGGCAGGAGTGCGGCCACGAGCGCGACCTCTGGCACGCCCAGTGCGCGGAACGGTAACGTCGCGATGAAGAATGTCAGCGAGGTAGCAGCGCATAAGGGGCCCCATTGCCTCAGTACCTCGTAAACGAGGGCACGAGTAGCGGCAGACTTAGACACTACGAGCGGGCAGAGCGGGCTGCGGCCGCCGCGACAAACACCGCCGACACCACGAGAGGCACCACGAGGATTCCGATCCCGGTCGATGCCTCGAACCCGTGCGCACCATTGGTGATGCCGATGAGCCCAGGGATGGAAGTCGCTCCTTCGCGCCCGAGAGCCACCATCAAGGTGAAGCCCATAGCAAGCGCGGTTATTATGAATCCTGTGATAAGGCCCATAATAAGGGCCATCACAACACTTTTCTTCATTGCGCACACTTCCATAAGTAAGTTCATGATCTATGCGGTGACCATTGACACTATCGCCGATTCCTGTAGGTGAGCCACGGGGGTGGGGGCCGTTCCAGGGCGCTCGGACCAGGCCTGCTGGAGGGCCCCCACCGCCGTCAGCAGGGGTTATGGAATCCGGCAGGCAACCTTCTGCTCCCAAACCCTCCAGCCGTTCGTGGTTATCCACTCGAAGCTGCAACCCTTGCTCATGCAGAATAGGATGGCGCCCGCAGCAAGAGTCATCGCCAAGACAAGCTAAGGGCGGTTTAAGCCAACAGCATCGTTAATCATCTCCTTTGGCGAGAAACTTACGGGAACACCGGGTTGATGTGCTTGCGATTGGCCGTCGTCGATCAGAAATTTACACCCTTTATGACCGGATTGGTGGAGGAATGATATTTTTTGTGGGTTGGCGGCTCGGTTTTCGTTGACTTTCCGTGACCAGCAGAGAAGGCGTGTCATAGCGAAAGGAGACGGCGTGTCGCAGTGAAAGAAATGCGGTCCTCGCATCAAGCTTCGTTGTCGACCACAATCCAGGTCTTCTGGGCTGACTTTGCTGGCCAGACCCTCGAAACCCTCGCGGGGCTGCCCCGCGGACCGATGGTGCCCGCGCCCGCCCCGGGGGACGAGGCGACGGAAGATCCGTCGAATCGACCTGTCCACGTAGCTAGGTCAGATGGGACCCCAAGGTCCCTGGACACAAAGCGGCACCAGGGGTAAGACGTCCTGAATCACGCGCATAGACTGGGCCTTGCCTCTTGTCGCGCTCACCGGGGTGGGGATGAACGCCACCGCACGGAGACGAAGCCGACCGCAGAGCGCACAGGGCCGTGTGGATCACTGCGGCTGCGCTCATCTCTTCCGAAACTTCTGTGGTGAGAGCGGCATCACCAGATTTTCCCGACGAGGAGAACCATGCGCGACGGACGTGACCGCACCACTGCCAAGCAGCGGGTTGTCGTCATCGGCTCAGGCTTTGCCGGGCTGTTCTCGACCAAGGCTTTGAAGACTGCGGACGTCGAGATCACGATGATCGCGGACACCGGCCAGCACCTCTTCCAGCCCTTGCTGTACCAGGTGGCCACCGGGATCCTGTCCGAAGGACAGATCGCACCGCCCACCCGGGCGATCCTGCGTCGTCAGCGCAATGCGACCGTGCTGCACGGGTTGGTCACCGAGATCGACGTCGAGAACCGGGTCGTCTCCTCCCGGTTCCACGACAAGGAGACCCGCACTCCCTACGACGTCCTGATCCTGGCAGCCGGGGCCGGGCAGAGCTACTTCGGCAATGACCACTTCGCCACCTATGCCCCCGGCATGAAGACCCTCGACGACGCCCTCGAACTGCGCAGCCGGATCTTCGGCGCCTTCGAACAAGCCGAACTCGAAGAAGACCCGGAGGTCCGCGAGCGCCTGATGACCTTCGTGGTCGTCGGTGCCGGCCCGACGGGGGTCGAGATGGCCGGGCAGATCCGGGAGTTGGCGAGCACCACCCTCGCCGGGAACTTCCGCCGCATCAATCCCTCCGACGCCCGCGTGCTGCTCGTCGACGGCGCAGCGCAGGTGCTGCCTACCTTCGGTGACCGGCTCGGCCAGGTCACCCGGAAGGAGCTGGAGAAACTCGGGGTCCAGGTGCAACTCGGCGTCATGGTCACCGATGTCGATGCCACCGGTGTCGTCGTCAAACACCAGGACGGCAGGCTCGAACGCATCGAGAGTATCTGCAAGGTGTGGGCAGCCGGAGTCCAAGGGAACCCGCTGGGTCGACATGTCGCCGAACAGGTCGGTGCGCAGACCGACCGTTCCGGCCGGGTCCTCGTACAGCCCGACCTGACGCTGGCCGGACACCCCGAGATCTTCGTCGTCGGTGACCTGATGTCCGTCCCCGATGTGCCCGGCGTCGCCCAAGGGGCCATCCAGTCCGGCCGATTCGCCGCCGACCGTATCCGCGAGTACCTCGCCGCGGCCGGCGCGGGCCGTGACCCGCGCCCGGCGACCTTCTCCTATCACGACAAAGGTTCCATGGCCACGATCAGCAAGTACAAGGCCGTGGTCTCCGTGGGGCACCTCCGTCTGTGGGGATTCCCGGCCTGGGTCGCGTGGCTGGTGCTCCACCTGCTCTACATCACCGGCTTCAAACAGCAGCTGGCGACGCTGCTGCGCTGGTTCATCACCTTCATCGGCAGCGGCCGTGCTGAACGGGCCACCACCAACCAGCAGATGGTCGGCCGGCTCGCGATGGGGCGTCTGGGCTCCCGGACCAGCGGACGGCTCATCCGCGGGGAAGAGATCCCGGCACCTGCTCCGCAGGACAGGACCGACCGCTCCTGAAGCCTCGGGGTGGTGGATCGGAGGACTCCGGTGATCCACCACCCCACCGGGTGACGGATCACTCACCCCTCTGAGGTTAGGGTGAGGGAATGCCGCTCGCCTATGACATCGTCGACCGGACACTCCCCAACGGGCTCCGCGTCGTCGTCAACGAGGATCACAGCGTTCCCACGGTGGCGGTGAACATCTGGGTGAGAGTGGGCTCACGTCACGAACCACCGGGTAAGACAGGCTTCGCGCATCTCTTCGAACACCTCATGTTCCAGGGGTCCCGGCAGGTGTCCTGCGGAGAACACTTCGCCACGCTCATGGCGCACGGTGCGCGACTCAATGCCACCACCTGGTTCGACCGGACGAACTATTTCGACACCGTCCCCAGCGGAGCCTTCGAACTGGCTTTGTGGATGGAAGCCGACCGCCACGGATGGTTGCTCGACGCGGTGAACCAGGAGAACCTGGACAACCAGCGCGATGTCGTCAAGGAGGAGAAACGCCAGCGGTACGACAATGCTCCCTACGGCAATGCGTTGAACCACCTGTACGGTCTGATCTTCCCCGACGGCCACCCCTATCAGCATCCGACCATCGGGTCGATGGCCGACCTGGACGCGGCCACCCTCGAGGACGTCCACGCCTTCTACCGGCACTGGTACGTTCCGGGGAATACGGTGCTCACCATCGCCGGTGATGTCACCGCTGACGAGGCCTTCCACGCTGCGGAACGCTACTTCGGGGTCATCCCCTCCGGAGAGATCCCTGAACAGCCGGTCGCCGACCCGCTCGGCCCGCTGTCCGCCCCGGTCCGGGGTGAATGGACCGAGGCCGTGCCTTCCGAGCGGTTGTACATCGGGTTCAGGCTGCCCCCTGATCACACCGCCGAGTACCTCGCTGCCTCTTGTGCGATGGACTGTCTGGGCGGGCTGAGTATCTCCCGGCTGGAACGAGCACTGGTCCGCGACGAAGAATTCGCCGATTTCGTCTCGGCAGGCAGCCTGGGCCTCCTCGACGGGGTCTCCCTGGGGTATCTGGTCGTCCAGGCTGCGGAGGGGGTCGACCTCGACCGCCTCGAGGCCCGTCTGTGCGAGCTGGTCGCCGACTTCGCCGAGCAGGGGCCCACTCCGATCGACATGGAAGCGGTCCTGGCCCAGAGCGAACGTAGCTGGCTGTCCGGGCTGGCCTCGTTGGAGGAACGAGCCGACACCATCGGCCAGTACACCTGCCTCCACGACGACCCCCACGCCGTGAACACCTACCTCGACCGGCTCTCCTCCGTCACCGCAGACCAGGTCCGAGATGCCGCCCGGGCCTGGTTGCGCCCCGAATGCCGCGCCGTCGTGGCCGTCCGACCGCAGGGAGAAGACGCATGACCGTCCAAGGACCGCCCCGTCCATCTGTCGCCCCGGCAGCTGCCTGGACCTTCCCGGTGCCGCAGAGCGCCGACCTCGACAACGGTGCCAGGCTCCTGGTCTACGACACCCCCGGACAACATGTCTGGTCGATCCGCGTCGTCGTTCCGGCTCCCCTCGCAGGGGAGCCACGACACATCGAAGGCGTCGGCACCATCATGGCGCGGGTGCTCGACGAGGGAACCCACGCCCATGACGCCGAGCAGATGGCCGAACTCCTGGAAAGGCACGGCATCGCCTTGGCTGCCGGAGTGGGGGAGCGCGGGCTGATCGTCGAGATGGACGTCACCCGTCGGCACGCCCGCCCTGCCCTGGAGCTGCTCGCCGAGGTCCTGACCTCGCCGACCTTCCCCGAACAGCAGGTCCGTCGGCATGTACGCACCCGGCTCTCGGAGGTCGAACAGGAGCTGAACCACCCGGGGCAGCGAGCTGCGCTGGCCTTCGCCAACTCCTTCTACGCTGAGGACGATCGGCTTTCCCGACCGACCGGCGGAAGCGCGCAGACCGTTTCCCGGATCACTCGGGAAGATGTCATCGCCTATCATGCGGCGGTCGTGCGACCTGCCGGGGCAGTGGTCGTCGTCGCCGGCGATATGACGGATTTCGCGATCGAGGACGAAGTCAGATCGGCCTTGGGCGGCTGGTCGGGGGAGAGCGCTGCGCCGGTTCCTGTTTCTTCCGTGCCGCGACCGGAACGCAGCCGGATCGTCCTGGTGGACCGGCCCGGCAGTGTGCAGAGCGAGCTGTACGTCGGCTGCTCAGGCCCTACCCGTACGGTGGCCGGGGGATGGGCACCGTATCCGGTGCTGAGCTATGTCCTGGGCGGAAGCCCCCACGCACGGATCGACGCACTGCTGCGGGAGGAGAAGGGGTACACCTACGGGATGAGGTGTGCTTTCCGTCCCCGTCGGGGATCGGGACTCTTCGTCGCCAGCGGGTCGGTGCGTACCGAAGTCACCGCTGACGCCCTGCACCTGCTCATCGGTATCCTCGACGCCGGACAGGAGGGCTTCGAGGCGGACGAGGTCCAGTCCGGGGTGGACTATCTGTGCCGGACGGCTCCGGGGCGGTATGCCACGGCTGACGCCGTCGCGGACGAGGCGGCCTCACGGGCCATGGAAGGGCTGACCACCGCGCACACCACCGAGGTGTTGCAGGACATGCGCACGCTGACTCCCGAACGGTTGACCGGGGCCTATCTCGCTCATGTCGATGGTCTCTGGACTGCGGTGATCGTGGGGGACGCTTCTGTCCTGACCGGGCCCTTGGAAGAACTGGGCCTGGGCGACGTGGAGATCCTGGCTGGATGATCCGGTTCCTGCGGTTCCGGGGTGGATCTGGGGTGAATCGACAAGGCACGGGGATGAAAGACTGCCCGGTATGACGCGTCGGATCCGCCAGAGCAAGAAGTTGCAGCATGTCCGTTACGACGTGAGGGGCCCGATCCTCACCGAGGCGCAGCGACTCGAGGCCGAAGGCCACACCATCCTGAAGTTGAACATCGGCAACCCGGCACCGTTCGGTTTCGAGGCACCGGATGCCGTCCTGGCCGATATGATCCACCACCTGCCGCAGGCGCAGGGATACAGCGACGGCCGGGGGATCTACTCGGCTCGTACCGCAGTGGCCCAGTACTACCAGGACAAGGGGCTCACCGCGGTCGGGGTCGATGACGTCTTCATCGGGAACGGTGTGTCCGAGCTGATCACGATGGTCCTGCAAGCCTTCGTGGACGATGGCAACGAGATCCTCGTCCCGGCGCCGGACTATCCGCTGTGGACGGCCGCGGTCAGCCTGTCCGGGGGCACCCCGGTGCACTACCGCTGCGACGAAACCAACGGGTGGAACCCGGATCTGGCCGATATCGAGGCGAAGATCACCGAGAACACCCACGCCCTGGTCATCATCAACCCGAACAACCCGACCGGGGCGGTGTACAGCGAAGATACCGTGAAAGGCCTGGTCGACATCGCGCGACGTCATGACCTGGTCGTCCTGAGCGACGAGATCTACGAGAAGATCCTCTTCGACGATGCGGTGCACCATCACACTGCCCGGTACGCCGGTGAGGACGTGCTCTGCCTGACCTTCAGCGGTCTCTCGAAGGCTTACCGGGTGTGCGGTTATCGATCCGGGTGGGTCGTGGTCACCGGGCCGAAGGATCTGGCCGAGGACTACCTGGAGGGTCTGAACCTCCTGGCCAACATGCGTATGTGCGCGAATGTGCCGGCCCAGCACGCCATTCAGACCGCACTGGGCGGCTACCAGTCGATCAACGAGTTGATCGTCCCCGGCGGACGGTTCTACGAACAGGCGAAGCTCGCCTCGCGGATGCTGAACGAGATCCCTGGCGTCTCCTGCGTCGAGCCGCGCGGGGCGCTGTACTGCTTCCCCCGGTTGGACCCGCAGGTCTACCGGATCGACGACGACGAAGCCTTCGTGATCGAGATGCTGCGGGCCAAGAAGATCCTGGTGACCCACGGTACCGGCTTCAACTGGTTCGCTCCCGACCACTTCCGCCTGGTCACCCTGCCCGCGGTGGAGATGCTGGCCGAAGCGATCGAACGGATCAGTGAGTTCCTGGAGACGAAACGGGCCTGAACGCCCCCGAGGAGGCTGCTCCGGTCAGCTGGCCGGAACAGCCAACCGGGCGAGGACCTCGTCGTGCAGGGGCCCGTTGCTGGCGACCGCACCGGGTCCCCACGGGCCGGGCGTGCCTTCCAACGAGGTGAACAGGCCACCGGCCTCCGTCACGATGGGCGCAAGGGCAGCCATGTCGTACAGCTCGAGCTCGGGTTCGCAAGCGATGTCACAGGCGCCTTCGGCGACGAGCATGTACGACCAGAAGTCGCCGTAGGCCCGGGTCCGCCAACAGGTCTCGGCGAGACCGAGGAAGCCTTCCTGGCGTCCGCTCGTCCGCCATCCGGTGAGGCTGGAGTACGACAGGGAAGCATCCTCGACCCTTTGCACGCCGCTCACCGCAAGGGGAGTGGAGCTGAACAGGCTCCGCCCGGTGCGCGCCCCGGTCCCTTTCGCCGCCCACCAGCGACGGTTGAGCGCCGGGGCTGCGACGAGGCCGACGACAGGGTCGTCGTCGTCGACGAGTGCGATGAGCGTCGCCCAGACGGGAACCCCGCGGACGAAGTTCTTGGTGCCGTCGATGGGGTCGATGACCCATCGACGGGGGGAAGTGCCGGTCTCGCCGAACTCCTCACCCAGGACGCTGTCCCGGGGGCGGGTGCGTCCGAGCTGGTTGCGGATGAGCTCTTCTGCGGCCCGGTCGGCGTCGCTGACCGGGGTGAGATCGGGTTTGGTGTCGACGTGGAGGTCGGCGGCCTTGAATCGTTCCATGGTGACCCGTTCGGCGGCGTCGGCCAGAACATGGGCGAGGCGCAGGTCGTCGTCGTACGTCGGCATGTCCACCAACGTATCCCGTCCGGCGTGTTGGAACGTGATTCGGGTGGTCGTGTGCGGATTTTGAGCAGTATGGATGCCATGTTCGATTCGATCGCAGGGTTACCCGCGCACCCGTTGCTGGTCCATGGGGTCGTCGTCCTGCTCCCCCTGGCTGCTGTGGCCACGGCGGTGCTGCTGTGGCGTCCGGGCAGATGGGTCGCTTGGTCGTTCCCGGTGGTCCTCTTGGACCTGGTCGTCGTGGGACTGACCGTGGCCGCCAAGGAGAGCGGGGAGAAACTCGAGCGTCGGGTTCCTCGGAGCGACCTGGTGCGCGAACATGCCGAGGCGGGGGAGGTTCTTCCGCTCGTGGCGCTGTTGCTCCTGGTCTGTGCCTTGGTCCCGATGGCGGCCACGCTCTGGTCCCGGCGGGCCGCTCGTCGTCGACCGGCAGGGGCAGGTGAGGCCTATCCGGCGACGCCGCTGCTTCCCCCGGCGGCAAGCGTGGTCACTGCTGTCTTCGCGACCCTGATCGCGATGGGAGCGATCTGGATGACGGTGAAGGTCGGGCACAGCGGCGCCTTCGCGGTGTGGCACGAGCTGTCCCGGTGACGTTGATCTGCGGCCGGGGAATCAGCTCTCCTCGGGATCCTGATACGGGG
Source organism: Austwickia chelonae (assembly GCF_003391095.1). Classification (NCBI taxonomy): domain Bacteria; kingdom Bacillati; phylum Actinomycetota; class Actinomycetes; order Micrococcales; family Dermatophilaceae; genus Austwickia; species Austwickia chelonae. Next base: position 2,017,149 of record NZ_CP031447.1, on the reverse strand, counting down.
TGCTCTCCTTCGGCGTTCTGCTGTCACGGGTGACCGTCGAGGCGTGATCGGGCACCTCCCACTGCAGGCTGCGGTCGGTGCGCTGGTACCCGGTCGAAGCAGGCCGGGCGGGCAGGGCCAGCTCGGCGCGTTCCACCGGCTCGTAAGGCACCGAGGAGAGCAGGTCGGCGATCATGTTGATCCGTCCCCGTCTCTTGTCCTCCGACTCCACGACCCGCCACCGGGCTTCGGGGATATCGGTGTGCACGAACATCTCGTCCTTGGCGCGGCTGTACGCCTCCCACCTGGTCAGGGACTCCAGATCGGTGGGGGAGAGCTTCCAACGGCGCATCGGGTCGGTCAGTCTGCTGCGGAACCGGCGTTCCTGTTCGGCGTCGGATACGCTGAACCAGTACTTACGCAGGATGATGCCGTCTTCGATGAGCATCCGCTCGAAGATCGGACACTGCCGCAGGAAACGACGGTGTTCGTCAGCGGTGCAATAGCCCATCACCCGTTCCACCCCGCCCCGGTTGTACCAGGACCGGTCGAACAGACGGATCTCTCCGGCGGCAGGCAGATGTTCCACATAGCGTTGGAAGTACCACTGGGTGCGTTGCCGCTCGGTCGGTGCGGGCAAGGCCACCACTTGAGCGACCCGCGGATTCAGGAATTCGGTGACCCGTTTGATCGCGCCGCCCTTGCCTGCTGCGTCCCGGCCCTCGAAGACGACGACGAGCCGCTGACCGGAGGAGCGCACCCACTCCTGCATCTCGACGAGTTGTTCCTGGAGCCGTAGCAGCTCGGCCTCGTACACCCGTTTGTCCATCTTGGGGGCACGTGGCGACGCACCGGTCGAGGTCTTCTTCTCGCTCTTCGTCATCGGCTCAGGGTAGACCGGGAGCTCTGCCCGGAAGGGGAGAAGGGCAGAGCTGTCCCGGAACAGATGTCGTGCTGGCTCAGTCGTCCCGGTCGGACTCCCCGGAACGGGCGCGGAGCAGCCGCCGTAACGAGTCCAATCTGGCCGAGCCCCCGTCCCCGGCGCCACCGTCGGCGACGAAGACGTCCAAACCACACTCCGTCTCGTCGTGCGAACAGCCGCGGGGGCAGCCCTCGGTGCCCGGAGCCAGGTCGTCGAAGAAACCGACGATCTCGGCAAGTGGCACATGCGCCAACCCGAAGGAACGCACTCCGGGTGTGTCGATGACCCACCCGCCTTCGGGCAGTGCCAGAGCGACTGCTGAGGTCGAGGTGTGTCGCCCCCGGCCGGTGACATCGTTGACCTGACCCGTGGCCCGCCCGGCCCCTGGCACCAGGGCATTCACCAGCGTCGATTTACCTACGCCGGAATGTCCCACCATCACCGTGACCCGGTCCACCAGATGGTGGAGGACACCTTCGGCGCCGTTCACCGTGCCGGCAGTCTCCTCGTCGAGGCAGGTCACCACCGCTCGCACACCCAGCTCTGAATACCGGGCCAGGAAATCCGCAGGATCAGCCAGATCCGACTTGGTGAGGACCAGCAGAGGATCCAGACCCGCGTCGTAGGCGGCCACCAGGCAACGGTCGACCATCCGGGGGCGCGGCTCCGGATCGGCCAAGGCGGTCACGATCGCCAGCTGGTCCGCATTCGCCACGATGACCCGCTCGACCGGGTCGGTGTCATCGGCGGTCCGGCGCAAGACACTGCGACGTTCCTGCACCCGGACGATCCGGGCCAGGGCATCCGGCGACCCGGAGATGTCGCCGACCAGACCGACCTCGTCACCCACGACCACGCTCTTACGCCCCAGCTCTCGGGCTTTCATCGCCATGACCAAGCGTTCTTCGACCAGGGTGGTGTATCGACCGCGGTCGATGGCGACGACCCGTCCCAGGACGGCGTCCGCATGACGGGGACGGTCCTTGGTGCGTGGGCGAGATCCTCGACGGTTCGGCCGAGAACGTACCCGGTCCTCGTAGTGTTCGTACCGATCGGCGCCGCGCGCCATCAAAGCTCCTGTCTGCTGCCGGGAACGGCAAGGGAATCGTGCCGGAGTCCGGAGGGCTGTTCTGACGAGGAACTCGCATTCGGGCTCGCGGTATCGCTGCCGACCATCTGGGCCCACCGCTGAGGGAAGTCCGGCATGGTCTTCGCGACGGTCGCGACATCGTCGAGGACGACGCCGGGTACCGCCAGGCCCAGCACGGCTCCGGCCATGACCATACGGTGGTCGGCGTAAGTGCGTAGCCGGGCTCCACGTAGTGGCCGGGGCGTGATGGACAAGCCGTCCTCGAGGATGTCGACCTGCCCGCCCAGCGCGCCGATCTCCGCAGCCAGGGCAGCCAACCGGTCGGTCTCATGCCCCCGCAGGTGGGCGATCCCGCGCAGCGTCGAGGGCGTCGAGGCGAGAGCCGCGACTGCGGCGACCACCGGAGTCAGCTCGCCGACGTCGTGCAGGTCGAGGTCGACGCCGAGCGGATGCTCCGGCCCGGTGACGACCAAGGAGTCCCGGCCGAGGTCGACCTCTCCGCCCATGGCCGCGAAGATCTCCCGGATGGTGTCCCCGGCCTGGGTGGTGTGTCGGGGCCACCCCGGGATCTCGACCCGGCCTCGGGTGACCATCGCGGCGGCGAGGAAGGCTGCAGCATTGGACAGGTCCGGTTCGACCTGGACGTCCAAGGCATGGATCTCGGTGGGTTCGACCCGCCACTGGTGGGGAGTCGAGTCGTCGACGTCGACGCCGGCATCCCGCAGGACTTCGACAGTCATCGAGATGTGCGGTACCGAAGGCAGCGGGGGGCCGTCATGGACGACGGTGAGCCCGTGGTCGAAACAAGCCCCGGCCAGGAGCAGCCCGGAGACGAACTGGGAGCTGCTGGAAGCGTCCAGAACGACCCGGCCACCGTTGACCGCGCCGAGGCCGCCGATGGTGAAGGGGAGCGAATCCCCCTCGACGGACACCCCGAGGTCGCGCAGCGCGCGTAGCCCCGGACCCATCGGACGGCCGTGGGCCTGGGTGTCACCGTCGAAGTGCACCGGGCCGTTGGCGAGCGCCGCCACCGGAGGTAGGAAACGCATGATGGTGCCGGCGAGGCCGCAGTCCACGTGGGCGCTGCCACGGAGCGGTCCGGGGGTGACCAGCCAGTCGGCGTTTTCCGTGTCCTCGCCGCCCAGGTCCTCGATCCGGGCGCCGAGGGACCGCAGTGCCTCGGCCATCAGTAAGGTGTCCCGGCTGCGCAGCGGGCGACGTAAGCGGGACTCGGACCCGGCCAGTGCTGCCAGAACCAGATAACGGTTGGTGAGGGATTTACTGCCGGGCAGGCTCACCTGGGCATCGACCGGCGTAGGGGAATGAGGTGCCGACCATCCGGTGGGAGCATGCGTCAGACGTGTGCTCGCTGTTCCGGTGGGTTCGAAGGCGCCTGTGACGCCGACCTGGCGGGCCAGGATGTCGGCGTCACAGGACGAGGGTCTGAAAGAAGGGTCTGTCACGACGGTTTCCTCAATGGGTGACTTTGAGTTTGGCTTCGGCGGCGGCCAGCCGGGCTTCTCGTTTCGCGGACCGGGCCGCTTGGCGGGCTCTCCACACCAGTCCGGGTTTTCCGGAGGTGTCGACGGCGGCGAGGAGCACGCCGCCGAGCAAGCCGAGGTTCTTCTGGAAATGCAGGCTCTGTTGTCTACGGGTGGCGGGATCTTCTTCCTTCCAGAAGGCGTGGGCCGCATAGGTCGTCGGGATGAGTGAGGCAGCGAGCAGGCCGCCTGCGGCTCGGGGCATCCGGCCGGTGGCCAGAGCCAGCCCCGCGATGGCCATGATGGCTCCGTTGACGCGCACCATCAGGGCCGGGTCATTGGGCAGCCCGGTGAGACCGGACAGGGTCTCGACCACTGGCCGGGCGAGTTCGCTACGCGTCCCGGGGTTCCGCAGAGCGTCGATACCACCTGTGACGAAGATCGCTGCCAAAGCAGGCCGGGCGACGCGGCGTACCAGTGTCATGGCTCCTCCTGACGATGTCGGATGGTGCGGACGGCGTGCCCGCGACGATGCGGGTGCCGCTCTGCCACCTACCGTATCGGCCGGAGAGCGGGCTGCAACCGTGTCAATGGCCCCGGACGTCGAAGCGTCATGGTCGTCGCGGAAGGTGAGCTTCTCGTGGTGGCCCGCATCGGTGGGAATGTCGAGCGTCCGGTCGGTGTTCTCCTCCCAGGCCGACGGTCAATCTGGTGAGGAGCATCGGTGTTTCTTTCGCATGCGGGTCTTCCTGATTCACCCGCTCTCCTGTCCGGGTCGGGAAGTGGACCGACGAATACCCCGTTACGCTGGACAGCGATGAATGACACGACACAAGTTGCCGGTGGTCCGGCGTCGACGGCGACGGGTCCTGGCGGTCTCGGCGCAGCAGCCGATGCTGTGGACGTGGCGAAGGAAACCACTGCTGAGCGAGCAGAGCGGTTCGAGCGGGAGGCCATGCCTTATCTCGACCAGCTGTACTCGGCCGCCTTGCGGACCACGCGCAACCCGGCCGACGCCGAGGACCTCGTCCAGGAGACCTATGCGAAGGCTTTCGCGGCCTTCCACCAGTACAAGCCGGGCACCAACGTGAAGGCCTGGCTGTACCGGATCCTCACGAACACCTACATCAACACCTACCGGAAGAAACAACGCCAGCCGCTGGAATCCGATGCTGCCGAAGTGCAGGACTACCAGTTGGCGCGCGCGGAGTCCCATACGTCGAGGGGGTTACGCAGCGCTGAGATGGAGGCCTTGGACCACCTGCCGGACACCGATGTGAAGCGGGCCCTCGCCACGATCGGTGAGGATTTCCGCCTGGCGGTCTACCTGGCCGATGTCGAGGGGTTCTCCTACAAGGAGATCGCCGACATCATGGAGACCCCGATCGGGACGGTGATGTCGCGGTTGCACCGGGGGCGGCGGCAGTTGCGGGAGCTCCTCACGGATTACGCCCGCGAACGGGGCTTCCTGGGGAGCGAGGTATGAGCGTGTTCGCGCAGGGTTCGGGGCCATCCCGGGAACAGAGTGGGGCGCACCGCGGTCATGCCGACTGTTCGGAGGTGCTGTTGCGGGTGTTCGAGTACATCGACAAGGAGATGACACCTGAGGAGTGCGAGCGGGTCAGGGCGCACCTGGACGACTGCGGGGAGTGCATGAGCGCCTACGAGCGGGATGTCCTGCTGAAGGCTTTGATCCGTCGGTCCTGCCAGGGGGAGGCCGCTCCTCAAGCTTTGCGGATGTCGATCATGACGCGGATCACGAGCGTGCGTGTGGAGCGTACGGAGCGCTGAGCCCGACATGAAATGCGAGGAGGGGCTCCACCCGATCCGGGGGGAGCCCCTCCTCGTGTGCAAGAGCGGTTCAGGCGTTGGGCTTGCGGCCGTGGTTCGCCTTGTTCTTCTTGCGGTCGCGACGTTTGCGGGCGCGCTTGCTCATGGTGCTCGTCTCCTCGTCGTGGTGGTGCTCGTCGTCCTCCGTGCCCGGCTCAGGACGGCCGGGTGGGCGAACATACGTCGACCTAGTGTCGCATATGACCTGGGCCAAGCTGCCAGGTCGGAGTGGGGGACAGCAGGCGTACGTTTTTCCTGTGCCGGGAAGAATCAACCGGGATGCGATTCTTGGACGTGCGTTCTGGACAATTGTTGAGAGAATAAATCTCTTCGGTACTCCTGCGGCGATCTTTAGTCTGACTTATTGGCGAATTCGAATATGTGGTCGACTCAAGGGCGGAAGAGTGTCAATATTGAGTTGTGGCAAGAAGGGGCCAGCCGCTCTTGGAAGTTCTTTCGTGCGAAGAACTTTGCGCAGCGGTCGCACGGACCCCAGCCATACGCAAGCATGAATAATCCCCTTCATTCGACCCCGTCAGCCCCGGGGGCAAGGAGATAGACCATGACACACGCAACGCACACCGGCCGCCGCACCTGGTGGTGGACCCCCGCTGCTCGTTGATGTAACCGATCGAAATACGCCCCAGGGAGGTCGTTCGTGTCAGAACCCGCCCCCACTGGGAGGTCCCCGCGTTCGTCGCGGGGGCCTTTTGCGTATGTTCTCCTCCTGGCATTGACCTGGTGCGCGCTGGCCTTGTACATCGGCACCAGAGGTGCGGTTCGTCTCGAGGAACTGCCCGGGATCCTCGTCCTTGCACTGATGGCCTTGATCAGCGCACTCACCCGGGACACTCCCACAGGGGCGGCGGCCAACTCCTTCACCACCGCGATCCTGTTGGCCTGCCTGGTTCTTTACGGGCCGATCGCGGCAGGGATCCTTGGCGTCGTCACCGCCTTCGCGGACCGGACCTATGGCTTGTCCATCGTCTCGGCTTTCAACGGCCTGATGATGGGCCTGATGTCACTGGCCGGCGGTATCGCCTACCTGGCAGCAGGCGGGATCCACGATCTTGCGCCTGGCATGGCCCCAGAACTCCTGGGGTGGCAGGTGGCCCTACCGCTCTTCATCGCAGATCTCGTGATGTGTCTGCTGAACGTTCTCGTGCTGGGCGGCATGGTGGCCATCACCGGGGGGTCCCTGCGGTCGATGCTGCTGGGCAGCGTGCGGGAGTTGGTTCCTCTCTACCTCGGTTACGGGATCATCGCCTTTGTCTTCGTCTTGCTCTGGGGCGCAGCCGGTGTCGGTCCGTTGAGTGCCCTCCTCATGGCAGCACCCCTGGCCATCGTGCGTTTCGTGTACGTGCAATACGGCGACGAGGTGCGCGCCCACGCCCGGATCCTGACCTTGCTCACGACCTCCGCCGACAGCCACGACGGACGGCTGGCTGCGCACGCCCGCAGGGTGGACCGTGTCTGTCAGCTGATCGCAGCCCATCTCGCGTTGGGAGAGAACGAACGTCAGGTGCTTACTCATGCAGCGAAATTGCATGACCTGGGCATGAAAGGTGTGCTCTGTGCGACAGACACCAGACGTGGTGGCTCTGGCCCGTACACCAACGTGCGGGCGTTGATCCCCCACCCGGTGACAGCTGCTGAGATCGTCCGGCAGATCGATTTCCTCGCCGAGGCCGCACCGATCATTCGAGCTCATCACGAACGGATGGACGGCCGTGGCTATCCGGACGGCCTGCGAGGCATGCAGATCCCGCTGCTCGCGCGAATACTGGCTGTTGCGGACGCCTTCGACGCTCTGACCACCACGAAAGGTGTCAGGGAAGCGGTCGGTGCAGCTGATGCGATCGCCGAGCTCAGGCTGTCTGCCGGAACACACCTGGATCCGGAGATCATCGAGGTGCTCGCGCAGGTGATGCGGGGCCGTAGCTGGTCGCCCTGTGTCGATCCAGCTGACGAAGGGGCCTGGCTGTGGGATCAGCACACCTTGCCGGCCATGTCTGATGTCATCGCGGACGAGCTGGTCGATTCCGTTTCCGGCCCTGATGAGAACGCGGACGAGCGAATTCAGCTGGTGAGGAGGGCGGACGGGCTTTCTCCGGTCATGGGTGCGAACAGCATGGCTCCCACCGCAGCAGCGGTGCAGCGAGATGGGGAGCCGCCGACCATGCCGGGCACGGATCAGGTGGAACTGCCGGGGGCGGCGAGTCGACGGCGAGGTGCGGTCCGCCCAGCTGCTGCGCAGAACTCGGGCGTGTTAAACCGATCTGAGGGTGCATTCACCGTGGCACCACGGCATGGGGAGCGTTTCCGGTGAGTGCTCGTCGGATCCGGTCGATCGTCGCCTTCTTCGTGGCGGCTGTGGTGATTCTATGTGTCCTGATGCCGGGGAACGTCTTTCGGGGGATCGAGTCGGGTGGGGCTCCGGTTCTGCTGACTTTCCTGGTGGTCATCGTGATCGCAGAACAGTTTCGACTGGAGATCCCGGGGCGTCTGCCGACCTCGGCGACATCTGCCGCAGCCGGGATGGCCTTGGCCGTGACCACCAGGTTGCCGGATGAGCTCTTCCTGTGTTCCAGCGCAGAAGTCCTCATCACGGTGGCAGCTGGGCAGCTCCTCGGTCTTCTCGTCCGGGCGTGGCGCGGATGCGCGTCCCTGGGCGACAGCGCGACCGCTTTCGACGGGGCGACCCGGTTGTTCTCTGTTGCCTTGGCGGCGACTGTCGCCAGAGAGATGCCGATCTTCGGGGGGCGGACCCTGGAGATCGCCAGTTACACCTGGCCGGGGTGGTTGCTCGCTTCCGTGCTGGTGGTCATCGGAGCGCTCACCGGTGTCTTCGAGGCGCCACTGCGATCGGCCGGGCGCTCGATCGACGGTGCGGGGGTGAGCTGGCGCAGGTTCGTTTCCGCCGAGATGCGATCGGCGGTGCCCATGGGAGCGGCGCTGACCGCGACCGGGGCTCTCGTGGCGCTGACCGTCTCGGTATGCGGACTCATCGGGATCCCGCTGGTGCTGGCCTTGCTGGCGATGACCGATTTCGGGGTCAGCCGATATGTGCAGGTCCAGGAGACCTATTCCCAGTCGGTTCAGGCCCTGTCCCGTATGCCGGAGGAACTGGGATTCGTAGCGGCCGGGCACGGTGCCAGAGTCAGTGAATTGTCCCGGGCCATCGGCCGAAAGATGCGGCTGCCCGAGCATGACGTCGAACTGTTGACCGAAGCCGCGCTGGTGCACGACGTCGGGCAGTTGGGCCTGCGCAGGCCGCTGCCCCGCGGTGCCACCGTTCAGGCGGCCACGAACGACCAGCAGCGCATCGCCGACGACGGTGCGGAAGTACTGCGACGGGGTGGACCACCGATGCCTTTGGCGGAGTTCGTCCGGCATCAGGCCGTTCCCTATCACCGCGTCATGTCGGGGCAGCACGATACGCCGTTGGAAGCACGGATCATCAAAGTTGCGAATGCTTTTGACGACTATGGAGGGCGGCTCGACCTTACTCGGGTCGAAGAGTGCCGGGTCGGGCTGGAACGGATTTACCTGGGCCTGGGGTACGAGTACGACCCGCGGGTGGTGGACGCTCTGACCGGGGTACTGCGGGAATTCCACCCGGCGACCGACGTACAGATCTGAGCCGTTCGGCGATTCGTCCTTCCGACGGGGACAGCGGCGAGGACGCGGTGGGAGCTGAGTCCGGGGACACCCTGGGGAACCTCTAAGATCGCCGAGGAAGCAGGCGCCGATAGGCGCGGCTTGCCGCGGAGACGGGGTGCGATCGCCGCGCCCCTCGATCGGAAGAACGAGGAAAGTACTGTGAAGATCACCGTCGTCGGCTTGGGCAAGATCGGTCTTCCCCTGGCCGCACAGTTTGCCTCGAAGGGGCATGACGTGATCGGCGCCGATGTCAACGCCGACCTGGTCCGGACGGTCAACGAGGGTCGTGAGCCTTTCCCTGGTGAAGCTCATCTCGGCGAGTACCTGGCCGAGTTGGTGCCCTCAGGTCGCCTGCGTGCCTCCACCGACACCGCCGATGCAGTGGCGCAGAGCGAAGCGGTCGTCGTAGTGGTCCCGCTCTTCGTCGACGGTGACGGAGTCCCCGACTTCCGTGCGATGGAATCGGCGACGAAAGACATCGGCCGTGGTCTGAAGCCGGGCACCTTGGTGGCCTACGAGACCACCTTGCCCGTGGGGACCACCCGTGACCGTTGGAAGCCTCTGCTCGAGGCGGAGTCCGGGCTGGTCGAAGGAACGGACTTCCACCTGGTCTTCTCCCCGGAACGGGTTCTCACCGGTCGGGTCTTCGCCGATCTGCGCAAGTACCCCAAGCTGGTGGGTGGGCTCTCCTCGCTGGGTGAGGCACAGGCCACCGCCTTCTACGAAGAGGTGCTCGATTTCGACGAGCGTCCCGATCTGGAGCGGGGCAACGGCGTCTGGGGCCTGGGAACGGCTGAGGCCGCAGAAATGGCCAAGCTCGCCGAGACCACCTATCGCGATGTCAACATCGGCTTGGCGAATCAGTTCGGCAGGTTCGCCGCCAGCCGGGGCATCGACATCTACCAGGTGATCGAGGCCTCTAACTCCCAGCCGTACAGCCACATCCATCGTCCGGGTATCGCGGTGGGCGGACACTGCATCCCGATCTACCCACGGCTTTATCTGCACACCGACCCGTCGGCCACCGTGGTGCGAGCCGCCCGCGAGGCCAATGTGCAGATGCCCGACTACACCGTCGGACTAGCTGCGGCGGCCTATGGCGATCTTGCCGGAGCGCGGGTCCTGGTTCTGGGCGCGTCCTATCGGGGAGGAGTCAAGGAAACCGCCTTCTCCGGGATCTTCCCGACCGTCGAAGCCCTCCGCTCTCGTGGAGCGCAGGTCCTGGTACACGACCCGATGTTCTCGGCCGAAGAACTCACCGCGCTCGGCTTCACCCCTTGGCAGGAGGGGGAGAGCGTCGACGTAGCCGTCCTGCAGGCCGACCACGCTGTCTATCGCGGGTACGGTTCCGAGGACCTTCCCGGCGTTCAGGTTGTCGTCGACGGGCGTCGGGCCTTGGACCCGGCACGTTTCGCAGGGACCACTTTCCTGGTCGTCGGCAAGGGCTGACCGGGTCCCCTCGTCGAGGCGAGGAAATCTCGCACGATGAATTCCCCGAAGGTGCGGGGATATCCGGCTGTCCTGCGGATATCCCCGCACCTTCGGCATGCCCAGACACCGAGGGAGCTCCGCCCCGAACCGGGCCGATGGCCGACGGGCCTGCGGAAGCCATGGCCATGGCCGGTTCCGTCAAGCCGGTCCGCTTTCGATAGAGTCGGCATGGAACGCCGCGCGCAGATGCGCGACACCGTCCGGAACGCTGGTCTCGGCGGCTCCGGGCTTGAGCCTTCGGTGGCGGTTCAGTCCCCCTGCCGAGCTCGACGCGTCGATCGCCGAAAGGGGCACCTGCCGACATGAATGACTTCATCCCACCCGCGAAGCCACTGATAGGCGAGGAGGAGATCGAGGCCGTGACCCGCGTCATGCGCAGCGGCATGCTGGCGCAGGGTCCGGAGGTCAAAGCCTTCGAAGGGGAGTTCTCGGCGCACTTCCGCCTCGACCGGCCGTGTGTGGCCGTGAACTCCGGTACCTCCGGTCTCCACCTGGGTCTGCTTTCCGCAGGCGTCGGGCCGGGGACCGAGGTCATCGTTCCCTCCTTCACCTTCGCGGCCACCGCGAACTCGGTCGCGCTCACGGGGGCGACCCCGGTGTTCGTCGACATCGAACGGGACACCTTCTGCCTGGACCCGAAGGCTGTCGCCGCTGCCGTCACCGACAAGACCGTCGGTGTCCTCCCCGTTCACCTGTACGGGCACCCGGCGAACATGCCGGAGCTGGCCAAGGTCTGCGCCGACAAGGGCATCAAACTCTTCGAGGATGCAGCCCAGGCCCATGGCGCGAGCCTGAACGGCACCCCGGTGGGCGCCTTCGGTACTTTCGCGATGTTCTCCCTCTACCCCACGAAGAACATGACCTCCGGTGAAGGCGGCATGGTCTCCTGTGCGGACGACGAGTTCGCCCGCCTGGTGAAGCTGTACCGCAACCAGGGCATGGAGATGCAGTACCACAACGAGGTCGTCGGCCTGAACAACCGGATGACCGACATCCACGCTGCCATCGGCCGCGTGCAGCTGACCAAGGTCGACGCCTGGACGGCCAAACGTCAGGAGAACGCTGCCTTCCTGTCGGCCCACCTCGAAGGCGTCACCCCGCCTCCGGTCGCGGAAGGTGCGGTGCACGTGTACCACCAGTACACCGTGCGTGTCGCCCAGGACCGTGACGGCCTGGCCAAGGCGCTGCGCGAGGAGTTCAACATCGGTTCGGGGATGTTCTACCCCGTGCCCAACCACCGGTTGACGCCCTTCCAGGTCGAGGTCGACCTGCCCGAGACCGAGCTGGCCGCTCAGGAGTGCCTGTCACTGCCGGTTCACCCGAGCTTGTCCCAGAGTGATCTGGAGCGCATCGTCTCCGCCGTCAACACTCTCGCGAAGGCAGGTGCGTGATGGCGAACCTGCGCGCAGGTCTGATCGGGCTGGGCATGATGGGCCGTCACCACGGCCGGGTGCTCGCTGGGCTGGAAGGTGTCGATCTGGTCGCGGTGGCGGACGCTCATGGCGACCCCCACGGCGTGGCCAAGGGGCGTCCGGTGCTCTCCAGCGTCGAGGAGCTCATCGAGCAGGGCATCGACTACTGCATGGTTGCTGTGCCTACTGCGCTTCACGAGGAGATCGGCACCAAGCTGGCTGCAGCTGGCGTCCACGCGATGGTCGAGAAGCCCCTGGCTCAGGACACCCCGGCCGCCGAACGGTTGACGGCAGCCTTCGAGAAGGCCGGTCTGGTCGGCGCGGTCGGTCACATCGAGCGGTTCAACCCGGCTTTGCAGCAGGCCCGCAAGCGCCTGGCCGACGGCGAGCTCGGACAGGTGTACCAGGTGGTCACCCGTCGCCAGAGCCCTTTCCCCGCGAGGATCGCCGACGTGGGCGTGGTGATGGACCTGGCCACGCACGATATCGATCTGACTGCGTGGGTTACACAGCAGTCCTTCACCCAGGTCGCGGCGCACACCGCGTACAAGAGCGGGCGCAAGTACGAGGACCTGGTCGCGGTGACCGGTCGCCTGTCCGATGGCGCGGTGACCAGCCACCTGGTGAACTGGTTGACGCCGTTCAAGGAGCGGGTCACGGTCATCACCGGAGAACGAGGTGCTTTCGTCGTCGACACTCTCACGGCTGATCTGACCTTCCACGCGAACGGTTCGGTCGAGACGCCGTGGGAGGGTGTCGCCCAGTTCCGTGGCGTCACCGAAGGCGACAGCATTCGCTACGGCTTCGCGAAGAAGGAGCCCCTGCTGCTGGAGCACGAGGCTTTCCGCGACGCCGTTCTGGGCAAGGAATCGGACATCGTCACCATGGCTCAGGGCCTGGCCACGGTCAAGGTCGCGCAGGCTGTCCTGCAGTCCGCGAGCACTGCTAAGACAGTGGAGCTGTGAGGACGCCGATTCGGCAACAGACAGCCGTCGAACAGTAACGAGAAGATCGGCTGCGCCAGCGCGGGTCCGTCCCCGATCGGGGACGGACCCGCGCTGGCGTTCTCCGGGAGGATCAGCCGATCAGACGGAATGCACCGAAACCGGTTCCGGTCAGGGTGGTCGTTCCCCAGCGGCCACCGCCGAGTACCGGGTAACCGAGAATATTGCCTGCGGAGTCCAGCCCGAGGATGTCCGGCCGCCCGTCGCGGTTGAGGTCTCCGGGGCTGGTGACCTGGCGGAATCCCCAGCCATTGCCGATTTTCTGCCCGGTTCCCCACAGGGCGCCAGTGGCCAGGGTCGTGTAGACGCGCATATCACCATTGGTGAGGATCCCGGTGAGGTCGAAACGGCCGTCGCCGTCGAAATCGCCCATCGAGAAGAGCGAGGTGAACCCGTTGAACCCGACGCCGACGATATTTCCTCCGGTGAGGGTGCCTCCGAGACTGGTCAGCCAGTAGCGCCGCATATTGCCTGCGGTGTCACGGGCCAGGAAATCGGGGAGGCCGTCGCCGTTGATGTCACCCATCGGGGTGATGCTGTTGATGCCGCCCCAGCCGTTGCCGATTCGCTGGCTGCCGGTGAACCCGGCTTGGCCGTTGCCGTAGTAGACGATCAGGTCGCCGTTGGTGAAGCGGGCGAGGACGTCGGCACGTCCGTCGCCGTTGAGGTCGCCTGCTGACCCCAGATAGTTGACCAGACCCCATCCGGTTCCAGCGGTCAGCGGTGAACTCAAGTGGAGGTCACCTGTTCCGGGCCAGATCTGGAGGATGCCCGAGGCATTGACGGTGAGCAGGTCGGCGATGCCGTCACCGGTGTAGTCGCCGCGGACCGAGGCCGCCTTCTCGCAGGAATACACCTCGATGTCGTCGATGTCGATGGTGGAATCCGTGGCCTTGACCTTGGGGTAGTTCCCGAAGCGGATGTCGAGATTCCCTGCGTCAGCAGCGGTGAGTGCTTCGGTCACGTCGAGGGATACCGTTCCCCAGCTGGAGGTGGGAACCGCCCATCCAGAGGCGGAATTCACCGCGATCATGGCGGTTTCGCTGGGATAGTCGCCCTTGATCGCGAACTTCACGACGGTGCGATCTCCGGCACTTTTCAGGATCGGTAGAGCCAGCTGCCAATAGGGACGCGTCGTGGGCTGTGTGCTGGGGTCGTTCGCCCGGATCACGGAGCGTGCGGAGAAGGTGCCGGTGCGCGCAGCACCGGTGACGACGGACCAGCCATCGGAATCACTGGGGGAGGGCAGGGTGTTGTTCTCGAATCCGTGAGTGAACAGAGTCGATTTCCGGCTGGTGCCTGCCGGGCAGTCCTGACCGAAGGGGAGCTGTTGGAGGGCTTCACCGGCTGCTGGCCGCTGTTCGGACGCCCGCTGGGTGGTCAGCCGACGTCCTTCGTGAAGGGTTCGCTGCGTCTCCGGGAGGAACCGGGGTGTCTCCGTCTCCTGGGCGGCGATCTGTGATGTGCTCGGGGTGGGTTGGGGTACCGCTTGTGCAGCGCAGAGCGAGCCGCCGACCAGGCACACACTCAGCGCTGTTGTGACAACGCTGAAGGTATGTCGACGAGGGGTGCGGGAGACAGAACTCATGACGTTTCTCCTTCGACGGCATGGGGTCGACAAGGGTCATGAGGAAATGTTTTTCCTCATGTCTGAACTTTTATGAAGAAGCAGCCGATGTGGAAATGAAATGGGGTTTTTCGGGGGTGTCGACAGAGATCCGGGTAGGTCCTACTCTGACGGGAAAGTCTGCTCCCGTGAAGGGGGAGTCTGCGAGTCAACTTGAATCTATGTGTCATTCAGGGCTGGAGATGTAACTCTGGAGAGAGTGGCCCACATATGGAGAACTTCTAGGAGGGCAACAGATGACCAGGACTTGGCAGCGATCATTTTCCATACTTCTGGCAGGCACCCTCTGCCTGGTTTTTGTCCCTTCGCAGTCGGCGCAGGCCGAGGAGAGCATCGCGAGACCCGCATCAGGGCAGCTGGGGCTGAAAGGGCACGGTTTCGGCCATGGCCGGGGGATGAGCCAGTACGGGGCCTATGGCGCGGCACAGGTCGCGGGCCTCGACCACCGAGCAATCCTTTCCTTCTACTATCCAGGCACCGTTCTGCAGAAACTGGCCCAGGACACCATCCGGGTCGCGATCAATGACAACGACGGTGACACCGTGGTGGAGCCCACCGAAGGTCTGACCGTCTCCGGGACCTCCGGCAGCGTGACTCTGCCGACAGGAGCGGAATACACCCGCTGGCGGGCCAAGGGAACGACCAGCGTCACCGTGGAATACCGTGACCCCGCGGGAACGTGGAAACCGTTCAGCAGCAGTGGGATCAACTTCGGTGCGGATGTCGTCTTCACCTCCGGATCCGGGTTGGTCAGAGTCTTGCTGCCGACCGGGACCTGGCAGGAGATGCGCGGATCGGTACATGCCACCGCGGTCAGTGGACGGTCCCGCACCGTCCTGCACACCCCGATGGAGACCTATCTGCGAGGGGTGGTCCCCAACGAGATGCCTGCCTCCTGGCATCGACAGGCACTCGCGGCGCAGGCCGTGGCTGCCCGCACCTATGCGGCGGCCTATCGGGAGAGGCAGCGGGCGGCAGGATCCTGGTACGACATCTGTGATACCACGACCTGTCAGGTGTTCTCCGGCGCGGCGCACTACGTCAACGGCGTGCGTACCCCGAAAGAAGACGCCCGTAGCGACGCCGCGATCGTCGAGACTGCTGGTGCGGTACTCCGCAGCGGCAGCTCTCCGACCTCACCTCTGGTGCATGCCGAATTCTCCAGCTCCAACGGAGGCTGGACTGTGGCTGGGCCAGTGCCTTACCAGGTCGCCAAAGCTGATCCTTACGACGGGCTGACCCCCAACTCGCCACATGACTGGAAAGGCACTTTCGACGCGAGTGACCTCGATGGAGTCGACGGCATCGGACAGTTCCGCCGGATGGTCATCACCAAACGTGACGGGCGCGGCGAATGGGGTGGACGGGTTCTGACGGCGCGGCTGGAGGGTGATCGGGGCACCACCGAGATCACCGGAGAACGGATCCGATCCAAACTTGGCTTGCGTTCCTCCTGGTTCGTCGCCGACGTCTCAGCACCTTCCTCGAGTTCTCGGGACTGGACGAGCGATGGCAAGGCCGACATCATCGCCCGTGACCAGAACGGGAACCTGACGCTTCACGTCGGTGACGGGCGAGGCGCCTTTGCCGAGGCACGTCAGGTCGGCACCGGCTGGGGATCCATGGTCGAGGTCTTCGCGATCGGTAACTCAGGTTCTGACGGGAGGCAGAATCTGATCGCGCGCCATCAGGACGGGCGGTTGTTCTTCTACATCGGCGACGGACAGGGCAGCTGGTCAGGTCAGCGCCAGATCGGCCACGGCTGGACCGGATTCCGGCATCTGGTCTCTCCAGGCGACTGGAATGGCGACGGAGTACCCGATGTCCTGGCCGTACATGCCCAGACCGGAAGCCTGGTGCTCTCCGCGGGGGTGGGCTCGGGGCTGAGCAATCCTGTGCCGATCGGTTCGGGCTGGCAGCTCGTCGAGAAGCTGATCGCCCCTGGCGACTTCGACGGTGACGGCAAAGCCGATCTCATCGGTCAATCCGCCAACGGAGGGCTTTATCTCTACTCCGGTAACGGTCAGGGAGGTTTCCGCGCACAGCGCCAGATCGGATGGGGATGGGGCGGGATGACCGCGGTGTGGTCGATCGGTGACGCCGACGGTGATGGCAAGTCCGATGTCCTGGCCGTGGACCGTTCCGGGACGCTACGGTTGTATCCCGGCGACGGTCAGGGTGGATTCGCGGCTGCGAAGATCTCCGGGAGCGGATGGACGGGGCGGACCCCGGCCAACTGAACAGTCCACGACGGACAGGGCGGGGAGATCAGCGGCTCTCGTCCCGGCCGTACCCGTCCGCGATCAACTGTCGAGGGCGAGGGTGAGCGGCGGATCGGTCTTCTGCTGCACCTCCTCCGCGGTGACGCCGGGAGCGAGTTCCCGCAGGACCAGCCCGTGCTCGGTGACATCGATGACGGCGAGGTCGGTGATGATCCGCTGCACGACGCCTTTCCCGGTGAGGGGGAGATCACAGGAGGTCAAGATCTTGGGGCTCCCGTCCCGGGCGGTGTGCTCCATGAGGACGATGACCTTCTTGGCGCCGTGGACGAGGTCCATCGCGCCACCCATACCCTTGACCATCTTGCCGGGGATCATCCAGTTGGCGATGTCTCCGGCCTCGCTGACCTGCATCGCGCCGAGGACGGCCGCGTCGACCTTGCCGCAGCGGATCATGCCGAAACTGGTCGCCGAGTCGAAGAAGGCCGCGCCGGGCAGGACCGTCACGGTCTCCTTGCCGGCGTTGATGAGGTCGGCGTCCTCCTCGCCCTCGAAGGGATAAGGGCCGGTGCCCAGGATGCCGTTTTCCGACTGGAGCACCAGCTCGATGCCTTCGGGCACATAGTTGGGTACCAGTGTCGGCAGCCCGATGCCCAGGTTGACGTAGTCGCCGTCGTTGAGTTCCTTGGCCGCGCGGGCGGCCATCTCCTGGCGGGTCAGTGCCATGACTCAGGCCTCCTTCTGGCGCACGGTGCGCCGTTCGATGCGCTTCTCTGCGGCCTGTCCCGGGGCGAGCGCGATGACGCGCTGCACGAAGATGCCCGGCAGCTGGACGTCGTTCGGGTCGATCTCGCCGGTCTCGACGAGTTCTTCGACCTCGGCGATGGTGACCTTGCCCGCCATCGCGGCCGGCGGGTTGAAATTGCGGGCGGCCGCTCGGAAGACGAGGTTGCCGAGGCGGTCGCCCTTCCATGCTCGGACGAGGGCGAAGTCGGTGCGGATGGCCTCCTCGAGCACGTAGGTCTTGTCCTCGCCGTCGACCGTGAAGACGCGGGTGTCCTTGGGCGCGGAGGTCTTGACGACATTGCCGTCGGCGTCGTGCATGAGGGGGAGGCCGCCGTCCGCGACCTGGGTGCCGAAGCCGGTGAGGGTGTAGAAGCCGGCGATACCGGCGCCGCCGCAGCGCATTTTCTCGGCAAGAGTTCCCTGGGGGGTCAGTTCGACCTCGAGTTCTCCGTGCAGGTACTGCCGTTCGAACTCCTTGTTCTCCCCGACATAGCTCGCTTGAATACGTCGGATTCGCCCATCCATCAAGAGGATGCCTAGCCCCCAGTCGTCGATGCCGCAGTTGTTGCTCACGACTTCCAGGTCGGTGGTTCCTCGGTCGTACAGGGCTTGGATGAGGGCGCTCGGGATCCCGCACAATCCGAAGCCGCCCACGGCGAGGGAAGCGCCGTCGGGAATGTCCTGGACGGCTTCGGTGGCATGTGAGACGACTTTGTCCATATCGGGCAATCTACCCGGGTCGGTGGGGTCAAGGCACTCACATGTTGCGGCTCCTGGTCGATGGGTTCGGGTACAACCCCGTGTCTTTTTCCGATGGCATGGGGTGCCGAGGCATCGGGCGGTCTCCAGGACGGCCCGCCCGGTTGCCTCCTGCCGACGACGTGAGGAGAGGACCATGGACGGGACTTCTGGCGCCACCGGACTCGTGTCTGATCTCTGCCCCAATGGGCCCCATACCGGTCATCCCAGTCTTGTACTGGGCACCAAGGGGGCGCACGTGGCTGAGGCCCAGCGCCTGCTGGGTGTCGGGGAGACCGGAGTTTTCGACTACGAGACCTGGGTTGCTGTACAGCGTTGGCAGGAGCGGGGCGGAGTCGACATCACCGGGGTCCTCGACCAGCACAACTGGGCCTTGTTGGACCCTGGTCGAATCTGTTGACCGGTGCCAGGTCGGGCTTGATGCCCTGACCGGGTTTGCTGGTCAGCCGTCGACTCCTTCGGAGGCGAGGATGCGCGGGAGGGCGTTGTCCTCGATCCGGGTGATCACCACAGAACCGTGGATCGCCCAGATCCCCAGGGCGCGGCGAAGCAGATCATGCTGTCCGATGTGCCGGGCGTCGAGGTGGAACCGGTGCCCGGCCGTCGGCGGCGCAACAGGCAGTTCTGTGAAGGACCAGTCCTGTCCGTCAGGAGCGGTCAGCGCGGTCTCGGCTGAATCCGTCTCTTCTGCAGAGACGAAGACGTCTCCGTAGGTGGCCAGGTCTGCGGCCTCGTCCAGGGCTCCTTCGGGAACTCTTCCCGCGGCGGAGCGGGCCAGCACGGGTAGGCTCACCAGGATTTGTACCGGGGCCTTGCCGGCGGAGAGCGCTGTCGGTTCTGCACTGACGGCGACTTCAGCATCTTCTTCGTCGAGGCGGAGATTTCCTCCGCAGGTCCAGATCGCCAAGGCCCAGTAGAAAGCGCGCCAATGCCCTGCGGGCAGATCGAGGAGCACCGGATCTCCTGGGCGTAGATCGGCCTCTTCGACCAGGAGGTTCGCAGCCTTTGACACCCAGTTGTCGAGTACGCGGGCCGAGAGCTCGATGCGTTCTCCTTCGGTGCCGTACCAGGTCAACCGTGGAGCTGTGGCATCATCGGCCAGGAGGGCGTCAAGGATGTCGCGAGGCGTGGTCATCGGGTCACGCTACCGTGGGCTTCCGCCGTCGTTCGTGGCTGCATCGTGCTGACAGATCGAGAACCGTCTGGGCGAGTTCTTGGACATCTTCCGGGTCGGTGGAGCTCAGGCGGGCCCGGGCCAGCGCAGGGCCGTCGGACGAGTCTGGGAGGGAGCTTTCCGCCCGGTCGATGATCCACCCGTCGAGCAGATCGGCGTACAGATCTGCGACTTGTGCAGCACGGGTCGATCCGCAGACGTGAGCGAGCACGGCCTGGGCGTGGGCGCCGCCGCCGTTCAGAGCCGGGCAGATTCCGATGACGGGGGCCTTGCTCCGGCGGATCTGTTCCCGTAGGCCGGGGACCAGCAGGATGGTCCCGATGCTGGTCACCGGGTCCGACGGGCACAGCAGAATCAGATCGGCCTGCTCCAGCGCGGCGGACGTACCGGGCGCCGGTCGAGCACGGTCCATGCCCACGGCGACAAGTCGTTGGGGAGGGGACGTCGCGGGATGGCGTCGACACCACTCCAGGTAGTGCACTGCGGTGGGTCCTTCGCCGAGGTCGACCACGACGTGGGTCTCCACGGGGTCATCGCTCATCGGTAGAAGGCGGATCCCTCGTTCGGGGAGCCCGAAGCGGCGGGCGATATCGGAGGTGACTGTGCTGAGGGTCTCTCCTCGGCTGAGTCGGTGGCTGCGCAGCACCTGTAGGGCCAGTTCGCGGTCGCTCAAGAAGAACCATTCGTGCTCCGCGCCGAAGGCTGAGAACTCTTCGGCCGCGCTGTAACTTTCTTGGCCGTTCCGACGGATGTCCCGTTCGTCGTCGGGGCTTCCGAGGTCCCGGGCGAGAGCGTCGACATCGGGGCAGATGCGCAACCCGTGAAGGGTGATGTCGCTCCCGGTGTTGGCGATGACCGTGAGTTCGCTCTCGCTCTGCCCGGTGCAGTAGAGACGGTCTCGCAGCTCCAGTAGAAGACCTGCGGCACCGGTTCCCCCGGCGAGTGCGGTGATGCGCATGGCCGTCAGTCAACCATCGACAGGGGGTGTCGCGGGCTGTTTTCGTCCAGGGAGTGATCTGCTGTCACCGTCGTCCGTGTGAGCTTTCACCCCGGGTGATCCGCCGGAGCGGGAAAAGCCGCTGACGGGCCATGGATGCGGGCGTCCGTCTTGGACGAAAGCCCAGGTCCGATAAGGATTTTCCGCTTGACTCAAGCTGTATGGCACACGTGTAATTCCACTGTTGTCGCTCTCACGGCCACCCGGTCGGCGGAGGTACGTACCGCTGTGTGCCCTGCTGTGTCCCCGGGTCTCGGAGAGCATCTGGAACATGGAGGAGGGGCCATGCAGGAGCTGCGGTTGGTGTACGGCAATGACACCGACATCGAGGAAAGTGAGCTTTCCTGGCAGGACCGCGCCTTGTGCGCACAGACCGATCCGGAGGCTTTCTTCCCGGAGAAGGGCGGGTCCACCCGAGAAGCCAAGCGCGTGTGCGTGGGATGCGAGGTCCGGGGCGAATGCCTCGAGTACGCGCTCTCGAACGATGAGCGTTTCGGGATCTGGGGCGGGCTCTCGGAGCGGGAAAGACGTAAGCTCAAGCGCCGCGCGGTGTAAGGAACACCTGGTGAGTCACCCTCGGTCGTTGTACGAGGGATCCAGATCCGTGGGATCGACGTCCAAAGCGGCAGCAAGCTGCTCGACCACGATGTCGTTGATCACCAAGGCCAGATCGCGAGGATCTTCGATCCTGCTCTCCACCGGCCTGCGATAGATCACGATCCGGGTGGGCAGCCCACGGTCTGACGGGAAAAGGCGGGACAACGGAACCTGTTGGGGTTCCCACGGAGCCGGGTCCGAGGGAGGAACCAGTTCCACGGCCAGTTCGATATTTCCCAGCCCGCGAGGTAGCCGACGTTCGATCCGGTCCACGGCGTCGAGCACCAGCTCGTCGAAGGTGTCCGAACGCGAACGGATGGCAGGTACAGGTGGCCAGGCCAGAGGGCCGCGCATGCCGCGACCGTGCCGGTCTCGACTGACACGCGGGGCGCGTGCCGGGTGCGCTGAGGACGGTCGCAGCATGTTTCCACTCTAACGTCCGGATGGGGTCTGACCTTCTAAGGACGAGCGTCCTGACGACACGCCCCGTGGGCCCGCGTCGGCGCAGAGGGCCGCATGGGGTTACCCTCCTAAGCGTGACTGTCATGCGTCGGTGTTCGAAGACCGCTTGTTCCAGGGCGGCTGTCGCCACACTGACGTACAACTACGCCGAGCAGACAGCGGTGCTCGGCCCTTTGGCCACCTTCGCCGAACCGCACACCTACGACCTGTGCGCTACGCATGCAATGCGGTTGACCGTGCCTCAGGGGTGGGAGGTCGTGCGCCTGGTGGGCGATCTGGTGGAGCGTGGGGAGGTCGACGACCTCTTGGCCGTGGCTGATGCGGTCAGTGCCCGCCCCCCTGTCCGAGGCACGGAGCCCCGACGTCAGCCGACCGAACCGGACGAGGAAGACCGGCTCTCCGGTGCTGCCGGCGGACGTCCGGCAACTAAGCCGGCGCCGTTGGGACGTCCTCAGCTGCGAGTCCTCCGCGACATCTGAGGGATGTCTGCGCGGGGTCCGCGATACATCCCGTTGCTCCTTGAGGCGTTCCTTCCGGATAGGCTTTCGGTGTGACCCATCGCAGGCTTTCGGATTTCATCAAGGCATATGACGTGCGCGGCACCGTCCCCGACCAGTTGGACGCCGACGTGGCACGGGCCATAGGGGCAGCTTTCGCGCAGGTAGCGGTGCTTCCTGACGGCGCACCGGGTGTGGTGGTGGGCCACGACATGCGGCCTTCCTCCCCGGAGCTGTCCAGGGCGTTCGCCGAGGGTGTCGCAGCCTTCGGGGTCCCCGTCACGCTGATCGGTCTGTGCTCCACGGACGGGTTGTATTTCGCCTCGGGTTCGCAGGGATGCCCCGGCGCGATGTTCACCGCCAGCCACAACCCTGCCCAGTACAACGGCATCAAGATGTGTCGTGCCCAGGCTCGCCCGGTCGGTCAGGACACCGGCCTGTCCGAGATCACCCGGATCGCGCAGGCCATCGTCGACGGTGAGCAGTCGATTCCCACGCCGAGCGAGCCAGGCGCGGTCACCGAACGTGATCTGCTGTCCGAGTACGCAGGCTTCCTGAGAGATCTGGTCGACTTGCGGCAGATCCGCCCGTTGAAGGTCGTCGTGGACGCCGGAAATGGCATGGGTGGTCACACGGTGCCTGCCGTGTTGAGCGATCTCCCCCTGGAGATCGTCCCCTTGTACTTCGAGCTGGATGGCACTTTCCCCAACCACGAGGCCAACCCTCTGGAGCCGGAGAACCTGCGGGATCTCCAGCGCGCGGTGGTGGAGCAGGGTGCTGATCTGGGGCTCGCTTTCGATGGCGATGCAGATCGATGTTTCGTCGTCGACGAGCGAGGCGAGCCGGTCAGCCCGTCTGCGATCACGGGGTTGGTCGCGGCCCGGGAGATCGCCAAGCAGGTTGCCCTCGGGGTGCCTGCAGAAGAGGTCGCGGTGGTCTACAACGTCATCTGTAGTCACGCGGTCCGTGAAGTCATCGCTGAGCAGGGTGCGCGCGGCGTACGTACCAGGGTGGGGCACAGCTTCATCAAGAAGACGATGGCTGATGAGACCGCTGTCTTCGGTGGCGAGCACTCGGCTCACTACTATTTCCAAGATTTCTGGTTCGCGGACACCGGGATGCTGGCGGCGATGCACGTCCTGGCGGCCTTGGGCGAGCAGGATCTGCCGATGTCTCGTTTCGTCGCCGAGTTCGACCGGTACGCGGCCTCCGGTGAGATCAACTCGACGGTGTCCGACACCGCCATGGCGACTCAGGCAGTCCTGGACTGGGCCGAGCCGCAAGGGGTCGAGGTCGACCGTCTCGACGGGGTCACCGTGGAGTACCAGGGCACGCCGAAGTGGTGGTTCTCTTTGCGTCCGAGCAACACGGAACCGTTGCTGCGGTTGAACGTCGAAGCCCAGGACGTTGCCACGATGACGACAGTCCGTGATGAGGTCCTGCGTATCGTGCGGGGGCAGGGCTGATGTCCGCCTCCGTCGAGGGCTGGCTGCGGGAGATCTTGCGCTGCCCACGGTGCCGGGGCGTTCTCGCTGGCGGAGAAGCTTCTGACGGGTCACCGATATTGATCTGTGCCGGGCCCTGCGAGCAGAGTGAGGTCGGCTGCTGCTATCGGATCGAAGAAGGTATCCCCGTGCTCCTGCCCGACGAAGCCGTCGCCCGGCAGCTTTGACCGCCCGGGATCCCCGAGACGGCCACGTCCGTAGCTCAGTATTCAGGCAGGGAGGTCGCTGATGCCGATGATCGACGAAGCCGCGCTGGACGATGTGAGGCGAGTGGCGGAGCTGGATTCGCGAGATACCTTGCGGGCTTTGGCAACAGCTGGCGCTCAGGTTCGAGAGGGGATGACCCTGGCAGCTGAGGCCGGCATCGATCGCTTGGCAGGCCAGGAGCGCCCGCGTTCTGTGTTGGTGGCTTCCCTGGGTGGTTCGGCTGTCGTCGGTGACATCCTCGATCTGCTCGCTGAGCCGGGCTCCCCGGTGCCGGTGACCATCCGACGGAATGTTCCTCTGCCTGGCTGGGTGGGGTCGCTGGATCTGGTGGTGGCGGTCTCGTTGTCCGGACGCGCGCCGGGGCCGCTTGCCGTGGCGGCTGAGGCCGCGCGGCGAGGTGCTGCCTTGGTCACGGTCGGCGCTGCTGAATCACCGTTGGCGGCGGTCTGCGCCCAAGCCAGAGGGGTGCACATCGACTCCGGACGGAACCGGATCTCCAGCCGGACCGCTCTGTGGTCGATGGTGACGCCGGTCCTGATGGCCGCTGATCGCCTAGGCATCGTGGATGTCCCTGACGCGCTCCTCAGACAGGTCGCCGACCGCTTGGACGAGTGCGCGGAGACCTGCCGGCCGTCGTCCGAGGCTTTCGTCAACCCAGCAAAGGTCTTGGCTCTCCAACTGGCCGAAACCGTTCCGGTCGTTCTGGGCGAAGGGGACCTCGGAGGGGTGGCAGCTCACCGCGCGGCGTCGATGCTGGCGCGGACGGCTCGGCTCCCGGCAACTCACGGTGCGCTTCCCGACGCGGCGTCGCAGGTGGTGGCCACCTTTGACGGTCCCTTCACCGCTGGGGGAGGCGACGGGGTCACCTTTGCGCAGGAGCGGAACATCTTCGCCGATCCTTTCCTGGACGGGCCGGCGCAGCCTCAGCTGGGGCTCTTGCTCTTGCGGGACGAGCCGGAGCGCATCGAGACTCCGGAGATCGCAGATCGGACTGCTTTGGTCGACGGGGTGGTGGCCACTGCGGAGGACGCTGGGGTTCGGGTGCTGACGGTATCGCCTGAGCCGGGGCCGCCGCTGGCCCGGCTCGCTGAGCTGATGGCGACGACCGATTTTGCTTCCACCTATCTGGCCCTCGGGCTGGGTATCGACCCGGCGATCTCACGACATATCGCAGAGCTGCGTGATCACACCCGACGGTGACAGCAGATTCTGCTTTTCTGCTGGTTCCTTCGGCCCCGTTACCCTGGATGGTGTGGATCATGTCGACCTTGCCATCATCGGCTCCGGATCGGGTAACTCCCTGATCACTCCTGACTTCGCTGACAAGCAGGTTGCTGTCATCGAATCAGGAGCCTTCGGAGGGACCTGTCTCAATGTGGGTTGTATTCCCACGAAGATGTTCGTCTACGCCGCTCATGTGGCTCATGTCGCCCGCGAGTCTTCGCGGTACGGGGTGGACGCGCGGGTGGACGGGGTGCGGTGGCCTGACATTCGTGATCGGGTGTTCGGGCGTATCGACCCGATTTCCGAGGGTGGATACGAATACCGCCGACAAGGCGCGAACACCAGAGCTTATGCCGGTCGGGCGCGTTTCACCGGTCCGAAAGAGTTGGCGATCTCGTTGAACGAGGGTGGCGAGGTTGCTCTGTCCGCCGACCAGATCGTGGTGGCGACCGGGTCACATCCGATGGTTCCTCGGGTCGTCGAGGAGTCCGGGGTGCGTTATCACACCTCCGACGATGTGATGCGGCTGCCTGATCTGCCTGAGTCCATGGTGATCCTGGGTGGTGGTTTCATCGCCGCAGAGTTCGCTCACGTCTTCTCCGACCTGGGTGTGAAGGTCACCCTTGTGGTGCGGGGCCCTGCCCTGCTGCGTAAGGAGGACGAGGAGATCTCCGCTGCCTTCACGCGGATCGCGGGGGAGCGATGGGATGTCCGGTTGAACTCCCCGTTGGCCTCGGTTCGTCAGGACGGGAAGCAGATCGAGGTGGGGTTGGCTGACGGGTCGACTGCCTGCGGAGAGGTTCTGCTGGTGGCGACGGGCCGGGCTCCGAGCAGCGCAGACCTGGACGTGTCTGCGGCCGGGCTGGGCATGCGCTCGGACGGAAGGGTGGTCGTCGACCAGTTCGGGCGAACCACGGTGCCGGGGGTGTGGGCGTTGGGGGATGTCAGCTCGCCCTACCAGCTCAAGCATGTGGCTAACCATGAAGCGCGGGTGGTCGCTCATAATCTGGCGCATCCGGACGACCTGCGGCCTTTCAACCACCAAGCAGTGCCTTCTGCGGTCTTCACCATTCCGCAGATCGCCTCGGTGGGTGCTACCGAGCAACAGCTTCGGGCGCAAGGGACACCTTTTGTGGCGAAAGTTCAACGGTACGGGGATACCGCTTACGGGTGGGCCATGGAGGACACCGAGAGCTTCTGCAAGGTGTTGGCTGATCCGTCCACCGGGAAGTTGCTCGGCGCGCACATCCTGGGGATCGAGGCCTCGACATTGATTCAGCCCTTGATCCAGGCGATGTCCTTCGGGCAGACGGTCGCTGAGATCGCCCGCGGTCAGTACTGGATTCATCCGGCGCTCACCGAAGTTCTGGAGAACGCGCTTCTCGGAGTGGAAGAAACTCGGATCTGATCGATTTATCGATTCTGAAGTCCCCTGTCTCGGCATCTAGAGGCAGGGGACTTTATGCATTTAATCCCACTTCATTGCCTTGGAATGTGGAATGCAATATATCTCTTTCTTGTCGCCTGTGCGTATTGAACGAATGTTATAGTTTTCATACTGTTTTCAGGTGGTTATGATGACCCGGTCAGGGTCTCTGCGAATCGATGATGAGTGGTGGCCAATGCCCTCCGGCCATGGAAATTAATTTCCGGCAGTGCTGACCGGTTTTCAGGAAAGAACTCGAAAATGGTCACTTATCCTTCAGTGAAGAAAATTCCTTTCCTTCCCCGGGTGCTTGCCGGAGTACTGGCACTCTTCCTGGTGTTGGCCTCGCCGGCGCTGTGGTCTCATGCGGGAATTATCGACAAGGCCATCACCGGAGTGTCCATCCGGCAGACGCACGCGGTTCAAGGGGAAAGCCTCACCCTCGAACTCACCTGGAGCGTCCCCAATGGGACACGTGCTGGAGACACCTTCTCCTTGACCCTTCCTGAGCAGCTCAAGCCATTGGGCGGTACTGGATTCGATTTGAAGGATTCCGCGCAGGAGGTTGTCGCCCGGGCCGTCGTCCAAGGCCAGGTGGTGACCTTTACCATGACCGAATATGCTCATGCCCATATCAACGTCAGCGGTTCGGCATATTTCACAGTGACCCTTGCGGCAGAAGTGAAGCCAGGGCCGAATGATCTGATCTTCCAGGTGGGAAGCACCCTTTTCAAGGACTCGATCGAGGTCGGGAACAAGAACCCCGATGACCTCTCGCGAACCGCGACCAAATGGGCCAGCTGGGTAGTGAAGCCAGGGCCTACTACTCCGCCGGGTGCCAAATTCTTCTGGGGGATCATCGGTCCCCGGATCACCTCGACTGCTCCGATCACTTTTGTCGACACTCCGGGGCCGGGCCAAGAAGTCATCTGTACCTACGCGGTGATCGTCACCGGCCAGAACAATGTCGGTGGAAGGCTTGAAGGGCACGGGCCTGGCTTCCACAAGCCCACTCACTACGACATCACTTCCTGCGAGCCGAAGAAGATGGTGGTCACTCTCAAGCCGACAGCTGAGCACATCGGCTACATACCGATGCTGCTGGGTTTCTCCACGATGACTGACGGAGCCCTGCCCTCGTACAGCAACACGGGGTCGGTTCTGGTCGGCAGCGGTGCGATCCCGGTGAAGACCGAGCTGGCCTCCGCAGGCGGTACCGCCACCGGAACAATGCCTCCGACCACGTCTAGCACGACGACATCGAGTACGACCACTTCACCGACGGCCAGCGGGACGGCCACACCGACGGCCCCGGCGACCTCGGCCACCCCACCGACAGCCAGTGGTACAGCCACGCCGACAGCCCCGGCAAGCTCCACCACGCCGGTCACCTCGACCACTGGGACGGTGACGGTCACCAAGACGGTGACGGTGACCTCGACCGTGGTCAAGCCTCGCCCACCGCGGCCGACCACCTCGTCCTCAACCACGACGACCGCCACGACATCCACCACGACGACGTCCAGGGAGCCACTGCCGACCGCTTCCGCATCAGCGCCTACCACGGTTCCCCCGAGCACCGACACGATGTCGACGACCACCTCCACAACTTCATCGTCCAGCGCAAGCCGCCCGCCTCTGCCGACAGCCTCGGCCTCGGTGCCGCCCGGCACCGCCAGCACGACGACCACCTCCGGAGCGACGGCCGCACCCACGAGCGGCGGACTGCCGACCAATCCTGTGGCGTCAGCGACCACCTATCGTCCAGGCGTGGCCACTCCGGTTCCTGTGACACGGCAGAACCTGGGCTCACCCCGTTATGTCGACACCGGTGTGCCTGACGAAGGTGGGCCGGAATGGCGCCTGGTCGCAGGTGGCCTGGGCCTGATGGCCGCCTCTGGTCTGGTCCTGGTCGTCGCTGGTCGGCGGCAACGACGCTGACCAGGGGTCAAGTCTCCTACCGGTCACTGCGGTGACTCCTGCAGAGAACGCAGGGCACGGCCACCGTCAGGTGCTGCGACTGCTCGCCCTGACGGTGGCCGTCATCGGTGCCGTGCTGCTCTTCCGAGGGATCGGTGGCGAGCCGGAAGCAGCACCCCTGCCTGCGTCGACCTTCGACGAAAGGACCGTTGAACATCCCTCCGCTCACGACCAGCAGGAGTCGGTGCCGTCGAAGCTCTACGGACCCCGACGCCTGGGGATTCCCTCCCTGGGGGTCGATGCGCCGGTCGAGGACGAGGAACTCACCGGAACAGGAGAACTCGTCATCCCTGGCGACCCCGCGACAGTGGGACGTTGGCGTGATGGCCCTGACCTGTCAGCCACCGCCGGAACCACCCTTCTGGCCGGGCACGTCAACTTCTCCGGGGTGGGCAGGGGAGCGCTGGCCGAGCTGCACCGTATCCGCCCTCGGGAACTGGTCGTGACCACCGACGCCTCCGGGCACGTCTACCGATGGCGAGTCAGTGCGGCCTCCGTCCATCACAAGGATGCCCTGCCTGCCTTCGAGCGCAGTGGCCGGAGGCAGCTGGCCCTGGTCACCTGCGGAGGGCCAGTTCTGCAGACCGGGAAGGGACACAGCTACCGGGACAACATCCTCGTCTACGCCGATCCGATCCCCTGACCGGACCGTCGTCCCTGCCACCTGGGAAGGGCACTTCCGCAGGAGAGCCGGGCCGCCCCGATCAGTGCTCCGAAGATCCTGGACGCAGATGGAGCGCTGCCACCACCACAGCGCCGGCGGCCAATCCCACGGCGGCCGACCCCAGAGTGTTCGTCAGCCAGCCCAACAAACCGGCCAGCGGCCCGGTGGCCTGCCGTACCGCTTCTTCAGCGTGGTGAAGCAGGCCATAAGGAGCGTGCCAGCCCAGCGTATTGGTGCCGGACAGCAGGATGTGTCCGCCTACCCACAACATGGCCAGAGTGCCCAAGGAAGCCAAACCGGCCAGCAGATAAGGCATCCCCTGCACCAGGGCCTGGCCCACGCGTTGTGAAGGTCGGGACCTCCTGCCCGCCAGGTACAACCCGATGTCGTCCATCTTCACGATGAGCGCCACCACGCCGTAGACACCGACGGTGATCAGTACACCCACGACGGTCAGGATGATCGCTCGGGAGATCAACGGCTGGGTGGCGACCTCGTTCAAGGCGATCACCATGATCTCCGCCGACAGGATGAAGTCGGTGCGGATCGCTCCGGTCACCATCTCCTCCTCGGCCTCCGCTCCGCGTTGCCCGACGGTCGCCTCGGGTAACTCTCCGTGCCCGGACACTTTCTCCCAGATCTTCTCCGCACCCTCGAAGCACAGATAAGTGCCACCGGCCATCAGCAGCGGAGTGAGCAGGGAAGGCGCGAACTGGCTCAGCAGCAACGCCATCGGGAGGATGAGCAGAAGCTTGTTCCGCAGCGATCCGATCGCGATCCGCTTGATCATCGGCAGCTCGCGGTCAGGGGTGAAACCGGTGACATAGCGGGGGGTCACCGCAGCATCGTCGACGACCACACCTGCTGCTTTGGCGCTGGCTCGGGCAGCGGCGGCGCTGACATCGTCCACGGAGGCTGCCGCCGCTTTGGCCAGGACGGCGATGTCGTCCAGGAGAGCGACGAGCCCGCCGCTCACCGGTGGGCCTGCGCAGGAGTCGGGACAGGATCGGGAAGCATGCAGAGACTGTAGGGCAGTGGGCGACCCTGATGACAGATCACCGGTGTACATCTGGCCCGACCGGATAACCCCGAATAGAGACCCTTGTCCGGATTATATTGGGAGCAAGTCTGATTCGCGATGATGCGCAGGCCTCACCTCATGTCGGGAGACGCACCGATGGCCCCAGAACACCAGGTCAAAGACCTCAGGCTCGCACCTGCCGGGCGGCATCAGATCCGCCTCGCGGAACACGAGATGCCGGGCCTGATGGCGATCCGTGCCGAATTCGCCGATCAGCGTCCCCTCCACGGTGCTCGCATCGCCGGCTCCTTGCACATGACAGTGCAGACAGCGGTCCTGATCGAAACGCTCGTGGCCTTGGGCGCGCAGGTCCGTTGGGCGTCCTGCAATATCTACTCCACCCAGGACGAGGCCGCAGCGGCGGTCGTCGTCGGTCCGGACGGCGATGTCGAGAACCCTCGTGGGGTCCCGGTCTTCGCCTGGAAGGGAGAAACCCTCGAGGAGTACTGGCACTGTGCCGAGAAAATCTTCACCTGGCCGCAGGACCAGGACGGCGCTGAGGTCTATGCCAACATGATCCTCGACGACGGCGGTGATGCCACCTTGCTCGTCCATCAGGGGCGCGCCTGGGAAGAAGTCGGGGGCGTGCCCCCGACCGGGCCAGAGGACTCAGTCGAATTCACCGTGGTCAAAGAGCTTCTTCGGAAATCCCTCGATGCTGATGACCGTCGTTGGCACCGTGTCGCCGACCATATCCGGGGGGTCACCGAAGAGACCACGACCGGGGTACACCGGCTCTACCAGCTCTTCGAACGTGGTGAACTCCTTTTCCCCGCCATCAATGTCAACGACTCGGTCACCAAATCGAAGTTCGACAACAAATATGGCTGTCGGCACTCCCTCATCGACGGCCTCAACCGCGCCACCGACATCCTCATCGGCGGCAAGACCGCCGTCGTGTGCGGCTACGGTGACGTCGGCAAAGGATGTGCCGACTCCTTACGTGGCCAAGGTGCCCGGGTCGTCGTCACCGAGATCGACCCCATCTGTGCACTCCAAGCAGCGATGGAGGGCTACCAGGTAGCACGGCTGGAGGATGTCGTCGGTCACGGCGACATCTTCGTCACCACCACCGGCTGCCGAGACGTCATCCGTACCGAACATCTGCTCAGGATGAAGAACAAAGCCGTCGTGGGTAACATCGGCCACTTCGATCATGAGATCGACATGGCTGGTCTGGCAGCCATTCCCGGGGTGTCCAAGGTCGAGATCAAACCCCAGGTCCACGAATGGGTTTTCGAGGCCGATGAACACGGACCACACCGGTCCATCGTGGTCCTCTCCGAAGGGCGACTGCTCAACCTCGGCAATGCCACCGGCCACCCCAGCTTCGTCATGAGCAACAGCTTCGCCAACCAGACCATTGCGCAGATCGAGCTGTTCGGCCGACTGCAGGAATATCCACTGGGTGTGCACGCCCTGCCCAAGAGCCTCGACGAGAAGGTCGCCCGGCTCCACCTCGATGCGCTGGGGGCGCACTTGACCCTCCTCACCGCCGGCCAAGCGGACTACTTGGGTGTGCCGGTCGACGGACCGTACAAGCCCGAGCACTACCGCTACTGAACGAAGCACACCCGTCGAATTCGGGCGAGACGACCACAGGAGGTCGAGGCTTCATCGGTCAGGAGCCTCGGAAGTCGACCCGTATTTTGCTGCTGACCTCGGCATATCCGATCAGAGTGCTTGTGAGCAGGTACTATTCGACCCGGGACCGCAGGGGAGAAGGGAACAGGCATGAAAGCACGCGTGCTCGTCGTCGACGACGACCTGGCACTGGCAGAGATGCTCGGGATCATTCTGCGAGCGGAGGGCCTGGAGGTCGTCCACCGCGCAGACGGTCCGTCCGGCCTGGACGCCGCACGAGAACTCAAACCCGACCTGGTGCTGCTCGACGTCATGCTGCCGGGCATGGACGGCATCGAAGTGTGCCGACGGATCCGTGCCGACAATGGCGTTCCGATCGTCATGCTCTCGGCCCGGACCGACACCATCGATGTGGTCGTCGGGCTGGAGTCCGGCGCCGACGACTACGTCCTCAAACCCTTCAAACCTCAGGAACTCATCGCTCGGGTGCGTGCCCGGCTGCGCCGCGGTGAAGACCCCGAACCCGAGCGTCTCACCATCGGAGACCTGGTCATCGATGTCGCCGGCCACAGTGTCAAACGGGGCGAGGAGATCGTCCCGCTGACTCCTCTGGAATTCGAGCTTCTGGTGGCACTGGCCCGCAAACCCTGGCAGGTGTTCACCCGTGAGGTGCTTCTGGAACAGGTCTGGGGATACCGGCACGCCGGTGACACCCGGCTGGTCAACGTGCACGTACAGCGTCTGCGCAGCAAAATCGAGAAGGACCCCGAGCACCCCGAGATCGTGGTCACGGTGCGCGGTGTCGGTTACAAGGCGGGCCCTAGCTGATCGTGATGTCGGACACTCCACCGTCGGTCACGACCCCCTCGCGGACGACCTGGGTGGCCGGTGCCGCCCGCAGAGCTGTGCACCTGACCACCGCAGGTGCGCGGGGCTGCTCCTCCTGGGTGGCTCATCAATGGCGTTCCAGCCTGCAGTTCCGAGTGGTGACCGCCACCGTGGTGCTCTGCCTGGTGGTCATGGGCCTGCTGCAGACCTACCTCTACCAGCGGATCGCGGACGGCCTCGTCCAAGACCGCATCGTCAGCACTCGAGAGGAAGCGGCTGCCGGAACCCGAGAGATCCAGGCAAAACTGGCGAACACCGACAAACTGGACAGCGAAAGTCTGCGTCAAACGGCGTACGACCTGATCCGACAGCAGGAATCACAGCGGGGGGAGAGCACTCGCGACTTGATCCTCACGAAGGCCAGGAGCAATTCCTCCCGCGACATGAACCTGCCTACGCTCGAGACAGGGATCGACCCCAAGGTCGTCCCTGACGACATCCGGGAAGCGATCTCGAAGGACCCCTCCCGTCAGCAGGTCAAGATCATCAGCATCCCCCGGGGCGAGGACCAGGTCTCCGCGGTCCTCATCGGGGCGATCGTGCGTATCCCCGAAGCCGGGGACTACGAGCTGTACTACGTGTACCCCATGGACCGTCAGGAACAGATCCTGAACATGGTGGAACGCACATTCCTCCTCGGCGTCGTCATCTTCGCCGTACTGGTCGGACTGATCTCGCACGTGGTCACCAGGCTGGTCGTCGACCCGGTCAGGGAAGCGGCGGTGGTGGCCGGTCGACTCGCCAACGGGAGATTGAACGAACGCTTGGACATCAAGGGAGAGGACGACCTGGCCAAGCTCGCTGCAGCCTTCAACGACATGGCCGACACCTTGCAGGCGCAGATCTCCAGGCTCGAAGATCTCTCCGCGGTTCAGCAACGCTTCGTCTCGGACGTTTCCCACGAACTCCGTACTCCGCTGACCACGATCCGGATGGCTGCCGAGGTCATCCACGACGATCGGGAAGCTTTCCCTCCGGTTTCCTCCCGATCCACGGAGATCCTCTACGCAGAAGTCGAACGCTTCGGCGACCTGCTGGCCGACCTCCTGGAGATCAGCCGCTTCGACGCCGGTGCGGCGAACCTCGACCGAGACAACGCCGATATCCGGGATGTCGTGCACCGGGTGCTCGCCGGCACCGCAGAACTGGCCAAACATAAAGGAAGCAGCGTCCTCCTGGTCGGTGCCGACGAACCACTGCGCGCTGAGATGGACCCCCGCCGGGTCGAACGCATCATCCGCAATCTCGTCTCCAACGCCCTCGAACATGGAGAAGGACGTCCGCTGCGGGTCGAGATCGCGGGGAACGACAGCGCCGTCGCCATCGCCGTACGCGACTTCGGCATCGGGCTGCGTCCCGGAGAAGCAGATCTGGTCTTCACCCGGTTCTGGCGCGCCGACCCCTCACGGAAACGCACCACCGGAGGCACCGGCCTCGGGCTGGCCATCGCCATGGAGGACGCCCGACTTCACGACGGATGGTTGCAGGCCTGGGGCGAACCCGGTGAAGGATCCCGTTTCCGGCTGACCCTTCCTCGTGTCGCAGGACGTCCCATCGGTTACTCACCGCTGCCCCTCACCGACCCCAAACCACAGAAGATCGCAGACGGCCAACCGGTCGGTGAGCCCATCCGCTCCACCGAGGAGACCCCTGCCGCCACCGCGCCAGCGGCCAGCGCCTTGGGCGCCACCGCCGTGGCGGCACCGGAGGCGAGTGCCGAAGGGGCAACCCCCGAACCGACGACAACGGAGGCTTCTCCCACAGAGGGGAAACCGGCCGATGCCGTCCCGGATCCAACGATGCCTCCAGAGAATACGACCGAACAGCCCGATGACGAGATCGACGACCTCGACCGCATGCCACCTCCGGAAGAGCTCGCCGAGATCGAAGGCCTCGCCGAACTGGAAGCTCACGCACGCACGATGCGCCAGGAGACTCCGGAGGTGAAGGAGTGACCGCTCGGGGGCAGGCACGCCGTCGACGCGCTCTCCTGGGAGCTGTCCTGACAACGGGTATGCTCCTGGGCGCCTCGGCCTGTGGAGGGCTCCCGGTCAGCAGCGAAGTCATGCCCGGAGACAATGTCTCCCAACCATTGGTACCCCCGGTCCGGCAGCATCCCGCAGGACCGCAGAAGGGCGCTGACCCGCAGAGCATCGTCTCCGGCTTCTTACTGGACGGGTCGGCCCAGAGCGAGGACTATCGGGCAGCCAGGGAGTACCTGGCTGCCGGTACTGCTGAACGGTGGGTCCCTCGCGCACACCCCTCCTACCTGTACTCGGGGAAGCGCGCGTTGACGATCCAGCCTGGCGCCGAGACACAGGGCCGACTCACCGTGCGGGTGAGCGCGGAAGTCACGGCGATGCTCGGGGCGGACGGCCGGTACACCGAGTACGTCACCCCGGAGAAACGTTCTGTCGAGTTCCACCTGACCCAGGTCAGCGGGCAATGGCGGATCTCCCAGCTTCCGGAGGACTTCGGAGTCTGGCTGGACACTTTCTACTTCGATCGTTCCCACCAGCCTTTCACCGTGGGATATTCCTCCCCGATCGGCCGGACGATCATCCCCGATCGTCGGTTCTTCCCGGTGTCCGGTGCCCTGCTCACGGCGCTCGCCCGGGCTCAGCTCGACCCCATCCCGCCGTATCTCCAGGGGGCGGTCACCACCGGTTTCCCGACGCTGACCAAGTTGTCTGTCGACGCGGTGACCGTGCAGGACGGACTGGCCAGACTGGATCTGACGTCGGCGGCATTGGACAGCCGTGCGGAGGAACGGCGGGCGGCCTTGGCCCAGGCGATCACCACGATGACCCAGGTCACTGCAGTGGCAGGGGTGTCCCTTCAGGTGGACGACCGGCCATTGGAAGTGATCGGGGTGGCTGCCCCACCGAACGAGTTGAGTCAGCTGGGCTACCAGACGGCTCCGGGACCGAATCCGGGATGGGTGGTGGTCCGGCAAGGAGCTCGGCTGATGCCGATGCACTCCGGTGATCTGCGGTCGGGGAAATCGAGTGCACAAGGGCCTTACCTTCCTTCGATCGATCCGGCCTACAGCAAGCTGGCCGTTTCCTCGGATATGCACGACATCGCTGCGGTCTCTGCCGACGGGCGGGCTTTGCTCCGTTGGCGGCAGAACGGTGATCCGAGCAGCCCTGGTCAGTCGGCAACCCAGCCACCTTTTGCGGTCGGGATGACCCGCCCGACCTATGACAGCCATCACGGACTGTGGGTGGGGGGCGCGCTGCCCTCCGGAGGTGCAGGTATCTGGGTGATCGACACCCGCGGTGAGGTGGAGAAGACACCGGCACGGCAGATCGAGGCACCTTGGCTCGCCGGTGCGACGATCCTGAACCTGTCGGTCTCGACCGATTCGCAACGTCTGGCGATGGTGCTGAGGGAACGGGACGGCCGGGTGCGGATTGCCGTGAGTGGGGTGGTCAGAGGACAGGACGAACGCCCCCAGAGCCTGACTGCGCCGGTGTTCCTGGGAGGGCGAATCGTCGATGCCGTCGATGTGACCTGGTCCTCGCCCTACCAGCTAGCTGTTCTCGGTAGAGCTGGGCAGGGTCAGGATCTGCGGGCGCTCTCGGTCGGGCTGGAAGGCCGTACCGAGGTGTTGGAGCTTCCGCCAGTTCCAGGAGCGAAGAGCATCGTGGCGTTGGGATCGGGGCAGCTCGGGATAGTGGGTGGCGACGGGCGGCTGCATTTGTCGATCGCCGGTCGATGGCAGGAAGCCACGGCGGCTACCGACGTCATGGCTCCGTGAGTTTCCTCGCGCTGGGGTGAACCGAAAGGGCGGTTTTCTGCCCACAAGGGTGTTTCGTGCTCGTCGACTGTCCACAGGTGGCGGCGGGTGCGGCTCGCCCGAAGACCTGGGAGCACAGCCTGGCCTGCGTGAAGGTGCGTGAAGCGATGCGAATGGCGTGGGATCTGGCTCTTCCTCAGTCCTGCGCCGGATGCGGACGTGGCGAATCGGGTTGGTGTGCGCTGTGCCGAGGGGAGGTTCTGCGTTCCGGGGCGGGTGCTTCCTGGCTCCTGGTCGAGAGGGAGCCCTCCATCGGGTGTCCACAGTGCTGGGCAGCGGCGGAGTACACCGGGCCGTTGCGCCGAGCGTTGTCCGCCTACAAGGACGGTGGCCGTCGTGATCTGGCCGGGCCGTTGTCGGAGCTGCTGGTCTCTCCACTGTCCAGGGCCATCGCGAGGAGTCCCTCGGCTGGTCGGATCGTGGTGGTTCCGGTTCCTTCCGGGGCCCACGCCCGGCGTGTCCGTGGGGACGAGCCGCTGCTCACCTTGATGGATCGTGCCGTGCGGCTCCTTACCCCGGAGCTACGGTTCAGGCTCGGGCAGGAGGACGGCGGATATGCGGCGAGGGGGCTACGTGTGTGCCGCACCGTCTCGGACCAAGCGGGACTTTCGGCGCGGGCGAGGGCGGGCAATGTGTCCGGCGCTTTTGCCGGGAGCGAGGTACTCGCTGCGGCGACGGTGATCGTGGTCGACGACATCGTCACGACTGGGGCGACCTTGGCTGAGGCGGCCCGGGCGGCTCGGTCAGCGGGGGCGATAGCTGTCTCTGCGGCCTGTGTGGCAACGACTCCGTCTCGGCTGGGAATTAGCTGAAGATCCTCCATCAGTATGGTGAAGGTCCTGGTCGTCGGGTGCTCGGTGGCCTAGAATCCCCGTATGGAAGGACGTCCCGCCGTCGGCAGTAGCCGGAGGTCCGGGGCGTTCGTCATTTTCCGGGGTGCCGAGAGGGGGAATGCCTGCCCCTGTTCTTCTCTGTTGTCGTCGTAGCAACTCACGCCTCACCAGGAGGTCACCATGGAGATCACTGTCACCGGCCGCCACGTCCAGATCTCGGATCGTTTCCGCCAGATCCTCAGCGAGAAGCTGACCAAAGTCGAGCAGTACGCCCCGCGTACCCAACGGATCGACGTCGTGGTGAGTCACGAGACCAGCAAAGCTGCACCGAAAGGCAGCGAGCGTGTCGAGATCACCTGTATCGCCAAAGGTCCGGTGATCCGGGCCGAGGCTTATGCCGACGACAAGTACTCAGCGATGGATCTGGCTCTGCAGAAGCTCACCGAGCGGCTGCGTCGAGCGGGGGACAAACGGAAGGTCCGCCGTAGGGGAGGGCCGGATCTCGACGGTGCGACTGCGGATCTCGACGTGGTCACTCTTGACGCGGGGGGTGCCCTTCACCTCGCCGAGGAACTCGACGAGCGGAGCCCCCTGGAAGAGAAGCTCGGCGCGCAGGGAGATCTTCCTGTTCAGGTGAGGGAGAAGGTCCATCAGGCCGTTCCTATGGCACTGGACCAGGCCTTGTACGAGATGGAGCTGGTCGGCCACGACTTCTACCTCTTCATCGACCGTGATTCGCAGCGTCCTTGTGTCGTGTACCGGCGCAGGGGCTGGGACTATGGCGTGATCGCTTTGGACGCTTCGGCCGAGGTGTGAGTTCTGCGGTGATTCGCCGCTGAGTGATTCTTCCGTGGGGTGTACCGGTCAGAGGTCCGGTACACCCCACGCCTTTGTGCGACGGTTCTTCTCCGGGAGGAGGACAACTCGGGATTCGGGGGGGGGGAGGCGGCCTGACCCGAGCGTCCTGGACGCTCATGCCATGATGACCGGGTGAGCTTTGTCGCGGATGACTCCTCGCTGTCTTCTCCCGGCCTGACCCGGGTCGTCATCGTGGATGACCATGTCCTCTACCGGCGCGGTCTCGACCTGGTGCTCTCCCAGGAGGAGGACATTGAGGTCGTGGCGGAAGCCGATGGGGGAAGGGCCGCGATCGTGGCGGTCAGCGAGCACCGCCCTGATGTCGTCGTGATGGATGTGCGGATGCCCCGTATGAACGGGATCGAAGCGTGCGAACACATTAAACGCGCTCATCCGGAGACCCAGATCATCATGCTGACCACCAGCGATGACGAGCAGGATCTTTTCGATGCCGTGCGCGCGGGGGCCAACGGGTACCTGTTGAAAGATGTTCCTCCTGAGGAGGTCGTCGCCGGAATCAGGACATTGCGCTGGGGCGGTTCCTTGGTGTCCCCGACGATGGCTGCGAGCTTGATGCGTCAGTTCGCGAGCCTGGCGCGGCAGGACGAGGCGTCCGGCGGCGGGGGCGCTCGGTTGACGGACCGGGAACGTGAGGTCCTGGTGCACGTCGCCCGGGGCCTGGGAAATCGCGAAATCGCGAAGGCGCTGTTCATCTCGGAGAACACCGTGAAGAACCACGTGCGTTCGATCCTGGAGAAGCTGCAGTTGCACAGTAGAGTGGAAGCTGCCATGTACGCGGTGCGAGAGCACCTGGTGGACGATCACGGGAGAGAAGCTCGCCCTCGATATGCCAACGGTGACCGGAGACCTGGTGAGTACAGCTGAGGGGACCCGCACGCTGAGCCTGACTCAGGCGCGTCGGATCGCGGTGGATTCACAGGGGTTCGGAGCGCGTCACCGTCCTCGGGGAGCGGTCCGGGCCAAGCACGTCCGAGCAGTCGCTGACCGGTTGCATGTCGTTCAGCTGGACAGCGTGACGGCCCTGACCCGCAGCCATTACCTGCCGTTCTACTC
The DNA here is from genome assembly GCF_003391095.1 of Austwickia chelonae. Lineage (NCBI taxonomy): Bacteria > Bacillati > Actinomycetota > Actinomycetes > Micrococcales > Dermatophilaceae > Austwickia > Austwickia chelonae. The sequence goes on along the minus strand of NZ_CP031447.1, from coordinate 1,978,033 downwards.
CAGATTGGGCCCCTACGACCCGGCTCTGGTGGACGAACTGCGTGACGGGGACAGTCGGGGGCAGCGTCATCTGGTGGAGTACTGGGCGCACGAGGCCTCGTTGATCTCCCCGGAGATCTGGCCACTGTTCGGTTTCCGGATGCGTCAAGCAGGGACGGACTCATGGTCGGGGATGCGCAATGTCGCTCAGGAGCATCCGGACCTGGTGGACATGGTGTACCGCGAGGTGACGCGCTACCCGGGGTCGACCTCTCGTGAGGTGGAGGCGGCTTTGCTCCACGAGGAGGCGATGCCGGCCGAGAAGGGCTGGGGCTGGAACTGGTCTTTGGTGAAATCAGCGCTGGAACATCTGTTCTGGGCGGGGAAGGTGACCAGCTCAGGGCGGAGCCGCCAGTTCGAACGGCGATATGCACCGGTGGAGACGGTGCTGTCGGACCAGGTGCGACGCCGGGGCCCGGACGGCGCCGACCCTTTTCCCGAGGACGAGGCGGTATGCGCCCTGGTGGAACTCGCTGCCCGTGCCCACGGGGTGGGGAGCGAATTGTGCTTGCGGGATTACGCCCGACTGTCCGCCGATCGGGCTCGCCCGGCGATCCGCACGCTGTGTGACGAGGGAGTCCTGCTCCCCGTGCGGGTCGAGGGGTGGCGCAAACAGCTCTACATCCATCGGGAAGCACGGCTGCTGACGCGTCCGGTGCAGGCACAGGCACTGCTCAGTCCGTTCGATTCTTTGATCTGGCAGCGTGATCGGGTTCGCTCACTGTTCGGGTTCGACTATCGCCTGGAGTTCTACACCCCGGAACCCCAACGGGTCTACGGCTATTACGTGATGCCTTTCCTGTGGGGCGAGAGCCTGGTGGCCAGAGTCGATGTGCGCTCTGATCGTCGGGCCGGAGCACTACGGGTGAAATCGATCTACTGGGAGCCGGGGAGGTACGACGACGGCGCAGCGGAGGCACTGGACGCTGAGCTCTGTTCGTTGGCCTCCTTCCTGAATCTGACCGAGGTCCAGATGGGCCGAGTGATCGTGCGCTGAGCTGCCCCTGGCCGCAGCACTCGCCTGCGCTTCAGGCAGGTTGGTGTGCCATGCTGCGCCCATGTCGCAGATCAGGGTCGAACATCGTGAACAGGAATCCTGCTGGGAAGCGCTGGAAGGGGAAGAAGTTGCCGGGCGGGTCGACTACCTGCTGACCGGACATGTGCTGACTTTCACTCATACCGAGGTGCCTGCGCGTTTCGGTGGACGAGGGATCGCGGGGATGCTCGCGCAGGCTTCGCTGGCTGATGCCCGTGCCCGAGGGCTGCTGGTAGATCCACAGTGCTCCTTCTACGCCAGGTGGTTCGACAAACATCCTGATGAGAAAGACCTCTTGGTGACCGGTCAGGAACCAGGGAACTGACGAACACGGCGGGGGTATCGGCGGACTCATCGCCAGACCTGTGGATGGGCTTCTGCTGCGTCGTCTAGGCTGGTGCCCGCCGTATGTCGTGCGACCGTGCTTTTCTCCGGGTCGCACATCGGTGTCACTGTCCGACACGTTCTTGTCGTCGCGCAGTCGCCTGCCAGGCGTCTGCCTCTGTGAGAACGTGACCTGTATCCCTTGGGAGAGTATGTCGTGGCGAAGATCGTCGATCGCATCCTGCGCGCCGGTGAGGGACGCGAACTCCGGCGCTTACAGGGCTTCGCAGCCCAGGTCAATGCTATCGAGGACGACTTCGAAACGCTGTCGGACGCGGAGCTGAAGGAAGAGACCGACCGTTTCCGGAAGCGCCTCGCTGACGGAGAGACCTTGGACAGCCTCCTGCCGGAGGCCTTCGCTGCGGTCCGGGAAGCGGCCAAGCGCACTCTTGGCAAGCGGCACTTCGACGTGCAGCTTGTCGGCGGCGCAGCACTGCATTTCGGGAATGTCGCCGAGATGAAGACTGGTGAGGGAAAGACCCTGGTCGCGACGCTGCCGAGCTACCTGAACGCCCTGGAAGGCCGCGGCGTCCACGTCATCACCGTCAACGACTACCTGGCGCAGTACCAGTCGGATCTGATGGGGCGTGTCCATCGCATGCTCGGCCTGGAGACCGGGTGCATCCTGGCCAAGATGACTCCGGCGGAGCGTCGGGCCGAATACGCCAAGGACATCACCTATGGCACCAACAACGAGTTCGGCTTCGACTACCTGCGTGACAACATGGCGTGGGCGACCGAGGAGATGGTGCAGCGTGGGCACAACTTCGCGATCGTCGACGAGGTCGACTCGATCCTCATCGACGAGGCCCGGACGCCGCTGATCATCTCCGGTCCCAGCGACCAGGCCACGAAGTGGTACAGCGAGTTCGCCAAGATCGTGGAGCATCTGCACCGGGGACGCCCGGGAGACCGGGTCCGGGGGATCCTGCCGACCGGTGACTACGAGATCGACGAGAAGAAGCGGGTCGTCGGTGTTCTCGAGCAGGGCATCGAGAAGGTCGAGGACCTGCTGGGGATCGACAATCTCTACGAGAGCGTGAACACCCCCCTGGTCGGTTACCTGAACAACGCCATCAAGGCGAAGGAACTCTTCAAGCTGGACAAGGACTACGTCGTCATCGAGGGCGAGGTGCTCATCGTCGACGAGCACACCGGCCGTATCCTCCCCGGGCGTCGGTACAACGAGGGGATGCACCAGGCGATCGAGGCCAAGGAAGGCGTCGAGATCCAGAACGAGAACCAGACCCTGGCCACGATCACCCTGCAGAACTACTTCCGGCTGTACACCAAGCTGTCCGGGATGACCGGTACCGCGCAGACCGAGGCTGCCGAACTGCACCAGATCTACAAACTGGGCGTGGTGCCGATCCCGACAAACCGGCCGATGGCCCGCCGCGACCAGCCGGACCTGATCTACCGCACGGAGAAGGCCAAGTTCGACGCGGTGGTCGAGGACATCGTCGCGAAGCACAAGAAGGGCCAGCCGGTGCTGGTGGGCACGACCTCGGTGGAGAAGAGCGAGTATCTCTCCCAGGAGTTGTCGAAGAACAAGGTGCGTCACAGCGTCCTGAACGCGAAGCAGCACGAGCGTGAGGCCGCTATCGTCGCCGACGCGGGGCGTCGCGGGGCGGTCACGGTGGCCACCAACATGGCCGGTCGTGGTACCGACATCATGTTGGGCGGTAACCCCGAGTTCATCGCGGTCAGCGCGCTGAAGGCGCGGGGGCTCTCTCCGGAGGAGACTCCGGAGGAGTACGAAGCGGCCTGGGACCAGGCCCTGCTCCGTGCCGAGGAAGAGGTCAAGGCCGAACATCAGGATGTGATGGGGCTGGGTGGCCTCTACGTCCTGGGTACCGAACGGCACGAGTCCCGCCGGATCGACAACCAGCTGCGTGGTCGTTCGGGGCGACAGGGCGACCCGGGTGAGTCCCGCTTCTACCTGTCCTTGCAGGACGAGCTGATGCGGATGTTTAACGGAGGTTTGGTAGAGCGAATGATGTCTAAGACTGGCTTAGAAGATTCTGTACCGATCGAATCTAAGTTGGTCACACGCTCTATCCAAAGTGCTCAAAGCCAAATTGAGGGACGTAACTTCGATATTCGTAAGAACGTCCTCAAGTACGACGACGTGTTGAACACTCAGCGCAAGGTGATCTACGGAGAGCGTCGCCGAGTGCTCGAGGGCGAAGAGATGCACAGCCAGATGGTGCATTTCATCACCGACACGATCGACTCCTATGTGGACCTCGCGACGGCCGAAGGCTTTGCAGAGGACTGGGACCTGGACACCTTGTGGGACGCTCTGGGGCAGCTTTACCCGATGACGCTGACGCTGGAGGAACTGGAGGACGCTGTCGGTGGGCGTCCTGGTATCACGGCCGAGATCCTCCGTGAGGAGCTGGCCTCGGACGCGCTGCATGCCTTCGACCGGCGGACGGAAGAACTGACCGAACCGGTCATGCAGCAGGTGGAAAGGCGTGTCGTGCTGGCCGTTCTCGACCGGAAGTGGCGGGAACACCTGTACGAGATGGACTACCTGCAGGAGGGCATCGGTCTGCGTGCGATGGCCCAGCGCGATCCGGTGGTCGAGTACTCCCGTGAGGGCTACCAGATGTTCAACGCGATGCTCGACGGCATCAAGGAGGAGTCCGTCGGCTTCCTGTTCAACATCGAGGTCGACGCGTCGATGGTCGCGGCGGCTGCCGCTGAAGAGACCCCCGAGGTGCACGCCAAGGGTCTGGAAGCGCACAAGTCCACCTCCTTGCACTACAGCGCTCCGTCGGACGACGGGTCGATCGAGGAGCACGACGAGACCCTCGGAGGCGGTTGGTCGGACTCCGGGGACCAGATGAGTCGCGCTGAGCGGCGGGCTTCGCGGAAGCGCCGCAAGGCCTGACAGCTGGGTTCCAGTTGGTCGGAACGACAACTCTGCCGGGTGCTACCCCATGTCGAGGGCGGTGATGATCCACCTGCCGTCGAGCCCTTCGATCCGGAGGGCCAGGGGTCGCACCCGGTATTTGTCTGCCAGGACGACGACGGCTTCGACGATGCCATCGCGGACGTCGCACACTCGTACTCGACGGACCACCACGGCGCGGCGTGCCGGAGCGCGTCCGGCCTGGTGTGACTGCCTGCGGAGGAGGGATTCGAAGACCTTCGGTGAGCAGTGCCGCATCACCTGGGTCGCGGGGCGTGCCCCGGCGGCGATCTCACTGAGAGCGACTGCCATGCGGGCGACGAACTGAGGCGCCGGAGGGAGGTCCGCCGTAGCGGTGGGGCGGCGTTCGAAGAGCCGATCGGTGGTGGCGGAGGGGCGATGCCGTAGGCGTTTGGGCTGTTCCTCGAGGGGGAGCTCGTCTTGAACGGAGCGGGTCGAGGAGCGGGTGACCGCCAAGGGGACCCAAGCAGCATCGGTGATGGGTGGTGGGGCAATCTCCGGTCGTGGGCAGAGAGGCGTCGGGGGGAGCGCGGTGGCGGTCATCGTGGGGCTTTCGGGCTGAGTGGAGAGGTGAGGGTCTGTCCGGGGCGTAGGCGATGAGGGTTGGGGAGTTCTGTTCTGTTGGCGGCGAGCCAGCGCGGCCACTCGACGGCGATCTCGGCTGGGGTGGCTTGATCGCCGAGATGGCGTGCGGTGATCTGCCAGAGGGTGTCCCCCGGGCGCACCGTGACGGTCTTGGCTCTGGCTGCCTGTTTTCGGGCGCGGTCGTCGGGGTGTAGCCCGGGGTCGGGCAGGGGACGGTCGCCATTGGGTCCCTGAAGGGTTTCCTGAGAGGACACTGCCGTAGTGATGCCTGGGCTGGATATTGCTGTGGCTGCCTGGGCTTGGGGAGCCCATGCGGTGGTGGCCAGAGTGAGGGCAGCGAGCCGACGCATGGTGGCGGGAGTGGTCCGCTCCACGAGCGTTCGGGCGATGGCGCCGGTCGCCCCCGGTATTCGGGCGATGGCGTAGGCGAGATGGATGCACAGCAGCCAGCCGGTGAGGCCGGCAGTGGTGGCGGCGGTGAAGCATTGCACCGCGGTTGAGGGGGTCATCGTCGGGGACTGAACAGCCTGCCAGGCGTCCTGGGCAAACCATTGCGTGGCTAAGGCGAGCAGGCCGGGAATGACGAGTCGGCCGATGGTCACGCCCGGACGAGCCATGTCCGTTTTGGTGTGCTTCACCCCTTAAATATGGCGTTTGATGCTGTTTGATGTCAATTGATGCTCTAAGGCCTGCTTCGTTTCGTTTAGATCTCACTTGTCCATGTTTTTTGGTGTTCTTCGAAAGGTGAAGCAGGTCAAGGTGGTCCGTGTTGATGCCGATGGGTGCATGGCTCAACCTGGCCCGTCGTCGGCCCGGGGGTGTCGAAGACGATCAGGCGGGATCGGGAAGGAGGCGGTGCAAGATGCGTTGGGAACGGCTGTTCGAAGACTTAGAAGCTCTATGGGAGGCCGACGAGCTTGCGCATCGGTCTGCGGAGGTCGCCGATCGGACGAGGCGGGAGCGTGCCACGGTCGCCCTCGTGGACCGATTGGTCGCTCATCGAGGGGAACTGGAGATCCTCCTGACCGGTGGGCGGCGGATCGTGGGTGAGCCGCAAGAACTCGGGGCGGACTTCGTCCTGCTCGTCGGTGGAGGACGGAGCCATCTGGTGCCGCTGGCCGCAGTCGTCCAAGTCACTGGGCTGGGGTCGCGGAGTGCAGGGCCGCAGAAGGTCGCCCGGGTTCGACGTTTCGGTTTGGGCTACGCCCTGCGCATATTGGCGCGAGATCGGGCGGCCGTTGTCCTTCAAGATGTTTCCGGCCGTAGCCTTACCGGAACCGTGGACATCGTCGGGGTCGATCATCTCGACCTGGCTGAGCATCCGCTTGATCTCCCACGGCGAGGGGAGTACGTGCGGGCGCGGCGCACCTTGCCGCTGTCTGCGGTGGTGTGTGTGAGCGTCGGTTGGTCGGGGCCGGCTTGATGGGGGAGTCGACTTAGAAGCGAGCTTCGCGATGTTCCTTCGCGGCAGCTTGTTGTTCGGCGTACTTGCCTTGGATGAAGTCCTCGAGCACCTCGGTGTCGACCCGCCACTGCCCACGTCCGCCGATCTGAATGGCGGGCAACTCGCCGGAGCGGACCAGGGCGTACCCCTGGGCGGATGAGATCGCCAGCATCTCGCAGACCTCTGAGAGCGGGAGGAAACGGCGTGACATGGCTCTGCCTCTGTGTGGGTCGGATATCGACGGCGAAAGCGGGGTGGGTGACCCGGCCTCTGGTTTGTTTATCACATGGTGGCCAGGGGAGTCCCCTCCTCGTCCACAGGGCCGGACGGCAGAAATATCGGCACAAAACAGATAAATGGCATAATGGACGGCCGTACAGGAGGGCGCCGCAGCCATTGCTACCGCGCGCCACCCAGAAGACGCAGGACCAGGGGGAGATCCGCCATGCCCGAGAACACCCACGCCCGGAGGCTTCGACGACCACACTGGCGTGACAGCCGACTGCTCGTCGGGCTCCTCCTCATCGTCGCCTCCGTGGCCACCGGAGCCCGCGTCGTCGCCGCAGCCGGACAGACCACCCCCATCTACGCAGCGACTCAAGCACTCATCCCGGGCGAACGACTCACCGCTGATCGGCTTACCCGGGTCGATGTCGCACTCGGGCAGACCTCCGAAAAATACCTGTCCGCCGCCGAGCCCCTTCCCGACGCCGTCATCGTGCGAGAGGTTCGCGCAGGCGAACTGCTCGCGGACACCGCCATCGCACCAGGAGACCATGGCGGACGGATCCCCATCGTCATCCCCGTGCCAGCCGAGACCGCCCGGATCCTCACGGTCGGGTCCACCGTCGACATCTGGGTCAATGACAAGCAGCTCACCTCCGGGACCTCCCAGTTCGGCACCCCACGCAAGGCCGTCAAAGCTGCCCCGGTCGGACGGGTCCCAGATCCCGACGAAGGGCGGCTGGCCGGACTGGGCACCACCGCGGTCCAGGTCCATGTGCCCCACGCCGACGTCGAAAGACTTGTCGGAGCCATGGACCAGGGCGCCAAGATCACCCTGGTCCCCACCGCAGGTTCCGCGCAACGGGAACGCTGATGCGCATCACCCTGCTGCTCGCGGTCCCTCAGGCCTGGGAGACCGACGTCGTCGAAGCACTCACCGCCTGCACCCGGGTCGAACTCGTCCGTCGCTGCGCCGACCTGCCAGAACTTCTCTCCGCCGTCGCGGCACAACTCGGTGAATGCGTACTCGTCGGGAGCACCCTTCCCGGACTGGATCGCACCGCCGTGTCCGAGCTGCGCAGCAACGGAGTCCGTATCGTCGGGATGACCAGCCCCGGCAACGAAGGCGATGAACGCCTCCTCCGCCAGCTCGGCATCGACACCGTCCTCCCGGCCGACACGCCCACCGATCGACTGCAAGCTGCGCTCCTAGGGCAACCACTGACTGAAGAAACCAGCCTTCTTCCACCGGCCTCGGAGCGAAACCCGATGAAGACCGGCCATCCAGAACCTCCGACAGATCGACCCGCCGGCCAGGACCCGGACATCCCGCAGATGCTGCCTGACCTGGCCAGTCACCTTGCCCGATATACCGCTGAACCACCTAGCGACCACACCGAACTGGCTACTGTCATGCTCGACGGCGCCCCGGGGTCGGCCTCCGCCGTCGAGGCCGGAGCAGACATGGCAGCCGAAGAAATGACGACTGGCCGTGTCATCGCCGTCTGGGGCCCAGCCGGAGCCCCCGGTCGCAGCACCATTGCCCTGAACCTCGCCGAAGAAGCCGCTCTCGCCGGCGCTCGCACCCTCCTCGTCGACGCCGACCCCTACGGGGGTGTCCAGGCGCAGCTCCTGGGACTCCTCGACGAATCACCCGGACTCGCCGGAGCCATCCGGGCGGCGAACCAAGGCCACCTCGATCGTCCCGGCCTGGAGAAGTACTGCTCACCCGTCTCCACACGCCTCTCCGTGCTCACCGGCATCACCCGGTCCGACCGGTGGCCGGAACTGCGGCCGGCACCTTTCGAGGACGTCCTACGGTTGGCCGCGCTCGCCTTCGAACTCGTCGTCGTCGACTGCGGCTTCTGCCTCGAGGACGACGAAGAACTCAGCTATGACACCGCAGCACCTCGTCGCAATGCGACCACGCTGACAACGCTCGCCCAGTCCGACCACCTTCTCGTCGTCGGCGCGGCCGAACCAGTGGGCCTCCAACGTCTCGTCCGTGGGCTTCAGGGCCTTGACACCGTGGAGACCCCGCCGACACGCACCGTCCTGATCAACCGAGTGCGGTCAGGAGCGGTCGGTCCGGACCCCACCCAGGCACTTGCTGCGGCGTTGAGCCGTTTCGTCGGGCTCCGTGGAGCCGTCTACGTGCCGGACGACCGGGCTGCCTTCGACTTGGCGGCACTCGAAGGGCGCACGCTTGCCGAGTGCGCTCCCCATTCCCCGGCCCGAGAGCCGATCAGGGCTCTCGCCCACGCCTTGTCCGGTCGGGCAGCGCCATCGGTGGGCGCCCGACGGCGAGCAGAGAACAGTCTGAGATGGCTCCGTAGGCCTCGCCGCTGACCGCACTTCGGCGCTGCGGGAAAGCCGGCCTGTGTGAGCATGGGACAGTGGCGGATCACCTCAGCCCTCTGGGCGCTTCCTTCCTCTATCTGGAAAGCCCGACCACGGCCATGCACGTTGGCTCGGTGTTGCTCCTTGACGCAGAGCCGGGCGGCCTGGATCGGGAACAGCTCGCTGACCTGGTCGTCTCACGAACCGCAGGCGTGCGGCGATATCGACAGAAGGTGCGAGAGATCCCCGGACGGATCGCTGCGCCGATCTGGGTCAACGCCGCCGATTTCGACCCGACCTATCACATCCGCTATGCGGCCTTACCCCGTCCGGGGACCCAGGAACAGCTCGAGGAGTTCGTGGCCCGGATCATGTCCAGGCCTCTCGACCGCTCCCATCCGCTGTGGGAGGCCTACATCGTCGAGGGGCTCGGGGACGGGCAGATAGCACTGGTCACCAAGACGCATCAGGCATTGGTCGACGGGACTGCGGCGGTGGACATCCCCCAGCTCCTCCTCGACACCGACCCGGCCCCTGACACCGGACGCAACCCCGAGCCGCCGCCTTCCCGGGAACCCAGCGATGCCGAGCTGTTCACCTCATCGCTGATGGCGTTGGCCGCTCGCCCTCAACGCTGGTTCGGCCTGGCGGCCGGTGGCGTCAGCGAACTCACCGATGTCGCAGGCCGGGTCCTCGGACATCTCGGCGAACTCGCTGGCGCCATGGCCCGTACTGCGGCCGACCCTGCGCCACCCAGCCCGTTGAACACGTCCGTGGGTATCGCTCGCCGAGTCGGCTTCACACAGATCCCGCTGGCCGACTTCCGAGAGATACGGGACAACTATCACCGTCTCAGCCATGCACGGGAATGCACGGTCACCGATGTGATGCTGACGGTACTCACCGGTGCGCTGCGGTCCTGGCTGCAGAGCAGGGGGGAGCCCGTCCACGATGCTGCCCGGGTCCGGGCGTTGGTTCCGGTGAGTGTCGTCGACTCGGAAACAGCGGTCGGTATGGGACCTTCTGTCCAAGCTTGTTTCGTGGATCTCCCTGTGGGAGAGCCTGACCCCTTGATGAGATTGGATCAGATCGCCTTCCAGATGCGTCGGCAGGTCAGCGAGGGCAGAGCCGTTCGGGGCCGTGCGCTGGCCCAGATCGCAGGTTTCGCGCCCTCGACCCTGCACCACGTGGGCGCACAACTCGGGAATGCTGCTGCCCGCCGCTTCTTCAACCTGGTCGTCACCAATGTGCCGGGTCCGCAACACACCCTGTGGGCGGCAGAGGCCCGGATGAGCATCTGTTACCCGATCATCCCTCTGGCCCAAGGGCAGTCACTCTCCGTCGGGCTGACCTCCTATGCCGGGACGGTCGGTATCGGTTTCAACGGGGATCGTGGCACGATGCAGGATCTCGGAAGCTTCCCGACCTTCACCCGAGAATCTCTGAACGAACTGACAACAGCCCTCGCTGCGGACCGATCGACATCGAGGACACCGAAGGAGGAGAGACACGTGCGTGACATCCGGGTCTACCTGGCGCTGGACGAGAGCAAGCTGCGACAGCTCGCCGAAGGACACTCCCTGGACGCAGGAACGGTCCGGGCCAGCGCCGTCACCGCTCAGGTGCGTCAAGCTTTCCCGGAGGACGACGAAGAAGACCTGGAGTACGACGCGCTCCTGGTCGCCGCCGAAATCGTGACCGAGGAAGCGCCTGGAAGCAGAGCCGTCGTCGCCGCCGTCGACCTGCCTGCACGCTCCCTGAGCATCGTGGAGGACGGAGAAGGCTGGGTCGGTTTCGAAGTCGTCCTGCGTTGCTCGGTCCAGGCTGCCGACCTCGTCGCTGTGCACGCAGCAGAGATCGGCGCTGAACCAGACGACGAACTCCTGTGGTACGACGTCAGCGAACTGGGACGGCTCGCTCGCGGGGAGATCTGAGCGGGCCTCCCCGCAGGATCAGCCCTGGGCGTGTTCCTGGAGCCAGGTCTCGCCGATACGCTGCTCGGATTCCAAGGCTGAACGCACCAAGGGTTCGGTCGCCCGCTCGACAGCCGCTCCCATCAACGGAACTCTTGCGGTCAGCTCACCGACGTAGGAGACGCAGGTGTTCTCCCCCTCGGGGAACAGGCTCGCCTTCGCCGACAACCGGACGGGGGTCCCCTGGACCACTACTTCGACCTCGCCTTCTCGACGGCCGTCAGCGGACGGAACGGACCAGACGGTCCGCTGTACCGCGGTGACCGTCGACCCCACGAAAGACTTCATCATGTCGGGCAGACCCTCGGTCGGCAGCTTCCGCGCCGTGGTCACCGACAGCATCCGGTGACATTCGGCAACGGTGACCGTGGCCTGGGCGTCACCGGTCGCGGTGCACAGGGCACGGTGGAACTCGGCATCGGCGAACATCACGGACACGGTCTCCGGTGGGGCCGGGTACGTCAGACGGACAGAAAGTCTCATGTGTTCACGCTAACTGTCGGTGCTCACCCCTCCTGAATCCCGGAGGCCGGGTGTCTCCGATCGAATACGCTCGGCCGACGCGAGACAGGAAGCTGTGATCTCGCTACACGATTTCCGTAGTCGGCTTCTCGCCCGCCCGGCCGCCGCGACCGCTTCGTGGCGCAGCTCGTCCGACTCGGCGCGCCGCCAGAGAGACCCTGCCGCAGCCATCGCTTCCGCATACCCCGTCAATGCGGTGGACAAAGCTCTGGTCGAGTCCTGGAGAAGGACCCCGGCGTCGCTGTTCGCCTGACCGGGAGAAGTCGCCCGCCATCGCAGAACCTCTTGCCCGATGACCGCGGCAGCAGCCTGCACGGAGGCCCGGTCGGTGTACAGCCGTGGATCGATGTCATCGTGGTCATCCCGCATCGACGGACCCCTCAAGAGCCAGCGCGAGCCCGACCAAGGCAGCGAGGGCGTCCCGAACCGCCCGTTGCTCAGTCTGCCGACCGACGTCCACCGGCAGATCGCCGAGAACATCGGCGATCCGGTGGCCGGGAGAAAAATCAGGGGCGGAATGCCCGGACGAGTGAGGCAGGACGTCTGAGGGGGTCACGGGCACCAGGGTAGGTCTTCGAACGGTCCCTGGGACGCCACCGTGATGGTTCCTGTGGACTAGTCCCGGATAGCCCATCCGAGCGAAAAATGCGAAACCAGACCAAAGGTGCGTGAGCAGCGAGGAAAGCGTGGCTAGCCTGAGGAAACCACCGCAGATCGGTGTGTCCGATGGACCTGAAGGTGAGTCCCGTCATGAGTTTGACCCTGGAAGAGTCTCGTCACCAGCTGCTGCACTCGGCAGCCCAACTCGTCGGGCGTTCGCCCGGGGAGCCTGCCGAGCGCCTCCTGCAGCGTTACTACCGGCACGTCGTCACCGAGGACCTGCTGGCGCGTCGCCCCGAAGACCTCGTGGGCGCGGCACTGTCCCACCGTTCCCTGGCCGGGCAACGCCCGGTCGGCTCGGCCAATGTGCGTGTATTCACCCCTACCGTCGAACAGGAGGGATGGACCACCGGCCACACGGTCGTCGAGATCGTCACCGACGACATGCCCTTCCTGGTCGACTCGGTCTCGGCCTATCTGGCCCGGGAGAACCGGTCCGTGCATCTGCTCGTCCACCCACAGCTCGTCGTTCGGCGCGACGCCGCCGGCGTGCTACAGGAAGTGCTGGACGTCCGGGGCCATGAAGTCCCCGATGAATTCGGTGTCGGCGTCGAGTCGTGGATGCATCTGCAGATCGACCGAGAGAGCGACCCCCAGGCCCGCGAAGACCTCGCTGCCGGGCTGCGTCGGATCCTGGCCGATGTCCGAGTAGCCGTCGAGGACTGGCCCCGGATGACCTTGCGGGCGCAGGAACTCGCCGAGGAACTCGTACAGGCCCCTCCGATGGGGATCGACCACGAAGAGATCGAGGACGCGCGCGCACTGCTCGGATGGCTCTCCGAGGGGCGTTTCACTTTCCTGGGTTATCGGGAGTACACCCTGGGGTCGGACGCCGAGAGCGACCTTCTGGAGCCGGTTCCCGGGACCGGCCTGGGCCTGATGCGCTACGACGCCGAGAGCCCGGCTGCATCCGGTTTCAATCGGCTGACCGGACCTGTGGCCCAGAAGGCCCGGGAGAAGAAGGTCCTGGTGGTCACCAAGGCGAATACGATCTCCACGGTCCATCGCCCGGTCTATCTCGACTATGTCGGGGTGAAAACCTTCTCGCCGTCCGGTGAGGTCACCGGGGAGCGCCGTTTCATCGGGCTGTTCACCGCTGGGGCCTACACGCATTCGGTGACTCAGGTCCCCTTCATCGCGCAGAAGGTGCAACGGATCATCAACCAGAGTGGCTTTGCCCCGGACAGCCACCTGGCCAAGGACCTCCTGGAGGTCTTGGAGACCTACCCTCGTGATGAGCTCTTCCAGTCCGATGTGGACGTACTCTCCGAGATCTCCACGGCGGTCGTCCACCTCCACGAGCGACGCCAGGCACGGCTCTTCCTGCGTAAGGACGACTACGGCCGTTACATGAGCTGTCTGGTCTACATCCCCCGGGACCGGTACAACACGACGGTGCGTCTGCGCCTGGAGTCCCTGTTGAAGAGGGCTTTCAACGGCGAGAGCGTCGAGTACACGACCAGGGTTTCGGAATCCTCTCTGGCCCGACTGCATTTCGTGGTCCGGGTCAAGCAGGGCACCGAGGTGCCCGATGCTCACTTGGACGAGCTGCAACGTCAGGTGACCGAGGCCGCTCGCACCTGGGCGGAGGATCTCAGCGAGGCGGGCCGGGCCGAATGCGGCGAGGAAGCTGCGTCCCGTCTGCTGTCGCGTTGGGGTGACGCCTTCCCCGAGGCTTACAAGGAGGACTTCCAGGCCCGGGTGGCGATCGCTGACCTACGCCATGCCGAACAGCTCAGCGACAGTGCTGATCTGCGACTCAACGTCTACCACGTACCGGGTGCACCGACGGGGGAGCGCCGGCTGAAGCTCTACCGTCAGGGATCGTTGTCATTGACGTCGATCCTGCCGATCTTCACCGACATGGGGCTGGAGGTCACCGACGAGCGTCCTTACCGCCTGCAGAGCGCCGATGGCACCGTCGTCCACATCTACGACTTCGGGATCCGAGCCGACCAGGAGGAGTCCTGGACCCGTGGCCCGGAGGGTGCTCGGAACAGGTTCCAGGAGGCTTTCAAGGCGATCTGGTCTGGGGAGGCCGAGAGCGACGGGTTCAACGCCTTGGTGCTGTCTGCGGGCCTGGACTGGCGGCAGGTCGTGATCTTGCGTGCTGTGGCCAAGTACCAGCGGCAGACCGGGACCCCGTTCACCCAGTCGTACCAGGAGGGGACCCTCACCACGCACTCGACTTTGGCTCGCCATCTGGTCGAGCTGTTCGAGACGCGTTTCGACCCGGATCTGTTCGACGGCCTGGCTTCTTCGGGGCGCCAAGCTGCGCAGGACGCGGTCATCGAGCGGATCATGACTGCTCTCGACGACGTGGCCAGCCTCGACCAAGATCGCATTCTTCGCTCTTTCCTGGGCGTCATCCAAGCTACGTTGCGGACGAACTACTACCAGACTCCGCGCGCGGGGGAGGACGGTTTCGTCCCGGATGTGAAACCGACGGTCTGTTTCAAGCTCGATCCGAAACAGGTGCCGAATATTCCTGCGCCGCGGCCGATGTTCGAGATCTGGGTGTACAGCCCCCGGGTCGAGGGTGTGCATCTGCGTTTCGGGAAGGTCGCCCGTGGTGGTCTGCGGTGGAGCGACCGGCGGGAGGACTTCCGGACCGAGATCCTGGGTTTGGTCAAGGCTCAGATGGTCAAGAATGCGGTCATCGTTCCCACGGGAAGCAAAGGTGGTTTCTTCGCGAAGCAGCTGCCCGACCCCGCAGCGGACCGAGATGCTTGGCTGGGGGAAGGTATCGCCTCCTACAAGCTCTTCATCTCGTCCTTGCTGGACGTGACCGACAACCGGGTCGGCGGGGAGATCGTGCCGCCCGAGCGGGTCGTACGTCATGACCCGGAGGACCCCTACCTGGTGGTCGCGGCGGACAAGGGCACCGCGAAGTTCAGCGATATCGCCAACGGGGTCGCCCAGAGTTATGGGTTCTGGTTGGACGACGCCTTCGCCTCCGGTGGCTCGGCCGGCTACGACCACAAGGGCATGGGCATCACGGCTCGAGGAGCCTGGGAGTCGGTCAAGAGGCACTTCCGTGAGTTGGGCATCGATGTCCAGACCGAGGAGTTCACCGCGGTCGGTGTCGGAGACATGAGTGGTGACGTCTTCGGCAACGGCATGCTGTTGTCGCCGTGCACCCGTTTGGTCGCGGCTTTCGACCATCGGCACATCTTCCTCGATCCGAACCCTGATGCCGCTGTGTCCTACACCGAGCGTCGGCGGATCTTCGATCTGCCGAGGTCGTCCTGGGACGACTACGACCGGTCGTTGATCAGTGAGGGCGGTGGGGTCCATCCGCGGACGGCGAAGTCGATCCCGTTGACTCCCCAGGTCCGGGAACGTCTGGGCATCGCAGGTTCGGTGACCTCGATGACTCCTGCTGAGCTGATGAAGGCGATCCTGCTGGCACCGGTGGATCTGGTGTGGAACGGCGGCATCGGTACCTATGTGAAGGCCTCCACGGAGACCTCCGCCCAGATCGGCGACCGTGCGAATGACGCCATCCGGGTGGACGGCCGGGATCTGCGGTGCCGGGTGGTCGGCGAGGGCGGCAACCTGGGATGCAGCCAGTTGGGCCGGATCGAGGCGGCAACCGCAGGGGTGCGGATCAATACCGATGCCATCGACAACTCGGCCGGTGTGGACACCTCCGACCACGAGGTGAACATCAAGATCCTGCTCACCGGGATGACCCGGGAGGGCGACATGACCCTCAAACAGCGCAATATCCTGCTCGCGTCGATGACGGACGATGTGGCTTCCCAGGTGCTGCGGGACAACTACGAGCAGAACGTGCTGTTGGGCAATGCCCGGAGCCAGAACTCGGTGATGTTGGCCGTACACGAGCGTTTCATCCGGTGGTTGGAGGAGCGTGGTGAGCTGGATCGTGCACTGGAGTTCCTGCCCGACGAGGCGGAGGTCAACCGTCGTAAGCAGAATGGTGACGGGCTGGAGTCGCCGGAGCTCTCCGTGCTGGTGGCCTACGCGAAATTGGCGCTCAAGTCCGATCTGAGCGAGAGCGGGCTGGCCGACGAGCCGTGGTTCCGGAGCACTTTGGCGGAATACTTCCCGCCTGCGGTGCGGGAGTCCTACGTGGGACATCTGGATGAGCATCCGTTGCGGCGGGAGATCATCATCAACTCGGTCGCGAACTCGGTGGTCAACCGAGGTGGGATCACCTTCATGTTCCGTGCAGCCGAGGAGACCGGCGGAAGCCCCGAGCAGATTGCAACGGCCTTCGTGATCGCCCGGGAGATCTTCGACCTGAGGTCGTTCGTCGAGGCGGTCGAGCAGCTGGACAATGTGGTCTCGACCGATATCCAGACACGAATGTACTTGCAGTTCCGCCGCTTGCTGGATCGTTCGGTGCGCTGGTTGTTGCAGCGTCGCCCCGGACGGGTGGATGTGGCTGCGGAGATCGAGCGGTTCAGTGCCCCGATCGCCGACCTGGGCGCGCAGCTTCCTGAGCTGCTCGTCGGTGAGGAGGCGGAGCGTCAGCGGGCCAGTGCCCAGCAGATGATGGAGGCAGGGGTTCCTGAGCCTTTGGCTGTCCGGTGGGCCGGGCTTCTCGATTTGTACGCCTGCCTGGACATCGTGGAACTGGCGCAAGACCTCGATCAGCCGGTCGTTGAGGTGGCGAAGGTCTACTTTGCGACCTCGGAGCATTTCGGTGTGGACGGGATGCTCGGCCGGGTGGCCGATCTGCCGCGGAAGAACCGGTGGGATGCCTTGGCCCGTGGGGCGATGCGAGACGATCTCTATTCGGTCCTGGAGTCGCTCACCCGATCGATCGTGACCTCGACGGAGGTCTCGCAGGAAGCTCCGCAGCGATTGGCGTCCTGGCTGGAGGCCAACGCGGCGGCGATGGAACGGACCCGTGCCGCGTTGAGCGGGATCGACGACCTGGAACAGCCGGGGCTGGCGCCTTTGTCGGTGGCTTTGCGCACTCTTCGTGGGGTGGCGCGGGCTGGTAGCGGCGCTGGCTGAGCCAGGTCCTCGGGGCCTGTCCGTCGACGATGTCCCGCCTTTCTGCTCGCGCAGGGGCGGGACATCTCGCGGTTCTGGAGGTGAATGGTCGAAAGTGCGGTGCCGTGGGCCTGCTTCGAGCAGCGTCCTTCTGGTACGGCAGAGAGCGTGTTCCGAAGTGATCCGGGTACGCTCAGGCCGTGCCGACACTCAACGATGTTCTTCAGGAGCACCCCGGTCTCGGGGCGGCCGATGTCGATTGGCTGCATCTTCTCGTAGGCGACTGGCAGATCCTGTCGGATCTGTCCTTCGCAGACCTGGTGCTCTGGGTCTATGACACCAGGTTGGCGCCGGGCAGCTGGGTGGCGGCTATGCATGTGCGGCCGAACACCGGACCGCTGGTTTTCTTCGATGACATCGTGGGTTCGGTGGCCGGTGCTGCACGCCAGGCGCTCCTGGAGCTGTGCGCGAGCCGGGGGCGGGTCATCCGTGATCGGGTTCCGGAGTGGCGGGACGAAGTTCCCGTGCGTGAGGATGCGATTCCGGTGGTGCACGGTGGCCGGGTGATCGCGGTCATCACCCGACACAGCAATCTGGCGACGATGCGTTCGCCCAACCGGTTGGAACTGACCTTCCGGGGGATCGCCGATACCTTGGCCCGGATGATCGCCTCGGGGGAGTTCCCGATGGCTGGCGCGCCGACGGGGATGCGGCGTGGTGCTCCCCGGGTAGGGGACGGCGTGGTCCGGTTGGACATCGAGGGCGTGATGACCTACGCCAGCCCTAATGCGATTTCGGCGCTTCACCGGTTGGGGCACCACGGGGGTGTGGACGGGGTCTCGTTGAGCGAGATCACGACGGCGTTGATTCCGGGACACACCCAGGTCGACGAGTCCTTGGCCGTGGTGGTGACGGGACGGGCGCCTTGGCGCACCGAGGTGGAGTCGAGGTATGCGACCTTGTCCTTGCGCGCAATTCCGCTGACGGAGGGCGGTGCGCGGATCGGTGCGGTGGTCCTGCTCCGCGATGTCAGTGAGTTACGGCGTCGTGAGCGTGAGTTGTTGACGAAGGACGCCACGATCCGGGAGATCCATCACCGGGTGAAGAACAACCTGCAGACGGTGGCTGCGCTGTTGCGCCTGCAGTCTCGGCGAGTGACCGATGACCATGCCAAAGCGGCGCTGCAGGAGGCCGTGCGTCGAGTGGCAACGATCGCGTTGGTGCATGAGACCCTCAGCCAGGGGTTGGAAGAGGTCGTCAATTTCGACGACATCGTCGCTCGGGCGTTGAACGCGGTGGTGGAGGTCGCCAATCAGGACGACGACATCTCCTGGAAGCGGACAGGGAGCTTCGGGATGATCAGCGCGGAGGATGCTACGTCGATGGCGATGATCGTCACTGAGCTGGTGCACAATGCGGTCGAGCACGGGTTACGGCCTGGCGGGGGGACGGTCACGATCGATGCCCAGCGAAAGCGTGAAGGTGATGACGAGTACGTGACGGTGGTGGTGGCCGACGACGGGTCGGGGCTTCCGGACGATTTCCGGCCGGGGAGCTCAGGCCTGGGTACCCAGATCGTGAGCGCATTGGTGCAGGACCTGCGCGGGACGATCGAGTGGCGCCCGTACGAGCCGCGAGGAACGCAAGTGATTTTCCGGGCCAGGTTGCGTAGGGCGACGGCCGGGATGTGACACGCAGATGCGGGTGGTACCGACCGTCACGGTCGGTACCACCCGCATCTGTGAAGTCTGTCTTTTCGTCCTCAGCTGGCGCGGCGTGCGCGGGCGTTGCGACGTTTGAGGGCGCGGCGTTCGTCCTCGGAGAGGCCTCCCCAGACGCCTGCGTCCTGGCCGGACTCGAGAGCCCACTTCAGGCAGGTGTCCTGTACATCGCAGCGTCGGCAGACGGCCTTGGCCTCTTCGATCTGCAGCAGGGCAGGGCCGGTGTTGCCGATGGGGAAGAAGAGTTCGGGGTCCTCCTCCAGGCACGCAGCGCGGTTGCGCCAATCCATCATCAAGCTCCTGTGTGTGTGCGGGTTTTCCGGTTACGGGCGGGAACATCCCCGGAAAGACGTCACGCCTTTTCCCTATCGGTCGTTGATGGGGAAAGCGACGTGGCGACGATCGGCCACTATTAAGCGTGTGCGTCGGGTCTCGTCTCGTGCGACGACGCCAGCGCGACCAGGCCAACGTCGGTGGTGGCCGGATTGTTCCACGCGTTCAGTGCCTCACTTGTCCGCGGAAGATCACGTGCAGTTCACGTGGTGGTTTCCGGTGAGACGTCAGGCTCTGCTCGGTTGATCCAGTCTACGGGCATGGCCGGTCACAGGGGAAGAGTTTTGCGCATAACTGCCCCAGGTTAGCCTGAAAACAACCTGATTGCTTCAGGTGTCCACGGGCGTGTCGGCAGGTCGTACGTCTTGAACGATCGTCTGTGAGCTCTTCGACGTGAAATTGATATTTCAACAAAGGTCTCACATCGTGAACTTTCTGGCGGTGTGCGACAGTGCGAAGCTCCCAGAACTCCTTGCGCCGGGCCGGGTCGGTACGTTGGCGAGGTGACCCGAGTTCTCACCTTCCCGAAGGATGCTCCTGGCATCGTCACCAAGGTCGCGGTAGGCGTCCTCGTCCTCCAAGCGGCGATCATCCTCGGCTTCACCGTTTTCTACGCTGTCGAGCTCGCCCGCGGGGAAGGTTCCGACCGTATGCGGGTGGCCATGTCGATGGTCGTCTTCCTCCTCGGGGTGGCCGGCCTCCTTGCTCTCGCGAGGGCTTTGTGGAGAGGCGCGGACTGGCCTCGGACACCAGCCGTACTGTGGAACGTCCTCGTGCTCCTGCTGTGCCCGACGATGCTCGAAGCCGGTCAATGGCTGCTTGCTGCAGCGGTGGCCGCGCTCTGTGTAGTAGGAACCTCCTGCGTCGTCCTCGCCGGCCGAGAGGTGCGGAACACCTGAATCACCCGGGACTCGCCGTTGTCCAGCACGGCAGCCCGTCCGGGAACCGCTGGTTCGTGAACGGACACGACCGTCCCGTAGAGATCGCCGGCTCGTGGTCCTGGGTTCAGGACCACCCCGTACGAAGACCGACGTAGTCTGCCGACCAGACCTCGATAGGAATCCACCAGATCGGCGAAAGCCCCTGAAGCGATGACCGAACCGGTGTGCCGAGCAGCAGCGTAGGCGGTCAAGATCTCCTCGAGGCGGCCGTCGATCTGCTCCACGTCGTCGACCAGGCAAACCGTGCGGGGCTGCTCCTGAAGTACGGACAAGAGTTCTTCAGCATGCTCCGGACCGAAAGCTGTCTTCGTGCTGGGGAGGGCAGTTGTGTCCGGTGACCTTCCCAGGGCGGGACCGCAACGGACATGAGGCACCTGGGCCTCGGCAAGTCCTTCGGCCAAGAGCTCCAGCGCATGGGTGCGTCCGCTCCCACGAGGTCCGGCGATCAACACGCTCCGACCGTCCAGGATCAGGCTCGTGACCGCACCTTCGTGGTCGATGCCGAAAGGGACGGTGACCGAGTGGCCGACGACAACCGGTGCTGCCGACCGGTGATCTTCCTCGTCGACCTGAGCGGGAAGCGCCCGAATGCGCAGCTGTGGCCCGGGGCAGCTCAGATGGGGAGTTCGTTTCGCGGAGGGCGCATCGCCAGCGCCTTCGCCCCCGGCATCGAAGAGTGCCACCTGAGCCTCCGCATCGTTCCACGAGAACTGGACACGCCCCGGGGTCTGCCGACCAGGAGCTGCTTCTACGCCGGCCAGGTAGGCATCGGTCTGATCGGCCAGAGGCAGGACCATCCGGCGGGTGAGGACCGAGGAGATCGGGCCGCTCAACAGGCCACGGCCTCCCGTGGCCACCACCGTGATCCCGACAGCAGCGCCAGCTCGAAGGGCCTGGATCAAGGATTCGGTGCCGATTCCGTGATCGGCCCGGTCCAGGGCATCTCGCAGGTCCTCCCAGGCATCGATCACGAGCAGCTTTCTCTGGGAAGAGGGTTCGCTGAGACGGCCCAACTCGTGGAACAAGGCGATGAGCCGCTGGACGGCACCGATCTCGCTCAGCCGCAGATAAGCACCGACATGTGGATAACGGCGCAGGCCGGAGAGCCCACCAGAGGCATCGACGACGTACACGGAGAGATCCGCCGGGCAGGAGGCCTCCATCGCCGATCTGACGAATGAGGACGCTGCAGTGGTCCGGCCGCTCCGGGCTCCGCCGACGACAGCCAGGTGACCGTGGGCCGGATGCCAGACGGCGCCGACCCGCCGCCTGGTCGAAAGCTCGTCGACGAGAAGCACCGGGCGGAGAACGCCTGCACAATCCGGAACCTCCGGGACGCTCCCGAGGTCGGAGTCATGGAAGCCATCGAACAGATCGTGCACGGCTGTCGAGGTCGTGGCGACCTCCTCCGCCGTGATCATGGTCGGCAGAGGCGGAAGCCACGGCGGTTCCGGCGTCGGGGCACCGGCGAGTACACCGGCTTTGGCGACAGCCGAGACAAGGCGGTGTAGATCGGTGGATTCTTCGTCCGCTTCTTCAGCAGAGGCCGGAGACCCAGCTGGTGGGGAAGCAGAGTGGACCAGCGGAGACTCCTGAACACCGGGACAGGCTCCCGGAGCAAGGACACGGCGGACCTCCAACGGGACGACTCGCCGTCCCCGGCGGCTTCCCAGATAAGCGGTCTGTACGGTGATCGGCTCCTGATCGGCGCCACGGATCACCGCGCGCCCCGGTCGGCGGGGGCTGATCCGGGCGGCCGATTCGGTCTCGACCAGGTCGAGGGAATCATGAGGGTCACGAACGCGCAGCGCGATCCGCAGCGAGATATTGGCACGCATATCGGCCGAAACGATGCCGGCAGGGCGCTGGGTCGCCAGGACCAGGTGCAGGCCCAGGGAACGCCCCAGGGCGGCCAGACGCACCAGCCCGGAGACAAAGTCGGGAAGCTCGTCCGCCAGCGAACGGAATTCATCGATCACGACCACAAGCCGTGCGATATGGGTCAGCGGGTGACCGTCCGGACCGAGACGTCCGGCATCGACCATCCGGTGGTACTCCTCCAGATCACTCGCACCTGCCGCCCGCAGCAGAGACTCGCGTCGGCGGAGCTCCGCATCGAGCCCCGCCAGCGCCCGACGAGTCTGTGCGTCGTCGAGGTCGGTGACCAGGCCCACCACATGGGGCAGAGCGGTACAAGCATCGAAGGCGGAACCACCCTTGTAGTCGATCAGCACGAAAGCCAACCGGTCTGGGCGATTCACCCGGGCAAGGCCGGCGACGAGGGAACGGAGCAGCTCCGACTTGCCCGATCCTGTGGTCCCGCCGACCAGGATGTGCGGGCCGTCCGTGCACAGGTCGATGCGCACAGCTCCGTCGGCACCTCGTCCGATGGCGACGGCAGTACTCGCCGGTGACTGCAGCCATCCGCGGACGATCGACTCAGGGTCGAAAGCATCCTCGACGAGTTCACTGATCCGGACGGCCTCCGGTAGCTCATGACCTGCGGACGGGGTGGCATCCCGTAGTGGAGCGAGCGCGTGGGCGACCTCCTCGGCGACCTCCAGCGGACAGAGATCCGGCCGGACACTTCGTGACCCGGCCGGAGTGCGGATCTGCGCCTGATGGCCTAGGCCTGTGTGGTGGCCGACCAGCACGGTGGTGGCGCACTCGGCGGGGAGATCCCGACGATCTGTGGCGAGACACAGTACCGCGATGCCGTGTGCTGGGCCTTCCTGGAGCAGGATCGACAGGTCGGGGTTCTCCCGGAGACGAGGCCCGCCGATCAGGACCACCAACTGGTCGGGCCCGTTGCGGTGGCCTGTTCTGAGGGGTGCTCGTGGCGAGGAACGGCGGGTCTGTAACTCGCTCAACAGGGGTGCCAGTCCTCGGCGCAGCAGGCCGCAGTCGTCGATGTGGAGAACCTGGACGCTGGCCGGATCGTCCACGGCGCGGACGTGGGGTAACCGGCCGAGCCATGCCCAGTCGGCCAGAGAAGACAGATCCTCGCCGACGACCCACAGCCGGAGCGCCCGAGGACTGTGCCATGTGGCGATCTGTGTCAGGAAGGCACGGAGCAGTCCCTCGGCGGCGTGGTGGTCCTCGATGCTCGAGGTGTCAGGGGCGAGTCCGGTCACGGCGTCAATCGCCACGGTGACCGGGACGTCGGTCAGGGATGGGTGCTCGACATGCTCTCCGTCGTGGACGGCCAATGTGCTCGGGGTGCTACCACGTCCCACACTGAGCTGCATCCAGTCGTAGTCCTGGTGGCGACGGGCCCATAGTCGGTGGTCTCGGAGGAGACAGACCTCGACGACGGTGGCCAGGTCGGGGCAGGAGAGTCTGCGTATCGAGGCTTCTTCTGCCAGGAGCACCGCGGTTCTCCGCTGGGATTCCTGTAGGAGGGTCCGATACTTCTCCGCCTCCTTCTGCCGGTGTCCGCGGCGGTGCCGTCTGTCGGTGAGATGTTGGGCCAAGGACAGGACCGGTCCCAGCAGGCCGAAGAGGAGGAGCGTGGGACTGTGCAGGAGGAAGGCTGCTCCGGCGGAGAATGCCAGAGGCAGCAGGAGGAGGATCCAGGAGAGTCGGGGCTGTTCGCCTCCTACCGGTGGCGTGGGCCGGCGGATGGTCCCAGACACAGGCTGAGTGACCTCTCTCGGTGCCGGATGAAACGAGACCGTTCCGTCTCCGCGGGGCCGACCTGCTGTCGGAGAAATCGCGCTCAGGGGACGGACGACGATCCCGGTGGCACCCAGGTTCAGGACGTCTTGCGCCCGGACCTGGATGCTGGTGCCCTCCATGGGGCGGCCGTCGAGATGTACCCCGTTGCTGGCGCCATGGTCGTGGGCGGTGACCCCGGTCGGGGAGACCCGCAAGGTGGCATGTCGACGTGAGGCGGTGCGATCGCTCAGGGGGATGTCGGCGTCCGGGCTCCGACCGATCAGATGATCACCGTAGGGCAACGCGACCCGACGTCCGGCGTCAGGACCGGAGACGATCCGTAGATCGACCACGGCGGCCTGACCCGTCGGTGCGGCAGGCCGGGAGGCCTCCCAGACGATGACGGACCCATCGAGGAGCGGGGGATGTCCGAAGAGGTCGGTGTCCTCGACCAGAGTTCCTGCGCAATGGGGAAGCGCATCGCTCGGGGAGAGGGAGTCGGCGGAGCGGTTGATTCCGAGTTCGTGTTCGAAGACGGCACGTAGCGCGGAGAAGGGGGTGTCCTCGGGGGCGGTGACGAGCAGGTTCAGCTCGGAGCAGTCGGCGGCGCCGTGGCGCAGGGTGATCGTGAGCTCCATGCGGAGCATCCTGGGCGTTGGGGGTCCGGTCGGGTGGCTCGGAGAGCTGAGCCTGTGGATAAGTGGCGACAGGCCGGAGGTACTTCCCGGTAGCGCAAACCTTCGCTACCGTAACTTTCGCTTCCGTAAGTTACGGTGGCGAAACCTTCGGGAGCGTAAGTTCAGTTGCCGAGGTCTCTTCCGTCCTCTACCGAACGGAGTCGGCCGATGACCTTCCCCGTGCTTCCCACGATCATCCAGGGCGGAATGGGCGTCGCTGTTTCCTCCTGGCAGATGGCCCGCGCAGTAGCCTCCACAGGACAGCTCGGAGTGGTCTCCGGGACGGCCCTGGACTCGGTCCTGGCACGGCGTCTCCAGGACGGAGACCTGGCCGGGCACTGTCGCAGGGCGCTCGCAGACTTCCCCGATCAGGGGATGGCCGAGCGGGTGCTGACGAAGTATCACCGTCCGGACGGTCGCGCGTCCGGCACGCCCTATCGTCCGCAGCCGCGGCTGACTGCCTCACCCGGTCAAGACGCCCTGGATCTGGCGATCACCGGGAACTTCGTCGAGGTCTGGCTGGCCAAGGAAGGGCATCAGGGGCTCGTCGGGATCAATCTTCTGGAGAAAATCCAGATGGGGACACCGGCAGCACTTCTCGGCGCTCTGCTGGCCGGGGTCGACGCAGTGCTGATGGGGGCGGGCATTCCCCGTGAGATTCCTCAACTGATCAGAGATCTCACGGCAGGTCGTGCGGGGGAACTGACGCTTGACGTGGCCGGTGCCACCCGTCGACATGTGACGCGTCTCGACCCTCAGACCGCGTTGGGGGTACCGGTGCCGACCCTGTCGAAACCGGAGTTCCTGGCGATCGTGTCGGTGCACTCCTTGGCGACCTATCTGTGTCGTGACGACCGGATCCGCCCGGACGGGTTTGTGGTCGAAGGTCCATTGGCCGGCGGGCACAGCGCACCACCGCGTGGCGCTTTGCAGCTGGGAGAGGACGGTGGGCCGGTCTACGGTCCGAGGGATCTCGCTGATCTGACGAAGTTCGAGGGGCTGGGGGTGCCTTTC
Organism: Austwickia chelonae; assembly: GCF_003391095.1. Classification (NCBI taxonomy): domain Bacteria; kingdom Bacillati; phylum Actinomycetota; class Actinomycetes; order Micrococcales; family Dermatophilaceae; genus Austwickia; species Austwickia chelonae. The sequence goes on along the minus strand of NZ_CP031447.1, from coordinate 1,952,573 downwards.
TGGGTGGCCGGCGCTCAAGCTGATCCCGAAGGGGTGGCCGCCGCGCTGGCCGAGGGCGCGGCCGGGGTGCAGTGCGGAACGGTCTTCGCCTTGTCCACCGAGTCGGGTCTGGCAGCTCCGCTGCGCGAACGTTTATTGGCCGAGGTGCGTTCGGGCAGTCTGCGGGTGCGGAACGATCCGAGGGCTTCGCCGACGGGTTTTCCCTTCAAGTTGGCCGAATTGACCGACTCGGCCTCTCAGGAGGGGATCTACGCGCAACGTCCGCGACTGTGCGATCTGTCCTACCTTCGGGAGCCCTACGAGCGGCCGGACGGTTCGCTGGGCTATCGCTGCCCGAGCGAGCCGGTGGATCTCTACCTGCGCAAGGGTGGGGCAGAGGCGGACACCGTCGGACGGCGTTGTCTGTGTAATGCGCTGATGGCCAACATCGGACTGGGGCAGACTCGCAAGGACGGTTACGTGGAAGTCCCCGGGGTGACCCTGGGGCAGGACCTACGGGGGGCACGGCGCCTGTTGGAGCTGTACCCGCAGGGCTGGTCGGCGGCGGAAGCGGTGCGCTGGCTCCTGTCCGACCAGGAGGCGTCAGGCTTCTTCCTCCCCGAACTCACCGACCCACCACGCGTCGATCTGGCTTATCCGTACGCGGGTGAACCGGATGTTGACCAGCTGGCCGCCGACGATCACCTTGACGTGGGTCAAATTGAGATATTCGGGGCTAGGAACCGGTAGATGGCGGGCTTCTCGGCGGCTGCGGAAATCGGTCCGGTGTTGGACAGCATCGGGGAGGACGATCTGGAACCCCTCGCCGAGTTCTTGTCCGTTCCGCCCGCCGGACTCTGCGAGATAGGCGGTCCATAATTTCGTCCATCGGGCGAAGGAGACGGCTCTGCCTGAAAGGACCGTTCCGTTCACGGACAGACCGATGCTGATGGCCTTGTCGGTGTCGCTTTCTCCGGGGATCGCCGAGAGCAGGGAGTCGAGCAGCCAATCCCTGGTATCGAAATCCGCTGGGGTGAGCCCGTCGGGGTCGTTGGCCCAGTCGTACTCGGGTGGGGGAAGGGTCCCGGTGCCATGGGGGATGTTCATGTCATCGACCATGAACCTACATTAGGGTGGCATGTCCGAAAACGAGGAGAACGGCGACTCCCTTCCGCACCAAGAATATTCTTGTCGGCTGAGGGGGGATGCCGGAGTCGCCTCGCAGAGTGGGCGCTGAAGTCGCCGACTCTTGATCCGGGTCGGCTTGCCAGATATCCGCTGACAAGCGTGTTCTCAGGATGCCACGATGTCGCTCGTGATGAGAGTCAGACATGTCTTGCTCGGGGTGTCGGTTGCGGCATCGATCGGTCTCGTCGGAGGTTGCGGGGTGCCGTCGCTGGTGGCCGGGTCGGTCCCCGGGCTGTCTGCGACCGGTGCGGCCCGGGAGGAATTTCCGCCGATCAGTGAGTCCTCGTTGACTCCTGCCCAGCAGCGTTTCTTGGCCGTGGTACGTGCGGAGTACCGGTCGCCACGTCAGGGGACGGAGTATTCCCAAGGCGCGGATGAGCCGTGGTGCGCCAACTTCGTGTCCTGGGTGGCGAAAGAATCCGGTGCGCCACTGGCCAATCCGCACTCTGGTGGGTGGCGTATACCTGGCGTGTGGACCTTGCAGGATTCCTTGGTGAAGAAGGGTGCTTTCCGGTCGGCTGACTCCGGTTACCGGCCGAAGTTGGGCGACATCGTGATGTACCGGGAGTCCTCGCCCTTCGGGCATCACACCAATTTCGTGCTGGAGGAGAAGGACGGGGTGCTCACCACGGTCGGGGGCAATGAGGAGGGCAAGATCGCGGTCACTCGGCATCGACGGGGGCCGGAGCTGGCGATCATCGGGTTCGGGGTGCGCTGAACGGGTGGCCGACCGTCGCTGCCGAGATCGAGGCATTTACCGCGTTCGACGTGCTGTCGGCATTGGAGGCCCAGGACCGCGTGACCCGGCCTGTGGGGCGTTTCTTCCTCGACCACGACCTGTGCTGGTCGCCCCGACCCTGGCTGCCGTTCCGGCGCTGCACGGCGCTCTGGCCTATGACGTCCCCGGCCAGGAGCGCGCGCTCCTGGCTGCGCTGCATCTTTGCCCGGTGGACTGAAACCGGTCACTGGGACCGGTATGTGTGGGCTCTGTCGGGCACTATGCACCATCTGCGAGAATAAAAGCCGTTCCAGGAGCGTCGCGGCATGCCGCGTTCGTCGACCAGCAGGAGCACGCACGGTGTTGTCAGAGTACGGAGACTCCACTTCTTCGGGGGGCAAGGGCCCCTCAGCGGTCGGAGGTCGTAAACAGTCCTCCTCCGCAGGGAGACGCCGACGGTCGCCTACCTCGGACAAGCAGAGCCACCTGTCCGCGGCGGGCGAGCGTAAGCGTCTGTCCGCGGACAAGGACCGACACGGCGGCAGAGCTGGCCCGGATCGCAGACCCCCGAGGAACGACCGCAAGGACCTCCAGTCGGACTGCGGCAACTGCTTCGGCCTGTGCTGCGTGGCCCTGCCCTTCGCCCGCTCCGCCGACTTCGCTGTCGACAAGCCCGCCGGCAAGCCGTGCTCGAACCTCCAGCAGGACTTCCGCTGCGGCATCCATGTGCAGCTGCGCGACAAGGGCTATCAGGGCTGCACCGTGTTCGACTGCTTCGGCGCCGGGCAGAAGGTGTCCCAGATCACCTTTGGAAGGATTGACTGGCGTCAGGTGCCGAAGACAGCGGGCTCCATGTTTGAGGTCTTCTCCGTGATTCGACAGTTGCACGAGCTGCTTTGGTATATCACCGAGGCCCTCGACCTCCCGTCGGCCCGCCCCGTGCACAAGGAGCTGCGGAAGGCGCTGGCCCACATCGACGGTGTGACCCGCGGCAGTGTCGAGTCGATCAGTGCGCTGAACGTGAATACGCTACGCAGCGAGGTCAACACACTGTTGCTGCGCGCCAGCGAGCTGGCCAGGGCTCAGGTTTCGGGCCGTAAGAAGAGCTACCGTGGAGCCGATCTGATCGGTGCGAAGCTGTCCGGTGCCGACCTCAGCAAGGCGAGCTTGCGCGGCGCTCTCCTCGTCGCGGCCGACCTCAGCGGGGCCGATCTGCGCGGCGCCGACCTGATCGGGGCCGATCTGCGGGACGCCGATCTGTGCGGCGCGGACCTCACCGGCGTGCTGTTCCTCACCCAAGCGCAGCTGAATGCGGCCAAGGGCGACGCGGCTACCGTACTGCCGCCGGCGCTCAGTCGGCCCGTTCACTGGTAGACGCGGAGAGCGCCACGGCGGTAACGACCAGCCCCTGTCGGACGCGCCACTCTCCGCCCACGCCGAGTAACACGATGGACGCGACGGGTACTACGGCGGCCGCGTGGTATCCGGCGCAGCGGGTCACGCTGCCGACGACGCCCTCCGGCCAACGTGGTATCCCGCGGGCCGATTCAGTGTCTGCCCGGAGGACGACCTGAAAGGGTGCGCTGAGCGGGTGGCCGACCCTCACTGCCGAGGGGTGTGACGGGCCTCACATCACGGAGACGGGCCGGTGAATCAACCGTGTTGTGATGAAGGTTCACGGCCTGTGGCGGACGAATTCCTGCTGCGGGTCGTGCTGGTATCTCAGGCCGGGAACAAAGGTCCTGAACTCCACCTAAGGTTCTTTCCGGACATTCGTCCAGGTTGAGGGCTGACATATCGGGGGACAGACGATGACACCGGCGGGGGAGCTGGTCGAGAACGAGGTGCGGGAACTCGTACGTCGTGAAGGGGTGGATCCCCTTACGCAACGGGCGGCCTTCCTCGAGCTCGTCGAAGCTGCGATCGAAGACTACGAACTCAGGTGTTTGACCAGCAGCCTTCCTCGGCTCACCGACCCGCAGGGCACCATCCGTCAGGTCATGGACGCCATCGCCGGCTACGGTCCTCTCCAGCGTTATCTCGACGATCCCGCTGTCGAGGAGATCTGGATCAACGGACCCCACCAGGTGTTCGTCGCTCGTGGTGGAGTCGCCGAACTCACCACCGTCGTGCTCACCGACGAGAGCGTCCGCGACCTCGTCGAACGCATGCTGAAGACCTCTGGGCGTCGGGTCGACCTGTCCTGCCCCTTCGTCGACGCCACCCTCCCGGACGGCAGCCGGCTCCACGTCGTCATCCCTGACGTCTCCCGGCGGCACTGGCTCGTCAACATCCGCAAATTCGTCGCCCGCGCGGAGCGACTCGACGACCTCGTCCGCTTGGGATCTCTCCCCGCCCCGGCGGCACACTTCCTCGAAGCCGCCGTCGCCGCCGGGCTGAACATTCTGGTCGCCGGCGGAACCCAGGCAGGCAAGACCACCATGCTCAACTGTCTCTCCAGCGCAATACCGGCCCGAGAGCGCGTCGTCACCTGCGAAGAAGTCTTCGAGCTGAAATTGCAGTGCCGTGACTGGGCCGCCATGCAATGCCGCCAGGCCAGCCTGGAAGGCACCGGCGAGATCCCGTTGCGCAGGCTCGTCGTCGAAGCCCTGCGGATGCGTCCCAACCGCATCATCGTCGGCGAGGTCCGGCAGGCCGAGAGCCTCGACCTACTCCTCGCCCTCAACAGTGGCGTCCCCGGGATGTGTACCCTGCACGCCAACTCGGCACGCGAAGCGATCACCAAGATGTGCACCCTGCCCCTGCTCGCGGGGGAGAACGTGGGGTCCCGCTTCGTGGTGCCCACCGTCGCCAACGCCATCGACCTCGTCGTCCACCTGGGAGTCGACCCAGGCGGGCGCCGAAGAGTCCGCGAGATCGTCGCTTTACCCGGGCGGGTCGAAGGAGATGTCGTCGAGGTCGCCGACCTCTTCGTGCGCCACCACGGGGTGCTCACCCGCGCCGACGGCTATCCGCCCCACCACGACCGCTTCGAACGAGCCGGATACGATCTCGCCACTCTCCTCGGCGGAGGGCACGCATGAGCGGCGCCGCGGTGGGGCTTCTCTTCGGCGCGGGGCTCTTCTGCCTGTGGAACTCGTTGTGGCCGCAGGAGAACCGGAACCGTCGGCGGCCTGCCTGGATACTTCGGATCCAGGACGATCTCGTTCAGGCCGGATTCACCCGGTACCGCCCGCGGCATCTCCTGGCCGTCTGCGCAGGCATCGCTCTCGTCGTCCTGCTGTTGGTGTACAGCGCCACCGAAGTGTTTCCCATCGGGGTCTCCTTCGCCACGCTCTCCGGCTACGCACCGGTGCTCTTCGTCCGCTCTCGTGCCCGGCATCGACGCCTCGCCTTGCGTGAGGTCTGGCCCGACGTCGTCGACAACATCGCCTCAGGGGTTCGCGCAGGGCTCTCTCTACCCGAAGCGCTGGCGCAGGTGGGCACCCGCGGACCGGCCGAACTCCGACCGGCCTTCACCGCCTTCGCCGACGACTACCGCGCGACAGGCCGATTCAGCGTCTGCCTGGACGACCTCAAAGAACGCCTCGCCGATCCGGTCGGCGACCGACTCATCGAATCCTTGAGGATCGCCCGCGACGTCGGCGGAAGCGACCTGGGACGACTGCTGCGGACCTTGTCGGGTTTCCTCCGCGACGATGCCCGGACCCGCGCAGAACTGGAGACCAGACAAGGATGGACGGTGAATGCGGCACGCCTGGCGGTGATAGCGCCCTGGGCGGTCCTGGCGATGCTGTGCACCCGCCCCGACTCGGTCCGCGCTTATGCCGGAACAGGTGGAAGCCTCGTCCTACTCGTCGGCGCGGTGGTCTCGCTGGCCGCCTACCGACTGATGACGGTCCTGGGCAGGCTGCCTGAGGAAGAACGGGTGCTCAGATGAATGGCATCATTGCGCTCGGCGCACTCTGTGGACTCACCCTGGCCGCGGGGATCCTGCTCGTCTGGGCACGGCTGCCCTTCCGCCGTACCCCTACCCTGACCGACCGGCTGGCGCCCTACGTCAGGGACGCTGCTCCGACGAGCACTCTTCTGCAAGCGCGCCGACACCCCCAGGACACTCAGCCCTGGGCCTGGACGGAACCGCTGCTGACCCGCGCCGCCCAGGCGATCGACACAGCACTCGGCGGTTCCCACTCGGTGGCCCGCAGGCTCACTCGGTCCGGTCAACTCGCAGATGTGGCCGCCTTCCGCGTGGAACAGGTCGTCTGGGGCGCCGCCGGTGCTTTCGCCGGACTCGGCATGGCCGCCCTCCTCTGGGCGCGCAGGCCCGGCTCGCTGCTGCTCCCTCTGATGGCACTGCTCCTCGGAACCCTGGGCGGGATCCTGCTGCGTGATCATGAACTCTCTCGGGCGGTCAACCGGCGTGAACAGCGAATCATCGCTGAATTCCCCACCGTGGCAGAACTCCTCGCGCTCTCTGTCAGCGCAGGAGAAGGGACGGCAGCCGCCTTGGAACGGGTCTGTCGGCTTTCCTCCGGAGAGCTGGCCGATGAACTCCGCCGCTGCCTGGCGGACGCCAGAGCTGGAGCCACCCTGCCCGTCGCACTCCAAGGCATGGCACGACGCACCGGACTGCCTGCCCTGGGCCGATTCATCGACGGCGTTGTCATCGCCTTGGAACGCGGCACCCCGTTGGCTGACGTGCTGCGCGCGCAGGCCCAGGATGCTCGCGAGGAAGGACGCCGGGAGGTGATGGAGACGGCTGGCCGCAAGGAGATCTTGATGCTGCTTCCCGTGGTCTTCCTCGTGTTGCCGGTGACGGTGCTCTTCGCGGTCTATCCGGGGTTGATCTATCTGCGGTTGACCCCATGAACTCTTCGGGAACGTCGAACGACTCTGTTCGTGAAAGGAAGATAGATGAGGATCCCATCGATGTGGCGGCATTTCGGACGAGCAGGGACACAGAAGGCGGCACTCTGGCCGCTCCCGGCGGTGACCACCGCAATGGTCTCCTTCGTCATCGTGGCCGGTCTGCGTGCCGGAAGCCGATCCCGCGAGCAGGAACGGGGCGACGTCCCGGGATGGGTGCTGATCACGTTGATGACCGCAGGGCTGGTCACCACGATCTGGGCGGTGGCCGGCGACCAGTTGGCGCAGATCTTCAGCACCGCGATCGCCGGAGTGACCGGGCCCGGCAAGAAATAGTGCTGAACGGGTCAGCGCGAAGGACCGGTCGGGCGGAGCCCACCAAAAATGCCGAGGAAGGTTCGGCAGTCGTCGACTTCGTCCTGGTCTCCATCCTGGTGTGCGCGATCACCCTGTCGCTCTTGCAACTGGGATTCACCTTGCACGTGCGGAATACCCTCACCTGGGCAGCCTCCGAGGGTGCTCGCGCGGGAGCGCGTACCGGGATGACCCCTGAGCAGGGCGCCGGACGTACCCGAGACCTGGTGACACAGACCCTGTCCACGAGCTATGCCCAGGACGTCCGGGTGCTTCGCCGGGTCGAAAACGGACTGGCCGTGGTAGAAGTCCAGGTCACAGCCCCGCTGCCGGTGATCGCACTGTGGGGCCCACCCGGCGCGATCACCACACGAGGCCGAGCTTTCGCGGAGGAGCAGTGATGAACGGACGTCGTGGAGAAGAAGGCTCGGCAGTCGTCGAATTCGTCTTCCTCGGAGTGCTCCTGCTGATCCCCTTGATCTACCTGGTGCTGACGGTGGCTCGTCTGCAAGCCGCCTCCTTCGCGGTCTCGACCGCATCCAGGGAAGCCGGACGGGCCTTCGTCACTGCACCGAAACAGGTATCGCCGCAGGCGCGCGCAGAAACAGCCGCCCGTATGGCCTACGCCGACCACGGTTTCGACAGCGGAAAGGTCACTGTCCGGTGCGCGGCCAACCCTTGCCTGACACCAGATGCCCGAATCGAGGTGCACGCCGCGGTCGACGTGCCCCTGCCGCTCCTGCCGGCATTCCTCTCTGACGCATGGCCGTTGACGGTACGGGTCGACGGCAGCTACGGCGCGACAGTCGACCGCTTCCGGGAACGTTGACGATGGGAAACAACCGCAGCAGGAAACATGCCCTGCCGCAGACGAAGACAAAGCCGCTGCGCCAAGGCCCCCGCCCGGACTCCGGGGAAGCAGGCCAGATCGGGCTGTTCGTCCTCGGATGCTGCGTGCTCGCCCTCACCCTGGTGGTCGGCGTCGTCAATGTGACAGCACTGCAGCTGGCGCGCGCACGCTTGTACGACATGGCGGACGGTGCAGCACTCGATGCCGCCGACGCGTTGAACGAGTCGGTGGTCTACCGGCAAGGCTTGGGTGCGAGAGTCCCGGTGACCGACGCATCGGTGCGCGCGCAAGCCGAGAAATTCCTTTCTTCTCGCCCGCTTCCCGAACATGTCAGCACATTGTCGCTGGTCGAGGAGACGGGGAGCAGTGACGGTCGCTCGGCAACGGTCGCAGTGAGTGGTGTGGTGGAGATGCCCTTGGGCAATCTGCTCTTGACGTCAGTTTTCGGGCCTGTGAGAATCACGGTGGCGTCTACTGCCGAAAGCCGCCTGGACAACTTGTCCACGCCCCTCCCGTGATGAGTGGTGCTGGGGCTGCTACGGACCCTCAAGAGTCGGACAAGTCGTCTTAATTGGTGACAATTATCGGGCTTAGTGTTTACTTGTCGCTCGGAAGATGTTGTGACCTGAGGACGTGGTCGGTGTCAAGCGATCTCTGAGCTTTCCGGAGGCCTCGAGAGCTGGCAGATGGTGCCTTGAAAAGCTTGAGCTCGCTGGTGAGGGAGCCACAGGAGCCTCTCCCACTGGGCAAACGAACACAGAACTCGCTCGCGATCGCGTCCACGGACGGCGTAGTGGGTCAATGGTGTGAAAGGGATGGTCGCGATGATGAATGACGTCATGGTGGAAGCGTTGGTGGCGGCCGTGAACGGGGTGGCTGAGGCGCAGCAGGCCGGGCGCGATGGTTCCTGGGAGTCGGTCTCTGCGGATGTCGAGGCGCACGTTTCGGGAGTTCTGCGGCGGTTGGCGGCGGACGACATCGCCGTGATGGGTGATGAACTCGGGCTGGTGGATGCTCGGCGTTCCGATGTGGAAGAACGCGTCCGAATCAAGGTTCTTGGGTTAGTGACTGCGGCATTGGCCGCCTGAGCGTTCAGGTCGGTGCGGTGCTTCAGGCACCGTATCGACCGAGGTCGTGGAGCGTTGTTCCAGGGACATCACAGCCGCTGCTTGTAGGCTCGGCGCATGTCTCGTCCGCACCTTCCCAGCCGTGCAGCCGTTCTCCGCGCCGGGCTGTGGGCCTTGGGCGTGGGTGCTGCTGCGCAGGCTGCCGCGGTTGCGGCGGTGCTGGCTGTCGACGCTGTACGTAAACGGCGAGAACCGCCGCTGGGTATCTTTCCTCGCAGCTCTCCGACGACGACCCGGATCGCTGGTTCGGAAGTGACCACGTACACCTACGGGGAAGACGTCTATGCGGACATGCTCGCCGCGATCGACTCCGCGCAGGAGCACATCTTCCTCGAGACCTTCATCTGGAAGAACGACGCTATCGGGGAGAAGTTCAAAGAGGCCCTGATCGCGGCGGCGGATCGGGGAGTCCAGGTTTTCGTGGTCTACGACGGGTTCGCCAACCTCGTGGTGGACCCTCGATTCTTCCGCTTTCCCGAGCACATGCACGTGCTGCGTTTTCCTGCGGTCCGGGCCGGGATGCTCATGCTCAACCTGAGGTACTTCGGTCGTGACCACCGCAAGATCATGGTGGTCGACCGGGGAGTCGGGTTCATCGGCGGGTACAACATCGGTGATCTCTACGCGACGACTTGGCGGGACACCCATTTGCGGGTCACCGGATCAGCCGTCTGGGAGATCGAGAACACTTTCGTCGATTTCTGGAATGAATACCGTGATCCGGAGCATCCGGAGATCCCTGACCGGGGCGCGAGGGAATGGGAAGCCCGCATTCGTGCCTCCCGTAATGCACCCAACCGGATGCTCTTCCCCGTCCGGGGCCTCTATCTTGAGGCTATCGACCGGGCAGCGGAGCGGATTTACATCACCCAGGCCTATTTCCTTCCGGACCGGGAGATCCTCGCTGCCTTGCTGGCCGCTGCTCGACGTGGGGTCGACGTACGGATCCTCATGCCGGAGTACAGCAACCACATCGTCGCCGACTGGGTTGCTCGTGGTTATTTCACGACTCTCCTCAAGGGCGGGGTCACGATATGGCTCTACCAGGACGCGATGGTGCATGCGAAAACGGCCACGGTCGACGGGCGTTGGTCGACGGTCGGCACTGCCAACATCGACCGGTTGAGCCTGCTGGGCAACTACGAGGTGAATCTCGAGTTGTTCAGCGACGAGCAGGCTGCCCATATGGAGGAGATCTTCGCCCGGGATCTCACCAACTGCAGACAGCTCCATCTGGACGACTGGCAGGCACGTGGGGTCATGGCCCGTGTCGGTGAGCGGGCGTTGGCGAATATGCAGCCTCTTCTGTGAGTGGTCGTGCCGTAGACTCGGTCCTCGTGGCCACCGACTTTGCAGCAGAGATCAAGAACCTTCGCGCGACGATGACATCGGTTCGCCAGGTGACCGATGTCGACAAATTGAAGGCTCAGATCGTCGATCTGGAGAAGGCAGCCAGTGCGCCTGACCTGTGGGACGATCAGGAGAATGCGCAGGCTGTCACCAGCCGACTCTCCCGAGCGAACGCAGAATTGGAGCGGATCGAGGGAATGGACTCTCGGATCGAGGATCTCGAGGTCCTCGTCGAGATGGCCACCGAGGACGGCGGGGATGCTGACACCCTTGCCGAGGCTGAGGCCGAGCTGGCCTCGCTGCGCAAAGCGGTCGGTGAACTCGAGGTACGCACCCTGTTGAACGGTGAGTACGACGAACGTGAGGCCGTGGTCACCATTCGCTCGGGTGCGGGTGGGGTCGACGCCGCAGACTTCGCCGAGATGTTGATGCGCATGTACCTGCGTTGGGCCGAACGGCATGGTTATCCGACCTCAGTGCTGGACACCTCCTATGCAGAGGAGGCCGGGCTGAAGTCCGCCACCTTCGAGGTGAAGGTTCCTTATGCCTACGGCAACCTGGCCGTGGAGGCCGGAACACACCGCCTGGTCCGGATCAGCCCGTTCGACAACCAGGGACGACGACAGACGTCCTTCGCTGCTGTCGAGGTCATCCCGCTCATCGAGTCGACGGACACCGTCGACATCCCCGAGTCCGAGTTGAAGATCGACGTCTTCCGGTCTTCCGGCCCCGGCGGGCAGAGCGTCAACACGACCGACTCCGCAGTGCGGATGACCCACCTGCCCACCGGCATCGTGGTGTCGATGCAGAACGAGAAATCTCAGATTCAGAACCGAGCGGCCGCCTTGCGAGTCCTGCAGTCCCGACTGCTCCTGTTGAAGAAGCAGGAAGAGGACGCGAAGAAGAAGGAACTGGCCGGTGACGTGAAGGCCAGCTGGGGCGACCAGATGCGCAGCTATGTTCTGCACCCTTATCAGATGGTCAAGGACCTGCGCACCGAACACGAGGTGGGCAATACCGCAGGGGTCTTCGACGGCGATATCGACGCCTTCCTGGAGGCAGGTATCCGTTGGAAGCGTTCCCTGGAGCGAGAAGCCGCCAACTCCTGAGCGCGCTAGCGCAGGGTCGTCGTGGCCGAGGGATTTCAGCGCCCGTCACAGCCACGACGACCGATGACCATGGCCGCAGGTTCGACGTCCGGGTCCGCCCGGACGACAAGGGATACCCGACACGGAAAACCAACGTGAAGGGCGTGTACTGTGAGACGGCGCGGGCGCCAGGTGCCCCGTCAGGGGCTCTGATGTCTACCGATCGATGACCCCTGCCCAAGTGTCATCGACGATGGAGTTGAGATGCGCCGTACCCTTCCTTTCCTGCTGGTAGTGGCGATGCCTCTGGCCTTGTCTCTCGGGGGGTGTGGCGGATCAGGAAGTACCGACGGCGGATCCAGGACCCTCCGGGTCTCCCTGGCCAACCACGTATGGTCCGAGACCATCACGAAGAAATTGGCTGACTTCGAGAAAGAATCCGGGCTGAAGGTCCAGATCAACCAGCTCGGGGAGGATCAGCTCTCCGACCAGTACAACGTCAAACTCAACGCGGGCACCGACGAGATCGACGTGATGATGTACCGCCCGTTGCAGGAAGGCAAGCTCTTCGCGAAGAACCGGTACCTGGCGAAGTTGCCCGACCGGATGAAGAATGACAACGCCTGGGATTTCAAGGACTTCCAGAAGCCCACGGTCGAAGCCGTCACCTCCAAGGATGCAGTGGTCGGTGTGCCGATCATCACCGAGCGTGAGGTCCTCTACTACCGCAAGGATCTGCTGGCCAAATCCGGGCTCCAAGTGCCCACCACGCTCGAGGAGATGGAAGCCGCAGCCAAGAAACTCAAAGAGGACAACCCCGGCACGGCCGGTTTCGTGGCCCGTACCGGACGTTCTGCCGCAGTGACCCAGTTCTCCAGCTACCTCTACAGCTTCGGTGGCGACTTCGACACCGACGGCAAAGCAGCTCTCGACACCGACGCCGCCAAGAAGGCCTACGCCTACTACGGCGGAATCCTCAAGAACCACGGTCCCAGCGACATCAGCACCGACATGAGCTGGCCGGAAGCGATGGCGATCTTCACCCAGGGCAAAGCAGCGTTGTACACCGAGGCGGACTCGCTCTACAAGAACGCGATCGACCCGAGCAAGTCGAAGGTCGCCGATCAGATCGGCTTCGCTCCCTTCCCCGCAGGGCCCGCAGGAAGCAAGCCCTACAACATCCCGTCGTGGGCCTTGGGCGTCAACGCCGCCAGCAAGAACAGCGAGAACGCCTGGAAATTCATCCAGTGGGCCACCAGTAAAGCGATGGTCACCACGATGCAACAAGCCGGCAACCCCGGCCCGCGCGACTCGGTGTGGGCCAGCGCCGATGGTGTCTCGACCTATCCGCAAGACCTGGCCGAAGCCATCAAGAAGAGCGCTGAAGGCGGGGTGGGACATGATCGGCCGGTGGTGACCAAGGTCGCCAAGGCGCGGGAGATCGTCGGACGCCCGATCGTCGGAGCGATCACTGGCGAAGACCTTCCCGGCCTGACGACGAAAGCTCAAGGGGATTACACGAGTTTCCTCGCTGCGGAGAAGTAGACCCGATGACCTCCGGAGAGCGCCCGTCGCCGATGCCCGGGGCAGCTACGACAGCTGAGATGCCACGGAAGGTAGACCGACCCACCGCGTCCTCAGGCCTATCCACCGACGTCGGCGACTCGGCCCTCTCCCGGTGGGCGAACCAACATCGTCAATGGCTCTTTGCCGCGCCGGCGATGGTCTTCGTCGCCGGGTTGATCGTCTTCCCTCTGGCCTGGACCATTTACCTGAGTCTCACTGATGCCCAGGGGTCGGTGAGAGCTGAATCGACCTTCGTCGGGGTCGAGAACTATGTGAGTGTTTTGACCGACACTGCACGCTTCTGGCCTGCGGTCTGGCGTACGGCGCTCTTCACCGGAGTCACGCTGGCCGCAGAGTTGCTGCTGGGCATGGCCATCGCACTGCTGCTCTGGCGGCCTTTCACCGGAGACCGTTTCGTCCGCGTCGCCATCCTGCTACCTCTGGTGGCGACACCGGTCGCCGTCGGCATGATGTGGCGGCTGATCTTCGACCCGAACATCGGTCTGGCCAACACCGCGCTCCGTCAACTCGGGCTACCGACCGGGTCCTGGCTGGCCGGGGAGCACACCGCGTTACCGACCACGATGCTCATCGACATCTGGCAGTGGACACCGATGATGGTGCTGATCCTCCTGGCCGGCCTGACCAGCCTCCCGGAGGAGCCCCAGGAGGCCGCCAAGATCGACGGAGCGAACGCCTGGCAGCGTTTCTGGCATGTCACCTTGCCACTGATGATGCCGACGGTCGTCGTGGGTGTCCTGCTCCGTGGCATCGACGCCCTGAAGACCTTCGACATCCTCTATGCCACCAAGGGCAAGGGCGGCGGATCTTTCCACGAGGTCGAGACCCTGAACGTCTATGCCTACGGATTGAGCTTCGACTACAACGAATACGGTAGATCCAGTGCGGTGCTGATGATCTTCTTCCTGATCATCGTCGGCGCGATGTGGCTGGTCACCCGCAGGAAGGCGGACAGCTGACATGAGCAGCCGCGGATATCGCCTCTTCCGTGCCCTGGCACTGTGCCTCGTCGTACTCGTCCTGGTGGGCCCACTGCTCTGGATGGTGATGGCCTCGCTGAAGACGAACGTCGACATCCACGACGCGGAACGGACCTTCTCCTTCGCTCCGACGCTCGACAACTACACCAAGGTCCTGCACCAGACCGACTACACCGCGTTCATCTGGAACAGCTTCCTCATCGCCGCGATCTCGACAGTGTTCTCTTCGGTCCTGGGTGTCCCCGCGGCCTACGCGATGGCCCGTTTCGCGATGCACCGCGAAGCGCTGGTCGTCCTCATGGCCCGGATCATCCCCGGCGTATCGCTGCTCGTCCCCTGGTACTACGTCTTCTCGAACCTGCAGATGGTCAACACCTACACCGTGATGATCCTCTCGCACATGTTCGTCGCCCTGCCCCTGATCGTCTACATCATGACCGGCTACTTCGAATCCATCCCTCTCGAACTGGAAGAAGCCGGACTGGTCGACGGGTTGACCCACATCGGGGTCTTCTGGCGCATCACGCTGCCTCTGGCCAGAGCAGGGATGGCCACCGCCGGAATCCTGTCCTTCATCTTCAGCTGGAACAACTTCATGTTCGCGCTGGTGCTCTCCGGACAGCGGACGAAGACCCTGCCCGTCGCGATCTTCGACTTCGTCGGCTACGCCTCGACCGACTGGGGCGGGCTCATGGCGGCAGCCACCATCGTGACTCTCCCGATCGTGATCATCGCGCTGTTCACCCAGAAACACATCGTGTCCGGTCTGACCGCAGGTGCCACCAAAGGCTGAAACGAGGACGAACCCACATGACCACGATCTCCCGTGTCGAGACCTTCCTCGTGGCCCCTCGATGGCTGTTCGTCCGGGTGGAAACCGAAGGTGGACTGATCGGCTGGGGCGAAGCCACCTGCGAAGGGCGTAGCGAGACGGTCGCCACCGCGATCGACCAACTTTCCGAGCTGATGATCGGTACCGATGCCCTGCGGATCGAGGACCACTGGCAGGTCCTGACGAAAGGGTCCTTCTACCGCGGTGGACCTATCCTTGCCAGCGCCGTGGCCGGGCTCGACCAAGCACTGTGGGATATCGCCGGAAAACATTGGAATGCGCCGGTCCACCAGCTTCTCGGCGGACCGCTACGCGACCGGATCCGCGTCTATGGCTGGGTCGGTGGCGACGAACCCTCACAAGTACGTGACTCTATCGCCCAAGCCGTCGACAACGGACTCACTGCGGTGAAGATGAATGCGAGCGGACGCATCGCACCGCTGGCGAGCGCCGCTGAACTGGACGGTGTCATCGCACGGGTGGCGGTGGCCCGTGAAGTACTCGGTGACCATCGTGATGTCGCGGTCGATTTCCATGGACGCTTCTCCCTGGCCAGTTCCCGCCGGGTGGCGCCCCTTCTCGAACCGCTGCGTCCGCTTTTCCTGGAGGAACCCACCACCCCGGAGAACCAGCATCTCATCGGTCGATTCGTGGAGACGACGAGCACCCCTGTCGCCACCGGGGAGCGGCTCTACTGCAGGCAGGAATTCCTGCCGGTGCTGCAAGCGGGGGTTGCCGTGGTCCAACCGGACCTGTCCCATGCCGGCGGTATCACCGAGGTCCGGAAGGTTGCAGCGCTGGCAGAGACTTTCGATGCCTTCCTGGCGCCGCACTGTCCGCTCGGGCCCTTGGCCTTCGCTGCTTGCCTGCAGGTCGGTTTCGCTACCCAGAACCATCTGATCCAGGAGCAGAGCCTGGGTATCCACTACAACGCCGATGCGGATCTGTTCGACTATCTGTTGGATGCCTCGGTGGTGCAGCATCGCAATGGGTATGTGGAGAGGACGACGGCTCCGGGGTTGGGCATCGACGTGGATGAATCGGCTGTGCGGAGGGCTGCGGAGCGGGGCCATTCATGGCGTGGCCCGATCTGGCGTCACCCGACGGGAGAGTTCGCCGAGTGGTGAGGGCCTGGCACCAGCTGATCTTCGGCAAAGTCACAGCGTATCATCAGGTCATATAGGAACTAGCGGCGTTGTTGTGCGTTGTTCTTCTGTGGACCGGCGCGGAAGAGCGCCTCATCGAACTATCGGAGATCCCTCATGTCTCGACGACGTCCCCAATCCCCTCTGCTCGAGGAGCAGATGAGCACGGCCGAACGCCCCACCGGGCCTGTTCTCTCGGTCGTGCTCGGCGTTGTTCTCCTGATGGCCGCAATCGGGCTCTTCGGAGGAGTCATCAGCGTGATGACCGGGGTCGGCAAGGGCGACTCCGGTGGATCGCAGAACTTCGCGGCACAGTTCGCAGGTACTTACACCTTTGCCTTCGGAGCCGCAGCACTCTTCCTGTGGATGAAATATCGTGAGCGGCGCTCGTTCATCAACCTGGGGTTCTGGAACGATCAGGTGGGCTACCGGATCGGGCGAGGCATGCTCATCGGGATCGCGATGACTTCCGTTGTGGTCCTTTCCACAGCGCTCGTGGGGCAGGCGACCTTCGGCTCGGCGAATTTCTCGGCATTGCTCCCGACTGGTCTCCTCCTCATCGGCTTCCTGATCCAGGGAAGCACCGAAGAGATTTTCGGACGTGGCCTGGTCCTGCAGGGCGTCGCCCTCAAATGGGGTGTCCCGATCGCGATGACCGTCCAGACCATCTACTTCTCCTTGATGCACGGTGCCAACCCCGGCGTCGGATTGATCCCGTTGGTCAACCTGATCCTGGTCGGGGTCTTCCTGGGATTCTGGGCGCTGGCGGAGAACAGCTTGTGGGGGGTCTGCGCCTTCCACGGCTTCTGGAACTGGTCACTGGGTAACTTCTGGGGGTCGAAGGTCTCCGGGCAAGAGATCCAGACCGCTTTTCTGCAATTCCGCCCGACTGAAGGAGCCAGTGACTTGCTGACCGGGGGTGCTTTCGGTGCTGAAGGCAGCTTGATCACCACGCTGGTGCTGGCAGCTGGAACAGCCATCGCTTATCGGGCCTACCGCCGCGACCGTGCAGCGCGTCGCGCCGTCGCGCTGTGAGATCGGGCTGAAAAACCGTAGACAGCGGTGGAGGGGGTGTCCCGGTCGGGACACCCCCTCCACCGCTGTCTGTTGAGCTGGATCAGCTCAGGACGATCACGCCCATTCGATCAGGACCTGGCCGCCCTGGACCGCTTCACCGACAGCCACATCGATGGCCGCGACGGTCCCATCGCTCGGCGCAGTGATCTCGGTCTCCATCTTCATGGCTTCGAGGACCATCAGGGTCTCGCCGCCCTTCACCTCGGCGCCCTCGTCCACCAGGATCTTCACGACCGTTCCGGAGATGGGTGCGGTCAACCCGTTCGTGCTGGACGCCGGCGTCTTCGCCGCGGTGGGCGTGACACCGTAGGCGGAGGTGCTCCCCACCATGATCGACCCGAGAGTGGGCAGCGGATCCTCTTCGACCTCGACGTCGACGTCGTACTCGATGCCGTTGACGGTCACCTTGAGTTTCATGATCTGCCTCTCCTACCGGCTCATCCGGGGGGTGTGCGTAATGACGTGTGAGTGCTGGACATCGGAGCGTCCCTGCTTGGCCCACGTGGTGTGGCGGCGCAGGCGGACCTGCTTCACCTTCGCACGGTGGCCGAGGTAGGCCGCACAAGCGGCACTGATGGCGAGGACGACCTCCTCAGGCAGCTCACCGGTGGGGTGGAATTGTTCGAACCTGTCTTCCAGAGCTTCGACGCGGGCGGTCAATCCCTTGACGGCCTCGATCAACTCGGCGATCTGCTCGCCGGTGACTTCGCTCATGACGTTTCCTTCCTGGGTTGGTAAGGCTCGATCAGAGCGGGATGAGTCCGTGCTTCTTCGGCGGACGCTGATCGCGCTTGTTCTGCAGCGCTTCCAGCGCACGAGCGAGGTACATCCGCGTCTCGGCCGGCTCGATGATGTCATCGACGAGCCCGCGTGCCGCAGAAACGTACGGGGTGCTGAACGCTTCACGGTAGAGCGAGACCAACTCGGCGCGTTTGGCTTCCGGGTCTTCCGCAGCGGCGATCTCCCGACGGAAGACGACGCCTGCAGCACCCTCGGCACCCATGACGGCGATCTCGGCGGTGGGCCAGGCGAAGACACGGTCGGCGCCCAGGTCCTTGGAACACATGGCCAGGTAGGCGCCACCGTACGCCTTGCGGAGCACGACGGTGATCTTCGGCACGGTGGCCGAGGAGTAGGCGAAGAGCATCTTCGCGCCATGGCGGATGATGCCGCCGTACTCCTGCTGGGTTCCGGGGAGGAAGCCGGGCACGTCGACCAGGTTCACCACGGGAATGTTGAAGGCATTGCAGAAGCGGATGAACCGGGCGGCCTTGTCCGAGGAGTTGATGTCGAGGACACCGGACATCTGGTTGCACTGGTTGGCGATGAAGCCGACAGTGCGACCGGTGATCCGGCCGAATCCGATCACGATGTTCATCGCGTAGCCGGCCTGGACCTCCAGGAAGTCTCCGGCGTCGACGAGCTTGGTGATGACCTCACGGACGTCGTACGCCTTCTTGGGGTCTTCAGGGATGATCGTGTTCAACGACTCGTCGGGCTCGACGGTGTCGTAGCCCTCGACGAAGGGCGGTTCTTCGGTGTTGTTGCTGGGCAGGAAGCTGAGCAGTTTCTTCGCGATCAGCATGGCCTGCTCGTCGTTGTCGGCGACGAAGTGGGTCACCCCGGAGCGGGCCATGTGCGCGGCCGGCCCGCCGAGGTCTTCGGCGCTGACCTGCTCGCCGGTGACCTGCTTGATGACATCGGGCCCGGTGATGAACATCCGGGAGGCCTGTGTCTGGATGATGAAGTCGGTCAAGGCGGGGGAGTAGACCGCGCCACCGGCGCACGGTCCGGCGATGATCGAGATCTGGGGGACCACGCCGGAGAGCGCGACGTTCTGGAAGAACACCTTGCCGTAGCCCGAGAGAGAGTCGATACCCTCCTGGACGCGGGCGCCGCCGGAGTCGTTGATGAAGATGAAGGGGGTGCCATTCTCCAATGCGGAGTGCAGGGAGTTGGCGACCTTCGTGGAGTGCATCTCCCCGGCGGATCCACCGGCCACGGAGAAGTCCTGGCTGGCGAAGTGGACGGGGCGGCCGAGGACGCTGCCGGTGCCGGTGACGACACCATCGGCGGGCATGACGGCCTTGTCCATGCCGAAGAGGGTGGTGCGGTGTTGTGCGAAGAGACCGATCTCTTCGAAGCTGCCGGGGTCGAGCAGGTCGTTGATACGCTCGCGAGCCGTCATCTTTCCGGCTTCGTGCTGCTTGGCGTGGCGTTTCTCGCCACCGCCAGCTTCGACTTCAGCACGCCGCTGGCGCAGCTCCTCGATGCGGTCCTGCATGGTCTTGGGAGTAGCCATGGTCGGTGTTCCTCCGTTGATGGATCGAGGGTGCTCAGGCGGGCTTGACGCCGACGGAGTGCTTGCGGCCGTCGACGGTGATCTCGTACTTGATGGGCCCGCGGACGGGGCCGGTCTTGCCGTCACCGGCCGCTGCCAGCTTCTCGGCCTCGATCTCGGCGGGGTCCTTGGCGACCGACTTGGGTCCTTCGGGGCGGGTCTTGAAGAACCCGGGCGCCACCTTGGGGAACATGGCGTAGGTCAGGACGTCTTCGTCGGTGCCGTCGAATCCTTCGACGCCGGCTGCCTCTTCCTTCAGGGCGTCCCACTCGGCGGGAATCAGGTCGGCGGGGCGGACCTCGATCGGCTCCTTGCCGGTCTGGGCCTTGGCCTTCTCGACGACCGCGGGGTCGTAATCACCCAGGGTGTGGCCGTAGTAGCCGAGCATCAGGTCGGCGAATTCGGCGGTGAGTACCTTGTACTCACCCATGAGGACGTTGAAGACGGCCTGGGTGCCGACGATCTGGCTGGATGGGGTGACCAGAGGAGGGAATCCGGCTGCTTCGCGGACTCGCGGGACCTCTTCGAGGACTTCGCGGAGTTTGTCACCTGCGCCCTGCTGCTTCAGCTGGGACTCCATGTTGGAGATCATGCCGCCGGGGATCTGGCTGTCGAAGATGTCGGTCTCGACGTTGAAGGACGACATGAAGTGCTGGTACTTCGGCTTGACCTCTGCGAAGTGATCCTTGATCCGGCGCAGCAGTTCCTTGTCGAGGTCCGCGATGTAGCCGGTGCCTTCGAGCATCTCCTGGACGGATTCGGTCGGGTTGTGCCCCGGGCCCAGGGAGAGGGAGCTGATCGCTGCGTCGACCACATCCGCACCGGCCTCGATACCCTTCATCAGGGAGACGAGGGTGACGCCGGTGGTGGCATGGCAGTGGATGTTGATCTGCATGTCCGGCATCTCGGCCTTGATGGCCTTGACGATGTCGTAGGCGGGCTGCGGCTTGAGCAGCGCGGCCATGTCCTTCAGCGCCAGGGAGTCGGCGCCCATGTCGCGCAGTTCGCGGGCGAGCTGAACGTATCCCTCGACGTTGTGCAGCGGGCTGGTGGTGTAGCAGATGGTGCCTTGGGCGTGCTTGCCGGTTTTCTTGACCGCAGCCATCGCTCGTTCGAGGTTGCGGGGGTCGTTGAGGGCGTCGAAGACCCGGAAGACGTCCATGCCGTTTTCGGCGGCCTTCTCCACGAAGTGGTCGACGACATCGTCACCGTAGTGGCGATATCCCAGGAGGTTCTGCCCGCGGAGCAGCATCTGCAGCTTGCTGTTGGGCATGAGTTTGCGGAAGGTCCTCAAGCGTTCCCACGGGTCTTCGTTGAGGAAGCGGATGCAGGCGTCGAAGGTTGCCCCGCCCCAACATTCCACACTCCAGTACCCGGCCTGGTCGATGTCGGCGCAGGCATCGACCATGTCTTCCATGGCCATGCGAGTCGCCATCAGGCTCTGGTGCGCGTCCCGGAGGGCGAGCTCTGTCACACCGATCTGTCGCGTCATGGGGTCATCCTTCCATTCAGGTCACGAGCTTTCGATGACTCGCCATGTTTTGGGGACCTTGGTCATCGTCGGAGGCGTCTCATTTTCACGATGAGACATATTTTGTCTCGCATGTCGAGAATCAGGGTGATGTCGGAGAGGAGCTGTCCGCTGGTAGGAACCGTTCCGGATCTTCGGGAAGCTGTGGGGCGTTCACCGTTCATGGCGCGAGCATCTGTGGTGGTGGCGGGTGCGCAACGCCGCCTGTCCGTGGATCCCCTGTCGCGGCGTCTTCTCGCCGTAGTCTGGCCGGGCGCACTGGGCGACCGACTCGGATCGCCGGAACCCCTACCTGCTCCGAATGATTCGAACAAGGACACCTCAGCACATGATCGACTTCGCCGGCGTCTCCAAGGTCTATGGACGCCAACAGAGCCCTGCACTCATGGATGTGACCTTGAGGATCGAGAAAGGGGAGTTCGTCTTCCTGGTCGGTGCCTCAGGGTCGGGGAAGTCCACTCTCATGCGGTTGATCCTCTGTGAGGAGAAACCCTCGTCGGGCACCATCCGGGTCACCGGACGTGATCTGCATACCCTGCGTAGGCGACATGTCCCGTCGCTGCGTCGTGATATCGGCATGGTGTTCCAGGACTTCCGACTGCTTCCCGACAAGACCGTCTACCAGAACGTTGCCTATGTCATGCACGTTCTGGGTGTGCGTCGGGAGGACGTGAGGCGTCGGGTCCCTGAAGCGCTGGAGCTGGTGGGGTTGTCGGCGATGCACAAGCGGCTCCCGCACGAACTGTCCGGCGGGGAGCAGCAACGTGTCGCGATCGCCCGTGCCGTGGTGAAGAAACCGACCTTGGTGTTGGCGGACGAGCCCACCGGGAACTTGGATCCGACGACGAGTCTGGACATTGTTTCGCTGCTTGACGAGATCAATCGTTCCGGTACGACGGTCGTGATGGCCACCCATGACGACGAGATCGTCAACCAGCTGCGCAAACGGGTGTTGGAGCTCGATCGTGGAGCGCTTGTCCGAGACCAGGACCGAGGGGTTTACGGGGGCGGTTCCCGGTGACGGTGGACAGCCGGTGGCGCGAAGCGATGACGGATGTGGCGACGGCAGGTCGACCGAACTGTGCGGAGGGGCGAACATGAGGCCGATGTTCCTGTTGGGTGAGGCATGGACGGGGATCCGTCGTAGTGCTTCGATGGCCATTTCGATCATGATCGTGACGGCGGTTTCTCTACTGTTCTTCGGGGTGGGTCTGCTCGCTCAACGTCAGGTGGAGACCGCCAAAGGATATTGGTACGACAAAGTCGAGGTCTCGATCTTCTTGTGCACGAAGAACTCCAGTGAGCAGAATTGCAAGCGGGAGGCCGTGACTCAGGAGGAGGCGAACCGTATAGGTGCCGATCTGGCGGCGATGAAACCGGTGGTCAAGGAAGTGACCTTCGAGAGCCAGGACGAGGCTTACCTGCGCTTTAAGGAGCAGTTCACCAATCCCGCTTTCGCGGACACTCCCAAAGAGGCTATTCCCCCGGCTTTTCGCGTGAAGCTCTCCGATCCCAGCTATTACGACAAGGTCTACGAGGCCTTCAATGGTGCGCCGGGCGTGGCATCGGTGAAAGACATCCGGGCCATACTCCAGCCGTTGTTCCGGGTGATGGACATGCTCCGGTACGGGGCCTGGGCGCTCTCAGGTCTGATGATGGTCTGCACAGTCCTGCTGACGGCGACCACCATCCGGCAAGTGGCCTGGAGTCGGCGACGTGAGGTGGCGATCAAGCGGGTCGTCGGGGCGAGTAAGGCTGCCATCCAGCTGCCCTTCATGTTGGAGACGGTCTCGGCTGTCCTGGCCGGTGTCGCTCTGGCGGTCGTCAGCCTGTGGGCCGTGGTGCGCTTCGGGGTCGTCCAGCTCGCCACGCGGTTCCAGGACTTCCGGTGGGTCGACGTGGGGGATGCGTGGGTGGTCGCGCCCTGGATGCTGGTTCTCGGTGTGGCTGTGGGCTTCGTGGTCTCCTGGCTGGCTTTGATCCGGTACGTGCGAGTCTGATTCCTGTGCCGGAAATTCGGCCTGCCATGTGCATATGTCTGCGCATGGCAGGCCGATTTTTTTGGGGGTCGTGCGTGAGTATCCTCACAGGTTGCCTGCTCAACAAAGGTCGGATTCGGCCGACATGAAACGCTGGCTGCGCTTGCGTTGATGAACGCTTTTATTTTCGTATGGTGTAACGAGACTTGAAAGAGTCGAACAAGTCGGACGTCCGAATAAATAAAAGCTCTTCATCTGCTTGTGCGACATTTTCTGAGATGTCGATAATATCCATTCTGGATGCCCGAAATTAAACCCTACGAAGGTGGTTGTCTGGTGAACAGTCGTACTACTCGGGCCAGCAGAATGTCTCCCTCTCCTTCTCGTGTTTCTCGCCTGGCCTGCGTGGCTGTTCTCGGCCTGACGATCGGGATCACGGTTCCAGGCGCACATGCCGATGACGCCGGCCAGGTGCAGAACCAGCTCGAAGCATCCCGTTCGAAGTTGGCGAACCTCTCCGCCCGGTCGCAACAGGCCGTCCTGGCATTGCAGGAGACCCAAGCTGGGCTCGCTGCAGCGCAAGGGGAACTGGCTGCTGCCCAGGCCCAAGAAGCCGCAGCCGTCACCAGGAAGGCCCAGATCGATGCCGATCTGGTGACCGCCAAGCAGGAAGAAGCCGACGGGCTTGCTCGAATTGCGGCGATCCAAGCAGAACAGTCCCGTAATACCGACATCCGTAACAACATCGCTCGCCAGGCCTATGAAGGGACCGGGCTGGAGCGGATCGCAGCGGTGCTCAACACGGGTAAGGCCCAGGAGCTCGCAGACAATATGTACGTCGCTGAGAAGGTCAACGACAGCCAGAACGCGCTCCTTGACGAGCTGGCCAAACAGAAGGCCATCGCCGACGCCGAGCAGGCCAAATTGGCCGAGACCCGTCGCCGGATCGCTTCCTTGCAGCTCCAAGCTGAGGCTGCGGTCGCTCAGGCAGCAGAAGCGCACCGGGCGGCAGAACAGACTCGAGTACAGCTGGCCGCGCTGGAATCCAAGCAACAGGCTGCCGCCGCTGCGGTCGCGGCCCAGCGTGGCGAGGAGGAGGAGCGGGTCGCCCAGCTGCAGGCCGAGAGCAGCCGCATCCAGGCCGAGTTGGCCGCTCGCAGCAGCGGGGGAGGCGGCGGAGGCTCGGCGCCGGTGTCGCCGCCTCGAGGTTCGGGTCGATTGCAGGTTCCGGTGGCCGGGCCGGTCACCTCGGAGTTCGGTCCTCGGGTCAACCCGGTCCTGGGAACCTCCGAGCTGCACACCGGTATGGACATCGGCGCTCCTTGCGGTGCACCGGTCCACGCATCGGAGAGTGGCAACGTGATCCGCGCCGGGGTGATGGGCGGATACGGGAACGCCATCTGGGTCGACCACGGTGGCGGACTGGT
The DNA here is from genome assembly GCF_003391095.1 of Austwickia chelonae. Lineage (NCBI taxonomy): Bacteria > Bacillati > Actinomycetota > Actinomycetes > Micrococcales > Dermatophilaceae > Austwickia > Austwickia chelonae. The sequence continues at coordinate 1,928,190 of NZ_CP031447.1, read as the reverse complement.
CACCACTTACAACCACATGTCGGGCTACGTTCGCAAGAGCGGGAGCGTCAACCGGGGCGACCTCATCGGTTACGTCGGGACCACCGGCTTGTCCACCGGCTGCCACATGCACTGGGAAGTTCGGGTGAACGGGGCCCCGGTGAACCCGCGCGGTTGGTTCTGAACGGGGTGAGTTGCCTACCCGGGCCGCGCCGGGCCTGCTCTGATAATCCGTCGCAGTCCAAGGAGCGGTGCGACTAGGCTGTTCCTTCGCAGCGGGGGTGACGCGACCGGTCCCCTCGGCCGCTCAGCGAAGAACGAGGAGAACCGGTGGCCAAGGAAAAAGGCACCCACGTGATTGCGCGTAACCGTAAAGCGCGCCATGACTACCACATCGAGTCCACGGTGGAGGCAGGCATCGTTCTGCAGGGCACTGAGGTCAAATCGCTCCGCATGGGGAGAGCTTCCTTGGTCGATGGTTTCGCCTCTATCTCTGATGGCGAGATCTGGCTGGAAGGGGTCCACATCCCTGAGTACAGCCAGGGCACCTGGACGAACCATGCGGCTCGGCGCAAACGCAAGCTCCTGATGCATCGCATCGAGATCGACAAACTCACGGCGAAGAGCCGGGAGACCGGTTACACCCTGGTTCCTCTCTCGTTGTACTTCAAGGACGGACGGGCAAAAGCCGAGATCGCGTTGGCCAAGGGGAAACGCGAGTACGACAAGAGGCACGCGCTGCGGGAGCGGCAGGACCGCCGTGAGGCCGAGCGTGCCATGTCTCTGCGGCAGGCTCGGTAACCGACGACCCTGATGGGACCGGATCCGATCAGTGGGGGCTATCCACTCCCTTCTGGTCGGCACCGGCGTACGCTGCCATCAGCAGTGGGCCCGTGATGATTCGGGGTCGATGGTGGAGCGAGGGAAGAGGAGAACCGCTCATGAGCGAACAGACCTTGGAGATCCTCGATGAGGACCGTTGTTGGGAATTGCTCGAGGCGCACGAATACGGTCGGCTGGCCTTCGCGGTGGCGAACGACCCCGATATCTGTCCGGTGAACTATCACGCCCAGGGCCGCAAGCTCTACGTGTGTACATCGGCGGGGTCGAAACTCCTGGGCGTCACGATCAATCACAAGATCGCCTTCGAGTTCGACCAGATCCGTCCGCAGGAGGCGGTCAGTGTCATCCTCTACGGCACAGTGCGGGAACTGGAGTCCCCCGAGGAACGTGAGTTCTTCGAAAGCTTGCCGCTCCGTCCCTGGGTGGCCACCGAGAAGTATCACTATCTGGAGATCTCTGGGGACGAGATCAGCGGGCGACGGTTCCGGCTGGGTGGAGAACCCGCAGCGTGATCGGTGTCGCAGCACCGTCGGGGGCGAAAACTCGTGGCGATGCTGCGCCGCGGTGCGATAGCATGGTGTGTCCCCAGCTTGTTGGCTGTGGACCTTGCCAGTTGAGAACTGAACAGAGTGACATGCCCGCTTCAGGGGGGTGATCGGTTTCGACGTTGACGATCATTCCAGGGGAAGCGGGTCGAGGATGTTGGGTTATCTCGTTAACGCTCCCAGCAAACCAATAGGTGCCGATTCCAAGCGCACCGACTTCGCCCTCGCCGCCTGAGCGAGCCTCGAAGTCCGTCAGCCTGAGTTCGCTGCCGACTCAGTTCCTGGCGTCAGCTAGGTAGCTCGCTGCGTCATCTTGTCGGGGGGTGACGCGGGACTTTTACTCGACTGGGCCTGTCGACGGACGTGTGCGTACGAGCGTCGGGGCCGAGAAAATCCTGTTACGTACTGCACCCGGAGAAGTCCTGGTTCGGTATCAACGGACGCGGGTTCGATTCCCGCCACCTCCACCACCCGGTCGGGCATGTCGCTTCTCGAACTGCCGCGAAGGGGGCACCTCCACCAGGAGGTGCCCCCTTCGTCGATCAGAAGGACGGGTGCTCAGGAGTCGACTGCTTCCTGGCCCTGTTGTTTGGCGATCTCGGCTCGGACAGCATCCATGTCGATTCCCTGGATCTGGGAGATCACCTGGTCCAGTGCTGCCCCGGGCAGGGCTCCGGGCTGGCTGAAGAGAAGTATCCCGTCCCGGAAACCGAAGACGGTGGGGATCGAGGTGATCTCCAGCGCGGCGGCCAATTCGGGCTCCGCCTCGGTGTCGAGTTTGGCGAAGACGACGTCGGAGTGTTTCTCGGAGGCGGCCTCGAAGATCGGGCCGAACTGGCGACACGGACCGCACCAGGCGGCCCAGCAGTCGACCAGGACGATGCCGTCCTGCGTGACCGTCTTCTCGAAGGTATCGGAAGTGAGTGCGATCGTGCTCATGGACGAAGAACATCGACGCCAGGCAGACTATTCCTCGATCGGATCGACATTCACGGTATTCGCTGCTCCGAAGACCCTGCGGAGCTGATCGTTCTCCGCCCGAGGCGCGGACGGTGTCCTCAGGAGGTTGCACGCGTGCGGATCCGCAACAGCGGTTGTCCTTGGGCTGTGGTCTGCGTCGTCTTCGTCGCGGTCCAGCTGGTCGTGCTCTACACCCCTTCACCGGGTGGGGGTGGTGCTCTTCCGGGGACGGACAAGGTTGTCCACGCGTTGGTCTTTGCCCTGCCGGTCCTGGCGGCAGGTTCTGCCGGGAGATGGTGGCACTGGGTGGCTTGGACGATGGTGGTGCATGCTCCGATCAGTGAGATCGTCCAGCACCTGTTTCTCCCGACGCGGAGCGGTGACCCCTGGGATGTCGTGGCGGATCTCATGGGGGTCGCTGGGGCGGCATGGGTCGTGCGTCGTCGAAGCCGTCCGTCCGATGACACCGGACATGTCGCTATTGAGAGACGCTGATAAAATAATGTCGCCTGTCTTGTGCAGGCTTTTCCCGCCGTGTGCGCGCTGCCACGGCGGGTCGTTTTTAACAGGACACTTTGACTCCTCGTCGTGCTTCGTACTTCGTGATCGACGGGGGACCTGCCGGGTCGGCGCTCCGCCCCCCGGCCCGTGTCGCCGATTCCGGCGACAAGCGCGACCTGCTCATGGACGTCGGATGACGGTGACGGTCGGTCGTGCCCGCACCGTCGAGGACTAAGACGATGACACCCCAGAAGCCAGCTGCGGCGGCGAAGAAGGCGCGATGGACCGCTGTCCAGAAAGCAGAAGCACGGAAAAAGACCAGGTCTCCTCAGCGCACCGGGGCGCCAGGAGCCGGGCGTCCCTCGCGGGGAGAACGCCCTGACCACCGTTCGTCCTACGACCGGGGCTCGGAGCGCTCCGATCGTTTCGAGCGTCGTGAGGGGGATCGTCGGGAGCAGCGGTGGAGTGACCGTCGTCCGGAGCGTGGCGATGGGCGTGAGGGGGACCGGGATTTCCGTCGTGGTCGTGATTTCGGTGACCGGGGCCCGCGTCGTTTCGAGGACCAGGGGCGTCCAGAGCGCGGTTTCCGTGGTGACCGGGACAACCGTGGCGGCTTCCGTCGTCCGGAGGAGAATCGCGGCGACCGTGGGTACCGCGGCGACCGGGATCGTGACGAGCGTCGTGGCCGTCCGTCGTCCGATCGTTTCGAGCGTCGTGAGGGGGATCGTCGGGAGCAGCGGTGGAGTGACCGTCGTCCGGAGCGTGGCGATGGGCGTGAGGGGGACCGGGATTTCCGTCGTGGTCGTGATTTCGGTGACCGGGGCCCGCGTCGTTTCGAGGACCAGGGGCGTCCGGAGCGCGGTTTCCGTGGTGACCGGGACAACCGTGGTGACCGGGACAACCGTGGCGGCTTCCGTCGTCCGGAGGAGAATCGCGGCGACCGTGGGTACCGCGGCGACCGGGATCGTGACGAGCGTCGTGGCCGTCCGTCGTCCGATCGTTTCGAGCGTCGTGAGGGGGATCGTCGGGAGCGTTCCGAGCGCGGAGCACGGAGCTCCTACCGTTCGGACTTCCGCCCGGCCCGTGGCGAGCACCGGGGAGATCGTCCGCGCGGTGGGTACGAGCGTGGACACCGGGCAGATCACCATGTCGAGAAGCTGCGTCGCCAGGACAACCCGCCGCAGGAGCTCGCCGACCGTGGCCCGGTCGAGGACGCGCCGGTGGCAGCGGACAACGGCTTCGCTGCGCTGGGGCTGCCTGACGCGGCGGTGCGTCGTCTCGCCAGAGGTGGGATCACCCAGCCCTTCCCGATCCAGGCTGCGACCATCCCCGACGCGCTGGCCGGCCGAGACGTCCTGGGGCGTGGACAGACCGGATCAGGTAAGACCATGGCCTTCGGACTGCCGACCCTGGCGCGTCTCGCCGAGGGGAAGCCGTCCGAGCCCAAGCGTCCCCGCGCTTTGGTCCTGGTGCCGACGCGAGAGCTGGCCATGCAGGTCAGCGACGCGCTCGAACCGATCGCTCACGTACTCGGCCTGCGTCACAAGCTCGTCGCAGGTGGGCTTGCGTACACCACTCAGATCTCCGCACTGGAACGCGGCGTCGACCTGTTGATCGCCACACCGGGGCGTCTGATGGATCTGTTGGACCGAGGAGCTGTCCGGCTGGATGGTGTCACGATCGCGGTGCTCGACGAGGCCGACCACATGGCAGACATGGGCTTCCTGCCCGATGTGACCGCGATCCTCGACCAGGTCCCAGCAGGCGGGCAGCGGCTGCTCTTCTCCGCGACCCTCGACAACGGCATCGACGAACTGGTCGAGCGTTACCTGAATGACCCGTCGATCCACTCCACCGATGAGCCCACGGCCAGCGTCACCACGATGGACCACCACGTCCTGCTGATCCAGCCGCAGCACAAGAAGATCGTGACAGCTCAGGTCGCGAACCGGGAGGGACGGACCATCGTCTTCGTCCGGACCAAGCTTGGCGCGGACCGGGTCGCCCGGGAGATCCGTGACCAGGGAGTGCTGGCAGCCGCCCTGCACGGAGGCCTGAACCAGGGAGCCCGTAACCGGGTGCTGGCGGCGTTCAAGGACGGCCGGATGCCGGTCCTGGTGGCCACCGATGTAGCTGCCCGGGGTATCCACGTCGACGAGGTCTCGGTCGTCCTCCAGGTCGACCCGCCACGGGATCACAAAGACTATCTACACCGGGCAGGTCGGACCGCTCGCGCCGGTGAGCGCGGCGCCGTGGTGACTTTGGCGTTGCCTCATCAGCGTCGCTCCACGGAACGGCTGCTGCGTACCGCCGGTGTCGAAGCCAGTCCCGTGGAGGTCGGTCCCGGAGACGACTCCCTGTTGGCTGCGACCGGCGCTCGGCGTACTTCAGGTATCCCGGTTCCGGAGGAGTCCTACCAGCGAATCGTGGAAGGACGACCGAAGCGGTCCTTCCGTGGTGGTCCGCGCCAGGGCGGGCGCCCCGGACGTGGTGGCGGCGGCTACCGCGGACGCGACAACGGCCGTCGCCGTGAGGGCGGGGAGCGCATGAACGGGTACGACCGGGGGTAATTCGCCACTGTGGAGACGAGTCTGGCCGGTCGGCTGCTGGTGGCCACGCCGCAGATCACGACTCAGGTGTTCCGTCGCGGTGTCGTGTTGCTTCTGCACCACGACACCGCGGGGGCCCACGGGTTGTTGTTGAACAAGCCGATCGGTGTGGACGTGGACCGGGTCCTGCCCGGGTGGGGCGAGCAGGTGTGTTCTCCTCGCGAGCTCTTCCAGGGCGGGCCCGTCTCCCTGGACACCGCCTTGGGCCTGGCGTGGCTACCCGGCGGGCAGCCGCCCTCGTCGGTTCATCTGCTGTTCGGAGCAGTGGGCGTCGTAGATCTGGATGTTCGGCCCGAAGACGCCCTGCCCGGAGCTGCTGGGATGCGGGTCTTCGCCGGCTATTCGGGATGGTCCGAAAACCAATTGGAGGAGGAGATCGACGAGGGCAGCTGGTACGTGGTGGATTCCACGCCAGAGGACGTCTTCTGTCTCGATCCGGCAGTATTGTGGCGGGCTGTCCTCCGACGTCAACCAGGTCGACTGGCCTTCGTCGCCCACTATCCGGATGATCCGGAGTGGAACTGAGCACGCCCCGCCCGTAAGGAGCACGCTGACCGGTCGCCACTACACTTGGCGACATGATCTTCCCGTTCGCACAGTCGAGCCCAGCCGGTCCCGGGAGCGATCCCTTCGACCCCTACGGTCCTGGCGGGCCGCTCGGGCCGTCGACCGCCACCAGCGTCCTCGAGCGCGAAGAGACCTCGACTGAGCAACAGCTGTCCGAACCTGGCGATCACGAACGTTTCTCCCACTATGTGCGCAAGGAGAAAATCCTGGAGAGTGCTCTGTCCGGACAGCCGGTCGTCGCCTTGTGCGGCAAGGTGTGGGTGCCGGGGCGCGATCCCCAGCGTTTCCCGGTGTGTCCGGTCTGCAAGGAGATCTACGAGGGGCTGCGGGAGCCTCAGGACGGCCAGGACTGAGAACGACAGCGGTGCGTTTCGGGCTACGCACGCCGAGTGGTGACGCTTCAGCGGCGGAGACACGGTGATGCATCGAAGCGTGCAGCTGTAGCCCGGCCGATTCGGGTACCGTGTCGGGGCGATGAGTACCTCGGCTGCCTCCCACCTGTCCCCAGCGTTCCCGAAACGTGCGGCTTGGGGTACCGCCTCGAAGCTGCGTGCCTGGCAAGCGGAGGCGCTCGACCGCTACTTGGCTGTGGAGCCTCGTGACTTCCTGGCGGTGGCCACCCCAGGGGCCGGTAAGACGACGTACGCCCTGCGGGTCGCGACCGAGCTGTTGGACCGGGGCGTGGTGCAGAAGGTCACCATCGTCGCTCCCACCGAACATCTGAAGACCCAGTGGGCGGATGCCGCCGCCCGGGTCGGCATCCACATCGACCCGGGCTTCACCAATGGCGCAGGCGGCACCAGCGCAGACTTCCAGGGCGTGGCCTTGACCTACGCAGGAGTCGCCACCAAGCCGTTGCTCCATCGGGCACGTACCGAACGGTGGCGCACCTTGGTGATCCTCGACGAGATTCACCATGGAGGTGACACGAAAGCCTGGGGAGACGCCATCAGGGAGGCTTTCGAACCGGCCACGCGGCGTCTGGCGTTGACCGGTACTCCGTTCAGGTCGGACACCGCTCCCATCCCGTTCGTCCGTTACGAACCGGACGAGCACGGCATTCGCCGTTCGGCCAGCGATTACACCTACGGTTACGCCGAGGCGCTGTCGGACGGGGTGGTCCGCCCGGTGATCTTCCTGGCCTACAGCGGCAATATGCGTTGGCGTACCAAGGCCGGGGATGAGGTGGCGGCACGGCTGGGCGAGCCGATGACGAAGGATCTCATCGCTCACGCCTGGCGTACCGCATTGGATCCGAGAGGGGAGTGGATCCCTTCGGTGCTGGCGGCAGCTGACCGGCGGCTCACCGAGGTCCGCAGGCATGTTCCCGATGCCGGGGCGTTGGTGATCGCCACCAACCAGAGCCAGGCCAGAGCCTATGCGGGCATCCTGAAACAGATCACCGGGGAGTCGCCGACCGTGGTGCTCTCCGACGATCCCAAGGCGTCGCGGAGTATCGAGGACTTCTCGGCGGGGGAACAACGATGGATGGTCGCTGTCCGCATGGTGTCCGAAGGCGTCGACGTTCCTCGACTTGCTGTGGGCGTCTACGCCACCTCGACCTCGACCCCGTTGTTCTTCGCACAGGCTGTCGGCCGTTTTGTCCGGGCACGACGTCGGGGGGAGACCGCCAGTGTCTTCCTGCCGAGCGTGCCGATCATTCTCGAACACGCGGCCAGGCTGGAGGACGAACGCGATCATGCTCTGGACCGGCCGAAGCAGCCTGGAGCCGATGATTTGTGGGCTCCTGAAGAGGAACTCCTCGCCGAGGCCAACCGGACGCAGAAGACCGCTGACCTGGGCGATGAGCAGCTGTCCTTCGAGGCCTTGGAGTCCGATGCCTCCTTCGACCATGTGCTTTTCGATGCCGAACAGTACGGCTTCGTCTCCGAGGCGGGCTCGGACGATGAACAGGACTTCCTCGGTCTGCCAGGGCTGCTTGAACCCGATCAGGTGGCGCGACTGTTGGCTGAGAAGCAGCGACGGCATGCCCGGCGACGTCCTGCGTCGGAAACAGCACAAGTGGCCGGACACCGGGCATTGGCAGCGACACGCAAAGAACTCAACTCTTTGGTCGCCGCCTATGCGCGTAAAACGGGTCATCCTCATGCGATGGTCCATTCGGATCTACGCCGTCAATGTGGCGGGCCGACACTCGATCACGCGACCTATGAGCAGGTCACGGCTCGGATCACGTTGATCAGGGAATGGTTCGTAGGGCGACGTTGAACCGATCGGGTCGGGGCCTTCGTCGGGTGGGCGTCATCGTCGCTGTGTTCTGGGATGCTCCACCGGCTTGACGAGACTCTCTGCTGGCTCGGACCGGGTCTCGCGCCGGTGAGCAGCGGCATGGACCAGTGGCAGGGTCCGCCTGCCGATATGGGTGGCCAGCGCGATCTGGGTGGAAGCACGTTGGACGTCGTCATGGTCGACGATGGTGTCGATCACCCGCTGCAGGTCGTGGTTGCTCCGGGCGACGACTTTGACGAAGAGATCGAAGCTTCCGGTGATGGTGTGTGTCTCGATGACTTCTGGAATCTGCGAGAGATGTCGTACGACGGTCGACTGTCCGGAGGTCTGTCGTATCTGCAGGCTGCAGAAAGCAGTCACCGGGTAGCCCAGCGCTCGAGGATCGACGGTGGGCGCCATCGAGGTGATGACACCGCGTTCTTGAAGGCGATCCAGTCTGGCTTGGACTGTTCCTCGGGCGATACCCAATGCTCTGGAGGCGCCGAGGACTCCGATATGAGGCTGTTCGGTGAAGAGATCGATGATCCGGGCATCGAGCTGGTCCACTCCGCTGATCATGTTCAGGAGCGTAATCCGCCGATAGCTGCTCCTGGAGGCTTTCCGGTGCAGGCGCTTGGCCGATGGTCTGACAGGATGTCTTCATGGTTTCTCCTCCTCCCGGTTGGTACGACGATCCCGCTAACAGCGGCCGCCTGCGCTATTGGGACGGGTCTGCCTGGACTGATCAGTTGGCGGATCGGGCTGAGAATGCACCGCAAGCACCGACGACGGACGGGGGAAGCCCGTCGAAGGGGATGCCACCGGCAGGCAGTTCTGCAGGTCAGACGGTGAGCGGGTCATCAGCGGCACCGACCGGTGACGTCTCGACGACAGGCAGTTCCACTAGCCCTGAAGGAAAGCCGAGTGGCTCTGGTGCGCAAGAATTTTGGCCTTTTGGGTCTAGTTGGGGAGGTGAGCGGCCTGCGCCGCCGAATCAGCCTGCACCGGCGATGAACGAGGAAACGAAGAAATCTGCCGGACATTCCGACCCTGGCGCTGCCGAGACGACATCAGGCGCCACCTCGGCTCCTGCGTCACCTGCTGACGCTCCGGCCCCGGTGCATCCGCCGGCTCCGTCAGCTCCGCCGACCGCGCCCACACCGCCGGTCTCCTCACCGCTTCCGCAGGTGGACCCTCGGCACGGCCTGCCGCAGCACATTCCTGTTGCACCCACGTCTGCTCCTGCACAGCAGACGCATTCCTTGGCTCCCTGGTGGCGGCGGATTCTTGCTTTCCTGGCCGACCTGATGCTGTCCGTCATGATGGCCTTGCCGTTCACCACCATGATTCTGTTGACCCGGTGGTCAGAAGTGGAGTCGTGGTCAGCGGACGTTCAGCGGTCTCTCCTCGGGCGAGGGAAGCTGCCGGTGACCCCGGAAAGCGTGCTTGCCCTCACCGACGTCATCACCGTTGTGACAGTGCTCGTCTACTTCAGCTATGAGCTGATCGGCCTCGGGAAGTTCGGAACGACCCTGGGGAGGCAGATGCTCGGTATCAAAGTCGTCTCCCGTACAGGAGCGCCGTTGACATTCGATATGATTTCACGCCGCAGTGCGATGAAGGTCATCGGTCGTCTGCTGACCGGGTCACCTTTCCTCGCAGGGGTTGGACTTTTCCTCACGCTGTTCGATTTCGGGCGTGGCCTCATCGACCGGAACCGTTGCACCATCCATGATGTTTTGGGTAGTACCCAGGTGGTCATGGCCGCACCACGGACCATGGCTCAGCAGCCGAACAGATTCGGTGGCCCAGGAACGGGCCGCTAATCCGGGAGCATGACTCACCGAGCCCCTTGACGGGGTCGGCGCACAAGAGCGCAGCGGCTTGTGACAGGCTCGATATAAATACAGGGTGAAGATTTCCCTTGCCCGAGCAGTCATGAAGGGACAGGAGTGCGGACAGGCATTTTCGGTTCAGAGCTCGAGACGCGTGCTAGTACGAGAAGGAACAAGAAAGCTCACTACCTGACCGGTCTGGACGGCGTACGCGCGTTCGCAGTACTGGCAGTGCTGGCTTATCACTTCCATGTCCCCTTCTCCACCGGCGGTTTCCTCGGGGTCGACATCTTCTTCGTCTTGTCCGGTTATCTGATCAGCAGCCAGCTGTGGTCCAGATGGGCGGTACACGGGCCGGACCTGAAGATGTTCTGGCTCGCGCGGATGCGCAGGCTTTTCCCCGCGGTCTTCGCGCTCATTCTGGCCTGTACCGTCGCGATGCTGATCGGTGGGCGTGATCAACTGGGGGTCTTCTTCGGGGATGTCGGTGCCGCCGCGACCTACACCTCGAACTGGTGGTACATCTTCCACCAGCGTTCCTACTTCGAGGCCAGCGGACGACCTCCGGTCCTTCAGCATCTGTGGAGTCTGGCGGTCGAGGAACAGTTCTATGTCGTCTGGCCGTTGTTGGTCCTCCTGGTCCTCAACAAGGTGCCACGGCAGCGGGCCCGTCGGCAGATCCTGACCATCGTCAGCCTCACGCTGGCGATCATCTCCGCACTCATCATGGGATTCGGTTCTGCGATGGCCCGAGTGCCTGATGCGGGCGACCCCAGCCGGTGGTATTTCGGCACGGACAGCCACGCCATCGGCCTCCTGCTCGGTGCTGCGCTGGCTTTTCACCGCGGTGGGGCCGGCTTCGGCTCACTGATGCCGACGATCCGACCGGCGACCCGTGTCCACACCGGGATCGGTGTCGCCTGTCTGGGGCTCTTGGTGTCCGCGGTGGTCATGATCGACGAGTTCTCCGTCCCGCTGTATCGCTTCGGCTTCCCGATCATCTCGGTGATCACGGTGTTTCTGGTGGCGGTCGTGTCGAGGCCGGGCATTCTCGAGGAACTCTTCTCCATCCCGCTCCTGCGTTACATCGGGCAACGCTCCTACGGCCTGTACCTGTGGCATTGGCCGGTAGCTGCGTTCACCCGGCCCGATCTCGACCTTCCGTTCAGCGGCGCGCGGGTCATGGTGTTGCGCTTCGTGCTGACTTTTGTCCTGGCGGAGCTGTCCTACCAGTTGGTGGAGCAGCCGGTGCGTCTGCACGGTTGGCGTAACCCCTGGAGCAATATGCGGTGGTCCTTCCCGGTCTTCCGGCTGTCGATCATCCAGTTGGTGGCCGGGATGGCGGTGGCCTTCGCGATCCCGGCACGGGTCGATGTCCCGCAGCCGCAGCTGCCCACCGCAGTGGCTCCGTCGACTCCCACGCCATCCAAACCGACTCCGAGCTTGAGTCCAGAACAAGTGACTCCCCGCTTGGATCTTTCCCTGGTGGTCTACGGGGACTCCGTGCCGGTGGGTGCGCAGAGCGCCCTGCAGAAGTTCTTCGGCAAGGTGGACAACCGGGCCAAGGTGGCCGAACACAGCTGGAAGCTTCTCCCGGAGTTATCCGCAGATGCCGCCGCCGGGAAGATCCGTGCCGATGTCCTGCTCATCCACACCGGCGACAACGGGATCATCCCCGACGCAGAACTGAAACGTGCGCTGGACTCGGTGAAGAACATCCGATCAGTCATTGTGGTCACTCCGAAGGTTCCCCGCAGCTGGGAGCGTCGGGCTGTCCAGTCGGTCCGTTCCATCACCCCTGGATATGCCAATGCCACGATTGCGGATTGGCACACCTACGCCCAGAACAAACCCAGCTGGTTCGTCTCCGACGGGATTCACCTGGCCGAGCCGGGCAAAGAGGCCTATACCCGGTTGATCCTGTCGCAGGTCACGATCCCCGACTCCGAGGGGTCTTTGCCGAAGCCGACGCCGACGACCTCCTCACCGACTCCGACCGCCACTGGGCCGTCCAAGCCTGCGGGTGCTCCGGGAAGAACCGGAGGGCCAGGGCGGCCGACCAGTCGGCCACCAGTCAGACCGACTACTGCTGTCCCGCCCCAGCCCTGAGCGTGGCGTTCGGACGTCTTCGGTCGACCTGCTGCGTCGGACTGCCTGTTTTTGGCACAGTGGGGACGTGCGAATGATGACACCAGATCAAGCGTGTGCGCTGGTCGCAGCACGCGGGGCGAACCCCCGCATCGTGATGAGCGGCAATGGAGCTGTTCCCTGGACCATGGCGCAGGCCCTCGACCAGGCCCTCGCCGAATACCGGCTCTTCATCCTCAACGCCCCTCCTGGGGTTCCTGATCGGGAAGGGGTGGCTCTCGAGTCGGCTTTTGTCGGTGCGGGGATGCGCCGTAGCCCGCGTCTCGACTACTACCCCTCTCGGCTCAGCCACGTGCCCCATCTCTTCCTCAAGGGGCATCTTCCGGTCGATGCCGTCGTCGTACACACGTCGGAGCCGCACGAGGGCAAGGTCAGCCTCGGCTGTGAGATCAATATCCTCTGTGGGGTCATCGATGCTGCGCGTAGCCAGGGCGCTGTCCTGATCGCGCAGACCAACCCGTCGATGCCCTACACCTTCGGCGACGGCGAGTACGAGGTCGACGTCTTCGATGCTCTGGTCGAGTCCGACATTCCTCTGGAGCCGCTGCGGCATGCCGCCCCGGCGGCTACGAGCGGTGTCGTCGACCGTGCGGCCTCCGCCCGGACGATTGGGGCCCTGGTCTCCGAACGGGTCACCGACGGGGCCACTCTCCAACTGGGTATCGGGGAGATCCCTGACGCCACTCTGCCTTTCCTGGCTGAGCGCCGGGATCTGGGCATCTGGACGGAGATGCTCTCCGACGGGGTCCTTGCCTTGGACGAAGCCGGGTCATTGGACACCAGCCGGGTGATCACAGCTTCCTTCGTCTATGGTTCGGCCGAGTTGTACCGGTGGATCGACCGGAACCCTCGGGTCCGGGTACTGCGGACGGAGACGGTGAACTCGCCCAGCCGGATCAGTCAGAATCCGGCGATGGTCAGCATCAACACCGCTCTTCAGGTGGATCTGCTCGACCAGGCCAATGCTTCTCGGATCAAGGCGCGCATCCATTCCGGTTTCGGTGGACAAACCGATTTCACGGTCGGTGCGATGCATGCCCCCGGTGGGCAGGCGATCATGGCATTGCGCAGTTGGCATCCCAAAGCCGATGTGTCGACGATCGTCCCTTTGCTGGACGAACCGGTGACCTCTTTCCAGCACACCTGCGTGATCACCGAGAACGGTGTCGCTGAAATGGCTGGCTGTTCGGAGAAGCGGCAGGCTGCGAACCTCATCGAACGAGCCGCACACCCCCGAGTGCGGGACGAACTGTGGGACGAGGCCCGCAACCTGGGCCTGGCCTGACGTCGTTCACCGGTTGAGCCGTGCAGGCTCAGCCGGTGAATGTCCCCGCGAGTTCCACTCCTGCTTCGCGAAGCTCGGCAAGAGCACGGATGGTGCTCTCCTTGGCGACGCCTGCGGTCAGGTCGAGTAGCAGACGCACCGGGAAACCGGCAGCGGCAGCGTCCAGAGCTGTGGCGCGCACACAGTAGTCGGTGGCCAGCCCCGCGATGTCGACAGCATGGACGCCATTCGCCCGTAGCCAGTCGGCCAAGGCCACCTGCTGGCCGTCTTCCACGGTGGAACCTTCGAAAGCGCTGTAGGCGGCGCTGTGCTCACCCTTACGGAAGATCGCATCCACTTTCTGTGCCTGATCGTCCCACGCCGGATGGAACTGGGCCCCAGCGGAGCCCGCCGCACAGTGCCGGGGCCAGCCGTCAACGAAATCCGGCTTGTCCGACCAATGCGATCCAGGATCGACATGCCAGTCGGCACTGGCGACCACCGCCACATAGTCCGGGGTGTGGCATCGGAGGTAGTCAGCGATGTCGACGGCGACTTTGGCCCCTCCTGGGACAGGCAGACTTCCTCCTTCGCAGAAGTCGTTCTGCACGTCCACGACGATCAACGCTCGGTCGTCTGCGGTCATTTCTCCTCCTGAGGGCGTAGGGGTCAGCGGATGTCGTCCTGAAAGATCGTAGGGATGACGGGCTCGCCACGAGAGAGACGACGCGCACCGGCCGGCAATTCGGCCAGAGCTCTCTTGTGGTGGGCGCGAGCGATGTCCGCCCCGGTGTCCGCCACGATCTCACCGTGGCGGACGAGCTCGACGAGCAGGGATCGGTCGTGCTCCTGAGCAGCAGGCTCTTCACCGATGCCGATGACCTCGGCTTCGGCATCGCCGGAAGGTCCTATTCGACGCAGCGCGTGCTTGCGTCCGCCGACCGAGGCCTTGTCCTTGCTGCGTTTGGCGACATCGACCAGATCTCCGTCCTCGTCGGCCCGCGAGACCAGCTTGTAGACGAGCCCCGCAGTGGGGTGCCCCGACCCGGTCACCAGGGAGGTGCCGACACCGTAGGCGTCGACCGGGGCGGCCGCCAGGGCAGCGATGGCATGTTCGTCCAGGTCGGAGGTGACCACGATGCGGGTCTTCGTCGCACCGAGCGAGTCGAGCAGGGCTCGGACGTCGTAGGCCTGGGTGACGAGATCGCCGGAGTCGATGCGTACCGCGCCGAGCTCCGGACCGGCGATGTCCACGGCGCGGGTCACCGCCCGGACGACGTCATAGGTGTCGACCAGGAGGGTCGTGGAGGCGCCCAAACTGTCCACCTGCGCCTGGAAGGCAGCCTCTTCGCCGTCGTGCAGGAGAGTGAAACTGTGCGCCGACGTGCCGGCGCTGGGGATCCCGAACCGCCGGGCCGCCTCCAGGTTGGACGTCGTGGAGAAACCACACACGTAGGCGGCATGAGCAGCTGCGACCGCCGCTTCCTCATGGGTGCGCCGTGACCCCATCTCGATCAGTGGACGCCCCCCGGCGGCGGTCGCCATCCGGGAAGCCGCCGAGGCGACCGCGCAGTCGTGGTTGTAGATCGACAGCAGGAGCGTTTCCAGGATGCAGGCCTCGGCGAAAGTGCCTTCGACCACGAGCAGCGGCGAACCGGGGAAGTAGATCTCACCTTCCCGATAACCCCACATGTTCCCGGTGAAGGCGTAATCGCTGAGGAAGTCGATGGTCTTGGTATCGACGACTTTGCGCGCCGCGAGGAAGTCGAGCTCTGCTTCCTGAAAACGGAACTCCCGCAAGGAATCCAACATTCTGCCCACTCCGGCGACCACTCCGTAGCGCCGCCCGTCAGGCAGCCGCCGCCCGAAGAGCTCGAAGATGCTGTGACGATGCGCGGCGCCCGAATGAAGAGCAGCCTGCAGCATGGTCAACTCGTAGTGGTCGGTCAGGAGTGCGGTGCTGGTCACGGGCACACTCTATTGTGGTGCCGTGTCGACTGCCCCCACGGACCAGCTGCTCCAGCTCGAAGAGACCACGGTGGACGTGGACGTTCCCTGGGTGACCATCGTCTGGAACGACCCGGTCAACCTGATGAGTTACGTGACCTGGGTCTTCCGTAGCTACTTCGGATTCTCCCAGGAAAAAGCCCATTCCCTGATGCTCGACGTGCACCACAAGGGCCGCGCGGTCGTGGCCAGCGGTCCCCGCGAGCAGATGGAACGGCACACCGAAGCGCTCCAGGGCTACGGCCTGTGGGCGACCTACCAGAAGGACGAGTAGATGGCCCACGCCTTCCGCTTCCGACAAGGACATTTCGTCACCCGCCTCGACAGCGACGAACGGGCGCTGCTGATCGCCCTCATGGGACAGGTGCACCGCCTCGTCTCCCGCCCCGTCACCCCGAGCACCGGTGACGACTTCGAGGACCTGATGCGCGGAGCCGGACTCGCCGACCTGAGCGAAGCCACGGGGCGTCTGCATGACGACGACCTGGACGACCCCGGCCGAGACCCGGCCCTGGACAGGCTCCTCCCGGATGCACACCGGGAAGACCCCCTGGCAGCCGCCGAATTCCGACGCATGGTGGCCCCAGGCCTCCGCGATCGCAAAGCCGCCAACCTGGAAACCGCGATCGCCCTGCTCAGCGCCGACCCCACCGGGAAAGACAGCACCGAAGAAACCGACGAACTCCTCCTCGACCAGGACGACGCACAAGCACTCGCCATGGCGCTCACCGACGTACGACTCGTCCTGGGCGACCGACTCGACCTGCGCACGGACGACGACGGCGACCGACTCGAACAGGCCGTCGCCGAGGACACCCTCGACGAGAAGACCCTCGAACTCGTGATGATCTACGACTTCCTCACCTGGCTACAGGAATCCCTCTCCGAAGCACTCCTCCACGCCCTGGACGACCCGACCTGAGACACACCTGGGAGAAAGCCACACCCCGCCGCCCTCTATAGTCGTCGTCGTGGTGGACGCTCCGATCGGTATCTTCGACTCCGGCTACGGCGGCCTGACCGTCGCACGAGCCGTCCTGGACCAGCTCCCGCACGAAGCCGTCGAATACTTCGGCGACACTGCGCGCGCACCCTACGGACCGCGGCCCATCGCGCAGACCCGCCAGTACGCCCTGGAATGCCTCGACGGGCTGGTCGACCGCGGAGTCAAGGTCCTCGTCATCGCCTGCAATACGGCCAGCGCCGCCGTCCTGCACGACGCCCGGGAACGCTATGACGTCCCCGTCGTCGAAGTGATCCGCCCAGCAGTCCGCCGAGCCGCCGCCGCGACCCGCAACCAGAAGGTCGGCGTGATCTCCACCCGTGGCACCCACCAGAGCCGGGCCTACCCCGACGCCTTCGCGGCCGCACCGCAGATCGACGTCCTCAGCCAGCCCTGCCCCCGCTTCGTGGACTTCGTGGAGCAAGGCATCACCGGAGGAGACGACCTCCTCGCCGCCGCCCACGAATACCTGGACCCGGTCGTCGCCGCAGGGGTCGACACCCTGATCCTGGGCTGCACCCACTATCCGCTCCTCACCGGGGTGATCAGCTATGTCGTCGGCGACCTGGTGACCCTCGTCTCCTCAGCCGAAGAAACCGCGAAAGACGTCTACCGCGTCCTGGCCGACCGCGGCGAACTCCGCGCCGACACCCTCGCCGCACCGGAACACCGCTTCACGACCACCGGCGACCCCGCTGAATTCGCGCAGCTGGCCAAACGCTTCCTCGGCCCCGAGGTCACCGGCGTCTACCGAGGCAGCGCCCAGGACAACTGAGCTGTCGACCGGGAACGGACCGCTTCCGATCCCGATAGGGTTTCGACCATGACGACCCGACACGACGGCCGCACCGCGGACCAGCTCCGCGACATCCGCATCACCCGTAACTGGCTCGACCACGCCGAAGGCAGCGTCCTGGTGGAATTCGGCCGCACCAGGGTGCTCTGCGCAGCCAGCTTCACCGAAGGCGTACCGCGCTGGCTGAAAGGCCAGGGCAAAGGGTGGGTCACCGCCGAGTACGCGATGCTTCCCCGCTCCACCAACACCCGCAACGACCGCGAGTCGGTCAAAGGCAAGATCGGCGGCCGCACCCACGAGATCTCCCGGCTCGTCGGCCGATCCCTCCGCGCCGTCGTCGACATGAAAGCCCTGGGGGAGAACACCGTCGTCCTGGACTGCGACGTCCTCCAGGCCGACGGCGGCACCCGCACCGCAGCCATCACCGGAGCCTATGTGGCGCTCGCTGACGCGGTGGCCGCGGGGAAGGCCTCCCGGGCAATCCGTTCTTCCGCGACGGTGCTCACCGGTTCGGTGTCCGCGGTCAGTGTCGGTGTCGTCAAGGGTGAGCCGGTGCTGGACCTGGACTATGTGGAGGATGTCGACGCCGACACCGACATGAATGTCGTGATGACCGGGGACGGACGTTTCGTGGAGGTGCAGGGCACAGCGGAAGGTGAGCCTTTCGACCGCGCTCTGCTCGACGGGCTGCTGTCGCTGGCCGAGATCGGTTGCGCCCGTTTGACGGCCCTACAGCAGGCTGCACTGGACGCCCCGGCCCGGGAGCGCACCCGATGAATGCCTCGTCGACCGACCGCCGGATCGTCCTGGCGACCCGCAATGAGGGCAAGGTCGCTGAGCTACGGGTGATCCTCGCCGACGTCCTCGCCGAGATCGGTGCCGAACTGGTGGGCGTCGGGGATTTCCCCGAGGTCGCCGATGTCGTCGAGACCGGGGTGACCTTCGCGGCGAATGCCACGTTGAAGGCGACCACGGTGGCCGCAGCCACCGGGCTACCTGCCCTGGCGGATGATTCGGGCCTGGCGGTGGATGTCTTGGGCGGCGCTCCGGGCGTCTTCAGCGCGCGCTGGTCGGGCCGGCACGGTGACGACCGGGCCAACCTGGAGCTTCTGCTCGCTCAACTGGCCGATGTGCCCGACGAGGAGCGTGGCGCAGCCTTCGTCTGTGCAGCGGCCTTGGCGATCCCGGACGGAAGCGGCACCGTCGAGGGGTGCACCACGGTGGTCCGGAAGGGGCGTTTCCCTGGAACATTGACCCGTGAGCCTCGTGGGGAGAACGGTTTCGGGTACGACCCGATCCTCCTGGTGGAGGGCGACGAGCGGACCGCAGCGCAGCTGTCCTCGGCGGAGAAGAACGCGATCAGCCACCGGGGTCAGGCCTTCCGGGTGTTGTCCGCGGACCTGCGGGAGCGCTTGGGCCGGCACTGAACGGGGCGATGTCGCGCCCGGAGGCCGACGTCGGAACCAACGGCGGCCGTCCGGTCACCAGCGGGTGATCGGACGGCCCACAGCCTGTGCCCTGGGGCGTCCCGGACCTGGCCGTTCGGCAATGCACTGGGTGCGGGAGAAGGGACTTGAACCCTCACGCCTTGCGGCACAGGAACCTAAATCCTGCGTGTCTGCCAATTTCACCACTCCCGCGCGCACGGAGACGACCGACATCACGTCGGTGATCATGGCCGCGCAAGCGTGAAGTTTACGGCCTGTTCGACGAGAAGTAGGCATTCGGGTGCACTAAGACATTTCGTCGCCCTTGACCGGGACACCCGACGGCCTGTCCGAACACCAGACTATACGCCCGTCCGTGCAGGTCAGACCTTCAACGCTTTACGCAGTGAAGCGACATGACCGGTGGCTTTCACGTTGTACCGGGCCAGGGAGATCCGACCCTCGCCGTCGATCACCATGGTCGAACGGATCACTCCGGTCACCGTCTTGCCGTACAGCTTCTTCTCCCCGTACGCGCCATAAGCGGTCAGGACGGCCTTGTCCGGGTCGGACAGCAAGGGGTACGTCAGGGATTCCTTGTCGACGAAGGCCGCCAGTTTCTCCGGGCTGTCCGGGGAGATCCCCACCACGTCGTAGCCCGCCGCCAGAAGAGGCTCCAAGGAGTCCCGGAAGTCGCAGGCCTGCTTGGTACACCCCGGTGTCATCGCTGCGGGGTAGAAGAAGATGATCAGTGTGCGCCCGGCGTAATCGGCCAGACTCACCGTCGTCCCCGAGTCGCTGGTGAGTGTCCAGGTTGGGGCGAGTTCGCCAGGTTCCAGACGGGTCATGGGTTGCTCCTTGGAGGGCTACGACGAGGCGTGTTCCACGGTAGGTTAGTTCAGGACGCCACCGGCCCGCCGGGGCCGCGCAGGAAAGGACAACAGATGAGCCAAGAAGCTCGCAACCCGAACCAGATCGAAGCGGACATCGAAGCCACTCGTACCCGCTTGGCGACCACGATCGACGAGCTGGCCTATCGAGCCAAACCGGGTGTCATCGCACAGCGGCAGAAGGACGCCACCGTCGCGAAACTGCAAGAGACCTTCATGACCCCCAAGGGCGACTTCCGTATGGAACGAGTCGCCATCGTGGCCGCTGCGGTCATCCTGCTCGTCGGCATCGGCATCATGCGCCGCTCCCGTGGCTGATCCAGAACTTCCCGACGACGGGGCCTACGACGAGCCGACCAACACCGACGAACCAGCCGACGCATCACCGCGCCGACAGGCCGTCTCCGAGGGCGGGCTCGCCCTCCGCATGTTGCACGACCGCGTCCTGCTCTCCGACGAAGGGGAGAAGGGCGAACGACAGACCGGCGGTGGGCTGATCATTCCGGCCACCGCCCAGCTGGGCAAACGCCTGGCCTGGGCCACCGTCGTCGCGGTCGGTGCCAATGTGCGGCAGGTACGCCTCGCCGACCGGGCGCTGTACGACCCCTCGGAACGGGCCACCGTGGAACTCGACGGACGAGAATACGTCCTCCTCCGGGAACGTGATCTCCACGCCGTCTCCACCCCGGAGAAGGACCCCGACGCAGGGCTCTATCTCTGACCCGCTCGTCATGGTCGGAACCACCGTGAAGGCCGCCTACCCGTCCACCGGGCAGGCGGCCTTCATCTGTGTGCCGCGGCGAAGTCGATCAGCCGACAGCGGCCTTGTCACGGGCTGCCACGAAAGCCGCCACGCACGTACGGACGTCCTCGGCGGAATGGGCCGCGGACAACTGCACCCGGATACGAGCCTTGCCCTTGGGCACCACCGGGTAGGAGAACGGGATCACGTACACCCCGTCGGCGAGCATCGACTCGGCGATCCGACCGGCGAGGCGCGCGCCGTCCTCACCGGGGAACATCACCGGGACGATGGCGTGCTCGCCGGGCAGCAGGTCGAAGCCGGCCTCGGTCATGAGGGAGCGGAAGAGCGTCTTGTTGGTCTCCAGTGCGGTGCGCAGTTCGTCGGAGGACCGCGCCAGGTCGATCGCTGTGAGGGATCCGGCGGCGACGGCGGGGGCGACCGCATTGCTGAACAGGTAGGGGCGGGCACGTTGGCGCAGCAGGTCGATGACTTCCTGCGGGCCGGACACGTAACCGCCGGAGGCCCCGCCGAGGGCTTTGCCGAGGGTTCCGGTGATGATGTCGACCCGTCCCATCACGTCGAAGAGTTCGTGGGTGCCGCGGCCGTGTTCGCCGACGAAACCGACGGCATGTGAATCGTCGACCAGGACCAGCGCGCCGTATTCCTCGGCCAGGTCGCAGATCTGGGGGAGGGGCGCGTAGTAGCCGTCCATGGAGAAGACGCCGTCGGTGACGATCACCGTCTGTCGGGCGCCGCCGTCGCGGGCCGCGTCGAGTTGGGCGCGCAGGTCGTCCAGGTCGCGGTTGCGGTAGCGGAACCGGCGGGCTTTGCACAGCCGGATCCCGTCGATGAGGGAGGCGTGGTTGAGTTCGTCGGAGACGATGGCGTCCTCTTCGGAGAAGAGCACTTCGAAGACGCCGCCGTTGGCGTCGAAACAGCTGGAGAACAGGATGGTGTCCTCCATGCCGAGGAAGTCGCTGAGACTCGCTTCGAGCTGTTTGTGGAGCTCTTGGGTGCCGCAGATGAAGCGGACGCTGGCCATGCCGAAGCCCCAGGTGTCGTAGGACTCCTTGGCGGCGGCGACGACCTCGGGGTGGTCGGCCAGGCCGAGGTAGTTGTTGGCGCAGAAGTTGAGGGAGGGGGCACGGCCGTCGGCGGTGGTGGTTTCGATGTGCGCCGACTGGGGGGTCGCCAGGCGGCGTTCGTGCTTGTACAGGCCCGCTGCGTCGATTTCCGCGAGGGTCGATGTCAGACGCTCACGCATCTCGCCGTACATGGTGGTGGTTCCTTTCGTGGATCTTCAGGTGGCTGCGTGGGGTCAGCGGGTGAGGTCCATGACGACCTTGCCGCACTGTCCGCTGCGGGCGGCGGCCCAGGCGTCGGGCCAGTCCTCGAAGTCGACCCGGTGGGTGATGACCGATTTCACGGCGTCGCGGAGGTTCTCGGAGGTTTGCAGCATGGAGCTCATCGCATACCAGGTGTCGTACATTTCCCGGCCGTAGATGCCTTTGATCGTGATCATGTGGGTGATGACCTTGCCCCAGTCGATGGGGTAGGGGTCTTTGGGGAGGCCGAGCATGGCGACGCGTCCGCCGTGGTTCATGTTGTCGATCATGTCGTTGACGGCGATGGGCGCGCCGGACATTTCCAGGCCGATGTCGAAACCTTCCCGCATACCCAGTTCGTGTTGTGCTTCCCGGATGGTTTTACGGGTGGTGTTGACGACGAGGTCGGCACCGGCTTTCTCGGCCAGGGCGAGACGGTAGTCGGACAGGTCGGTGACGACGACGTGGCGGGCTCCTGCGTGGCGGGCGATGGCGGCCGCCATCACGCCGATCGGGCCGGCGCCGGTGATGAGGACGTCCTCGCCGACCATGGGCCATTGCAGGGCGGTGTGGGTGGCATTGCCGAGCGGGTCGAAGAGGGCACCGACGTCGGGGTCCATGTCGTCGGGTTGCACCCAGGCGTTGCTCGCGGGGATGACGACGTAGTCGGCGAAAGCGCCGTCGCGGTTGACGCCGATGCCTTTGGTGTTGATGCAGACGTGGCGGCGCCCTGCGCGGCAGTTGCGGCAGAACCCGCAGACGACGTGGCCTTCACCGGAGGCCTTCATGCCGACTTTCAGTGGCATGACTCCTTCGACCTCGTGGCCGACCTCGACGATCTCACCGAAGAACTCGTGCCCGATGGTCATCGGGGGTTTGACGGTGGCGGCGGCCCAGTCGTCCCACTGCTCGAGGTGCAGGTCGGTGCCGCACAGCCCTGCGCGCAGGACCCGGATCTTGACGTCGGTGGGCCCGCATTCGGGCTCGGGGACGTCGCGGAGTTCCAGGCCTGGCCCGGCTGTGGGCTTGACGAGTGCCCGCATGATTGTCCTCCTTCGTGTGGCACACCGTGTCCGTCGCCGGGGGTGGTGGCGGTCGGGGGTGTGTCGGCGGGGTGGTCACGATGCGCCGCCGCGGGCGCAGACATGTCAGACGTTACGCCGGGGGAGCCGGTGGGAGGGCTGATCGGGGGCAGGATCAGACGTTCGGAAGTTTTTTGGGGACTTTTTCTGGTTCTTCGGCGTGTCGTGCATCGGGTGCTGCCCGAGCTTCAGGTCGCTGACCAGCGGATTTCATGTTGAAACTCGAATTCATGTACAGTCGTACTCGTTCGGCAGGCGCCATTAGCTCAATTGGCAGAGCAAGTGACTCTTAATCACTGGGTTCGGGGTTCGAGTCCCTGATGGCGCACCAAACACAGAAATGAGGCGGAACCTTCGGGTTTCGCCTCATTGTGTTTTCCCGGCGGCGCTCGTCCAATGGTGCCCCCAAAGACTCGACATCCTTACCGACGTCTAGTGTCGTGAGTCGTTGGTTCGTTGGCAGTAGCTGGTGAGGGTTTTGAGGATCTGGTCGGCGGTCTTGGTCTAGACGAAGGGTTTGGGGTCGTTGTTCCAGTTCTGGGTCCAGGTGATGATGTCGCGTTCGAGTTCGGTCACGGAATGGTGGGTGAGTTCGGCGAACCAGCGTTCGACGAGGTTGAGGCAGGACGCGTTGGTGGGGGTGAAGTGCAGTATGACGCGGGGGTGTTTGAGTAGCCATGTCTTGACGGCTGGGGTTTTGTGCGTGACTGGGGGCACCTCCCGCTCGCGGGGGAAGTTGTCGAGGACCAGGTGCAGTTCGAGGTCTGTGGGGGTGGCGGCGTCGGCTTCTGTGAGGAATCGGAGGAACTCGACCGAGTGGTGTCGGCGGTAGTTCCGGGCGATGACTGCCCCGGAGATGATGGCCATCGCCGCGAAGACCGTGGTCGTGCCGTGGTGGACGTAGTCGTGGGTGGCCCGCGCGGGTGTGCCGGGCATCATCGGCAGGATCGGCGCGGTCCGGTCGAGGGCTTGGACCTGGGACTTCTTATCCACCACCAGGACCAGGGCGTTCTGAGGCGGGGACATGTACAGGCCGACGATGTCGCGGACCTTGTCCACGAACGCCGGGTCCTTGGACGACTTCGGTGGAGTCTACCGCGTGTGGTTTGAGACCGAAGGCCCGCCAGATCCGCGACACCTGGGTCTGATTCAACCCCTGATCGGCAGCCATCGACCGGGTCGACCAGCGAGTATCTCCGTTCGGCGGAGCCCCCTCCAGTGTGCGGCTGATCAGCGTCTCGATCTGCTCGTCGGTCAGCTTGCGGGGCTGTCCCGGCCGTGGGGCGTCCTCCAGGCCGTCCAAGCGCCCTGTCAGGAAGTGGTCGCGCTACTTCGTCACCGTCGGGGCGCTCACCCCGAGCTGGCGCGCTACGCCCGCCACCGACGGGTCATCGGCGTAGGCCAACACGATTCTCGAGCGCTGCACCAGTCGCGCCGGTGACGTCGGGCGACGCGCCCGCCCCAAGAGCACGGACCGTTCGTGATCAGTCAGGACAAGAGGTTTCGCGGCAGGACCCGGCATACCCTAAGCCTACTAAACAACCAACTTATTACCGACTCAGGACACTAGCAACGGTGTGCCGATGGTCTGCACCCGCGCCACCGGGGATTCACGCGACCGCTGGCGCGCCGCTTAATCCTCGACGCGGTCCTGCCGGTGCCTTCGCGCCTCCGTGAGGAATATCTCTACTGCCTCAAGAGCGCCGGCTGCGCCGGCGCCGCGGCGGGACCCCGCCCTCCGGGCACCCCGCCGCGATCTGCGTTTACGTTGATATTCAAGCCAAAGGTCTTTGCAGCTCGTGCCAGACGGGGCTCGACTGAAATTCACGCAGCTGTTGCTCTTCGAGGTCTTGCCGGACTGTCCTGGATCGGCGGGGCGCCCCCTCTAGCTCCACGGAGAGCCGATGCAGCGCCGACGAGAATCCCGCCAAGTCCGGGTAAATTCTCGCCTCCGTCTTATTGTAGGTCCCCGCAAGGTGTCGAAGCATGCGCCCCTTCACTGGCGTCGGAATGACAATGGCGCAGAAGTCGATATAGGGCGGCCGACCGCGGCTTCGCTCGCCAGGGCTGAACAGGCTTGCGAGGCCCGACTGTGTCGGCGGGCCGCCCCTCGGTGTGAAATTGAACGCCTCTATGCCCTGCACTTCTGAGGGGTGGTCGGTTGAGCCCATCAAGAACAATCCCTGCTGTGCGATCATGCGAGCGTCCTTCGCAGATGGCTCGACCAGAATCGGCATTCGGGACTTCCGGGACTCCTCTAGCCCCTGGCTTAAGCCCCACCCAAGTGGATCTTCGATACGTCCCAAAGAATTCTCAGGAACGTCGGTTGACAGGATTCGGCTCAGTCTCGTTACGTTCATGGCGAACAGCACGCCGCTCGCATCCCTGGTCCCGGAGTTCGGTTGGCACGCGAACCATAGGGCGGTCATCGGATCTTCTGTGAAGTCCAGCAGGCGAGTCGGTGCGCCGTGGTGCTGCAGGTTTGCTAGTAATTGAAGATCTTCCAGGTGAGTGCCCCGATGTGTGCCTAGGCCCCAACCTCGCGCGGAAAGCAGGATGCGCCGTTCTGCATATAGCATCTCACCTTCGCCGGGAGAACCGCGAAATCCATTCGTGAAGTAAGGGCGTGACTGCGTTAGGGCTCGCTGCAGTGAGGATTGCATCTTGTATCGGGCGTTTGAAACGCCCCGCCATACAAACTGCTCGCCTGTCTGGAGTGTGCCAATCCGTGAAATTGCGCGCATCAGTTGATCAACCGATGAGATGCGATATCCCCACCCATCTGTCACCCAATGGTTGGACATGCCCCTCCGTCTCCCGACTGTGTTCCGACCACGATAGAACGTGAACGCGAGACGCGGTGTCCCTGACGCGCTGGTCATGAGAAGCCACTTGGGGCCGCCGACCCGATGCCGAGCATCCGGCCGACTCCGGCCGACTCCGGCCTGCGTCAAGGGCGCTCCTGCGTCGCGTCGCTGCGTGATGGCTACGCCACCCTTGACCCGTACCTCCGTCGTCCTCTCGTGCTCCGCTATCGGATCGGTGGCTCAGTCTGGCCAGCCCAGGTCGGCACTCACGCGGGCACTCGAAGCGCTCAGAATCGTCTCGAAACGGCGACAATCGTCGCGCAACATTTGGCGGCTGACCTGCGAGGACACCATGTCTCGGGGGCCTCAGCCGGAGTTCACTGGGTTCGGGGGCAAGCCCACTGATAACGCACTAAACACAGAAGAGAGAAGATCTATGAGTTCGGTATCACCGTGTTTTCTGGTGGAGGACATGCTGTTGGCGTACTCCGTGGTTCCGGGCCAAGGGGTGCCCTCGCACAAGGACAACAACACAAATGTCATGCGCTCAACCTTGCCTGGAGCGAGAGACCCGAGCCAGAAGAGTCAGATTACTCTCACAATTAGGCAGGATGACCACTGTATTGGGATGAAAATGGCGGTGATCCCTTCCTTGAGTGAACGCGCTGGCGTCTGTCGACGCTACGTCCTTGGCGTCGGCGTCGTTGAAGAAATCAGCTTTGGACAGTCAAAGACCAGCTATCGGCCGAGCGCCCTGGCAAGATCACGGAAATAGTTGTGCCTGGACCAGAAAGCGCGGTCGCCGATCACGTACAAGCGACGTTGCACCCGGCTTGCAGCAACATTGACCAAGTTGGGGGTTCTAGCCCAATTCACGGCAGCTCCAGGCTTATCCGGGTCGCCGCCCAGCACCAGGATCACCACCGGAGCCTCACGACCTTGCGCTGTATGGATCGTCCCCGCGCGCAAGCCGCGATACTCGGTGGTGAGGCCATGCAATCGATCCGCCATCGCGCAAAAAGGAGAGATGGCGATGACATCGGAAGGCGGAACATCTTGCCCGGCAAGATAGTTGAGGGCCTTCTTGAAACGCAGGATCTGATTGGGCTGCAGGTGACTGCCACGGGCCGACGCAGGTTCGTCGGCCCAGTGGCTCACCGCGATGATCGGCCCGTCCGGGCCATCGAAACGGTCTGGATGGGCCGGATCGTCCACCGTGCGGTGCACACCGCTGATCATCAAATCGTTGTAAGCGATCCGGTTGCACAGCGTGAACATGGGGTCATCGCAGCGCCGGTGAACCCGCAGCGGCGCGCTCACCCAGACCTTCTCCTCGCCCTGGTCCAGCACCGTACCGAACCGGGACACCCGGTCGGCCAACGTCTGCACGGACGCGCGAGGCGGGATCCACGTCGACCCGATCCCATAACTGAGGGCAATATTGCGTTGGGCCTTCTTCGGAAGCGTGACCACCGGTTCGATCTGGAGCGGATCGCCGACGGCGATGACGCGCCGAGCACGCCATATGGAGCCGACTGCGTACTGGGGTGAGGACTGCCCCGCTTCGTCGATGAGCAACCAACCGATGGATTCCTGCCCCAGACCGTCGAACATCCGACCAGCTGAGGCGAATGTCGTCGAAATCAACGGGACGGTGAGGAAGAACAACTGCCAAGCTGCCAAGATTTTCTGCGGTGCCAGATCATGTGGGTGGTGACCGGCAACCACATCCATAGCGGCGCGCAAACCGTGAAGCATGTCATGAGCGGCATTGGCGAGAAAACGCTGGTGCAATGTCAACGCGGCGACGAACAGATCCGACCGTGCGGAGTCGAGCTCTTCATCGAGCCACGGCGCGCGCAGCTCGCGTTGGTCTCCCTTTGAACCGGGGTAGGCCTTGCCGAATCGTGCCTGGTCGTGTGCGCAGGCGGTGCTGAGCTGTGCTTGTTCCTGCTGGGTGTGGTCCAAGACGGATTGGACTGATGCCATCCGGTCCTGGGATTCCTGCAGTGTCTGTCGGATCCGGCGGCCGTGCTCGAGGGTTTCCTGTTGCTGTCGTGCGGCGAGGTCGAGTTCGGTGGTGAGTGTGTCGAGTTGTTCGCGCCAGTCCCGCACTGCTCTACCGAGGGAGAAAATCGTTTCCAATACGCCGGGTTTCGCAGCGAGGTGGCGTTCGTGGTTCGCGGTGGCGAGATCCAGAGCGGCTTCGTTGCTCTGCTCGACGGCTAGGTGACGGGTCAGCGCCTGGTTGGATTTTTCGAGGTGTCGTCGTGCCTGATCGGCTACTTTGTGGAGAGATCGTTCACGGTTGGTCAGCAGTGGGTGCCGGCGGAGACGTTCCTGGGCTTGTGCCCGCTCGCTGATGAGACGGTCGACCCGCCGCTCGGCAGCACGGAAGTCGGCTTTGGCCTGAGCCCACGGGGTGTACTCGGCGTCACCGTCACGCCATCGCGTCAGCGTGGTCTGCATTCGCGGCACATTGTCCTGCGGCACCGATCGGTTCCGGGGTGTCTTCTCGTCGAACCAGAACGCCGATTGGAAAGCAGTACGGTTGCGTTTCCGCCCCAGCCTGGCGGCGACAAGTCCCCAAGCCGAAGGGGGCGAGTCGCTCGAAGAGGCGTCTTCCTTGTCGGCGCAGGCCTGCAGGACCTTGGTGGCGATGTCACCGAAGTAGTCGATGTTGCCGCGCCACGGATCGGCGATGGCGTTGTGGGCGGGGATCTCAGCGGTCACATTTTCGACGGCGGCATTGTTCGCCGAGGCGACGACCATTTCGAAACCGGTCAGTTCGGGTCGGAGCTGAGGGACAGCCCGAGAATGGCCAGCAGCATCGGACCATCGGTGGGTCACTTTGGTGAAAGCATCCGCAGGAGTGGCGAGAGCAGCGAGACGTCGAGCTCGTTCGACGACATTCCCCGCGAGGATGTCGCGTAACATCGTCGTCTTGCCGGTGCCAGGCGGGCCGTTTACCCCCATGATTCCGCTGCTCGGGGCGAGGTCTCCCAGGGCCCGGTTGACGGCGTACTGCTGGCTCAACGCCAGCGAATGCTGAGGGGAGGAAGGCCATCGTCCTTTGGGAAGTCGTTCGACACTGGTGGCTGCGTCGATGATGTCAGGATGCGCCACGATGTCGATCCGTTCGGCCACTGGCAACGACGAATCGCCGGTGAGATAGCTGCTGAGAGCAGCGCCCAGGTTGCCGCGCGTCACGTGTTCTCGGACAGCTTTCAGATCGTCCAGGTAGAAGCTGTTCAGGAAATCGGTGGTCGCGCCGTCCAGCGCCCGGCGTTCGGAGACAGCGACGCTGTCGATGATCACGGAATTGCTGGCCAAGTCGTCGAAATCGGTGACACCGGCAACGCCATGGGCAATTCGTAGCAATTCCAGCATGGAGGCCCGGTTGTGGGGAGGGGGCTGTTCACCGCCATCTTCCTGACGGCGTTCGCCTTCGCTGTCGTCGACTTCTTTGGTGAGTTGGGCCTGGGCCTGACCGAATCCTTCCATCCAATGTGGATTCTCCGGCCCGGGGGAGCGGGTTCGGCCTGCCGCCCACAACGCTGAGGAAAGCACGACCGAATCGGGGACCAAACGGCCGTCCTGCGCGATGACCAGTCCCGCGCACGCGCTCTGTCCGTCGGGGCTCTGGTCGTAGGCGTCAGGATCTTCCGCGAATACCTGGCTCAACGCCTCGTAGGTTGCTTTCAGCTGGTAGACGCCCAGATAGACAGTGTGGCGCCAGACCCGGGTGGTCGACCCCACCGGGTCAGGTGGGGCCAAGGACTCCCATGGCAGCGGGTCCTCGGGCTGCCAGATACATACCTGGTGGTCCGAAGGCTGCGTCGCTTTGCGGGTCAGGGCTGGAATCTTTTGTGGGCTGAACAGCTCCAACATCCACCAGAACTTCAGAATCCGAATCCGTTCGTCTTCACTCCGTTCACCGCGCATGGGCCCCATCCTGCCCCGGCGCAGGAAGTGCTGTTGTCCCGGTCGGCAATGAAGTACTTTCTTCAAAGGCCTGGTTGAAGACAAGCCACACACCTCGAATGGAGCATCGGCGTGCGGAGTTCCACCTGCCTCGAAGTCTCTCAACTGTCGAAAACATATGGAGGCAGGCCGATCGTCAGAGATCTCTCCTTCACCGTGAAGGCAGGAGAAGCCATCGCACTGACCGGACCGAACGGTGTCGGTAAGACAACCACCTTGCATTGCCTGCTGGGCACCGTCGAACCCGACAGCGGTCAGGTCTTCCTCGACGGAACACCCCTGGACGAACGCGACCCGAAGGTACGCGCTCGGGTCGCGACCGTGCTGGACGACATGGGATGGTTCCCCGACCTGACCGCAGCGGAACATCTCGACCTGTTCGCCCGCGCACATGGCAGCAACGACCCCTTCGACGCCGTGGACACCGCACTGGAAGCAGTGCAACTCACCGACGCCGCCGACCAACTCCCCGACAGCCTCAGCTCCGGGCAGCGGCGACGACTCGCGTTGGCCACCACTCTGATCCGCCCGTACGACCTGTTGATCCTCGACGAGCCGGAACAACGACTCGACGTCGTCGGCCGCGACTGGCTGGCCGACCACCTGACCCAAGCGAAAAAGGCCGGCGCAGCGATCCTGCTGGCCAGCCACGACCCACAACTGCTCGAACGAGTCGGCGCGCGGATCGTAACGATCATGCCCATCGACGGCAGCGCTGCATGAACACCACGCCGGACCACCTCGTCGAAGAGCGCCGCCGAGCCCGCACAGTCCTACGAGAACTGCGGTGGCGACGCACCTCCGACCAAAAATTCACCGACTCCGCGGCGAACACCGGGTACATGCTCGTCTTGGCTGCGCTGGTGTTCGCCTCGATGGCCGCGGGGCTACTGCGCGGCTCCAGCCTCGCACTCGAGAACACCCTGCGCAGTGACGTGGCCGCTCTGCTGCCGATGATCCTGCCGGTCGCCCTGGCCGGGGCAGCTCTGTGGGCAGCGGCGACAGCAGGGCCCTTAGGCGCACCCTCCGCAGAGCGGACCTGGCTGTTCGCAGCACCAGCAGATCGAGGCGTACTGCTGCGAAGCCGGGTCGTCAGCACAGGCGTACTGGCCTGGTTCGTCGGCGCCGTCCTCACCGGCATCGCCGCCGCCGCAGCCGGCGCGGAAAGCACACTCAGCGACTGGACGGCACGCACAACAGCTGGGGCCGGGCTGACGCTATGGGTGGTCGCCGCCGCAGCCTGGCGGCAGACAGCCTCCCCGACAACCACGGCAGCAGACCGGACTTCCCTGTTCGGTACATCACTGCTGGTGGCTGCCACCCTCGCCGCCACAGCCCTCGCGGCACTACCGACCATCGGCCTGGCCCCACCTACACCGCCCTCGACCGACACCACGGTGATCGCACTCACGGCAGCAGCAGTCACCTCAGCAGGCACGGTGACCCTGCTGCTGGTCGCCCGGCAAGCACACCGGTTGCCGATGAGTGAGATCGCCCGCGGAGGCGACTTCACCGACGCCACCGAACAAAGCATGGCAATGCTGGACAGCGCCGCCGTCCTACAAGCCACCGCGCGACGGAACCTGGCCCGACACGGACGGCGACGAAGCCGCACCCTGACCGGCCACGGCCTGTGGGCCCTCGTTGCCGCTGACGCACGGCGGGTGCCACGACGTCCCGGCCCCTTGCTCGCAGCCACTTGCACCCTGCCCTGGCTATGGCTGTTCACCCCCGCACAGGGATCCTGGGCCGGACTCCTGTTAGCGGCACTGGTCGTCATCCCTACCTCCACGCCCTACGCCGCAGGCCTACGCGCATGGGTGCGTTCGACAGGGCTCCGCCGATCCCTCCCCGGCACCAACCGGTCGCTGGCGCTCGCCTTTCTGGTGGTTCCAGCGGTGGTGGCGACGGCCGTGGCGGCGGTCGCGCAGACGGCAGCGCACCTGTCGGTATGGTCGACACCTTTACTGGTCGGTGCGGCATTGGTCGCGATGACGCATACGGCCTCAGCTCCTGACCTGGCCGATGTCGGCCTGGTCGTGTCGACCCCGGCTGGCGCGCTGCCGGTGGGCGTGGTCAAACGGGTGCTGCGTGGGTCTTCTTTGCCGGCGCTGGTGCTGGCGCCGGGCCTGGTCATGCCGGGGCCGATGATGATGGTCGCCGCCGCAGTGGGCGTCCTGATCGCCGGGTTCTGTCTGTGGCAGGACCTGAGCCAGATCTCCGGTTACTGATCAAGGGTGGGATCGCCTCGCCCGGCGAAGGCGGGTCCGGCCAGGAACCAGCCTGCCGTGATGGTGGGCAGGAGCAGCAAAGTGGCCCAGTAGGGGTGCTGGGTGGCGCTGTCGATGCTGGTGGGAACATGCCACCCTTCGAGGGCAATCATGACCAGCAGACAGACTGCGCCGATGGCGGCAGCGAGAACGACGCGCAACCATTCGTGCCAGATCGCGCGCACTTCCGCGGTGGAGCCCTTGGGCGGTTTGAACGGTTTGGGGCCGTCGGCGAAGCGGTACCGGAACCAGGCGTCGGTCGCTTGGATGATGTGGTGACCGAACGCAATGGTGACGCCCAGATAGAGGGCCGCGAAGGCGTGGGGGCGGGTCGGTTCCGCGCCACGCATCACGTCGATCGCGACGAGGACGAGGAGCGCGAGGTCGACCAGCGGTACCCCGGCGAGGACGAGGGTGCTGAGCCGGTGGGCTCGGAGGAGATAGCGCAACCCGAGCCCACCGAACAGGAGCACCCAGAACATGACCTCTGCGGAAACGATCGCTGCGATCACGACGCCGTGTCCTGCCTGTAGCGTTTAGCTCTTGCCACGGCCATGGCGGTCTTCCTTCTCGCTGTGGGACTGTTCGCGCTCGGGAAGTAATGCGCTTCGCAGCGCAGCCGTGGCCTGTTCACGGCTGATCAGATTCGGTGCGGTCAGGAGCTCGAAGGTGATGCCATCGATGATGGCGTTGAGACGGATCACTTCAGCTTCGATGTCGGTGTCGGACGGTCCGAGCCCCAGGGCGGCCAGGTCAACCAGGACAGTGGTCAGGAACTCCCTGACTGCTGTGGCCTGCTCGCCGACAATGCGCGCCAGTGCCGGGTCGTAGCGAGCTTTGGCGACGAATGCCAGCCAGACGCCCAGTTCTCGCTCGGTGTCATCACGCAGCGGCATCAGCTCACTGACCATCGCCACCGCTCGCTGCTCCGGGTCTGGCTCGGACGCCGCTCGGCGGACGCGCTCCTGCACCCGCTCAGTGAGGCTGGACATAGCGAACTCGTGCAGCGCGGCCTGTGTGGAGAAGAAGAACCTGATGGACCCCGATGACAGCCCGGTCTCGGCGATGACACCGCGCACCGAGGCCGACTCGACTCCACCGTTTTCCAGTAGTCGCCACACCGCCTCAGCGATCTCACGTCGCCGTTCCTGATGGTCTACCCGTGCCATGATCACAACGCTAGCACGGGCGTGCTAGTTAGTGATGATCATCCGGTTGATGACCCATGGAGAGTCGGTGTCAGAGTGAAGTAAACGAAGAGAAAGAGATTGTATCCTTACAAGGATTTCGTGGAGGGATATTTATTCCTCCGGCATCTGCCCCCCCGTGCTTCGAAGAATTTCGTAACGTATGGGGATGAAGAATCCTTGGAGAGTCTCGGCGGGGGAGTAGGTCGCCGTAACGATCCTGATGACCCTGGGTATCCTGTGGGCCTCGGGCCTGGATGCCGAGAAGATAAACGTGAGAACCATCCTCTTGGTGATATTGACCTTCCTGCTCAGCGCTATATTCGTGGCCGGATACGCAAAGCTGTTCAACTTCGTCGCTGAGAAATGGGAGGGGAAAGGGCAAAAATAATATTCCGAGGTGGTGTTCGCCTGGTTCAGGATTTGGCCGGAACCAGGAAAGAACGCACGGCAGTGAGCGCCTGCCACCCGAATAAAGCTGCCCAGAACGTCAGCAGAATCCAGAGTTCTGGGCCGACCTGGGCAGGGGAGCGGCGGTTGGCAATGATGACACCAAATTCCATGATGGTGAGAAGCCAGAGCACGGTTGATGACAAGTTCATTACGGTGGAGAACGCCTTCTGGCGGAACTCCTCGAGTCGTTCGATCGCGTACCAATAGCTACGAGCTTCGCGAGGAAGGGGGAAGGCCGAGGAAGGGCTTCTCCGCAAGAGGAGCCAGAACGCCGCGGGTAGGACGATCACTACCAATATGCTCATCGACGCCATCACAGTGAGGTGCGTGCTGCGCATCCCCTGCTGTTCAGCGGACCCGCGAATGGAGAACTCGTGGACCACCTGTTCCGGCAGCTGCTGATAAGCCCAAGTCAGGACGAGTGTCCACGCGAAGATCGCCACGATGTAATAAATCCGGACTCGGGGGTGCGGCATTTTTTGAGGTTATATCTCAGTACCTGATTCCTTGGCTCGACACGCAGCGGCCGGTGTATCGGCGCTTTCCCGGTGGGGGATGGTCGGCAGCCACTGTCGCCCCGGCGACCCCTTCTGGCCGAAACTCGAGATGTGATCGATAATTGATCAGCACCGATAACAATACTTATGTCACTTTTAAAAACAACTCAAATCACCACCACCATCAAAAATCCCCCAAAGCTTCACACAATCCCAGAAGGACAAACCCGCTGTTCATGTCGGCGAAGCACCTCTCTCGGAACCACGCAGGGAAATTCGAGAACCCCGGCCGAGACATGACCTATGCCACGCCTGATCCAGCCTGGGCCGGCAAGGACACCGTCTGAACCTGAGACAACACCCTGGCCCGAGGCCGGAACTGTGCCCGTCCGTGCTGATGACGGACGGGCACAGCCGCGGGCACGGCTGAATACCTCGGGCGCGCCGTCACCTGCTAGCTGTACTGACCGGGGACCTCTCTCAATCTTGAGAACGGCGGCTGGTCCCCGCAGACCGTGTGGGGTCGGTGGTGGCTGCAGTAGTTGGGTGGCCGCGGCGCGGTTCTTCTCACCGTGCTGGCGGCCGACGTATCGCCAGCCTCCGCCGTCTGGGATGTTGCCGAGTTTCTTCACGTCAGCGTGGAACATCGCGCCTGGATGGTCGTGCGTCACCGTCCCTCCTCCCGCATCGGAAGGCCACCAGGGGCTCGAAGCTGACCCAGGGCCGCAAGGACGGCAGCGACGGCAAATGGCGCTAGGCCTGCTGCGACGAACAGGCTCTGCGCTTCCATGTGGCGGCTAAGGAGCCCTGTGAGCGCGACGGACAGGGGCATGAAGGCGACGGAGATGAAGAAGTCGAGGCTGGCGACCCGGCCGAGCATCTCCAGGGGAACGTGTTCCTGCAAGACGGTGCCCCAGATGACCATCCCGAGGCCGATCAGGGCTCCGTAGAAGATCAGCCCCGAGCCGATGACCCATGACCGCTGGGATGGACAGGGGCAGGCAGCCGAGAGCCCAGGCGCCGATCAGGGCTGGTAGGAAATGTGTCGGCGTTCTCCAGGACCCGGCGATCAGAGACCCGGCCAGCCCACCGGCACCAAGGGCCGCGAGGACGGCTCCGTAGAGTGCTGGGCCGTTGTGGTGCGAGGAGCGCATGAGGGCGGGCAGGAGTACTTCCAGCGGCCCGGTGACGGCGAGACCCATGAAGGCGGCGAACAGGACGCTGGAGCGGATCCAGCGAGTGCGGGCGACGTAGCCGAAGCCGTCGATCAGGTCCCTGACCGGTGAGGTGGCTGAGCTGCCTGCTTGCGTCTCGGCCGGGGTAGGTGGGGGCAGTCGCAGCGCGGCGACGAGGGCGATGCCTAGCGTGCTGGCGATGAGGTATCCGCCGGCGGCGGGCATGGTCGCGCCGATCACGGCTCCGACGACGGCGGGAGCCAGGGCCTGGCCGACCAGGGGACGCGTGGCGCCCTCGAGTCCGTTGACGGCCATGAGGTCGTCGGCCGCGACGAGCACCGGCACGAGGGCTGTGTAGGCGGGGAAGAAGAACGCGGTGGAGGCCCCGATGACGAAGGCCGACAGTCCGAGCATCCAGAATCTGACCGTGCCGGTGGCGGCGGCGGTGGAGGTCACCGTCGCCACTGTCAGGTTCAGGGTGAGCGCGCCCACCAGGATCGATCTGCTGGGCAGCCGGTCGGCGGCTACTCCAGCAGGCAGGGAACCGGCGA
Organism: Austwickia chelonae; assembly: GCF_003391095.1. NCBI lineage: Bacteria > Bacillati > Actinomycetota > Actinomycetes > Micrococcales > Dermatophilaceae > Austwickia > Austwickia chelonae. Next base: position 1,892,511 of record NZ_CP031447.1, on the reverse strand, counting down.
GCAGGCCGATTCCGCTCCACGCGACCACGCTCGCCAAGGTTGCCGGCGTGGCACCCAGGACGAGGGTCTGCATCGCCAGGTAGAGGGCCCACGCTCCTTGGGCGAAGATCGCCAGTGTCAAGGCTGCGAAGAGAGAGCGGTAGGCAGGGATGGTCAAGGGACGCAGGGGGGTTCATCGAAGGTCCTTCGGGGCGAGGTGGAGCTGGGGCCAATGGGCCAGGTCGATGAGCATCTGCCGGTCGTGCGTGGCCACGACCACGGCGCAGGAGGTGCGAAGAAGCTCGGTGGTGGTGTCGTCGACGAGGCTCGAGGACAGGTGGTTGGTGGGTTCGTCCAGCAGCAGCAGTCCAGGGTCCTCGGCCAGGCACATGGCCAGATGCAGCCGACGTTGCTGACCCTGGGACATGCGCCCCACCCGGGTGTGGTGAGCGGAGGCTTCGAGCAGTCCGAGAGAACCGAGAGAAGGTGCCTGCCCGCGCCGGCCGATCCGCGCCAGGTGCGTTTCGTAGGCGACGTGGGCGGGCTGGTCGTGGTCCCAGCGAGGGACCTCCTGCGACAACAGCGAGACGCGCGCCTTCGGACTCACCCGCAGATGTCCCGTGCTTGGCATGAGTCGTTGGGCGAGAACCGCCAGTAACGTGGACTTCCCGGTGCCGTTCGGCCCGGTGATCAGCAACCGGTCACCGCCGCTCATGTCCAGGGAGACCGGCGTGGACAGCCGACCCTCGACGGTGAGCATGGAGGCGTTCAGGATGGCCCGGTCCGAGCGAGTGGACGATGCGGGCCACGACAGGCGCAGGGGCGGCTCAGGCACGCTGATCTCATGACGTTCCACGTCTTCGACCCGCCGGTTGAAGGCCTGGACCACACCCGCAGCCCGAGTGGCCCGCTGATGCTTGCCTGTGCCCTTGTCCGGCTTCCAACCGCCCTGCGACAGGCGGGAACGTGCCTCGGCCGCGGCGCGCGTCAGCTCTGCGTGCTGGGCACGTTGGGCGGCGTGATCCTGCTCCCACGCGAGCCGCTCCCGCTGGCGACCCTCGACCCAGCCTTGGTAGTCACCGACGTAGATCCGAGGCAAGCCGTCCCGGGTCGGGTCGAGATCGAGGAAGCTCGTGGCCACGTCACGCAGGAGCGCCCGGTCGTGACTGACCAGGGCCATGCCACCGGCATGGCCCTGCAGCTGCTGGGTCAGGAAGGACAGCCCTGCCGCGTCCAGGTGGTTGGTCGGCTCGTCCAGCAGGAGGAGATCAGGGTGTGATCCGAGCGCGACGGCCAGACGCACCCGGTACCGCTGGCCCACCGACAACGTCGACAAGACCCGGTCGCGGTCGCCGCAGGCGTTAAGGCCCGCCAGGGCGATGTCGACCCGGCGCTCGGCATCCCAGGCGTCGAGGGCAGTGGCTGCTTCCAACGCGTCGGAGTAGGCATCGGCGGCGTCCTGACCAGCCGCCAGTGCACGGCTCGCCGAGTCCAGGGCAGATAGCGCCGCCCTGGCTGGGGCGGTTGCCTCGGCGACGAGGTCGCCGACCGTGCGACCACCCTCGGCGGCCATGCCCTGTTTGACCAGGGCCAGGGACCCTAGACGACGCACCACGCCCGAGTCCGGCTTCAGGGTGCCGGCCAGAACGTGCAGCAGGGTGGTCTTTCCCCGGCCGTTATCACCAACGATCGCCAGGCGTGACCCGGCGGACACCCCGTTGAGGAGCGCTCGGTCCCCGAAGGTGACGTGGATGGATTCAGCGCGGATGTGTGCGGCAGCCCCGTGAGGCGACCCGTCCCACACGCACGATGACAAAGGTTGTGAAGTGGGCATTGCGTACTCTCAGCTCGTCATGGAGCCGGGCACCACAAGGCAGCCGCCCGGCAGATGGCCAGGACGGCAGACGAGAGAAAAGAAGAGGTCCCGCCGCCGTCAGCGGGCGGACCGCAGCCTCATCGAGGCAATACCCAAGTACATGACACCGAGGCTACACAGTCGGGCGGTCACTCTGCGAGTCGATTAACGTCCCCAGCCATCACGGCGAGAGCCGACCGCTGCCGCCAGATGTTCACCGGTCAATGTCGACGCCGAACCCACCAGATCGGCAGGAACGCCTTCGAAGACGACGCGTCCACCGTCATGACCGGCACCCGGCCCCAGGTCGATCAACCAATCAGCATGCGCCATCACTGCTTCATGATGCTCGATCACGATCACGGTGCGCCCCGCATCGACCAGCCGGTCCACCATGGCCAGCAGGTGCGTCACATCGGCCGGGTGCAGGCCTGTCGTCGGCTCGTCCAAGACATAGACCTCGCCCTTCTCCGCCATACGCGCCGCCAATTTCAACCGTTGTCGCTCCCCGCCGGACAGCGTGGTCAACGGCTGCCCGAGCCGCAGATAACCCAGGCCGACATCGCCCAGCCTCCCCAGCACGGCGCCGGCAGCCGGTGAGCGGGCCGGCCCTTCCGCGAAGAAACCCGTTGCTTCGGACACCGGCAGTTCCAAGACCTCGGCGATATTCAACTCACCCAGCCGAAGCTCGAGCACCGACGCATCGAAACGGCGGCCCTCGCAGTCCTCGCAGACCGTGGACACCCCGGCCATCACCGCCAGGTCGGTGTACACCACCCCGGCGCCCTTGCACGACGGACAGGCGCCTTCCGAATTCGAGCTGAACAACGACGGCTTGACGCCATTCGCCTTCGCGAACGCCTTACGGATCGGATCGAGCAGCCCGGTGTATGTCGCCGGATTGCTGCGTCGCGAACCCCGGATCGGTGACTGATCCACCGCGACCACGCCTTCCAGGGGAGACACCGACCCGTGGATCAATGAACTCTTTCCCGACCCGGCAACCCCGGTGACGACGGTGAACACGCCCAGCGGGATGTCCACGTCGACATCCTGCAGATTGTGCCGCGAAGCACCCCGCACCGACAGCATCCCCGTCGGTGTCCGCACCGAGCCCTTCAGCTGAGCCCGGTCGTCCAGATGTCGCGCCGTCAACGTGTCTGCGGTTCGCAATTCCTCGATGCTCCCGGCGAAGACGACCCGGCCGCCCGCAGCTCCCGCACCTGGTCCCAGCTCGACCACATGGTCTGCGATCGCGATCGTCTCCTGCGCATGCTCGACGACCAGTACCGTATTGCCCTTGTCCCGCAGGCGCAGCAGCAGCTCGTTCATCCGGGTGATGTCATGCGGGTGCATCCCCGTCGTCGGCTCGTCGAAGACATAGGTCACCTCCGTGAGCGCCGACCCCAGGTGTCGGATCATCTTCGTCCGTTGCGACTCTCCGCCGGACAGACTTCCTGTCGCCCGATCCAGCGACAGATATCCCAACCCGATGTGCACGAAAGCTTCCAAGGTCTCCCGTAAGGAGACCAACAACGGTGTCACCGAAGGCGCCTCGAGCACAGCTATCCACTCGGCGAGATCACTGACCTGCATGGCGCACAGGTCGGCGATGTTCTTTCCCTCGATCCGTGAGGACAAGGCCCGCTCGTTCAGCCTGGTTCCCGCACAGTCAGGGCACATCTCGAAGACGACAGCCCGGTCCACGAAGGCTCGGATGTGTGGTTGCATCGCCTCCCGGTCCTTCGACAGCATCGATTTACGCAGCCGGGGGAGTAGCCCCTCATAGGTGAGGTTGACTCCGTCCACCCGGATCTTGGTGGGTTCACGGTGCAACAGATCGTGCATCTCCTGCTCGGTGAACTCGTCCAAGGGTTTGTCCATGTCGAAATAACCACTGCCGCTGAAGACTCGCCCGTACCAGCCGTCCATCGAATACCCCGGGACGGTCAGCGCCCCGCCGCTGAGCGAAAGCGTCTTGTCGAACAAGGCAGACACGTCGATCTGAGTGACCAGGCCTGTGCCTTCACATCGTGGACACATTCCCCCGAGCCGCTCGTACGACCGTTTCTCCTTCGTCGGGCGATCACCCTTCTCCACGGTGATCGCCCCGGCGCCGCGCACCGTCGCAGTGTTGAACGAGAAAGCACTCGCCGGTCCGACATGAGGGTCGCCGATCCGGCTGAACAGCACACGTAGGACGGCGTGGGCGTCGGTGACGGTACCGACGGTCGATCTCGGATTCGCGCCCAAGCGTTCCTGATCGACGACGATCGCCGTGGTCAGCCCTTCGAGACGGTCGACTTCCGGGCGGGTCAGGGCAGGCATGAACCCCTGCACGAAGGTGCTGTAGGTCTCGTTGATCATGCGCTGCGATTCCGCGGCGATCGTGCCGAACACCAGCGAGCTCTTTCCTGAGCCGGAGACCCCGGTGAAGACGGTGAGGCGACGTTTGGGCAGGTCCAGGTCCACCGAGCGCAGGTTGTTCCCGTGTGCGCCCCGGACTCGGATGACGTCATGGCGGTCGGCAGGATGGACAGCGGGCATCGTCATCGAGGTCTCCCGAGGTGGGCGAGTGGCGAAGACCCGGACGTCCTCACCTCAGACCAGGGTATGTCTGCTTTGTGTCCGATGCCTGTCGCTCTGGGGTGGGGTCAGCTGCCCGTAGAAGCTCACTCCGAGGCGTCCGCACCCTCTTTTTTCTTCTTGCGCTTCTTCTTTTTCTTCTTGTTTTTCTTCGTCGAGGTGCCGCTCCCGGTGCCGTTCAAGAGGATCCCTACGACCGGGATGAGGAAGAAGTACAGGAAATTCCCCGTATTGAAGAAGAGTAGGAAGGCCAGAAAAGGTGTGAGCGCTGTGATCGTCGTGGACAGCGCGATCGGCAACGAGATGATCCCCTGGGATCTGGCCGACGTGGAGGGTACATTCTTCTCGGAGGTCGGGCCACTGTCGGCGGCAGGGAGCAGAGGGGGATTGCCCGGCGCAGAGGGGTCGTCATAGCTGGCCAAGACCACACCTAGCTCGGCCGGTAGGGCAGGGAGATCAGCTGTCGCAGCTTCCAGTTCACTGAGTGTCCTGGCGTTGCGCACCATCGTCGTTCGGTGTTCGTGCTCGTCCGGGTCGAGGGTGTGGGCTTCCCAATGTCGACGCAAAAGGGTCCGAGCCTGCTCCCGATCGTCAGAACCGATCTTCCCGGGATCTTCCACGCCCTCCATGGAATCATCCTGCCTCAAGGGCGACTCACCGGGACAGGAGGGGCAGTTCGATCACTGAGGTTCGCGTTGCCGATCCCACCGGTAGACCAGAATCCCCAGGACCAGCAATAACACTGCGGCGCCCCCGGTCAACAGGTACACGGCGACCGGGCTGCCCCCGTTCGGCGTGGTCACCGGGCGGCCCTGCTCAGAGGACGTCGTACCAGTCGGTGCCGACGAACCGGGTGTGCCAGACGAAGCATCCCGGCCGGATTGTCCCGGGGGCTGTCCGCCGGGAACGGTGAACGAGATCTCCCCGGAGATGGGGTGCCCGTCCTTGCTCACCACCCGGTAACGCACCGCGATCTTCCCTCCGCCCAGGTCCTGCGGCAGGGTGACCACCACTTTCGGGCCTTGGGCAACAGCCTCGGCCGGTCTGGCCTCACCCGATGCCGGTGCGACCACCGCCTGCACGAACTTGGGATGCACCTCTTCGTTGAAGGTCAAAGTGGCGTTTGCCGGCAGCGCATCCACCGTCGAACCATCGGCGGGGGAGGAGGACACCAACTGCGAATGAGCACCTGCCGGTGACACCGGCCCCCACACCCCGAGGACACCCAGCCACGCTGTCACCGCGAACAACACCAACGCTCCGGGAAGCCTCCGTCCACGGCGCAGCGAGAACACCGGCAGCTGGCAGGACGACAGCACAGGCACGCTCCTTCGGATCAGCCCGACAGGCCACGGGCACAAGACCCCGACCAGATCATCCTGCCGCACCCCGTGCCGTGCGAGGCCCGACGCGCAGCGCCTTTTCCGTCGGGCGACATCAGGAGATCGACGCGCAGACCACCGCACTCACCGCGAGCATCGAGGCCGCTGCCACCACGGCACCCGGGTGGAAGCCCTCGTCCACCGTGATCCGCCGCAACGAACCAGGAGTCACCGCGTCCAACACCAGGAAACTGACCGCCTGCAGGATGATCCCCAACACACCGAAACCAGCCGTCCACGCGAAAGCCCGCCCCAGATCGGCGGCACCGTTCGTGAAGATCGCCGTGGCCTGCACAGCCCCCAACCCCAAGAAGGACGAGCTCACCACGATCGCGGCGTTCACCGAACGATCCTCGTAGATCCGCTTACCCAACCGGCCCGGAGTCAACAGGTCCAAAGTGAAGAACCCCAACACGAGGAGAGCCACCCCCAACAGGGAGTAGACGGCCCCATGGAACAAACTGATCAACATCACGGTGCCCTTCGCCGGTCACGGTAGGTGTCATCCTGCACATCTGAAGGCAGACCAGAGGGCCCACCCAAAGTCAACATCGGGTGCGATGCCGACGCCCCGGGGCCGCCGTCCCCCGGCAGCACATCCTGCACGACGGCGTCCTGCACATCGGCGCCGGCGTCCGCCAACCACGCCTGCTGCACCGCAGCATCAGGCCGGCTCGAGGTCATCACATGGGGCACGAAACGGGCCTGGTAGTCGGTCACCCAGCCGTCGCTCTCCCGCACACCCAGACCGGCGGGCAGGCCGTCGACCACCCAACAGCCCATGACCGCCTTGTTGCCGTCGAACTCCGGCAAAGGACACCACTGCTGGTAGCACCACCCCTCGGAGCCATAGCTGCCGGGCTGCTCCACCTCGACCCCCGGAGCATGCACCCGAATGTTGTCACCTTCACGCCCGTGCAACGGCTTGGCCACCCACTGCGTCAACGGACCCGGCTCGTGCAGATACGCCGGCAACAACAACTCGTGCTCCGGATACAGATGCCACAACGCGGCCAGCAACGCCTTGTTCGACAGCAAGACCTTCCACAACGGCTCCAGCCACACCGTCGAACCCGGGCCCTGAGGAACCGATCGCACCTGCGGGCCGAACTCCTCGGCCAACATCAACTCCCACGGATACAACTTGAACACCGCACCCATCGGAGCCCCGTCCAGGTCGACGAACCGCCGACCCTCCGGATCCCACCCGATCTGCCCCACCGTGATCGACGCCGTCGACAACCCGGCCTGATCGGCGGTGTCCCGCAGATAGGTGACCGTCATCTGCTCCTCACCGGTCCGCTCGTCCCCATGATGAGCGAAATACACCGGCCCCTCACCGAGCTGGGGCGCGATCCGCTGCCATGCCAGGACAAGACGCTCATGCAACGAATTCCACTGATCCCGATCAGGATGGGTGTCCTCCAGCCAGTACCACTGCACCACCGAGGACTCCAACAACCCCGTCGGAGTATCCGCGTTGTACTCCAACAACTTCGGCGGCCCCGACCCGTCGAACCTCAGATCGAAACGGCCGTACAAACTCGGTGGATCCGCCGCCAATGACGCCGCCGCCCGCGGCAGCGAACCGGCCGGCAACCCCAGATCACCCATCGCCCCCGAAGCCAGGAAATGCGCAGCCTCGACCGACATTTCGTGCAGGCGCTGCGTCGCCGACTCCAGGACGTCGACCTCGTCCTCGGACAGGACGTAACAGGCCTCCTCGTACCAGTACGGCGCCTCGCCCCCACCGGGCAAAGTCGTCGTCGAATAGACCATGCCCTGCGCCTGTACCCGCTCACGCCACCGCGGACGAGGGCTCACCCTCTGCCGCTGCATCAGCTGCCACCCTTGCTTCCACTGCTACCGAAACCACCCCGCACGATCGTCGACTTCGCCTTGGAGAAGGACGACGAAGACAACCGCCCACCCGAGGCAGCGACCCCGCCCACGCTGTACGACCCCGACCGAGGCTCGGAGTAACTCCCACCGCTGGCCCTCGCCCCCACCGCAGGAGCCGAAGAACCCCACGGAATGAAATACCACCCGTGGGAGCGGTGCGTCGTGGAACCGTTGCTGCCAGAACCATCGGTGAGCGCCTGCCCCGGAGGGCACGGCGAAGGAGGCGTCGCCGTGCCCTCCGGGGACATGCCACCGGTCGAGGAAGGGGTCGGCGTTGCCGTGGTTGGAGTACACCGTGGAGACGGACTCGGCGTCGCAGCAGGACTGCTCGGGGAACCTTCCGACGGCGGCACTCGATCCGCCGCGCACACGGCATCGTCGAGCCGGATGCCGGTCGATCGGTCCACGCAGATACCGGTGTGATCGGGTTGCGCGTTCGACTCCTCCTCAGGAGCGCCACACCCGGTGGCCGACGCAGCCAACACCGCGGTGACCCCGAGGGCCACCAACCTGCTCCGGCGTCGAGCCATGATCTCCTCCTCGACGACAGGCGGGTCGTCCTCCCGAGTGTGTTCTCCGCGCGGGGGCGTGCCAGCAGGATATGCCGCTGCCGTGCGGTCGACGGACCTCGACCCCGCCGAGTGATTCCGTGTCACCCCTCGACGTGTGCCCAGCTGACCTGCCGTTCAACACCCCTGGCAGAAATCAGATCATCTCGGGAAAGGTCACATCTGACTGCAACCCGGATGACCCGGCGGCTGGAACGCGATAGCGTTCAGGGCATGAGCTCAGATCCTCGAGTCGCCCTGGCCACGTTCGTCTCAGCCCTCGAACGCCACCTGGAGGCGTCCTCATCGCGTCGTGGCGAGGACGACCCAGCCGTCGTCGCGGCCTATCAGGATCTTGCAGAGGCCTTTGACGCCTACGACGACGCCCTTCTGGACGCCTTCGGAGAAGTCACCCCGCTGCAGGTGTACAACGACGACGACCTGGATGATGACGACGATCTGGACGACGACGACCTCGAATACGACGACGAGGACGACCTCGACCTCGACGACGACATCGAAGTTGTCGAGGTCGCCGGGGAGCCTGCTCCCCGCTGAGCGCTCGCGGTCGAGCCCTGGTGCCCGACCTCCGGTCAGGCTGAACGCCCGCTGACGGTTACCCGTGCGCGGGCGTTCTTCATGACCGCCTAAACTAGCGCCGCCGGGCGGCAGCGAGCGCCCGTGGCGGGCGCCCACTCGGGGTGGAGAGCGTGCCGCAGAATCGAGCGAGAGGCCATTCGTGGAACTGACCTATGTCCATGCCGTGATCCTGGGGATCGTCGAAGGAATCACCGAGTACCTGCCCATCAGCTCCACCGGCCATCTCACCGTCGTGGAGAAGATGATGGGCTTGAAGATCGACGACCCTGCGGTCACCGGTTACACCGCGACGATTCAGATCGGTGCGATCGCGGCGACCCTGGTCTTCTTCTGGGGAAAGATCTCCCGTCTGTTCTTCGCCTGGATCGACGGGTTGCGTGACGAACGTGCCCGGGACAATCAGGACTGGACGTTGGCCTGGGCGGTCATCATCGGTTCACTGCCGGTCGGGATCGTCGGATTCTTGGGTCGTAAGGCGATCTCGGGGTCGCTGCGTTCCCTGTGGGTCGTGGCTGCTGCTCTGGTGTTGTGGAGCATCGTGATGTGGGTCGCCGAGATGCGGCACGATCAGGATGTTCGTGAGGGAACGCAGCGGGCCGAGGACGATGTGACCATTCGTGACGGCATCATCCTGGGTATCGCCCAGTGTTTCTCCCTGATTCCTGGGGTGTCCCGGTCGGGGGCGACGATCTCTGCAGGTCTGTTCACCGGGCTGAACCGCGTCGTGGCTACCGAGTTGTCCTTCTTCATGGCGATCCCGGCGTTGACCGCGGCCGGTCTGTACGGTCTGAAGGATGTCGATTTCGCGGTGGTGCCGCTCGGCCCGATGATCGTCGGCATCGTGGTGAGTTTCTTCGTGGCCTATGCGTCGATCGCCTGGCTGCTGCGCTTCGTGGCGTCTAACTCTCTGAAAGCTTTCGTCTACTACCGGGTGCCGGCCGGTCTGCTGCTGGCCGCCGCGGTGGGCGCAGGGTGGATCTCCGCGACCTGATCCTGTTCATCGGTTTCGACGGCGGCGCCATCCCGGTATCAGGGGTGGCGCCGCCGTCGTGTCCGTTCGTTCGTCGCCGGGCGTCGGCTCACAACCATTTGGCCTTGCGGAAGCGGACGTACATCAACAGGCAGGAGGTCATCATCACGGCGACCACGATGTGATAGCCGTAATGGGTTTCCAGCTCGGGCATGTTCTTGAAGTTCATGCCGTAGATCCCCGCGATCATGGTGGGCACCGCAGCGATGGCCACCCACGCCGAGATACGGCGCATGTCCTCGTTCTGCCGTAGCCCCTGCTGCGCCAGATGGGTGGAGAAGATGTCGCCGAGCAGCCGGTCATAGGATTCGGCATGTTCACAGACCTGCACCAAGTGGTCCAGGACGTCGGCGAAGAAGGGGCGCAGCTTCTTCGGAATGAACGACCTGCCACTGTCCAGGAGATTCCGCATCGGTGTCACCAGGGGAAGAGCGCCCCGTTTGAACTCCAGGATCTCGCGTTTCAACCGGTAGATCTGTGTCCCCAGGGCCGTGTCGTCATGGGCGAAGACCGCTTCTTCGATGTCCTCCAGGTCGCGTTCCAGCTCGGTGTCGATCGTGCGGTACGTGTCGACGATGTGGTCGATCACGGCATGCATGACGGCCACTGGGCCGAGCGCCAACCGTTCATGATGTCCTTCTAATCGTTGACGTACCCCGGCCAGCGGATTGGCCTCCCCGTAACGCACCGTCAGGACGAACCGGTCACCGACGAACATCATCAGCTCCCCGGTCTCGACATCGCTGGTGCGTTCGATGTACCGCAAGGTCTTCAACACCACGAAGGTCGACGTCTCGTAGACATCGATCTTGGGCCGCTGATGACCGTGCAGAGCGTCCTCCACCGCCAAGGGGTGCAGGCTCAGCTCGTCGTCGTACTCGGCGAACTCCTCATCGGTGGGATCCTTCAACCCGATCCACAGGAAATCTGGGGACCCGCAGGCCCGTAAACGTTCCAGTTCGTCACTGGGGTCGCCGCACTCGTACCTGATGCCCCCGCGATAGATGGCCTTATCCACGATCACCAGGTCATTCTGGACCCTTCGTCGTATCTGCGCCCCCGGATCAACCCGTAGCGCCGGTGCCGGGCCGTACGATGGCAGCCATGGCGACAGTCCTGCTGGTCCGGCATGGACGCACCACGGCCAACGCCGATGGCATCCTGGCCGGCTGGTCACCCGGCGTGGAACTCGACGACCACGGCCGTGGACAGGTTCGATCCCTGGCCGACCGCCTCGCTGACATTCCCCTGGTTCTCGTGGTCACCAGCCCGTTGACCCGTTGCCGACAGACCGCTGACCTGGCTTTCGCCGGGCACCTGGCGCCTCGACAGACGGACGAACGCCTGGGGGAGTGCCGATACGGGGCCTGGACCGGCCGCGCGCTGAACGAACTCACCAGCGAACCCCTCTGGCACACCGTCCAACACCACCCCAGTGCGGCACGCTTCCCCGACGGGGAAGACTACGCAGGGGAATCCCTGCGAGACATGTCGGCCCGCGCGGTGGCCGCCGTCCGGGAGATCGACGCCCTCGTCGAGAGCGAACACGGCACCCACGCCATCTGGGCGGCCGTCAGTCATGGCGACGTCATCAAAGCGATCCTCGCCGACGCCGCAGGCTGCCCCCTCGACCTCTTCCAACGCTGGCAGGTCGACCCGGCCGGGCTTTCCGTCGTCCGCTACACCCCTGACCGGCCCTTCCTGGTCCGCGCCAATGACACCGGCCGACCCTGGACGCCTCCGGCCGCCCCCAGCGCGAACACTGACGCAAGCGTCGGCGGGGGAGCCGGCTGACCGCCACCTACACCGACAATCTCAACCCCGCATCCGACGGCACGACCCCAGGCACCCCACATCCATAAGACACCACCACCATCGGCCCGTTATCGTCGACCTATGGCGCTCATCTCCTACGATCCACCCGAGCGATTCATCGTGGGCACGATCGGACCCACCGGACAACGCGAATTCTTCCTCCAAGCCAGTGACGGACTACGCACCACCTCCGTCGGCGTCGAGAAAACCCAAGTGTCCGTACTCTCCGACCGGGTCAACGACCTGCTCGACGAATTCGCCGGGAGCTCCGCCAGCGAACACGCCGCCCAGCTGTTCACCGACGACGGGCCGCTGATCACCCCCGTCGATGAAGAATTCCGCGTCGGCACCATGGGGCTCTCCTGGGACACCGACACCCGCAGACTCGTCCTGGAACTGCACGCCGTCGGCGACTCCTTCGACACCGCCGACGTCGAAGAACTCGCCGAAACAGGCGAACTCGCAGAAGACCCGGCCCTCGACCCCACCCAACTCGTCCTCCGGGTGTCAATGCCCGCCGCGATGGCGCGCGCCTTCGCCCGCCGTGGCTGCAAGGTCGTCGCCGCAGGACGGCCGCAATGCCCCTTCTGCGCCGGACCCATCGACCCCGACGGACACATCTGCCCACGCGCGAACGGATACCGACGCTGACCCCCGCCCCGGAAGAGGCCTCCACGCTGCTCCAGGCCGAAATTCGCCTGATCGGGCGACTCACCGAGGCCTCCAACGAGGTCTACCTGGCTGCACTCGACTCGCCGGAGACCCCCGACAGACACGGCTTCGTCGTCTACAAACCCATTCGTGGAGAACGAGCGCTCTGGGACTTCCCCGACGGCACCCTCGCCGGACGGGAAACCGCTGCCTACCTCGTCGACCAGGCCGCAGGCTGGGGGCTGATCCCCGAGACCGCGCTCCGGGACGGGCCAGCAGGCCCCGGATCCGTCCAACGATGGATCGGGCCCCTCCCTACCGAAGACGACCACCCCACGACAGCAGCCGAACCCACCCCGGTGAAAGTCTTCCCCGAGCAGGCTTTCCCCGACCGGGGATGGCACCCAGTCCTCCACGCCACCCTGGAAGACGGCACCCCGCTGATCATCGGCCACCACGACCACCCCCGACTGGCCGCCATGGCCGTCCTCGACGCCGTCCTGAACAACGCCGACCGCAAAGGCAGCCACATCCTCACCGACCGACAGGGCCACATCTGGGCCGTCGACCACGGACTCAGCCTCCACCAAGAGGACAAATTGCGCACCATCCTGTGGGGATGGCAAGGGAAACCCCTGCCGGCAAGCCATCAGGAACATCTACGACGTCTCCGCGACAGCCTGCACGACACCAACCCCACCGGGCTACGCCACACCCTGTCCACCCTGATCACCACCGGCGAGATCCACGCCCTGACCACCCGGGTCGACACCCTCCTCAGCCAAGCCGTCTACCCGACCCCGCCCACCCACCGCCACCCCGTCCCCTGGCCTCCGCTGTGAACACCGCCTCCGCAACAGGCCGGTAGGCTTTCCCCGTGATCGCCTGGGACATCCCGCACCTGCCCGTACTCGCCGGAAAAGGCAGCGAACCGACAGTGACGGACAGCCGCCGCGGCGCCGTCACCCTCCAACCCGGCCCGGTGGCCCGCATGTACGTCTGCGGAATCACCCCCTACGACGCCACTCACATGGGGCATGCCGCCACCTATGTCACCTTCGACATCCTCAACCGGGCCCTACGCGACGCCGGACACCAGGTCACCTACGTCCAAAATGTCACCGACGTCGACGACCCCCTCCTGGAACGCGCACACCGCGACGGCGTCGACTGGCAGGAACTCGCCCTGACCGAGACCCAACTCTTCCGGGACGACATGAACGCCCTACGCGTCATCCCCCCGGACCACTACATCGGCGTCGTCGAATCCATCCCACTCATCGAAGAACAGGTCGCGACACTCCTGGCCAACGGACAGGCCTACCGGGTCGACATCCCCGCAGGGGAGAAAACCCGCCCCGGCACCCACGGCGACATCTACCTCGACCTCACCGCCTGCCCCGACTTCGGTGCCACCTGCGGATGGGACGAACAGCGCATGGACGGCGTCTTCGCCGACCGCGGCGGCGACCCCGACCGGGCCGGTAAACGCGGACGCTTCGACCCGCTCCTCTGGCGCGGTGCCCGCGGCGAAGAACCCTTCTGGCCCTCCGACGCACTCGGACCCGGACGCCCCGGATGGCACATCGAATGCACCGCCATCGCACTGCACTACCTCGGCATGGGCTTCGACGTCCAAGGCGGAGGAACCGACCTCGTCTTCCCCCACCACGAGATCAGCGCAGTCCAAGCCACCGCACTCACCGGACAGGACACCTTCGCCACCGCCTTCGTGCACCAGGCAATGATCGGCTACGAAGGACACAAGATGAGCAAATCACGAGGCAATCTCGTGCTCGTCTCCACCCTGCGCGCGCAGGGCATCGACCCGATGGCTGTCCGCCTGGTCCTGCTCAACCACCATTACGCCACCGAATGGGAATGGCAGGACAGCGACCTGCACCAGGCTCAGGAACGGCTCACGACCTGGCGTGCTGCTGTGGCTGCTGGCGGGCCGGATGCCACCAAGGTCCTGGACGGTGTGCGTCAGGCGCTCGCCGATGATCTGGCCACGCCCCGGGCTGTGGGTGTCGTCGATGCCTGGGCCGAGCAGGCCCTGAGCGGCGATTACGCCGGTCAGGATGCCGCGGACCAGGCTCGGACGGTCCGGGACCTCGTCGACGCGCTGCTCGGTATCGCGCTCTGAGCAGCGTTCGTGCGTGTGTGGGCGGGGAGGGTCAGGACTCCTGTCCGCCTCGCCCACGCAGGTAGCGTTCGAAATCGCGAGCGATGGCGTCGCCGGATGCTGCTAAGGAATCTGCCGCGTCCGCTGAGGTTTCCAGGTGGCGGACATACCGGGTGACGTCTTCGTCGCCTTCGACCAGCTGGTCGATGTTCTCTTCCCATGACCGGGACGCTTCGGTGAGGTCTCCGTGGGGAAGCGTGCAGGACAACAGTTCTTCCAATTTACGGATCAACGCCCAGGTGGCTTTCGGTGCTGGTGGTGCTGCTGCGTAATGCGGCACCGATACCCACAGCGACGCCGAGGGGATGCCCTGTGCCGCAGCTGCATCACCCAAGATTCCGACGATTCCGGTCGGGCCTTCGTAGGTGCTTCGTGGCAGGTCGAAACGTTCCCGCAGGTCTGCGTTCTCGGAGGCCACCGTCACCGGGAGTGGGCGGCGATGCGGCGATTCGGCCAGGAGTGCACCCAAGGAGAACAACGACTGCGCGCCGACTTCCTCCATGAAGTCCACCAACTCGGCGCTGAACGTACGCCAACGCATCGACGGCTCTACCCCGTCGATCAGCACGATGTCATGTTCCAGCTCCGGGGGAGTCGCCACCAGTACTGCCGTCCCTGGCCACACGATCTGACGAACGCCTTCCGCCCGAGTGATCCTCGGTCGGTTGACCTGCAGGTCGTAGTACTCCTCCGGGTCGAGACCGGCCACTCCGGTGGCCTCCCACTGCTGAGCGAGATGACCGATCACCGATGACGCAGCCTCCGCGGCGTCATTCCACCCTTCGAAGGCAGCAAGCACGACAGGGGAGCGCAGCTCAGGTACGTCGTCGAAGTCGATCACTCGACCAGCCTACGCAGTAGGCAGAACCCGATCAGAAGCCCAGTCCCGCCCGACGGACGAAGCGCCCCGCGGTGAGCCTGGCGCCGATACGATGGCAAGCCCCTGACCTGCCAGGCCGAGGCCGAGGTCGTCGTCCAGCTGCGAGGAGAATCACGTGAGCAGCCGCTCCGAAGCATTCCGGGCCCTCCTGGGCCGCAAAGTCATCGTCGCCGACGGCGGTATGGGCACCATGCTGCAGGCACAGGACCCGACATTGGACGACTTCCAAGGCTACGAGGGCTGCAACGAGATCCTCAATGTCACCCGTCCGGATATCGTCCGGGCCGTCCACGACGCCTACCTCGACGTGGGCTGTGATGCCATCGAGACGAATACCTTCGGTGCCAACCTGGCGAACCTCGGCGAATACGACATCCCCGAGCGGATCTACGAACTCGCCCGCGCCGGTGCCGCCATCGCCCGCGAAGCCGCAGACGCCCACTCTACCGAGAACCATCCCCGCTTCGTCCTGGGATCCATCGGGCCAGGCACTAAACTCCCCAGCTTGGGCCACGCCACCTACGCCGAACTCCGCGACGCCTACCAGACCTGCGCCGCCGGGCTGATCGACGGCGGCGCCGACGCCCTCCTCGTCGAGACCTGCCAGGATCTCCTCCAAGCCAAAGCCGCCGCCGCCGGATGCCGCCGGGCGCTGACCGACACCGGCGCAAGCCTGCCCATCATCGTGCAGGTCACCGTCGAAACCACCGGCACCATGCTGATGGGATCCGAGATCGGTGCTGCACTGTCCGCGCTGACCCCCCTGGGAATCGACGCCATCGGCCTGAACTGCGCGACCGGCCCCGCGGAGATGAGCGAACACCTACGCCACCTGTCCACCTATTCACCGATCCCGTTGAGCGTGATGCCCAATGCAGGGCTCCCCGAACTCACCAAGGACGGTGCCCGCTACCCGCTCACCCCGGACGAACTCGCCGAATCCCATCGCCGCTTCGTCACCGACTACGGGGTAGCGATCGTCGGGGGATGCTGCGGTAGCACCCCCGCCCACATGGCTGCCGTCGTCGACGCCGTCTCCGGGATGGACGTCCCGGTCCGTCAGATCGCCCGCGAACCCTCTGTCGCCAGCCTGTACACCGCCGTCCCCCTCCACCAGGACGCCTCCTTCCTGTCCATCGGCGAACGCACCAATGCCAACGGTTCCAAAGCCTTCCGCGAAGCGATGCTCGACGGACGATGGGACGACTGCCTCGACATCGCCCGCGAACAGATCCGAGACGGCGCCCACCTGCTCGACGTCTGCGTCGACTACGTCGGCCGTGACGGCCGCGACGACATGAGCCTGCTGGCCTTCCGGCTCGCCACCACCAGCACCTTGCCCCTCGTCCTGGACTCCACCGAACCGGGCGTCGTCCAGGCCGGACTCGAACGCATCGGCGGACGAGCCGTCATCAACTCGGTCAACTACGAGGACGGCGACGGCGCGAACAGCCGCTTCGTCCGGATGATGAGACTTGTCGCCGAGCACGGCGCAGCCGTCGTCGCACTCACCATCGACGAAACCGGACAGGCCCGCACCACCGCGCACAAGGTCGACGTCGCCGATCGCCTGATCAACGCCCTCACCCAGGAGTGGGGCATGGCCGTCGAAGACATCATCGTCGACTGCCTCACCTTCCCCATCGCCACCGGCCAGGAAGAAACCCGCCGCGACGGCATCGAAACCATCGAAGCCATCCGCGAGATCAACCGCCGCCACCCCGGCATCAGCACCACCCTGGGCGTCTCCAACGTCAGCTTCGGGCTCAAACCTGCCGCCCGGGTCGTCCTCAACTCCGTGTTCCTCGCCGAATGCGCCAAAGCCGGCCTGTCCAGCGCCATCGTCAACTCCGCGAAGATCCTTCCCGTCGCCCGCATCCCCGAGGAGCAACTGAAAGTCGCCCTCGACCTGGTCTACGACCGACGCGAATACGACGCCGACGGCCGACTCGTCTACGACCCACTGGCCCGCATGCTCGAACTCTTCGAAGGCGTCGACTCCGCCTCCGTCAAAGAGTCCCGTGCCGCCGCACTCGCCGCACTACCGCTGGGGGAACGACTCGCCCAGCGCATCGTCGACGGTGAACGGACCGGGCTGGAAACCGACCTCGACGAAGCGCTCGCCTCGGGCACCGGCCCCCTGGAGATCATCAACGACCACCTGCTCACCGGGATGAAGACCGTCGGTGAGCTCTTCGGCTCCGGGCGGATGCAGCTGCCCTTCGTCCTGCAATCGGCGGAGACGATGAAAACCGCCGTCGCGCACCTGGAACCAGCCATCGAGGCCGAGGCCGCCGAGACAGGCACGACTCGCCAGGCCAAAGCGAAGATCCTCCTGGCCACCGTCAAAGGCGACGTCCACGACATCGGGAAGAACCTCGTCGACATCATCCTGTCGAACAACGGCTACGAGGTCGTCAACCTGGGCATCAAACAACCCATCAACGAGATCATCTCCGCAGCCGAAGAACACCAGGTCGACGCCATCGGCATGTCCGGCCTACTGGTGAAATCGACCGTCATCATGAAGGAGAACCTCGAAGAGCTCAACACCCGAGGCCTGGCCACCCGCTGGCCCGTCCTCCTGGGCGGCGCCGCCCTGACCCGCGCCTACGTCGAAACCGACCTCGCCGAAATCTACGCCGGCGAAGTCCGCTACGCCCGCGACGCCTTCGAAGGGCTACGGCTCATGGACGCCATCGCCACCGCCCGCACCGACCCGGCCACCACCCTCGCCGACGCCCTGCCCGCGCTCCGCCCCCGCCGAGTGCCCCGGCGTGACCCCCATCCACAGACGCCTGGCCACACCCCGGACACCACCCGCTCCGACGTCGCCCGCCCCACCCGCCCCACCACGCCACCCTTCTGGGGAACCCGCGTCGTCAAAGGCATCAAACTCGCCGACTACGCCGCCTACCTCGACGAACGAGCGACCTTCCTCGGACAGTGGGGGCTCAAACCCGGACGCGGCGAAGGCCAAGGACGAGAAAGCGCCACCTACGAAGAACTCGTCGACACCGAAGGCCGACCCCGGCTACGCATGTGGCTCGACCGGATCACCGCAGAGAAAATCATGGAACCCGCCGTCGTCTACGGCTACTTCCCCTGCTACTCCACCGAGAACGACCTCGTCGTCCTCGACCCCGCCGACGCCGGGACATCCTTCACCGAGATCGCCCGCTTCTCCTTCCCCCGCCAACAACGCGACCGACGGCTCTGCCTCTCCGACTTCTTCCGAGACCACGACGAGGCCCGCACCCACGGACCAGACGTGCTTCCCCTCCAACTGGTCACCATGGGCACGCACGTCTCCGCAGTCACCGCCGAGCTCTACGCCCGGCACGCCTACCGCGAATACCTCGAACTCCACGGACTGTCCGTCCAACTGACCGAAGCACTCGCCGAGATGTGGCACGCCCGCGTCCGCGAAGAACTCGGCCTGGAAAAAATGGGGGAGCTACCCCTCGACCAAGTCCTCGACGTCCGCTTCCACGGCTGCCGATACAGCTTCGGATACCCCGCCTGCCCCGACCTGGAGGACCGCGCGACCCTCGTCCGCCTCCTCGAACCAGGCCGCATCGGCGTCGAACTCTCCGAAGAACTCCAACTCCACCCCGAGCAATCCACCGACGCCCTCGTCGTCCACCACACGGAAGCGAAGTACTTCAAGGTATGAACAGTACGAACGACCCCGCACCGGGCCTCCCGACCGCGGTCCTCTGGGACTTCGACGGAACGGTGATGCACACCGAACCGTACTGGTACGAGGAAGAACGCTGCCTCGTCGAAGAATACGGCGGCACCTGGACCATGGACGACGCGCTCACCCTCGTCGGCAAAGCCCTCCCCGACTCCGCAGCCCTCCTGCGCGCGCACTCGCCGGTCACCCTGTCCGTACCGCAGATCGTGGACAGGCTCCAGAACGGCGTCGTCGAACGTATCAGAGGCCACGTCCCTTGGCGCCCTGGAGCCCGCGAACTGCTGAACGAACTCCACGACGCCCAGATCCCGCAAGCCCTGGTGACCATGTCCTGGCGGCCCGTCCTCGACGTCGTCCTGGGCGAACTCCCACCGGGGATCTTCCCGGCGATCGTCACCGGTGACAGTGTCACCCGAGGGAAACCCCACCCTGAGCCCTATCTGACGGCATTGGACATGCTGGGCGTCCCCACCACCGCAAAACTGGCCTGCGTCGCCATCGAAGACTCGATCACCGGCTCGACCTCTGCCGCCGCCGCAGGCGTCCCCACTCTCGTCACCCCCTCCGTCGAAGAAGTGCCGGACCGCCCCGGCCTGGTCGTCCTGGACTCCCTCGCCGGGGTACGAGCCACCGACCTCCTGGCCTTGGCCGGCCCCGCGGCCCGAGCTCACCGCGAAGGGAACGGAGGAGGCGTGCCACCCCACGCCGGGCACAACGCCCGATGATCACACCAGTCGCACAGTCGACTCGGGTTCGGCCGGAAGTCACCGATCTCGGCCGCCCGGTCGATGGCGACGCACAACGCCTTCACCTTCCGTTCCACCGCGCGCAGATCCTCCTCCCTGGGCTCATAACGCACGATCTCCCCATTTCCCAGGTAGACCAACTGCAACAACGTCGGCAACCGGCCGTACATACGCCATAACACCAAGGCGTAGAACTTCATCTGAAAGAGCGCCTTGCCCTCGAAAAGCGGGCTGGGGGACCGGCCCGTCTTGTAATCGACCACCCGCATCCGCCCGTCCGGCGCAACATCCAACCGGTCGACGTACCCGCGCAGGACGAGCCCGTCCAGGTCTGCCTCCACGTACAGCTCACGTTCCGCAGGCTCGAGCCGCGACGGATCTTCCAACGTGAACCACCGCTCGACCAACACCCGAGCCGTATCGAACCAGACCTGCTCGGACACCCCCGCCACCGGACCGTCCGCGGACTCCGCACCAGCATCGACCAAGATCCCGAGCTCAGGCCGCTCGGCGACCAGACGCGTCCACTCGCCAGGAAGCAGACCACAGGCCTCCTCCACCGTCCGACGTGACGCCGGTAGATCGAAAAGCCGCTCCAGGACCGCATGCACCAGCGTCCCCCGAGCCGCCGCAGCCGACGGCGCCTCCGGCAACTTGTCAATGGCCCGAAATCGGTACAACAAGGGACACTGCATGAAGTCGCTCGCGCGACTCGGAGACAGAGCTACAGGCATACGCCCACCCTAAGAAGAATGTCCGACAACGCTCACCAGCGCAGACCTCCGCTCATCCGAAGCGGCCCGTCCAGACATGATCATGCCCAGAACGACCAGCCACCCGTGCCGTACTCTCAGACCCATGTCCACCAGCCCCGAGACGAACGGCGGCCCGGGAACCCTCGATGAACCCACCGCCACCCACCGACTCCGCCTGGGCGCCGTCGGCGGAGTCCCGGTCTACCTCTCCACCAGCTGGTTCATCATCACCGCAGCCGTCGTCCTCGTCTTCGGACCAGACGTCGACCGAGTCCTCCCCGGCATCGGCGCCGCCACCGCCTACCTGGTCGCCCTCGCCTACGCTCTCCTCCTCGCGATCAGCGTCCTCTGCCACGAAGCAGCACACGCTCTCGCCGCAGGCCGGTGCGGATACAACGTCGAGCAGATCGTGGTCAACCTCTGGGGTGGACACACCACCTATACCACCGCCCAACCCTCCCCACGGGGCAGCGCACTCGTCGCCATCAGCGGACCAGCCGCCAACGCCCTCCTCGCCGCAGGAGGATGGGCGCTCCTCCCACTTCTCCCACCCGGGATCCCACTCCTCCTCGGCTACGCCTGGACCTTCTCCAACGCCTTCGTCGCCCTGTTCAACATGCTCCCCGGGCTCCCACTCGACGGAGGTTTCCTCGTCGACGCCGCAATATGGCGATACACCGGCCGCCGCAGCGCAGGGCTCATCACCGCAGGATGGGCCGGCCGCGCAGTCACCGCACTCGCGGTCCTCTGGCTGGTGGCCCGCCCCCTGATCTCCGGAGAAGACGTCAACCTGTGGAATGTGGCCTGGCTGGCCTTCATCGGCGCCTTCCTCTGGGCCGGAGCCTCCTCCTCGATCGTCACAGGAAAAGCACTCGCAGCTGCGGAGAGGGTCGCTCTGACCGACGTGGTCCGTCCGGTAGCCCTGGTCGGGATGGGGGAACCGGCCGCGGCCGTTCCCGAGCGGGTGGGCGCGAGTCCCGGAGGATATGCCGTGCCGGTTCTCCTGGGAACCGACGGGACCCCTGCCGGGCTCGTCGACCCTGAAGCCTTCAGCCGACTCTCACCGGAAGAGACGGCCACCGTCCCGGCCGGTGCGCTGCTGCTCGCACAACCTGCAGGGTGGCTGGCCCGCTATGACGCCGACCAGAACGGTCGTGTCGCGGCTTTCCTGCCCGCGCTGGTCTCCTCCCCGTACGGAGTGATCGTGTTGCAGGATGCGAACGGGCGATGCGTGGGGGTGCTGACCTCTGGTGACGTCGAGCAGGCCGTGTCCGAACCTGCCGAAAACGGCACCTAGACTTGGTGCCCATGAGCCTTCAGCCCGATGCCACGCCGCCGATTCCGACGGGAGCGACTCGTTGTCGCGGCCCCTTCGCCGCGGGGGACCGGGTACAACTGACCGACCCCAAGGGTCGGATGCACACCATCACCCTGCAAACCGGGGGACAGTTCTTCACCCACCGGGGCAGCCTCGCCCATGACGACCTGATCGGCCGCCCCGACGGGTCCACCGCCACGAACACCAGCGGCGTCGAATACCTGGCGTTGCGGCCCCTGCTCTCCGACTACGTCATGTCGATGCCGCGCGGCGCCGCAGTGGTCTACCCCAAGGACGCCGGCCAGATCGTGCAGATGGCGGACATCTTCCCCGGAGCCCACGTCGTCGAGGCCGGAGTAGGCTCCGGAGCCTTGTCCATGTCCTTGCTGCGCGCCGTCGGCGACGCCGGCCGCCTCCACAGCTTCGAACGTCGCCCCGAGTTCGCAGACATCGCCCGCGCCAACGTCGAATCCTTCTTCGGCAGCCCGCACCCGGCCTGGACGGTCACCGTCGGCGATCTGGTCGAGCAGCTGCCCCAGCACATCGAACCGGGCACCGTCGACCGTGTCGTCCTGGACATGCTGGCCCCGTGGGAATGCTTGGACGTCGTCGCCGACGCACTCGTGCCCGGGGGAGTGCTCATCTGCTACGTGGCCACCGCGACCCAGCTGTCCCGCGTCGCTGAGACCGCCCGTTCGCACGGCGGGTTCACCGAACCGGCCGCTTGGGAATCGATGGTCCGGGGGTGGCACCTCGAGGGCCTCGCGGTCCGCCCGGAGCACCGCATGCACGGACACACCGGCTTCCTGATCACCACCCGACGCCTTGCCCCAGGAGTGACCCCGCCGCTTCGTAAGCGTCGCCCGGCCAAAGGAGCCTATGGTGGAGACACCGAGAGCTCTGCAGTGACCGAGGACACCGCGCACGCAAGCGAATCCGCCACGTCCGCCGAGGAATGGACGCCCGAGACGATGGGCGAACGCCCCCTGTCCGACAAGAAACTGCGGCGACTCGCCCGGAACGCCCGCGAAACCACGGGCACACCCTCCGACACGTCAACGTCAGGTCAAGGACAGGTATGACCCACAGCTCGACAGGCGCAGCGTCACCCGACCCCGACCAGACCTCCACGGCAGGGCTACGGACGACGGTGACCCGCCTGTCGAGGAAGAACTCCGAGCTCGCACAGGCCTTGGGCACGGTACGCGCCCAACTGGTCGACCTGAAGAACCAGGTCCAAGCGCTCTCCACCCCGCCATCGACCTTCGCCAGCGTGCTCTCCACCCACCCGGACGGCTCGGTCGACCTCGTCCACAGCGGACGCAAGATGCGAGTCACCGTCAGCCCCGACGTCCAGGCCGACGCACTCACCCCCGGCACCGAAGTCCGAGTCAACGAAGCCCTCGCAGTGGTCGAAGTCGTCGACGACCCCCGCGCAGGCACCGTGGTGACCGTCCACGAAACCCTGCCCGGCGGCCGACTCGTGGTCACGGTCACCGACACCGACCACCGGGTCGTGCTCCGCGCCGCAGCCCTGACCGAGAGCCCACTACGCCAAGGCGACCAGGTCCTCCTCGACCTCCGGACCGGCTTCGTCCACGAGATCATCCCCCGCGCCGAAGTCCAAGACGTCCTCCTCGAAGAAGTACCCGACCTGTCCTACACCGACATCGGGGGACTGTCCGGACAGATCGAACAGATCCGAGACGCGATCGAACTGCCCTACCTGCACCCAGAACTCTTCCGAGAACACCACCTCCGCCCCCCGAAAGGCGTCCTGCTGTACGGCCCCCCAGGCTGCGGCAAGACCCTCATCGCCAAAGCCGTGGCCGCATCCCTGGCCCGCCAGAGCGCCGCCGCCATCGGACCCGACGAGAAACCCACCGGCTACTTCCTGAACATCAAAGGCCCCGAACTACTCAACAAATACGTCGGGGAAACCGAAAGACACATCCGCACGATCTTCGCCCGAGCCCGGGAACACGCCTCCAGCGGCACCCCCGTCGTCATCTTCTTCGACGAGATGGACAGCCTGTTCCGCACCCGAGGCTCCGGCCGCTCCAGCGACGTGGAAACCACCATCGTCCCGCAACTCCTCGCCGAGATCGACGGCGTGGAACGCCTCGACAACGTCATCATCATCGGAGCCTCCAACCGGGAAGACATGATCGACCCGGCAATCCTGCGTCCCGGAAGACTCGACGCGAAGATCCACATCGACCGCCCCGACCACACCGGAGCCCAAGAGATCTTCGCGAAATATCTCACCGCCGACCTACCGATCGGCCACAGCGAACTCGCCAAGGACGACCACGACCCCCAACGCACCACCCTCCGGATGATCAACACCGTCGTCGACGCCATGTACGCGCACACCCCCCAGAACGCCTTCCTCCACGTCACCTTCGCCTCCGGACGCGAAGAGATCCTCGACTACGCCGACCTCGCCTCCGGCGCGATGATCCGCAATATCGTCGACCGCGCCAAACGCGCCGCCGTCAAACAGGTCCTCTCCGGAGGAGAAAAAGGACTGACCGTCGACCTGCTCCTGGACGCGCTCGCTGCAGAATTCGCCGAGAACGAAACCTTGCCCAATACCGCCGACCCTGATGAATGGATGCGGATCTCCGGACGCAAAGCAGAACGGGTCACTCAGATCATCAGGCTCAAGGACCACCATCTACCCACCGGGACATCCGCCGGGACCCCGGACGGGGCAGACAACGGATACCCCGGTCACGCTCGTCACCGCCCGGTGGAAGACGTACCGGTGACTGGAGAATATTTGTGAACGAAACCCACCCCGCCGAGACCGCACCTGCTTCCCCCACACCCCGCGATCCCGACGAACCCTGGGGCATGCAACTGGCCGTGCGCTACGACAAGAACGACCTGTCCAGCCACCGCGCGGTATGCGAAGCAGCAGCCCAGGCCGTGGTCAGCCTCCTCGCTGACGAACGTGCCCGCGGCGAGGGCGCCTGGGCCGCAGACGTACATCATTGGCGACGTGGACGTATCCGAAAACTGGTCCGTCGCGCCCGCGGGATCCGCTGGGAACGCGCCCAGGAAATCCCCGGAGTCACCGTCGACCACCATGGCGCCCAGGTCCGGGCCTTCGTCCCCATGCCGGCCAGGCCGCTCCCCAAGATCCTCGACGACCTCCAGGTCGCCGGAACAGATTTCCCTCGAGAAGACGACAGCTCGATCGACGAATCCGCAGCACAGGTCGTCATCGCCTTGAACCCGGCGGTGAAGCTCAGCAGCGGTAAAGCGGCAGCCCAATGTGGGCATGCCGCCCAACTCGCCTGGGAACGACTCGTCCTGGACCACGAATCAGCGAAACTGCGCGCCTGGTTCGACCAGGGGTGGCGCGTCCTGGTCCTCGACGCCCCTACTCCTGCAAGGTGGTCCACACTCGAAGATGCGCCGGTACGGGTCGTCGACGCCGGGCTGACCGAAGTCGACGGGCCGACGGAGACCGCACGCGCCTTCTGGTGACCGCAGCGACCTGAGGGGCGACAGCAGACGAGGGGCTGTTGACGACCACCACCGGTCGTCAACAGCCCCTCGAACAAACCTTCAACGCGAATAACGGCGCACCAGAATGTCTCCGAGCGCGCGCCATCCCAGCAGGAAAGACCCGGTGAACAGCAAGGAGACCACCACGAAGCTGGGCTGGACGCCCAGCCCGGTCAGGGCCCGCAAGGCCATACCCACTGCCACAGTGGAGATCCAGATGATGGTGCCTCCGAGCAGGGACCCAGGCCGTGGATGACCCCGGCCGACCAAGACGGCCCAGGCCGCGACCGTTCCGGCGAGGAAAGGGGATGCGGTGATCAGGAAACCAGGCAGGCTCATGGTCTCGGCATGGCTGATCCGCCCGATCGCGGCGAACAACAGGATGAGGACGATATCCACCCCGAAACCCGCCCACGGTACTCGGGGCGCGTGGGTCGCCTCGGGGCTGTGGGCCTCGTACACGGCGTAGTCCTCCATGATGTGCTTCATCCTTCCGTCGTGCACAACGTCGCGTCGTCCGCATCGTCGTAGAGGGGGAGCTGGCGTTGTGGAGATGCATGTGCCGGGTCGACTCCGTCGAACAGGCTGCTCACAGATTCACCGACGTGGATACGGGCGATGGCTTCGGCGAACAGACGTGACACGGAGCGGACTTGGAGCGTGGCGAAACTATCAGGCCGTGGCACCGTATCGGTGGTCACCACTTCGGAAATCATCGGGTGTCCTGTCAAACGTTCCACGGCTTGCCCGACGAACAAGCCGTGGGTGCACGCCACCGAGGCCTGCGGGCAGCCCGCATCGGACAACCGGTCCAGCAGCTCGACGATCGACCCCCCGGTGGCGATCTCGTCGTCCAGGACGATAGCTCGCCGCCCGGCCACGTCTCCCACGATCGAATCGATGACGACTTTCTCGTCGGAGACCCGCTGCTTGCTCCCGGCAGCCACCGGCAGACCTAACAGCCGGGCGAACAACGTGGCCTGCTTGGCATTGCCCAGATCGGGGGAGACCACGACATGGTTCTCCAAGGAACGACCGTGGAAATGGTCGGCCAGGACCCCGATCGCGGTGAGATGGTCCACCGGGACCGAGAAGAAACCATGCACCTGCGGGGCGTGCAGGGCCATGGTCAGCACCCGATGCACTCCTGCCGTGACCAGCATGTCTGCCACGAGCCGGCCGCCCAAGGAGATCCGGGAGGCGTCCTTCTTGTCCGACCGGGCGTACGCATAGTGGGGGATCACCGCGGTGATCTGCGAGGCCGAAGCACCCCGAGCGGCATCCACCATCATCAACAGTTCGACGAGATGATCCTGGGTGGGCGGCACCAACGGTTGGACGATGTACACGTCTCGTTGGCGGCAGTTCGCCAACAGCTGGGCCTGAAGACAGTCGTTGCTGAATCTCTTGATGTCGACCTGCGACAAAGGCACACCCAGGTGGCTGCAGATCCGTCGTGCCAGAGGTTCATGGGCTGAGCCGGAGAAGACAATGACGTCACGCACGGGGCAAGTCCTTCGGCATCGGCGAAAAACGTAAAGTCAGCATATCGACCGTAAGCTCCTGCGCCATGCCGAAAACGACAGTCGATCTTCTCGACACCGAAGCAGGCTGCCCGACCTGACGGAAGCACTCCGCCCTTCCGGAGACGCCGCAGAGGGTAGCTTCAGTGCTGGAAGGGAAATCACATGGGAGAGAGCACCACACGGCAACGTATCCAGGACAGCGCAGCCAACCTGTTCCATCAATACGGATACGCCGGAGTCACCATCCGAGGCATCGCCGAAGACGCCGGGGTCTCACCAGCCCTGGTCATGAAACTTTTCGGTTCCAAAGCTGCCCTCTACACCATCTCCACCCCACAGGTCGGGGAGCCCACCACCGCTGAAGTACCCCTCGACGAACTCGGCCACTACCTCGTCGGCCGGGTCGTCGCCCGGGCCCGCACCGGAGAGAAGGACCCCTGGGCCCAAGGTGTCTTCCTGACCTGGCAGTCCCCGGACCCTCGCCTGGAACGAGACCGTTTCCTCGACCAGGTGCTCTCCCACGTCAGAGCACACCTACCCGACGACCTCGATGGGCGCGACCGGGCCGACACCGTCGCCTGCCTGCTGATCGGACTGGCACTGGCATTACGTCCCATGGCGCTGCGCGACGACCTCGACGAGCCAGCCCAGCAGCCCTTCATCGACCGCTACGTCGCCCTCGTCCAAGCAGTACTGGAAGGGCACCCGCCCCCCACCCCTGACGGCACCCCCACATCCTGACCGATGACCAGGTCTCCTGACGGAGAACCAGCCAAGACCAAGAACAGTCACCTCGGCCCGAACAGCCGGGACCACCACCCCGAGCGCAGGACCCGATCCTGCGGCACCGGACGACTGTGCATCGACACCAGATACCGAGAACCTGGGCCGAAAGCCGCCCCGGACCACCCCGACCACCGCTCTTGGGACACCAAACCCGCCGCCCGGCACGCACCCTCGTACTCGGCCACCGTCCCTGGATCCGCTGCAAGACCCGCCACGATCAACCCACCCGGACGACAGACCCCCCTCAACTGACCCATCACAGCGCCCACGCTCCCCGGCTGTAGTCGAGGCACCACATCCGCCAACAACACCACATCGAACCCGCCGGCCACCGCAGCCTGAGGCACATCCAACTCGGCCAGATCCGACATCCAGAAAGGCACCTGAGGAACCTTCTCCGCCGCGGCACGTAGCACCTCCAGATCAGCATCCACCCCCATCACCCGATGCCCCAAGCCGGCCAGAACAGCTGCGACCCCACCCGGGCCGCACCCAGCATCCAGGATCCTTGACCCCGCACCGGTGACCCCGTGCACCAACGCCGCCACTTCCTCATCCCGACCCGGAGAACCCTCCGACGGGCACCCGCCGACCGGACCCGCACAACCCTCGACCATGCCCGCCACTCTAGAACCGGACACCCACCCCCACCGCCAACCCCCACGAACCGATCCCCGACCCTGCGTAGGCTGCAGGCATGACCGTCCGACGAATCATGGGCACCGAGACCGAATACGGCATCACCGTCACCGGACACCCCGACGCCAACCCCATGGTCGCCTCCGGACGCGTCGTACAGGCCTACGCCCAAGACCGCGGACACCGCCACCTCAACCACCACTGGGACTACACCGGCGAAGACCCCCTGACCGACGCCCGCGGATGGACCGCCCCCCGCAGACACGCCCACCCCAGCCAACTCACCGACGAATGGGCCGACGACCCCACCGTCGCCAACACCGTCCTCACCAACGGCGCCCGCCTCTACGTCGACCACGCACACCCCGAATACAGCGCCCCCGAGACCAGCACCCCCCGCGACACCCTCCTGTGGGAACGCGCCGGTGAACTCGCCATGGCGCGCGCCATCGAACTGCTCGACGAAGACGTACCAGAAGGTGTACCCGCCACCGACCCGCGCCACGGACCACCGGTCAACCTCTACAAGAACAACACCGACGGCAAAGGCGCCTCCTACGGCTTCCACGAGAACTACCTCGTCACCAGAGAGACCCCCTTCGAGCGGATCGTCTCCGACCTGACCCCCTTCTTCGTGTCCCGTCCCGTCATCTGCGGAGCCGGACGCGTCGGCCTGGGAACCCGATCCCAAACCTCCGGCTACCAGATCTCCGCCAGAGCAGACTTCTTCGAGAACCGCGTCGGCCTGGAGACCACATTCCGTCGCCCCATCATCAACACCCGCGACGAACCCCACGCCGACCCTCGCCGACACCGCCGACTGCACGTGATCGTCGGGGACGCGACCTTCGCCGAGGTCGCCGGTCTCCTCAAGACCGGCACCACCAGCCTCGTCCTGAGCATGATCGAACACGGCGGACTCACCGGCCTCGGCGTCGACCCCGCCGAGATCACCCCCGCAGACCCTGTCACCGCGATGCACGCCGTCTCCCACGACCCGACCCTGCGTACCACCGTCCGCACCGAGACCGGACGTACCCTGACAGGCCTACAACTCCAATGGACCTACCTCGAACTGGTCCACCGCCATCTCGCCGTCACCGTCGGCGACGACCTCGACCCAGACACCGCCGAAGTCCTGCTCCGCTGGGAAGACGTCCTCAACCGACTGGAACACGACCCGGCTTCCGCTGCAGCCCACATCGACTGGGTCGCCAAAATGACCCTCCTGGAGGGATACCGCCACCGCGACGGCCTGAACTGGGACGCCCCACTACTGACCGCCGTCGACATCCAATGGTCAGACCTGCGCCCCGGACGAGGCCTCGCCCGACGGCTCGAAGAACGCGGCTCCCTCGAAAGACTCACCGACCCCAGCGACGTCCACCACGCCACCACCAACCCCCCACCGGACACCCGCGCCTGGTTCCGCGGAGAATGCCTCCGCCGCTACCCCGACCAGATCATCGCCGCGTCCTGGGACAGCCTCGTCTTCGACATCCCCGGACGCCCCGCACTCCAACGCATCGACACCCTCGACCCGACCAGAGGCACCCGCCAACGCACCCACGCACTCCTGGAACGCAGCCCGGACGCCGACACACTCCTGAACGAACTCACCGGGAACATCTAGTCTGAAAGACACCACCCCACCAGGAGGACACGATGCCAGGCCAGGAAAGAATCACCCCCCCACACACCGGCCCCGCAGAGGACCCACCCCCGGCCGCACCCCAGACCACCACCCGCAAAACCGAACTCGACGCCGACATCGACGCCGTCCTCGACGACATCGACAGCCTCCTGGAATCCAACGCCGAAGAATTCGTCCGCGGATTCATCCAGAAAGGCGGCCAGTGACCTCCCACACCCGCGGATTCGACCCCGCTTTCCTCACCGCCTCAACATCCTCCTTCTCCACCTTCCTCACCGAACACGCCCCCGAACTCCTCCCCACCGCACCAACCACCCTGCCCACCCAGACCGACACCGCACTCCCACACGGCACCACCATCGTCGCCGTCGCCTTCGAAGGCGGCGTCGTCATGGCCGGAGACCGACGCGCCACCAGCGGAAACCTCATCGCCAACCGCACCATCGACAAAGTCTTCGTCGCCGACGAAAGCTCCCTCGTCGGCATCTCCGGCGTCGCCGGCGTCGCCACCGAAATGGTCTCCCTCTTCCAAGTCGAACTCGAACACTACGAAAAAATCGAAGGCACCCCCCTCTCCCTGGAAGGCCGCGCCAACCGCCTCCGCACCATGATCCGAGGAAACCTCCCCCTCGCCCTACGCGGACTCGGCGTCATCCCCCTCTACGCCGGCCACGACGGCCACACCGGCCGCATCTTCAGCTACGACATCGCCGGCGGATGCTACGAAGAACACGACTACGCCGGCGTCGGATCAGGATCCCTCTTCGCCCGCGGAGCCCTCAAAAAACTCTGGCACCCCGCCCTCGACGCCGACACCGCACTCCACATCGCCATCGAAGCCCTCTACGACGCCGCCGACGACGACACCGCCACCGGCGGCCCCGACATCGCCCGCAGACTCTGGCCCACCTGTGCACTCGCCGACACCAACGGCGCCCGACTCGTCGCCGACACCGACATCGCCACCATCGTCGAAAACCTCGTCGCCGACCGCCGACACAACCCCGGAGGCGCCCGATGAGCACACCCTTCTACGTCTCACCCGAACAACTCACCAAAGACCGAGCCGAATTCGCCCGCAAAGGCATCTCCCGCGGACGCTCCGTCCTCGCCGCCAGCTGCCAAGAAGGCATCCTCTTCATCGCCGAGAACCCCAGCCCCACCCTCCACAAAATCGCCGAGATCCACGACCGCATCGGCTTCGCCGGAGTCGGCAAATACCACGAATTCGAAACCCTCCGCGTCGCCGGCATCCGCTACGCAGACCTCCGCGGCTACGCCTACGACCGCACCGATGTCACCGCCCGCGCGCTCGCCGGGACCTATGCCCAGACCTTGGGGGCTACTTTCGCGCAGGACTCCAAACCTTTCGAAGTGGAGATCCTCCTCGCCCAGGTCGGTGCCGAACCGGCCCGGGACGAGATCTACCGCATCTCCTACGACGGGTCGGTCCGCGACGAGCCCTTTTACGCCGTGTCGGGGGGAGCGGCCGAACGAGTCACCGCAGCACTGCGCCCGCAGTTGAGCCACACCCTGACGGTGGCCGAGGTCATCTCCCAAGCCTCTGTCGCCTTGCGCCGCGAAGACATCCCACCGGCGCCCCTCGAGATCGCCCTGCTCGACCGGACCCGTCCGCGACGAACCTTCCGCAGACTCGACGACGTCGACCTTCCCGACCTGCGTCCCCGTTCCACCAACCCGCAGACCCAGCACAGCGATCTTCGCGGAACCGGCCGCTGACTCATGGACCGGCGCATCCTCGGCCTCGAGACCGAATACGGAGTCACCTGCCACGCCGGAGGAGAACACCGACCCGGAGCCGATGACATCGTCCGGTGTCTGTTCCGTGACATCGTCCGACGTCACCGCAGCAGCAATGTTTTTCTCCGCAACGGCGGGCGCCTCTACCTGGACGTCGGCAATCACCCTGAATATGCCACCGCCGAGTGCGACACCCTCCCGGATCTCCTCGCCCAGGACCGCGCCGGGACCCGCATCCTCCAGGACCTGGTCATCCGCGCTGAGGAGCATCTCGTCGAGGAAAACCCGAACACGAAGATCTTCCTCCTCCGTAACAACGTCGACTCCGCGGGCAACTCCTACGGCTGCCACGAGAACTACCTCATCTGCCGGAACACCGACCTCAACACCCTCACCAGAACACTCACCCCCTTCCTCGTGACCCGC
This sequence comes from Austwickia chelonae, assembly GCF_003391095.1. NCBI lineage: Bacteria > Bacillati > Actinomycetota > Actinomycetes > Micrococcales > Dermatophilaceae > Austwickia > Austwickia chelonae. The sequence continues at coordinate 1,860,268 of NZ_CP031447.1, read as the reverse complement.
CAGCTCATCTGCGGGGCAGGAAGACTCATCACCACACCTGACGGGAAGGCTCGTTACTGCCTCTCCCAACGCGCCGAAGTCATCTGGGAGGGCGCCTCCAGTGCCACTACCCGCGCGCGCCCGATGATCAACACCCGCGACGAACCCCACGCCGACGCCAGCCGTCACCGTCGACTCCACGTCATCGTCGGCGACAGCAATATGGCCGAGTCCTCCACCCTCCTGAAGACCGCCACCTTCGATCTCGTCCTGCGTGCTCTCGAAGCCGGGAGTATCCCACCGGACCACACTCCCAGCGACACCGCCTCAGCCATCCGCACCGTAGGGAACGACCTCACCGGCCGTGCCACTTTTCCCACCGTCACCGGCCATGTCAACGCCCTTGACATCCAGCGCGTCTACTACACGCTCGCCGCCGACCATCTGACCGAACACGGCCCGGCCCGACCCTGGGACGAAGAAACCTTGGCGTTGTGGGACGAGGTCCTCGACGCGATGGAAATGCAGACGACCCACCGAATAGCCCGCCATGTCGACTGGGCCGCCAAATACGCCCTCATCACCCGGCAAGCCGAACGGCACGGACTCAGCTGGTCCGACCCGCGGCTGGCCCAGCTCGACCTGCTCTACCACGACATCGACCCCCACCGCGGGCTGGCGGCCAAGCTGGAAAACGCCGGACAGCTGCACCGGTGGACCACCGACGAAGATGTCACCGCCGCGATGACCCGCCCGCCGCAGACGACCCGTGCCCGCCTGCGCGGTGCACTGGTGGAAGCCGCCGAGGAAATGGACAGGCCTGTCCGGGTCGACTGGACCCATCTGAGGATCGACGGGGACGAGGGCTGCACGGTGATCTGCAAAGATCCCTTCGCGCACGTCGACGAACGTGTCGACCGGTTGATCTCCTCCATGCGGGGATGAGCGGTCCCGGTGTAAGGTGCTCCTCCTCCGGCGAGGGGCAGCCGGGTTAGGCTGGTCAGCGGTCCGGCGCCCGATTTCCCACTGCGCCTTCCACCGTGCTCGAGTCTCCAGCGAAGTTAGGTTCTGCCTGTGCGCTCTGTGACATTACGCCTGTTCAGCCTGGCCATCCTCCCCGCAGTGCTCGTGACGGGATGCGCCGACGGACCAGCGGACTCACCAGGATCGTCGTCCTCGTCAAATGCGCCCGCGAATAACGCGGCCTTCGACAAGATCACGGTCACCCCAGGAGCGAATGCCACCACGCCTCCCACCCTGCAGCTGGTGGAGAAGCCCGTACGGTCCAAGGATTCACACACTCGAGTGATCAAAGAGGGCACCGGCGAACAGATCGGCGACAAAGCGTGGCTGGACGTCCACCACGCCCGTTACTCGGGCGCCGACGGCAAACTGATCAGCTCGTCCTACGCCGGGCGGCCCACATCATTGAAAGTCGGTGAGGAAGGCGTCGTCGACGTCTTCAACAAAGCGGTCAAGGGACAGAAGATCGGCGCGCAGGTACTCGCCGCGGTCCCGGCCTCCAAAATGATGAACGACGCCCAGCTGCCCGAGGGTATGTCCCTGGACGACTCACTGCTCTTCGTGATCGACGTGGTCGCTGCACGCCCGGTACTGGAACGCGCCACCGGAACCCCCGTCCCACCCAAAGCCGGTCTCCCCACCGCCGAAGTACCCGACGACCTGAAGAAACCAGCCAAAATCACCGTCCCCTCACCACAGGCGACGAAGGACAAGGTCGTACAGCCACTCATCACCGGGACGGGCAAGAAGGTCGAGAAAGGCCAGGTCGTCCGCTTCCGGTACACCGGCGTGACCTGGCGTGACCCGGGCAAACCCTTCGACTACTCCGGCAACCACGACCCCAACTACGTCGACTTCCCCGTGGGGGAGGGCAACCTCATCAAAGCCTGGGACAACGCGATCCCCGGACACACAGTCGGCTCCCGCCTCCTCATCGTGGCTCAACCCGAAGACGCCTACGGCGACAAAGGCGAACCGAAAGCGGACATCAAACCCGACGACGTCCTCATCTTCGTCCTGGACATCCTGGACGCCTACGACGCCTGAACCACCCAGCTCCACCCACATCCCGACGACCTGAACAAGGAGTGAGTCACATGTCCGAGACGAATCGCACCAAACCGGAGATCGACTTCCCCGGAGACAACCCCCCAGCCGAACTGACCGTAGAAGACCTCATCGAAGGCGACGGCGTCGAAGCCCGCCCCGGATCCCTCGTCGAAGCCCACTACGTAGGAGTCGCCTGGTCCACCGGCGAGGAATTCGACGCCTCCTGGAACCGAGGAGAAACCCTCTCCTTCCCCCTGGGCACAGGCCGAGTCATCCGCGGCTGGGACGAAGGCATCGCAGGCATGAAAGTCGGCGGACGACGCCGACTGGTGATCCCCCCGCACCTCGGCTACGGAGACCGAGGCGCCGGCGCCGTCATCAAACCAGGAGAGACCCTCATCTTCGTCGTCGACCTCATGGGCGTGCGCTAACCCCCATATACACAGGGCACCCATCACCACCCGCCACCAGACAGCTACCGGACAGGTAGCGTCAACCCCATGAGTTCCCAGCCGATGGTCGCCGCGAAGACCGAACGGTTGCTCAACGTGGTGATCTGCCTGTTATACACGCGTAGGCCGCTGACCCGGGACCAAATCAGGTCCTCGGTCGCGGCCTACGCGTCTACCACCTCCGACGAAGCCTTCGAACGCATGTTCGAACGCGACAAAGGAGAACTACGCGACCTCGGCATCCCCCTCATCACCGAACACCTCGACTCCTTCTTCGGCGACGAACCCGGATACCGCATCGACCGCCGCGAATACGACCTCCCCGAACTCCACTTCACCCCCGACGAACTCGCAGTCCTCGCACTCGCCAACCGCACCTGGGCACAAGCCTCACTCAGCGGACCCGCCGCCACAGCACTACGCAAACTCGCCGCCGACGGCGTAGAACGCGACGACAGCTCCATCATCGGCATCGAAGCACGCATCCGCACCCCCGAACCCACCTTCGAACCCATCCGCGCAGCCGTCATCGACACCTGCCCCATCACCTTCACCTACACCTCAGCCCACACCGGACAAACCCGCACCCGCAACGTCCACCCCTGGGGACTCACCAGCTGGAGCGGACACTGGTACCTCACCGCCCTGGACACCGAACTCAACGAACCCCGAATCTTCCGACTCAGCCGCATCACTAACAACATCCAACGCACCGGCAAACCCGGAAGCTACAACGTCCCCACCGGACACCGCCCCCGCACCTTCGTCCAACAACGCATCACCTCAGCCACACCCTTCCTCGCCCAGATCGCCGTACGCCCCAACACCGGACGAGCACTACGCCGACGAGCCACCACCACCACCCCCACCCCCCACCACCCCGGATGGGACACCCTCACCCTCCACGCCCAAAACACCGAAACCCTCGCCGAAGAACTCGCCTCCTACGGCCCCGACGTCATCGCACTCACCCCACCCGACATCGTCCAAGCCGTCACCCACAGACTCCAAGGCGCAGCCGACACCCACACCCCAAGAAGACCCCAATGAACGACCGACAACACAAAAAACCCACACGCCAACCCCACGAATCAGCCAGCGACCGCCTCGCACGCCTCCTCACCATGGTCCCCTGGCTCCTCCACCGCCCCGGCATCGAAATCAACCAAGCCGCCAAAGAACTCCACATCACACGACAACAACTCGAAGCCGACCTCGCACTACTCTTCCTCTGCGGCACACCCGGCGGCATGCCCGACGACCTCATCGAAGCCGAATGGGAAGAAGGCCGCATCTACCTCAGCAACGCAGACACCATCTCCCGCCCACTACGCCTCAGCCGAGACGAAGCACTCACCCTCATCATCGCCCTCCGCACCCTCGCCGAAATCCCCGGACCAGGAGAACGAGACCCCCTCAACCGCACCCTCGCCAAACTCGAAGAAGCCATCTCCTCAGCCGCCGCCCCCACCGTCGAAGCCGCCCAAAACCGCATCCAAATCAACATCACCGAAGGCACCCAAGAACACATCCTCGCCACCGCACGACAAGCCCTCCACACCCAACAACGCATCCACCTGCGCTACCTCGTCGCCGCCCGCGACGAAACCACCGAACGCGACGTCGACCCCATGCGCATCACCAGCGTCGACGGCCGCGCATACCTCGAAGGCTGGTGCCACCGCTCCGACGCCGTACGACTCTTCCGCCTCGACAGAGTCGAAGAAATCACCCTCCTCAACCAACCCGGAACACCCCCCCAACACGCCCGCCCCCGCGACGTCGACAACGGCATCTTCCAACCAGGACCAGACGACCTCCTCATCCGCCTAGAACTCACCCCCACCACAGAATGGATGCGCGACTACTACCCCCACGTCTCCTTCGAACGACTACCCAACGGAAAATCCATCCTCTCCCTCCACACCGCCGACGTCGCCTGGCTCAGACGACTCCTCTGGAGCACCGGCGGCACAGCCCGAGTACTAGAACCCACCTGGCTCGCCGACGAGATCGCCCAAGGCGCCCGCGAGGCGCTCGCGGCTTACTCTCCGGTGGAGGACGTACACTGACCGGCGCCGGAGCCTTTTCCTTCGCGACGGTGCGCAAGTCAAGTTCTCAGCGGAAGGCGTGACATATGCCACACTGGCTAGGCGGTCCTGAGTTCATCGTGATCGTCCTGATCGTCGTGATTCTCTTCGGGTGGAAGAAGCTGCCTGACGCTGCCCGCAGCCTGGGACGTTCCATGCGCATCCTCAAAGCTGAGGTCGAGGAGATGCGTAGCGACGACAAACCGAGCGCGGCCAGCCAGACGACCGTGCCTGGTCAGACCGTCCCGCAGACGGCTCCGAAGAGCGCTGAGGGAACCGCGCCCGCTGAGACTGCGGAACAGCGCGAAGCACGGATTCGTAGCGAGGTCGAGACCAAGATCCGTCAGGAAGAGGCGGAGAAAGCCGACCGGGCCCGTATCGAAGCGCAGGTCCGTGCAGAGTTCGAGGCGAAGCGTCAGGCCGAGGTCAAGCCCGAGGGCCCCGGCTATGGCCCGACCCGCTGATCTTCCCTCCGGTGAGACTCTCTCTTCCAGGGGGACCGAAACGTGACCCCGAGGGGCACATGTCCCTGGTCGATCACCTCCGTGAACTGCGCAACCGGTTCCTGATCGCCGCAGTGACCATCCTGGTTGCGGTCATCCCAGGATGGAAGCTTTACCACCCCGCGTTGACCTTGCTGATCCAGCCGATCAAACGACAAGGTGGTCAGGTCAACTTCGGGGGGCTGACCGACCCCTTCGCCATCCAGCTGCAGGTCGCCATCTTCATCGCGTTGATCATCTCTGCGCCGATGTGGATCTATCAGATCTGGGCCTTCATCGTTCCTGGCCTGACCAGCCGTGAGAAACGTACTGCGCTGTCCTTCTTCTTCTGCGCGGTCCCGCTCTTCGGCGCCGGCTGCTACCTGGCCTACATCACCCTGCCCAAAGCCGTCCAGATCCTTCTCGAATTCACGCCGGCCGAGGCCGACAACATCGTGCAGGCCCCGGACTACATCCGCTTCGTGACCCGTTTCATCATCGCCTTCGGGCTGGCTTTCCTGCTCCCGGTCTTCCTCGTGGCGCTCAACCTGATCGGGATACTCCCGGCCTCGTCGATGCTCACCGTCTGGCGTTTCGCCGTCGTCGGTATCTTCGTCTTCGCTGCCGTGATGACCCCGACCCCAGACCCTTTCACCATGTTCACCCTCGCCCTACCCATGGTGGCGCTCTATTTCTTGGCCTGCGGTATCGCGGCGCTCAACGATCGACGCCGCGCCCGGCGCCGACCTGACTGGAGTACTCAGGCCTCCGACGACGAAGCCAGCCCGCTGTGACCAAGGCTGCGTAGCCCACCGCACCGGACAACCGATGGCCAGCCGAGGTCGCTGCCGTAGCCTGACCTCATGTCGTCACCTGCAGAACGGTTCGCGGCCGCTCGAGAGCAGCGTCGTTTCTCCCAGACCCAGGCTTTCGCCGCGAGCTACGATTTTCCTCTCGACGACTTCCAGATCAAGGCCTGCCAGGCCGTGGAGGCCGACCGTGGTGTTCTGGTCGCGGCACCCACCGGGGCAGGGAAGACCGTCGTCGGTGAGTTCGCGGTACACCTGGCACTGGCCCACGGCAGAAAAGCCTTCTACACGACCCCGATCAAAGCTCTGTCCAACCAGAAATACATCGACCTGTGCCGGCGGCACGGCTCCGAACACGTCGGGCTCCTCACCGGTGATTCGGTGATCAACGGACACGCCCCGGTCGTCGTGATGACAACCGAGGTGCTCCGCAACATGCTCTATGTGGAGAGCCCCGACCTCGACGGCCTCGGCTATGTGGTGATGGACGAAGTCCACTACCTCGCCGACCGATTCCGCGGAGCCGTGTGGGAAGAAGTCATCATCCATCTCCCCGAACACGTCAAGGTGATCTCCCTGTCCGCCACCGTCAGCAATGCGGAGGAATTCGGCGCCTGGCTGGGCGAAGTACGAGGACAGACCGACATCATCGTCGAAGAATTCCGTCCGGTCCCGCTCTGGCAACACATGATGATCGGCAACTGCCTCTACGACCTCTTCGCCGAGAGCACACCCACTCAGAGCAAGAACTCGACACCCACGAAAACCGACCTGGTCATCAACCCCGACCTCCGCGATGCCATCGCTGGACACCACCGATCCACCGACCGTCGAGGACGACTCGAAGACATCGGCGGGCCCCGGGGCCGTCGCGGAAAGATCCGGCACAAACCCACTCGAACGGCACACCCCGGCAACATGGACAACCGAAACCGGCCGTCCACGCGCCCCTACTCCCGCGCCGCCGCCATCGAGAGCCTCGACAAAGCAGGGCTGCTCCCCGCCATCACCTTCATCTTCAGCCGAGCAGGATGCGACGCCGCAGTCCAACAGCTCCTCCACGCCGGCACCAACCTCGTCCCCGACGACCAAGCCCACTACATCCACCGACTCGTGGAAGAACGCGTCGCCGCGCTGGCCACCGACGACCTCACCGTCCTCGGCTACCACTCCTTCCTCGACGGCCTCACCCGAGGATTCGCCGCCCACCACGCAGGAATGCTCCCCACCTTCCGAGAAATCGTCGAAGAGCTCTTCACCGCCGGGCGAATCCGAGCCGTCTTCGCCACGGAAACCCTCGCCCTGGGCATCAACATGCCCGCCCGCAGCGTCATCCTCGAAAAACTCGTCAAATTCAACGGCGAAGCCCACGTCAACATCACCCCGGCCGAATACACCCAGCTCACCGGACGTGCCGGACGCCGAGGCGTCGACATCGAAGGACACGCCGTCGTCCTCTGGAATCCCCACACCGACCCCGACACCGTAGGCGGTCTCGCTTCCACCCGAACCTACCCACTACGCAGCAGCTTCCGACCCAATCCCAATATGGCCGTCAACCTCGTGGCCACCTTCGGGCGAGACCGAGCCCGCAACGTCCTCGAAACCAGCTTCGCCCAATACCAAGCAGACCGCTCCGTCGTCGGCATGAACCGCACCATCCACCAGAACCAAGAAGCCCTCGACGGCTACGCCCAATCCATGACCTGCCACCTCGGAGATTTCACCGAATACGCAGCACTTCGCCGACAGATCTCCGACCTCGAAAAGGACGCTGTACGAGCACGCCACACCGCTCAGCGCGCCCACATCGCCCACAGCCTCGAAAACCTCCGCCCCGGCGACGTCATCCACCTCACCGAAGGGCGACACCACGGACGAGCGATCGTCCTCGCAGCCGCCAGTGCACGCGGACACGAACCCCTGGTCACCGTTCTGACCGAGGACGCCCGTTCCATCCGTATCGGACCGCGAGAACTCACCGGCCCGGCGCATGCCGTGGCCACGCTGAAGATCCCGAAGAACTTCCACAGCAGAGTGGTCAAAGACCGCAAAGACCTGGCAGCCACTGTTCGTGCCCGCATCCCGATCGACGCCCCTCCGAGTCACCCCACCGAACCGCATCACGCCTCCCCGACACACAGCACCGAACGGCGTATCGACGCCCTCCGAGCCCAATTACGACGACACCCCTGCCACGGCTGCCCAGACCGTGAACATCACGCCAGATGGGCCGAACGATGGTGGCGCCTGGAACGCGAAACAGCCGCACTACGCAGAAAAGTCGCAGGCCGTACAAATTCGATTGCACGCACCTTCGACCGGCTGTGCGACGTACTCACCGACCTCGGATACCTGACCGACAACGGAACCACCGTCACACCGGCAGGGGAACAACTGCGCAGGATCTACAACGAACGCGACCTACTCGTCGCCGAATGCCTCCGACACGACCTCTGGACCCCCCTCGCACCAGAAGAATTCGCCGCAATCATCTCCACCCTGGTCCACGAGCCCCGCAGAGAAGAAAACAACACCTTCCCCACGATGCCCACACCAGCGGTCTCCCAGGCCTACGACGCCATGATAGACTTGTGGTCCGCCCTCGATGACCGACTCACCACAAGAGGCCTCACCACGACCACCCCACCTGATGCAGGGCTGAGCGTCACCATGTACCGATGGGCCACCGGAGCAAGACTCGAACGCGTCCTGGACGGGAACGACCTAGCTCCCGGAGATTTCGTCCGACGCTGCAAACAAGTCGTCGACCTCCTCGACCAGATCGCCCAAGCCGCTCCCCAGCCCGAGCTCGCCCAGACCGCCCGAAAAGCCACACAGGCCATCCTGAGAGGCGTCGTCGCAGCAGACAGACTCGACTGAGGTCAAGCAATCTGCAACGCAGACATCAACCGCGAGAAACTTGACGTCAACCGGTAAGAGACCGCCAACTCCGAAACCAGCCGAGGATCCGCAACCTGCCGGGGAATCGCCCCATCAACCCCAGAGGGCAACGGACAATCAGCGACCACCCGAACCACGGTGGGCGCTACATCGAGATAAGCCCGCGCCTCCCTCAGACGTCGGGCCTGAGCACCCTTCAACCGGATATCCGCAGCATCCACCGCCGCCACCACCCCAGCCAGATCCCCAAAAGTCGAAAGCAGAGACACCGCAGTCTTCTCGCCCACGCCAACGACACCAGGCAGACCATCAGAGGGATCACCACGCAAAACCGCCAGATCGGCATAGGCCGCACCCGAAGACACCCCACAGTGCTCCGCCAGCCACGCCTCATCCACCACCTGAGCATCCCGCACACCACCACGGGCGATATACACGACCCGGACACGCTGCTCGTCACTCACCAGCTGGAAAAGATCCCGATCACCAGTCACGATATCGATCGGCCGACCCCGGAACGCCGACACAAAACTGCCGATCACATCGTCGGCCTCAAAACCAGGGACACCCACCCGAGCGACCCCCACCGCATCAAGTGCCGCAGCGATCACCGGTACCTGCTCAGCGAGCCCCTCAGGGACATCTTCACGCCCTGAACCATCCGGATGGCACCGATGAGTCTTATATGACGAGACCGCCGACACCCGGAATGCGGGCCGCCAATCAGCATCCCAACAGGCCACCAGCCCACCCGGACGCCACCGGCCCACCAAAGACGCCAACATGTCCAAAAAACCCCGCACCGCATTATTTCCAGGCTGGTCAGAGCCCCCTCGACCCGCAGGAACCCCATAGAACGCCCGGTAATACAAACCCGCCGCATCCACCAACATCAGAGAAGACATGCACCCACCCTGTCAGCCCACACCAACCACCATCACCAAAGAACCCCCAACGAAGTGTGAATTAAATCCCCCCAGTTGAATATTCGTCGAGAAACCAGCTCATGAACAGGACAGTTCCACCAACGCCCCAGGACGCAGCGATATTGACAGCATCCCTGCAGGGACTATGTTGAAACGAGCCGTTGCACGTCGAACCCTGCGACGAACGGCCCGACCAAGCTCCATACGCCTAGTAGAAAACACCCCTCCACACGGGGAAGGACCCAACGGCGGTGGGCGCGTCATTGCCCGGGAAAGGCCACACCCCTTTCCCGGGCAATGACGTAGGTCAACCTGCCAGGCAGCCACATCCCAGCCACGACAGGTACTCTTCCCGACGTGCTAGCTCGCTCCCTCCTCGCAATCACCGGCGGGCTGCTCCTGTGGTGCGCCCAACCCGGCATCGACCTCTGGTACGCAGCACCCCTCGGAATCGCCCTCATCGCCCTGAGCGCCAGGGGAACCGGACCCGCCCGCGGCGCACTCGCGGCATTTTTCGGTGGCATGGCTTTCATGATTCCGCTGCTTTCCTGGGCAGGCGTGTACACCGGCCTTGGTCCGTGGATGGCGTTGAGCCTGCTCGAAGGGCTCTACTTCCTCGTTCTCGGGGTCTGCGCCGGCATCGTCGACTGGCGTGACCGAACGTTTCCTTGGCTGGTCGGGGGCTCCTGGGTTCTCATGGAGTTGCTGCGGAGTACCACGCCGTTCGGTGGCTTCCCCTGGGCGCGGGTGGCCTTCGGTCAGGCCGATGCCCCGTTCGCCAGAGTGGCGAGCCTCGCGGGGGCGCCGGGGGTGACCTTCGTCGTCGCTGTGTGTGGCGGTTTCCTCGCTGTGGCGCTGGCGCAGCTCGTGCGGCGTGTCCAAGGCCCTGTCATGGCCAGGATCCCGGCCCGTCTGCGTCCGCCGTCCGCTGAGGCTCCTGAGGACCTGCCCGCTACACGCCTCGCGGTCTTCCCTCAGCTCGCCTGGCCGATGCTTGCTGCGCTGAGCCTCGCCCTGATGCCCTTGGCCATCCCTCTGCCTGTTGACGGGCCCACGGCTCGGATCATGGCGATCCAAGGCAATGTCCCGCAGGCCGGGCTCGACTTCAATGCCCAACGCCGTGCGATCCTGGACAACCACGCGACGTTGACCGAGCGAGCCGCGCTGAAGATCCGCGCCAAGGGTGAACAGACACCGGATGTGGTGCTCTGGCCGGAGAATTCCTCGGACATCGATCCGCTTCGGCATGAGGACGCCGCTCGACGGATCCACAGCGCGGCTGAGGCCATCGGCGCCCCGGTCGTCGTGGGCGCGGTGCTTTCCGAGCCGGCCGACAAACTCACCAATGCGGCCTTGGTCTACCTACCCGGTGAGGAACGGCCCAGCCAGCGGTACGACAAGAGGCACCCCGTTCCTTTCGGGGAGTACATCCCCTACCGCAGTTTCTTCCGTACGTTGACCGACAAGGTCGACCTGGTCCGTCGTGACTTCGTGGGTGGACGCGACGTCGGCGTCTTCCGCCTTCCACGGCAGGGCGGTGATCCAGGCCTGGCCATTGGAGCCAATATCTGCTTCGAGGTCGCCTACGACGATCTCGTACGGGACGGGGTTCGTGAAGGCGCGAACATCATCATGGTGCCCACGAACAATGCGACCTTCGGGTACACCGACGAATCAGTGCAACAGCTGGCGATCTCCCGGCTGCGTGCCATCGAGCACGGACGCAGCGTGGCTCACATCAGCAATGTCGGGGTCAGCTCCCTGATCACCCCTGACGGGGTCACCCACGGATGGACGGGGCTGTTCGAGGAGGCAGTGCTGACCGAGGATCTCCCACTGCGTCATCAGCGGACGATCGCCACAGAACTGGGCGATCTCCCGGCATATGGGACAAGTGTCCTGACAATCCTGGCTGTGATAGTGGCGGTAGGCCGTCAGCGCCGTAGGATGGCGTGACCAGTCCGTTCACGAGCCGAGGATCACATGTCCGTCTTCTCACGCTTCCGTCAGGCCGCCCCCCAGCTCCCCGAGCGGATGCGCCCACCCCTGGAGAAGGTGGTCGTACTGATCCCGACGTACAACGAGCGGGAAAACCTCCCCATCATCGCCAAACGCGTCCGTGAAGCTGTTCCGGAGTGCGACATCCTTGTCCTCGAGGACAACTCTCCGGACGGAACCGGTGAGGTGGCCGACGCGCTGGCTGCTGAGGACGACAAGATCAAGGTCATGCACCGTCAGGGCAAAGAAGGCCTCGGCAAGGCTTATCTCGCAGGTTTCGAATGGGCGATGGAGCAGGGCTACGACGCGGTCGTGGAACTGGACGCAGATGGATCGCATCGTCCGGAACACCTGCCCTCGCTGCTCGCTGCTGCGGCCAATGCCGATGTCGTGATCGGATCCCGGTGGGTTCCCGGGGGATCGGTGGTCAACTGGCCTGCACACCGTAAGGCGCTCTCCGTGTACGGCAACTTGTACATCGCCGTCCTGTTGGGGATGCCGGTGCGTGACGCCACGGCGGGTTTCCGGGTCTACCGGACCGACTCCTTGCGGATGATGGGCTTGGAGCAGGTGGAGTCCCACGGGTACTGCTTCCAGACGGACTTGACCTGGAAGGCTGTCAAGGCAGGGCTGGAGATCGTCGAAGTGCCGATCATGTTCGTCGAGCGAGAGATCGGCGACTCCAAGATGAGCGGTGACATCGTGCGTGAGTCGTTGATCAATGTGACCACCTGGGGTCTGAAGTATCGCGCTTCCCAAGTGAAGTCGGCCTTCGGGCGAGTCCGTTCCGGACGGTGGAACTCCCTCGATCGATGACCGACCTGCCTCCTCGCACTCCGGCGCGGGCCAAGCGTCGGAGGCGCATCAAGGTCTTCCCGTTCCTGCTGATTCTATTGATGGTCATGCCGCTCGCCGAGATCGCTGTGATCCTTGCCGTGGGGCGGACTATCGGTGGGTGGCCGACCTTTGCGCTTCTGCTCGCCGAATCGTTGTTCGGCGCATGGCTGATGAAACGGGAGGGCCGCAGCACGTGGGGCAAACTCTCCGAGGCCCTGCGAACCGGGCGGATGCCCGGTAAAGAACTCACCGACAGCGCCCTTGTGCTGGTCGGCGGGGCGCTGCTACTCGCTCCGGGTTTCATTACTGATGCCATCGGGTTTTTCGCGGTCGCTCCACCGACCCGGCCGATCGCTCGCCGTATTTTGCAAGGAACGGTGGAGCGCCGGTTGTTCGTCAGCGACCCTTCGACCGACCGGAGGCAGGGCCCTGGGTCGTCGGTGGGGGAGGACGGCCCAGACGTCGTGCAGGGGAAAGTGCTTTAACCCGTTGTGACAGGTACGTCGGAAGGGGCCTGGGTGACAAGAAATCTTGTCACCCAGGCCCCTTCCGACGTACTTCAGGCGGTCTGCTTGCCCGTGGGCTCTCCTCGGGAGGCGCGTAGCAAGGTCAGCCGCTCTTCGAGGAGCTCTTCGAGCTCGGCGATGGAACGTCGTTCGAGGAGCATGTCCCAGTGGGTTCGTGCCACTTTGGTGGGTTTCTCCTCAGGGGTAGGTCCGTCGACGAGCTTGGCCTCCTGGCCGCAACGGCATTCCCAGGTGGGGGGGATGTCCGCTTCGACGGAGAAGGGAAGCTCGCTGACGTGGTTGTTGGCGCAGACGTACCGGGTGATCTGGCGTTCGGAGAGGACGACGTTCTCGTCGGTCTCCATACTCAACGCCGATAGGTTGGTCCCTCTAAGCGACCGTTCTGCCATCTCTTGTCCTCCGTCAGCTGCCTGACTCGCTCTGCGTGCTCAATCGGCCACAACGCCCTGGGCCGAAGCCTTGTTCCCCACCTGTCTTGCTGCGGCGTCCGTGCCCCTGTGTTCGGCACCTCCGCACCAGTGGGCGACCACGGAACTCTACCGGCGAAAGCACACTCAGGGCGAACGACCTGCCCCACAGGGTGTTTCCGGTTTGCGCACATTATTTTCCCAGGAAAATTTTCCTCCGCGGGCAGGTGATGCGGTTTAAGTGCGGTCGAGCTGGGTACAAGTCCATCGTCTGAATAGTCGAGAGGAAAGGTTGTGTCTGGGTCATGGGGATGGACGACAAGATGCGCAATGCAGCAGAAGGAATGCAAGGGAAAGCCAAGGAAATGACCGGTCGTGCGACGGGGGACCAGGACCTCGAAGCTGAAGGTCGTGTCGATCAGATTTCCTCTGACCTCAAGCAGGCTGGTGAGAAGATCAAGGATGCTTTCAAGGGCTGAATTATCTGCCTGACGGCATTTTGCATGCAGGGCGCACTCTCTGAGTCCTCGTCATGTCGAAAGCTTCGCAGACTTTTCCCTGGATATCCCTTGAGGGTCGTCGGGGCGCGAGTTCATCGATGTGGATGGGCTGACCGAGGCGCCCTGCATGTATGTCTCATATAAGAGCAGGAAAAGTAAGCACAGGGCGAGTGCTGTATAGAGGCTCCCGGTCAGATGGAAGGGGAGAGGGGCGGAGAACTCTGCGTGGTTTTCGTGGGGCGTCAGCCATGTGATGCGAGAAATCTCTAAGCAGATGAAAGCCCAAGACAGAATTTTTCTATAGCTTTTGGTTGAGGTGGTCCTTCCTCTATGGAGGAAGATGATCAGGGGGAGGGTCCAGGCCCAATGATGGATCCATGATATGGGTGACACGAGCACTCCTGCGCCCGCGCAGACAAAGAACTGAGAGAGCCTGGAGTGGGTGGTCCATGTGATTGTGCTGGCCACCGCAATCACGATGACTGAGCAGGTCAACCAGATGGTAAAGTCCCCGCCGGCGCCGAGGGAGCGCCAGAGGAAACCGTTCAGCGATTGATTGCTGATGTATTCGACGCCACCAACCCTCTTAGGGTCACGGATCTTATCCGCGAAGAAGTCGATCGTTCCGGTAGGGGCGGCTATCCATCCGATCATCAATGTTCCACAAAGTGAAAGTAGATTGCCAGTCAATTCTCCCCAGCGGTCGCGCCTCGTCAGGGGAAGCAGGAAGATGAGGGGAGTGAGTTTAATACCTCCAGCAATTCCGATCCCAACATATCTCCACTTACTGTCGCCTGTCGTTGACTCGAAGACCATCCACAGGAGTATTAAATTCACCTGACCCAAGGTGAAAGTCATGGATATTGGTTCTAGAAAAAGCGCAACAGCAAAGATGAGAAAGAGAAATTTTCGGTCAAGGCATCCGTCGATCTCGACATGACAGAAGGAGAGGATAATGATCCGGGCAAGCGCCATTCCTGACAAGAAGGTCAGCAGTGTAGGTGCAGCCCATGATGCATGGGTAAGCCCTTGAAAAAGAAAAGCCGCAAATGGGGGATAGGTGAAGGGGAGCAGGTGGTCGGAAGCGCGATAGATATCGGCTCTTTCAATCAAGGCCCGACCGCCGCGGATGTAGACCTCAAGATCAGGAGGGTAAATTTTCCAGAAAGCCTGAATCAGGGCATGAGATATAGCCATGACCAGCGGCGCGAGATAGAGAGAGCGATATCGCGACCCCAGATGGGTTGATGGGCTCGTCATGAGGTCTTGCCGTCGTCCACGGCACCACTTTATTCGGGCCCTCGGCGTGTCCGTTGGCAGGTTCTCCTTCGCTACCTCTGGGCGAAAAAGCTTCGGAGCGAATCTGATTCTGGGGGAGTGATCCGGGGGTCCGCAGGAAGTTTCGTGGAGCGGGCCTTGCGCTGGGGGCGGTAACATCCTCCTCCCACCCTCAGTGCCGTTCTTGATCGACGGTGCTCCGCCGGCCGAAGACGGAGAGTCTTCGGTCACTCGTCTGGAGGTTCTCCATCGCTGGTCACCGACCTATGACTGCAGGTCCCAGGTTCGTCGACGCCGTGAGTGAGGCGGTAGACGGCACCCGTTGGGTGCTCGGCGGTGTGGCACAGATTTTCCTGTGATCGTGCGAGAAGAGCTCACGAAGCAGCGAATGTGGAGGTGGAAGCGCTGCCGATAATCTTCATTATGTCACTTTTAAAAACGAGCCACTCCCCTCAAGCTGCTACTCACCACCAACTCACTTTTCTTCATAGAGACAACCGCTGCCTGACATTTTCTGCCGCATCGAGGGCTTGCCTGAACCTCTTGACATTATTCGCCCCGGCCGCCGGCTGGTGATGCCCCCGGGCTGCTTCCTGGGCTGGCGTCCCTGTATCTCCTCTGACTGTTTTTTCGCACGTTTTCGTGCGACCCGCCCTGCTGCACGAAAACGTGTCGAGCCCATCCCGGCGTACACCTCGGAAAATGGCCAAGATCACTCATGAAAACAACTGAGATACAACGGTTTTCAGGTTCTTCGGGTTAGCCTCCCGTGTATCGAGGCGCACCCTGAGAACACAATCGAGGTGAGGTCGGTGCAGGCCTACGAACACCCCCGGAGTCGAGCACTCTTCGAGCGAGCTCTGAAAGTGATTCCCAGTGGGATCTACGGGCATCTCGGCCCCAGCGAGGGATGTTATATACCGGTCTCCGCTTATCCCTTCTACGCAGCTCGGGCCCACGGCGCCTACGTCTGGGATGTCGACGGAAACCGCTACATCGACTACATGTGCGCCTACGGTCCGAACATTCTCGGCTACGGTGACCCGGATGTCGACGCAGCTGCGCGAGCACAGATCGACACCGGAAACTGCACGACTCTGCCGACCTCCACGATGGTCGAACTGGCTGAGTTGATGGTGTCCACCATCGACGGCGCTGACTGGGCCTTCTTCGCCAAGAACGGTGGCGACACCACGTCACTGGCCATGCTGATCGCTCGGGCAGCAACCGGCCGGGACAAAGCCATCCTCTTCCGCGGGCACTACCACGGTGTCGCGCCCTGGACACAGCAGTACGGCTCCCCCGGCATCACCGATCACGATGTCGCCAACAACCTGTACTGCACCTGGGGCGAGCTCGAAGCACTGCGTAACACCGTGGAAACTCACCGAGGGCAGATCGCTGTCCTGATGGCCACGCCCTACCACCATCCGGTCTTTGCCGACAACGAGCTGCCGGATCCCTCCTGGTGGCCGGCGGTCCGGAAACTGTGTACCGAACACGGCATCGTGCTGGCTGTCGACGATGTACGAGCCGGATTCCGGCTCGATCTGCGGGGCTCCTCGGCGCACTACGGGCTGCAGGCCGACCTGCAATGTTTCTGCAAAGCCCTGGCCAACGGCTGGAATGTCTCCGCGCTGGTCGGCACCGACGCGCTCAAAGCTGCAGCCGGGTCAGTCATGTACACGGGGTCGTACTGGCTCAGCTCCGTGCCCTTCGCAGCAGCCATCGCTTGCCTGCGCAAACTTCAACGGATCGACGCGCCCGGCCGGATGGCACAGATGGGACGTCTCCTCACCGACGGGCTACGGGCAGCCGGTTCTGCGCACGGCTTCGACCTGAAGATCAGCGGCGAACCTGCCATGTGGTTCATGCGGATCACCGACGACGACAATCTGATGCTCCACCAGGAATGGGTGGCCGAGTGTGTTCGGCGCGGGGTCTTCTTCACCAGCCATCACAACCTGTTCCTGAACACGGCGATCACCGAGGAAGACATTGCCTACACCGTCGACGTCGCGCACGAAGCCTTCGCCGTGGTGCGTGCACGCCACCCGGAACGTCAAGAGATCCACACCGTCGGAAAGGGGATGTCATGAGGTTGACCAGAGAAGAACGACTCGCCTTGGAGAAGAAGGCAGCCCAGCTGCGACGACAGACCGTGGACACCACCTACTGGGCGGGAAGTGCTCATATCGGCGGAGGTCTGTCGGTGAACGACCTGATGACCTACCTCTACTACCACGGGATGAACATCGACCGGTCGGATCCGCGAGCGCCGGGGCGGGATCGTTTTCTGTTGTCGAAGGGGCATTGTGGGGTGGCGTATGTGGGGGTGTTGGCGGATCTGGGGTGGCTTCCTGCTGAGGAGTTGAAGGAGTTCAACCTGACGGGGAGCAGGTTGGGGATGCATCTGGATGCGAAGAAGGTGCCGGGGGTGGAGGCGTCGACGGGTTCGTTGGGGCATGGGATGTCGATCGCGGTGGGTTTTGCGTTGGCTGCGCGTCAGTTGAGGGAGGGGTGGCGGACGTATGTGGTGGTGGGTGACGGTGAGTTGAACGAGGGGTCGAACTGGGAGGCGGCGATGTCGATGGCGCATTTTCGGTTGGACAACGTGGTGGTCGTGGTTGATCGGAATCAGTGCATGATTGACGGTCCGACGGAGTCGGTGATGGCGTTGGAGCCGGTGGATGAGAAGTTTGCTGCTTTTGGGTTTGAGGTGCGTCGGATTGATGGTCATGACTATGACGCGATCCATGGTGTTTTTGAGGAGGCGAAGTCGACGAAGGGGCGGCCGTTCTGCATTGTGGCGGACACGGTGAAGGCGTGTGGGGTTGATTTCATGGCTGGGGATTATCGGTGGCATTACGGGGCGATCAATGATGAGGTGCGTGCTCGGTGTGTGGAGGCGCTTGGTCGGTATGACGTGTTGCGGCGGGAGATGGTGGATCTGGGGTCGTCGCAGCCGGTGGATGTGTTGAGTGGTCGGGAGGGTTGAGATGGCGGGTGGGCTGACGTACACGGTTGATCAGACGACGAGGCTGTCGACGGCGGAGATCTATGCGACGGTGTTGGCGGATCTGGCGGAGGTGCATCCGGAGATTGTGACGTTGACTCCGGATTTGGCGAAGTCGACGAAGGTGGGGGTGTTCGCGGAGCGTTTTCCTGAGCGGTTCTACAACTTCGGTATTGCCGAGGCGAACATGATCGGGGCGGCGGCGGGGATGGCGGCGTGTGGTTTGGTGCCGTTTACGTCGAGTTTTGCGATTTTTAATTCGATGCGGGCGTTGGATCAGGTGCATACGGATATTTGTTATCCGAACTTGGGTGTGAAAATGATCGGTTCGCATGCGGGGTTGAGTTTTGGGCAGGCGGGGTCGACGCACCATTGCACGGAGGATTTGGCGATCATGCGGTCGATGGCGAATCTGACGGTGTTGTGTCCTGCTGATGGGGTGGAGACGGCGAATGCGGTGGTGGCGGCTTATGCGCGTCCGGGGCCGGTGTATCTGCGGATCAATCGTGGGTTTGACCAGGTCGTTCATGAGCGGATGGATTACGGTTTCGGGATCGGGCGGGCCGTGCGTCTGCATGAGGGGACGGATCTGACGGTGATTGCTTGTGGTTCTGCGGTTTTCCAGGCGGTGCAGGCTGCGCGGGAGTTGGCTGACATCGATGGTGTGTCGGTGCGGGTGTTGGACATGCACACGATCAAGCCGTTGGATGTCGAGGCGGTGCGGGCTGCAGTGCAGGAGACGCGGCGGATCATCACGGTGGAGGACCATACGGTGGTCGGTGGATTGGGTGGTGCGGTGGCTGAGGTCGTGGCTGAGGGTGGGCGGGCGTGTGCTTTCCGTCGGTTGGGTCTTCAGGACTGCTTCTCCCCCATCGGGTTGCATGAGGATTTGATGTCGCATCACGGTTTCGACACGGCGGGGATCGTTGCTGTTGTCCGTGAGGTGATGAGTTTGGACTTCGAGGACACCGATGACTGGGATGACGAGTTCTGATGGGCGGCGTCGGGGAGGGTGTTGCTGCTGCGGTTCGGCCGGCGCCTTCTGGTGAGGTGTTGACCTCGGTTGTTTTTGTGCGTGGTGTGCTTCCGTTGGTGAAGGTCGTGGTAGCGGAGCGTGAGGAGTTGCGGCGGGCTTTCAGGGGTCGGGAGGGCATCGTTCAGGTGTCGGTGGTGACTCCGGAGGGTGTGCAGGCTGTGCACTACGTCGTGTCCGGTGGGGGTCTCGAGGTCTGTCTTGAGGTGTGTGAGGCTCCGGATGTCGAGCTGGCTTTTGGTTCTTTGGCGCATTTCAATGGTTTCTTCAAGGGGCGGACGAAGCGTTTGCCGCGGGTTCGTGGGGTGTGGAGTCTGCGCAGGTTGGGGCTGTTCGTCGCGTTCATGAGGGCGTTGTTGGCCTTGTCGGCGCTGTTGGGTGCGCAGGGTCCGCCGCGGGATGAGGCGACGAAGGCTTTGGTGGTCCGGTTGTATTTCGGTCTGTTGTCGTCGGGGATCAGTGGGTTGAACCGGGCGGGGCATCCGGAGATTGCGCGGTGGGCGGCGCGTAGCCCGGATCGGGTGTATGCCTGGTCGGTGGACGGGCATCCGGAGGTTGCTGCGTATGTGCGGGTGAAGGCGGGTCGGACGAAGGCTGCGCGGGGTCTTTATCGGCGGAGTAAGCCCTTTTTCACGTTGCGTTTTGATTCGTTGGATTCGGCGTTGGGGATTTTGCTGGGTACCGATGACATGTTGGAGTCGACGGCGGCGGGGAAGCTGATCATGGAGGGGGCTCCGGAGTTCGGGGCTCAGATCGGCGGGTTCATGGTGGCTGTTGGGGAGTATGCGAAGTAGTTTGTGGGCGCGCCCGTTGAGAACCTTTTATATCTGAGCGAAAGCCTTTATATTTCGGGCATGGCTCGGAACCCCTTCGCTCCCACCTTCGGCGCTAGCCCGCACATCCTCATCGGGCGGGACCAGATTCTCGACGAGATCCGGGACACCTTCGAAGATGGCCCTCAGTCCCCCACTCGTACAGTACTTTTCGTAGGTGCGAGGGGTACGGGGAAGACGGTGATGCTCAATGCCTACGAAGATCTCGCAGCATCCCTGGGCTGGCTGGTGGTCCGGGAGACGGCATCGAAAGGCCTCCTGGACCGGTTGACCCGGGACCATCTTCCGCGCTTGTTGGCAGAACACAGCGAATATCCCAGGGGCAGGCTGACCCAGCTGTCGGTGACGACCCCCTTCGGCGGCGGTGGCGGCACAGTGGCTGATCGTTTTCCCGCAGAATCCACCCTGAGATCGCAGGTGATGGAGTTGACCGACCTCCTGCGTCCGCGGGAGACCGGCCTGATGATCACGGTCGACGAGGTGCAGAGCGCTGACCGGGAAGAGCTACGCAAACTCGGTGAGTTGGTGCAGGTGGCTCGCCGGGAACAGCGGGACCTGGCATTTGCGGCAGCCGGGCTGCGATGGGCGGTAGAAGATCTCCTGAACGACGACGTGGTGACTTTTCTCCGCCGCGCCGAACGGTATTCGCTGGGCGAGGTACCCATCGCGGATGTCGCGACAGCTTTCGTGCAGACCTTCGGAGACGCCGGAAGACAGATCGGTGAGAAGGATGCGGCTTTCGCAGCCCGGGCAACCTACGGTTACCCCTTCCTGGTCCAGCTCGTCGGACACCGCATCTGGCTACGCAGTCCACAAGCAGAAGAAGTCGTTCACGCCGATGTCGAAGCAGGCATCGCCCAGGCAACCCAACGGTTGGGGACCTTGGTGCACGAACCTGCCGTGGCCAAGCTGTCCGACATCGACAAGGTCTACCTGCGAGCGATGGCCCAGGACGGCGAAGGCCCTTCGAAGACCGGCGAAGTCGCCGCACGGATGCACGTGTCCGCACAGTATGCCGGGGTGTACCGGGACCGTCTGATCAGCAACGGAACGATCGAACCCGCCGGATACGGGCTGGTACGTTTCTCAGTTCCTTACCTGGGGGCCTATCTGCGCAGTCGCAACGGAGAACTCCCGGGCTAGACCGTTAACGTGAAGGCATGCACCTTGCCACCACTGATGCCGCGAACCGCCTGCTCGACCGAGACCCGCTGGCCTTGCTGATCGGGATGCTCCTCGACCAGCAGATCCCCATGGAGAAAGCTTTCACCTCTCCTGTGCTGCTGGCAGAACGGATGGGCGTGGAGCGCCTGGACGCACAGGAGATCGCCGCGACCCCCGTGGACACCCTCGAAGAATGGTTCCGCACTCCCCCGGCGCTGCACCGCTACCCAGGTTCGATGGCGCAACGCACCCAGGCTTTGTGCGCCGAGCTGGTCGCCTCCTACCAAGGAGACCCAGCGCGGATCTGGTCGGATGCCACGGACGGGAAAGATCTGTTGAAGCGGTTACGGGCTCTGCCAGGCTTCGGCGAACAGAAAGCCAAGATCTTCGTGGCGCTGCTCGGAAAGCAACGGGATATCCGTCCGACCGGTTGGGCCGAAGCCGCCGGTGACTACGGCACCGAGGGGTTCCGCTCAGTCGCCGATGTCGTCGACGACCAGAGCCTGTCCCGGGTCAGAGCCTACAAACAGCAGATGAAAGCAGCAGCAAAAGCCGCGAAAGGATCAACCCGGTAGACCCGGCGCCAGGACGACATTGTCGAGAAGAGTAGGTGCACCTATCCGCACCGCCGTGGAGACCAATGCGCCGCGATCCGCGTCGACCATGACACCATCGGGGATTTCGACGAGAGTGTCCGGATCGGCGACGGAGAAATAGGACAAATCAGCCAAGGGTTCGGCAGAGATGACGGACTCCCCCAGCCGCCGCAAACACTCGGCACCGCGCTCCCCTGCCCGCCATGCCTCGTCGACAGCCCACAGCGCACGGGACAGACACAGCGCAGCCTGCCGTTCAGCACCGGCCAAGTAGGCATTTCGGCTGCTCAGAGCCAAACCATCAGGTTCCCGCACAGTCGGCGCGACGACCACCTCAGCGGCGAACCCCAGGTCGGTGACCAGCCGCCGCAACACTGCCGCCTGTTGAGCGTCTTTCTGCCCTACGTACAGGCGTGTCGGCGTGGTCACCGCGAGCAAGACCGTCACGACGGTGGCCACTCCGCGGAAATGCCCGGTGCGCCTGGCACCTTCCAAAGGCACAGCAAGCTCTCCGACCTCGACATAGGTCATCGAACCCGGCGGGTAGATGTCCTGAGCCTGCGGGATCCAGACGACATCAGCACCGACCCGGCTGAGAAGCTCCACGTCACGGTCGAGGTCACGGGGGTAGGCGTCCAGGTCCTCACCGGGGCCGAACTGAGTCGGATTGACGAAGATCGACACCGCCACGGAACCGCACTCGGCTTTGGCCCGGCGGACCAGCGAAAGATGCCCCTCGTGGAGATAGCCCATGGTGGGGACAAACCCGAGGGCGGAAAAACCAGCTCTCGCAGCCCTCATCTCGCCCCGAGTCGTCACGATCTGCATGTCAACCCGCCGTGGACTCAGAACCCGAGGGGTGACCGACCTCAGCCAACACCTCAGCCAAGGTGTCCTCGTCGAGAGACGAACTGTTCTCCCTGGTAGGGAAACTCCGGTTGACTACACCCTGGTGGTATTCGGTGAGCGCGAGGGCCGCCGTGTCCGCAAGATCAGCGAAACGGCGGCTGTGCCGAGGAAGGAAATCGTCGTAGAGACCGAGCACATCGTGCCAGACCTGGACCTGGCCGTCACAATGCTCCCCAGCGCCGATCCCGATGGTGGGGATACTCAGACGTTCGGTGATGGCCTGCGCCAGCGGAGCAGGGATCAGCTCGAGGACGACAGCCCACGCCCCAGCCTCCTCGACAGCCAGAGCATCCCGGTAGATCTGGGTGGCCCGGGCAAAATCCTTGCCCTGAACCCGCAACCCGAGGTGATGGACCGATTGCGGGGTGAAACCGATGTGCCCCATCACCGGGATACCGGCGTCGACGAGCTGCCGGATGGTGTCCGTAGCAGTCGTACCACCTTCGAGTTTGACCGATCCGGCACCGCCTTCGGCGAGGAGCCGCCCACTGTGCCGAAGCGCATCCTGAGGGGTGGTATAGCTAAGAAAAGGCAGGTCAGCGACAACCAATGCACGACTCGCACCACGGATGACGGCACGGGTGTGGTACAGGATGTCCTCAACCGTCACCGGGAGGGTCGTGTCATGGCCCTGCATGACCATCCCGAGTGAATCACCGACCAGGATCAGCGGGATATCAGTGCGGTCCACGATCCGAGCAGCGGTGTAGTCATAAGCCGTGACCATGGTGAGACGATCGCCATCACGGTGACGAGCATGCAGATCTGCGATGGACAAACGCATCAGATCATCCGTTCCGGAGCATTCAGGAGAGTGGCACCGACGAGAGCATCCGGGTCATCACGTCGGGTGACCACCCGCTCGATGGAATTGTCCACGGGATCGACCAAGACCACCCGAGGATGCCAATCCGACGGCACCGGCGTCTCGACCTGCTGATAGGCCATGATGATGACCAGGTCACCTGGTGCCACCAGCCGCGCAGCGGCACCGTTGAGTTGAATCTCCCCCGACCCTCTGGCACCCGGAATGGTGTACGTCTCCAATCGGGCCCCATTGTCGATGTCGACGACCTGCACCTGCTCGTAAGACAAAATGCCGGCCGCCTCGAGGAGATCCTCATCGACGGTGACGGAACCGATGTAGTGGAGATCTGCGGCGGTGATGCGTGCGCGGTGGATCTTGCCGCTCACCATGGTCCTGTAGGGCAAGGGTCGTCTCCGTGTCCGTGAGAGAGAAAGGCCTCAAACGATGGCGCCCTCCGTGCTTGTCGCCGAGGCCCGATCCTAAGCGAGGAAGAACGGCTCACGGGGTCTCAGCAACAGTGTTTTTCGTCGAAAAAGACACGGCGGACCTCCCGCCGGGCCTCTTCACCGAGACCCGGCAGGAGGTCAAGGACGGACAAGCTCAACAACCGGTAAAGACGGTCGGTCTCCGGGTGCCCGTGAAGCGCTTCCAGATGCCGACGGAGCGTACCGACATCACCTCGAACGACGGGACCAGTGATCCCCGCAGGAAGACCGACACGCTCAACTGCAGCGCAAGCACTCCTGGTCAGTGGCAGCAAAGCCTCGGCTGCTTCGTCACCGGTGAAACCGTTCTCCTCGAGAAGCACACAGGCCTGGGCAAGAAGCGCCATGGGCAGATTGGACGCGAGGACAGCCGCCGCATGATATGTGCCACGGTCGCCCTCCGTCATGACACGCGGCGAGCCACCCAGCCGACGAGTGAGCTCGATGAGATCAACTCTCAACGGCTCCGCTCCCCCGGCGATCGTCCAGGCACACGGCTCCACCCGCCCTTCGGGGGGAAAACACCACAACGGATGCCATGCCGCAGTACGGCACCCTCGCGCAGCAAAAGCGGCCAAGACGGAAGGACCCAGCGCGCCAGAACAATGCACAACCGAACCAGGAACCCGCACCGGCAGAGCTGCCAGACCGGCAGAAACCTCGACGAGAGCATCATCGGCGACCACGAGGAGAAGCAGATCGACCTGCTGCAGGAGCTCGCGCGGCGACCACACCCGGACGTGCACCCGGCGAGCCAATTCCTGAGCCCGTCCAGGCGCACGCCCACTGACACCGATCAGAGGCGCATCGGGCAGCGCACCGATCGCCTCAGCGAGAGCTCCGGCGAGCCGCCCGGTGCCATAAATCCCGATACGTCGACCCGCAGACGACGGAAACAGCGGCACCGGCAACATCGCAGCTCAGCCACGCGGACGGACATGATCGGTGCCAGTGGCCGCAGAGACCGCCGTAGCGGACACCCGCTGGCGCGAAGCCGACCGTCGCGCAGCCAGATCGACCGGCATCGGTATCCGCGCTTCATGGGCAGCATCCAAAGTCTGCGCAATCTCATCCAGCTGATCAGGCAGAACGTGAGCATAGGTGTCACCAGTGATGGAGACCGAAGCATGCCCGGCCATCCGAGAAGCAGTGACCAACGGAACACCCTCCGACAGCCAGAGAGACACCCCGGAATGCCGCAGGTCATGGACCCGAATAGTGTCCTGACCTTTCTGAGTCGCGATACCGGCCGCGACAATGCCACGGTCGAAAGAACGACGGAAGTTGGTAGCCCGCCACGGACGCCCTTGCGGTGAGGTCAGCAACGGCATATCCGGAGCACGCCCCTCGACCAAAGGAGCGACGACCTCGACGACAAAACCCGGCAACGGAAGCGTCCGCCGCCCTCGCGCCGACTTAGGTTCACCCTCGACAAGGTGACCGGAGATCTCGACGACATTCCGGCGAACATGGAGACGCTGCCGAAGCAGATCGATGTCACCGACCCGCAAACCCGCCACTTCCCCGGAACGCAACGCACAAAACCCGAGAAGATAGACGGCCGGCCGATGCTCCGGAATGGCCTCCGCCAAAGCAAGCAGCTGAGCTCGACTCAAACAATGCATCTCCTGCCTGGGCAGCGGAGGCAGAAAACCTCTCCGGCCCGCAGTAGCCGGACGGGCTGGATTCTGCGGGATCCGACCGTCCTCCACCGCAGAATCCAACAGCGCCGACAACACATGGTGCGCTTGCCTGGCACGAGAAGCCGACACCGGACCACGAGGCCCCTCAGCATTGTTCACCCAACGCCGCACCCCAGCAGTGGTCACCTTCGACAAGGAGGTCTGCCCCCAGACAGGAGCAACGACCGTCCTCCACAACGAATCATAGGAAGCTCGGGTAGACGGTTTAAGCCGCTGCGCGGCGAACCAATCCGGCCACAGCTCCCCCACCGTGACAGTAGCCCGCCGGGGATCGGTCCAATCACCACGATGGACCTTGAGCTCCTCTTCGGCGACCCAACGTCGAGCATCCGTCTGTCGATCGAAATCCTTGGCATGTTCCCGCCCCGAAGCATCACGATAACGCCCCCGCCACCGGCCGGTGTCTTTCCTTTTCTTGACTGATCCCATCGATCCCTCACGTCGATCGTGCAGGGAGGACGACGCCGCCTGACAGTACGACTGTCCTTCTCCTACACCAGGTATCAACCCTATACAGGCAGCGACTGCAGATGCGCACGCTTTCTCAGACCAACCAGGCCCATTTGCCACGGGACCAGATCACTCACCAGGAAAAAGCCCACCGGGCCTCGATCTCAGACGGACTGAGCGCGGACTGACACCTTCGCGCTCGCAGATCAATGCAGGTAGAAGGCTTATTGGCGGCCGGATACGATATCCGTCGGTCATCAGGTCGTCTCCGCTGATCAGCGAGCCAGCCAGGTTGACTGGGCGAGTCATCAGGAGAGCGTTCCGAGTGGCGCAATGCCAACCTTCAGGATGCGCAGCCAAGAAGGACTCCCCGGAGAATTGCTCCTGACAAACTCTCTCCATATCGAACTATTGGCGACGAACTCGCCGGGGCATCCAATGACCTCATCGTTGACACCCCTAGCCGGGTGCAGCAGTACTCCGACACTCGATACGAAGGGATGGCGGTGATGCCGATCCGGCAGCGGTCGCCGTGCGGACCGATACGCGGGTGCATCGCACGGGGATCGGTCCGCAAGCCAAGCCGTGGGTCACCCGCTGAAGTTCAGCGGGTGACCCACGGCTTGGCGAGGAATCACGCCCACAAAGAGGCATGGTTTTTCTGCGGGGAGGATCCGCCGAAGTAGGACGCTGCTTTGTGAACCACGTCTGTGCTGAAGACGTCTGGGTACCAGCGCGATGTGTTCTGGATGAACTTTCCGGTGTCGAAAGTCTGTCCGGCTTTGTACGTCTGTTCGTGGGCCAGTTGCACGAATGCCTCGGCGTAGGGCATCAGACCCTTTGAACCGGTGATCGGCCATCTGAGTTCGCGGCCGTAGGCCTGGGCGAAGAACTCCTCGTCTTTTTTGAAGTAAAGGTGTCCGTTGCATTCGCACACCTCGTCGTTCTGGGTGCCGCATTGTGGTTGGGTCGCGCCGGCCATGAACGGGCTTCCAACCGCGGCGACACTACCAATCGACATGCCGAGTCCTCCCCCGAGACTTCTGTCGTACAACCAGTCGGCATGTGGCTTCATTGTGTCTTTGCTGTTTTTGGGACGAGATAGAGTCTTTTTATTAAAATGACATAACCATCGTTATCGGAAAATGGTTATGGATGGCCAAATACCACCGAAAAAATCGGTTCAAAACTCTTTGCGCTCTCCCACCCCACGAGCATCAACAGCACACCGGATTCACCGGGCGATCAGGCAAAGCACACTTCCTCGTTGAGAATCGCGATGCCCTCGGAGCAACCGCTCCCCTGTGGCATCGTTACTGATGAAATCCGGCGAAAATCCCTCACCCGCGCCGGAAAGGCATACGTCCCGTCATCGCCAACAAGACGCCCAACCGGTTCTCCCCCGCATACGCCGACGGCGGGCCGAAGACCCCAGGGATACCCTGCGCCGATATTCGAGGCTTCTCATAGGCGATGGAATCCTCCACCGCATCGTCGACCGGAACGTAGTCCACCCCTGCCCCAGCAGCAATATCCCAAGCGTGAACCACCAGATCGAGAAGCATCTGATGGGCATATTCAGCAACCGGGATCACACCTTGACCGGTATGAACCTGCCCGCCCAGATCCGCTTGGGCCCACGCCATCAACGACGATGTCATAGCCCGACGCCAAGAGGACACCGGATCAACGCCCAGCACATCCCCGGAATAACGATCCCCGACCTGAGCCAAAGTCTCCCCTCGCAACAGATGCGGCACCCATAAATGCTCGGCCACCACATGATTGGCGACATCGCCGACTCTCCATCCTCGGCAAGGTGACGGGTCGAACCACGCCGACTCGGACACCTGACCCAAGACCTCATTCATCGCCCGGGCAGCCTCAGGAAGCAAAGCAATCGTGGCAGAAGAACCCATAGGTCATCGCTCCTCAAAGGTCGGCCCGATCGATCCAAGACAGTGTCCTGGATCGACGCTAGCCGACCTTACGCTTCGGGGCCTCTCAGCCAACAGTGAGGGTGCCCTGCATGATCTTCGCAGAGCTCAGACGTTGAACCCGAGAGCTCGCAACTGCTCACGGCCGTCCGGGGTGATCTTGTCCGGCCCCCACGGAGGCATCCACACCCAGTTGATGCGATGACTCTCGACGAGACCCTCCAAAGCCTGCGCAGTCTGATCCTCGATGACATCGGTCAGCGGGCAGGCAGCGGAGGTCAAGGTCATGTCGATCACGGCATGTGTTCCACCGTCGAGGTGAACACCGTAGATGAGCCCCAGATCGACCACGTTGATACCCAGCTCCGGGTCGACGACATCACGCAAGGCCTCCTCGATGTCAGCGACATTGGTCGGCATCGAAGAGGCAGCTCCCTGAGGGGCCTCCGGGGACGAGCTCTGAGTGGGTTCGGTCATCGGTCTTCCTCCGAGGTGAAGGTCGTCAGGTCGGCTCCGGCGCGGGCAAGGGCATCGGTCAGTGCGCTCCAACCGAGCAAGGCGCATTTCACCCGTGCCGGGTACTGCGCTACTCCGGCCAGGGCGACACCATCACCGATGATCTCCTCGTCGCCGCCGTCCTGACCACGCGAGGTGAGCATGGTACGCATGGCTGAATAGGTCTCCATGGCCTCGGCCAAAGTATGACCCCGACATTCCTGGGCGAGGATCGAGACCGAAGCGGTCGAGATCGAACACCCCAGAGCGTCATAACTGATGTCCTGCACGACCGCATCCGCGCCCTTGGCCGGATCGTCCAGGTCAACCCGGAGAGTGATCTCGTCGCCGCAAGTCGTGTTGACGTGATGCACCTCTGCGCCGAACGGCTCACGAAGGCCTGCATGCTGAGGGTGCTTGCTGTGGTCGAGGATCAATTCCTGATAGAGATCCATCACGTCTCCAATCGGAAGATGGCCGGAATCCGGTCGAGGGCAGCCACCAGAGCAGCCACCTCCTCCGGAGTGTTGTACGGCGCGAAAGAGGCACGGGTCGAGGCCACGACCCGCAGCGCCCGGTGCAGAGGCGCAGCACAATGATGGCCGACACGGACCGCGATGCCTGCATCGTCCAGGATCTGACCAACATCGTGAGGGTGTACCCCGTCCACGACCCAAGAAACCGCTCCGGAGCGATCTGGCCCACCCCCTGGTCCGAGGACACGGACCCAGGGACGTTCAGCCAGCTCGGCCAGGAGCAGACCGGCCAATGCGTGCGTATGTGCCGCAACCCTGGACATGCCCAGCTCTTCCAGGTAGTCGCAGGCTGCGGCGAGACCAGCCACCTGAGCTGCTGCCGGCACTCCTGGCTCGAACTTCTCCGGAGGCGGCAGATACGTCGACCCTTCCATACGGACCACTTCGATCATGGAACCGCCGGTCAGATAAGGAGGTAACACCGACAGCAGGTCAAACCTGCCCCACAAGACCCCCAGCCCCATCGGGCCGAGCATCTTGTGCCCGGAGAAAGCCACGAAGTCGACATCGAGTGTTGCCACGTCCATCGGCAGATGTGGCACGGACTGGCATGCATCCATCACGATCAGCGCACCGACCTGACGGGCCCGGGCAGCCAGCTCCGCGACAGGGTTCACCGTTCCCAGCACATTGCTGACATGGGTGAAAGACAGCACCTTCGTCCGCTGGTTGACCACCTCGTCCAGGGTGGACAGGTCCAGTCGGCCGTCCGCGCCCAAGGGGATCCAACGCAGCGTGGCACCGGTCCGTCTGGCGAGTTCTTGCCAAGGGACCAGGTTCGCGTGATGTTCCATCTCGGTGACGCAGATCTCGTCACCTGGACCGAGAGCGAGCTGACGGGCCCGTTCCTCGGGAACGCCATCGAGAGCACCCTGCGCTTGGGCATTGCCCAGCGCGTAGGCCACCAGGTTCAACGATTCGGTCGCGCTCTTGGTGAAAACGACCTCTCGGGCAGGCGCGCCGATGAACCGGCCGATGCGGGACCTGGAGTCCTCGTACACCGTGGTGCCCTCCTCGGAGAGCTGGTGAGCGCCACGGTGTACGGCGGAGTTCAAGGTCTCGTAGAAATGCCGTTCGGCGTCCAGGACCGGACGCGGCTTCTGCGAGGTGGCCCCGGAGTCCAGGTAGATCAGCGGACGGCCGCCGCGCAGGGTACGGGTCAAGATCGGGAAATCAGCACGGATCCGGGTCAGCTCGTCGGCCGTGAAGGGCGCGGCTGTGGGGATGCTGCCGTTCTGTGCACTCCCCTGCGCCGCGGCGGTGCCGCTGACCGACATCAGGAGTTCGCCGCCAGGTACCGGTCGTAGCCGTTCTCCTCGAGCTGGTCGGCCAGCTCCGGGCCGCCTTCCTCGACGATGCGTCCGCCGGCGAAGACGTGGACGTAGTCAGGCTTGATGTACCGAAGAATCCGGGTGTAGTGCGTGATCAGCAGGACGCCCAGGTCGTTGGCGGTCTTGGCCCGGTTGACGCCCTCGGAGACGACGCGTAGCGCGTCGACGTCCAAGCCGGAGTCCGTCTCGTCGAGCACAGCCATCTTCGGCTTCAGCAGTTCCAGCTGCAGAATCTCGTGGCGCTTCTTCTCGCCACCGGAGAAGCCGGCATTGACATCGCGCTCGGCAAAAGCCGGGTCCATCTTCAGGTCGGTCATGGCCGACTTCACGTCCTTGACCCAGGTCCGCAGCTTCGGTGCTTCACCGTCGATGGCGGTCTTGGCGGTGCGCAGGAAGTTCGACACCGAGACCCCGGGAACCTCCACGGGGTACTGCATGGCGAGGAAGAGCCCGGCTCGGGCTCGCTCGTCGACGCTCATGGCGAGCAGGTCCTCACCGTCGAGGGTGACGGTTCCGGAGGTCACGGTGTATTTGGGGTGTCCCGCGATGCTGTAGGCCAGGGTCGATTTCCCGGAACCGTTGGGACCCATGATGGCGTGGGTCTCTCCGGATCGGATGGTCAGGTTGACGCCGCGCAGGATCTCCTTGGCGCCGGCGTCGGTCTCCACGCTGACGTGCAGATCGCGGATTTCGAGGGTGGACACGTCCATTACTCCTTGTGGTCAGGCTGCGGGGTGGGACCGCTCAGGCATTGGTGGGTGCGGAGACGTCGACGAAGATGTCATCGCCTTCCAGACGCACGGGGTAGACGAGGATGGCCGCAGTAGCTGGCGGGCTTTGCGGTTCCCCGGTTCTCAGGTCGAAGGCGGAGCCGTGCAGCCAGCATTCGATGCAACTGCCGTCGACCTCTCCTTCGGAGAGACTCACACTGCCGTGGCTGCATTCGTCCTCGACGGCGTGAATGGTTCCTTCTTCGTCACGGACGATGGCGATGGCGCTCCGGGCACCGTCGATGTCGACCTTGAACGCACCGGTGTCCGGGATGTCGTCGACGCTACAGGCACGCTGGAAACTCATGATCCGGCCTTGGCGAGCTCGTCGTCGACGGCGGACATCAGATGTTCGCTGATCTCCGGGACGCCGATCTTCTGCACGATCTCACCGAAGAAGGCCCGGACGACGAGTTTGCGGGCTTCTGCCTCGGGGATGCCGCGGGCCATCAGGTAGAAGAGTTGTTCGTCGTCGAAACGACCTGTGGCGCTGGCATGCCCGGCACCGACGATCTCGCCGGTCTCGATCTCCAGGTTGGGCACCGAATCAGCGCGTGCACCGTCGGTGAGGACGAGGTTGCGGTTGAGTTCGTAGGTATCGGTGTCTTCGGCTGCGGCCCGGATGAGGACGTCGCCGACCCATACGGTGTGGGCGGTGTCTCCTTGGAGCGCGCCTTTGTAGACGACATTGCTGGTGCATCGGGGCACGGAGTGGTCGACGAAGAGTCGGTGTTCGATGTGCTGTCCGTCGTCGGCGAAGTAGACGCCGAGCCCTTCGAAGGTGCCCCCGGGACCGGTGTACCGGGCATTGGTGCATTGGCGGACGAGGTGTCCTCCGAGAGTGGCGGTGATGTGCTTGACCGTGGCGTCGCGGCCGAGGAGGACGTCGTGTTCACTCAGGTGGACGCTGGTGTCGTCCCATTCGTGGATGGTGACGACGGTCAGCTGGGCACCGTCCTCGGCGACGATTTCGACTCGGTCGGTGAGTGCGGCCGACCCGGTGAACTGGAGGACGATGGTGCCGGTGCTGAAGCGTTCGGCGTGGATGACGGTGTGCCCGGCGACGGGCCCCTCAACTCCGGGTCCTTCATGGCGTAGGTAGAAAGGCTCGGCCAGTTCGGTTTCTGCGGGAATGGTCAGCAGCGCGACCTGCGTGCAGGCATCCTCGGCGAGTGCGGCGGCGCGGTCTGCGGGGAGTCCGGCGGCGGCGCGTGCTCGGGCGTCTTCACGGGTGACGATGTCGTGGCGTACGTGGTGGTCGCCGTTGGCGGTGTGGTCGTGGTGGGGGGTCGGTGTGGTGGTGAGGAGTCCGCGGAGTCGGTCGAGGGGGGTGAATCGCCATTCCTCTTCGCGTCCGTGGGGTACGGCGAAGTCTTCGGGGGCGTAGGAGGTGCGTCGGTCTGCTCGGGATTGTTCGGGGATGGTGTGCCCGTTGGAGGCGGTGACGACGTTCGGGGTGTTCGTCGTGGTTTCGGTCGTGGTCTCGATCGGCATCAGCCGACGGCTCCTTCCATCTGCAGCTCGATGAGGCGGTTCAGTTCGAGCGCGTATTCCATGGGTAGTTCGCGTGCGATGGGTTCGACGAAGCCGCGCACGATCATGGCCATGGCTTCTTCTTCTGACATGCCGCGGGACATGAGGTAGAAGAGTTGGTCGTCGCTGACTTTGGAGACGGTGGCTTCGTGTCCCATTTGGACGTCGTCTTCGCGGACGTCGACGTAGGGGTAGGTGTCGGAGCGGCTGATGTTGTCGACGAGGAGTGCATCGCAGCGGACTGTGCTCTTGGAGCCTTCGGCGCCGTCGAGGATCTGGATGAGTCCTCGGTAGCTGGTGCGTCCGCCGCCTCGGGCTACTGATTTGGAGACGATGGAGCTGGAGGTGTGGGGGGCGGCGTGGACCATTTTGGCGCCGGCGTCCTGGTGCTGGTCTTCGCCGGCGAAGGCGATGGAGAGGGTTTCGCCTTTGGCGTGTTCGCCCATGAGGAAGACGGCGGGGTATTTCATGGTGACTTTGGAGCCGATGTTGCCGTCGATCCATTCCATGGTGGCGCCGGCTTCGCAGGTGGCACGTTTGGTGACCAGGTTGAAGACGTTGTTCGACCAGTTCTGGATGGTGGTGTAGCGGACGCGGGCGCCCTTCTTCACGATGATTTCGACGACGGCCGAGTGCAGGGAGTCGGACTTGTAGATCGGGGCGGTGCAGCCCTCGACGTAGTGCACGTAGGAGTCTTCGTCGGCGATGATCAGCGTCCGCTCGAACTGGCCCATGTTCTCGGTGTTGATCCGGAAGTAGGCCTGGAGGGGGATGTCGACGTGGATGCCTGGGGGGACGTAGATGAAGGAGCCGCCGGACCAGACTGCGGTGTTGAGGGCGGCGAATTTGTTGTCGCCGGGGGGGATGACGGTGCCGAAGTATTCTTTGAAGAGTTCTGCGTGTTCGCGGAGTCCGGTGTCGGTGTCGACGAAAATGACGCCTTTCTCCTCCAGGTCCTCTCGGATCTGGTGGTAGACGACTTCGGATTCGTATTGGGCGGCGACTCCGGCGATCAGTCGTTGTTTCTCGGCTTCGGGGATGCCTAGTTTGTCGTAGGTCGCTTTGATGTCTTCGGGGAGTTCTTCCCAGGTGGTGGCTTGTTTCTCGGTGGACTTCACGAAGTACTTGATGTTTTGGAAGTCGATGCCGGAGAGGTCGCTGCCCCAGTTGGGCATGGGTTTCTTGTCGAAGAGCCGCAGTGATTTGAGGCGGAGTTTGGTCATCCATTCCGGTTCGTTCTTGCGGCGGGAGATGTCGGTGACGACGTCGTTGTTCAGGCCTCGGCGAGCGGATGCGCCAGCGATATCGCTGTCGCTCCAGCCGTATTCGTAGCGGCCTAAGTCTTTCAAGCCCGGGTTGAGCTCGTCGATGCTCATCCTTCGCTCCTCTCGGTCTCTTCGTCGCCACTCTGGCGG
The DNA here is from genome assembly GCF_003391095.1 of Austwickia chelonae. Classification (NCBI taxonomy): domain Bacteria; kingdom Bacillati; phylum Actinomycetota; class Actinomycetes; order Micrococcales; family Dermatophilaceae; genus Austwickia; species Austwickia chelonae. Next base: position 1,825,992 of record NZ_CP031447.1, on the reverse strand, counting down.
GGTTGGTGGGCGGCGGTCGTTTCGGGGGTGCCTGCCGGAATGTACGTCGTGCAGGCGTGTCCTCCGCAGGCCAGGGTGGCCAGGCGTTGGACGTGGACGCCCAGGAGGCGGGCGAAGGCTTCGGTTTCGGCTTCGCAGAATTGGGGGAATTCGGCGGCGACATGTTGTACGGGGCAATGCCCTTGGCAGAGTTGGAGGCCGAGTGCTCCGGTGGCTGGGCAGGTGTTTCCGGTGGGGTGGCCGATGGGTCGGGCGGTGGCGGCGAAACCGTCGGCGGACAATGCGGCGGCGAGCGCTTCGGTGCGGCGGGCGATGTCGGGTCCTGCGGCGGCGACGGTGGGTCCGTAGCGTTCTTCGAGGTTGGCGACGCGGCGGCGGGCGAAGAGGGTGATGGCTTGGGGGCCTGCTTGTTCGGCGAGGAAGCGGAGTGCCTGGGTGGCGACGTTGTCGTACTCGGTGGTGAGTCCGGCTTGGCTGACGTCGCCGGCGACGTAGGTGCGGGCGGGGCGTCCTGGTCCGCGTCGGGTTTCGGGTGTGGGTGCTAGTCGGATTTGTCCGGCGTCTTCGAGGGTGTCGAGATGTCGGCGGACGCCGGCGGGGGTGAGTCCGAGTTCTTCGGCGAGGGTTCCGGCGGTGACGGGGCCGTATTCCACTACTGCACGCAGGACCTTCTCTCGGGTGCGTGCGTCCTGGTGTCGGACGCGTGTGGCGTCTTGACCGTGGAGCGGGGCGAAAAACACAACACAAACCTTACCTAATTATTTGGGTGCTTCGTCACCCTGTCTGGAAGGGGTGGTGTCGGTGTGGACGGACCGTTTCTCTCCGTAGTTGCCCTGGTCGAGGCGCGCCTGCTGGGGTGTTCTGCCGCCTAGACTTCGGGGCGTGCCCGTTGTGATCGTCGAAAATCTCTGCAAGCGTTTTGGATCCACTGTCGCTGTGGAGAAGATGAGTTGGTCTGCGCGTCCCGGTGAGGTGGCCGTGGTGCTGGGGTCGAATGGTGCAGGGAAGACCACCACGATGGAGTGCTTGGAGGGGCTGATTCGTCCGGATGGTGGACGGGTTGAGGTGTTGGGTAGTGATCCGTGGCGGGCGTCTGCTTCTCATCGAGCCCGTGTCGGGGTGATGCTTCAGGACGGGGGGTTGCCGAATGGGGCTCGTCCGGTAGCGGTCTTGGAGCATCTGGCTCAGTTCTACGAGCAGCCTGTTGATGTCGATGGTGTGGTGCGGCGGCTGGGGATCGACGGTTATGCCCGGACTGTTGTCCGTCGGTTGTCCGGTGGGCAGCGTCGGCGGGTGGCTTTCGCTGCGGCGTTGATCGGTTCGCCGGATGTGGTTTTTCTCGACGAGCCGACCTCCGGGCTTGACCCGCATGCTCGGTTGGATGTCTACGACATCGTGCGGGAGCATCGTGATCGAGGGGCGTGTGTGGTGTTGACCACCCATTCCTTCGAGGAGGCCGAGGAACTGGCCGACCAGGTGGTGATCGTTAATGGTGGACGTGCGGTGGCGCAGGGTGCGCTGTCGGAGATCTGTGGGGGCGGCGCTCTCTCCGAGGCATATTTCACGTTCACGGGAAGGACACGGCGATGAACGGTACGGCGAGCGGAGAGGGTGCGCCTGTGCAGAGTGGCCGTAGGTCGTCCGGTGTGAGTGGTGGTGCGGCGGCGCCGTTACGACGGGTTCTGGCTCAGGCCCGGTTCGACATGGTCACCATTCTGGGTAACGGTGAGCAGCTTCTGGTCTCCGTCGTCTTGCCGGTGCTGGCTTTGGTGGGTTTGGCGTTCTCTCCTTATCCGGATCTGGGGGGTGGGCCGCGGATCGATGTCGTGATGCCGGGTGTGCTGGCTCTGGCTTTGCTCTCCTCGGCGTTCACCGGCCAGGCCATCGGGACCGGGTTCGACCGGCGGTACGGGGTGTTACGGCTGATGGGGACCACTCCCCTGGGCCGAGACGGGTTTTTGTACGGGCGCGTCTTGGCAGTGTTGTTCATCCAGGTGGTGCAGTTCGCTGTGCTGGCGGCGGTCGGTGTCCTCCTGGGGTGGCGTCCTTCGTGGCCACTGCTCCCTGGATTCGGGGTGTTCTGGCTGATGGGGACGACGACATTCGTGGCAATGGCGCTGCTACTGGCCGGAACGCTGCGCGCCGAAGCGGTGCTCGCTTTGGCGAATCTGCTGTGGGTGGTGATGGCTTTCGGTGGCGCGGTACTCCTTCCTGCTCAGGGCTACCCGCAGTGGTGGGCATCCATGGTCCCTTTGCTGCCGCCCGGCGCTCTGAGTGAGGGATTACGAACGGCTGCTCAAGGTTCGGTGGCTGTCCTTCCGTTGTTGGTCCTGACGGTCTGGGGTGTCGGATTCACCGCGGCGACAGTTCGTTTCTTCCGCTGGTCAGACTGAGGGTTGCTGTCGGAGAAGAAGCCTTGGGTGGTCCCGGCGACATGACCGTCGGGACCACCCAACGTTCGGTGGGAATCGTGCGGATCAGCTCAGGTTCTCGTGGTGGACCGTGTAGGCAGCCATCCCGCGTTCGAGAGCGTCGATGACATAGGGGCGCAGTTCCTGGGGTGCGATGATCCGGTCGACCGATCCGACCCGAAGCGCCCGCTCGACGGTGTGCACGGCGTCGAATTCGTCGGCGACTTCACGGAGCCGCTGCGAGCGCACTGTGTCGGTGATGTGTTGGGCGTTGAGGCGGGCTTGGTGTGCGTGGGGGCCGGTGGCTTGGTCGGCGGTGTGGCGGGCGTTGAGGACGCGGGGGTCTTGTTCGGTGCGTTTTTTGACGTCGCGGACGAAGACGGTGGCGGCGGCGGGGGCTCCGCCGATGACTGAGGCGTAGGAGCCGGTGATGGCGGCGATTTCCATGAAGGGGTTGAGTTGTTTGGAGAAGACGACGAAGGCTCCTCCGTGGTAGCGGGAGACGACGACGAAGATGATGGGTCCGCGGAAGTTGGTGATGGCGCGGCCGATTTCGGCACCGTATTCGAGTTGCCAGTTGCGCATGGATTCGGGTGAGCCGTCGAATCCGGAGAGGTTGGCGAGGACGACGAGGGGGCGGTTTCCGGAGGTGGCGTTGATGGTGCGGGCGCATTTGCGGGAGGCCTGGGGGAAGAGGGTTCCTGCGGTCCAGGAGGGGGGTCCGTCGGCGGGGATGTATCCGGTGCGGGTGATGGGGTGGGATTCGAGTCCGAGGAGGCAGACGGGGATGCCTCCGATGGTGGTGTCCCAGGTGATGACGGTGTCTGCGCCGTGCCAGTCGCGCCAGCGTTCGAGGGGTTGGTGGTCGGTGTCGCTGAGGGCTTTCATGACGGAGCGCATGTCGAAGGGGGTTTTTCGGTCGGCGTTGTGGGTGGGGTCGAAGATGTCGCCGATGGTGTTGAGGGTGGAGTTGTGGAGGTGGTGGGGGGATGTGCGGATGTCTCGGGTGGTGGGGTCTTGGGTGGGTCGGCGGCGGGGGAAGTGTTCGCCTGGGGTGAGGTAGGTGTGGTCGTAGTGGCGGAGGAGGATGTGGCAGGCGTCGGCGAAGGTGGGTGCCCAGTATTGGGCTTGGCCGTTGGGTCCCATGATGCGGTGGTATCCGCCGATGCCGTGGTTGTCTTCGGCTGACATGGCTCCGGAGTATTCGAGGGCTTGTTTTCCGGTGAGGACCATTTGGGAGGCGGGGGTCATGATGAGGATGCCGCGGGTGTGCATGAGCATGGTGGCTTCGGCGTTCCAGTAGGGCTGTCCGCCGACGTTGATGCCGGTGACGATGATGTTGATTTCTCCGCCGGATTGGGTGAATTCGATGATTCGGCGGAGGGTGAGGCTGATCCAGTCCATGTTTTCGGTGCCGGAGTCCATGGCGATGAGCGCGCCGGAGGAGACGGCGTACCACTCGACGGGGAGGTGGTGTTGGGTGGCGTAGGCGAGGGCGGCGTTGATGCGTCGGCATTCGGGTTCGGCGAGGTTGCCCAGGCCGTTGGTGGGGTCGGAGAGGATGGCGACGCGGGTCATGCCTTCGGGGTGGGTGTCGGTGATGTTGGTGAGGGTTCCGACGACGAGGTGGGCTTGGTTGTGTCCGGGGTCGCGGGGGGTTGGGGTGAGTTCGTCGTGGGGGCCGAGGTCCATCTCGGTGAAGGTTCCGGTGGGGAAGGCTGAGCTGTCTTGGGGGTCGGGGGTGAGCATGCGGATGATTTCGTAGGGGTAGGGGGATCCGAAGCGGGCTGCGGTGTGGACTTTTTGGGCGTAGGTGCTGCGGGTGGGGATGGGGTCGGGGTTGTGGTGGGTGAGTCGGATGCGGGGTGATGAGTCGGGGGCGAGGCCTTCGACGGTGATGGTGGTGTCGGGTTGGTGGGGGAGGTCGACGTGGAGGGTGACTTTTTCTAGTTCGGCGCCGCGGGCGAGGGTGGCGTAGGTGTTGGCGAGGGTGGTCCATTGGTCGGTGGGGATGTCCCAGCGGGGGCGGACCATCATCATGAGGAGGTTGCCGTGGGGGCGGTGTCTGGCGGGGTAGGTGGCTAGTTCGGCGCGGATCGCGGCGAGGGCTTGTGCTCCGAGGCGGCCGAGGTGGGGGTAGGTGGTGTTGCCGTGGGCGTCGTGGGTGGGGGTGAGGTCGCGGACGTCGGCGAGAGCGATGAGTCGGTGGTCTTGGGGGTTGTCTTTGGCGGTGGCGTCGAAGAGGTGGACGTCGGGGGGTGCGGGGAGTCGTCGGAGGGTGAAGTTCTGGAGTCGCCACAGGTGGAGGTGTGCGGCGAGGCAGGGGTGGAGGTCGTGGTGGGCGGGGTCTTCGGTGAGGTGGGTGTCGGTGACGGTGTAGCTGTGGTGGTGGGTGGTGTGGTCGGTGAGGTGGGTGATGTTGAGGCGGTGCAGGGTGGGGTGCGGGTGGTGTCGGGTGAGGTCGAGTGCGGTGGGTGTGGGGTGGTCTTCCCAGGTGACGAGTTCGATGGTGGTTTTTTCGCCGGGAGTGGCGTGGTGGTCCAGGTGGTGGTTGAGGGCGGTCAGGGTGGGGTGGATGTGGTGGTGGGGGGTGAAGGCGGTGAGGACGTGGCTGGTCGTGTCGCTGTGGTGGTGGGTGGCGCGGGCGAACAGGACGCCTTCGGTGGTGGAGGTGGTGGCATTGGTGTGGGTTCGGTGTGTGCGGCGTAGGTGGGTCAGCAGGATGCCGGGGCGGGGGTCTGTTGCGGGGATATGGGGGGCTGGTTGGCCGAGGACCACCTGTTCAGCGGCCTGTCGCCAGCTGTCGACGAGGAGTTGGGTGAGCGGGTAGGGGTGTGCGACGAGTGCGTCGATGTGCTGGTCGGTTTCGTGGTGGTCGGCGAGCGCGGCGAGATGGGTGTGGGCGTGGGTGGTGGCTTGTTGTTCGGCGTGGTGCAGGAGGGGTTCGTCGTAGAGGTGGAAGAGGAGGTCTCTGGCGAGGTCGGCGATGTCTGGTTGGCGGGTGTCGGTGGCGTGGGTGAGTTTTTCGAGGCGTTTTTTGAGGTGGTGGTCGGCGAGGTGGGGTTGTGTTCGGGTGTGGTTGAGGCGTCGGCGGAGGATGGCGCGGGTGAGGTCTGCGGTGGAGGGGATGCGGGTGAATGAGCGGAAGAGCCACAGGGTGGCGTTTTCGAGGGTTGTCCGGTTGTCGTGGGTGTGGGTGCCGTATCGGGTGAGCGCGCGGTCGAGGCGTTCGCGGTAGCGCGGGGGTAGTCCTGCTTGGTGGGTGTCGAGCCAGGTCAGGTAGGAGGTGAAGTATTCCTGGGTGTCGGTCTGGGTGAGTGGTGTGGTGTCGGTGGGTTCGTGGTCGGTGCGTGGTCGGTGAAGTGAGGCGATGTCGGCGAAGAGGTCGAGGAAGGTGTCTTCTGCGGTGAGGGTGTGGGTGGTGGGTTCGGTGGTGTTGTTTTGGTATTCGGTGAGGAGTTGTGCCGGGGTGGTGTCGAGGTCGTAGCCGAGGAGGTAGGTGTGGGCTCGGTCGAGGGGGTGGGTGGTGGGGGTGTCGGTCAGGTGTAGTCGGGGGTGGGTGGGGTCTGTGTCGGGGGTGGGTGGGATGGGTCCGTGGGGGCGGATGCGCATGAGGGCGCTTCCGGTGGTGATCTGTTGGTGTGGGTGGGCGTCGATGGTGGTGACTTCGCCGGCGAACTCGCTGTGGATGGTGGTGGACATCTTCATCGATTCGACGATGGCGAGGGGTTGTCCGGGGTGGATCTGTGTTCCGGGGTCGACGAGGATCGCGGTGACCAGGGCGGGGGCGGTGGCTCGGATGAGGATGCCGTCTTGTCGGGTGAGGGTGTGGGCGTGGCCGTCGAGGTCGAGTCGGATGTGGTCGTCGTGGACGGTGGTGGTGGCTCGGTGGGTGTGGCCGTGGTGGGTGATGCGGCGGTGGTGTTCGTCGATGGTGTCGACGACGACGGTGGTTCTGCCTCCGTCGTGGGTGGTCAGGTCGTGGATGTGGAAGGTTCTGGGGGCGATGTGGCGGACGTGGAGTCGGTACTGGTGTCCGTGGTGGGTGAGGGTGATCGGTGGGAGTGGTGCGGGTTGGGTGGGTCGGCCGCGGTCGGCTCCGGTGCGGAATTCCTGGCAGGTGCGGCGGAGGTCGGCGGTGTGGAATTCGGTGGCGGCGATGAGGAGTGCGGCCAGGTCGGAGTTCGAGTCGGTTTCGGGGTGGCGGGCGGGTGTGTGCAGGGTGTGCAGTGCGGTGCGGAGGTCGTGTCGGTTGGTGTCGCCGCGGGTGAGGGAGATGTGGGTTCGGTCGAGGGCGTTCTGTGCCCGGTGGAGTGCGTGGTCGCGATGGTGTCCCCAGGCGGTGATGGTGCTCAGGGTTCGGTCGGTGGCGGGGTCGATCCGGTCGGTGGGGCGGGGGCCTGGTTCATGGTGGATGCCTAGCCCGGTGGCGGGGGTGTGAGCGAGGACGGTGGCTGGTGGGCTGTCCGGGGTGGTGAGGAGCCGGAGTTGCACGGTGTGGGGGTGGGTGCTCAGGTGTGCGGGTAGTTCTCCGCCGAGGGTGGTGTGGAGGTGGAGTGCGGTGAGGTCGGTTCCGGTGGCGCTGTTCCACAGGGAGTGTTCGGGGCGTCCGGTGGCGTCGATCCCGTGGCAGGTGAGTCGCTGGTCCGGGTCGAGGGTGAATCGGAGGGTGAGTGTTCCTCGTAGGTCGAGGGCTTCGGCGAGGCGAAGTGCTGCGGTGTGGGTCAGGCGTGCGGTGTCGTCGGTGAGTCCCATGGCGGGTAGTTCGCTGAGGGTGGGGTGTTCTCCGTCGTGGTGGAGGTGTTCGGCGGGTCCGAGGATGCAGACGTGACCGGTGTGGTCGCGTAGGAGGACGGTTTCCAGGACGCGGCCGGGCTGTGGTTGGTCGGGCAGGTGGTGTGCCAGGTCGAGGCCGGTGAGTTGGGTGTTGATCCAGGCGGGGTCGGCGAGGGCGTCGAGGTGTGTTCTGGGTGGGGACAGCGGGGTGATGCCGTGTGTGGTGAGGGCTTCGGCGAGATAATGGTCTTCGGGGTCGGGGCACCAGGCGTGAGTTGTTCCGTGGTCGGCGAGTAGTTCGGCGAGTGCTTGTGGGCTGTGGCGTGTGGGGAGAGGGATGGTGGCATCGGCGTCGCGGGTGTACCAGGGGCTCTGCTCATGTTCGGGGTGAGCGGCCAAGGATTTGCTGGGGGTGCCGTGGTCGCGGTGCAGGGTGTCGACGGCGGCGATGATCCGTTGTGCGGTGTCGCCGCCGTCGAGGATGGCGATGCGGTAGGTGTGCTGCTGCGTCGTCGACGCCATGTTCAGGTCCGTCCCTCGGGTTGTCCATATCAATCAGCGGGCTGTGAGCCGCGCCACATTGCATGGGACCTTAATGGGTTGACTGGCAAGTAATTGCAGATCAGAGGCTTGCAGGAATAAATGAGATTCAAATCACTTGACTCATCAGTAACCTTTATGTGGACCTCTTATAAATTTATTCGTCGACTTTTGGGGAGGTCCACCAACTCGCTCGGTGGAACCGGTCGGCGACCAGGTTCCCCAAGTCCACCTTCCGCCCCTGCTCGGCACGTACGATGACGCCCGTGAGCCCCGATGCACCCTCTACCCGGCAGGTCGACCCCTTTCGCCTGCGGGCGGCACTGATCGCCAATCTCGTCCTGCAAGGCACGATCATCGTCTCCGGGGGTCTGGTCCGGCTGACCGGATCAGGACTGGGCTGCCCGACATGGCCCCAGTGCACTCCCGGTTCGTTCACCCCGGTGGCCAAGCAGGCCCAGGGGTGGCATGTCTACGTCGAATTCGGCAACCGGTTGATGACCTTCGTCCTGACTGCAGCTGCGGTCTGGGTGGTGATGGCTGCCTGGCGCCGGCACCGGGCCGTGGACAGCGCGCAGACGCGGAGCTTCAGGAAATGGGCTTGGATCCCCCTGGCCGGAGTCCTCGGTCAGGCCGTCGTCGGTGGAATCATCGTGCTCACCAAACTCGACCCCCGGACGGTCTCGCCCCATTTCCTCCTGTCGATCGCCTTGGTCGCTTATTCCGCGTGGCTGCTCGCCCACCACGACAACGGGGGCCACCCCAGCACTGCAGCCGCCAGCCCGCTGATTCGTCGACTGACGACGACTGTGGCCTTGGCTTTCGCGGTCGTGGTGACCCTGGGCACCGCAGTCACCGGATCCGGGCCCCACTCCGGGGACTCGGTCGAGAACGTCCGTTTCGGATTCGACCCTCTGCTGACTTCTCGTGTGCACGCCCTGTCGGTGTGGATCTTCACCGGCGGGGTCCTCGCACTGGTCCTGCTTTCTCGCCGTGAAACCGGGTGTCCCGACGGAGTCCGGGCTCAATCGACACGCTGGTGGTCGTTCACCCTGCTGTTGGTCATCGTCGAAGGTGCCATCGGCTATCTGCAGTACTTCACCGGACTTCCCATCGCCCTGGTCGCGATCCACATGGGCCTGTCGGCCCTCCTGACCGCCGTGGTGACCTTCGCCATGATGGCAGGGCGCTCCCCCGCCGTACCGGATCAGCCCCGCGGAACCCTTGAACACCCGCGAGCGCATTCGGCCTGATCGTGGGGTTGCCTGGTCGTTCTGCAGTGCTTGTTCCCGGGAGCGGTCAGTGCAGCGGGAGGGGCAGGTGGACGAGGGGGTCGATGGCTACGGCGGCGAAGAGGATGGTCAGGTAGCTGATCGAGTAGTGGAAGAGCCGCATGGGCTTGAGGGAGGCCAGGGAGTCGTTGGCGGGGTTCTTCGCCCGTGACCACAGGCGGTGGGCCTCGATGAGGAAGACGACGCCGGAGGTGGCTGCGGTCAGGGTGTAGATCCAGCCCATGGATGCGATGGGGATGAGTGCCAGGGAGATGGCGACGGTGGCCCAGGAGTAGATGACGATCTGGCGGGCGACCTGGAGGTCTTGGGCGACGACGGGGAGCATGGGGACGCCTGCAGCGGCGTAGTCGTCTTTGAAGCGCATGGACAGTGGCCAGTAGTGCGGTGGTGTCCAGAAGAAGACGACGAGGAAGAGGATCACTGGTGCCCAGGCGAGGCTGTTGGTGACGGCTGCCCAGCCGATGAGGACGGGCATGCAGCCGGCGGCTCCTCCCCAGACGATGTTCTGGGAGGTGCGTCTTTTGAGGAGCGCGGTGTAGAAGCCGACGTAGAGGAAGATGGCTGCGAGGGACAGCCAGGCCGATAGCCAGTTCACGCAGAGCCCTAGTACGGCCACGGAGGACAGGCCGACGGTGATGCCGAGGGTGAGGGCGCGCCGGGGGGAGATCACGCCGGTGACCAGGGGGCGGTTCTCGGTGCGGTGCATCAGCCGGTCGATGTCTCGGTCGAGGTAGCAGTTGAGGATGTTGGCACTGGCTGCGGAGAGGGTTCCGCCGATCAGGGTGGCGGCGATCAGCCAGGGGGAAGGGAGGCCTCGTTGGGCGAGGAACATGACCGGGAAGGTGGTGACGAGAAGCAGCTCGATGATTCGTGGTTTCACCAGTGACATGTAGTCGCCGAAAGTGGCGGCAGGGACCGGTCCGGTGGCGTGGTGGTCCTCGGTCGGTGCGCTGTGGCGGCGAGGGTGCAGCGTGGTCACGGTGTCCTTCGAGTGCCGGATCCAGTCGACAGCTTCCGTGGGGTTCGGGGACTGTCGGGAAGCTTTTTCCCCATTCTTCCGTTGAACGAGGTATCGCCAGTCTACGGCGCAGTGGGTACGCAGGGCAGCGCTCTGAACCCCTGATTTCCAGTGTCTCGAGTGATGAGTACGCTCGAGTGTGGATGTTCCGGTCAGTGCTGCCCGGTACGCCGAACAGCGCCGACGAGTGCGCCCGCAGGTCCGCCTGTGATCTCGCCCAGTGAGGAGAATCAGTGTCCCAGCTACGCCCCTTCGCTCATCGTGACCAGTCTCTTACCGCCCCGGTGGCGGAGTCGGTCGGGTGGAGTGATCTCGATGTCCGGGCCGTGGACACCGCGCGCCTCTTGGCTGCTGACGCGGTGCAGAAGGTCGGTAACGGTCACCCTGGTACTGCGATGAGTCTGGCGCCGGTGGCCTACCTGCTGTATCAGAACGTGATGAAGCTCGATCCGTCCGATGCGATGTGGCTGGGCAGGGACCGGTTCGTGCTGTCCAACGGGCATTCCAGTCTCACGCAGTACGTACAGCTGTACCTGGCCGGTATTGGCTTGGAGCTCGATGATCTGAAGGCTCTGCGCACCTGGAAGAGCAGGACTCCTGGTCACCCCGAGGTACATCACACCACTGGTGTGGAGATCACGACGGGCCCCTTGGGCTCGGGGCTGGCCAGTGCGGTGGGGATGGCGATGGCGCAGCGTCGCCAGCGTGGGATTTTCGACCCTGAGGCTCCTGCCGGGGAGAGCCCCTTCGATCACCACGTCTATGTCATCGCCGGTGACGGGTGTCTTCAGGAGGGGGTCGCGTCCGAGGCCTGCTCGTTGGCCGGTCACCAGCAGTTGGGCAATCTGACTCTGGTCTACGACTCGAACTACATCTCCATCGAGGATCAGACCGACATTTCCTTCAGTGAGGATGTCGCTGCCCGGTTCGCGTCCTACGGGTGGGATGTGCGCCACGTCGACTGGCGTCAGGACTCCACTGGTGACGTCTACGTCGAGGACATCGACGCCTTGCATGCTGCTATCGACGAGGGCCGACAGGTCACCGATAAACCGACCATCGTCGTCCTCGACACGATCATCGCCTGGCCTGCACCGACGCTGCAGGACACCGGTAAGTCGCACGGCGCCGCGCTGGGTGCGGAGGAGATCCAGGCCACGAAGAAGTTGCTCGGTTTCGACCCTGAGGCAGATTTCGCGGTCGACGATGCGGTCATCGCGCACACCCGTGGTGGTCTGGCCGAGCGGGCTCGGGCCGAACGCGCTCAGTGGGATGCGCGTTTCGAGTCCTGGAGGGCTGCGAACCCGGAGCGTGCGGCACTGCTCGACCGGGTCCTGGCTCACGAGACACCTGTAGGTTTCGACGAGGCGTTCCCGGTCTTCCCTGCAGATGCCAAGGGTGTCGCGACTCGGGCTGCGTCGGGCAAGATCCTGTCGGCCCTGGCCGATGTCATGCCGGAGTTGTGGGGTGGGTCCGCTGACCTGGCCGAATCGAACAACACGACGATGGAAGGTCAGCCCAGCTTCATCCCTGCCGAGCACCAGACTCGCGCGTGGAAGGGCGGACCGTACGGCCGCACTTTGCACTTCGGGATCCGTGAGAACGCCATGGGCATGATCCTCAACGGGATTGCACTGGAGGGGCTGACCCGTCCGTACGGTGGCACCTTCTTGACCTTCTCCGACTTCATGCGGCCTGCAGTGCGCCTGGCTGCCCTGCAGAAGATGCCCGCGGTCTTCGTGTGGACGCACGACTCGGTCGGTCTGGGTGAGGACGGTCCCACTCACCAGCCGATCGAGCACATCCCGAGCCTGCGGCTCATCCCGAACCTGGAAGTCGTGCGGCCGGCTGATGCCAATGAGACGGCGGTGGCATGGCGGACGATCCTGCGTAGCTGGGAGAACCCGAAAGCGATCCTGTTGACCCGTCAAGCAGTGCCCACCGTCGATCGGGAGCGTTATGCCTCCGCGGAGGGCGTCGCCAAGGGGGCGTACGTCCTGGCTGACTCCGAGGGTGAAGCGGAGGTCGTCCTGATGGCCACCGGTTCGGAAGTACAGCTGGCGCTGGCCGCTTACGAGACCTTGTCCGCTGAGGGGGTGCGAGCCCGGGTCGTCTCGATGCCCTGCTGGGAGTGGTTCGCTGCTCAGAGCGCGGAATACCGTGAGTCGGTCTTGCCTTCGCAGATCCGGGCCCGGGTCGCCGTGGAGGCAGCGCACTCCGGTCAGTGGCGGGAGTTCGTCGGTGACGCCGGTGTCATCGTGAGCATCGACCACTTCGGAGAATCCGCTTCAGGTGCAAAACTGTTCGAAGAGTACGGGTTCACGGCGGAGCGCGTCGTCGCTGCCGCCAAGGAGACCTTGTCCGCGGTGGAAGGGACCAGATGACTCAGAACCCACGGCTGGAACGACTCGCCGACGAAGGCGTGTCCATCTGGCTCGACGACCTGAACCGGGCGATGATCACCACGGGTGAGCTGGCCTCACTCGTGGACGAACAGCACGTGGTGGGGGTCACCACGAATCCGACGATCTTCGCCGGGGCGCTCAGGGACGGGGATGCCTATGCTCCCCAGCTCGCTGAACTCGCTGGTCAAGGCGTGGAAATCGACGAAGCGGTCTTCACGATCACGACTGCGGATGTCCAGCAGGCGTGCGACGTGTTGCGCCCGGTGTACGACCGGACACAGGGTCAGGACGGACGGGTGTCGATCGAGGTCGACCCCCGCCTGGCCCGGGACACCTCCGGGACGGTCGAGATGGCCCGCAGACTGTGGTCCGTCATCGACCGGCCGAATGTGATGATCAAGGTTCCGGCGACGGTGGAGGGGCTTCCCGCCATTTCTACCCTCATCGCCGAGGGCATCGATGTGAATGTCACCTTGATCTTCTCGCTGGATCGTTATCGGGCAGTCATGAACGCCTACCTCACGGGCCTCGAGCAGGCCCGTGAGGCGGGTCGCCCGTTGAACCGGATCCATTCGGTGGCGTCCTTCTTCATCAGTCGGGTCGATGGCGAGATCGATCCCCGGTTGAAGGAGCCGGAGTCCGCTGCACTGCGTGGCCGGGCCGGTATCGCCAATGCCTGCCTGGCCTACCAGGCCTACGAGGAGACCTTCAGCACACCTCGATGGGCGAATCTCGCCGACGACGGTGCCCTGCGCCAGCGTCCGTTGTGGGCCTCCACCGGTGTGAAGGACCCGTCCTATCCGGACACGATGTACGTGGTCGGCCTGGTGGCACCAGGAACGGTGAACACGATGCCGCGAGCAACGTTGACCGCGGTGGCCGATCACGCTGAAGTCCTCGGTGACCTGGTCACCGGTTCGTACGAAGCCGCAGCGACCATCCTTGACGATGTGGAAAGGTTGGGGATCTCCTACGCGGAAGTCGTGGAGAAGCTGGAGGCCGAAGGCCTGGTGAAGTTTGAAGATTCCTGGGCTGAGCTGTTGGCATCAGTGGAGTCCGGGCTCAAGGAAGTGCGTGACTGAATGAGCCCTGTTCAGATCGCTCCCGGCGTCAACCCGCTCCGGGATCCGCGGGACAAACGTCTCCCGCGGATCGCCGGGCCGTGCGCGATGGTGATGTTCGGAGTCACCGGTGACCTCGCTCGGAAGAAACTCCTTCCGGCGATCTACGACCTGGCAAATCGGGGGCTGCTGCCGCCGGGGTTCTCCCTGGTGGGTTTCGGCCGCCGGGATTGGCGGGACGAGGACTTCGCCGCTGTCGTGCACGAAGCAGTGCGAGCACATGCTCGTACTGCTTTCCGGGAAGAGGTGTGGCGCCAGCTCCTCGAAGGCGTCCGGTTCGTGTCCGGGGCCTTCGACGACGACGAGGCTTTCGACCGGCTCAGCGCCACGGTGAAAGAACTCGACGAACAACGAGGTACCGGGGGCAATCACGCCTTCTACCTGTCGATCCCCCCGTCCTATTTCGGTCCGGTGTGCCAGCAGTTGCAGCGTTCGGGCTTGGCGTCTTCTCAGGAGGAAGCCTGGCGTCGGGTGATCATCGAAAAACCTTTCGGTGATGACCTCGCCAGTGCCAGAACGCTGAATGAGATCGTCGAGAACGTCTTTCCCGCCGACTCGGTCTTCCGGATCGATCATTACCTCGGGAAGGAAACCGTACAGAACCTGTTGGCGCTGCGTTTCGCCAACGAACTGTTCGAACCAATCTGGAACAGCAACCACATCGACCATGTCCAGATCACCATGGCTGAAGACATCGGTATCGGCGGACGGGCCGGATACTACGACGGGATCGGCGCAGCCCGGGACGTCATCCAGAACCATCTCCTTCAGCTGCTCGCGTTAACCGCGATGGAGGAACCGATCTCCTTCGCTGCACACCATCTGCGCGCCGAGAAGGAGAAAGTGCTCTCCGCCGTCCGTCTCGCCGGTCCGGTGGCAGAGGCCACCGCTCGTGGCCGTTACGGAGCAGGATGGCAAGGGGGTGTCCCGGTCGGGAGCTACGCCGATGAACAGGGCGTCGACACGAATTCGACCACAGAGACCTTCGCCGCTTTGAAACTCGTCGTAGAAACCCGCAGGTGGGCCGGGGTGCCTTTCTACCTGCGGACCGGGAAGCGGCTGGCCAAACGGGTCACCGAGATCGCCCTGGTCTTCAAACGAGCCCCGCACCTGCCGTTCGACGAGACCGATGCCGAAGAACTCGGGCAGAACGCCATCGTCATCCGGGTCCAGCCCGACGAAGGAGTGACCATGCGTTTCGGAGCGAAAGTGCCCGGCGCGCAGATGGAAGTCCGCGAGGTATCCATGGACTTCGGGTACGGACGCTCATTCACCGAGTCCAGCCCGGAAGCCTACGAACGGTTGATCCTCGACGTCCTCCTGGGCGACCCACCACTGTTCCCCCGCCATGAGGAAGTCGAACTGTCCTGGCAGATCCTCGACCCGGTGACCAAGGCCTGGGCTCTCTCCCCTGATCGACCGCAGACCTATCCTGCGGGACAATGGGGCCCGCAGAGCGCCCACGACATGCTGTCCCGTGACGGACGCGCCTGGAGGATGCCATGATCGTCGATCTTCCAGGTACCACGGTCGGTGCGCTGGCCTCCAGGCTGCAGGGTCTGCGCGAGGACACCGGCGCCATGGCCCTGAGTCGGGTCCTGACCTTGGTGATCGTCGTCGATGACGAACACGCCGAGGACACTCTGCAGGTCGCGACTCAGGCCACCCATCAACATCCGAGCCGGATCGTCTGCGTGGTCAACAGCACCCGACGAGGCAAGAACCGGATCGATGGTCAGATCAGAGTGGGGGGTGACGCCGGCGCTTCGGAGATCGTTGTCCTGAGGCTTTTCGGTGAAGTGAACAGTCACGCCGAGTCAGTGGTACTGCCTTTCCTGCTGCCGGACTCACCGGTCGTGGCCTGGTGGCCACAGAATGCGCCGAAGAACCCGGCCCAGGACCCGGTCGGGGCCTTGGCCCGTCGCCGGATCACCGACGCGGAGCATTCGTCCGACCCGTTGAAGACGATCTTCTCCCGGCCACGCACCTATGCGGCCGGCGACACCGATCTGGCCTGGACCCGAGTCACCCGGTGGCGGGGAATTCTTGCCGCAGCATTGGAACAGCCGCCTTTCGAAGCCGTGACCCACGTGACTGTCTGCGGCGGGGAGGACTCCGCATCGACAGACCTCATCGCAGGTTGGCTGGCCCATCGTTTGGCCTGCACGGTCACCCGTGATCGCGCCGCTGCTGGAAGCGGCCTTCTGTCGGTCGTTCTGGAACGAGAGAGTGGGTCGCTGGAACTGATCCGTCCAGATGGCCTGGTAGCTGTCCTGTCCCAGCCAGGGCAACCGGTGCGTCGGATCGCCCTAGCACGTCGCACTGATGAGGAATGCCTTGCTGACGAACTCGCCCGTTTGGACCCGGACGAGGTCTACGAGGAGACCTTGGTGAAGGGGATACCCTTGGTCAAGGGTTCTTCGGAGAGCTGACGCGCAAAGCCAGAAAGGCGCTGGGGGTGTGGTGCCTGCTTGAGCAGGCACCACACCCCCAGCGCCCTCAGTGTGCTCAGCACGGCTGAGAAAAACTCACTGACCGGCCGTACGTTTACGCAGCGCAGCGAGTGCTTCTTCGAGGATGGCTGCCCCGTCGGCGTCGGTACGTCGTTCTTTCACGTAGGCCAGATGGGTCTTGTACGGCGCATGATGCAGCGCGTCGGGAGGAGATTCCCGATCTGTACCTGCGGGGAAGCCGCATCGAGGGCAATCCCAGGTCGTCGGCGTATTACTGCCTGCTTCGGAGGAGAAACTCAGCCGGGTCTCGTGCCCATTGGCGCACCAGTAGGTGATCTCCACCCGGGGTGCGGCTTCTCCCCTTTCGCTCTCCCCCATAGGTCCTGCGCCGACTCTGCTGCCTCGGATCGCACTCGCACCGGTCATCGGAGCTCCTCAAGAAAAAGTCCGGCACAGCCTTGCTCGAGGCCGTGCCGGACAGGGATGGATCATCCTTTGAAACGTTCCAGAAGCCCGAGGCCCACGATGCAGACGAACCACATCAGGGCGATCGCGATGGTGATGCGGTTCAGGTTGCGCTCGGCAACAGAGGATCCGCCCATGGTGTTGGAGAAACCACCACCGAACATGTCGGACATTCCTCCACCTTTGCCCTTATGCAAGAGGATCAGGAAGGTCAGGAAGATGCAACCCACCACCAGGAAGACCTGGAGCGCGATCTTCAAAACATCCACTCGTGCGCCACCTTTGCCCTTAGCACGGAGAACTTGTCTCGGGGAACACCCCGACCGCTGCAGAGCTTACCGGACTCCCCCGCCGTCGCCGACCCGGTCGCTGATCGGGCGAGACGGCCCGAGACCGGTCTGCTGAACACAGCGAGCCACCTCGGGCCGTCTCGACGAGCGGGGTCGATCTCCCGGTCAGTTCTTGCTGCTGTCGAAACCACAGATAGCGGCGAACTCTTCAGGCTGCAGGGAAGCCCCACCGACCAGGGCGCCGTCGACATCCGGCTTGGCCATGATCGCACTGACATTGCCGGACTTCACCGAGCCGCCATAGAGCACTCGAACGCTGTCCGCGATCTCCTGGCTGTACAGCTCGGCGAGCTTCACCCGGATGGCGCTGCACACTTCCTGGGCGTCCTCGGGCGTAGCGACCTCGCCGGTGCCGATCGCCCAGACGGGCTCGTAGGCCACCACGATCGAGGCGACCTGTTCGGCAGCGACGCCCTGCAGGTCAGCTTCGATCTGAGCAAGAACGTGATCGACCTGTCCTCCGGCTTGACGGATGTCCAGGCCTTCGCCACAGCACAGGATCGGGGTCAATCCGTGCTCGTAGGCAGCTTTCACCTTCGCATTGAGCAGCTCATCGGTCTCACCGTGGTACTCGCGGCGCTCGCTGTGGCCGATGATCACGTAGGTGCAACCCAGCTTGGCCAGCATCGGGCCGGAGATCTCACCGGTGTAGGCGCCTTCGGTGTACCGCGAGAGGTCCTGTGCGCCGTAACGCAGCTCGAGCTTGTCGCCCTCCACCAGCGTCTGCACCGTCCGCAGGTCGGTGAACGGTGGGCACACGGCCACCTCCACCTTGGCGAAGTCGTGCTTGGCGTCCTTCAGCGACCAGTCCAGCTTCTGCACCAGGTGCGTCGCCTGCAGGTGGTCGAGGTTCATCTTCCAGTTGCCCGCCATGAGCGGGATACGGCTCGTCACAGTTCAGCTCTCCAGGATCTCGATGCCGGGGAGGGTCTTCCCCTCCAAGTACTCAAGGCTCGCTCCACCACCGGTGGAGATGTGACCGAACTGGCCGTCGGTGAAGCCCAGTTGGCGTACCGCTGCTGCGGAGTCGCCGCCGCCGACCACGGTCAATGCGCCAGAGGCGGTCGCATCGACGAGCGCCTGCCCCACGGCCTTGGTGCCGCCGGAGTAAGGAGCCATCTCGAAGGCGCCCATCGGTCCGTTCCAGAAAACGGTCTTGCAGTCGACGATCTTGCTCGCGAACAGCTCACGGGACCTCGGACCGATGTCCAGACCCATCCAGTCGGCGGGGATCTGGCCGGAGTCGACGACCTTGGTCTCGACCTGATCGGAGAACTCCGGAGCGATCACGGTGTCGACCGGCAACACGATTTCCACGCCTTTGGCTTCGGCCTCGGCGAGATAAGCCGCGCAGACCTCGACCTTCTCCGGGTCCAGCAGCGAAGTTCCGACCTCGTATCCCTTGGCCTTGAGGAAGGTGTAGGCCATGCCGCCACCGATGACGAGGCGGTCGGCAGTCTTCATGAGGTTGGCGATGACGGCCAGTTTGTCGGCCACCTTCGCGCCGCCGAGCACGACCGCGTAGGGGCGCCGGGGCTCCTGGGTCAGTCGCTTGAGCACCTCGACCTCGGCGCCCACCAGCCCTCCGGCGAAATGGGGCAGCCGGGTCGCCACGTCGTAGACGCTGGCCTGCTTGCGGTGGACCACGCCGAAGCCGTCGGAGACGAAGAAGTCGGCGAAGGCTGCGAGCTCGTCGGCGAAGGCGCCGCGCTCGGTCTCGTCCTTGCTGGTCTCCCCGGCGTTGAAGCGCAGGTTCTCCAGGAGCGCGATCTCACCGTCCTGGAGTCCGCCGACAACCTTCTTCGCGGATTCCCCCACTGTGTCGGTGGCGAACTGCACTGTGGTGTCAAGCAACTCGGAGAAACGGTCTACAACCGGGGCCAGGGAGTACTTTGCTTCAGGTGCGCCCTTGGGGCGTCCCAGATGCGCGACGACGACGACAGCAGCACCAGCATCGGCCAGGGCCTTGATCGTCGGGACGGAAGCGCGCAGGCGCCCGTCGTCCGTGATGTTCTTGGCGTCGTCGAGCGGGACGTTCAGGTCACTGCGGACGAGCACGCGCTTGCCGTGCAGGTCCTGCCGGAGCAGGTCCTCCGTGGTCTTCATGGTTCTCCTCGCGAAAAGGCGGTGGATGTCGTGGGAATACGGCCGTGCGCCGGGTGGCCGGGGGGCCACCCGGCGCACGGGGTCGTTCAGCGCAGTCGCGTGATCAGAGCTTGCTGGCGACCAGCGAGGTGAGGTTGACGAGCTGGTTGCTGTAGCCCCACTCGTTGTCGTACCAGCCGACGACCTTGACCTGGTTCCCGATGACCTTGGTCAGCTGTGCATCGAAGATGCAGGCGGCCGGGTCGGTCTCGATGTCCTTGGAGACGATCGGGTCCTCGGTGTACTTGAGGATGCCCTGAAGGCGTCCACCCTCGGCAGCGGCCTTAATGAGAGCGTTGACCTCTTCGACGGTGGTCTCACGGGCGGCCTCGAAGGTGAGGTCGGTCGCGGAACCGGTCGGTGTGGGAACCCGCATCGCGTAGCCGTCGAGCTTGCCCTTCAGCTCGGGCAGGACGAGGGCGACGGCCTTAGCCGCTCCGGTGGTGGTGGGCACCATGTTCAGCGCGGCGGCGCGGCTACGGCGCAGGTCCTTGTGCGGGCCGTCCTGCAGGTTCTGGTCCTGCGTGTAGGCGTGGATGGTGGTCATGAGGCCCTTGACGATGCCCAGGCCGTCGTTGAGCACCTTGGCCATCGGCGCGAGGCAGTTGGTGGTGCAGGAGGCGTTGGAGATGATCGTCTGGGAGCCGTCGTACTGGTCCTCGTTGACGCCCATGACCACGGTGAGGTCCTCGTTCTTCGCCGGAGCGGAGATGATGACCTTCTTGGCGCCGGCTTCGATGTGGGCCTTGGCCTTGGTGGCGTCGGTGAAGAATCCGGTGGACTCGATCACGATGTCGACGTTGTTGGCGCCCCAGGGCAGCTGTGCCGGGTCGCGTTCTTCGAAGGCGAGGATCTTCTTGCCGTCCACGGTGATGGAGGTCTCGTCGAAGGTGACTTCGCCGGGGAAGCGACCCAGGATCGAGTCGTACTTGAGCAGGTGTGCGAGCGTCTTGTTGTCGGTCAGGTCGTTGACCGCCACGATCTCGATGTCCGCGCCGGACGCCACGACAGCGCGGAAGAAGTTGCGGCCGATGCGGCCAAAGCCATTGATACCAACGCGAACAGTCACGTTCTTGCCTTCCTGGTGTGCCTTTCACGGTCCGGCGAGGGGCCTGGCGTCCATCCATGGAGGGCGTCTATGGCGCTCAGACAGTGGACGTCGAGCCGATACGCCGTCGTACGACAAGACCGACCCTAACTGTTTCCTGCAGGAGTTCACACCTCGGGGGCCAGGACGAAAGGCCCATGTTGGGGTTCGCTGCGCTGAACTGTCGTCGTGGAACGCTCAGAAGCCACCGGTTCCTCTGCGCTGATATCAGCCCGGTTGGCTTCTGCCTCAATGGATCAGGCGTCCAATAGCTCCTCGGAGAGGCTGGCTTCCGTGCCGGGGATCCCCAGCTCGGCTGCCCGCTTGTCGGCCATCGCCAGGAGACGCCGGATCCGGCCGGCAACAGCGTCCTTGGTCATCGGAGGTTGAGCCAATGAACCCAATTCCTCGAGGCTGGCCTGTTTGTGTTCGAGACGCAGTTGCCCAGCCTCCCGCAGGTGCTCCGGAACCTCCTCCCCCAGGATCTCCAAAGCCCGGCTGACCCTGGCACCAGCGGTCACGGCAGCTCGAGCAGAGCGACGCAGGTTCGCATCGTCGAAATTGGCCAGACGGTTCGCGGTGGCCCGGACCTCCCGCCGCATTCGCCGTTCCTCCCACGCCAGGACGGCGTCATGGGCCCCCATCCTGGTCAGGATGGCGCCGATGGCATCACCGTCACGGATCACCACACGGTCCACGCCACGGACCTCACGGGCCTTGGCCTGGATACCCAGCCTGCGGGCAGCACCCACCAACGCGAGCGCGGCCTCTGGGCCTGGGCAGGTGACTTCCAGGGAGCTGGAGCGGCCGGGTTCGGTGAGGGATCCATGGGCGAGGAAGGCTCCGCGCCAGGCGGCTTCGGCGTCGGCAGCGGCTCCGTTGACGACGCGTGGCGGGAGCCCTCGGACGGGACGTCCTCGTTGGTCGACGAGGCCGCTCTGGCGGGCCAAAGCTTCGCCGTCGGCGTCGACGCGCACCACATATCGGTTGCCTTTGCGGAGTCCGGATTCGGAGACGACGACGAGTTCCGAGGTGTGTCCGTAGACCTCGGTGATGTCTTTGCGGAGTCTGCGTGCCGCAGAGGCGGTGTCGAGTTCGGCCTCGACCACGATTCGTCCGGCGATGAGGTGCAGTCCTCCGGCGAATCGCAGTATGGCCGAGACCTCGGCTTTGCGGCAGCTGGGTTTGGTCACCGGCAGTCGGCTGAGTTCGTCCTTGACATTCGCGGTCATGGCCATGCCGTCCATAGTGCCACTGTGACAGGGACCTTCGGTCCGAGATGCGGGATCGAGAGTTATCCTCCGAAAACGTCGCGGTAGGCGGCGGCCAGTCGGAGGACGTCGTGGACGGACGGTCGGTCGGTGGCTGCGACGCCGGCGATGACCAGTTCTGCGCCGAGGAGTGCTGCTGCGGATTCGACTCGGTCACGGTCGTCGATGACGCGGGGGTCGGCCAGGACGACGTCGAGGCGGAGGTCAGGGGCGTAGGAGGCCAGGACTTCCAGGTGGTGGGCTGCGGTGAATCCTTGGGTCTCGGTGGTGTTCATTTCTACGTTCAAGGTGAGTAGCCGGTGGGCTGTGGTCTCGGTGAGTGCTCGGGCGAGGTCGGGTACGAGAAGGTGGGGCATCACGGAGGTGAACCAGGATCCTGGGCCCAGGACTACCCATTCGGCGGCGTGGACGGCGGCGAGGGCTTCGGGGTGGGCAGGTGGTTCGGCGGGTTCGAGGCTGATGTCGAGAACTTTGCCGGGGGCTTTGGCGACGGCGGCTTGTCCGTGGATGGTCGTGACGGTGTCCGGCGCGGTGGGGTCGAGTCCTTGGACGTGGGCGGAGATGGTCAAGGGGGTGGCGGCCATGGGGAGCACACGCCCTCTGGCGTTGAGGAGACGGGCTACGACGTCGAGGCCTTGGACGGTGTCATCGAGCAGGTCCCAGAGCGCCACGATCAGGAGGTTTCCGAGCGCATGTCCTCCCAGCGGGCCGTTGCCTTCGAAGCGGTGCTGTAGGACGTCGCCCCAGAGCTGGCCCCAGGCCGAGTCGTCGCAGAGTGCGGCGAGTGCCATGCGGAGGTCGCCGGGTGGTGGGATGTCGTATTCGCGGCGGAGTCGGCCGCTGGAGCCGCCGTCGTCGGCGACGGTCACTACGGCGGTGATGTTGTCCGATACGTGGCGTAATGCTGCGAGAGAGGCTGCTAACCCATGTCCTCCTCCCAAAGCGACGACAGATGGCCGTCCTGGCATGTCATTCCCGTCCGAGGTCACGATGGAAGAGAATGGTGGCGATCTCCGGGGTGTGCAAGCGGAGCGCCAATCTTTCGGCCACAGCGACCGAACGGTGTTTACCTCCGGTGCATCCGATGGCGACGGTGATGTACCGGCGTCCTTCGTGGAGATAGCCGGCCAGCATCGGTTCCATCAGGGAGACGAGGCGGTCCACGAACTCGAGTGCACACGGTTGGGACAGGACGTAGGCGGCGACGGCCTCGTCTCGTCCGGTCGAGCTACGGAGCTCGGGAATCCAGTACGGGTTGGGGAGGAAGCGCATGTCGAAGACGAGGTCTGCATCCAGGGGGACGCCGTATTTGAATCCGAATGAGACCAGGGCGATTCGCAGGCGGGTGCTGCTGGTTCCGCCCATCACGTCGCGGACCTTTGCCGATAGCTGATGCACGTTCAGCCCTGAGGTGTCGACGACCAGGTCGGAGTCTGCGCGGAGGTCGGCCAGTTTTTCCCGCTCGGCCTGGATTCCGTCGAGGAGTCGGCCATCGCCTTGTAAAGGGTGGGGTCGACGGACGCTCTCGAAGCGGCGGATCAGGGATTCGTCGTTGGCGTCGATGAAGATCACTCGAGGTTGCACGCCCATTGAGCGCAGTGAGGACAAGGCTTCTCGGAAGTCGTTGAAGAATCCTCGTGAGCGGGCGTCGACCACGGCGGCCAGTCTGGTCACGGTGGAGGCCGGGCTTGCGCTGAGCTGCGCGAGCTGTGGGAGCATCGATGCGGGCAGGTTGTCGACCACATACCAGCCCAGGTCTTCCAGGGCGTGGGCAGCGGTCGAGCGTCCGGCGCCGCTCATTCCGGTGACGATGGTCAGTTCCAGCTCTGCAGGGGAATCGTCGCTCGGTGTCGGCACCTGCGGAGCATCTGGTCGTGTCGTCGTCGAGTCGGTCATGTGGTCCCCTCCCGTTGTGTTCACTCCAGGATCTCACCGGTTTCTGCATGAACCGAAGGAACTCGCTTCTGATCCGCTGCAGCCAAGTGTTCGGACACTGTCCGGGCCAGGTGCGGGCCTATGCCTGGTACGGACGACAGTTCCTCGGTGGTGGCTTCGCGGAGGGCGCGGACGGTGCCGAAAGTTTCGAGGAGAGCTTTGCGGCGTGAAGGCCCTAGCCCGGGGATGCCGTCGAGATCACTGGTGGTCATGGTTTTCGAGCGCCGTTTCCGGTGGAAGGTGATTGCGAAGCGGTGAGCCTCGTCCCGGACCCGTTGCAGTAGGAAGAGTCCGTCGCTGTTGCGGGGAAGGATCACGGGGAACTCTTCGCCGGGCAGCCAGATCTCTTCAAGTCGTTTGGCCAGGCCCACGACCGGGATGTCGACGACTCCGACGTCCGTGAGCGCTCGATGTGCCGCGTTGACCTGGGGCAGTCCCCCGTCGACCACGACGAGTTGAGGCGCATAGGCGAATTTGCGTGGACGTCCCGTGTCCGGGTCGACGGCCGAGGAGACTCCGGTGGGTTCATCACGATCAGACGGGTGGAGACGACGGAAACGGCGGGTGAGGACCTCGTGCATGGCCGCGGTGTCGTCATTGTGTCCGGTAGCACCATCACCATGGACGACGAACCTGCGGTATTCACTCTTGCGCGGCAATCCGTCCTCGAAGACGACCATCGAGGCCACCACGTCGGTCCCTTGGATGTGGGACACGTCGAAACACTCGATGCGTAGAGGCGCCGCGTCCAGGCCGAGCGCTTCTTGCAGTTCGGCGAGCGCCTGTCCTCGTGCGGTGAGATCACCTGATCTAGTGATCTTGTGTCTGCTGAGAGCTTGCTCTGCGTTACGCGTGACCGTGGTGGAAAGAGCAGCTTTGTCCCCTCGGTGGGGGATACGCAGCGTGACTCGTCCGCCTCTGAGTTCGGAGAGCCAGTCCTCGAAGACGGTGGGCCGGTCTGGGAGCTGAGGAACGAGCACTTCACGAGGTACCGTTTCACCTGATTCACCACCGTAGACCTGCTGCAGCAGATGCCCGATGAGCGCGGAGTCGTCCTCGTCCTCCCGTTCGGTGATCCAGCCCCGCTGTCCTCGAATGCGTCCTCCACGGACGTGGAAGACCTGGACCGAGGCTTCGAGCTCGTCACCGGCGAAACCGAAGACGTCGGCATCGGTGGCATCGGTGAAGACCACTGCAGACCGTTCCATCGTCTTCTGCAGTGCGGCTCGTCGGTCACGAAGGCGGGCAGCTTCCTCGAAGCGCAGGTCAGCAGCGGCTGATCGCATCTGTTGTTCGAGTTCACGGATGAAACGTCCGGTGTCTCCCGTCAGGAAGGAACACAGGTCGTCGGCGATGGCTCGGTGGTCGGACGCGCTGATCCGTCCCACGCACGGAGCCGTGCATTTGTCGATGTACCCCAGCAGGCAAGGTCTCCCCGACAGATGGGCCCGACGGAAGACGGTCGCGGTGCACGTGCGTAGGGGGAAGACGCGGAGAAGCTCGTCCAGGCTTTCCCGCAGGGCCCACACATGAGCGTAGGGGCCGAAGTAGCGGGTCCCGGGTTTCTTGGCTCCGCGGAACACCTGGGCGCGAGGGAATTCGTCCGAGACGGTGATGGCCAGGTAGGGGTAGGACTTGTCATCCCGGTACTTGACGTTGAAGTTCGGGTCGAATTCCTTGATCCAGCTGTATTCCAGTTGCAGCGCTTCGATCTCGGTCGACACTGTCGTCCATTCGATTCCTGCGCCGGTGCAGACCATACGTCGGGTACGCGGATGGAGCCGTGCCACGTCCTGGAAGTAGGACGACAACCGTGCGCGCAGGTTCTTGGCCTTGCCGACGTAGATGACCTGGCCGTTCTCGTCGAGGAAACGGTAGACACCGGGGTCGGTGGGTATCTCGCCGGGTCGCGGTCGGTATGTCGATGGGTCGGCCACGAGCCACAGCGTACGACGGTGGTACGTGTGTGAGCCGGCTGATCAGGCCAGGGTGACCTTGTCGCCGTCGACGGTGGCCTTGCGGGGAACCAGTCCGGTGTTCGCAGGCCCTACTTTGACCTTGCCGTCCTTGGGGTCGAATTCGCTGCCGTGGAGTGCGCAGCGGAGGTTGCCCCGGCTGGAGATGTCGGTGATCCGGGCTCCTTGGTGGGGGCAGATGTCGCTGAAGACGACGTAATTTCCTGACTCGGGTTGGGCGAGGATGATGCCTTCGCCGAGGACTGCGGCTTTACCGACCTCGACTTTGTTGGCCTTGACCGCTTCGGCGATCTTCTGGGTGGCGGCGGAGGACAACGAGCTGGGCGCGCTCGGCTGGGTGCTGGCGGTGGAACCACCTTTGCCGCCGCAACCGGCCAGGAGGGTGACAGTGGCTCCGGCGATGGTCAGGGTCGTCCCGGCCCGGAGCATGTCCCGGCGGCTCATGGCGGTGGCGGTGTGGGAACTGGTGGCGGTCATGTTCCGTTCCTTGTGGTCTGGGCTCGAGCGGGCGGCTGATCAGGCCTTCAGCCTAAGCTTTCCGGGCTCGGCGGACGGCGGAACCGGTTGCTCGGGTCGTGGTTTTCGCGGTTTTTCGTTGCATTGGCTTCTGGGTGTCCTCGAGCGCGGTGTCGGCTTGCTGAGGCGTTGCGACGGGAACGGGGGCGCGTGCAGCGAGCAAGGGGGCGAGGAAACGTCCGGTGTAGCTGGCTTTGACGGAGAGGATCTCCTCGGGGGTGCCTTCAGCGACGACGGTGCCGCCTTTGTCGCCACCTTCAGGGCCCATGTCGATGATCCAGTCGGCGCTCTTGACGACGTCGAGGTTGTGTTCGATGACGATGACCGTATTGCCTTTGTCGACCAGTCCTTGCAGGACTTCCAGCAGTTTGCTGATGTCGTCGAAGTGGAGGCCGGTGGTGGGTTCGTCCAGGACGTAGATCGTGCGTCCGGTGGAACGTTTCTGGAGTTCGGAGGCCAGTTTGACGCGTTGAGCTTCGCCGCCGGAGAGGGTGGTCGCGCTCTGGCCCAGTCGCACGTATCCCAGGCCGACGGCGTTCAGTGTGGTCAGGTGCCGGGCGATCGCGGGGACGGCGGCGAAGAACTCGGCGGCTTCTTCGATGGGCATGTCCAGTACGTCGGCGATGGTTTTGCCTTTGAAGTGGACTTCGAGGGTTTCCCGGTTGTAGCGGGCGCCGTGGCAGACCTCGCAGGGCACGTAGACGTCCGGGAGGAAATTCATCTCGATCTTGAGGGTCCCGTCGCCCGAGCAGGCGTCGCATCGGCCGCCTTTGACGTTGAAGGAGAACCGGCCTGGTTGATATCCGCGGATCTTGGCTTCGGTGGTCTCGGCGAAGAGTTTGCGTACGTGGTCGAAGACCCCGGTGTAGGTGGCCGGATTGCTGCGTGGAGTGCGCCCGATGGGGCTCTGATCGACGTGGACGACCTTGTCGAGATGTTCCAGCCCGGTGATGGTGCGATGACGGCCTGGGACATGACGTGCCCCGTTGAGACGGTTGGCCATCACGTTGTAGAGGATGTCGTTGACGAGGGTGGACTTTCCGGAGCCGGAGACCCCGGTGACGGCGACGAACAGCCCCAGCGGGAAACTGACATCGACATCGCGCAGGTTGTTCTGGCGGGCACCACGGACGGTGACCTGCCTGTCGGCGGACACCGGGCGGCGGGCGGCGGGCATGGCGATGGATCTGCGTCCGGCCAGGTAGGCGCCGGTGATGGAGTCGTGGCTGGTGAGTAGGCCGGGAAGATCCCCGGAGTACACGACTTGCCCACCGTGCTCACCGGCGTGTGGGCCGATATCGACGATCCAGTCGGCAGCAGCGATGGTGTCCTCGTCGTGTTCGACGACGATCAGCGTATTGCCCAGGTCACGCAGCCTGGTGAGGGTTTGGATGAGTCGGTGGTTGTCGCGTTGATGCAGTCCGATGGAGGGTTCGTCCAGGACGTAGAGCACGCCCACGAGTCCTGAGCCGATCTGGGTTGCCAGCCGGATGCGTTGTGCCTCGCCACCGGACAGGGTCGCGGTGGGACGGTCCAGCGAGAGGTAGTCGAGGCCTACGTCGAGGAGGAAACCGATCCGTGCCTCGATCTCCTTCAGGACACGTTCGGCGATCTGCGCTTCACGGGCGGTCAGGGAGAGCGAGGACAGGAAGGCGGCGCCTTCGTCGATGGACATCGCCGAGACGTCGGCGATGTTCTTCCCGGCGATGAGCACGGACAACGCTTCGGGTTTGAGCCTGGCTCCTCGGCAGTCGGAACAAGGGATCTCGCGCATGTACGCCTCGTACTTGTCCCGGGAGTAGTCGGAGTCGGTTTCGGCATGCCTGCGTTTCACCATGGCGACGGCGCCCTCGAAACCTGTGGTGTAGGCCCGTTCCCGTCCGTACCGGTTGCGGTACTTCACGTGGACGCGATAGTCCCGACCGTGCAGGAGCGCGTCCTTGACACGTTCGGGCAGTGCTTTCCAGGGCTTGTCGAGCGAGAAGGAGAGTTCTTCGGCGAGCGCGGTGACCACGCGGAGCTGGTATTCCTGCATGGTTTTGCCCTGGGCCCAGGGGGCGATCGCGCCTTCACGAAGAGTGAGTTCTTCGTCGGGGACGAGCAGTTCGGCGTCGACCTCGAGGCGGGTGCCGATGCCGGTGCAGGTCGGACAGGCGCCGTAGGGGCTGTTGAAGGAGAAGGTGCGTGGTTCGATCTCGTCGACGGACAGCGGATGCTCGTTGGGGCAGGCCATCAGTTCGGAGAACCGTCGTTGGCGGCCCCAGCCGGGGATCTGGTCGGTGGAGTCGTGGTCGGCGTCGACCAGGTCGATGACGACCAGGCCACCGGAGAGGTGCAGCGCGGTCTCCACCGAGTCGGTGAGTCGTCGTTGCGCGGAGGTGTCTTCGCCTTTGGCGACGAGCCGGTCGACCACGACGTCGATGTGGTGTTTCTTCTGTTTCTCCAGCGGAGGTACGTCGTGGAGGGAGTAGGTCTGGCCGTCTACCTGAACACGGGAGAACCCTTTGGTACGAAGCTCCGTGAACAGTTCGACGAATTCGCCCTTGCGTCCTCGAACCACCGGGGCGAGGACCTGGAAGCGGGTTCGGACGGGCAGGGTGAGGACCTTGTCGACGATCTGTTGGGGGCTCTGTCGCATGATCTGTTCAGCGCAGACGGGGCAGTGTGGCATGCCGATGCGGGCGAAGAGGAGCCGGAGGTAGTCGTAGACCTCGGTGATGGTCCCGGCGGTGGATCGGGGGTTCCGGTTCGTGGACTTCTGGTCGATGGACACCGCCGGGGAGAGCCCCTCGATGAAGTCGACATCAGGTTTGTCCATCTGTCCGAGGAACTGCCGGGCGTACGCGGAAAGCGATTCCACGTAGCGGCGTTGTCCTTCGGCGAAGATCGTGTCGAAGGCCAGTGAGGATTTTCCCGAGCCGGACAGCCCGGTGAACACGCAGAGAGCATTTCTCGGGATGGAGATGGAGACATTCTTCAGGTTGTGCTCGCGGGCACCACGCACGACGAGACGGTCGGGGTCGTGTTGTGCGGGGAAGGAAGTGTTTTCGGGCACCTGATCATGCTAGAGCGACGCTCCGACAACGCATCCTGAGCCGAGTGGGTGAGGATGGGATGATGACCGACACGGCGAACAATGTGTCCGGGAGTTCTTCGGAGCTCCATGCCGACCTGGAGCTCCTCGATCTGGAGACCCGGTCCCTGCTGCAGTCCGTGGCCCAGCTGACCGATGCTGAGCTCGCGGAGCCATCGGGTCGTCCTGGGCTGACCCGCGGGCAGGTGGTGGCTCATCTGGCACGTGAGGCCGAGGACCTGGTCCGTCTGGTTGTCTGGGCCCGCACCGGGATCCGCATCCATGAGCCGTCATCGGGGTCGGACGAGCCAGCCGATCTGAGTAGCGGTGCGTCGTCGCGGGTCGAGGAGGAAGCGGCGGAAACCGATCTCGTCGCGTCCTGTGACTTGATCGGTGATGCTTTCCGTGCTCTGGGGCTCCCGTTGGTGTGTCCGGTGCTCGACACTCCGGAGGGAGTGGTGCCCGCGCGGGATCTGCCTCGTCTGCGGTTGCAACAGGTGGTTCTGGGACATCTTGACCTGGATTGCGGGTGGGGGCTTGCTGCTGCGCATCCACTGGCGGTGGCCGACCTGTTGTCGATGGCAGTCGACCGTCTCGGAGCTTCTGCTCCCGAACCGGGGATCACCATGATCACTGACGAGGGAGATCGTTTCGTCGTCGGTGACGGCGCGTGTACGGTGCGCGGCCCGGCCGATGTGCTGTTGACCTGGCTGTCCCGGGGTGTCGACGGTGTGCCCCGTTGCGACGACGGACTCCCCTTGCCGAGGACGGTCTGATCCGTTGTTTCCATTGCCACGAGAGGAACGATGATGAACATGCCGAGCACGATGTACACCGGTGAGGTGGTTCCTGGCGGGCCCAGCGATCTGCGGGAGCTCCCGGGGTTGCAGATCCGCAAATGCAGCGTCGGGGACCTCGACAACAACTGCTACCTGCTGACCTGTACCGGAACCGGCGAACAGCTCCTGGTCGATGCTGCGGACGATCCGAAGCGGTTGCTCCGACTGGTCGAGGAGGGGACCGGTCGGCTGTCGACGATTGTGACGACGCACCGCCACCACGACCATGTCCGGGCCTTGAACGACCTGGCCTCGATGACCGGTGCCACCACGATGGCCGGACGGTACGACGCCGATGCCCTTCCGCTGCTGCCTGGACGCCGGCTGGCACAGGGAGACGAGATCGAGCTGGGCCGCCAGGTCCTACGGGCCGTCGAGCTGCGGGGACACACCCCCGGAGGGATCGCCCTGGTGTGGCGAGAACCCGCCGGACGCACCCACGTCTTCACCGGCGACAGTCTCTTCCCCGGAGGTGTGGGGAAGACACCCACCCCGGAGGACTTCCGAAGTTTGATGGACGACGTCGAGGAACGCATCTTCGCCGAGTACGGCGATGACACCTGGGTCTACCCCGGACACGGCAAGGACACCACTGTGGGCGCGGAACGTGAAAACCTGCCCCAGTGGCGAGAACGTGGATGGTGACCTCCCTCCTCCGAGGCCGGTGCGCCGATCTGAGGTCCTCGTCGTCCTTCCCGGTCCTCCTGGTTCTGGCTGCGGTGCTGTCGGTCCAGTTCGGCGGCGCGCTCGGCGCGACCTTGATCCCGGTGGTGGGCGTCGTCGGTGCGGTGGCGATCAGGCTGGGGTTGGGCGCGCTGATCATGCTGGTCCTGGTTCGTCCGGGCCCACGCGGTCACCAATGGCAGGACTGGGCCACGGTCGGAGCCTTCGGATTGGCCTTGGCCGCGATGAATACCGCCTTCTATGCCTCTCTGTCCCGACTACCGATCGGGGTGGCGGTCACTGTCGAGTTCGTCGGACCTTTGCTGCTGGCTGCGGCACTGTCCCGCCATCTGCGCGACGGACTTGCGGTGATGACGGCGGCAGCCGGAGTGGTCCTGGTGTCCGGGGTCCTCACCACGCCGTGGTCCCGAATCGACCTGGTCGGCCTGCTCCTGGCCGCCACGGCCGGTGCGGCATGGGCGGTCTACATCGTGCTGTCCGCCCGCACCGGACGTCGGTTCCGCGGCACGGAAGGGCTGGCCTGGGCGATGGTGATCGGCGCCATGTGCACCGTGCCGGCGGGACTCTGGCTCGAGGGGACATCCCTCTTCGGTGGGGAAGCTCTGGTCAAGGGTCTGGGGATCGCGGTACTCTCCTCCGTCTTGCCCTATTCCCTGGAACTGGTGGCCCTACGACGGATGTCGGCGCACGTCTTCGGTGTACTTCTGAGCGTGGAACCGGCTGCTGCGGCACTCGCCGGGTTCCTGGTTCTTGGGCAGGGGCTGGAGAACACGCAACTTCTCGGCATGCTTCTGGTGACCGCAGCCTCCGTCGGGGTCACCCGGCGGGCTTCCGACCCGGTCGACTGATCGAAGATCGTCCTCGTCCGGCCGGCCGCGCAAAGACGCGACTCGCCGTCTCATGCCCGAAGGTCCCAATACATCCTGTTTGCAGGCGACTACCGTAGTCGTCGCAGAGTCCGCAGCACATCCCTGGAGGAGCAATGGGCACCCGCATCGCGAACGCCGAGCTTCGCAAGAAGGTCATGACGGCCGGCGAAGCCGCCGCGAAGATCAACCCCGGCGACAACGTCGGCATGAGTGGGTTCACCGGAGCGGGGTACCCCAAGGAAGTGCCAGTGGCACTCGCCCAACGCATCCGCGAAGCGACCGCCGACGGCGAGTCCTTCCGGGTCGGGGTCTGGACCGGGGCCTCCACGGCACCTGAACTGGACGGGGCACTTGCCGAGGCCGACGGCGTCGACCTGCGACTCCCGTACCAGTCCGACCCGGTGACCCGTTCGAAGATCAACGCAGGAACGATGGACTACATCGACGTCCATCTGAGCCATGTGGCTCCGCTGGTGTGGGAAGGCTTCTTCGGCAAGCTCGATGTCGCCGTCATCGAGGTCACCGGAGTCACCGAGGACGGCAACCTCATCCCGGCGTCCTCCATCGGCAACAACAAGACCTGGATCGATCAGGCCGACAAAGTCATCCTCGAGGTCAACGAGTGGCAGTCCCTCGAACTCAACGGCATGCACGACATCTACTACGGAACCGCGCTACCGCCGCATCGGCGCCCGGTCATGATGACCAGCCCCGCCGACCGGATCGGTGAACCACATCTGCGGGTCGACCCGGACAAGATCGTCGCAATCGTGGAGACCGACTCACCCGACCGCAATACGGCGTTCAAACCTCTCGATGCGGACAGCAAGGCCATCGCCGGTCATCTCCTCGAGTTCCTCATGCACGAGGTCAAGGTCGGGCGGGTTCCCAAGGAGCTGCTCCCCTTGCAGTCCGGCGTCGGCAATATCGCCAACGCCGTTCTCGCCGGGTTGTTGGACGCACCCTTCGAGAACCTCACCTCCTACACCGAAGTCATCCAGGACGGCATGATCGACCTGATCGACGCGGGCAAGGTGTCGGTGGCCTCGGCGACAGCGTTCAGCCTCTCCCCCGAGTACGCCGACCGGATGAACAACGAGGCGGCCAAGTACCGGAAGAACATCATCCTGCGCGCGCAGGAGATCTCGAACCATCCGGAGCTGATTCGACGTCTGGGAGTCATCGCGACGAATGGTCTGATCGAAGCCGACATCTACGGCAATGTGAATTCCACGCACATCATGGGCAGCAAGATGCAGAACGGCATCGGTGGGTCGGGCGACTTCGCCCGCAATGCGTATCTGTCTTGTTTCGTGACACCGTCGGTCGCGAAGGGTGGCGCTATCTCGGCGATCGTGCCTTTCGTGTCACACGTCGATCACACCGAGCACGACACCCATGTCATCGTCACTGAGCAAGGTCTGGCCGACCTACGTGGGCTGGCGCCGCGCAAACGGGCCCGGGCGATCATCGACAACTGCGCTCACCCGGATTACAAACCGATGCTCGAGGAGTACTTCGAGCGGTCGCAGAAGGTCGCCAACGGGATGCATACTCCGCACGATCTGGCGTTGGCGCACAGCTGGCACCGTAAGTTCCTCAGCGAGGGCACGATGCGCTGAGCGCGATGTTCCTTGACGGGTGGGAAGCCCCAAAGGGGCTTCCCACCCGTCGTATTCAGGCGAGCTGTGCGCGAAGCTGTCGTTTGAGGATCTTCTGGCTGGGGCCGAGAGGCATCTGGTCGATGATCTCGATCCGGCGGGGGCATTTGTGGTGGGCGAGTCGTTCCCTGGCCCAGGTGATGAGCGTTTCCGGGTCGATGTCGACGCCTGGTGTGGGGGTGACGACGGCGCAGACCTCTTCGCCGACGGCGGGATCGGGCAGGCCGATCACCGCTACCTGTTGTACGGCTGGGTGGGTGATAAGCAGTTCTTCGACTTCGCGGGGGTAGATGTTGTAGCCGCCTCGGATGATGAGGTCTTTCGTGCGGTCCACGACCGTGATGTAGCCGTCGGGATGGCGGGTGCCGATGTCACCGGTGCGGAACCATCCGTCGGCGAAGGCCGCCGACGTGGCCTCGGGGTCGTTCAGGTATCCGTCGAAGACATTATGTCCTCGGATGACGATCTCTCCGGGTTCTCCGTCCGGTAGGAGGACGGTCCGGTCTCCTTGGGTGGGGTCTGCGATAGCGAGTTCCACCCCCCACAGTGGATGTCCGATCGTACCGGGATGGACGCCCAGGGATGGCTGGTTGGCACTGGCCACGGGGCTGGTCTCGGAGAGTCCGTAGCCTTCGTAGACGGGTGCGCCGAAGAGCTCTTCGAAGCGGGCAGAGACGGCCATGGGCATCGCAGCGCCGCCGGAGACAGCGAAGCGCAGCTGGGGGGTGATCGGTTTCGGCGCCGGTTCGGTGGGCGGACCCTGGAGGTTCTCGGCTACGCGGTTGAGGTAGACGAACATGGTGGGAACGCCGAGCATGATCGTGACCTGTTCCCGTAGGAGGGTCTGCAGGGCGCTGGTCGGTTCGAAACGGGGTTGGAGGACGAGTCGGCCACCGACTCGGAAGGTCGCGGTCATCGCGCAGGACTGCCCGAAGACGTGGAAGAGCGGAAGACAGCCGAACATGGTGTCCTCGGCGGTGAAATCGAAGCAGTCGAAGGCTGCGCAGGTCGCATTCATGACGAGGTTGAGATGGGTGAGGCGTGCCCCTTTGGGGAGACCTGTGGTGCCGCTGGTGTAGAAGATGACGGCGACGTCCTCGGGTTTGCAGGGCCTATAGGTGCTGATCGGTGCGACACCCTCGGCGAGGCTGTTCAGGTCGAGGACTGCGACACCACCGGTCAGTTCTCCAGCTCGGGTGGCTTGGGCTAGGAGCGTGGGGTCGGCCAGGACGATGTGTGCGCCGCTGTGCTGGAGCAGGAAGGACATCTCGCGGGGTTGGAGCATTGCCGGGACAGGTACGACGGTGGCACCGATCGCGAGCGCTCCGTAGTAGCCGGCGACGAAACCGATCGTATTGGGGGCCATGAGCGCGACTCTGCTGCCGGGGGCGATACCGCGCTCGAGCAGCGCTTGACCATAGCGGCGGGCGAGTTCCCACAGCTGGGTGTAGGTGAGCCGGTGGTCGTCCTGGACGAGTGCGATCTGATCGGGGCGACGGCGCGCGGATTCGGCGAGGATCGCGGCGACGGACAGTGTCGCGGTCATGGGCGGTTTCCCTTCGTACTGTGGTCGTCGTGGCGACGGATCTCGTGGCGCGCCAGCGAACTCTTGTGCACTTCGTCCGGGCCATCGGCGATCCGGAGGCTACGGACTCCGGCGAGCGCCTCGGCCAGGGGGTGGTCCTGGCAGAGTCCTGCAGCGCCGTGGACCTGGATGGCGTGGTCGATGATTGTCTGGACCGTCCGGGGGACGGCGATCTTGATGGCTTGGATCTCGGTGTGTGCGGCTTTGTTGCCGTATTTGTCCATGAGCCAGGCTGTTTTGAGGACCAGCAGCCGGAGTTGTTCGAGCTGTACGCGTGCTTCGGCGATCCAGTTCTGGATGGTTCCTCGGGTGGACAGGGGGCTGCCGAAGGAGACTCGTCGGTTGGCTCTACGGTTCATCGTTTCGAGGGCCATTTCGCCCAGTCCGATGGCCCGCATGCAGTGGTGGATCCGTCCGGGGCCGAGTCGTGCCTGGGCGATGGCGAAGCCGTCTCCTTCACCGGCGATGAGGTGGCTGGCCGGCACTTCTACATCGGTGAAGGTGATCTCGGCGTGTCCTCCGTGTTCGTGGTCGTCGAATCCGAGAACGTGTAGCGGGCGGAGGATCTGCACTCCTGGGGTGTGCCGCGGGATGAGGATCATGCTCTGTTGGCGGTGTCTTTCAGCGCTGGGGTCGGTTTTCCCCATCACGATGAAGACGCTGCAGTCGGGGTTGAGGGCTCCGGTGACCCACCATTTGCGTCCGTTGATGAGATATCGATCGCCGTGGGCGGTGATACGTGTCTCGATATTGGTGGCGTCGCTGCTGGCGACATCGGGTTCGGTCATCGCGAAGGCGGATCTGGTCCGTCCTGCCAGGAGAGGGTTCAGCCAGCGTTCCTGTTGTTCCTGGTTGCCGTAGGCGGCAAGGACTTCGATGTTCCCACTGTCCGGCGCTGCGCAGTTCATGGCGGGCGGCGCCAGGTGGATGGCGTGTCCGCTGAGCTCCGCCAAGGGGGCATATTGCAGGTTTGTCAGCCCTGCTCCCTGTTCTCCGGGGAGGAAGAGGTTCCATAGCCCGCGGGCACGGGCCTCTTCTTGCAGCTTTTTCATGATCGGGGTGGTGTTCCAGCTCCAGGGTTCACCTTGTGCCTTGTTCTGCGCCAGTTGGTCGACGAAGACGGTGCGGGCTGGTTCGATGTGGTTGGTCATGAAGGAGCGGAGTCGTTCGCAGTGTTCTTCGGTGATCTGGTCGAAGGCGAAGTCCATGGGCGGTGTTCTCCTTTCCTCTGCCCTGGTACGGGTGTCAGCCGGTGGTGAGCGCGTCCAGACCGCGGGCGAGCAAGGGTGCGACGTAGCCGCCGATGTGGGCGAAGCCTTCTCCGACGGTCTGTCCGGCGAGGTGACGGTGGTGGATGCCTTCGAGGATGACGGCGAGTTTGTAGAAGGCCAGGGCTTCGTACCATCCGAGGTGGTCGAGGTCTCGTCCGCTGGCGTGCGTGTAGAGCTCGAGCTGGTGATCGAGGTCCGGATAGCCGGGGGCGAGCGGTACGTCGAGGACGAGCGTGCTTCCTGGTGGGACGAGGGTCGCCAGGTGGTGGTAGACGCAGAGGAGTCCGAGGTCGGTCAGCGGATCGCCGAGAGTGGCCATCTCCCAGTCGATGACGGCGACGATGTGGTCGTGGTCGTCGACGAGAACGTTGTCGAGGCGATAGTCACCGTGGACGATGGCAGGGGGTTGCTCGGGGGGAATCGTTGCGGCCAGTCGACGGTGGAGCTCGTCGGCATCGGGAAGGTCTCGGGTATGTGACTGTTCCCATTGTCCGCGCCATCGTTGGACCTGGCGGGCGCAGAATCCGCGGGGTCGGCCGAAGTCGTCTAGGTCGATCTCGTGCGGGTTGACCTTGTGCAATTCGGCCAGAGTGGTGAGGAGCTGTTCGACGATGCGGGTGGTGCGGGTGGGTCCGATCTCTACCAGCTGGGTTGCTTCGCGGTAGGTCGTTCCGGTGATGTGTTCCATCAGGTAGAAAGGCGCGCCGAGCGGTGTGGGGTCTTCGACGAGTAGGAGGGTTTTCGGGACGGGTACCGGAGTGGTGGCGAGAGCGGTCATGACCCGGTGTTCGCGGCTCATGTCGTGGGCGCTGGCGAGGACATGTCCTAGGGGTGGTCTGCGCAGGACGGCGGTCTGTGTTGCTGTGGAGATCCGGTAGGTCAGGTTCGACCGGCCTCCGGTGAGGATTTCGGCGTGTAGGGGCCCGGTCAGTTCTTCGGGTAGGTGGCGGTCAAGGTGCTCCCGGAGTGCTTGCAGGTCGAGCCCTGGGGGGTGGGGGCTCATTCGCCACCGCGGAGGGTGAGTCCACCGTCGATCACGATGGTGTGTCCGGTGATCCAGGTGGCGTCGTCGGAGAGGAGGAAGGCCACGGCTCCGCCGACATCGGTGGGGGTGCCGAGTCGTCCTAGGGGGTAGTGGGTGCTGAGGTGTTCTTCCCGGTTGCGGTAGAGGGCTTCGGCGAAGTGCGTTTTGATGACGCCGGGTGCGACGGCGTTGACCCGAGTAGTGGGTGCCAGTTCGAGGGCCAGTTCTTCGGTGAGGTGGATGACGGCGGATTTGCTGGCGCCGTACATGGCGATTCCTGGTGCAGGCCGGATGCCGGCAACGGAGGCGATATTGACGATGCTGCCTCCGTGTTCGGACATCCAGGCCTGGTGCACGTTCTGGACCCATCCGAGGGTCCCCAGGATGTTGACCTCGAGGAGTTTTCGAGCTGCTCCGGTATCGATGCTGGTCAAGGGACCGTAGGCGGGGTTGATCCCAGCATTGTTGACCAGATGGTCCAGCCTTCCCCACTTGTCGAGGACGGCGTTCACAGTTCGTTGATGGTGCTCTGGGTCATCGGCTCGACCGGGGACACCGAAGGCATGTTGGGGTCCGCCAAGCTCTTCCACGGCGAGGTCGAGTTGTTCTTGTCCTCGTGCGGTGAGGCATACCTTGGCACCTTCGTCCACGAGCCGGTGGGCGATAGCCAGGCCTATGCCGCGGCTGGCACCGGTGACGAGTACTACTCGGTCGGCGAATCGCGGGTTCATGGCTCTCCTCGTCGAGAGTGGTGGGGCAGGTCGAGGTTTTTACAGCCCGAGGTCTCGTCCGATGAGTTCCTTCATGATCTCGTTCGATCCGGCCCAGATCTTGTGTACTCGAGCATCCTTCCAGGCACGAGCGACCCGATATTCATTCATGAACCCGTATCCGCCGTGGAGTTGGACACACTCGTCGAGAACGTCGCATTGCACTTGGGATGCCCACCATTTGGCTTTGGCGGCATCGATGGGTGTGAGCTTTCCTTCAGCGTGCGCGACGACGCAGTCGTCGATATAAGCTTCGGCGACCTCGACTGCGGTGACCATCTCGGCGATCTTGAACTTGTTGTGTTGGAAGCTCCCGATCGGTTGCCCGAAGGCTTTGCGATCCTTGGTGTACTGGATCGTTTCGAGGAGGATCTGTTTGGCATTTGCAATATTGGCGATTGCATTTCCAACGCGTTCTTGAGGGAGATGTTGCATCATTGCAATGAACCCGGACCCGGCTTCGCCGAGAAGATGACCTGAAGTGACTCGAACATTGTCGAAGAACAACTCTGCCGTATCAGATTCAGGCTGGCCTACTTTATCGAGCTTATTTCCCTTGGTGTATCCCTGGGTTCCTGCTTCGAGGACGAATAATGATATTCCACGAGCACCCTTGGCGGGATCTGTCCGTGCTGCGACAACCGCTAGGTCGCACTGATGACCATTCGTGATGAATGTTTTTGAACCGTTGATGATCCAGTCACCTGATCCGTCATCTGCCAGGACGGCTGTCGTTTTCAAGGCAGCGAGATCCGATCCTCCTGAGGGCTCGGTCATCCCGATGGACATGATTTTTTTACCGGAAGCCACTCCGGGAAGCCATCTCTTCTTCTGCTCGTCGGTGCCCAGGTGAACCAGATAAGGTGCGGTGATATCTGAGTGAATCCCGAAGCACGAAGAAACAGCGGCGGTGAATTTACCCAGCTCCTCCCCCAGAACGGCATTGAACCGGTAATCGTCGATGCCTGCTCCACCGTATTCTTCAGGGATGCAGAGGCCGAAGAATCCCTGCCTGCCGGCCTCTTCCCAGATTTCCCGAGGTATCAGTTTCTGGTTGATCATCTCCTCGGCACGAGGGGCCAGAGTCCGTTCGACGAATTCTCGACAGGACTGGCGAAAGGCTTCGTGGTCCTCGCTGTAGATATTACGCGGCATGCCTGCTCCTCTTAGTTGTCGGCCGCAGGGGAATGGTCGGTCGACGGAATCCGGGGAAGGCCGGAGCGCAATAGTCGTCAGCTCCGACGATGGTGACGATACTCGCGGGTAAGGGTGCAAGCGTCAAGGATGGACAAAGGCGCGTCGGTGAGCGGAGCCCATGATGGGCTGACATGTGAGATGCGAGGGACTTCAAGTCGTTTCGTGCGCTGACTGGGCGATTGTCCAGGAGGCGTTCTCCCTGGCGCATCACGTCGAGAGATGAGTGACGACCCTCGAGCAGGCATGGACATCCGGTGGTCGAGGAGCACCTCGGCAAGAGCAAGTCGTAATGTCAACCGTCGACGCAGAAAAGCGCCGTTGGCAGGAGAAAGAAGTCTCCTGCCAACGGCGCTTCAGATGCTGGACGAGACAGCTATCTTCTGAATGTCACGTCGGACTGCCTCAGCGAGCAGTATTGCGCGTGCGTATCAAGCTGGCGACCGTGGTCACGGCAAGAATGAGGATGATCATCCCCAAGGAGATGCTGATCGGAATTTCGGGAATGGCATGAACTCCCTGCCCCCCGTTGATGAAGAACAGAGTGTTCTCGTGAAGGGCGTGCAGGATCAATTTGACGCCGATGAAACCGAGCAGAACTGAGAGCCCGATCCCTAGGTATTCAAGGCGCTTCAGCAGGTCGCCGATCAGGAAGTACAACTGCCGCAAGCCCATCAAGGCGAAGATATTTGCGGTCAGCACGAGGAAGGGCTCGCTGGTCAACCCATAGATCGCAGGAATCGAATCCAGCGCGAACAGCAGGTCGGTAGTACCTAGCGCCAGGATCACGATGAGCATCGGAGTCATCACCCGGGAACCGTCGATGTTGGTGAGAAGCCGGGGAGCTGCATCCCACGATTGGGTCGCCGGGAACCGATGCTCCACCCAGCGAAGGAAGGCATTCTCTTCGAAATCTTCCTCCTCATCGTCTGCGAGGGCTTCGCGAAACAGCTTATAAGCCGTGATAATCAGAAATATGCCGAAGATGTAGAACATCCAAGAGAATCGGTTGATGACCGCGGCACCTGCTGCAATAAATATCGCACGCAGAATCAAGGCGATCACGATGCCGACCATCAAGGCCGTCTGTTGGAACCTTTCGGGAACCTTGAATTTTGCCATGATAACAAGGAAAACGAAAAGATTGTCGACGGACAGCGAATATTCTGTCAGCCATCCTGCGAAGAATTCCGCCCCGTAACGATGGCCAGCAAAAATCCAGACACCGATACCGAAAAACACTGCCCCCAGCACGTAGCAAGCTAAGTAGGCTGCGCATTCCTTGGTCGAGGGGACACGCGGACGCCGTGCCACGATAAGGATGTCGAAAAGCAGGACGGCGACGGTGGTCGCCGTGACCGAAATCCAGACCCACAAGGGGATAGTCACACCAGGATCCTTCCAGCTGATAGCAGAACCCGTAGTTTTGCATTGCCAGGCCTACGGGCGTCACTCCTCCCCCACATGGAAGGATGCACTCCTCGAGCCAGGGGCCTGCCCGCGGAGCGTCACCTGCTCGCTTGTTGCATCTGCCTCAGTTCCTTCTTCAGCTCGGACAGCTCGTCCCTCAGACGAGCTGCGAGCTCGAAACGCAGATCGGTAGCAGCTTGGTGCATCTGTGCAGTCAGCTCGTCGATGAGCTCTGATAGCTCCGACGCTGGACGCGAAATGCTGTCGCCTCGCGTCGAACGCGTCTCTCCTCGACCCTTCGAACGTTGCGAATTCAACAACGTCGCCGTGTCTGCATCCTCCCGGTGCAGCATATCGGTGATGTCGGCTATGCGTTTACGCAGAGGCTGCGGGTCGATGTCATGGTCGGCATTGTATTTCATCTGTTTATCGCGACGTCGTGCGGTCTCCTCGATTGCTTCCCTCATCGAGGGCGTCACTGCATCCGCATACATGTGCACTTCCCCTGAGACATTGCGAGCAGCACGCCCAATGGTCTGGATCAGACTACGAGCAGACCGCAGGAAGCCCTCCTTGTCCGCATCGAGGATGCTGACAAGGGCAACCTCTGGCAGATCAAGTCCCTCACGGAGCAAGTTAATCCCCACCAGGACGTCGAACTCGCCCAACCGCAGCTCGCGAAGCAGCTCCACACGGCGCAGAGTGTCGACCTCGCTGTGCAGATAACGCACACGTACACCACGTTCCAGCAGGTAGTCGGTCAGATCCTCAGCCATCTTCTTGGTGAGTGTCGTAACCAGGACCCGTTCATCGCGCTCAGCACGAATCCGGATCTCCGCCAGGAGGTCGTCGACCTGCCCGGAGGTCGGTTTGACCACGATCTGCGGGTCGACGAGCCCAGTTGGTCGGATGATCTGCTCGACGACGCCATCGGACTGTGCCAGCTCGTAGGGCCCTGGGGTGGCCGAGAGGTATACCGTCTGTCCGATCCGGTCGAGGAACTCCTCCCACTTCAGTGGGCGATTATCCATCGCGCTCGGAAGTCGGAAGCCATGGTCCACAAGAGTTCGCTTGCGCGACATGTCGCCCTCATACATGGCGCCGATTTGTGGAACAGTCACATGGGATTCGTCGATGATCAACAGGAAGTCTTCAGGGAAGTAGTCGAGAAGACAGTTCGGCGCGCTTCCGGGATTTCGCCCATCGATATGCATCGAATAGTTCTCGATTCCCGAACACGCGCCCACCTGGCGCATCATCTCGATGTCATAGGTTGTTCGCATGCGCAGGCGCTGTGCCTCGAGAAGCTTCCCTTGCCGTTCAAAACCTGCCAGTTGTAAATCCAGTTCTGCTTCTATGCCTGAAATCGCCCGTTCCATTCTTTCTGGGCCTGCGACATAGTGAGTGGCAGGGAATACGTAGATCTCCTCTTCCTCTCTGATTACTTCACCAGTCAAAGGATGAAGAGTGTAGAGAGATTCGATCTCATCGCCGAATAATTCAATCCGAATGGCTAGTTGCTCGTATACCGGGATAATCTCGATCGTATCCCCTCTCACCCGGAAGGTCCCCCGGGTGAAAGAGATATCATTTCGGACGTATTGATTCTCGACAAAATGCCGGAGGAGCTGGTCACGATCGATGTGCTGCCCGACCTTCAAGGTGACCATTCGATCTACATATTCTTGCGGTGTGCCGAGGCCGTAGATGCAAGAAACTGAAGCCACTACGATGACGTCACGACGCGTCAGTAGCGAATTCGTCGCACTATGCCGCAGGCGCTCAACCTCATCATTGATCGATGAATCCTTCTCAATGTAGGTGTCAGTCTGCGGAACGTAGGCTTCTGGCTGGTAATAATCATAGTAACTGACAAAATATTCGACAGCATTGTGGGGAAATAGTTCCCGGAGCTCGTTAGCCAGCTGGGCTGCCAAAGTCTTATTCGGCGCCAGCATCAGGGTCGGTCGTTGGATCTGCTCGATCAGCCATGCCGAGGTGGCGGATTTGCCGGTCCCGGTAGCTCCCAGAAGAACGATGTCCTTCTCCCCCGCCCCGATGCGGGCAGACAGGTCGGCGATTGCCGCCGGCTGGTCCCCTGACGGAGAGAACTGGGAAGTCACGTGGAAAGGGGCGACTCGACGCTGCAGGTCGGTGATGGGCCGCATGACTGCAGGCTACAGTGGGGCGAAAGTCTTCCGCTTCCTCAGGAGACTGCATCACAGAATGACGTCGCCCTCCGGACTCATTTCAGGTCCGGAGGGCGACAGTCGATTGATCTCCGTGCGGGATCAACTCACTTGTTGATCAGGCGAGCCACGTGGCGGTTCACGGAAGCGCGAAGCAGCGCCAGGTTGGTGTCCTGACGCGAAGCCGCGAGGTAGAGGAAAGTGGTGGGGGTGATCATCTTGATCAGGTGCAGCTGGTCACCGAGGGTGAGCAGCATGTCCTCGAGCTCGCTCTGGATGTTGAGGACGCGAATGGTCTTCTGCTTGGCTTTGACCATCTCGGTGTTGTAGGCGCTGGCAGCTTCGAGGTCGAAGTCGGCGAGACGAGACTTACCAGCCAACGGCATCCCTGTCTCGGCGTCCACGATCGAAGCACCCATGAAGCCATTGGTGTCGGCCTCGATGGCGTTGATGATCTCCGTCATCTGGTCCTGGTTGACCATGAGTTCCCTTTCGATGTCGATGTGCTCGCTTTGGGCTGCTCTGACGAAGCCCGACGAAGTAGCTGCGATACACATCTCGTCGCAGCCATCTGGTCCAATAGTAGATGGTCAGACGTCCGACCCACTCATGCGCAAGAATACAACGCCTGTGACCTGGCCAAATGCGGATTATCGTCATTTGGTGTCCCTTGAGCATGGCAAGCTGAATACTGTGAGTGCAAGTGGAAGCAGTGGAATGCCTATCGTCCTGGGGCCGACGACACAACAGCAAGTGGCATTCATAGGGCCGCTCGGGGTGGGCAAAACGACTGCCGTCCGATCGGTTTCCCAGGTGCCTGTCATCAGCACCGAAGTTATGCGTGCAGCGATCGCCGTCCGCGCTGACAGCTTCAACGACAAGAAGACGACCACGGTCGGCATCGACTATGGCGAATGGACGGCCCCCTCAGGGATCCGGGTAAGTCTCATCGGCACGCCCGGACAAGTACGCTTCTCCTCAACCCGGGCATCAGTCGTCGCGCGTCGAGGCAGCATCGTGCTGTGGCTCTATGGAGACCACACCAACGGAGTCCAAGAAGCTGCCGAATGGATCGAACGCATCGGCGATGCCTCGGTGTGGGGTCGTCTGGTCATCGCGATAACCAGACGAGAAGGAGCTCCTCAAGCACCTCCGCTCGATGCGTATCGGGCTCGCGTCCGTGACTACAGCCCGAATATCGTCGTGCTCGACGCAGATCCGCGCCAGTCCGCTGACGTCGTCGAAGTCATCTTGGCCGCGCTCCAACTTCCCACAGCTTCGGCAGATCTGCCGCCCGCCGCCTCATGAAGGAGCAGCACGTGAGCACCGAAACGGCCGATGACGACGCACAGCTCGGCTCGTCTCTGGCAAATGACGACGATGCCCATCACGAAGTACACATGCATGAGGGGATCGCCACCCAGTGGGAGCTGTGGTCGACCATTATCGGCAAAACGGCGCTACCCCGGCTCGAACAGCTCCGGGAGCACCTCCCGACGATGACTTCAGCGATCCTCAGCACTGCTGACGGGCTGAACCTGTGTGCGGTTGGTATCGCCCCGGAAGACGTTGGCCGGTTGGCTGCCTTGAACAGCTCCATGTTCGCGGTCTCTTCAGCACAAACAGAAATCGTGCAGGGTGATGGCGCATCGCCTATGAAGACCTTGGTGCACCTGACCTCTGAGACCACCCACACCGTGATGGTGAGCCTCGTCCAAGAGCCTCTGGGACACCTGCTGCTGGCGGTGAGCGCCCGAGACGTTCCACTGGGAACTGTCGTGGTCAATGTCCGTAATGCCGCGGACGACATCCGAACATGGCTCAGCGCAGGCTGAATTCTCAAGCTTAGGTGTTGTGCTCAGGCGCTGAAAGCATGAGATCCATGGCTTTTCAGGATCGCCACCCTGACCTCTGCGCCCAGGCGGTAATGCGAGGCCACACTTCCTCGAACCAGGGCTCTTTGGCCTCCGCATAAGCTCGCGCAGAGTCATGTCGAGCGGCAAGCTCGTTTTTGAC
Source organism: Austwickia chelonae (assembly GCF_003391095.1). Classification (NCBI taxonomy): domain Bacteria; kingdom Bacillati; phylum Actinomycetota; class Actinomycetes; order Micrococcales; family Dermatophilaceae; genus Austwickia; species Austwickia chelonae. The sequence goes on along the minus strand of NZ_CP031447.1, from coordinate 1,781,646 downwards.
CTGCACGTACTCGTCAGCTGCATCTGGGTTCGCACACAGCCAGTCCCGGAAGAGCAATGCGGACTGCCATCCTGGGCTGTCTGCCTCACGGACGTGGATGTGCACGATCCGGCCAGGATCGCAGGACCCGTGGAAGCGCTTCACCCACAATGACGGATCCAGGAGTTCACCGGTCGGATGATCCATCCGAATCTTGTCGACCCTCGGGAAACCCCCTCGAGCCAAAGCCTCGATGAACTCGGGATCGTCAGCGCTCCGCAGATCAGTGACCCCGATCTGGATGTCGATGACATCCTTTCCAGGCATTCCGGGTACCGAGGTTGACCCAACGTGCTCCAACTCGGGCGCCCGCACACCAAGGATCCGGCTTAATCTTTCGATGATCCGCTCTGCTTGCTGCGGCCAGTCTTCCTTATACGCGCTGGTGACCGGGAGATCTGATTGGACATGCAGACGGTCATATCGCAGATTCTCTTCGAAAGGCGCAAGGCGCTCAGCCCAGAGCCGGTCGACCATGGACTCCAACTGTTCGAGGGTCCCATCATTGCTGAGAACGGCATCAGCGCAAGCCGTACGCTGTTCATCTCCAGCCTGGTGTGCCATCCGAGCAACCGCGTCTGCCTCAGGCATTCCGCGCTGTCCGGTTAACCGCTGCACTCTGACCTCAGCGGATGCTTCAACAACTACCACGAGGTGATAGTCCGGCCCCAGGTGATTTTCCACGAGCAACGGGACGTCATGGACCACGATGCTCTGCTCGCCCGCCTGAGCGAGCAGTTCAGCGCTTCGTGCGGCTACCAGCGGATGGGTGATCGACTCCAGGTCGACACGAGCCTTCTCGTCGTCAAAAACGATGCTGGCCAAGGCTCGCCTGTCCAACTCCCCACGAGGCCCGACGACATCGTCACCGAACCGCAAGCGCACCTTTTCCAGACCGGGTGTCCCCGGTGCGACGACCTCACGTGCCAGGGCGTCGGCGTCTATCACCACCGCGCCATGCTGCGCAAGCCGCCGTGCGACCGTCGATTTCCCTGAACCGATTCCGCCGGTAAGCCCTACGTGCAACATGACATCACTCTAGGTCCGACGAACCGATCATGGGAGCTTTGCGTATCAGCGTGGTTCGATTGTGATTCCGCAAAGCCGATCTGGATAGTTGGTCACGATCCCGTCGACGCCGGCCCTGATCAGGGAAGTCTGTTCCCCTGCTGCGTCTACGGTCCAGGGGACCACCGCTAATCCCAACGAATGTGCCCGGTCGACCAGAGCCTTATCGACAACGATTCGTCCGTCCTCGGCGCGGAATCGAGGCGCGATCACCTGCGCTCCGAGCCGATAAGCAGCCAAAGCGGCATCGCCTCCGTTCAGCTCGTAAACGCGTTCTCCGACGTGAGGACTTCCCGGGATCCAGGTCTCGCCATGAGCGACTAAAGCCGACCGGGGAAGGTCCGGTGCCCGTTCAGCCACGACTGTCAAACACTCCCAGTCGAAGCTGTGCATGGTTACTCGCTCCTGAACACCTCCGGCATCGATGGCAGCCAAGACCGCATCCACGATCATTCGTCGTCGATCTGTTTGACGAGAGTCAAAGGACTCCAATTTGACCTCGACGGTAAACCAGACCTCGGGGGAGATCCGCGAAAGCCTGATAAAAAGATCTGACAACTTCAATATATTCAGGTCCTGGCCACGGCGCTGCCCAGGAAATTGAGGGTCAAGGACCCCACCAACTTCAACCTGGCGTAAGCGATCAAAGGATAACTCGTCGATTCGACATCCGTAGAGGCGCTTATCCTGGGCCCGGACTTCTCGTGGTGTGATCTCCATGTCGTGCCAGATCACCGGAACTCCATCTTCGGTGACCCGAACATCGAGTTCCATGTTCGATGCGCCGCAACGAACTGCTTCTTCAAAAGCCGACCAGGTGTTTCCTACGTAGTATCCCTGCGCTCCAGCATGAGCTTGAACGTCAAGAGATTCTCGCTGCCAAGGTTTTTGCACTGACATGCCGATAACACTCTCCATTCGACTGAGGGTAATGAAAGTAGCTCTCCAAGGTCAGGTATTCCGACCAACACTGAGGGGAACCCGTTGACCGGGCAGACTTTCTGCATCAAGAATCCGTGCGACCCCAGGAGCGCTCTTTACCGAAGGGGCATGGTCTTCTCACTCAGGGTGACGGGCGAGGAGAAAAGACGGTGCAGATCTGCCCACATCGAGATCAACAAGATGTTGTTCGGCCGCGTTGTACATATCTACACGAAAGGGGTCTTTCCCGGTGATCACCGGGAAAGACCCCTTTCTGCGAATGCTGCAGAGCTAAGCCTTCAGCACACTATTTCGTTGGAGACATTGGCAACAGAAGCTCAGTTGCCGGTCAGCTTCTCGCGGAGAGCGGCGAGCGCCTCGTCGGAAGCAAGCGTCCCCTCGGCGGGAGCCGCAGTGGCAGCCGCGCTGGAGGAGTAGGAAGCCGGAGCTGCTTCCCCTGCGACTGCCGCGTCGGCGTCCGCCTTGAGTGCTTCTTCGACCTGGGTGCGGTGTGCTTCCCAACGAGCGTGGGCATCGGCGTACTGCTTCTCCCAGCGCTCGCGAGCCGCCTCGTGGCCCGGCAGCCACTCGTTGGTCTCCGGGTCGAAGCCCTCGGGGTACTTGTAGTTGCCCTGCTCGTCGTACTCGGCAGCCATGCCGTACAGCGTGGGGTCGAACTCGTTCGTCGCGACAGCAGCGTCGTTGGCCTGCTTGAGCGAGAGAGAGATACGACGACGCTCGAGGTCGATGTCGATGACCTTGACGAAGATGTCGGTTCCGACGGTAACGACCTGCTCCGGCAGCTCCACGTGGCGCTCGGCCAGCTCCGAGATGTGGACCAGGCCCTCGATTCCGTCGTCGACGCGGACGAAGGCACCGAACGGAACGAGCTTGGTGACCTTACCCGGGACGACCTGTCCGATGGCGTGGGTGCGGGCGAAGTGCTGCCACGGGTCTTCCTGAGTCGCCTTGAGGGACAGGGAGACGCGCTCGCGGTCCATGTCGACGTCGAGAACCTCGACGGTGACTTCCTGACCGACCTCGACAACCTCCGAGGGGTGGTCGATGTGCTTCCAGGAGAGCTCGGAGACGTGAACGAGGCCGTCGACGCCGCCCAGGTCTACGAAGGCACCGAAGTTGACGATCGAAGAGACCTGTCCCGTGCGGACCTGGCCCTTCTGGAGCTCCTTGAGGAAGGTGGTACGCACCTCGGACTGGGTCTGCTCCAGCCATGCACGGCGAGACAGGACCACGTTGTTGCGGTTCTTGTCCAGCTCGATGATCTTGGCCTCGATCTCCTTGCCGACGTAGGGCTGGAGGTCGCGGACGCGACGCATCTCGACGAGCGAAGCGGGGAGGAAGCCGCGGAGGCCGATGTCCAGGATGAGACCACCCTTGACGACCTCGATGACGGTACCGGTGACGACCCCGTCCTCTTCCTTGATCTTTTCGATCGTGCCCCAAGCGCGCTCGTACTGGGCGCGCTTCTTGGAGAGGATCAGACGACCTTCCTTGTCCTCCTTCTGGAGAACGAGGGCCTCTACCTCGTCACCGACGGTGACGACCTCGCCCGGGTCGACATCGTGCTTGATGGACAGCTCACGAGAGGGGATGACGCCCTCTGTCTTGTAGCCAATGTCAAGGAGGACCTCATCGCGGTCGACCTTGACGATCACTCCTTCGACGATGTCTCCGTCGTTGAAGTGCTTGATGGTGGCGTCGATCGCCGCGAGCAGGTCCTCTTCCGAACCGATGTCGTTGATCGCGATCTCGTTGGTGGCCGGGCTGGCAGTCATGTAGTCGGGGCTCCGATTGGTGGACAGGACGTCAAGGGGCACGGATATCGGACCCGTACCCCGGCTTACAGGGATGTTCGTTGTGCCTGCCACTTCGCGTGCCCAAGAGAACCCCGCCATTCCGGTAGTTCGGTTGGTAGCAGCGAGTGACAAACACATGAAGTGACACGCGCGCACGCGTATCCGCTGATCCACCCTATCGGGTGGGGCCCATCCGAGCAAAGCGGAGTCGGCCTTTCCTCGCCATGTGTGTTCCCCTGCTCCTTCTGACCGAGACTGGAGATATGACGACCGACGACCGTCAACTCGACGGATTTTCCCTGCAGGACGCTGGATACGGACCTGCAGGCCAAGCCGAGAGCATCGCAGGGAACAGGCAGTGGTGGGACAGCGAAGCCGCCGGATATTACGAAGAGCACGGGTCTTTCCTGGGCGATCACGAACTTGTCTGGGGACCCGAGGGCCTCCAGGAGTCCGAAGCACATCTGCTCGGCGAGGTCGAAGGACAGGACGTCCTCGAGATCGGATGTGGAGCAGCACAAGGTGCCCGATGGGTGGCTTCCGCCGGAGGACGCGTCGTGGCCACGGACCTCTCCAGCGGGATGCTGACCCAAGCCCATGCCATTGACGCAGGCTCCGACTCGCCACGCCCGGTCTACGTGCAGTGTGACGCCTGCGCGCTCCCCTTCGCCGACGGATCCTTCGACATCGCCTTCTCCGCCTATGGGGCAGTCCCTTTCGTCGCGGACAGCGCGATCCTCATGCACGAAGTCGCTCGTGTCCTCCGGCCAGGTGGACGATGGGTCTTTTCCGTGACGCACCCCTTACGTTGGGCTTTCCCGGACTCTCCAGACGTAGCCGGACTCACCGTCCATCGTTCTTACTTCGACCGCACCCCTTATGTGGAACGCCTTGATTCGAAAGTGGTGTACGCCGAGCATCACCGCACCCTGGCAGACCGGGTCGCCGAACTTCTCCAAGCAGGATTTTCCCTGACCGGGGTCCTCGAACCGGAATGGCCAGAGGGAAACGAACGAACTTGGGGTGGCTGGTCACCCCTTCGAGGACGGCTCATCCCAGGAACGCTCATCCTGAGTGCAGAACGCCTCGAGTCTGATGTACACCACAAGTGACAAACCCACCACCAGCGAATTACAGAAAACAGCTGCGCGACCTCTACTGGACTTGTCACGATGCCCACGTGAGCACATCACTGCCTTCAGACCTGGAAATAGCGCGACGAACCACTCTGGCTCCACTCGGTCAGATCGCTCTGGACGCAGGCATCGCCGCCGATCATCTGGAACCCTACGGAAACGCCGTGGCCAAGATCGCCGACACCGCCGTCAACGCCATGTCAGATCAGCCACGAGCTAAATATGTGGTCGTGACCGCCATCACCCCGACACCGCTCGGAGAGGGTAAGACCACCACCGCCGTCGGCCTGGCTCAAGGCTTCAAACACTTGGGCAAACGCGCCACCCTCGCATTGCGTCAACCCTCCATGGGACCGACTTTCGGGATCAAGGGAGGGGCCGCCGGCGCAGGGTACAGCCAGGTCGTCCCCATGGAAACGCTGAACCTGCATCTCACCGGAGACTTCCACGCCATTACAGCAGCACACAACATGCTGTCCGCGATGCTCGACAACCACCTGCACCACGGAAATGAACTCGGCATCGACCCCCGCCGAATCTCTTGGCGGCGCGTCGTCGACATCAACGATCGTTCCCTCCGTAACGTCGTCCTCGGGCTCGGTGCCCGGATCGACGGTGTCCCCAGACAGTCCGGTTTCGATATCACTGCTGCTTCCGAGGTCGGTGTCGCACTCGCACTCGCGACATCACTTCAGGACCTGCGCCGCAGGCTCGGGCGGATCGTGGTGGGATACACCTTCTGTGGTGACCCGGTCACCGCCGAAGACCTCAAAGCCGCCGGGGCCATGACCGTGATCATGCGCGAGGCCATCAAGCCGAATCTCATGCAGACCATCGAACACACACCGGTGCTGATCCATGCCGGACCTTTCGGCAATATCGCTACCGGCAACAGCTCGATCATCGCTGACCTCGTCGGGATCCGGATGGGTGACTACTTGATCACCGAAGCCGGGTTCGGTTCCGACATGGGTGCCGAGCGCTTCTTCAACGTCAAATGCCGCGAATCTGGGCTACAACCCGACGCCGCCGTCCTCGTGGTGACCGTACGAGCATTGAAGACCCACTCCGGCCGTTACAAGGTGTCTGCGGGTAAACCGCTGCCGCCGGCCATGCTCCAGGAGAACCCCGACGACGTCCGGGCCGGAGCCGACAACCTCCGCAAACATCTGCAGATCCTCTCCGGGTTCGGTATTTCCCCCGTCGTGGCCATCAACGTGTTCCCGGACGACCACGAGAGCGAACACGAAGTGATCCGTGAAATCGCGAGGGAAGCCGGCGCACGGGTCGCCACCAGCACCCATGTCGTCGATGGCGGCGTAGGAGCAGTCGCCCTCGCTCAAGCCGTCACGGCCGCCTGTGACGAACCTCATGACTTCCGCTACACCTACGAACTCGATGCTCCGTTGAAGGACAAGCTCACAGCGGTGGCTACGAAGGTGTACGGCGCAGACCACGTCGCCTACGCGCCGGAGGCGGAGAAGCACCTTGCCGAGTTCGAACGGCTTGGTTACGGCAACATGCCTGTCGTGATGGCGAAGACCCACCTGTCCATCTCCCACGATCCGACGTTGCGTGGCGCACCCACAGGATGGACACTCCCCGTCCGGGAGGTCCGACTCGCCGCAGGAGCAGGCTACGTCTACGCCATCTGCGGAGAAATGCGGACCATGCCGGGGCTCTCCAAGAGCCCCGCAGCCGAGCGCATCGACATCGACGCGGACGGCCAGGTCGTCGGTTTGTTCTGACCATCTGCCGCAGATCCGCGCTGTCACGGACTCGCTGCCGTGGCCTCGACCCAGGTCTGCGGCAGCATGGACGGATGACGACCACGCGGGCATCACAGGAACTCAGCTCCGAACAGTTGGCTGCCCGGCGCGCCCCGTGTTACGACCCTGAGCTGGCACCCTTGGCCGCTCAAGGATCGGTCGACGAACACAGCCTCCGTCCTGAGGACATCCCGCGTCTACGCATGCTGAGCGATCAATGGCGTCCTGAACCGGAGAGTCTTCGACGTTCCGGACATGTGTGGCCGGAAGAACGACTTGTCCCAGCCTGTGGAGATCACCCTGAAGTCCCTGTCGTCATTCTCTGGCCGACGACCCCGTACACCGGCCCCAGACCGGTGGTCCTGGCATGTCACGGTGGAGGCATGGTCACCGGCACCGCTTACAGCGGAACTCCGGCGCTTGCCCGATGGGTCGAGCGGCTCGGCGTGGTCGTGGTCTCCGTCGGATACCGGCTGGCGCCTGAGTATCGCCACCCGGCCGCATTGGAAGATGTGACCGCTGTCTGGTCATGGATGCACGAACATGCCGACGACCTCGGCATCAGCCGTTCTCGTTCCGGTGTCTTCGGGGTGAGCGCTGGTGCCTGCCTAGCGGCCTCCTTCTCGCTACAGGTTCGGGACTTGGGTCTTCCACCACCCGGATGCCAAATCTTGCAAGATGCGATGCTGGACGATCGGCATCATCGACCGTCCACCTTCGAACACATGGACTCCGGAGTTTGGGACCGAGTGAGCTCATGTACGGCGTGGGAGTCCTACCTCGGGTCGGGAGCACCCCGCGACGAGATCTCCTTTTATGCGGCACCAGGCAGGGCTGTAGACCGACCCGAGGTTCTCCGGGGGCTCCCTCCCACTTTTCTCGATGTCGGTACTGAAGACCTCTTCCGGGATGACGTCCTGGCTTTTGGAACCGCCCTCATCGGAGCGGGTGTCCCCACCGAGATGCACCTATGGGCCGGCGGTTGGCACGGATTCTCCGAGATGGCTCCGCACACGAGGCTGGCTCAGGACGCCAATGAGACACGTACCCGTTTCCTCGCCCGCCGATTGGCAGCCATCGGAGTGTGACTGGCAGCAAAGGTTCTCTTCCGCCCTGATCTCTGCCGGTGCGCCGTCCCGGAATCAGTGCTCAGCATCGAACCAGCTCCGCCCTGATCCGACGTTGACCTCCAAGGGCACATCAAGTGCAGCCGCCGAGCCCATCTCACGGCGGACCAGCTCTTCGACCTTGCGCTCCTCCCCTGCCGCCACTTCCAGGACGAGTTCGTCGTGCACCTGCAGCAGAATGCGTGAGGACAGCTCCTCCTGTCGGAGCGCGCTGTCGACCTTGAGCATGGCTGATTTCATGACATCGGCGGCTGATCCCTGGATAGGCGCGTTCAACGCCATCCGTTCTGCCATCTCCCGACGTTGTCGGTTCGTGGACATCAGATCTGGAAGGTACCGTCGGCGGCCCATCATCGTTTCGGTATATCCCTGTCTACGAGCGGTGTCGACCACCGACTGCAGATAGTCGCGCACTCCCCCGAAACGGGAGAAATAGGCATCCATCAGGGAGTTCGCCTCGACCGTGGAGATCGACAGCTGTTTGGACAGCCCAAAGGCCGACAGACCGTAGGCAAGCCCGTAACTCATCGCCTTCACCTTGGCACGCATGGCGCTGGTCACCTGCTCAGGTCGGACGTCGAAGACTCGAGCCCCGACGAAACGATGCAGGTCTTCCCCCGACCGATAGGCTGTGATCAAACCTTCGTCCTGGGACATATGTGCCATGATCCGCATCTCGATCTGGCTGTAATCCGCAGACATCAACGAGGCGAATCCCTCTCCGACCACGAAAGCCGACCTGATACGGCGCCCTTCCTCGGTCCGGATCGGGATGTTCTGCAGATTCGGATCTGTCGAAGAGAGCCGGCCGGTCGCGGCGATCGTCTGCATGTAGGTGGTATGGATCCGGCCATCATCGGCAACTGCTTTGAGCAGCCCTTCGACAGTGACTCGAAGCTTCGCTGCATCACGGTGCCGAAGGAGCGCCTCAAGGAAAGGGTCACCGGTCTTAGCGAAAAGATCGGTGAGCGCTTCTGCGTCTGTCGTATAACCGGTTTTGGTCTTCCGGGTTCGAGGAAGCCCCTTCTTCTCGAAGAGCACCACCTGAAGCTGCTTGGGTGACCCCAGGTTGACTTCTTCTCCATCATTGGCGGACCAGGCGTCCCCTTGAGCTGCAGCAAGTTTCTCGGCGAACTCGGATTCGAGATCGGACAGGACAGACCGGTCAACGGCGATGCCGATCGACTCCATCCGGGTCAAGACCGGAACCGTAGGTAGCTCGATGTCCGACAGCAGCTGAAGACTCTCGGTCTCGGCCAGGACAGTGTCCAACGCTGAGGCGAGGTCCAAGACTGCCCTGGCTCGTTGCATCGTCTCCTGCACGGCCTCCCCCTGATCCGTGACGAAGTCGAGCATCCCCTGTTGCGCCGTTTTCTCTTCTGTATGTAGCTCCCGCTGGAGATGACGCACTACCAGGTCTGCGAGATCGTACGAGCGCTGGTCCGGTCGGACGAGATAGGCGGCCAGCGCAGTGTCGTGGACGATTCCGGCCAACTCGTACCCGCGTGAAGCGAGCGCATGAATCTGAGGTTTCGCCTCGTGCAGGCACTTGGCTTTGACCTGATCCGCCAGCCAGTTGGCCAGAGCTGCGTCACCGTCCGGGTCCAAAGTGGTCAGGTCGATATAGGCCGCTTCGGTAGAGGTGGACAAAGCTATGGCGTCCGCGTCTCCTTGCCCTCTGGCCCAGGAACCGACTACGACGACACCGATACGTTCCGCGTTCCCATGGCGCGCCAGCCAAGAGGCCACCTCGGCACTGTCAAGAGCTTTTCCCTTGACTTCCGCGGCTTTCTCACTGACAGGTTCAGAGCCTGGAAGTGTGGCGAAAAGCCGGTCCCGCAGCACTCTGAACTCGAGACTGTCGAAGACCTGGTGTACCTTTTCCCGGTCCCAAGGACGGCGGACCGTCTGGTCGAGGCTCACTGGAAGTGCCACTTCACGGACCAACTGGTTCAGCCGACGGTTCCTCCGGACCTCGTCCAGGTGCGCACGAAGGCTGTCTGCGACCTTTCCCTTGATCTGTCCAGCCTGTGCCGCGTCGAGGACCCCGGTGAGATCCCCGTACTTTCCCAACCATTTCGCAGCGGTTTTGGGTCCTACTCCGGGAACACCCGGAAGGTTGTCAGCTGATTCGCCGACCAATGCCGCCAGGTCGCTGTACCGATCGGGTGCAACCCCATATTTCTCGGTGACCGCTTGAGGAGTCATTCGGGCTAGTTCAGAAACTCCCTTGATCGGGTAGAGCAGCGTGGTGCTCTCATCGACCAGCTGCAGCGCGTCTCGGTCACCGGAGACGATCAGCGTCTCCATGCTCTGCGTCGACGCGGAGGCGGCCAAGGTGGCGATGATGTCGTCGGCTTCGAAAGCTTCGACCTGGATATGAGGAACGCCCAGGGCATCCAAGACTTCCTGGATCAACTCGACCTGGCCGCGGAATTCTTCGGGAGTCTGCGCACGTCCGGCTTTGTATTCCGGATACTCCTTCGCCCGGAAGGTCTCCCGGGACAGGTCGAAGGCGACCGCGAGATGCGAGGGTTCCTCTGTGCGAAGCAGGTTGATCAGCATCGAGGTGAACCCGTAGACAGCATTGGTGTGTTGCCCTGTGCTGGTGGCGAAGTTCTCTGCGGGCAGCGCGAAGAAAGCTCGGTAGGCGAGCGAATGTCCGTCGAGGAGAAGGAGTCGGTTCACATGTGGCAGCCTAGGCCTACCAGCTGACAACTGCGAAGGTCCTTCTGAGGCGCCGACCGGCGAATCTGTTCTGTGGGGTGTTCGCTCATGACGGAGGAGACAGGATGAGTGCTTCCTCACCACGATCTGAGGGTTCGCAGGAGCTCCTCCCCTTGGAGGAGACACTTCTCGGAGCGATGGGTATCGAAATCGTCGAGGCCTCATCAGAACGATGTGTCGCCACGATGCCGGTTGCTCCCAACCGACAGCCTTACGGGTTGTTGCACGGGGGTGCCAATGCGGCTCTCGCGGAGACGGTCGGGTCCATCGCAGCCGCTCATCACGCTTCCAGACACCGGCGAATCGCTGTCGGGGTGGAGCTGAGCTGTTCTCATCATCGCGCCGTCAAGTCAGGGTCGGTGCGCGCGGTCGCAACTCCGCTTCATGCCGGTAGCAGCCTCGCGACCTATGCCATCCAGATCGAGGACGACCTCCAACATTTGGTGTGTACAGCCAGACTGTCCTGCATGCTTGTTCAACCGCGGACGGAGAAGGACCAAAAGGGTTGACCTGCCCGGGGGTGCCTCTTCTGGTATGCGCGGTAGGTGTGTGTCGGACCTACCGGCGTAGGCCCGACACACACCAGGAAAAGCGATGTCCGGTCAGCGCTTCTTCTTACCGCCGGGCAGACCGTCGACGACCAGCTGAGCGACCTCACGCATTCCAAGCCTGCGGTCCATGGCCGTCTTCTGGATCCATCGGAAGGCCTCCGACTCTGTGAGCCCCATTTGCTCCATCAACACGCCTTTGGCGCGGTCGACAGCCTTCCGGGTCTCCAGTCGCTCTCCGAGGTCTGCGATCTCAGCTTCGAGTGCATGGAGCTCGACCCAACGTGAGCGCGCGATGTCGAGAGCAGGACGCAGATCGTCAATGGTGAAGGGCTTCACCACGTAAGCCATGACTCCAGCGTCACGAGCGCGCTCAACCAGGTCACGGTCGCTGAACGCGGTCAACATGACGCAAGGAGCGATCCGTTCCTTACCGATGACCTCAGCAGCAGTGATGCCGTCCATGACAGGCATCTTGACGTCCAAGATGACAAGATCTGGACGATGCTGACGAGATAGCTCGAGTGCATGCTCTCCGTCGCTGGCTTGACCGACTACCTCGTACCCGCTGTCGGTGAGCATTTCTGCCAGATCCAGCCGGATGAGTGCCTCGTCTTCGGCGACGACGACTCGCAGCAGTCCGGATGGTTTCTCTGCTGCAGGCTCTGTAGTGGCTGCAGCAGACGGCGGTGGTGTGGGGATGGGATTGGAAGGTGTGTCGGTCACGAAAACATCCTAGAGGCGTCCGGCCAGGCATCAAGACCGGCATCGCCTCTCAGGGCAGGAAACTTCCTGCCGAACGGCGTTCGGAAAACAGTCCCGTAGGGGTAAAGAGCGCACCCACAAAGCGTGCCGTTAAAGCTTGAAGAGTGCCGGGAGCGGGACTTGAACCCGCACGACCTTTCGGTCAAAGCATTTTGAGTGCTCCGTGTCTGCCATTCCACCATCCCGGCGTGCCCGCCCACTATACGTCACTCTTACGGTGCCGCGTGCACGAGGTCGATGTCTGGGCAACGGCCCGGGCCTCATCGACCGGGCCGTTACCTCATGACATCGATCAGCTATCGAGGCTTCCCACGACATGCACCCGCAAGGAGTTCGTGGTGCCGCTCACACCGAAAGGGCGACCTGCGACCACAACGAGGACGTCCCCTTGAGTTACGACCCCTTCTGCGAGGAGCGCCTGGTCGACAGCTTCGACCATGGTCGACATGTGGCTGAACTGTGGAACGATGAAAGCCCGAATGCCCCACGTCAGGGTCAGACGACGTGCTGTCTCCGCATCAGTGGTGAAAGCGAGCATCGGCAGACCGGAACGTACCCGAGACATCCGTCGGGCCGAGTCACCGGACGAGGTGAAACAGACCAGGTACTTGGCCTGAAGGGAATTCCCGATCCGTGCTGCGGCCGCCGTCACAGCGCCGCCTACCGTGGAGGGCTCAGTACCCAGCGGAGGGATGCGGGAAAGCCCGTGGTCCTCTGTGTTCTCGATGATCCTGGCCATGGTCTTGACCGCGTTGATCGGCCAAGATCCCACGCTGGTCTCGCCGGAAAGCATGATCGCGTCCGCACCGTCGAGCACGGCATTGGCGCAGTCGCTCGCTTCTGCGCGGGTCGGGCGACTGTTGTCGATCATCGACTCGAGCACCTGAGTGGCGACGATGACCGGCTTGGCCTCGCGACGAGCCAACGCGATGGCTTGCTTCTGGACGAGCGGCACTTCTTCCAGCGGCATCTCCACACCGAGGTCGCCTCGAGCGACCATGATGCCGTCGAAAGCACGGATGATCTCCGCCAAATTAGCGACAGCCTGAGGTTTCTCAACCTTGGCGAGAACCGGACGACGTACCTGTTCGTCTTCCATGATCTCGTGGCAGCGGATGACATCGCGGGCGTCACGGACGAAGGAGAGCGCGATCCAGTCAGCGCCGATGCGCAGCGCCCACCGAAGGTCTTCTTCGTCCTTCTCCGAGAGAGCAGGAACGCTGACTGGAACGCCAGGCAGGTTGATGCCCTTGTTGTTGGAGATGGTGCCGCCCTCGACCACCTCGGTCACGACGTCGGTCGGGGTGACCTCGACAGCACGAAGCGTGATCTTGCCGTCATCGACGAGGAGTGTGTCACCTGCCCGCACGTCCCCGGTCAAGCCTTTGAACGTGGTGGAGACGCGCTCTCCATCACCTTCAATGTCATCGATGGTGATCGTGAACTGATCACCTTCGTTCAGCAGGACCGGTCCGGTGGCGAACCGACCAGTACGGATCTTGGGGCCTTGCAGGTCTACAAGCACGCCGACCTGACGGCCGGCCTGCTCTGCCGCACGTCGCACCAAGGCGATGTGACGTTCGGCGTCTTCGTAGGAGCCGTGAGACCGGTTGATGCGGGCAACATCCATGCCCGCGTCGACGAGGGCACGGATTTTCTCAGGGGAATCGACGGCAGGTCCGATGGTGCAAACGATTTTGGCGCGACGCATGAATTCCATTCTACGACTGCTCCGTAGATCGTTCTGACCAACGGACCGGACGAGGCCGTCGATCCCCTTGAAAGTGCTACGCCGACAGGCGAAGTCCCTCCTGGCGAGCGCTTAACGGCCTACTTCTACGGTCATACTGTCAACGGGCGGTCCGTGGGTTCGACCGGACGCGGGAGCACCGATGAACCGGTCAACCATTCGTCGACCCCATGAGCGCAGGCGCGACCTTCGGCGATGGCCCACACGATGAGGGATTGTCCGCGGCCACAGTCCCCGGCGACGAAGACCCCGGGCACAGTACTCATGTAGTTCCGATCTCTGAGCACCTGCCCACGGGCGTCGACATCGAGAGCGAGCTGGGCGACCACACTGTCCGTTTCCGGCCCGGTGAACCCCATCGCCAACAGAACCAGTTGGGCCGGGATCTCCCTTTCCGTCCCAGCGACCTCATGGAAGACACCGTTCTCCAGCTGCACCTCGCTCAGCTTGAGGGCTCGGAGTTCGCCGTCTTCGTCGTTCACGAACTCCTTGGTGTTCACGGCGTAGAGACGTTCGCCACCTTCTTCGTGTGCGCTGGCGACCCGGAAGAGAACGGGGTAGGTCGGCCAGGGATGGGCGGATGCTCGTTCCACCGGGGGCTGCGGCATGATCTCCAAGCTGGTCACCGATCTGGCCCCCTGCCGCAGCGCAGTGCCGATGCAGTCCGCTCCGGTGTCGCCTCCTCCGATCACGACCACGTCCTTGCCGGTGGCGACGATCTGGCCCTCGACTGGTTGACCGAGTGCAGCCCGGTTGGCCTGGGGAAGGTAGGCCATCGCTTGGACCACCCCTTGGCTCTGTCTGCCTGGGATGTCCAGATCCCTGGGGATCGTAGATCCTGTCGCCAGGACGACTGCGTCATAACGCTTGCGGAGTTCTTGCCCGGTGATGTCCTCTCCGATGTTCACGCCCGTACGGAAACGGGTTCCCTCGGCTCGCATCTGCGCCAACCGACGATCGAGGACGCTCTTCTCCATCTTGAACTCAGGAATGCCATAGCGCAGCAGTCCCCCTGCCTTGTCGGCCCGCTCGAAGACGGCGACGGTGTGTCCCGCCCGGGTCAGCTGCTGCGCCACAGCCAATCCTGCCGGGCCGGATCCGATGACTGCGACAGTACGCCCGGACAGCCTTTCCGGTGGAAGCGGCGTGACTCGACCGTCGTCGAAAGCACGTTCGATAGTGGTGACTTCGACCTGTTTGATGGTCACGGCAGGTTGATTGATGCCTAGGACACAGGAGCTCTCACAAGGCGCAGGACATAGTCGGCCGGTGAACTCGGGGAAGTTGTTCGTGGCATGGAGACGTTCGATGCCGTCGCCCCAGCGCCCACGCCAGGCCAGGTCGTTCCACTCCGGGATGATGTTTCCCAGGGGGCATCCGCTGTGACAGAACGGAATACCGCAGTCCATGCAGCGCCCTGCTTGCGTCTTGAGCTCCTCCGCGTCCTGCGGCTCATAGACCTCGCGCCAGTCCATCAGGCGGATAGGAACTGGGCGACGTAGAGGGAGCTTACGTTCACGATGGGTCAGAAAGCCCTGGGGGTCAGCCATGGGATACCTCCATGATTCGCTCCCACACGAGAGAGCCGTCGGGGTCGAGACCTTCCAGTTCCGCTGCGTGACGTACGTCGAGGACTCGTTGGTAAGAACGAGGAAGAACCAATGAGAAACGACTCTGAACGTCGGGCCAGTTCTTGAGGAGCATGGTGGCGACCGATGATCCGGTGGCTACAGCGTGACGTCGGAGCAGATCTTCCACGCAGGCCTGGTCCTCTGTCCTCAGCGGTAGGACATCGACGAGTTCACAGTTCACTCGTTCAACCATCAGGTCAAGGACGTAGGCTTTTCCGCCGGACATTCCGGCAGCGAAATTACGTCCGATAGGGCCAAGGACGAGGACGGTTCCCCCGGTCATGTATTCACAACCGTGGTCACCGATACCTTCAACGACTGCGACTGCACCTGAGTTGCGCACACAGAAACGTTCTCCGGCTTGCCCGCACAAGAGGATCTCTCCGCTGGTGGCCCCGTAACCGATAACATTTCCTGCGATCACGTTATCTTCAGCCAGAAATGTCGTCTCCTCAGGTGGGCGCACCACGATCCGCCCCCCAGAAAGACCCTTCCCGACATAGTCATTTGCCTCTCCATGAAGAGAAAGTGTCACGCCTGCCGGCAAGAAAGCACCCAGCGACTGCCCTGCTTCTCCGGTCAAATGGAGCTGGACAGTATCCTCCGGGAGTCCTTTGTGATGAGCTCTGGTGATCCGATGGCCTAGCATCGTGCCCACAGTCCGGTTCACATTCCGCACTCGGGATTCGATACGAACTGGATTACCATGCTCGATGGCCTCCCAGGCCTGTTCAATAAATGCATTGTCAAGAGCTTGTTCCAAGCCGTGATCCTGACTTTGCGTGCAATGACGGGACTGCCCCTCCTGCGGCACGGCCTCGGCGAGTACAGCGCTCAGGTCCAGGCCAGATGCCTTCCAGTGCCCTACAGCGCGACGAACGTCAAGAACTGAGGTCTGGCCGATGGCCTCTTCGAGAGTCCGGAATCCCAGTTCGGCCAGTATTTCCCGAACCTCTTCGGCGATATATTCGAAGAAGGTCTCTACGAATTCAGGTTTTCCGGAATATCGCTGCCGAAGTTCCGGGTTCTGTGTTGCTATTCCGACCGGACAGGTATCCTTATGGCATACCCGCATCATGATGCAGCCGGATACGACCAGCGGCGCTGTTGCGAAACCGAATTCTTCAGCTCCAAGAAGTGCCGCAACAACGACATCCCTACCCGTCTTCAATTGTCCGTCGGTCTGCACGACTATGCGGTCACGTAAACCATTCAGAACAAGGGTCTGCTGAGTCTCCGCGAGCCCGATCTCCCAGGGTGCTCCCGCATGTTTGAGGGAGGTCAGTGGAGAAGCTCCAGTGCCGCCGTCATGCCCAGAGATCAACACTACGTCAGCATGAGCTTTACTGACTCCGGTGGCCACTGTTCCGACACCGACCTCGGAAACCAACTTGACATGGATTCTCGCTTGAGGATTTGCATTCTTCAGGTCATGGATCAGCTGCGCAAGGTCCTCGATCGAATAGATGTCGTGATGCGGAGGAGGGCTGATCAGACCGACGCCAGGTGTGCTGTGCCGAGTCCTGGCCACCCAGGGATACACCTTCTGCCCCGGCAGCTGACCGCCTTCACCCGGTTTAGCACCTTGTGCCATCTTGATCTGGATGTCGTCTGACTCGGTCAGATAGTGGCTGGTGACTCCGAAGCGACCTGATGCGACCTGTTTGATGGCGCTGCGGCGTACCGGGTCGAGCAGACGGTCGACGTCTTCACCGCCTTCACCGGTGTTGGACTTCCCGCCTATGCGGTTCATCGCCACAGCCAGAGTTTCGTGGGCCTCTTTGCTGATCGATCCGTAGCTCATGGCGCCAGTACTGAACCGCCGTACGATCGACTCGACTGGCTCGACCTCTTCAATCGGAACCGGAGGGCGTCCGTCGGTGACGAACTCGAAGAGACCCCGCAGGGTCATCAGCCGAGTCGATTGATCGTTCACCCGAGCGGTGTACTGCCGGAAAAGATCGTATCGACGGCTTCGAGTGGCATGTTGCAACCTGAAGACCGTCTCAGGGTCGAAAAGGTGCGGTTCGCCTTCACGCCGCCATTGATACTCGCCTCCGACCGCCAATTCTCGGTGCGCATTCGCCACACCTGAGACTGGATAAGCAACTCGGTGACGGGCAGCTACCTCCTGCGCAATTGTCTCCAGGCCTATACCGCCCAGTCGGCTCGTGGTCCCGGTGAAGTACACATCAATGACCTCATCAGACACACCGAGACATTCGAAGACCTGGGCTCCACGATAACTCGCCACCGTCGAGATACCCATCTTGGACATGACCTTCAGCACGCCTTTTCCGAGCGCCTTAATAAGGTTAGCCACAGCCTTTTCGCTGGTTATCTCGGTAATGGCCCGAGAACGGACCATGTCCTCCACGGTCTCCATGGCCAAATAAGGATTGACCGCTGCGGCGCCATAGCCGATCAACAACGCGATGTGGTGCACCTCTCGGACGTCTCCGGCTTCGACCACCAGGCCCACCTGAGTCCGAGTTTTCTCCCGAATGAGATGGTGGTGGACGGCTGCGGTCAGGAGCAGCGACGGTATCGGAGCCCGTTCAGCAGTGGAATCCCGGTCCGAGAGCACGACGTACCGGGCCCCTCGGCGGATGGCACTGGACACCTCTTTGAAGATCATCTCCAGACGTTGTCGCATCGCGCCCGCTCCGCCCGCCACGTCGTAGAGCCCGGAGACCACCACGGTCTTCGTACCCGGTTCGTCGTATTCGGCGTCGATATGGACGATTTTGGCCAGCTCGTCGTTGTCGATAACCGGGAAGGGCAAGACAATCTGTCGACAATGCCGCGAAGTCGCATCGAGCGCATTCAGCTCGGGTCCAACCGTGGTCGATACCGAGGTGACCAACTCTTCGCGAATACCGTCCAACGGCGGGTTCGTCACCTGGGCGAACAACTGCGTGAAGTAGTCGAAGAGCAGCCTCGGGCGGGAGGACAGCACCGCAATAGGGGTGTCAGTTCCCATGGATCCCAGAGCCTCTGCACCAGTGATGGCCATCGGGCCGAGAATCAGCCTGAGTTCCTCTGCGGTGTAGCCGAAGGTCTGCTGTCGTCGAGCGACCGAGCTAGGAGTATGGAGGATGTGCTCGCGCTCGGGGAGGTCTGCAAGATTAACCATCCCCGCTTCCAGCCATTGGCTGTACGGATGTTCTGCGGCCAGCGCAGATTTGATCTCGGCATCGGGAATGATGCGCCCGGCACCGGTATCGACCAGAAACATCCGTCCCGGAGAAAGGCGTCCTTTCTCCACGATGTGTTCCGGTTCGATCTCCAAGACCCCGGCCTCACTGCCCAGAACAACGAGGCCGTCGTCAGTCACCCAGTAGCGTCCTGGGCGAAGCCCGTTGCGGTCGAGGACTGCGCCGATCAGGGTGCCATCGGTGAAAGTGACACACGCTGGCCCGTCCCATGGCTCCATGAAGCAGCTGTGGAACTCGTAGAAGGCTTTGAGCTGGGGGCTCATCTCGGTGTGGTTCTCCCAGGCTTCCGGGATCATCATCAGCACCGCGTGAGGAAGACTGCGTCCACCCAGATGTAGGAGCTCCAGGGCTTCATCGAAGGATGCCGAGTCCGAGCCGTTCGGGTCGCAAATCGGAAAGAGCCGGGAGAGATCTCCAGGGATCACATCACTGGCGAGCACAGATTCACGTGCAGCCATCCAGTTCCGATTACCGCGGACGGTGTTGATCTCGCCGTTATGTGCAATCAAGCGGTAGGGGTGCGCCAGCGGCCAGCTGGGAAAAGTGTTCGTGGAAAAACGACTGTGCACGAGTGCCAGCTCTGTCACCACTCGTTGATCGTGCAGATCCGGGTAGAAGTCGTCGAGTTGTTCAGTCGTCAGCATGCCCTTGTAGACGAGGGTGCGCGCTGACAGCGAGGGAAAGTAGACGCTCGCCTCGTGCTCTGAGCGTTTACGCAGACAGAAAGCAAGCCGGTCCACGGCGATACCGGTGAGTTCTTCGTCTGAGCCTGCAGGCTCGACGAAAAGCTGCGCAAAATGAGGCATGACCTCGCGGGCAACCTTGCCGATGATCTCCTCTCGCACGGGGACATCACGCCACCCCAGTACGTGGAGTCCTTCTTCTGCCGCGATCTTCTCGATCTGCTGAATGGTCCGGGAGCGCTCAGCCTCAGCAGCAGGCAGAAAAGCGGTTCCCACGGCGTAATGGCCAGCAGGAGGAAGCTCAAAAGTGACAGATTCACGGAGGAAAGCGTCAGGAACCTGGATCAGGATCCCGGCTCCGTCGCCGACCAATGGGTCAGCTCCGGTGGCTCCTCGATGATCGAGATTACGGAGCGCCACCAAAGCTTGTTCAACGATGTCGTGGCCAGGAGTGCCCCGTAGGGTGGCGACCATGGCTACGCCGCATGCGTCGTGTTCGTAACTCGGGTCGTACAAGCCTGTAGGCGCCGGCATGGCGGAGAAGGCGCGTGATGTCATGTGGGTTCACCGTCCTTGAGGTGCAAGGGGACCAGGAAGGTCGGTTCGAAAAGGAGAGAGAAGCACGAGTAGTGACACGCGCGCTCTGGCGGACGACGTTGTCCGGTGGCGGAACTCTACCGGCACGTAGACCACTGCGCGCCCCAAGTTATCCCAGATTTTGGGACAGAAAGTCCGCATTGCGATGAAAACTTAAGGCTTCCGAGGGATCTAAAAAGTTCTGAACAGCAAAAATGCCTCCGCCAGAGTCTGACACGCGCTCTCTGGAGGAGGCATTTTCCTGCGAAATTTTACTGTCTCTGCTAGGAAGCGGTTCTCTCCGCAGAGTCGTCAGCCCCGACGGCTTCCCTGCGGGACAACCACCAGAACCACCACAACCCGAACAGGAAAACCACGATCGAGGTCCACACGTTCAGCCTCAGGCCGAGAATATGGTTGGCCGCATCGATCCGAACGTTTTCGATCACGACCCTGCCCAGGGTGTACAGCATGGTGTAAGCGGCGAAGAGCTGACCCGGTTTCCACACGAACCTGTTCCGACAGAATCGACCCGCTGCGAAGAGCATCCCGGCAATCAGCAGACACCACAGCGACTCGTAAAGGAAAGTCGGATGGAAACTTCCTAGAACGACAGCTTCACCCTTGCTGTCAAGAACAGCTCGGCCTTCAGCATGATTCCACTGATGGATCTGCAGGGCCCAAGGCAGATCGGTGGGTCCGCCGTAGAGCTCGTTGTTGAACCAGTTTCCCCAGCGGCCCACAGCCTGCGCCAGAGCAAGCCCAGGTGCGACGGCGTCCCCGAAAGAGAGGAAGGGCACGCCGTAATGTCGACAGGCCAGCCATACCCCGAGAGCGCCTAATGCCACCGCGCCCCAGATCCCCAAGCCACCTTCCCAGATGAACAAGGCCCGAACAGGGTCGCCGCCAGGGCCGAAATAGGCCTGCGGGCTGGAGATCACATGGTAGAGACGCCCACCGACGATCCCGAAAGGTACTGCCCACAACGCCACGTCCAGCGCTCGGTCAGGGTCGATTCCCCGGGCAGGAAGCCGTCGCGCTGTCACCCAGGTGGCCAGCGCAATCCCGGCCAACAGACAGAAGGCATAGGCCCGCAACGCGATCGGGCCGATGTGCCAGACAGCAACCTCTGGGCTGGGCAGACCGGACGGCAGCATCACTTTGCCGTCTCGAACAGCTTCTTCTCGAACTCTTCAGCGTTGCTGATGCCGCTGGTGTCGATCTTCTTCCGGTCGACATAATAGGAAGGAGTGCTGCTGACCTTCAGGGTCTTCGAGGTGTAGGTCTCTAGATTCTTCAGGTAAGGCTTGTAGGTCTCCTTGGCGACACAGGACTTCCACGTCTCCAGCTGTTCACCGGACAAGCCTGCTTCGACCGCGGACTTCTGGATGTCCTCATCGCTGTAGCCTTTGCCCTCTTCCTTCGGCTGCTTCGCGAAAATCTTCTCGTGAACCTGGAAGAACTTTCCAGCATCAGATGCACACAATGCCGCATTGGCAGCTTTGGACGAGCTCTTGTTCTGCAGGCTGTCGTCCAGGAAGGTCTTCTGGTAGTAGACGACGTTGATCTTCCCAGCCGCGCCCAGCTCACCGATCTTCGGCCCGAACATCTGGTCGAACTTCTGGCACCACGGGCACTGGAAATCTTCGAAGATCTGCAGGGTCGGAACACCCTCCTTCAGGACCCCGCCGTTGGTGGCCACCACAGGCTCGTCTTTACCAGACACCCCCTTGGGCAGCTTGATGTCTCCACCGGAGGACGCAGAGCTACCGTCCGGCAGGGTCGACGGTTCGTCTTTCCCGTTGAAGAACAGAACGAAGAGAGCTGCTGCTACGACAACAACAGAAATGATCACAGCCAGTAGGCCTTTGATGTTTTTGCCCTGCGCCGGCGCAGCTGCGCTGATCTTGGCCTGGCGTGAGTTCTGGGGCGGTGCCATGCGATTTATCTCCTTGCGGCAAGTACGGTGCCCGGACGGGCTGCCGAGTACATCAGCGCGTTCCTGTAGCGCCTCAAGACTAGATGCATGATCAGGTCATTTCGCTCAGCCCCATCGCAAGTGTCCTCTAGAAGACCGAACACCCTTGACAAGGCATAGAGCACTCACCGGTTAGGCCGAGCCACTGAAAGGACTTGCCTTCTGTGTCCCGAGCTCTTACTCAGAGAACGGGCGCCCTCAGGCCGTGGTTCCGCGGTCCAACCGCGCGTCAACTGAGAAGACGCTGCCGGGCCGCCAGGACAGCCAGCCCGCGAAACCAAGGAAGACGAGGTCACGCAAGATTTCCTGCAAGTACTGCGGTTTACGCCCGGCTTCAAGAGATCCGTCACCCCCGAAGCAACCACAATCGATTTCCAGTCCGCGCACCCAGGCCGAGGCGATGCCGATGATGAAGACGATGAGGAGCGCTGAGGAAAAAATCCCGGAGAAACGGCTGAAGAGCCCGACCAGTAGGAGAAGACCCAAAGCGAGCTCGATGATCGGCAGCACCTGTCCCACGACGGCAGCCACGTCGAAAGGCATCAGATCGTAGGCCTGGACCGCTCTCGCGCTCGTCAGTGGTCGTCCAATCTTGGTGACCGCTGCATAGATCCAGACAAAAGCCAAAACCAACCTGGAGACCAGCCCCAGCCAGTCCTGCCACTGCCGATCGGCGAGACGAGCAACCATCAACGATTTCCCTCTCTCACTCCGGCACTCAACTCGCCGGTCAGTTCCCGCAGCGCTGCCAGCCGCTCCGACCAGGGAGCCTCTGAGGTAATTTTCTTCACCAGCGCTGAGCCGACGATCACCCCGTCGGCATAAGAAGCCATCTCAGCGGCCTGTGCACCGTTGCTGACGCCCAGTCCCACGCAGAGCGGAAGATCGGTGAACCGTCGCGCCCGGGTCACGAGTTCACCGGCGACGGCGCCGACAGCAGACCTTGTTCCGGTGACCCCCATGACCGAGGCGACATAGACGAAACCACGACAACGAGCAGCCGTGGCGGCAATACGCTGATCCGTGGATGACGGAGCGATCAGAAAGATCGGGCACACTCCGTGGCGTTCAGCGGCTGCGGACCAGCTGTCACCTTCGTCCGGGATCAGGTCTGGAGTAATGACCCCAGACCCTCCTGCTACGGCTAGATCTGCGGCAAATCGTTCGATTCCATACCGCAGAATCGGGTTCCAGTAACTCATCACCACAGCGGTTCCGCCTGCATCTACAACAGCACGCACAGCACGGAAGATGTCCGTTGTCCTGACCCCGGCCTGCAATGCTCGAGCGGCAGCGTCCTGGATCACAGGACCGTCCAGCACCGGGTCGCTATAGGGGAAGCCCACCTCGACGATGTCGCAACCACTCTCGACCAGAGCGGTCATCGCTTCCAGTGAACGGTCTACGTCGGGGAATCCGACAGGAAGATAACCGATCAGGGCAGCTCGTCCCTCAGATCGCGCGGACGCCAGCACACCCTCGAGCCTCTCAGCACCTGGCAAGCTCGGACTCACCGGCTTCCTCCTTCGGAATTCTTCCCGGTATCTGCGTCCAGGCTGTTGTCCGACTTCTCGTCGAGCAGACCGAAATAATGAGCAGCGGTGTCCACATCCTTGTCACCGCGCCCGGACAGGTTGACCACGATCAGCCCTTGCGGTCCTAGCTCTTGTCCCAGGCTCATCGCGCCGGCCAGCGCATGGGCGCTCTCGATCGCCGGCAGAATTCCTTCGGTTCGCGCAAGCAGCTGGAAAGCTCTCATCGCCTCGTCATCGGTGGCATGGCGATATTCAGCACGTCCGGATTCGTGCAGATGAGCATGTTCCGGACCCACGCTGGGGTAATCCAGCCCCGCAGAGATCGAATGGCTTTCGATGGTCTGGCCGTCGTTGTCCTGAAGAACGTAGGTCGAGGCGCCGTGCAAGACCCCTGGCGACCCTCCTGCGAAACGAGCGGCATGTTTCCCGCTCCCGATGCCTTGTCCTCCCGCTTCCACGCCGATCAGCCTGACCTCGGGGTCGGTTCGGAAACGATGAAAGATCCCGATCGCGTTGGACCCGCCCCCTACACAGGCCACCACCGCGTCCGGAAGACGGCCCGCGTAGGACAGGATTTGTTCACGAGCCTCCTCGCCGATCACCGCGTGGAAATCGCGAACCATCTCGGGGAACGGGTGCGGACCAGTCACCGTCCCGAGGATGTAATGAGTGTCCTCGACGTTGGCGACCCAGTCACGCAAGGCCTCGTTGACGGCGTCCTTCAACGTACGGCTTCCGTGAGTGACCGGAACCACGGTGGCGCCGAGCAAGCGCATCCTCGCCACGTTGAGCGCTTGCCTGAGAGTATCGCGTTCGCCCATGTAGACCACGCATTCAAGCCCCATGAGCGCTGCCGCCGTAGCCGTAGCCACTCCGTGTTGCCCCGCCCCGGTCTCAGCGATCACTCGCTTCTTGCCCACACGAACGGTGAGTAGCGCCTGACCCAAGACGTTGTTGATCTTGTGGGATCCGGTGTGATTGAGATCTTCACGTTTAAGGAAGACCCTTGCTCCGCCGCAGTGCTCGGCAAATCGCGGAACCTCGGTGAGGGGATTCGGGCGGCCGGTATATCTCTCCTGAAGGGCTCTTAGCTCCGCTCGAAAATCTGGGTCCGAGGCAGCCAGAAGGCGCTCTCTGTCCAGCTGCTCCAAAGCGGCAATGAGCGCTTCAGGAACGTAACGCCCACCAAAATCACCGAACCGTCCGGATTTCGTCAACGAGCTCATGATTCTCCGGTGTGTCGTAGACAGGGGTGAGCCCCGGCTGTCACCAGTTCATGGACGGCATGGCGAGGCTGCCCTCCGGTCACAAGTGCTTCTCCCACGAGAACCGCGTCGGCACCATGCCTGGCGAACTCAAAGACGTCATGCGGCCCTCGCACGCCGGACTCTGCCACCTTCACCGCAGACGATGGCAGATGCGGAACGATCCGGGCGAAGGTACTTCTGTCCACGTCCAAGGTGCGTAGATCACGGTTATTGACACCGATGATCCGGGCTCCCGCCTCCACTGCGCGGACAGCTTCATGTTCGTCATGGACCTCGACGAGCGCGGACATGCCCAAAGACCGGGTGCGTTCCAACATGCCGATGAGGACGTCCTGCGGTAGTGCTACCGCAAGCAGGAGCACCAGGTCCGCTCCATGAGCACGCGCTTCCCAGATCTGATAAGGATCGACGACGAAGTCCTTGCGCAGGACAGGAACGTCCACAGCAGCTCGTACAGCGACGAGGTCTTCCAGGCTTCCGCCGAACCGCCGCCGTTCAGTGAGCACACTGATGATCGTTGCCCCCCCTGCTTCGTAATCCCTGGCAAGGCCCGCCGGGTCAGCGATCATGGCGAGCGCGCCCTTGCTGGGGCTGGAACGTTTCACCTCGGCGATGACCTTGACTCCGGTCTCGCCTTGGCGCAGAGCCGCGACCACGTCACGTGCTCCCGGCATTCGGGCAACCCGGTCCTTGAGCTCGGACAGGCTCGTTTGCGCTCGGCGCTCGACGAGGTCCTCACGGACGCCGGTGATGATCTCGTCCAGAACAGTAGGCACGGTCCTCAGACTAACCACCGATGTCGTTTCAACTCGAATCGCCCTGGCCCGCGTTGAGAGTGTCAGGGGGGAGCACCTTGGTTTATTCAGGAAACGAAGAAGCCTGGACCGGGAAAAGGTCCAGGCTTTCTGTTGTCGTTAACGGTGCGAGCCGAAATCTGATTTGTACGTTTATCAGAACATATCCTGATTCATTCCAGCTCGGTTCATGCCAACCCACGCCACCACGCCCACTACGCAGAGGATCGTGCCGATGATCCATAGCCAGG
Source organism: Austwickia chelonae (assembly GCF_003391095.1). Taxonomy (NCBI): domain Bacteria; kingdom Bacillati; phylum Actinomycetota; class Actinomycetes; order Micrococcales; family Dermatophilaceae; genus Austwickia; species Austwickia chelonae. The sequence continues at coordinate 1,756,045 of NZ_CP031447.1, read as the reverse complement.
AGACATTGACGATCACACCCACACTCACCACAGCGGAGCCGAGCAGCAAGAATGCGGTGCCCACCCATGCGGCGGGAGTGTTCCCGTGGGAAACCGTGCCGGACATCTGGAACTTCTTTCGTTGGACTTCGATCCGTCAGCGCGCTTCTGAACAGCACGCGCACAAGGCCATCGTCAATGCACAAGACAGCCTTGTGCACAGTGTGCCAGCAAGGGGTGCTCCGACGGTGATTAGCGGACAGTCGCTTGTGCTTTCGGAAGTTAGGCGGGGGCTCCCTGCGCCAGCCGGTCGTTGGCGGCGTCATGGCAACCGGGACGCTACCCAGAGATGCACCGGGGAATACGCATCGTCACACGGTGGGATCCTCACCACGGCTCATCCGATCCCACTGGTCCGACGTTGTTCTCGCGGGTCCGGCTGAAGCCTGAGTGCTTTTTGATTCGGGCACCGACCTCTCGGCGCCCGGCATCGGCCATTGCGTCGTCATACACAGGACAAGGGTTGCCGAGATAAAAATCGTCAGCGCCGCCAGATCGCCAGCGAATGACCACCGTAGAACCGATATGTCCTGGACGACATGACCTCCAGGTAGTGTCTGGGACTGGCTTGCTTGGACGATCCCCCATCGCCAGGCGACCCCTGCGCTTAACCCTGCCGTTCCGACCATCGCCGCGACGACACGGCACAGCACGGGCCGAGCGAAGGCCCAGATCATTGTCCCTGCGGCAGCAGCGAGCAGGAGAGCTGGATATGCCGGTACCGCTGTCGTGCCAGCGAGGACAAAGGTGGAACGGGTTCCCAGGCCGGCATGCATGGACGTCCCGGAAATGACCGATCTTGAAGAGGCCACTATCCCGATTCCTGCCCCTGCCAAGCCCAGGAGGACAGCGGTGGCGCGTTGCCCGGCGAGTTCTCGCAGGTTCATGGCTCACGCAGGTTCATCGCCCGGGAGACCGCACGTAAGGCTGCCGCAGCCTTGGAGACGGTTTCAGCGTATTCCGTGTCGGGATCGGAGTCAGCCACGACTCCGGCGCCTGCTTGTACGTAGGCACGCCCCTCCAGAATGACTGCTGTCCTGATGGCAATGGCCGCATCCATGTCACCGTGTACGTCCAAATAGCCCACGACTCCTCCGTAAACACCGCGCGCGACGGGTTCCAATTCATCGATCAGGGCCATAGCTCTGGGCTTGGGTGCGCCGGAGAGAGTGCCTGCCGGAAAAGCAGCGGCCAACACGTCATAAGCAGTGCAAGATTCGCGCAACTGGCCGACCACCGTCGACTCCAGATGCATGATGTGGCTATAGCGACGGATACTCATCAGGTCCACGACCTCCACTGTTCCCGGCTTACACACCTTCTGAAGATCATTGCGGGACAGATCGACGAGCATCACGTGTTCCGCCCGTTCCTTCGGGTCGCAGGCCAGTTCACAAGCCAAATGCTCATCTTCTTGCGGGCTATTTCCGCGTGGCCGGGAACCAGCGATGGGGTGCGTGATCACCCGCCGCCCCTCGACCTTGACCAAGGCCTCCGGGCTAGAACCGACGACCTCGAAAGTTCTGCCGTTTCCGTCCCGCATTCGCAGGAGGTACATGTACGGGCTGGGATTGCTGGTGCGTAACACCCGGTAGACGTCAAGGGCGTCCGCCGAGCAGGGCGTGGAGAACCGTTGTGAAAGCACCACCTGGAAGACTTCGCCTGCCCGAATAGCCTCTTTCCCCGACTGCACCATCTGGAGGAACTCAGGCTTGGTGCAGGTGCTCGACGGTTGCTCGTCCTCGACAGCGGAACCGACTATCGAGATGGTGCTCGGTGTCGGTGCCGACAAGGAGCGGGTCATCTCGTCGAGCCGTCCGACCGCCTCTGTGTAGGCGAGGTCGACGTCCTCCGTGTCGAGTTCTCGGGAAAAGACGTTCGCCACCAGGTAAAGGGACGCATCGGTATGATCCATCACGGCAAGATCTGCGGCCAACATCATGGCCATCTCGGGAAGCCCCAACTCGTCCGGTGCCTGTGCCGGGACCTTCTCCCAATGTCGCACTGCGTCGTATCCGACATACCCTACGAATCCCGCAGTCAGCGGGGGCAACCCCGAGATCGGATCGGTAGACAGTTTCGCCAGGGCTTCTTGCAGAGCGGTCACCGGTGAGCGGTCTTCAACCACTATGTCTGCAGTGGTTCCGCCCACCCAGCAGGTGCGCCCGCCGACCTCGAAGAGTTGAGTTCGGCTCCGAACTCCCACGATGGAATACCTCGACCATGTGCCACCGTGCTCTGCAGACTCCAGCAGAAAAGTACCTGTTCGGGAGCCGGCGAGTTTGCGATAGACCCCCACCGGGGTCTCGGCGTCCGCGAGAAGCCGCCGGACGACAGGAACCACAGGTCGCCGTCGACACAGCTCTTTGAAGTCTTCCGGAGTCGGCCAAACTTGGCCATATCCCAGATCCGCCACAATCACGGCGCCTCCCCCGTCCGTGCTCCCAAATCGGTGAAGAAACAGGTCCGTTCTCCGGTATGGCATGCCGCACCGACCTGATCGACACTGACAAGAAGCGCATCCCCGTCGCAATCCAGGGCAACCGTGCGCACGTACTGCGCATGGCCAGAGGAGTCCCCTTTACGCCAGTACTCCTGACGACTCCTGGACCAGAAGGTGACTCGCCCGGTCGTCAACGTACGGTGCAAGGCTTCGTCGTTCATCCATCCCAACATCAGCACCTGGGAAGTCGAGTACTCCTGAACAACGGCTGCCACCAATCCTGCGGAATCTCGTTTGAGTCGCCGGGCGATAGCCGGGTCCAGCGGGCTGTTCGGTACGGAGGCATCGGTCACGCCAGACATTGTGCATGTATACCTGCTCCGACACGGTCTTCCCGTGCACGAACATTTCCGGTTCCTGGAAGACTGACAGCCATGACCGGACTTGCGCAGCTCGAACGCGCCGCCCTCTGCTCCACGCTCACCCGGCTCGGCCCCGACGCGCCCACCCTCTGCGAGGGGTGGCGAACGCGGGATCTGGCTGCCCACCTCGTCATCCGCGAGCGTAGGCCCGACACGATTGCCGGGGTCATCGTCCCGGCTTTGGCCGAGCACACTCACCGGGTGCAGGAGCAGTATGCCGATCAGCCGTGGGCTTCCCTGGTGGACATGGTCAGACAAGGTCCTCGAGGTTGGTCGCCCCTGCGTGTCCCCAGCGTGGACGATGCCGTCAATCTCGCAGAGTTCTTCGTGCACCACGAAGATGTGCTGCGGGCTCAAGAGGACTGGACTCCAGGGCGGAGCCGGCAGCTGGAACAGGACGAGTCCGAGGCCTTGTGGCTACGTCTTCGCCAGGCCGGGCAATTACTTCTACGACGTTCCCCGGTCGGGGTGACTCTTTTCTGCCAGGGGCACGGGGAGAAGATGGTCAAAGCGCCGACCAGGGAAGGTGAGGTCATTCTTCATGGAGGCCCGGGCGAAGTCCTCCTGTACGCCTTCGGGCGTAGCGCGGTCGCACACGTAGAGGTCGAGGGAAGCCTTGGCGCGATCGAGGCTTTCGCCAAGACCCGTTTCGGTTTCTGAGCAACGCTCAGCTTCTGCCGTCGTGGACGGTCACAGACACGCCGCATCGCAGTCGGACCTTTGACAGAGTTCTGGGTGGGTGCAAGGGTCGGAGCCAACGCCGCTGACGTGCGATGGATTCGGATGCCGATAGTGAGGGCCGATGAAACCCGAACGTCATACGCCAGTACGGTTCAGGTCCTTTGGAAGTCGTCGTCGCAGACAGTAGGCGGTGGAAGGTTCTCCCCGTAAGAACCTTCCACCGACCCGATTGAGGAGGTCGTCCCCTTGTCGTCAATGCAACGCAATATCTGCCGGACCGCAGGAGGCCTACTCCTGGCGCTGGCCGGCCTCCTGTCTGGCTCTCCTTCGTCGGAGAGCGCCACCATGAGTAAGCCTGCCCCGACCCCCAGTGCGAGCGCGACGGCGGAACGCGCATGGACTTTCGCGCACTTGAAAGACAATTCTTGGGCGAAAGCAGCGACCGGCCCCTATTCAGTCGTTCCCTCCGAAGGAGCCGTCGACGGCTGGCGGTATGCGGCGGCAGAGACTGCTACGCCGCGGATGCCACGGGCGATGCCCTCTTTCGAGGATATTTGCAGCAAGGTAGTGGCCGAAGCCGGCAAGAAACGTATCGGTGTGGTCATTGATTACGGCCGCAAGGCCGATGGAGCAGAGGGTGCGAACCCGCCTGCCCCGATCTCACGATGTGCCCAGGTGCCCAGCGGTGCCTCCAGTAGTGAGGTGCTGACTGCCGTTGCGATGCCCCGTGACGCCTCCGGGCGAGTCTGCTCCATCGACAACTATCCTGGCGGAAATGTTTGTGGTGAACCGTTGACTGCGGTTCCCGAGGAGGCGAAGGCGCCGGATGAGCGGGTCGGCATCGCGGTCTCCGCACCTCGGGAGCAGCCGAAGCCGCAGGATGCGGCAGCCGTGCATGGCGAAACGGCGCAGAGCCCTTCCAAGACTGTTCTGACGGGTGTGGCCGTCGTCGTGGTCGGGACCGGGTTCGGGATTTTCTACCTGATGAAGAAACGTCGGGAGAAGCAGGCACCAGGCGATCAGCCGTCAGCCGCATCTTGACGTCCAGGTAGGTTCTCCAGCATGAACAGGGTTCTGGTGCTCGGGGGCGTCCGCAGTGGTAAGAGCCGATATGCCGAACGTTTGGTGAGCGGCTTTCCCTCGGTGACCTACGTGGCTCCAGGACCGGTCCCTGATCCGATCAGGGATCCCGAGTGGGCGGCTCGGGTCAGGGAGCACCAGATGTCCAGGCCTTCCACCTGGCGCACAGTCGAGACATCCGATGTCCCGGCTGCCGTTCGTGATGCCCAGGGGCCGGTCATGGTGGACTGCCTCGGCACCTGGATCTCCAGAGTCGTCGACGATGCCGGAGCATGGGAAAAGCCAGTGTTGGCAAAGGAGTCCGTCGTGGAATCCTGTGAGCGGCTTTACTCTGCTCTGGAGTCCGCGATCCATCCTGTCGTCATCGTTTCGAACGAGGTAGGGCTAGGCGTCGTGCCGGGGCATCCTTCCGGTCGTCTTTTCCGCGACCTGATCGGGCGGGCAAATGCGGAGACCGCCAGCCGGTGCGACCATGTGCACCTGGTGTGTGCCGGACGTGTGATCGACCTGGGGAAGCACCCTCGGGTTGAGGAAGCGTCGACGCAGCTCTTCGACAGTGGAACGGTGGGGAGTCATCCGTTGAGTTGACCTCCCCACCGTTGCCCTTGAGTACCCGCTCAGTCCGCCACCTGGGTGGCGACAAAGGGTGGCTTCACCACGGTGGCGACGATGTCGCGGCCTCGGACGTCGATGACAGCACGGTCTCCAGCGGCACAGCCACGGTCGAGCAAACACAACGCGATGCCTTGCCTCAGACTCGGTGACATGGTGCCGGAGGTGACGACGCCGATTTCCTGCCCTTGAGCGTCCTTCACCAAACAGCCCTTACGGGGAATTCCGCGTCCCTCGACGAGGAGTCCCCAGGAGAGACGACATTCCTTAGCTGCCCGTTGCTCGGTGAGAACGCTCTTGCCCCAGAAATCGTCCTTGTTCCACCCGACCGCCCAGCCTGCCCGGGCCATATTCGGAGTGATCTCGGGGCTCAGTTCATGACCATGAAGCGCGTACCCCATTTCAGTACGCAAGGTGTCACGGGCCCCCAGCCCGCAGGGAAGCCCTTCGTAGCGGTACAGTCCGTCGGTCAAGGCATCCCAAAGCTGTTCCGCATCGTCCCAGGGCATGACCAGTTCGTACCCTTTTTCACCGGTGTAGCCCGTTCGGCAGACTGTGAGCGAGATCCCGTGCCAGACGGTCTCGGCGAAGGACATGTATTCGAGACGAGTGGGGAGTCCTATGGACTCCAGGAGATCTTCCGAACATGGGCCCTGCACGGCGATGACACCGAAGTCGCGGTGGAGATCGGTGATCTCAATCTGTTCGGGGAGCTCCTGACGCATCCGCCGAACGACTTCAGCGGTGTTGGCGCAGTTCGGAATCAGGAAAATGTCTTCCTCGGACTTGAAATACTGAATGAGGTCATCGACGACTCCCCCGGTCCGCGGATCACAACACATCGTGTACTGGGCCTTCGGAGGCGTGATCTTACGTAAGTCATTGGTGAAGCAGCGGTTGACGAAATCTGCGGCGCCAGGGCCTCGGACCGAGACCTTGCCAAGGTGGGAGACGTCGAAGACCCCCACGGCCTTCCGCACTGCCTGGTGCTCGCGCAGAACACCACCGTGGGGGTACTCGATGGGCATCTCCCAACCACCGAAGTCGGCCATCTTCGCTCCGAGCTGACGGTGGCGGTCGTGCAACGGAGAGGTCTGCAGCTGCGAATCGCTCATGTTCCCCACGCTATCGGGCCGAGGTAGGGATAATCAGGTGGTTCGGAGTATGGAGTGAAGCCGTCAATATCTCGTGTCGACTTCGACTCCCGAACATGCTCGTGTAAGCCTTGTCATCTCGAATCCAATCTGTCGAAAGGCTGTTCGGTGACGACCTTCACGCTGTCCACCGGTCCCGTGCCCGATGAGGAGACCGACGTCTTGGTCCTCTTCGCTGCTCCCGCCGAGGAAGGGGCTGTGCTCTTGGGAGAAGTGGACGACGCGCTGAGTCAGCACATCAGGTCGTCGATGGAGATATTCCGAGCTCGGGGAAAAGCAGACGAGACGACGTGGCTCACCGGCGTGGACGGCGCGCGTTCCCCGCTGGTCGCGGTGGTCGGGGTGGGCGCAGTCGCAACGGAGCTCGACGGCGAACGAGTACGACAGGCTGCGGGCACCGCAGGACGCGCCCTGGCCGGACGTCGGGCAGCCACCGTAGTTCTTCCCGGACCGGAATGGATTGGTCAGGTGACAGAGGGCCTGGCCATGGGCGCGTATTCGTTCGAGGGATATCACGGTGAGAAAGTGCGCGCAGAAAAGGCAAAACGCGCACCTGTAGCGCAGATCTCTCTGTCTGGGGTTCCTCGCAGTACCGAGGCCGAGGAGACCGCCCGAGCAGCGGTACGTCAGGCCGAGATCGTGTCCAAGGGCGTCTGCTGGGCTCGAGACCTGGTGAACGCTTGCCCGAACGAGTTGTTTCCGGAGTCCTTCGCCCAGCAGGTCCAGGCGAGTGTGCCCGAGGAAGTCACGGTCAAGATGTACCGCCGAGATGACCTGTCCGAAGCCGGTTGCGGAGGCATTCTCGGAGTCGGTCAGGGATCGGCGCATCCGCCGGTGATCGTCCATCTGGAATACGCCCCGGACGGCGCGAAGCAACGGCTCTCCTTCGTCGGCAAGGGCATCACCTTCGATTCCGGAGGGCTGAGCATCAAGCCTGCAGCTTCGATGGTCGGGATGAAGGGGGATATGGCCGGTGCGGCAGCTGTAGCAGCGGCAGTGACAGTGATCGCGGAACTGGACCTTCCCGTGGCCGTCGAGGGGTGGCTGTGTCTCGCCGAGAACATGCCCGACGGAAATGCTGTCCGTCCAGGTGATGTCGTGACCATGGCGGATGGCACGACATGTGAGGTGATCAACACCGATGCGGAAGGTCGGCTGGTGCTGGCGGACGGGTTGGTCCTGGCCTCCCGTCGGCAACCGGACGTACTGATCGACATAGCCACTCTCACCGGTGCTGCAGTCATCGCTTTGGGCCATCGGACAGCTGCAGCGATGTCGAATCGTGATGATCTACGACAGGAGGTCGTCACGGTGGCGGAGTCCTGTGGTGAGTGCATCTGGCCGATGCCCATTCCTGACGAAGTGATGAAGGACCTGGACTCCGATGTCGCGGACCGAAAGCACACCGGAGCACGGGAAGGCGGCTCTTTGTTCGCTGCTGCCTTCCTTCGGGAATACGTCGGAGAGTCTCCCGAGGACGAGACACCGATCCCCTGGGTCCACTTGGACATCGCCGGCCCGGCTTTCCACGAAGGCTCCCCTTACGGGTACACCCTCAAGGGAGGCACGGGCTTCGGGACGAGGACTCTGGTGAGCCTGGCACAATCTCGCTCGTGAAAGCGTTTCAGATCTGTTGCCTGTCCGTGTCGACGGGTGTTCACGTCCCGTGAGTGCACGCCCGGCCGGAACCGTGATGTCGTCCTCAGCCGATGTAGATGTGGTCCAGAAGGAGGTGCCGGAGTCGGCACCTCCTGAAACGGATGGTCGGTCGGAGCGTCCTGCTTCGACGGAAGGTGTGCATTCCCTGGTGGGAAGAGTTGCTGCACTCGACGGTATCCGTACGATCGCTGTCTCGTTGGTCTTCCTCTTCCACCTGGGTATCCCCATTTTTTCTGGTGGCTATCTCGGCGTGGACGTCTTCTTCGTCCTCTCCGGTTTCTTGATCACGACTCTTCTCCTGCAGGAGATCATCCTGCACGGGAAAGTGGACCTTCCGCGGTTCTGGGCGAGACGGATGTCCCGGCTCATTCCGGCGGCGTTGTTGCTCCTGATCGTGGTGGGAGTGTGGGCGGCGGTCCTGGCACCGGCTTATCGTCGTCCGGCGTTGGGCGCTGACCTGCTGTGGAGCCTCTTCTACGTGGGGAACTGGCACTTCATCACGTCAACGAGTTATTTCGCGTTTGACGGAACCACCTCGCCGCTGATGCACCTGTGGTCTTTGGCGGTCGAAGAACAGTTCTACGTTTTCTGGCCGTTGGTCCTGCAGCTCCTTGCCGTGCTTCTGGCGAGTATGAGTCCGGGGAGACACGCCCGACGGGATCTTCCAGGGGCGCAACGTGCCAGTTCTGTCTCTGTCGTGGCGATCGCTGCAGTTTTTGCGGTGCTCTCCGCATCTGTGATGGTGTACGTCTTCCTTCGGGCAGGCGCTGATCGGGCGTACATGGGCACCGATGCAAAGGTCTTCGAGCCTTTGATCGGCGCGTTGTGCGCTGCTGCACTGCTGCGCCCTGCCGTGAACAACTTCGTGACAAAGCACGCCCGCAAACTCATGTGGGCAGGGCTGGGGGGCTTGGTCTTGGCGGTGTGCTTCCTCGGCGGCAGACACGGCCCGCACCCTGCCTACTTCTTCGGTGGTGCCGTCCTGACTGCAGCGGCGGTGGCCTCGCTGGTGGTAGGTGCCAGCAGGGTGGACCAAGACAGCAAACTGGCCAAGATGTTCACCAACCCAGTCATGACCTATCTGGGTCGGATTTCATACGGGATCTACCTGTGGCACTGGCCCTGGACGGTCTGGCTGCTCCCTCACGGAACGTTCGACGCTCAGCGGGCTCTGATCGTGGTCGCAGCAACTTTGGTTTCAGCCATGCTCTCCTACCATCTTGTCGAAATGCCTTTGCGCTCCGGACGCTGTCGAGAGGCTCGTTCCGCGTCGGTCCTGAGCGTGGGCGCCACAGCGATGGCAGCGACCTGCGCACTACCAGTGATCTTGGGCGGCACCCCTTGGTACATCGGACATGGAGTGGTCGTGGCCTCTGGATCCACCAAGATGATGGTGGTGGGCGACAGCGTGCCGATGCAGTTGTTCGGTGCTCTTGCAGAGGCTGGGGAGAAACGCCAGGTCCCGGTGATCAATGGTTCGCACGGTGGCTGCGGAGCCTCTGGAGCTATCACTGCGAACCCTGATGGGTCACCGTTCAACCCTGGAGTCGCAGCCCTCGGTGGAGACGAGGACCCGACATGCGTCAGTGTGAAGGACGACCAGAAACAACAGCTCGAGAAGGAAAAACCGACTGTCGTGGTCTGGTGGTCCCGCTATGAGTACGCCGATTTCATCGGCCAGGACGGGAAACCGCTACGGGCTAAGGACCCGGGTTATCGGGAAGCGCAGAAGGCTGTTCTCGACTCGGCTGTTGATCGGCTGACCGCGGGTGGTGCCACTGTGGTGATCGTGCGTCCTGAGCCGACGGGGGAACGCACTGCGCAAGGATGCTCACCGGACCAGAACGACATGGAAGGGTTGTGCGCAGCTTTCCTGGTTCGTCTTCGCTTCCAGGACGAGGTCCGCCGCCAGTGGATCGACCTGTTGGAGGAGAAGGTCCTCTACGACACACGGCTCCGGATGGTCTCGATCTCCGATGTCTTCTGCCGTTCAGACAACAATCCGTGTGACGATCGACTGCCGTTGTCTTCCGGTGGAAGTTTCCCACCGCCGGAAGAGGCGGTCGCGAGACCCGATGGCTCACACTTCGCCGCCGCAGCCCGCGACCGGGTAGCCGATGTACTCCTGGAACGGGTGATGGGCTCTCTGCCCTCTCGGCGGGAGAGCTGACGACTCGGGCTCTTCGTCCGTAGCGATAGGCGGACGAAGAGCCCGTTCTTCTGAGAGGATGCGCACGGCGGGCCGGTCTGCTTCACGAGAGCGACAGGCCCAGTGGTTCCGGAACATCGAAGGAGATGCCGCCATGGGTGCAAGTACCGACCGTTTCGACCTGGTGATCCTCGGCGGTGGCAGTGGCGGCTATGCCTGTGCTTTGCGATCATCCCAACTGGGCATGTCGGTGGCTCTGGTGGAAAAGGCCGAGCTCGGAGGTACCTGTCTTCATCGGGGATGTGTACCTACGAAAGCTTTGTTGCACGCAGCTGAAGTAGCTGACACCGTTCGGAGCAGTTCGACCTTCGGTATCGGTGCCGTATTCGAGGGAGTGGATCTTCCCGCAGTCCAGCGTTATCGGGACAAGGTGGTGGGACGCCTCTACAAAGGTTTGCAGGGATTGGTCCATTCGTCCGGGGTGTGCCTGGTGGAAGGCGAAGGCAGGCTGAGCGCCAAGGACACCGTCCAGGTAGGTTCTCGCCAGCTCGTGGGTAGTGCTGTTGTTCTCGCCACGGGTTCTCGTCCACGGGAGATAGCCGGAGTGACAGTCGGCGGTCGTGTGATGACAAGCGACCAGGCTTTGAAGCTCACCGAGTTACCGGAGCACGTCATCGTGCTCGGTGGAGGCGTCATCGGCGTGGAGTTCGCTTCGGTCTTCCGCAGCTTCGGGTGTGAAGTCACTGTGGTGGAAGCGCTCCCCCGGCTGGTTGCAGCAGAGGACGAGTCGGTCTCGAATCAGTTGGAGCGCGCTTTCCGACGACGTAGAATTTCAGTGCGTACATCCTGCGCAGTTGCTGAGGTCGAGCAGGACGAAGCGTCTGTCAGGGTTGTTTTGCAATCGCAAGAGGTGATTTCTGCTGATTTGCTTCTGGTTTCGGTAGGGCGCGGCCCAGCCACCGATAACCTCGGCTACGAGGAAGTCGGTGTGACGATGGAGCGAGGTTTCGTTCTGGCCGATGAATATTGCCGGACCAACGTCCCTGGCGTCTACGCCGTCGGTGACATAGTGCCAGGTCTGCAGCTTGCACACCGAGGGTTCGCTCAGGGTTTGATGGTGGCCGAGATTATTGCTGGAAACGATCCAGAACCGGTGAACAGCACAGCTATCCCCCGCGTCACCTATTGCGATCCAGAAATAGCATCAGTCGGCTTGACGGAAACTCAGGCGAGAGATCGCTTCGGCTCAGATTCAGTTTCCTCCTATGAATACAACTTAGGGGGAAATGGCAAGAGCCAGATTCTTGCCACTGGCGGGTTCGTGAAGGTCATCAGGCAGATCGACGGGCCCGTCGTGGGTGTCCACATGGTGGGTGCGCGTATGGGAGAACAGGTCGGAGAGGCAATGTTGGTCGTGGGATGGGAAGCTATGCCTGAGGAGGTTGCTGCGTTCATCCACGCGCATCCGACGCAGAATGAGGCGCTCGGCGAAGCACATCTAGCTCTTGCCGGTATGCCGCTGCATGCCCACAGTTGAACTGTGGGGCCGCCCTCTACACTGATCGACACGACCGCACAATGAGGAGAGGCTTGTCAATGTCCGAGCGCGTGACCATGCCAGCCCTGGGGGAATCCGTCACCGAGGGGACTGTCACCCGGTGGCTCAAGAACGTGGGTGACACCATCGAGGTGGACGAGCCCCTGCTGGAGGTTTCGACCGACAAGGTGGACACGGAGATCCCGTCACCTGTCGCGGGCATCCTTCAGGAGATTCTGGTCCAGGAGGACGAGACCGCACCCGTCGGCGCCGACCTGGCCGTGATCGGAGATGGCACCCCCTCGACGCCGGCCGCATCTCAGGCGGCTCCCGTCGAGGAGCCTGAAGCTGAAGAACCTGCACCGGCAGCTCCTGAAACTAAAACTTCACCTGCTACAGGACAGGTGTCCGGGGGCGAGAAAGTGGTTATGCCCGCGCTGGGGGAATCCGTCACCGAGGGGACTGTCACCCGGTGGCTCAAGAACGTGGGTGACACCATCGAGGTGGACGAGCCCCTGCTGGAGGTTTCGACCGACAAGGTGGACACGGAGATCCCGTCACCTGTCGCGGGCATCCTTCAGGAGATTCTGGTCCAGGAGGACGAGACCGCACCCGTCGGCGCCGACCTGGCCGTGATCGGCGGAGAAAGCGTCGGGGCCACGGAGACCGCTCCTGAGAAAGACCCGGAGCCCGTCGCTCAAAAGGCCGAGACTGCCCCAGTACCGTCCGAGGCGCAGCAGGAGCCCGAAAAGTCGGCACCTGCTCCTGAGCCGGAGAAGAAGGACAGCTCCGAGAGCGACCAAGCCGCATATGTCACCCCGCTGGTCCGTAAACTCGCCACCGAGCACGGCGTCGACCTTTCTTCCCTAAAGGGAACCGGTGTCGGTGGCCGCATTCGTAAGCAGGACGTCCTGGAGGCGGCCTCGGCGAAACAACAGGCCGCAGCTCCCGCCGCTCAGAACACTCCTGCGGCACCAGCCGCCCCTGCAGCACCGGTACCCTCGGCACCTGAGGTGTCCTCGAAGCGAGGCACCACCGAGAAGATGTCTCGTCTACGCAAGATCATCGCGCAGCGCATGGTCGAGTCCCTCCAGACTTCGGCCCAGCTGACAGCGGTCGTTGAGGTCGACATGTCCCAGGTTGCTGCACTGCGTGCGCGGTCGAAGGGCGAGTTCGAGAAGCGTGAAGGCGCCAAGCTGTCCTTCTTGCCCTTCATCTCGCTGGCCACCGTAGAGACGCTGAAGCAGTTCCCCCACCTGAACGCCAGTATCGACGGCGACGAGATCGTCTTCCATGGAGCAGAGCACCTGGGCATCGCTGTCGACACCGAGCGTGGGCTCCTGGTTCCGGTGATCAAGGATGCAGGAGACCTGAACATCGCAGGATTGGCTCGCAAGATCGCGGATCTGGCCGAACGCACCCGCACCAATAAGGTCGGCCCGGACGAGCTCGGTGGAGGAACCTTCACCATCAGCAACATCGGGAGCAACGGTTCGCTTCAGGACACCCCGATCATCAACCAGCCCCAGGTCGCGATTTTGGGCACCGGTGCCATCACCAAGCGTCCTGTCGTGGTGAAGGATGCTCTGGGTGGAGAGTCCATCGCGATTCGGTCGATGATGTACCTCTGTCTGACCTACGACCACCGTGTGGTCGATGGAGCAGATGCCGGGCGATTCCTCTCTGCGCTGAAGGCTCGCCTTGAAGGCGGCGCTTTCGAGCTCTGAGCGAAAGCCATGATCTGAGTGTGATGGGGGCGTGTCCTGCGGACATCGCCCCCATCACACTGCTCCCTGCGGAGAAGCTCTCAACGATCGATCCCAGCAAGGCGCCAACCGAATGGGGTGCGCTGAAGCTGATAGGTCAGTTGGATGCCCTGTTCTGCAGGGACCTGAACTCCTCCGTCACCTTTCTCCTGCGGAACGATCTGATAGGGCTTGGTGTCCACTGTGGCTTGCACCGCAAGTCGATCCGTCCCGACGCCAGTGATCGGAGAAGCGTCTCGAACGACATATGCCAACCCTCTGTACTGGATTCCTGCCCTGCGCAGTCGTTCAACATCAGACGTGGCAGTGTCGTATCCAGGCGCATCCGGTGCGTAGCAGTTCGCAAGGGCGGTGACCTCCGCGGTAGCATAAGCTGAGGCCCTGGCGTTCAGAACCCCAGACAGGATCTGAGCCGGTTCCGACGCAGACTTTCCTGATAGAGCTTTATCAGCGGCACCTGCTGAATGAGGAACAGTGGTCGACGCTCCTGCAGAAGGCTTGGTAACCGTGGCCACTTCATTTTTTGGCTGCGGGGAAGACCGCTGTGTCGGCAGCGTCGACGTCGCTCGCGCCCCTGCTGTTGACGGATTCGTTGTCGACGTCGTTGGTACAGGACGCGTGATCGATGCGGTTTCGATGGTGTCCGGGCCAGCAGTCCCCCACCACAGACCCAGCCCGGCCGAGATTCCCAATACTGCTGATGCTGCAATGCGCATCTGGTAGCAGGTCGCCATACGTGCACAGGTCGCAGCAAGAACGACCGCAGGGTGCGGGTTCCGTCCGTCCCGGTGTCGGCCTACTTGTCTGGCTTCTGACAGTCTGGCCGTTGTTCTACTGGTGCTCAGCGTAGCGGCCAAGGTACCTGTATGTTCTGTGCGATCCATTTCCTCGGACTGCCACTGCAGCCGGTGAGTGAGTCGCCCTCCGAGATCAGGTCCGTCCGGCAGACTTAACGGCTCGTCCGGCCCCAGCGTTTCACACATCGCCTGAGCTTCTTGCGCAGTAGGTCTGCGTTCCGGTTCTGCGGCAAGACAGGATCGGAGAAGATCGAACAGTTCAGTGGGGTGTTCGGGTACTCCTTGCGTATCTTCAAGGAGGCCTCCGGGAATCTGTCCGGTGAGTATCGTCCACATGGATGCACCGAAAGCGTAAATGTCGCTAGCAGCAGACACAGGCATACCCAACAGGACTTCAGGAGCAATGAAGCCTCTAGTCCCGGAGCCTGTCGAAGAATGTCCAGATTCTTCCACGAACCGGGAGCTGCCGAGGTCACCCACGACAGCTCGCCCATCTGCCGAAATCAGAATGTTGCTCGGGGAGAGATCCGCATGAACGATCTTCCGCGAGTGCACCGCAACCAGGACAGCCAAAACGGATCGGGCCACTCCGAGAACTTCGCGTGGCGTCAATTTGCCTCGCTCTTCAACGAACTCGCGAAGAGGGCCTCCCTCGGCCAGATCCAGGACCAGTGCGGTACGTCCGTCTGTCGTAGTCACGACGTCGTGCAATCGGATCAGCCCAGAGACCCGAACTCCCGAAAGCGCAGTCACCTCTCGGGCAGCCGCATCTTGTGCATCACTGGTGTGAGCGAAAACCTTGATCGCACAAACCCAACCATCAAGATCACGACGTGCGGAGTACACGGTGCTGGTGGCTCCATGGCCTCGTAGCGCATGAAGCGTGAACCCGGGGAGGGTCGGCGTCTGACTATTGTCCATCTTGTCCCTTTCGGCCGGACGGCTCGACCACTATGACGTCCTCCCCAGCAGGGTGCGCAAAGTTATCCACAGGCAGATGAGATGCCGATATGGGTGGGAGATTCGTCGGTCGATGCGACGGCCCTTAAGGTGATCCACATGCGCTTCGAGCATCTAGGTTTCGCGCCGGACTACGTCGATTACCTCTACGCCTGGGACCGCCAGAAGGCCCTGCACGGAGACGTTGTTGCCAGACGTGCACCTGATACGGTCCTGCTCCTGGAACACGCTGCCGTGTACACAGCAGGAAAACGCACCGAACCCCACGAACGTCCCTCCGACGGAACTCCTGTCGTGGATGTTGACAGAGGCGGAAAGATCACTTGGCATGGGCCGGGCCAATTGGTGGGATATCCCATCGTGCGTCTAGGTAATCCGGTCGATGTCGTAGCGCATGTACGCCGTTTGGAAGAGGTGATGGCTTCGACCTGTGGTGATTTCGGCGTGGAGACGATCCGAGTCGAAGGGCGCAGCGGTGTCTGGCTCGCAGCTGACGGTAGCCGTCCGGAGCGGAAGATCGGGCAGATCGGCATTCGAGTGAGCCAAGAAGTAACCATGCATGGCTTTGCGCTCAACGTGAACTGTGACCTGAGCTGGGGTGAGGTCATCATTCCTTGCGGTATCACGGACGCTGGGGTGACGACTCTCTCCAGAGAGGTCGGACGCGAGATGACCGTTCAGGAAGTTCTGCCGTCAATCGAAAAACATCTCGCGCGCATACTGAGTTCTTGACCTCAAGTTGATTTCGCGGCAGGTCTTTACTCATCTATAGGCGCACCGGGCGATTGTGCCTACTCTGTGATGACGCGAAGCCTCACAGCACGCCATGTGCACCCCTCGTCGCGGCGTACTCTTGAACGGACACGTCACCATCTAATAAGGAGAGCTCGTGAGTGCAGGGCCTGACGGCCGGCGGTTGCTTCGAATCGAGGCACGCAACGCTGAGACGCCCATCGAGCGCAAGCCGTCCTGGATTCGCACGACAGCGAAGATGGGCCCCGAGTACACAGCGATGAACGGGCTCGTCAAGAAGGGTGGGCTCCACACGGTTTGCCAGGAAGCGGGATGCCCCAACATCTTCGAGTGTTGGGAGGACCGGGAGGCTACCTTCCTCATCGGCGGTGACGTCTGCACTCGTCGATGCGACTTCTGCGATATCGCTTCGGGCAAACCCGCACCCTTGGATCTCGACGAGCCACGCCGTGTGGCTGAATCCGTCCTGCAGCTCGGGTTACGCTACGCCACGGTCACCGGGGTGGCCCGGGATGACCTTCCTGACGGGGCGGCAAAACTCTACGCCGATACCGTGCGAGCCATCCATGAGGCCAATCCGACGACAGGCGTAGAGATCCTCCCCCCTGACTTCGGTGCACGGCCCGAACTGGTGAGTCAAGTTTTCGATGCTCGGCCAGAAGTCTTCGCACATAATCTGGAAACTGTTCCGCGAATCTTCAAACGGATCAGACCCGCCTTTGGCTATGAAACTTCTTTGAAAGTTATCAGTATGGCAAAGGAAGACGACCTCGTCACAAAATCTAACCTCATTCTGGGCATGGGTGAAGAAGAGTCCGAGATTGAACAGGCAATCAAAGATCTCGCATCATCAGGATGCGATATTCTTACCATCACTCAGTACCTTCGTCCTTCACCCTTGCATCATCCGGTAGATCGCTGGGTGAAACCACAAGAATTCGTCCATTGGTCCGAGTACGCCACGGAGCAAGGCTTTGTGGGCGTGATGGCCGGACCGCTGGTCCGCTCCTCATACCGCGCAGGGCGCCTCTGGGCGCAGGCGATGCGCAGAGCAGGCCGTGAAGTGCCTGCCCACCTGGCACATCTTTCCGAAAGGGACCATGCGGCGCCTAGGCAGGAGGCCGCCAGCCTGCTCCGCAACAACCCTGCCGCTTCTTAAATCACAAGAACTTTTGACCACACCTGCTCCACCGCATCAATGTCACAGAAGGAATGACCGCAGACCATGGCGCGCGCAGCGAAGGACCCTAATTCACCCGGCTTCATCGCAAAGATGAAAACGCGTTTCAGTCAGTTCAAGCAGGTCTTCAGCCTCGCCAAATCTGCTGAGCCGCGCCTTCCTCTATATCTTGCGGCTATTATCCTCGGTTCTATAGCTGTCGGATATGCTGTGGGACTGGCGATTGGGCAGCCCATTTATGTCGCTTTTCTCGTTCTGATGCTAGGGCTTCTGGCCTGCGTGTGGATGGTGGCCAAAAAGGCTGAGAAAGGCGTGTACAAACAGATCGCCGGTCAGCCTGGCGAGGTAGGTGCAGCGCTAAGCGGTATCCGCCGGGGATGGTCCTATCAGCAGGAGCCTGTGGCCGCTGATGCCGGTGGCTCTCGGGATCCCCGCCATGCAGCGCTGATATACCGGGCGATTGGGCGGCCAGGAGTTGTCCTCATTGCCGAGGGGCCCGCTGGCCGAGCGTCGAAGCTTTTGGTCAGCGAGCAGAAGCGAACCGCTCGTCTCGCACCCAATGTTCCTATCCATGTCTTTCGGGTGGGCGCAGGAAAGGGCCCGGAGGTGACCAGTTCTCAGAACCTGCTCAAAAAGATGAACAGCCTGAAGAAAGTCTTGACCAAGCATGAGGTTCCAGCGATCGACAAGCGGCTCCGCTCCATGGGCGGAATGCGTCCTCCTGTTCCGCAGGGCATCGACCCTCAGCGAATGCGAGGCATGAAGGGGCAGCGGCGTTAGGGTCTCCCTTGGACAGAGCAGGCCTCTGAGTGGCGGGTCAGTATGCAATGTGCTGACCCGCCACTCTTGTTATGGTGACGACCGGTCAGTCGATCGGGTCTCAAGGCTTCCTGGCGAATTTTCTTCAGCTTCATTGACACGCCCAGTCGACAGATTGTCCGCTATGCGCATATTTATATAAAAATGGCAGAGGGCCTCAACGCTGAAATTCGTGGAGAAGGATTTTGCAGGGCTCCGAGAGAATTACTCCAGTCGCCTTCTACCGCAAAGCTGCTGATCAGCAGGCTAATAAGTAGGCCCTGATGCCTACGTACGAATGATCAAAGTCCCAGCCCACCGATCATGCATGCCTCTGCTGTCTCGATCCCAGACCACGGCAGGGATAACCAGGCAAAGAAGCACGGTTCGCCAGAGTGCACGCACTGGACCGGTATATGTTCCGCTCAGTGGCACTACGCGGAGTCCGCATATCCGATGGCCGATCGTGCAGCCGAGCGTCCCTACCAGAAGTAGGTTCTCAAGCAGAAATACCAGCAGCGGAGCGAAGGAGCTGATCCCTCCCTGGCCGATTCGGTGTTCCAGCAGTCCCACAGCGATTAATTGACATAATCCCCAGTCAATCAGCAGGGCGGGAACTCGCCGAGATAATCTGCCAATCGACCCCGGACCACTCTGCGGGAGCCCGAGCCGCTGCCCCGGATAATCTTCAGGATCACCCCCCAGCTGGGGGCCGTTGAGCCAGGATCCGATGTCCTCACGATTGACCACCTGAACAGCCTAATCGGCGTGACCGGTAGATCTTCCTCGAAAGCTGACCCGTTCACACGAGCAACCTGTCGTCCGTAACACTCGGGAAACATCCGAGTGACGATCGAGAAATCCCCATCCCCTAGTGTGGGGTGATACATGCAGCAAGCAGCTGACGGCAGGCTCTGAGAGCACGCCGACGAGGAGGCCGGTTTTGTTCACCACACCGCAAGAGGTTCTTGACTACATCGCGGCGGAAGACGTCAAATTCGTCGACATCCGCTTCTGCGACCTCCCCGGCGTCATGCAACACTTCAACGTTCCAGCTCAGTCTGTGGATGAAGACTTCTTCACCGTGGGGCAAGCTTTCGACGGCAGCTCCATCCGTGGCTTCCAGGCCATCCATGAGTCGGATATGAAGCTCCTTCCCGATATCGGAACTGCTTATCTGGACCCATTCCGTGCGGAGAAGACGCTCATCATGAACTTCTCTATCGTGGACCCGTTCACCGATGAGCCTTACAGTCGAGACCCTCGGAATATCGCGGCAAAAGCTGAGGCTTATCTCCAGAGCACAGGAATCGCGGATACTGCCTACTTCGGAGCTGAAGCTGAGTTCTTTGTCTTCGATGACATTCGTTTCCAGACCAGCGCTCAAGCCAGTTTCTACTACATCGATGCAGTAGAAGCAGACTGGAACACCGGCCGAGAATATCCAGAAGGAAACAAAGGGTACAAAACTCGCCAAAAGGGTGGATATTTCCCGGTCCCGCCGGTCGACCACTTCGCAGACATGCGCGACAAGATGTGCCTCGTCCTTGACCAGGTAGGCCTCGATGTCGAGCGCTCCCACCATGAGGTCGGTAGCGCTGGTCAGCAGGAGATCAACTACAAGTTCAACACGCTGTTGCACAGCGGCGACGACATGATGAAGTTCAAGTACGTCATCAAGAATGTCGCCTGGGAAGGCGGCAAGTCGGCGACTTTCATGCCGAAACCAGTTTTCGGTGACAATGGTTCCGGAATGCATACTCATCAGAGCCTCTGGAAGGACGGAAAGCCACTCTTCTACGACGAGCAAGGATATGGCGGCCTGTCCGACCTGGCTCGCTGGTACATCGGCGGACTTCTGGCCCACGCGCCGAGCCTGTTGGCTTTCACCAACCCTACGGTCAACAGCTACCACAGGCTTGTTCCTGGATACGAAGCACCGGTCAACCTGGTGTACTCAGCACGCAACCGATCGGCCTGCATCAGGATTCCTATCGCCGGAACCAGCCCCAAGGCCAAACGGATCGAATTCCGAGTCCCCGACCCCTCAGCCAATCCCTACCTGGCGTTCGCTGCGCAGCTCATGGCTGGTCTCGATGGGATCCGCAACCGGATCGAGCCGCCAGAGCCGGTGGACAAGGATCTCTACGAGCTCCCCCCGGAGGAGCACAGCGCGATCCAGCAGGTGCCTGGCTCCCTGCCCGAAGTCCTGAAGGCGCTCAGCGAGGACCACGACTACCTCCTCGAAGGAGATGTCTTCACCGAAGACCTCATCCAGACCTGGATCGAATGGAAAACCCTGAACGAGGTGGATCCGATCCGGTTCCGTCCGCACCCCCACGAGTTCGAGATGTACTACGACCTCTAGGAGAAGGAGCAGGTCAAAGCGCTTATATCGCATGCCTGGTCCGCAGAGAGTCCGCACGAGCTGTCAACACCGAGGCAATGGCAGATCGTGCGGATTCGTCTGCATCCGGCCACAAATGACCATAGGTGTTCAATATGGTCATCGCGTTGGCATGCCGCATACGGCTCTGCACAACCTTCACGTCCCGACCTCGCCCGATCAGCAGCGAAGCCAGATAATGCCTCAGGTCATGGAAACGAAAACCTTCAGGTAACCCTTGAACGTCTCCTCACACTGCACGGACTGCTCGCTCGATGGCCCAGGGAGTGGCCGGCTCTCCTCGCCGATTAGTCACCAGGACATCGGCGCCGGTCCTAGAGATCTCGGCAGAGAGCATCAGTGACAGCTCCTGCGGAATCGGAATCGGAGTCCTGCTGCTCTCCGTCTTCAACGGTTACTCTGGGTACTGGATGGTCGGGTTCACCACGCCTCGCATGAAGTCGACGTCCGACACCCGCAATGCATCCGCTTCAGCTACCCGAAGCCCGACAAACGCACCCAGCAGAATCGCTGGACGAAGGCCCTCTGGAAGAGAGTCATACAGACGCCATACCTGCTCTGTGGTGGCAACATACGGGCGAGGACGGGCTTGCCCAGGTGACGTACGTCGAGAGCACGAAGATCTGGGGATCATTCCGTCATGGACAGCGTCCCCCATGATCTGCGCAAAACGGCGATATACCGTGTAAGTCGTACTGGGCGCGTACTCCCCGGACAGACGGACTGTCCATGACCTGGCGTCTGAAGGCCGGACTGCGGAGAGCTCCTTGTCGGCGAACTCCTGTTTGATGGCCTTGATGTGAACGCGAGCTTGACGCACCGTCGACGGACGCCGAGTTACATAACCTTCCAGCCAGCCGTCGCACCACTGCCCGACCGTCATCTTCGCTGTCCGAGGATCGAGGTAGGACCCGATCACCCCTGAAAATTGTGACCGCCGCCGCACCACGACTCCGGAACCGTCCAGGTTCCTCAGTGCAACAGTGGTCGACATAATCCCGAGACCGAGGAGGACGATCATGGGTGTGGCCGTGTGGGGAACGGGCGCTTATGTCCCTGAGCGCATCGTCACCAATGACGAGGTCGGTGCTCCCGCTGGCGTGGACGATGCCTGGATCCGTTCCAAGACCATGATCCGGGAACGCCGCTGGGTCGCCGAAGACGAAGCAACCTCTGATATGGCGACCGAGGCAGGCCGTCGAGCCCTCGAATCAGCCGGGATCACCTCGGACGACCTCTCCTACATCGTGGTAGCCACCTCTACCCCGGACCGTCCGCAGCCGCCGACAGCTGCTTATGTGCAGCACAACCTGCAGGCGCATCGTGCTGCAGGGTTCGACATGAATGCAGTCTGCAGCGGTTTCGTCTTCGCAGGCTCGACGGTGGCTCGCCTGATCGCTGCCACCGGCGGCTACGGCTTGGTGATAGGGGCCGATGTCTACAGCAGGATCCTCAATCCACAGGATCGACGCACAGTGATCCTGTTCGGTGACGGCGCAGGGGCAGTAGTACTCGGACCGAGCGACGGCAGCGAACATGGCGTACTCGCCACCAGTCTTCATACTTTCGGCGCCTTGAACGACAAGATCATGGTTCCTGCAGGCGGAAGCCGTCTCCCTGCTGAGGACACTCATTATGAAACCGGGTTGGCGTACTTCACCATGGAAGGACGTGCGGTGAAGGAATTCGTCCTCCAAGAGCTCCCTCCGCTCGTTTCCTCTTTCTTCACCGAAGCGGGGGTCTCCCCTCAGGACATCGATCATTTCATCCCGCATCAGGCCAACGGCATGATGTTGGACGAACTCGTTCCTGCCCTTGGGTTGGATCAGGCCCGGACCCATCGCACTCTCGAGAAGTACGGAAACACCGGCGCAGCATCAGTGGGTATCACTTTGGACCAAGCGGCCAGGCAAGGGGAACTGTGCTCCGGTGATCGGATCTTCCTCGCCGGCTTCGGCGGTGGAATGGCAGCAGGGCTGGCGTTGCTCACCTGGTAACCGGCGCGGATCGCTTTCCTGCTCTTCAGACTGTCACTGCATGTTCCGAAGCCGGAACGTAGCGTCCAGGAAGCGGTACCCGCCAAAGCACTTCAGTACCGTTGGGGTCCAGGGGGCTTGCGAAGCAGGTGCCCCCACGAGCTTCTGCGCGTTCTCTCAGGTTGACCAATCCGGAGCGTCCAGCGCCTTCGGGGATGCCGATTCCGTTGTCACGTACGGTGATGACGATATCGTCCATGGCCGCGACCGATACATGCGCATCTGTCGCGCAGGCATGGCGAACAATATTCGACAGCGCCTCGCGCACTACAGCCAAGACATCGGCTTCGTATTCGAAGGGGATATCCCCCAATGCCTCGAAACTCACGTCCGGTACGAAACCGAATCCTTCGCTGGCACTCTCCACGATGGCTTCCAGCTCCGGACCAAGTCCACCTTCGGGAATCTGATGGTGCAGTTCGAAGATGGCATGTCGGATGTCCTTCACCGCAGCATCCAATTCGTCGACCGCTACATCGATCTTGTCGCGCACCGGGCCATCGGCGCGACGCGCAGCAGACTGCAGGGACAGACCTGTTGCGTACAACCGTTGGATGACGTGATCGTGCATATCGCGGGCGATACGATCGCGGTCTTCGAGCAGCGCCGTCCGTGAGCGTGCCCGCTGCGCACGGGCAGCCTCGACTGCCAACCCCATCTGTTCGGCGAACGGCGTCAGGACCTCCATCGTGTCCAGAGCATTCCGAAGATGCTCTCCTGACCAACACAGCACGATGATGCCGACCTCGACCTCACCGACCGTCAGCGGCACGATGGCCGTCACGCCGTCTGGACTGAGGTCCGCCCTCATCCGCAGATCAGCGGACAGCTCACCGACATGTCGGTCTTCCGGGTCGATCATCAACAGCAAGGGCACCTTGTTGGCCAGGACCAGCCGCCACCGAGGGCTGCTCAGCATCGAACCGATGAGAGTCGGAGACCCCTCCCCGTCGTTGTCGGCGGCCTGGATCACCAGATTCCCGCTCTCTTCTTCCACCGTGGCGAAGACAGCGAGCTGAGCCTCGCCCAGATCGCGGGCCCGTTTCACCATACGAGCCAGTGCTCCGCGCTCGTTTCGCCCCTCCAGAAGGGTTTGGGTCAACTCACCGACCGCCCGGGCCCAGTCACGATTTCGGCTAGCACGTCGGTACAGCTGCGCGTTCTCGATAGCGATGCCCGCTGCAGCCGCCAGCGCGACGATCAGCTGTTCGTCCTCTTCGCTGAAAGTCGAGGCGCCCCGTTTCTGGGTGAGATAGAGATTGCCGAAAATATGGTCACGGACCCGGATCGGAGAACCGACAAAAGAATCTACCGGCGGGTGCCCTGGGGGAAGGACATCGACAGCCAACGGGTGTTCGGAGACATTCGCGATCCGCTGGGGGCGAGGATCTTGCAGCAACAAACCCAAGATTCCGTGTCCAGTGGGGAGATCGCCCTGAACGCCACCCGGGATATCTCCATAGGTGATGAATTCGACCAGATGCTGCCCTGACTCGTCGATAATCCCTAGAGCTCCATAGCTGGCGTCGACCAGCGAACATGCCGAAGCGACGATTTGGGCGAGCACTGTAGGGAGGTCCAGATTGGAACTCACCGCGACGACAGCGTCGAGGAGACCAGCCAGGCGTTCCCGGGACTCCTGCGCACCCGCAGCGCGAGCCCTGATCTCCGCCAGCAGATCATCGATGTCGAGAGCTGCGGCACGCGCCAAGGCATGGGCCGGCCTGGCCTCCTCAGGATCACTCACCTGTCGATGGTAACGAACCGTCGAGCGCTTCCCCGCTTCGGCGGACGTGGCCCGATCTTGCGCTTCTTCGGCTAGCTGAGCAGCACGTTCTCAACATATTCATCGGGGTATACGGCTCGCTGTTTCAGGGTGAACGGTCAGTACATCGCATTCGGCGTGGGTGAAACAGTAGTTCGCGACGCCCTGTTCCTCCCCAGGCAGGTCATGCGCCACGACAAGGACGCTAGCGCTGGCACTGCGCGAACACAGAATTTCTCCTGGATCACCATCGACCACTTCGAATGTCACTGGAAGTCGAGGAGCTTCACGAAGGGCTCTCAACGCAGCGGCAAAGGTCGATTCGTCACAGGCAGCACGTTCTTCCGGAGTCAGCCCACTGGGCAGCACTTGAAGAAAACGTACGCGCGCACCCCGTGAGACTGCTTCTCGCACAGCGGCACGTGCTACTGCAGACGTTGATCCATCGCCCGCGAGTAGGCCGGCGACGACATCGCCCACTGAGGGCCTCCTGGCCGAATGATGCGGCCACCTAGTCGTCGTCATGGGAACATGATTGGTCGCGGCAGAAGGCCTGGGCAAGGCCCAAAGTCCCCTGACGGAAAGGACTCTGGGCGCATGCGCCGAGCGACCCACATATCCACGACGAACGGTCGTTTTGCACGTTCAATAGCATTGATTCGCGTCGTGCGGTGGCTGATCAACGACCTCAGGGTCGTTCCTGAAGTTGATCGGCGTGGGTCGCGGCGAAGACCGCCGCCTGGGTCCGTCGCTCCATTCCCAGCTTGGCCAGCACCGCAGTGATGTAATTCTTCACAGTCTTCTCGGCGAGGAAGAGTTCTTGCCCGATCTGACGGTTGGTCATGCCTTGCGCGACATGCAGGAGGATCCGGCGCTCCTGAGGCGTCAGACTGCGGAGTCTCGGATCGGTCGTGACCGGCAGGCTCAACGATTCCTGGAATCCTGCGATGTCCTCGTCACTGAGCAGACGCTCCCCACGCGCCACCGCTCGAACGACCTCGACCAGATCAGAACCATGGATATCTTTCAACAGGTACCCAGCTGCTCCGGCCAGGACCGCCGAAGCCAAAGCACGCTCGTCGTCGAACGACGTCAGGATCAGCCCTGCGATGGTGGGATCCACTGCGCGAACGTGTCGACAGACTTCGATTCCTGAGCCATCGGGAAGTCTCGCATCCAGGATGGCCACGTCGGGCCGCAAGGCGGGGATGCGCCGCTCGGCTTCTTCTGCGGAACTCGACTCACCCACGATCTCGATGTCCTGCTCGAGTTCCAAGAGTTCACGTAGACCTCGCCGTACGATCTCGTGATCATCCAGCAGATATACGCGCACGGTCATGGCCTACCTCCAGTCGCACCGACGGGAGAGCCCCCGTCCATGGTCCCCAAGGTTACGTGGCCGTGAGCCACACACCGAATGCGCTCCGCTCCAAGGGATTTCACTTGACGTTGGCTCCACGCTCTCAGCTGTCGTCACGTCCGTAGAAGATTCGTTCTGTCACCGTACGCGCCCGACGCGCAGCCCGGACATGGTCGTCCCGAAGCGCGAACCCTTGATCGGCGTCCCGCCCCAAGATTCGCGAGACACCTTCGCAGTCACGAATATCCGCAGGAATCACATCACTGGCACGCCCCCGCCAGAGCAGATTCGCATCTCGCATCCGCGAAGCCGCAGCCCAGGCCTGTTCGAGTACTTCAGCATCCTCAGCAGACAACACGCCAGCAGCCACCTCCGCCGACAAAGCCTCTTTCGTACGGGTGGTCCGCAGCGCCTGTATCTCTCCGGCATGGATCAGTTGCAGGCATTGCACAGTCCACTCCACATCGGACAGACCACCCGGCCCCAGCTTCACATGGGTCCTCGGGTCTGCACCTCGAGGAAGACGCTCAGACTCCATCCGGGCCTTCAACCTACGAATGTCACGCAGAGCAGCCCCGGAGAGCCCCTCCGGCCGGTAACGCAACGGGTTCACCAAGGAAAGGAAGCTCTTCCCGAGCCCGTCATCACCAGCGACGACCCGAGCCCGCAGGAGAGCGTGGAATTCCCACGGCTGCGCCCACCGGGAGTAGTAGCCCTGGTAGCCCTCCAAGGTGCGGGACAGCGGGCCGGCCTTCCCCTCCGGCCGCAGGTCCGCATCAACCTCCAGGCTCGGGTCTGGACCAGGACGACCCAGCGCCCTGCGCAACTCGACGACCACGGCGGAAACCGCGTCATGAGCTTCCTGGTCCGACACCCCTGAAAGCGCCCGGTGGACGAAGAGAACATCGGCATCGGAGCCGTAACCCATCTCGTAGCCGCCCAGCCTGCCCATTCCCACTACTGCGATGTCTGCAGGAAATGGCGCATGGTGTTCATCCCGCCACCAGAGCACTACTGCCGCCAATGTTGCTTCGAGGAAGGCCTCGGTCAGCTCGGTTAATGCCGTCCCTACGGCATCCGGGTCGATCATCCCGGACAAATCTGCAGCCGCAATCCGGAACAACTCAAGCCTACGAATAGTCCTCACTGCTTCGACTGCGGCGGTGACATCGTCTTTACGAGCGATCGCTGAGTGCATCGTCGCAGCAAGAGAATCACGACGTCGAGGAAGAAGCCCCTCCGGCTCTCCCAGCAGGCGCACAGCCTCCGGAATGCGAACCAGCAGATCCCCGGCGAAGCGACTTCGTGCAAGGACATGGGCCAGCCGTTCGGCGGCCTCTCCCGAATCCCGCAGCATCTTCGCGTACCACGGAGTCGCACCGAGAGATTCACTCACCCGCCGAAAAGCCAGCAGGCCTGCATCCGGATCTGCCTCGTCAGCAAACCAGCCCAACATCACCGGCAACAACTGACGATGGATGGCGGCGGTTCGGCTCACTCCCTGGGTCAAAGCCTGCAGGTGACGCATCGCACCCGCGGGATCGCTGAAGCCCAAAGCCTTCAGGCGTTCGTTCGCCGCCTCAGGAGTCAACCGAACATCGTCGGAGGACAATCTCGCTGCAGCAGCCAGCAGGGGACGGTAGAAGAGTTTCTCATGGATCCGCCGGACTTCTCGCGCCTCGTCCTGCCAGGCTGCGGTCACTTCCCTGACCGGATCTGAACGCATCCCGACCGAGCGCCCCAGACGTCGGAGATCCGCCTCACCGGTCGGCATCAGGTGAGTACGCCGCATCCGATGGACCTGCACCCGATGCTCCAAGGAGCGTAGAAAACGATAAGCCGAGTCCAGTCGGGCTGCATCCTCCCGGCCGACATATCCCCCGGCAGACAAAGCAGACAAGGCGGACAGCGTGCAGGGGGAGCGCAAGGACTCATCGGTACGACCGTGGACCAGCTGCAGCAGCTGGACACAGAACTCGATGTCACGTAGCCCGCCAGGGCCAAGTTTCAGCTGACGTCGAGCCTCTGCAGCCGGAACGTGGCGTTCCACCCGTCGACGCATCGCCTGGACGTCATCGACAAAATTCGGTCGACCGGCAGCTTCCCAGACCAATGGCGACAAGGCGCTCACATAGGAGCGCCCTAGTTCGGAGTCACCTGCCACAGGACGCGCTTTCAACAGCGCCTGGAATTCCCACGTCTTCGCCCAACGACGGTAGTAGCGCACATGGCTCGCGAGCGTTCGTACCAGCGGCCCTTGCTTCCCCTCCGGGCGCAGAGCTGCATCGACTTGCCAGAGACTGCCCTCAGCGGTCGACGAGGAGCACACCCTCATCAGGGTGGAAGCCAACGCAGTGGCAGCAGACAGGGCGTACTCCTCCGACATACCCTCCCCCGGCTCTGCGACAAAGATCACATCGACATCGGAGATGTAGTTCAGCTCACGTCCGCCGCACTTGCCCATCCCGATCACCGCGAGCCGGACGTCCGACGCTTCAGGGTGTTCCTGACGCGCAACCGCCAGTGCCGCTTCGAGCGCAGCCGAAGCCAGGTCTGCCAAGGCCGCAGCGGTCGAGGGAAGAGCATCTCCCGGTTCCGGGCAAATCACGTCATGGGCTGCGATGGTCAGTAGCTGACCACGGTAGGCGACCCTCAAAGAGTCATAAGTGGTGTGACTGCCCCGGTTTTCTTCCGAGACCGCGTCGAGCAACAGGTCGATGCAGTCTCGCGGAGTCGGCAAACCAGCATGCGCGGCATATCTCCACTGCGCGGGGTGGCGAGCCAGATGGTGAGCCAATGCGCTGGAAAAGCCCAGTACTCCTAGAAGCCGATCGCGAGGCATCCCCGGAGAACGGAGCGTCTCGAGTATCTCTGCCTGCACGGTCGGGTCCGCAGCTGCAGATTCCAACACGGTGAGCGCGCCAAGCATGGCCAAGTCAGGATCCGCAGTACGAGCTACCGCACGCAGCAGATCGTCATGTTCTTCGTCAAGAGACGCTGCGAGCCAAGGAGACCCGGACAACATGCCCGCTACTCTCCGAGGTTCACGAAAGCCAAGCCTCGCCAGATGGGCTGTCGGTGAATTCTGTCTCTCCATCAGTGCGGACTCACAGCACAGGCAGCAGACGGTTCAACTCCACCGGGGTGACCTGGGCCCGATACTCCTTCCACTCCGCGTGCTTGTTACGCAGAAAGACCTCGAAGATCTGCTCACCCAAGGTTTCCGCGACCAATTCACTGCGTTCCATCACCGAGATCGCTGAATGGAGCGATGTCGGCAGCGGTTCGATCCCCAGAGCGGCTCTCTCCGCCGAGGTCAAACTCCAGACATCGTCCTCAGCCTCTTCTCCGAGTTCGTACTCGTTCTCGATTCCCTTCAGCCCGGCGGCCAGGAGGACAGAGAAAGCGAGGTAAGGGTTGCAAGCCGGATCGAGAGAACGCACCTCGATCCGGGTGCTGTTGCCCTTCATCGGCTTGTACATGGGCACTCGGACCATGGCGCTGCCGTTGTTGTGCCCCCAACACAAGTAGGCGGGCGCCTCATCTCCGGCCCAGAGCCGCTTGTAACTGTTGACCCATTGATTGGTCACCGCAGTGATCTCAGCGCCGTGTCGGAGGATCCCGGCGATGAACTGCCTGGCGACCTTACTCAGCTGATAACGGGATCCAGCCTCGTAGAAGACGTTCTTGTCTCCCTCGAAAAGCGACAGGTGGGTGTGCATCCCGGAGCCAGGAACATCCTGCAGAGGTTTGGGCATGAAAGAGGCGAAGACTCCCTGCTCAAGCGCGACCTCTTTGATCACGGTGCGGAAGGTCATGATGTTGTCCGCAGTCGACAACGCGTCGGCATACCGCAGGTCGATCTCATTCTGCCCAGGTGCCGCCTCATGGTGGCTGAACTCGACCGAGATCCCCATCGATTCCAACATGGTGATGGCTCGCCTACGGAAGTCCTGCCCTGCGGCGTGAGCTGCGTGATCGAAGTAGCCTGCGTGGTCGATCGGTACCGGAGGATGCCCCGGGTCGGTGTCTGCGCGGAAGAGGAAGAATTCGATCTCTGGATGGGTGTAGAAGCTGAACCCCATGTCAGCAGCCTTGGCCAAGGTTCGACGCAGGACATACCGCGGATCGGCCAGGCTGGGTGAGCCATCAGGGAGAAGAACATCGCAGAACATACGCGCAGTTCCAGGAGGGCTGTCCCGCCAAGGAAGGATCTGAAAAGTCCCAGGATCCGGTTTGACCAGCATATCGGACTCGGTGACTCGGGCGAATCCCTGGATAGCACTCCCGTCAAAGCCCAGGCCTTCCTCGAAAGCGCCTTCCAGCTCGGCTGGTGCCACTGCCACCGACTTCAACGTCCCCAGGACATCGGTGAACCACAACCGCACGAAGCGGATGTCGCGCTCCTCGAGGGTGCGCAGGACGAACTCCTCCTGACGATCCATGACTCGATCCTGCCCCATCCAGACCTGCCAGGGCATCAGCGAGGTCGCCTCATCGGCAGAACTTTCCGATGACTCCGCCACGATGCGGACATGATTCGGTGACAAGCGCACTCGAAAACATGCCGTTCGACAGCAGAACTCGCCGAACCCGTTGTGCCTGAGCCCGGAAAGTGATGAGGTGATCACACGCGCAGTTCCCGCCGTGGCGACCTGCCCGGCGGACATTGATCTGAGGAGACGACATGACTCTTCCGAACGAGATCGCCGAGGCCGACGCCAAGCCGACCGATTCCATCCAGGTCGTCCAGCACGTCCCCCGCCCTATTGGAGAAGTGTGGGAACGGCTGACCCAGAAGGAAGGTGTCGAGGCCTTCCTGGGCGAAGGTGCCATGTTGGGCGGCAAAGGAGATTCCTGGCATGCCACCGACGGAACATACGGCGTCACCCGTAGCTATCATCCAGAGCAGCAGGTCCGTGTCTCCTGGCATGCTGACGCGGACGCACCGAAAACCATGGTCGACCTTCAGATGGAGCCTGAGGGTGAGGGAACTCTCCTGACCCTGCGCCATGAGCAGCTCACCAGCGAGATGGATCGAGACGACCTGACCCGGCGCTGGGACGCTGCGATGCACCGTCTCACTCAGATCTGAGATAACCGTCCGGAGAGGAAGGCGCCGGTTCGTAGCCGGTGCCTTCCTCCGGCTTTCAAGTCGTTCTCAACGCCAGAGCTTGCCCAGCAGGCCCTCGGGCCCCTCTTCGCCGTCCCGTTCTGCGGCTCTACGATCTTCCTCGTCCCAGGCCGCAGTGCGCTCACGAGCCTTTTCCAAGGCGCGCGCAGCCGACTGGGCATCCCCATAGGGCCCCATCAGGTCAGCTTTCCGAGAGGTGTTCGGGTCCTGTTCGACCTGACCTGTCCTCAGGTTGTACCAGTACGACATGTATCCTCCTCGTGACAGCGGGCGTCCAATGGCGTGCGTCGGCCGTCATTTTCGCTGCAGATATGGCAGATCGGACTCACGCTAGCCGGAGAGTCCCCCTGATCCTGCGTGCACGGCAGACCTCACGATGCACGAGCCCGGCATGTTCTTTGGCACAATCGCCACCATGCCCAGCACCCCCGAATTCTCCCCCTTACAGCCTGGACGAGTCGGAGCCACGCGTCCAGTACCGGCCCAGATCGCCCGACCCGAATATGTCGGCAAGCCTGCTCCAGCTCCTTTCGAAGGAAATGAGATCAAGGATGCGGAGACCATCGAGAAGATGCGTCTCGCGGGTCGTCTGGCCGCTCAGGCGCTTCAAACTGGGGGTGCTGCGGTCGCTCCCGGTGTGACTACCGACGAATTGGACAGGATCGTCCACGAGTTCCTGTGCGATCACGGCGCTTATCCGTCTCCCCTGCACTATCGGGGTTTCCCCAAGTCATTGTGTACTTCGGTCAACGAGGTCGTCTGTCACGGCATCCCGGACGATCGCCCCCTCGAAGAAGGAGACATCGTCAACCTCGACGTCACCTGCTTCATCCATGGCGTCCACGGCGATACGAATGCCACCTTCGCCGTGGGGGAGATCGATGATGAGTCGACCAAGCTCATCGAAGTCACCCAGGAGGCCTTGCGTCGAGGGATCAAGGCTGTTCGACCGGGCAGGGAACTCAATGTCATCGGCCGGGTTATCGAGAGCTATGCCAAACGTTTTGGGTACGGCGTCGTCCGTGACTACACCGGTCACGGCATCGGAGAGGTCTTCCATTCCGGCTTGATCGTTCCGCACTATGACGCAGCTCCCGAGTATGCAACGGTGCTCGAAGAGGGGATGACCTTTACGATCGAACCGATGCTGAACCTCGGAACACCGGATTGGAACCTGTGGGAGGACGACTGGACCGTCGTCACTGCTGACCTGCGCCGTTCGGCACAGTTCGAACACACCATCTTGGTGACCGGAGGCGGGGCCGAGGTCCTCACCTTGTCCTGATCCTGCTCGCCCCACCCTGCTCGGCTTCGGCCGGCGCCGTAGAAAGGACCAATGATGGTCATGCTCACACACCCTCTCGGTATCGACATCGGTGGCAGCGGGGTCAAAGGTGCGCCGGTGGATCTTGAGACAGGCGCGCTGACAATCGAGCGCCTCCGGATCGACACCCCTCAGCCGGCCGTCCCGGACGCTGTCGCCGAAGTAGTGGCTCAGGTCGCGGAAGCATTCGAAGCACAGACCGGGGATTCTCCGGTCGGGGTCACCATCCCCGGAATCGTGCGTCGCGGGGTCATGCACTCAGCTGCGAATATCGACAAGTCATGGATCGGCGTCGATGTCGAGCGCCTCTTCAGTGAGCGGCTGAAACGGCCTGTCTGTGTCCTGAACGACGCCGACGCTGCCGGAGTCGCCGAGATGCACTACGGGGCCGCCAAAGATGCTCCTGGCACGGTATTTCTCGCTACGTTGGGAACCGGCATCGGTACCGCGCTGATGGTCGACGGCCGCCTCGTGCCCAACACTGAACTGGGGCATCTGGAAATCGACGGGCATGATGCGGAGACCCGGGCTTCCGCAGCCATCCGGGACCGGGAGGATCTCGACTGGCCTGAGTGGTCGGAACGGTTGCAGCGGTACTTCTCCCATATCGAGATGCTTCTCTCCCCCGACCTCATCGTCGTAGGAGGAGGAGTCAGCCGCCGTGCAGACAAGTTCCTGCCCCGTCTCGAGCTGAAAGCCCCTGTTGTTCCGGCTGCATTGCGTAATTCAGCTGGAATCGTGGGTGCTGCGTGGTTCGCTGTCCAACGGAGCCGGGCCACGGCATGAGCCGTGGCCCGGTCGATCAGCTCAGAACGGCCAGGTCGACCGGGCCACGTTCGGCCAGATCACAGAGGGAGATTTCTTCACCGGCCAACCGGTCGATCTGTCCGACATACAGTTGCCGTCCCCGCTGCGCAAGCAATCCGTCATGGATGGGAACGAAAGCTTTCGGTGCAAGCCTCCGCACGAAATCAATACTCTCCTTCATCGCGCACCAGGGAGCGTTGACAGGAAGTGCGACGACATCAACCGCACCAGGGTCGATGTCCAATGCATCTCCCGGATGGAAGAGCGATATTTCTCCCGGTACGAAAATCTTGAGCCCGGTGTTGCCGATCCGGGGGATGTCCTCATGGATCACGGCGTGGGCGCCGAGATGAGCTTCCACCTGGGCGTCGCCGAATCCCCACGACTGACGAGAAGGAAGCTCTTCGACATCGAACTTGTGCTCACGAAGTTGGGCCGCAGTCTCCGGGTCGGTCAGGAGCTTCGCATCAGGATTCCTTCGGAGCAGCTGAGGGAGGCGTTCCTGATCCAGATGATCTGGATGCTGATGGGTCACCAGCACGGCATCAAGGTCGGTGAGCTCTTCGAAACCGGATGTGAAGGTCCCCGGATCTATCAGAATGCGCTGATCCGCTATCTCCACGAGCAGGCATGAGTGCCCCAGATGTGTCACCAGCATCCCCTCAGCCTAAAGCGGCGGAAACATCCAACGGAAGAAAGAAACCGCTCTCGCCGGAGAAGAAGCTTCTGACCTGCGTTAAAAGGAACGCTACTCGGGTAAGCCTTTACCATGATCAGGTGGATTTCCTCAACGGGCAGAAGCCTGAGCACGACCTGACCTACAACGATGTCTTCATGGTTCCCTCTCGATCGGAGGTGGCCTCGCGGCTCGATGTCGACCTGACCACTCCTGATGGAGTAGGCACCTCGGTTCCCGTCGTCGTCGCGAACATGACGGCAGTCGCCGGGCGGCGCATGGCCGAGACAGTGGCACGACGCGGCGCAATCGCGATCATTCCCCAGGACATTGCCTCGTCAGCGGTGGAACAGACCGTGACCGAGGTCAAGGCTGCACATCACGTCTTCGAATCCCCGATCGTCATCACATCCCAAGCACCTGTTGCGGAGGTGCTGGCTCTGATCGGTAAACGTTCACACGGCGCGGCTGTTGTCGTCGACGACGGACGTCCGGTGGGTGTCGTCACCGAAAGCGACTGCGAAGACGTGGATCGATTCGCCACGGTCGGCGAGGTCATGAGCCATGACCTGGTGACGCTCTCCCCCGATACGGATCTGCGTGCTGCTTTCGACGAACTCAGCGTCCGTCATCTCGACCTGGCGCCTGTCGTCGAGAACGACCAACTCCTCGGTGTTCTCACCCGGAAGGGCATCCTCCGGTCCACGATCTACTCCCCTGCGCTTGACCCAGAGGGTCGCCTCATGGTCGGAGCAGCGGTAGGTATCAATGGCGACGTGGCCGAGAAAGCCTCCCGTCTGCTCTCCTACGGCGTCGATGTCCTGGTCGTGGACACAGCTCACGGCCACCAAGGCCGCATGTTGGAAGCTCTGGCTCTCACGCGGCAGGCCAGGGACGAACACGCCGCGCAGACCAGCCGTCGTATTCCGATCGCAGCAGGGAACGTGGTAGCCGCGCAGGGAGCGCGGGATCTCGCGGAGACCGGTGCCGACATCATCAAGGTCGGGGTAGGGCCCGGCGCGATGTGCACCACTCGCATGATGACCGGAGTGGGGCGGCCGCAATTCTCTGCTGTGCTGGAGTGTGCAGCCGCTGCCAAGGAATGCGGTGCCACCGTGTGGGCCGACGGCGGTGTCAAATACCCCCGCGATGTCGCCCTTGGGCTGGCAGCAGGGGCAGCCAGCGTCATGATCGGATCGTGGTTCGCAGGAACCTACGAATCACCCGGGGATCTGATCCGTGACGCCAACGGCCGCCTGTACAAAGAAAGCTTCGGGATGGCTTCTGCACGAGCGGTGCGTAACCGGACGAGGGAAGCCGATGCTTTCTCCCGGGCACGCTCGGCGCTCTTCGAGGAAGGCATCTCCAGCTCCAAGATGTATTTGGATCCACAACGTCCTGGAGTCGAGGACGTCCTGGACCAGATCGTCTCCGGAGTACGTAGCGCCTTCACCTATGCCGGGGCCACTTCAATCGGAGATTTCCATAACCAGGCAGTCGTCGGGCTTCAGGGAGCTGCTGGCTACGACGAAGGGCGTCCGCGTCACACCTCGTGGTGATGCGTCCGATAAAAGGTTCAGTTCCCATGGACTTGAGGAACCGGCGTGCAGGCCAGGCGGATGAGTCGGCCTGTACGCCGGGTTCTGTCGTGAGCGGTCATCCATCTCGGGTGGCTGTTGCCAGACACCTCTAGCGACCTACCCGTGCACTCGGGCGGGCAGCCCTCAAATGCGCACTGTCTGGTCTTGCTCCGGGTGGGGTTTACCTAGCCACGCCAGTCACCTGGCGTGCTGGTGGTCTCTTACACGCACCGTTTCACCCTTACCTGTTCTTCTCCGGACCACCGGAGGAGAACAGGCGGTCTGTTCTCTGTGGCACTGTCCCGCGGGTCACCCCGGGTGGCTGTTAGCCACCACCCTGCCCTGTGGAGCCCGGACGTTCCTCGGCGGCAGACCCTACCGACCATGGTCGGGGGTGGCTGCCGACGCGACCGCCTGGCCGACTCATCCGCGTCACCAGTGTACGCGTACGGTCACCCCACGGACGACCGTGTCCGCAACGCCTCAGCCACTGCCTGCGCCACACCATCATCATCATGATGAGGGACTATGGTTGTCACGCATTCGGTCACCTTCCGGTGGGCGTTGGCAGGAGCGAAAGCTTGCCCTGCCCAGGTCAGCATCGACAGATCGTTGGGCATATCCCCGAAGGCCCACACCTGCGGAGCTGAAAACCCCCTCTGATCGCACCATTCACGTAGAGCTCGAGACTTCGTGGCTTCCGGCGCGGTGATTTCCAACAGTCCGACAGCTCCCGAATAAGCAAGACAGCCATCGGTACCGACAGCTTCCCCCGCCGTACGGTACAGGGTCTCCTGGTCAAGGCCAGGGCATCGGCCGATGATTTTCCCGACGGAACGCGCCTGTCCCGAAGCAAGCCACCTGCCAAGTTCATCTACCGCTGTGCCTGAGTCATCACCGATGTCAGTGATAAAGGCGGCGTCACGCACGATGTTCTCGGCTGTCTCGGCGGCCAAACTGACCCCAGGCAAAGCGTGACGAAGCGAACGGACGACCTGTCCAGCTTCCTCCGGTGAAAAAACCTGTGCATCGACCACCTCGCCCGAGCCTGCATGGACGACGAAAGCTCCATTACCCGACAAGATGACTCCATCGGGCTCAACCATGTCCACCACTGCGGACAGCCACCGCGGCGGACGCGCGGTCACCATCACATGGGTGCCACCAGCAGCGACGTATTGTTCGAAGATCCGCCGGGTGAAGGGCGAAACCACCCCTTGAGAGTTGAGCAATGTTCCGTCCAGGTCAGTAGCCACCACCGCAGGAAAAGCCAGCTCTGCGATCGTCTCCCGCCAACGAGGCGAAGCCTGTCGCGCTATACGGGACGCCATCGGCTCATGAGTCGCGCGGACGAGACCTTGAGGACGTCGCTGTCTTGCGCGGTTGATGCGACCGGTCGTGGAACCCTTCTCATCTTCTTGTCGTCCCGCTGTCATAAGGCCCATCCTTGCAGCCCGGAAAAACACCCCCGTACCACGACGTAGCATGTCCGACGTGCTCATCCTGCTACCGCCTTCGGAAGGGAAGACCGAGAGACTGCGAGGAGAACCCATGGACCTCGCCAAGCTGTCCTTTCCCTCACTCACGCATACCCGAGAGAACGTCCTTGCCACACTGGCTGAAGCCAGTGCACGACCTGATGCCTTGTCCTTGTTGAAGCTAGGAATATCGCTCAAGGACGAATTGACACGTAACCTTCGGCTCGGAGAAGCCCCTGCCTCGCTGGTCTCGGAGTTGTATTCCGGGGTGCTGTACGACGCGTTGGACCTGAAATCTCTCGACACGGCGGGTCGAAACCGTGCAACACGATGGATTGTCATCGCCTCAGCTCTTTACGGGGCTCTGCGGCTGACCGACAAGGTTGCTCCGTATCGCTTGTCTATGGGAGTCGCGCTGCCAGGGATGCCAAAACTCGCCAAGCTGTGGCGGACCCCGTTGCAAGAAGCCCTGACGCCTGTCGCTGCTCGAGGTGTCATCGTGGACTGCAGATCAGCGATCTACCAGACCGCGTGGCCGGTCACCGCAGAACTCGCAGAAAGGTGGGTTCATGTTCGCGTGCCAGGAGCTTCCCACCAAGCCAAACACACCCGTGGCCTCGTAGCCCGAACGATCTGTGCATCCGGGATCGATGCTAAGACGCCGATCGATCTGGCAGCCCAGCTGGCGGGCGATTTCGACGTAGAGCTGATCTCGCAGGCGCGGCCTCGACAGTCCTGGACCTTGGACGTACACCGACCAGTCTGAAATCTTTCAGGAAGAACGCAGAGCGGTCGACGTCGTTTCCTCGATCAAGGAAGATGCAGATGGTGGGTGTCGTTGACGATGTCGACGGCGCACCCGCCGTCCTGCCAATGACGCAGACTCGTCAGCGAGGCCGGGGCCAAGGTCAACGACCAAGGTGAGCTCAGACCCAGGATGTGGTCGAGCATGGTCAGGATGGCTGCACGGTGACTGACCACGATCAGGATTTGGCCCTGCGCACCTTCGTCAGACACAAGTTCCTCGAAGGACTCGACGACTCGAGCCGACAGCTGGGATCGGGATTCTCCACCAGGACGTGCATAGCCGGGATCGCAGCGTAGAGCTTCGTAGGCTGCACCGTCCTCACCGCAAGCCTTCGCGACGCTATATCCTTCCCAGTCGCCGAAGTGCTGTTCGTCCCAGCGGTTATCGACGTTCAGAGATGCACCGAGCTCCGCAGCGATCACAGCTCCGGTCTGCTGAGCACGAGCCAACGAGGACGATACGACCTGCACAGGCTCGCCGGAAAACAGATTGTGCAAGGTCTTGGCAAGGAGCGCAGCTTGCTGTCTGCCTTCAGCGGTCAGCGGAGTATCGCTACCGCCCCGACCGTCAAGGAGCCCTTGACGGGTCGATTCTGTGACTCCGTGCCGCACCAGAAGAACGCGAGTTGGAGAAGCCAGATCGGGTTCAGCGAACCTGCGTGCGCGAACGGCGTCCCGGGCCGACTGAGCCGCAGAGCTCCGACCTTCAGCCTGTGGCACAGCAACATCTTCGATAGCTGGAGAGCCTTCGAGCAGAAGGTCCTCCTCGAGCTGCTCGTGGGAGGAGTAGGAGCGGTCGACGCTCTTCCCGTCCATGGCCACATTCGACAAGGCGTCTGCAGCTTTGTTCTTCTCCCGAGGGATCCAGATAAACCGGACTGTCCCTCCCGCAGATTTTCGTGCGCTAACCAGCTTGCGCGCTTCATCGGCGAGTCGACGCATGTCCTCGTGTTTGATCTTCCACCGGCCGGACATCTGCTCTACGACCAGCTTGGAATCCATCCTGACATCGACGTCAGCAGATGGGTCCACGTCCTCGGCAGCCTGCAGGCCAGCGATGAGACCAGAGTACTCAGCAACATTGTTACTGGCTCTACCCAGTGGTTCTGCACGTTCCCGAAGAAGGCGCCCGGTTTCCGCCTCTCGAACCAAGGCCCCATAGCCCGCAGTTCCAGGGTTACCGCGGGACCCTCCGTCCGCTTCGACGATGAGCATGCAGCGTGTCACAGACCAGAATCAGCTGTACGCACCATGATGCGCCCGCACTCTTCGCATCGGATCACATCATCTGCCGCAGCAGAGGCAACCCTCTCGATGTCCGCTCCGAGAAGCTCCAACCGGCATCCTTCGCAACGACGATGGACCACAGCTGCGGCCCCCATTCCGGTCTGTGCCCGAACTTTCTCGTAGAGCTTGATCAGGGCCGGATCGACGGTCGGTACGATCGCGGACCGTTTCTGTTCCAGCTCGTCCGCCTCGACGGACAGGACCGACAAGGCAGCGTCCCGCACCCGAGTGGCTTCGCGAACAGAATGCTCGAAACGAGCGGATTCAGCTTCGAGGGAAGCCACCATGAGATCGACGGCTTCAGCCCGCTCCATGATTTCGAGCTGTTCCTCCTCGAGGACGTTCTGACGCCGACTCAGGGAGTCGAGCTCATGCTGAAGTGATTGCAGCTCTTTGGGTGAACCATTGCCGCTGTCCAGGCGAGCCTGGTTGCGAGCAGCCCTGTCCCGAACGAGCTGTACGTCTTCCTCAGCCTTCGTAACATCGCGCCGAACGTCTGACTGCTGCATGCGAGCGCGCACCAGATCGGAATCTGCGGAGGCTTTCTCGGCCGATGCGGCAGCGAGCACCTGCTGCTCGGGCAGCCGCGCACGGCGATGCGCTATCTGAGCCAACCGTGTGTCCAGTGCCTGCAGATCCAACAGACGCATCTGGTGTGTATGGTCGGCTTTCACTCGCTCATTCCCTCCTGGCCCGGGACGGCCTCGGGCTCGCTGCTTCCGATCACGAAGGTCCATGGGTCCGTCACGATCCTGCTGACATAGGTCTCGACGTTCCTGCCACGGTCTCCCAACCCGGCAGTGACACGACGGGCTGCTTCTTCGAGCCACAGCCATTCCGTGGCGAAATGGCCTGCGTCGATGAGATAGGGCGTACCCCCACGTGATTCTTCACGACTTTCCAAGACGGGATGGTGACGCAGGTCAGCCGTGACGTAGACGTCAGCTCCTCGCCGCCGTGCCGCCTCGATCAAGGAATCTCCTGCGCCGCCCAGTACTGCCACCGAGGTCACCGGTGCCTCTGGTCGGCCGGCCACACGGATTCCGACAGGTGTGCTGGGCAACGCCGAGGACAGTCTCGCTGCGAAGTCACGCAATGAGACCGATTCGTTGAGACGCCCGAAACGTCCCATCGCGCGACCTTCCTCGAAGGTCAACGGCTCGCTCTCGAGCAGGCCGCAGGCTTGGGCCAGTGCGGTGCACACACCAGGCTCGGCGACATCGGCATTGGTGTGCGCGGCGAAGAGAGCGATGTCCGAGACGATCAGCGAGGTGATCGCAGCCCCCTTGGCCGTATTCGTCCCTACGCCGTGGATTCCTCGCATCAGCAGGGGGTGGTGGGTGACGATCAGATCGGCACCCGCTTCCTGCGCCTCTTGGATCACCGCCGTCGTCGGGTCGACCGCGAAATGGATACAACGGATCGGCTGCTGAAGGTCCCCGGTAACGAGACCGACATGGTCCCAGGACTGAGCGGTCTCCGCCGGGTAGAGACGTTCCAGAACTTTCAGAACGTCACACAGCAGAACATCCGCTTCATCATCCGGCACTCCTAGGGAAAAACCCGGTGTGTCGTTCATGTGGGCCCGGCCGGGTTCGAACCGACGACACCCGCGGTGTAAACGCGGTGCTCTACCAACTGAGCTACAGGCCCTTGCCGGCGAACTGCTCCGGCGGGTGGGCCCATTGTGCCAGCCATCGGCCTCCACTGCGAAGTCGCCCACCTCGCGCGGGTGTCTCAGTCCAGGTTCCGTGTCTGCCGCGACGCCGCAAAAGCCCGAGTTCGTAACTCCAATAAGTTACTTCGAGAAGACTTTTCAGGAAGCACTGGTCATGGCTGGACGAGTATCCGGATGGGGTTTCCCTTCCTCTCCCGCAAAGCGGTGATCCCGTCCTGGATGTCAGACAGGGCAATGATCGAGCTGACCGACTCGCTGAGGTCGAGGCGTCCACGGCGCACCATCTCAGCCAGCACCGCGACATCCTGGGTCTGATATCCCAGGTGCCCCAGAAGCCGCTTACGCCGAAGGTTGAAGTCCAGGATCGGACCGATCTCGATCTCCGCGTCGCTCATCCCCACGCTGACCGCGCGTCCCTCTGTGTCCAGCCAGGCCACACTTTGCCGCAAGGTCGCCGGAATCCCGACAGCATCGAAAGCGACATCCAGCATCCGCCCGCCGGTCAGCTCGGCGATCTGGCTGCCCAGCTGGGGGTCGTCACTACGCAGTGCCGCATCTGCGCCGAGCCGCAGAGCCCGCTCCAGCGCATGGTCGTCGATATCGACCGCGATGATCGGCATGGCTCCAGCAAGCTTGGCCAGCTGCACCAGATGGCTGCCCACTCCACCCAGCCCCCAGATCCCCACCGACTCGCCCAGGCTGACCTGGGCGGTGCGGACCACCGCCGCATACGGAGTCGACACAGCATCCGCGAGAAGCGCCGCGTGCTCCATGGGCACGCCCTCCGGGATTCGGGTCAGACCAGGCGCCTTGGCGACGTGATATTTGGCCCAGGCACCGTCGTAGGCAAAGGCCATCAGCCGTTTGTCCAAACAGCTCGCCAACGCCCCACGCAGACAAGCGCGACAGCGCAGACAGGCCTGGCCTGCGGCCGGGATGACCTTATCCCCCACCGACCACCCGAAGACCTGGGTGCCGACCTCGACGATCGTCCCGGACGCCTCATGCCCCTGCGTCACCACTGGCAGCAACGCCGGGAAATGACCATCGATCAGAGAAATATCCGAATGGCAGATGCCGCAGTAGGCGACCTCGATGAGAACTTCCCCGGGACCAGGCCTGGGGATAGGTACCTCCTCGAGCCGGGTGACCTTCTCCGCCGCATGGAAACGCGCTGCCAACATCGAATCGACCATTGCCCCATCCTGGCGTGGACTGCAACAGTCGTCCAGAACGAATAATACTCGGGTAGAAGTGATCCCAGTCACTATCAGACCGGTGGGGTCGGACCGGTCAACGCTCGTGGACGAGCTGCTCCACGGCGACATCGACCATGGAGAAATCCCGGCGGGAAGCGATCTCCTGGATGCTGGACCACCGGATCCGCAGATCCTGATCGATCAGGAAAGTACCCCGGCAGGGGGATCCGGAGAGTGCGTCGAACACCTGATAGGCATCAGCAACCGCCCCATGCGGCCAGAAATCGCTCAACAGCGGGAAGAAGAAGGCCTCTGCGTCGTCCCAGGCACGTAAAGCATGCACAGGGTCGCAGGAAAGACCCACAGGGTGAACCAGATCGTTGTCAAATCGATCACGTTCGTCCCGTAATTCGCGAAGTTCACCAGTACATATCCCGGAGAAAGCGAAAGGGAAGAAGACCAGGAGCACCGCTCGATCAGATACCAGACGCGACAAACTCGTCGGGCGCCCGAACTGATCAGGGAGCACGAAATCCGGTGCATGCGCACCAGCCCGGAAAGGCACCACGGTCATAAGTCCACTGTGCCAGAAACCCCGGACGAGACAGGGGACACCGTCAAGGAGTCACCCGGCCTCATCAGGGGGAACGTAGTCAGCGCCGCCCGGATTTGGGGGTCACCAGTCGTGTTGCCGACCAATGCTGAGTGAGGTTCAGGCTGGCAGCTGCCTGTAGGCCTGCGGTCGAGGCCGCTTCTGCGACATCGCTCGCATCGACCTCCCCGGGCAAACCCACTTTCGGGGTGAGCAATGTGATGAAACCTTCGTCCTCCAACGTCGTGAGGGCATCGACCAGCGCATCCGTCAGATCGCCGTCGTCATCCCTCCACCACAAGAGGACGGCGTCCACCACGTCACCGTAGTCCTCGTCCTCCAAGGGCACTCCGAGAACGTCTTCGATCTGATCTCTCAGCTCGTCGTCAACGTCGTCGTCGTAACCCAACTCCAGCACCACCTGCTTCGGCGCAAAGCCGAGCTTGGCCACCGCACTGGCATTGGCCGCGGTCTGGCCCACGCGGACACCTCCCTCACCTGCGGCATCTGTCGATGCCGGTCTCTGTCGTGACGTTAAGTTCATCTGTTCACAGCCAATTCTGCAAGCACCACTAGGTTCATAGTGGCGCGTCGTGCCCTCATCGGACGACTTCAAGCACGTCCGTCGCCCAACCCGCATGTGACCTTTGTCCTCAATAGGTGCGAGGATGGGTTGACGCCAATCTTGCTGGAGGAAGGACCCCACGTGCCGATCGAGGACGCCGGCCCTATTATCAACGGCCTGCCCAGTCGTTTCCCGGACATCGACCCCGAGGAAACGCAGGAATGGCTTGAGGCACTCGACCTGCTCAT
The DNA here is from genome assembly GCF_003391095.1 of Austwickia chelonae. Taxonomy (NCBI): domain Bacteria; kingdom Bacillati; phylum Actinomycetota; class Actinomycetes; order Micrococcales; family Dermatophilaceae; genus Austwickia; species Austwickia chelonae. The sequence goes on along the minus strand of NZ_CP031447.1, from coordinate 1,713,072 downwards.
CAAGGAAAAGGGTGAGCAGCGAGCCCGATACATCATGCTCAGTCTGCTGCAGCATTCGCGTGAGCAGCATGTCGGCGTGCCCTCCTTGACCACGACCGACTACGTGAACACGATTCCCGTCGAAGCCGAGCCCTGGTTCCCCGGCGACGAAGACCAAGAACGTGCTTTCCGTCGTCTCATCCGCTGGAATGCCGCGGTCCTCGTGCACCGCGCGCAGCGACCCGGCGTCGGCGTCGGCGGACACATCTCGACCTATGCCTCTGCTGCGACCCTGTACGAAGTGGGCTTGAACCACTTCTTCCGCGGGCAGGACCACCCCGGCGGCGGCGATCAGGTCTTCTTCCAAGGGCACGCCTCGCCTGGAATGTATGCGCGCGCCTTCCTGGAAGGACGGCTGAGCGAAGCCCAGCTCGACGGCTTCCGCCAGGAACACAGCCACGTCGTCGACGGCAAGGTCCAGGCGGTACCGAGCTACCCGCACCCCCGCTTGATGCCGGAGTTCTGGCAGTTCCCGACGGTTTCGATGGGCTTGGGCCCGATCAATGCGATCTACCAGGCGCAGTTCAACAAGTACCTGCACAACCGCGGGATCAAGGACACCAGCGAACAGCGTGTGTGGGCCTTCCTCGGTGACGGCGAGATGGACGAGGTCGAGAGCCGCGGCGCCCTGCAGTGGGCCGCCAACGAGGAGCTCGACAACCTGACCTTCGTCGTCAACTGCAACCTGCAGCGTCTCGACGGACCGGTCCGAGGCAATGGCAAGATCATCCAGGAGCTCGAGGCCTACTTCCGCGGCGCCGGATGGAATGTCATCAAGTGCGTCTGGGGCCGGGGCTGGGACGAACTGCTCGCCGCCGATGTGCAGGGCGCATTGGTGCACCTCATGAACAACACCCCTGACGGGGATTACCAGACCTTCCGCGCCAACAACGGTAAGTTCGTCCGGGACAACTTCTTCGGACGCGACCGTCGCACCCTCAAAATGGTCGACAAATGGTCCGACGAGGACATCTGGTGGAAGCTCAAGCGCGGTGGACACGACTACCGCAAGGTTTACGCTGCCTACGACCGCGCCGTCCGGCACACCGGGCAGCCGACGGTCATCCTGGCCAAGACCATCAAGGGGTACACCCTCGGCGAGCACTTTGCCGGGCGTAATGCCACCCACCAGATGAAGAAGCTCGCCATCCAGGACCTCAAGGACCTGCGCGACACTCTCCACATCCCGATCAGCGACGAACAGCTCGAAGCAGACCCGTACCGCCCGCCGTTCTACCACCCCGGGATGGACGACGAGCGCATCGACTACATGATGGAGCTGCGGCAGAAGCTCGGCGGTTCCGTGCCGGAGCGCCGGGTCAAGAAGGAGACCATCCATCTGCCCGACGCCTCCGCCTACGCTGCGGTGAAGAAGGGTTCCGGCAAGCAGCAGGTCGCCACCACGATGGCCTTCGTCCGCCTCCTCAAGGAGCTCATGCGGGACAAGGAGTTCGGCAAGCGAGTCGTCCCGATCATCCCGGACGAAGCGCGGACCTTCGGGATGGACTCCTTCTTCCCGACCAGCAAGATCTACAACCCGCACGGGCAGAACTACACCTCGGTCGACGCCGAGCTGATGCTGGCCTACAAGGAATCGCCCCAGGGCCAGATGCTGCACCTGGGCATCAACGAGGCCGGATCGGTGGCCGCGTTCACCGCAGTCGGTTCCTCGTACGCGACGCACGGGGAGCCCATGCTCCCGGTGTACGTCTTCTACTCGATGTTCGGTTTCCAGCGCACGGCCGACGCGATCTGGGCCGCTGCCGACCAGATGAGCCGCGGCTTCCTGATCGGTGCCACGGCTGGTCGTACGACGCTGGCCGGTGAGGGATTGCAGCACATGGACGGGCACTCCCCCGTCCTGGCAGGGACCAACCCGGCCATCGTCCACTACGACCCGGCCTACGGCTACGAGATCGCCCACATCGTTCAGGACGGCCTGCGTCGCATGTACGGCGAGAACGCCGAGGACGTCATCTACTACCTGACGGTCTACAACGAGCCGATCGTCCAGCCGGCCGAGCCGGAGAACGTCGATGTCGACGGCATCCTCAAGGGCATGTACCTCCTGAAGGAGGGCCAGGTCCCCGATGGCGCAGACGAGTCGCAGACCCCCCGGGCACAGCTGCTCGCCTCAGGTATCGGTGTGCCGTGGGCGCTGGAAGCACAGGATCTGCTGCGCAGCGACTGGGGAGTAGCAGCCGATGTCTGGTCGGTGACCAGCTGGAACGAGTTGCGTCGCGAAGCCTTGGCCTGCGACGAGGTCAACTTCCTCACGCCGTCGGATTCCCCGCAGGTTCCCTACGTGACCCAGTGTCTGGCCGACCGGTCCGGTCCGGTGGTCGCCACCAGCGACTACATGACTCAGGTCCAGGACCAGATCGCACCATGGGTTCCCGGTGACTTCGCTGCTCTCGGTGCTGACGGTTTCGGTTTCTCCGACACCCGACCGGCTGCTCGCCGCTACTTCCACATCGACGGTCCGTCGATGGCAGTGCGCGCGCTCCAGCTCCTCGCCGAGCAGGGCAAGGTCGACCCGCAGCTGCCTCAGGCCGCAGCCGAGAAGTACCGTCTGCTCGATGTCACCGCAGGCACTTCCGGTAACGCAGGCGGCGACGCTTGAGTTCAGCTATGACGCTGAGCTGAAGTGACAGCACGAACCAAGGCCGGGTTCTCCGTACGGAGAACCCGGCCTTGTAGTGTTCGCACAACACTCTGCCTAAACTCATGCGGTGAGCTTGGAACGTGCGAGTGAAGGAACCATCCGAGCGGTCGAACGGTCAGCAGGCTGGTTGACCACTGCTGCCTACCGACACATGGAGGAGAACCTCTCCTGGTACAAAGCGCTCTCCGCCAAGGAGAAGGCGTGGGTCGGGACTGCCGTCCAAGCTGGTTTCGCAGCTTTCGTCTCCTGGTATGTCAACGCTGAGCGGGGGGAGGACGCGACTGCGGATATCTTCACCACGGCTCCTCGCGCGTTGACCAGAGCGATGTCCCTGCGCCAGACACTGGACCTGCTACGCACTGTGGTGGACGTGGTCGAGGACCACATCCCCGAATTGGCGATGCCCGGCGAAGAAGGCGCGCTGAGGGAAGAGGTCCTGCGCTACAGCAGAGACATCGCTTTTGCGGCAGCGCAGGTCTACGCCGGTGCGGCAGAGGCTCGAGGCGCCTGGGATGCACGCCTGGAATCCTTGATCGTCGATGCCGTCCTACGCGATGAGGGCAGCGATCTGGTCACCAGCCGAGCCGCCGCTCTGGGCTGGGACCAGGTCGAGAATGTCGCCGTCATGATGGGGTCGGTTCCTTTCGACCGTGATGGACATGACATCGAACGGCTGCGGGTGTTGGCGGCTAGGTTAGAGGTCGAGCTCCTGGTGTCGACCCAGGGGAATCGGCTGGTGCTCTTCATCGGAGCAATCCGCGAGATCGACCTGGTAACGATGGCTTTGGTCGAAGCCTTCGGACCCGGCCCGGTGGTCGTCGGTCCGATCGTCGCGGGGCTGCATCTGGCAGGTGTATCCGCGGGTTCCGCTGCGGCAGGGCTACGGGCTGCTCCGGCCTGGGCTGAAGTTCCGCGCCCGGTCTCGAGCGCTGAGCTGCTGCCAGAGCGAGTGCTCATCGGTGACGACAAGGCTCGGGATGAACTGGTGTGCCGGGTCTACGAGCCGTTGGCCCATTCCGGTGGAGGGGCACTGTTAGAAACGTGCACCGCTTATCTCGCCTGCGGCCGAGCCCTAGAAGCTGCTGCGAGATCGCTTTTCGTGCATCCGAATACGGTTCGTTACCGTCTTGGCCGGGTCGCTCAGATCACCGGGTACGACCTGACGCATCCACGTGAGGCCCAGGTGGTGCAGATGGCTCTTGCCGTAGGCAGACTCGCGGAAAGTGGAGATCTCACCACCACACCCTTGTAGGAAGGCAACAAAAAGTTCAGTTGCTTCCTGTTGGTGTCCTGGCTGCAGACAATGTGCTCTCTGCGACAGGCTGGTGCCCGTGCTCGCAATCGTCTGCCCTGGACAGGGCTCCCAGTCCCCCGGTTTCCTGACTCCGTGGTTGGAGATGCCTGGCGTGGCGGCGCGTCTGGATCGACTTTCGTCGGAAGCCGGACTTGATCTGAGGCTGCACGGCACGGTGTCCGATGCGGCCACTATCCGGGACACTGCGGTGGCTCAACCATTGATCGTCGCGGCCGGTTTGTTGATTGCTCCGCTTCTGGTCGACCAAGGCCAGGAAAGCTTTTCTGCACTGTTCGAGGTTGCCGATGTGGTGGCCGGGCACTCTGTGGGTGAGCTGACGGCGGCTGCCGTGGCCGGGGTGCTCTCCTCTGCCCAGGCCATGCATCTGGTCCGCACGCGGGGCCGCGCCATGGCTGCGGCTGCTGTATTGCGAAAGACCTCGATGAGCGCTGTGCTCGGCGGTGCCCCGGAGGAGGTGTCCGCAGCTTTGGGTCGGTGCGAGCTGACCCCGGCAAATATCAATGGCGCTGGCCAGGTGGTCGCGGCCGGCACAGCGGAACAGCTTGCGGAATTGGCGGGGCAGCCTCCGGCACGTTCCCGGGTCATTCCACTCGATGTCGCGGGAGCTTTCCACACCGAGTGGATGAGGCCGGCGCTCACTGCGCTGGAAGAGGCCGCAGCAGCAATCACCCCGCAGAATGCTCGACTCACTTTCCTGTCGAATCGTGCCGGTCAACCGGTGCGGGATGGGGCTGAGATCCTCGATCTCATCGTGGGGCAGGTTGTGCGCCCGGTGCGTTGGGACAAGGTGATGGAGAATTTGCTCGCTGCTGGGGTGACCGGGCTCGTCGAGCTGGCTCCAGCGGGTACGCTCACCGGCCTGGCCAAGCGGGCTATGAAGGGCGTGGAATGTGTCGCGGTGAAATCTCCTGAGGATCTCGACGACGCCCGAGCTCTCATTGCTCGCCACCGGGCGAAGGCGATGGCGTGAGGACGGTTCGCACCGTACGTGGTCCTGAATTCACCCGGATTCTCGGAGTCGGCGACTACCGCCCGGACCGGGTCATCAGCAATGTCGAGTTGTGTGAACACATCGATTCCTCTGACGAGTGGATCCGGTCTCGGTCGGGTATCCGGCAGCGGCGTCAGGCCGAGGCTCATGAGTCCGCGGTGGACATGGGGACAGCAGCTGCGCAAGTTGCCCTCGAGCAGGCGGGGCTGTCCGGCGATGATGTCGACGCCGTCATCTGCGCGACCATCACTCATCCATGGCAGACACCTGCTGCCGCACCATTGATCGCTCACCGGCTGGGTGCCAGTGAGGCCGGTGCCTACGATCTGTCGGCAGCCTGTGCAGGGTATTGCTATGGCATCGCCAATGCCGATGATCTGATTCGTGCAGGCCGGGCCCGGCATGTAGTGGTCGTCGGGGTCGAGAAGCTCTCCGATTACCGAAATCTCTCCGACCGAAGCACGGCCTTCGTCTTCGGAGACGGCGCTGGTGCCGCCGTCGTAGGCCCCTCGGAGACTCCAGGAATCAGTGTGACCACTTGGGGTTCCGACGGAAGCGGGCACCAGCTGATCACTCAGTCGGTCAGCTGGACGGAAACTCAACGTCGCCATGCGCCGACATCGCTCGGCCTCTCGTCGAGCGCGGGAGACGAGCCGGAAGCAGAAAGCACCGATATTTCTCCCTGGCCGTTCATCGACATGCAAGGCCCCTCGGTCTTCCGCTGGGCAGTGTCCCGGATGGGTCCGGTGTGTGAGCAGGCCTTGGCCAATGCCGGCGTCCAGGTCGACGACCTCGACGTCTTCATCCCGCATCAAGCCAATACGCGGATCATCGAGGCGATGGCCAAACGGATCGGCCTTCCGGACAAGGTCGTCGTCGCCGACGACATCACCGACATGGCGAATACGTCGGCGGCGTCAGTGCCCTTGGCCACTGCGGCACTCCTGCGGGATGGCCGGGCCAAAAGTGGAGACCTGGCTCTTCAGGTCGGCTTCGGAGCTGGCCTGAGTTGGGCGGCTCAGGTGGTCGTCCTCCCTTGAGACTCCCCGCTGGCCGACGGGTGATTCGGCCGCTTCGACAATATTTTTGAATCCCCTAGCGCTCCCCTCCTGGGGACATGCGCTCACCACTAAGGAGCACCGCATCATGGCCATCAGCACACAGGACGTCCTCGCCGGTCTGGCCGACATTGTCAACGAGGAGACCGGCGTGGACACCGCCGACGTCCAATTGGACAAGTCCTTCATCGAGGATCTCGACATCGATTCGCTGTCGATGATGACCATCGTGGTCAACGCCGAGGAGAAGTTCGGGGTGACCATCCCTGACGACGAGGTCAAGAACATGCGCACGGTGGGAGACGCCGTCTCCTTCATCACCGCCGCACAGGGCTGAGACTGCGGCAAGCGACAACGGCAGCAGGGCCGCCCGGACGACACGATTGCGCGACTCCGGGTGCCCGCCGTGAATGCGAATCTGACACGTCTTCTTCTTTCGTCCGCCCCGGACCCTTGTCCGAGACCGCTCGCCCCTGCAGGAGTCATCCATGACCGTCCACGCACTCAAACGCGTCGTCATCACCGGTATCGGCGCCACCACTCCTCTCGGGGGAGACGCCCCGTCCACCTGGGAGGCGCTGTTGTCCGGCCGTTCCGGCGCCCGTCGGCTTCCCTACGAGTGGGTGGCGGAGTACGACCTACCGGTCAAGATCGGCGCGCCCTTGGCCGTCCCGGCTTCGGAGAAGCTGACGAAGGTCGAGCAACGTAGGCAGGACCCGTGCGCCCAGTACGCCTTGATCGCGGCTCGAGAGGCCTGGGCCGATGCGGGAAGCCCCGAGGTCGCTCCGGAACGCCTTGCCGTGTCGATCGGTTCGGGAGTGGGTGGAGTCCAGACCTTGGTGGATCAGTGGGAAAATCTGCGCACCAAAGGGCCGCGACGGGTGTTCCCCTTGTCGGTGCCCATGCTGTTGGTGAACAGCCCCACGGCGACGGTCTCCCTGGAACTCAACGCTCGAGGCGGAGGTCACACTCCGGTCAGTGCTTGCGCTTCCGGCGCTGAAGGCATCGCCATGGGGTTGGACATGATTCGTCAGGGGCGTGCCGACGTGGTCATCGCCGGAGGCACGGAAGCAGCGATCCATCCCCTTCCCATCGGCGGGTTCGCCGCCATGCAAGCACTGTCCACCCGCAATGACGACCCTGAGAGAGCCTCACGCCCTTACGACCTGAACCGGGACGGTTTCCTGATCGGTGAAGGTGCTGCCTTGGTGGTTCTGGAGTCCTACGAATCGGCAGTCGCCCGTGGGGCCACGATCTACGCCGAACTGGTCAGCGCCGGGATCTCCACCGACGCCCACCACGTGGCCGCACCGGAACCGGAGGGCGCCGGCGCCGCCGCAGCCATCTCCTGGGCGCTCACCGCCGGAAACATCTCCCCCGACGATGTGGCCCACATCAATGCCCATGCCACCTCGACCCCGGTGGGTGACCTCGCCGAGGCCAACGCCATCCGCACCGCGTTGGGGTCGGCTGCGTCCCAGATCCCGGTGAGCGCCACCAAATCGATGACCGGGCATCTCTTGGGAGCCGCTGGATCCCTGGAAGCGCTCTTCACCGTGCTCGCGTTGCGTGACGGCAAAGCACCCGCCCAGCTCAACCTGGACGATCCCGACCCGGCGATCGGTCTGGACATTGTCTCCGGCGCTCCCCGGGAGCTTCCTGCCGGTGAGATCGTCGCCTTGGACAACAGCTTCGGATTCGGAGGCCACAACGTGGTCCTCGCTTTCCGACGGTGCAGCTGACCTCTGCACCTGCAGGCTGTGGGGCATCGGTGGTCGGCGCCGGTGCCCCACGTCCTCGCTTCTCGTCCTAGAAACGTCGGCTCGGCAGGTTTTCCCCGGTCGATGATCTGGTTATCCCACTCGGTGCAGCCACCTGACCGAGCCGGTGTCACCGGCGTGTCGGAAGGGCTCCAGTTCGCGGTCCCAGGGCTCCCCCAGGGCAATCTCGATCTCTCGACGCACCATGGCGTGTCCTCCGGAGCTGAGTGCAGCTCGTAGGCGGTTCTCGCTGACCAGTACGTCCCCGGTGGTCGAGACGATGGTGTGGTGCACCCCCAGCGACGGGGTGTATGCCCAGCGCGAACCGTCGATCCCGTCACTGGGTTCTTCGACGACCTCGAAACGGATCGTCCGGAAGCGGCGTAACGCGCTGGCGAGATGGGCGCCGGTCCCAGCAGGAGCGGACCAGGACAGCTCCATCCGCACGAGATGACGTCCTAGCGGCTGTGTCGTCCATCCGATGTCGACCTGCTGCTCGAAAACAGCCTCGATCGCCCATCCGATGTGCGGGCACAGCGACGACGGCGTCGAGTGGATGTACACCACGCCCTGGGTCAGCGCAGAGCGCGTCTTCATAGACATCCGAACCTCCTGTGTATTGCTGAAGGACGTCTTCCCCAACGCCCGAGCAATTCCCACATAGGTGATCGTATGTCCAAGTCGACTTCGCTCTTAAATACATTTATGAGTTGGCTTGCTGGATCTCTCTTCCACTTGAGCCAGAAGCGTTTTGCGGCCATTCTGCCGCAGCCGACCCCTCTCGCCAAGAAATCCTGACAAGAACTTTACGCACATCTTTACTTTCCACCCATGGTCTCGTACTTGAAGCCTTCCCCTGCTCAGGACGGCCCTCGTCGATCCAATCCGCCTCGAGAAATCGCTTCCTTCGACGAATACGACTGTCCTACAAGCAATTGGACATACGCCCAACAAATAAAGTTCACTGTTCCCACTGGGGAAGACAGCCGGTTGCTTGCGATGCGGTGGGACGCATTCGCGTGACAGATCGGCGTAAAGATTTCTTTTGGGGGAAATTTCATGAACGAACACGTACACCTGCCTGCTCCTGGCATGCAGAGCGCCATGGCCATTCTCACGGCTCGCGTGCAGAGCATGGATGGTGGCTGCAGCGTGAACGAGTACGTCGACGTACTCCGCAGTGAGATGAGTGGCCAGGATCCACTGATCCTGGCCAGCGCCATGGCCAGCCTCGCGTCGGCCTTGCTCGCCATCGCATCGGGAGGGACGAAGATCCCCCCTTATGAACTGCTGTCAACGATCGGTCTAACCCTGGCAGACGCGTGATCGTGTGACAGTCGGCCGTGGTTGCGGCCGAAGGAAGGCCCGGAATCACCCTGTGGATCCCGGGCCTTCCCCATTCTTTGGCCGTCTTCACACTCCAGACCGGGGGTCGGTCGACAGCTCTGTGGAGCTGGCCGGTTACACTCTGCGAGAAACGAGACACGGGGCCATCGGCTCAGCTCTCGTAGGGGCCAGTAGCTCAGCCGGTCAGAGCAGCGGACTCATAATCCGTCGGTCGTGGGTTCAAGCCCCACCTGGCCTACCTATCATCCGGCAGGAATCACCGGGTGTAGAAGTTGTCGTGGAGCCGCAGCTCACGACAGCAGATCAGTTTATCGCAGCATGTGGCGGCTCAAGAGTTGCCGTCGAGCACGGCCGACCAATTTCGCAGCGCCTTTTCCAGAGCTGCCCGGTCCTCGGGCTCGAGCAGGGCGATGAGCCTCACTTCGTTGGCCATGTGATCAGTGAAAGCTGCATCGATCACGGAGAGTCCGGCCGCGGTCAGGCGCGCTGTCTTGGCTCGCCCGTCGCCGGAGGTGGCGGGAGCGCGCTCGACGAGTCCGGCCGCTTCGAGTCGGTCCAGGCGCTTGGTCAGCCCTCCCGTGGTGATCATGGTGGTCCGAGCCAGCTCGGCGGGTTGCCGCTCATAGGGTGCGCCGGCTCGCCGCAATGCACACAGCACGTCGAATTCGCCTTCGGTGAGTCCATGTGATTCGTAGACCGCCACGATCTGCGCGGAAAGGGCGGCGGTGAGCCGGAAAAGGCGCCCGAAGACGCCTTGCGGCGAAGCGTCGATATCGGGACGCTCCCGACGCCATTCGGCTTGGATGCGATCGACGTGGTCCGGTCCGGAGGTCACCGTCTCAAAATATCACTTCCCAGGAAGCGTCATAGCTTCCAAGGAAGCTATATTGCTTCCATGGAAGCAATACGTCTGCGCGATGTCCTCATCACGGCCATCGCGCCCATCGCCTGGGGGTCCACCTATTTCGTCATCCGCCACTGGCTTCCCTCCGACATCCCGCTGACCGGCGCGGCGCTACGCGCCCTACCTGCGGGGCTCCTGCTGATGCTCCTCGCCCGGCAACTCCCCCGCGGATCCTGGTGGTGGCGCACCGCAGTGATCAGCGCACTCACCGTCGGCGGCTTCTTCGCCCTGATCTACGTCGCCGGCCAACGGCTCCCCTCAGGGGTCGCAGCCACACTGATGGCCAGTTCTGCAGTCGTACTGCTCCTGATGGGCCGTGTCTTGCTCGGCGAGAAAGCGCCGCTACGCAAATACGTGGGCGGCTTCGGCGGCATCATCGGCGTGGCACTCCTCGTCAGCGGAGCCTCCTTCGGCCTCGACCTGATCGGCGTGGCCGCATCCCTGCTCGCGATGACCTCGTCGTCACTGGGCTTCGTCCTCACCAAACGGTGGCAGCCACCGGTCACCCCCTTGACCTTCGCAGCCTGGCAGCTCACCGCAGGCGGGCTCATGATCACGCCGATCGCCCTGATGATCGAAGGCAGCCCACCGCCCTTGGAAATGAACGCCGTCGTCGCTTTCACCTACCTCGTCATCATCGCGACAGCTCTGGCCTATGCAGCCTGGTTCCACGGCCTCCAACGACTCCCTGCCGGCACCGTCGGCCTCATCGGGCTGCTGAACCCACTTTCAGGCACGCTCATCGGACTCCTGGCCGCCCACGAGACACTGAGCGCCCCCCAGATCATCGGCACCGTCATCATCCTCGCCGGAGTGGCAGCAGGGCTCGACCGCAAGCCACGTTCCCTCGAGAGGACCGCAGCGGAAAACACGGAAGAAGAACCCTCGATTTCAGATGCCAAGCGCGCCACCCCGGGACGAGAACTGTCCTGTTCTCGACGGTAGCGACATCGGGAAACCGGTGAAGCCACCCCGCAACCGCGGGCCAGTGCTTGGCACAGCAAACGAAAAAGCCCCACCATGAGGTGGGGCCAGTCGCGTACTTTGCTAGTGAAGTGGACGTAAAGGGACTCGAACCCCTGACCTTTCGCGTGTGAAGCGAACGCTCTAACCAACTGAGCTATACGTCCGTACCCGACACTTCGACGAGCGCAGAAGCGACTCTATCAAACTGTCAGTTTGAGTGACCTTGAAGGAAACTCACAGCAATCCGAACTTCGAGAGGGACTCACATCCGTAGATGCGAGCCCCTCTCGAAGTACTGCTGGTGGGCGATACAGGACTTGAACCTGTGACCTCTTCCGTGTCAAGGAAGCGCGCTAGCCACCTGCGCCAATCGCCCAAGTTAAAGAGTGGAGGTGGAGACGGGATTTGAACCCGTGTACACGGCTTTGCAGGCCGTTGCCTCGCCTCTCGGCCACTCCACCGTGAGAGCTCCAATACCCTCTTTTAAAGGCCTGGGGCCTTCGAGCGGACGACGGGACTCGAACCCGCGACCCTCACCTTGGCAAGGTGATGCTCTACCAACTGAGCCACGTCCGCTTGCTTCCCCGCTGACTTGCTGTCCCCGGGTGCCCCATGACACTAACGCATTGGGTGCACCTCGTCCAACTCGGCGCAGACCACCCCGCCGCCCATACCCTCGACACCCCCCTAAAACACTTACAGAAAAAGGGAATTCACAGATAGGACGGCCTTTGCCCCCGCATTGGGTTCGCCCGTGAGCACTTCAAAGCACTCCGATCCTTCACTGGTGTCTCCCAAGGAGAAGTACCCCCGGGCCGCCCGACCAAGAAGCGAACATCCCCTTCTCCTGCCCCCGCTGCGCACCCGCGAGCAGCCAGTGCCCAGCCGCACATGTCACCCCGGCGACAAAGCCCATTCACAGCGAGGTCCGAACCCCCAAAGCGGAGTATCGTTGCCGCTCGCGTGGCTTCGTCTACGCGCGGCACCGGACGGGCACTCCGGCCGGCAGGATCGACGAAGTGGGACACATGGACATCTGGCCCGGCAAGGCATACCCCCTGGGAGCCACCTACGACGGCTCCGGCGTCAACTTCGCTCTCTTCTCCGAGGTCGCCGACAAGGTCGAGCTCTGCCTGATCGACGGTTCTGGGACAGAAGAGCGGCTGGAGCTCACCGAAGTCGACGGGTATGTCTGGCATGGATACGTGCCCAACCTGCAGCCCGGCCAACGCTACGGATACCGCGTCCACGGCCCCTACGAGCCGGAGAAGGGGCACCGGTGCAATCCGAGCAAGCTTCTGCTCGACCCCTACGCCAAGGCCGTCCACGGGTCCGGCAGCGGTGACGAGTCGCTCTTCTCCTACAAGTTCGGCTCCCCGGAGACTTTCAACGACACAGATTCCCTCGGGCACACCATGTTGTCCGTGGTCATCAATCCCTTCTTCGACTGGGGTCATGACCGTCCGCCACGGCACGAATACCACGAGACGGTGCTCTACGAAGCCCACGTCAAAGGGTTGACGATGACCCACCCGGAGGTCCCCGAGGACATCCGCGGCACCTATGCCGCGATCGCCCATCCGGCAGTCATCGGGTATCTGCAAGACCTCGGTGTCACCGCCATCGAGCTGCTCCCGGTGCACCAATTCGTCCAGGACACCCATCTGCAGGAAAAAGGCCTGCGCAACTACTGGGGATACAACACCATCGGGTTCCTCGCCCCCCACAACGAATACTCGGCGACCGGCACACTCGGCCAACAGGTCACCGAGTTCAAATCGATGGTGAAAGCCCTGCACGAGGCTGATATCGAAGTCATTCTCGACGTGGTCTACAACCACACGGCAGAAGGCAACGAATTCGGGCCGACCATCTGTTTCCGCGGTATCGACAACTCCGCGTACTACCGCCTGGTCGACGACAACAAAGAGCACTACTACGACACCACAGGAACAGGGAACAGCCTTCTCATGAGGCACCCCCACGTCCTGCAGCTGATCATGGATTCGCTGCGCTACTGGGTGACAGAAATGCATGTCGACGGCTTCCGTTTCGACCTGGCCGCCACCCTGGCGCGGCAGTTCCACGAGGTCGACAAGCTCTCTGCCTTCTTCGATCTCATCCAACAGGATCCGATCATCAGCCAGGTGAAGCTCATCGCCGAACCCTGGGATCTCGGCGACGGCGGATACCAGGTCGGCAATTTTCCTCCATTGTGGACAGAATGGAACGGAAAATACCGTGACACCGTGCGCGACTACTGGCGAGGAGAAGCCGCAGCCCTTTCGGAGTTCGCCTCGCGGCTCACCGGCAGCAGCGACCTCTACGCACATTCAGGTCGTTTTCCCATCGCCTCCGTGAACTTCGTCGTCGCCCATGACGGATTCACCCTGCGTGATCTCGTCTCCTACAACGAAAAACACAATGAGGCCAACGGAGAGGGCGGCGCCGACGGCGAAAACCATAACCGTTCCTGGAACTGTGGCGAAGAAGGCGACACCGAGAACGCCGACATCCTGGCGCTACGGCGTCAACAGGTACGCAATATGCTGACCACCTTGCTACTCAGCCAGGGTGTGCCGATGCTGGCACATGGTGACGAGCTCGGCCGCACCCAGCAAGGTAACAACAATGTCTACTGCCAGGACAACGAACTGTCCTGGATCGACTGGGAGCTCTCCCGCGAACAAGAGAGCCTTCTGCAGTTCACCCGATCATTGATCCAACTCCGTCAAGACCATCCGGTTTTCCGTCGTCGTCGTTTCTTCCGGGGCAATGCCGACCACGGCGGCGAATCAGAACTGAGAGACATCGTCTGGATGGGAGTCAACGGCGAGGAGATGCGGGAGGAGGACTGGCAGACCGGTTACGCCCGCACCTTGGGCGTCTTCCTGAACGGAGACGGCATCCAGGCTCCCGACGCGCTCGGCCGGCGAGTCCTCGACGACGACTTCATCCTCATGTTCAACGCACACAGCGAAGCCGTCGAGTTCACCATCCCAGACCCGTTGGAACACGCTGACCTACGGTGGCAGGTCGCGATCAATACAGCCTTGGCCACCGGGCTCCCCGACCCCAATGCTGCTTTGCTCTCCCCCGGTGACTCCGTGCCGGTCGCTGGCCGGTCGGTCCTCGTGCTGCACAGCGTTCCGATGCCCGAAGAGCCGGATGACATCGAAGAGCTAGCTACCGCCAATGCCACCTCGTCATCGCTTCCCGGAGCACCTGAGGCCCCGGCACCCACGCGGGTGGACAACCAGGACTGAGTGTTCTGGAACAACCTTGAGGGGCCCGGGAAGTTCTGCTTCCCGGGCCCCTCGGCATCACGTCCCCGACCTCCGCCGGGTCGTCAGCTCCATCCACGACTCACGGACAGCGGGGGCTCTCTTCACCCTCGGCCAGGAAGTCCTCGACGACCTGCTCCCACCGCTCCGGGTCGGTGTTCCACTCCTTGGTGTGCCGGGCCGTAGGCCATTCCACGAAGGTCACCAGGTCCGGCCGGGCCTCCGCGAGCGCGCGGGAAGGGCCGATCGGGACGAAGTCGTCCTCCACCGAATGGATCAGCAGGATCCGGTGAGTGAGTTCGTCGGCGCGGGATGACCAGTCTGCTTCAGCGATGTCCAGCGGGCGGGAGATACCGATCAACTGTTTCGCGCCGCGGGAACGCAAGACATGTGGCGCGGAGCGGGCCACGGCTTCGGGCAGCCCACCCAGCCGGGAATGGTGGGAGATCACGTCGCGCCAGTCGACGACGGGCCCGTCGAGGATCACGTCGGTGACCAGGTTCGCCCGGGAGGAGCGGGCCAAGGTCTGGAAGACGATCGCGCCCCCCATGGACCATCCGGCTAGGCAGATCCGTCGTGCTCCCCGCCCGCGGGCGTATTCGAGGGCTGCGTCCACATCGGCCCACTCGGACAAACCCAAGGCGTACAGGCGGTCTCGGCTCGCCGGGGCGTCGTCGTCATTGCGATAGCCGACGATCAGGCAGTTCCATCCCAGTCGTCGTAAGGCGGGCACCGCGCGGAGGCATTCGGTGCGGAAGGCGCTACGGCCGTGGACGAGGACTGCCCATTTGTCACTCGATTCGGCCCCGTCCTCGGGTGGGACGTGCCAGGCCGGCAGGTGACCGAGAGGGCCTTGGACGCATACCTCGTGGTATTGCAGTCCGAGAGAGCTGGCAGGGTTTCCGCCGTGGTAGTAACCGTTCCAACGGGCTGGTCCCGGCTTCAGGGTTCCTGAGTCGACGCCTTCCAGTACACGGCGGACGGTGCCGGTTTCCTGGTGGTGTTCGATGATTTCTCCGACCCGGGCGTGTCCTCGTCCACGGTCCAGCCAGAGGCCGTACCGGCCGGGGACCACGGTGTCGACATTGGCCCGCAAGGTGACCTCGTCGTCTTCGACGGCGAGGATCTCGATGTTGTCGGGTCTGTCCCTGTCCGGGGTGAGCATGAGACGCAGTGCGTAGGAGGCCACCGCGACGACTCCCATGGCGACGGCTCCGACGCCGGTCATGACGCCGGCTGCGTAGACCGCAAGATGCTTGTGTTGAACAGGTGATTGCACCCTCCCATCCTGCCAAAGAGCTCTGTGGTGCATACATCGGATCCTGTTGTCCGCTCTAGGTCTCCACCTCGGGGCGACGGGCAGTTATTTCTCGAAACGGACCAGTCACCAGAAGTTGGTCGCAGGTTTTGAGCAACATCTCCCCCGCAGCAGTTCACGGCATATACCTTCGGTTCACCGCTCAACTTTTCGTCTGAAAGTCGAAGCAATGCAACGCTACTCAGTCAAGCTGCTCGCACTCACGCTTCCCCTCGCGATGAGCCCCCTCGTCATGCTGCCTGCCAGCGCGTCCGCCGCCAGCCGCACCCTCGTCATCTCCGAGGCCTACGGCGGCGGCGGAAACACCGGATCCACCCACACCCACGATTTCGTCGAACTCTTCAACCGTGGGGCACAACCCGTCGACCTCCACGGTTGGAGCCTGCAGTACTGGTCCGCCACCGGTGATCGTCCGGCGCTGACACAGCTGTCCGGGCAGATCGCACCTGGGCGACATTTCCTGGTCCAGCAGGCTGCCGGACGTACCGATGACAAC
This sequence comes from Austwickia chelonae, assembly GCF_003391095.1. Taxonomy (NCBI): domain Bacteria; kingdom Bacillati; phylum Actinomycetota; class Actinomycetes; order Micrococcales; family Dermatophilaceae; genus Austwickia; species Austwickia chelonae. The sequence continues at coordinate 1,696,929 of NZ_CP031447.1, read as the reverse complement.
GGTCGCCCATTGCCCACGCCGGATGCTGTCGGCAGGATCGCCATCTCTGCGACCGGTGGACGGATCGCGGTCGTCGACCCCCACGGACAGATCGTCGATCTGCTGGGGTGGGGCGCTAAAACCCAAGGTGCCGAAGGTCGCCCGGCGCCGACGACCACCAATGCGACCTCGGTGTCCCGTCGTCATGTCTGCACGGACACCGACGACAACGCCGTCGACTTCCACCGCACCGTTCCCTCCCCCCTGAACAGCTCTGCGCCCAGCGTCTCCTGCCGGGCCACGCCAGTCCCTCGCCCTCCGGTCTCTCCCACACCTGGCAAGCCGACCAACCCGGCACCCTCGCAACCGGGCAAGACCGCACTGAGCATCGCCCAGATCCAAGGTGGCACCCACGTCTCCCCTTATGCGGGAAAGGGAGTCGCCAATGTTCCGGGCATCGTGACCGCCCTGAACAAGCGGGGTTTCTGGATGCAGTCGGCGCGTTCCGCCAATAACCCTGCCGCGAGCGATGGCATCTACGTCTTCACCCACCAGGCCCCCGGGGTGAAGGTCGGTGATGCGGTGGAAGTCACCGGGAAGGTCAACGAATTCCGGCCGAAGAATGCCCCGAGGAATCTGAGTACCACCCAGCTCGCCGCCTCAACCGTTCGAACCCTGTCCTCCGGCAATGAGCTTCCTCCACCGGTCGTCATCGGTGTCGACCGGATTGCCCCGGCTCAGAGTGTCTACAGCGGGAATGTCGGAGATCTCGACAAGGCCAACCCTCCGCTGCGCCCGCAGAGCAATGCCCTCGACTTCTACGAATCCCTCGAGGGGATGAGAGTCACCGTGCGGGACGCTCGCGTGGTCGGTGCCACGACGTCCTACGGGGAGATGGTGGTCGTTCCGGGGCAGGCCAAAGGGCAGGTCGACAGCGCACGAGGAGGAGTCGTCTACTCCGGGTACGACAAGCCCAATAGTGCCCGGGTCCATCTGAAGGGGTCTCTGCTGCCCTCGAACTCGATGCCCAAGGCGAATGTGAACGACACCCTGCCCGGCGAGGTCACCGGCGTCATGGACTACGACTTCGGCGTCCCGAAGATCCTGCTGACCGGTCAGCCCGAGGTTCGCAGCGGCGGGCTCCAGCGGGAAAGCACCACACCGGCCTCGCCCGACGAGGTCGCTGTCTCCACCTTCAACGTCGAGAACCTCTCCATGTCCTCTCCTCAGGAGAAGTTCGACCGGCTTGCCGCCCAGATCGTCGCCAACCTGCACAGTCCCGACGTCGTCGCCTTGGAAGAAATCCAGGACGACTCAGGCCCGGCCGATGACGGCACGGTCACCTCCACCAGGACGGTGCAACGCTTGGCGGATGCGGTCAAGGCCCAAGGCGGACCCGAATACCGCGGGCTGTGGATCGACCCGCAGAACAACGTCGACGGGGGCAAGCCCGGCGGGAACATCCGGCAGGTCTTCTTCTACCGCGCCGATCGAGGGCTGGCCCCTGCTCCCGGTCAAGCCGGGGACGCCGTCACCTCTGTCGGAATCGTCTCCGGCGAGGACGGACAACCTCACCTCACCCACAACCCTGGACGGATCGCCCCCGCTGACAAGGCCTGGAGCCGTTCCCGCAAACCGCTGGCCGCGGAATTCCGGATCAAGGACAAGTCGCTGATCGTGATCGCCAACCACTTCGGCAGTAAAGGAGGCGACGACCCCCAGTTCGGCCGGGTCCAGCAGCCTCAGCGCCGGAGCGAAAGCTCACGTCATGCCCAGGCCCGCCTGGTCCGTGGCTTCGTGGACAAACTGGTCTCCGGGCGTCCGGATGCGCGAGTCGTGGTCCTGGGAGACATGAACGACTTCGAGTACAGCCAGACCGCTCGAATCCTCGAAGGCCAAGGTGAGGGAGCCCTCCTCTCCCTGACGAAGACCCTGCCCGTCAACGACAGGTACAGCTACATCTTCCAAGGGAACAGCCAGATCCTCGACCAGATCCTGGTGAGTCGTGGCCTGCAGAAGACCGCTGGACAAGTACCGGCATTGGCCTACGACATCGTCCATACCAATTCTGAATTCGCCGATCAGGACAGCGACCACGACCCGCAGGTCGTGCGGCTGAACACACGCGGCTGGTGACGGATCTGAACCATTGAACATCGTGGTGGCGTCCTTCTGGGAAGGAAGAACGCCACCACGGTGTTAGGCACGGTGTGTGATCTGCGGTACCGCCACTGCCCGCAGACGTCGATCACGGAAGGCTCCCCGATGAGTGAGTACGACTATCCCGTGCGGCACAGCGAGGACGAGTGGGCACGCATCCTGTCCCCGCAGGAGTTCCAGGTCCTGCGTCGAGGTGGCACCGAGCCTCCGGGCACCGGTGAGTACACCGACAACACCGAGAACGGCGCCTACCACTGCAAAGGCTGTGGCGCTGAACTCTTCACGAGTACGACCAAGTTCTCCAGCCACTGCGGGTGGCCATCCTTCTATGCGCCATCCGATGGAAACTCGGTGGAATACCTCGAGGACATCAGCCACGGCATGACCCGCACCGAGGTCAGATGCGCATCATGCGGCTCCCATCTCGGCCATGTCTTTGTCGGCGAAGGCTATGGCACCCCGACCGACCGTCGATACTGCGTCAATTCGATCAGCCTCCAGTTCAACAAGAGCGACCAGGACTGAACATCAGATATTTTCACGATTCGGACAGGACCGGACCTCCCTCTCCGAGCCATCCTCACAAGGTGAGGATGGCTGCCGATAAGCCCCACGAGACGGGGAAGCGCAGCCAGGCCAGTGGTCGCTGCAAGCAGAGAGGACGATAGCCATGATCACGCGAGACCTGCTGGTGGCGATGCTTTCCGGGGCTGATGACGAAGGAGAGCCTCGCATCGCTTATGACGAAGCCTGCAGGATCGCCGACAGTTGTCTCAACCTTTTTCAGGCCGAAGCCGACGAGATCCGCCGCGAAATCCTGCACACTGCAGCCGAACGGATCAGCCCCTCCCCAGAAGAACACCTCTTCGGCGGAGCCCCCTGGAACATGGGCTTCCACGACGGCAAAAACGTTGCCGCCGACGCACTCAGGTTGATGGCCCGCCAGTACTGATCAGCCGATCGCCGTGCTTCCCCCTCAGCCGAGCATCCAGAAGAAGTGTCCCACCACGTTTCCACAGCGGTGGGACACCAACTCTTCTCCGGAGGGCACCGACCGTACGAAACAACCGGCACGGATCGCTGACCTCTCAGGGCAAGGAAGCCACGATCTGAGCCGGAGACCGACGAGGACCAGTGAAGAACGGAACCTCCTCACGCACGTGCATCCGCGCACGCGACCCCCGCAGGTGCCGCATCAGGTCGACGATCCGGTGCAGCTCGTCCGCTTCGAAGGCCAGCACCCATTCGTAGTCGTTGAGCGCGAAGGAAGCGATGGTGTTGGCCCGCACGTCCGGGAACCCACGAGCCATCTGCCCGTGCTCGGACAGGAGCTCACGGCGCTGGGCGTCGTCCAGCAAGTACCAGTCGTAGCTGCGCACGAAGGGGTACACGCAGACATAGGCGCGGGGCTCTTCACCAGCGAGGAATGCCGGGATGTGTCCTTTGTTGAACTCGGCCGGACGGTGCAGCGCAGCCGACGACCAGACCGGGTCGAGACAACGCCCCAGCTCAGTACGGCGAAAAGCCTGATAAGCGGCTTGCAGCTGCTCGATCGTCTCGGCATGCCACCAGATCATCAGGTCGGCTTCCGCCCTCAACCCAGAGATGTCGTAGCAGCCGCGGACGACAACATCTTCGTCCTCCAACCCGGCGAAAAAGGCCTCGGCCTCCTCGGCCATGTGGTCACGTTCCTCTTCAGGCAGAGGAACCGCCGAGGCGAAGACAGACCACATGGCATAGCGCACCGTGTCATTGATGGCGCGAATCTGGCTCGGAGAAGGGCGACTGTTCATGCCGCCATTGTGGACCATGGTCCCGACAAGGGCAGCTGCCGTCTAGAGGGCAAAGGCTCAGGACGGCAGCTGCGCGGTACCTGCCGAGGGTCAGTCCTCCTTGCCCAGGGAACGCACCAGATCGACCACTCTGGTAATGACCTCCGGATCCGTATTCGGCAAGACACCATGTCCCAGGTTGAAAATATGCCCGGGCGTGGATCTTCCCTCTTCGACGATTCGCCGGACCTCAGCTTCCAAGGCCTCCCAGGGCGCGAAAAGATAAGCGGGGTCGAGGTTCCCCTGAACAGGGTATTTCCCTTCCAACCGGGAGTTCGCTTCGCTCAGCGGGACACGGAAATCGACTCCCACCACATCAGCGCCGGCCTGGCCCATCGCGGGAAGGAGCTCGCTGGTTCCCACACCGAAATGGATCCGAGGGACGCCGGTGTGCTCCACCGAGGACAGCACCGCGGCGGAATGAGGGGCGACGAATCGGTTGTAGTCGTGCAGTGGCAGAGCACCCACCCAGGAGTCGAAGAGCTGGATCGCGGAGGCGCCTGCCTCGATCTGGACGTTCAGGAAGGCGCCTGCGATCTGGGCAAGCCGGGCACACAGATCGTGCCAGAGTTCAGGGTCGCCGTACATCAGCGCTTTCGTCCGCTCGTGATGTCGGCTCGGCCCGCCCTCGACCAGGTAGGAAGCCAAAGTGAACGGAGCCCCCGCGAAACCGATCAAGGGGGTCTCGCCCAGCTCGGACACAAGCAGCCTCACCGATTCCGTGATGTCGGGAACATGCTCCGGAGTGAGTGGGACCAGCCGGTCCAGATCCGCACGGGAACGAATCGGTTCAGGGACCACCGGCCCGGTCCCCGGCACGATGTCCACGTCGATACCCACAGCGGAAAGAGGGACCACGATGTCACTGAAGAAGATCGCAGCATCGACACCATGACGATGCACCGGCTGCAAGGTGATCTCCGTAACCAGGTCAGGACGTCGACACGAGTCCAACATCGGCACGCCCTCGCGCACAGCGCGGTATTCCGGCAAAGACCTGCCCGCCTGACGCATGAACCACACCGGAGGACGCGAACCCGGTCGACGGCGTGCAGCCCGGACAAGCAGGCTCTCCCTGGACATATTGTTCGAAGAGTCGCTCACCAGGGCATCCTCCCACGGACTTCCCCAGACCGACGATCAGCAGCCCTGTGCAGCGGTGGAACCGATACCATCGCCGGCCACCCTTACGGCGTGGCTCGTCATCCGCGAACGGCACGCACCCGTAAGGTGCCACAGTGACCAGTCGCCACGCCCACCAAGGAATACCGGAGCACTTCACCGCGTGCATCGGTGCGCTGGCGAGCGTCCGGGTACGACCAGAGGTCACCTTGAGCGACCTGCCGGCGCCTCGACGAATCGCCCCCTTCACCACCGCATTGGGCGCCGAAGTCGTCCTCCCCGGCGAAGAGGACGAATCCGCACAAGGACGATTCGTCGTCCTGCACGACCCGGATCCGCCGGACGTATGGGAAGGCAGCTGGCGCGTCGTCACTTTGTCCACAGCTCAGATCGAACCCGAATTGGGCGCAGACCCTCTGCTCAGCGAAGTGGGCTGGTCGTGGCTGTGCGATGCGCTGAACGGTGCCGGCGTCGGCCACCGAGCCCTGGGCGGAACAGTCACCCGCGTCATCTCCCGAAGTTTCGGCAGCCTGGAGACACGTCCTGGCACCGTCGAAATAGAGCTGCGTGCCTCCTGGACCGTCGACGGCAAAGATTTACGGCGGCATCTGCAGATCTGGACCGACCTGCTCTGCACCTTGGCAGGGTTGCCTCCGTTGCCCGACGGCGTGGTCAGTTTCCCGGGTGCGCGCCGATGAGCTCGGCATGACATGCTGTTAGCTGGTATGAGCACGAAGCCTGAAGACGAGTCCAGCGGCGCCGACACGACGAGCCGAACCACCGAACTCCCCCCGGTCACCCCCGCGGGGGCAGCATCGCGCACGGAAAAACAGGGAACGCTCAGGCGACGCACCCGCGCCGGGCGTGCCCTCTTCCGAGACGAACTCACCCGCCGACGGGAGAAGAAACTCGAAGAACGACCACCCGTCGTGGTCACCGAGTCGACGACACCCGAAGACCTGGGTATGCCCCGGCTGATCGATTTCCCTTCCGAGGGAATACCCGAGATCGTCGACGACGAACATGGCCTGTCCGAAGCAGCTCTAGCGCTCCGCAACGGGTCCGGCCCAGTGGCCATCGATGCCGAGCGGGCTTCCGGATACCGCTACGGGCAACGTGCCTATCTGGTTCAGCTCCGTCGTGAAGGAGCAGGCAGCTTCCTGATCGACCCCATCGCCTGCCCAGACCTGACGCCATTGAGTTCTACGTTGAGCGAAGCAGAGTGGGTTCTCCACGCCGCCACTCAGGACCTCCCCTGCCTGGCCGAGCTCGGTATCCGCCCCAGCCGACTTTTCGACACCGAGCTGGGAGCGAGGCTCGCCGGCCAACCACGGGTGGGACTGGCTGCGGTGTTGGAGCATTATCTTGGCGTCACCCTCGCCAAGGAACACTCGGCGGTCGACTGGTCGACCCGGCCGCTACCCGAGCCCTGGCTGCGCTACGCCGTGCTCGACGTCGAGGTCCTCGTCGACCTTCGCGACGCCGTAGAGACTGATCTCCATGCGCAAGGAAAATCGGTCTGGGCCGAACAAGAGTTCCATGCGCTGACCTCCTTCGCCGGCCCGGTACGCCGGGTGGACCCGTGGCGGAGGCTGTCCGGATTGCACAAGATCCGCGATCGCCGGACGATGGCCATCGCCCGTGAACTGTGGTTCGCCAGAGATGACGTGGCCCGATCCCGAGATATCTCACCGAGCCGGGTCATCCCCGATTCGGCCCTCTTGGACATCGCACATGCCACTCCGAAGTCCCTCTCCGAAGTAGGAACCTCCACCACGAACCGAGCCGCACGCCGCCATGCGAGCGCGTGGCTCGCTGCAGTGACTGCGGGCAGGGAGATTCCAGAAGATCAGTTACCGCCCTTGGCTCTTCCGTCCGATGCCCCGCCACCTCAGCGGGCCTGGACCGACCGAGCACCGGATGCAGCGGCCAGGCTGGCTGCTGTACGAGAGCAGCTCCAGGCTTTCGGTGTCCGACATTCCGTACCGGTCGAGAATGTTCTCACGCCGGACACCTTGCGTCGGGTGCTGTGGTCGCCTCCGGAGGCCACTGAGAAGGCCGTCGGTGCCGCATTGGCCGCACGAGGTGCGCGTTCTTGGCAGATCGACATCGTGGCACCGATGATCGTGGATTCCCTGAAGGCCGACTGACTCAGTGTTGGTCGGGTTCGCTCGTTGATTGCTCCGGAATCGAGCTGTAGTTCTTCGATTGGCCCGTTCTATCTGTTGTCGGCTGAGATCTACGCCACGCCCAAGAACGGTGGTACGGCCATTACCCCTCGGTAAGAATGACAGGAATCGACCACAGCGGTGGGTGATTCCCCGTCCTTCCGACCCAGGGAGATTCTGTGTCCATTCCACGCCATGAGGTCGTCTTCGTCGACGGCGTCCGCACCCCCTTCGGTAAGGCAGGTGACAAAGGCCTCTACGCCCAGACACGCGCTGACGACCTCGTCGTGGCCTGTCTGCGAGAACTCATGCGCCGCCACCCGGAGGTCCCGGCCGAACGCATCGGCGACGTCGCCGTGGCTGCTACCACCCAGACCGGCGACCAAGGGTTGACCATCGGTAGAACGGCCGCGCTCCTGGCCGGGCTTCCCCACACCGTTCCGGGCTATGCCATCGATCGCATGTGCGCCGGGGCCCTGACGGCAGTGACCACGGTGTCCGCCTCGATCTCCTACGGCGCCTACGACCTGGCTCTGGCCGGCGGTGTCGAACACATGGGCCACCATCCGATGGGGGCCGGCGTCGACCCGAACCCACGTTTCGTCTCGGAGAAACTCGTCGACCCTGAAGCCCTCAACATGGGCAATACTGCCGAAAACCTGCACGACCGTTTTCCGCAGTTGACCAAGGAACGTGCCGACCGTTACGCGATGGCCAGTCAGCACAAGATGCAGGCTGCCTACGCCTCCGGTCAGATCCAGCCCGACCTCGTCCCGATAGCCACCAGGCATGCTGAGCTCGGGTGGGGGCTGGCCACCAAGGATGAGCCGCCCCGTCCAGGAGTGACGATGGAGGCACTGGCCGAGCTGAAGACCCCGTTCCGCCCGCATGGTCGAGTCACCGCCGGAAATGCCGCCGGGCTCAACGACGGAGCCACCGCATGCCTGCTCGCTTCGGAGAAGGCCGCAGCTGAACTGGGTCTTCCGGTGAAGATGCGTCTGACCTCCTTCGCTTTCGCCGGCGTCGAGCCGGAGATCATGGGGTACGGGCCGGTACCCGCAGCGGAGAAAGCACTCGCCCAGGCCGGTCTGGAGGTCGCAGACATCGGTCTGTTCGAGATCAATGAGGCCTTCGCCGTCCAGGTTCTCAGTTTCCTCGATCACTACGGCATCGCCGACGACGACCCCCGGGTCAACAAATACGGCGGAGCCATCGCCTGCGGACATCCCCTGGCTTCCTCAGGCGTACGTCTGATGGTCCAGCTTGCCCGTCAATTCACCGAGAACCCACAGGTCCGTTACGGAATGACCGCGATGTGCATCGGTATCGGCATGGGTGCCGCCGTCATTTGGGAGAACCCCCACCACAGCGATTACGTCGCGTACAGCGAGGAGAATGCCCGATGAGCATCGACTTCACCGAGGTCTTCCCGGACGAGGTCGTTACCCACGCCCTGGTCCGGGACATCGAACTCCCCGAGGGCGCCGGGACCATGGCCCTGGTGACCCTCGACAACGGCATGGACCACACCCGCCCGAATACGTTCGGGCCACAGACCTTGACCTTGCTGGGCGAGGTGCTGGACGGTCTCGCGGCACGAGCCGCTACCGACGAGATCACATCGGTCGGCATCACCGGAAAGCCCTTCATTCTCGCAGCTGGGGCCGATCTGTCCGGCGTGGCAAAGGTGTCACAACGCGAGCAGGGCCGGGCCATCGCCGAGTTGGGGCACCACACCTTCTCCAAGCTCACCGACATGAGTGTGCCGACCTTCGCTTTCATGAATGGTCTCGCCCTGGGCGGGGGTGTGGAGGTCAACCTCTACTGCACCTACCGGACCATCTCCGCCGGAGTGCCCGCGCTCGCATTGCCGGAGTGTTTTCTAGGACTGCTGCCGGGATGGGGCGGAACATGGCTGTTGCCGAACCTCATCGGCATCGAACGTGCCGTCAAGATCGTGATCGAGAACCCGTTGTCGATGAACAAGATGTTGAAAGGCCCGCAGGCCTTCGACCTGGGTATCGCCGATGCGATCTTCGAACCTGCCGATTTCTTGGCCCAGTCACTGGTCTGGTCTGCGCAAGTGCTCAACGGTCAGGTCACGGTTGAACGGGCGCCGGTCGCCCGGGACGAATCAGCCTGGGGTGCGGCGATCGATGCGGCCAAAGCTTTTGTCGACATGAAGACGGGAGGCCGTGCTCCCGCTCCGTACCGCGCCTTGGAGCTGTTGTCCGCTGCCAGGACGAATACGCGAGCCGAAGGCTTCGAAGCGGAGAACGAGGCTCTGGCGGATCTCATCATGAGCGATGAGCTCCGAGCCGGACTCTATGCCTTCGACTTGGTGCAGAAACGCGCGAAACGGCCTGCTGGCGCTCCAGACCGCGCTTTGTCCCGAAGGGTCACCAAAGTGGGGGTCGTGGGAGCGGGACTGATGGCGAGCCAGCTGGCGTTGCTGTTCGTACGGAAGTTGAAAGTGCCAGTGGTGATCACCGATTTGGACGCCGAGCGAGTAGCCAAGGGCGTGGCCTACGTCCACGGCGAGCTCGACAAGCTCGTCGTCAAGGGTCGACTCAGCACGGATAAGTGCACTCGTTTCAAAGCCTTGATCACCGGTTCCACCGAGAAATCTGATTTCGCCGACGCCGAGTTCGTCATCGAGGCCGTCTTCGAGGAGATGGGCGTCAAGCAGCAGGTCTGGCGAGAGGTGGAAGAAGTCGTCGGGCCTGAATGCGTCCTGGCGACCAACACCTCGTCGCTGTCGGTCACCGAAATGGCTTCCGGTCTGGAACACCCCGAACGGGTCGTCGGTTTCCACTTCTTCAACCCTGTGGCGGTGATGCCGTTGTTGGAAGTCGTCGAAGGTGAGAAGACGGACGAGGCGACCTTGGCGACAGCTTTCGCGACCGGCCGTTCCTTGGGCAAGACCACGATCCGGGTGAAGGACAGCCCCTCTTTCATCGTCAATCGACTACTGGGCAGGTTCATGTCGGACATGGCTCGCATCGTCGATGCCGGGACACCGGTGGAGGTGGCCGACCAAGGCTTTTCCGGAGTGGCGCCGATGCCGCCATTCGTCCTGATGGGTCTGGTCGGTCCGGCGATCGCCTTGCACAACAACGAGAGTCTTGCGAAGGCCTTTCCCGACCGGTTCTACGTATCGGACAACCTGCGCCGCGTCGTGAAGGCGGGGAAGAGCAGCTACTACACCTTCGGGTCCTCAGGAATGGTCGTGGATCCGGAGATCCTGGCCTTGCACGAGGTTCCCGCGGATCCGGTGGTGCTTACGGTCGAGGAAGTGCGGGAGAAGGTCTTGGCCGGCTTGGCCGAAGAAGCACGGCTCATGCTCGACGAAGGCGTGGTCGCTGCTCCGATGGATATCGACCTCGGCATGATCACCGGTGCGGGTTTCCAGTTCTGGAACGGGGGTCTCACCCCCTTGCTGGACCGGTCCGGGATGTCGGAGCGTGCGGCTGGAGGCCGGTTCCTGCCGCAGGGCGTGGCCGACGTTCCTGCCTGAAAGCGCTCGTCAGTACGGGAATCAACCAGCTGATTCTCAGCTTGCTGTCATATGCCAGCTCATCGAGGCGCGCCCAACGGGCGCGCCTCGATCGCATATCCCCTAACTTCGGGCAATCTTCTGTCTCAGTAGTTCTGAGGTCCGTGTCCGCGAGAGCCCTCGCAGTGTGAAAGACTTGGGCGATCGTCCTGACCCGTTCGTGGATCCTGCCACGAACGGCTCCCCGTCGCGCCTGGATAGTTCAGGAACACGCCGCGACCGGCCCATATCTCATATGTGAGCTATTCTAGAAACATGAGTGAGGACTACTTGGCACGTATCGGAGGCCTCATCCGAGACGCCCGCCGCCACAAGGGACTGACCCAGGCGGAACTGGCCGAAAACCTCGGCACGAGCCAGAGCGCTGTGGCCCGCATCGAGCAGGGCAAACAAAATCTGAGCCTGGAGATGCTGGCACGCATCGGCGAGTCCCTCGATTCGGAGTTCGTGTCGCTGGGTTCCTCCGGGCCCCAACATCTACGCATCAAAGGTGGCACCAAGCTCTCCGGAGCGATCGATGTCAAAACCAGTAAGAACGCCGCGGTCGCTCTCCTGTGCGCCGCGCTGCTGAACCGCGGGCGGACCACACTGCGCAGCATCGCGCGGATCGAAGAGGTCAACCGGATCATCGAAGTACTCCAGAGCATCGGAGTACGAACCAGATGGCTTCCCGGGACCAGTGACCTCGAGATCATTCCCCCCGAACGGGTCGACCTGTCCGCGATGGACCTCGCCGCCGCCCGTCGCACGCGAACCATCATCATGTTCTTCGCACCTCTCCTGCACGACTTCGATTCTTTCTCCCTCCCCTTCTCCGGCGGCTGCGACCTGGGCTCCCGGACCATCGAGCCGCATATGACGGCTCTCCGCAGCTTCGGCCTCATGGTGCAGGCCACGAACGGTTTCTACGAGGCGACCGTCGACCGGTCCGTCCGGCCGACCCGCGCCATCGTGCTCACCGAACGCGGGGACACGGTGACCGAGAACGCCCTGATGGCGGCAGCCCGCTACGAGGGCGAAACCGTCATCCGCAACGCCAGCCCGAACTACATGGTTCAGGATCTGTGCTTCTTCCTCCAGAAGCTCGGTGTCGAGGTCGACGGGATCGGCACCACCACTCTTCGGGTGCGTGGCCGCTCCCATATCGATGTCGATGTCGACTACGCCCCCAGCGAAGACCCCATCGAGGCGATGAGCCTCCTGGCGGCCGCCGTCGTCACCGAATCACGGATCACCATCCGTCGAGTCCCTGTCGAATTCCTTGAGATCGAACTCGCACTGCTCACCGAGATGGGCATGAAGTACGAACTCAGTGAGGAATACGCCTCGGCCAACGGGAAGACCCGGCTGGCCGATCTGACGACCGTGCCTGGTCCATTGGTCGCTCCCATCGACAAGATCCACCCGATGCCTTTCCCGGGGCTCAATATCGACAACCTGCCCTTCTTCGCGCTCATCGGTGCCGTCGCCCAAGGACGCACCATGCTCCACGACTGGGTCTACGAGAACCGTGCCATCTACCTGACCGAACTCACCAAGGTCGGGGCGAAGGTACAGCTCCTCGACCCCCACCGGGTACTGATCGACGGACCGACCCGTTGGCGCGCAGCCGAGGTCGTCTGCCCGCCGGCGCTACGTCCCGGCGTGGTCATCCTCATTGCGATGCTGGCCACCCCTGGCACCTCCGTGCTCCGCAATGTCTACGTGATCAACCGTGGATACGAGGACCTCGCCGAGCGGCTCAACGCACTCGGCGCCAGCGTCACCACCTTCCGGGACATCTGACCCGCCTGAAACACGAAGAAGCCTCCGGTGTCCGCCTCTCACGAGGGTCGCACCAGAGGCTTCTTCGTATTTCAGCGGTGAGACAGCTACCGACCGCGCAAAGATCAGTCAGGCAGCCTCTGCATGATGCAGTCGGCGGTCAAACCGACCTCTGCGAGGATCTGGCCACGACTTGCGTGATCGAGGAAGCGTTTGGGTACTCCGAACTGCTTCACCGGCGCGGTCAAGCCAGCCTCAGAGCAGGCCAAAGTCACAGCCGCACCGATACCACCACCGACGAGATTGTCCTCGATCACCACGATCCGCGCTGCTCCTCGGGCAATATCGATGAGTTCGCCCGGCACAGGCAGACACCAACGAGGATCGATCACCCTGACTCTGCGACCCCGTGCCGTCAGCTGCTCAGCTACCTGCACAGCGAGCGGGACGAAGGAGCCCAAGGCGACAACCAGATCATCGACCTCGTCGTACTCATCAGGCTCGGCCAGGATATCCACGACACCTATGCTGCGGATCTCGTCGATCGGCGCCGGCGGATTCCCCTTGGAGAAACGGATGACCGTCGGTGCATCGTCGACCTCGGCTGCCTCCTGCAGCGCCTGGGCCACCCGTATACCGTCCCGCGGTGCGGCCAGCGCCAGCCCCGGAACAATATTTGCCAAGGTCATATCCCACATTCCGTTGTGGGAGGCCCCGTCGCTGCCGGTGATCCCGGCACGGTCGAGGACAAAAGTCACCCCAGCTTGGTGCAAGGCGCAGTCCATCAACATCTGATCGAAAGCACGGTTGAGGAAAGTGGAATAGACAGCCACCACAGGGTGCAGACCACCGAACGCCAAACCAGCTGCCATGGTCACCGCGTGTTGTTCCGCAATACCGACATCGAATACACGATCCGGAAAACGTTCCGCAAAACCCTTCAGTCCGACAGGGATCAGCATGGCTGCTGTCAAAGCCACCACATCGTCCCGTTCCTCACCGAGTTTCTCGATCGCCTCCGAGAAATCGTCAGTCCAGGAACGACCCGACACCTCCAGAGGCAGACCTGTCTCCGGATTGATCACACCCACCGCATGGAAACGGTCGTCGTCGTGGTTGCACGCATGCTCATAACCATTTCCTTTACGAGTCATCACGTGCACGATCACCGGAGCGCCGTAGCCCTTCGCCTGTTTCAAGGCGACCTCGACAGCCTGTAGGTCGTGACCGTCTACCGGGCCGACGTACTTCAACCCGAGGTCTTCGAAGAGCCCCTGAGGCGCCACGATGTCCTTCAGACCCTTCTTCATCCCGTGCAAGGTGCCCAAAGCGGGACGACCCACCACCGGAGTCCGGGACAAGGTCTCCTTGCCCCAGCTCAGCAGCTTCTCGTACTCACGGGTCGTCCGCAGCCAGGCCAGATGCTCGGCCAATCCTCCGATCGTCGGCGCATAGCTACGGGTGTTGTCGTTCACCACGATCACCAGGGGAAGGTCCTTGACACTCGCGAGATTGTTCAAGGCCTCCCAGGCCATCCCGCCGGTCAAAGCACCGTCACCGATCACCGCGACCGTATGCCGGTCGTCCTCGCCCCGGATACGGCGCGCTTGGGCGATACCGGTCGCCCAGGACAACGATGTCGAGGCATGGCTGTTCTCCACCACATCGTGTTCCGACTCGGCTCTCGACGGATAACCCGACAGACCGCCCTTTGAACGGAGCTGCGAGAAATCCTGACGTCCTGTCAGCAACTTGTGCACGTAACTGATGTGCCCCGTGTCGAAAACAAGGGTGTCATGGGGACTGTCGAACACTCTGTGCAGAACCATCGTGAGCTCCACGACCCCAAGATTGGGACCGAGATGCCCGCCGGTGGCCGACACTGCCCGCACCAGGAACGCACGGATCTCCTCCGCCAACTCCTCGAGTTGGTCATGGTCGAGACTCCGCAGGTCCGCGGGGTTATTGATCTGATCCAGCAGGGACACTTCACGTGCGCTTTCATCCGGTCCATTTCGTCCTGAGAGAGCCTACGCCGTCCGCAGGAGAACCGTAGCCACAGCGCCACCCTCATACAGGCCGTAGACAAAGAACAACATCGCCCTGGAGAAGGAATAACCCTGACTTTCCTGGTTGCTGGACGATTCCGCCACGTGCTTCGAGGAAGAACTCACCCCGGAACCGAAGCCGGCTGCTTGTCTAGGGTGGAGCCATGGCCAGTATCTTCAGTCGCATCATCGCCGGTGACATCCCAGGACGGTTCGTCTGGCAGGATCCGCAGTGCGTCGCCTTCCTCACCATCGCCCCGCTGACCCCCGGACACACCCTGGTCGTGCCGAGGGAAGAGATCGCGCAGTGGACCGACGCCTCTCCAGAACTGTTCACCCATCTCAGCCAAGTGGCCCAGATCATCGCCCAAGCGCAGCAACAGGAATGGAAGTCCCCTCGCATCGGGCTCCTCGTGCAGGGATTCGAAGTCCCCCACCTTCACCTCCACGTCTGGCCGGCCAGCTCCGCTGCCGATTTCGACATCGACCGGGCCGACCACGACCCCTCCCCCGAACGAATGGACGACGACGCGGCTCGGCTGCGCCAACGGTTGCGTTCCATGGGACACGGCAGCCAGGTTCCTGACGGGAGCTGACCGAGCCACGAGGACGGAGAGGATGCCCACCCACGGTTCAGCGTGCGTGAGCATCCTCCACCGCGTCCATCGCCTTGTAGATCCGTTTCTCCGAGACCGGACCAGCAGTGCCCAGCCGTTGAGCGAACAAGCTGACCCGCAGTTCCTCGAGCATCCACCGCAGGGCTCGGACATCCGCAGCCTCCCGCTCGCCTGCGGGCAAGGACTCCACGACCTTGATGCGCTCGGCATCGACCCGAGCCACCTGAGCGGCACGCTCGGCGTCCTTCCTCAGGTCGACCGATCCCTTCTCGATCCGTTCGATCATCCCGGCAAGATAGCGAGGAAGATGCCGCAGTTGGTCAAAACCGGTCGCGGCGACGAATCCCCCGTAGACCAAAGCATCGAGCTGCCCAGTCAGGTCTGCCTTCAGATCCGCCGCAGCAGGTGACCTCATCCGGTCCAGGCTCAGCCGCACGGCCAACGCTCGATCGAGTACCGGATGCACGAGTTCCACGATCTCGATGACCTGGGGCACGATCTCACGCCGCACCGCGGCGAGCGCGTCCTGGAAATCCTGTTCGGTGCGTATCTTCCGCCCAGGTTTGGCTGCGACGAGTCTCGCAACGATGGCATCGACAGCGCACGCCAGGACATCGTCCAAGAGCGCAGGGACCGACCCGTGCGGGTTGTGTCCCAAGGCCAGCTTCTGTGTATTGCTCAACAGCCCAAGGATTCGTTGCCAAGGCGCGGTCGTGTTGAGCAGCAACAGCCGCCGGATACCCAGACGTGTCGCGCTCTCCTGCTCCGCAAGGCTGGCCAGGACCTGAACGGCGACCGTGTCTCCTTCGTCGACCAAGGCGGGGAACCCTTGGATGGTGCTGCGCCCCCGTTCGGCTTCGAAGGTGTTGGGGAGCTGCCCGAAGGACCAGCTCGTCAGGCCGTGTTTCTCCAAGCCTCCTGCGGCTCGGGACATGGTGTTCCGAACCTTCGGCGCAAGCTGCTCCTGGAGTGCGGTCAGGGATTTTCCCTCGGCGAGTCGACGACGACGCCGGTCCTCGACCCGGAAGGTCATCCGTAGATGATCCGGGAGACGTTCCAGGTCGAACTCGTCCGGGTCGACCCGGACCCCGGTGTTGATCCACAGAGCACGGGCCAGTTCGTCGGTGAGCGAGCCCTCTACGGGGTCTGCCTGACTCAGCGCACGTTGCGCGTGGTCCGGAGTGGGAACGAAATGTTTCCGGGTTGATTTGGGAAGGCTTTTCAGCAGTGCGGTGGCCAGCTCGGCCCGCATGCCAGGCACGAGCCAGTCGAAACCGAGGTCGTCGACCTGATTGAGCACGTCCAGAGGGATATGGCAGGTCACGCCGTCGGCGTCGGTACCCGGCTCGAACTGATAAGTCAGCCGCAAAGACAGGTCTCCTTGATGCCACACCTGCGGATAGTCACGGGCAAGGGCTTCGTCGATCCCCCCGGAAGCCTCCGCCACCAGCACCTCTTCGGTGAAGGTCAGCAGGTCGGGGTGGCGTCGATGTTCTTTCTTCCACCAGCTGTCGAAGTGTGCGCCGGAGACGACGTCCTTCGGAATACGGTGATCGTAGAACTCGACCAGGTCCTCGTCCTCCACGAGGATGTCCCGCCGTCGAGCACGGGATTCCCATTCGGTCAGCTTGTCGACCAGTTTGCGGTTGTCGTGGAAGAAACGGTGCGGGGTCGTCCAGTCACCCTCGACGAGTGCATGCCGGATGAACAGGTCGCGACTGGTCTCGGGATCGATGCGTCCGTACTGGACCGTCCGATCAGCGACCAGAGGAATGCCGTAGAGCGTGACCCGTTCGGTGGCGACGGCCGATGCTGTCGATGTGGACCAGCGCGGCTCCGAATAGCTACGTTTCACCAGGTGTTGGGCGGCATGCTCGATCCACTCCGGATCGGTGATGGCATTGGTGCGGGCCCACAGCCGAGTCGTCTCAACCAGCTCCGCCGACATCACCCAGTCTGGCTGGCGGCGGAAGAGCGTCGAACCGGGCTGGATCGCGAAACGGGCACCTCGGGCTCCGAGATAGTCGCGTTTCTCCGCGTCCCGTAAACCGACGTGGGAAAGCAGACCGGTCAGGAGCGCACGATGGATCTGGTCTGCTGATGCGGACGCACTGTTCTCGACCAGACCGAGATCACGTGCCACCGAACGCAGCTCCCGGTGCAGGTCTTGCCATTCCCGGATCCGCAGGTAATGCAGGTATTCGGCCTGGCACATCCTGCGGAAAGCGCTGCCGGACTTCTCCTTCTGCGCCGTCTTCACGTACCGCCACAGATTGAGCAGAGTGACGAAATCGGAGTGCTCCTCCTTGAACCGCGCATGCGCCTGGTCGGCCTGGGTCTGCTTGTCCGCCGGGCGTTCCCGGACATCCTGGATCGACAAGGCTGCGACGATGACCAACACCTCACGCAGCGAGCCCTCTTGCGCCGCAGCAAGGATCATCCGCGCCATCCGCGGGTCCACCGGTACCGCCGCCAGCTGCCGTCCGACCGAAGTGAGTCGGCGGCGCGGATCCGGTTCGTCGGGGTCGACGGCGTGCAGTTCATGCAGTAACCGCAGCCCGTCCGTCACCATCCGGTTGTCCGGACGATCCACGAAGGGGAAGCGGGAGATGTCCCCCAGCCCGAGGCTCGTCATCTGCAGGATGACCGAGGCCAGGTTCGTGCGCAGGATCTCCGGATCGGTGAACTCGCTACGCCCGGCGAAGTCCTCCTCGGTGTACAGGCGGATCGCGATACCATCCGCGACCCGGCCGCAACGGCCCGAACGCTGATTCGCGCTCGCCTGGCTGATCGGTTCGATGGGCAGTCGTTGCACCTTCGTGCGCTGGGAGTAACGCGAGATCCGCGCGGTGCCTGCATCGACGACGTACCGGATTCCTGGAACGGTCAAGGAGGTCTCAGCGACATTCGTGGCGAGCACGATCCGACGGCCGGAGTGACGGGCGAAGACCCGGTGCTGTTCGGCTGCGGACAGCCGGGCGAACAGCGGCAGGACCTCTGTGTCGGGAAGGCCCATGCCGTTCAGGGCGTCAGCGGCATCACGAATTTCTCGCTCACCGGACAGGAAAACCAGGATGTCATGTCCGCCCTCTCCCCCGGTACCACCGGACCCGGCAGCTCCTCCGCCTTCTGTCCACAGCTCCTCGACGGCTTCACAAATGCCGGTGACCTGGTCGATCTCGATCTCAAGGGGGTCACCGCCAGGCTTCGGGTTGGGTTCGGTGCGTACCAGCGGCCGGTAACGGACCTCGACGGGGAAGGTACGGCCGGACACCTCGATGATCGGCGCGGGCCTGCCGTGCGCATCGGTGAAGTGCGCAGCGAACTTCTCGGGGTCGATCGTCGCGGAAGTGACGATGACCTTCAGGTCGGGACGACGGGGCAGGAGCTGCTTGAGATAGCCGAGGATGAAGTCGATGTTGAGACTGCGCTCATGTGCCTCGTCGATGACGATCGTGTCATAGCGACGTAGGTCACGATCACGTTGCAGCTCCGCGAGGAGGACCCCGTCCGTCATCACCTTCACGAGCGTGTCCCGGGTCGTGTGGTCGGTGAACCGGACCTGGTAGCCGATGGCCGCACCGATCTCGACGTCGAGCTCTTCGGCGATACGCTCGGCGACGCTGCGGGCCGCGATCCGGCGCGGCTGGGTGTGGCCGATGGTCCCCTTGATGCCGCGGCCCAGTTCGAGGCAGATCTTCGGGAGTTGGGTCGTCTTGCCCGATCCGGTCTCCCCGGCGACGATCACGACCTGATGGTCACGGATAGCCTGAGCGATGTCGTCCTTGCGCGCCGAGACGGGCAGATCGGGGTATGTAATCTCGGGAACGGAGGCGCGCCGCCGCTGATGGGCAGCTTCCCGTCGCGCAATGCGCTCGGCCTTCTGCTCGGGAGTCTCCGGACCTCGTCGCCTCTGCTCACGACGCTCCCCATCGCGAGGGCTCCGCTCGCTGCGACGTTGATCTGACCGTCGAGTCGACCTGCCCTCTACGCGATGAGCCTCACGCTCGTTGCGCCCTTCGAGCCGGTTGTTCGCCGCAGTAGGGTCTGGCTGCTGGCGACGACCGGGATGACGCGGTGGTCTACGCCCCTTCCCACCGCCGGTCTTGCGACTGGTCGGGTCGACCGGTTCATCGCGGGGCGGCTGCGGAGGCTGGTATGGCACGCTGACCAGGATAGACAGCGAGCCCATCGCAGCCCAAACCGTTTTACCGAGCCGATGCGGCTGGTCTCGGGCGAATCGGCTTCTGCACCGATCTTCTCTGAGCAGCCGCAGATTGGCTCACCATGCGAGGCCGCGAGCATGAGGGCTTCAGGCGGGGTCACGCACCTAGAGTGGACGGCATGATCCTGATCAACGTGAAATTCCCCGTGAAGCCCGAGTACGCCGATCGGTGGCCTGAGATCTCGCGGGAGTTCACCCAGGCCACACTCGCCGAGCCGAAGAACCTCTGGTTCGAGTGGAGCCGCAGCGTCGAGGAGCCCAACACCTACGTCCTCGTCGAAGCCTTCGAGGACGATGGTGCCGAGCCCCACGTGAAAAGCGCTCACTTCGCTCAGATGCAGCAGGACTTCCCGCAGTACCTGTCCGCAACCCCGCAGATCATCAACACCCAGTTCGAGTCCGACGGGTGGGGCCCGATGGGCGAGCTACACGTCGACTAGTCCAGAACCACAGCCGGACGGCATCCTGTCCCCGCGTGGTTCAGACCAGCGGGGTGGTCGCAGCCAGCACTTCGTTGAAGGCCTCCGTGCTGGAGGGATGCGTCCAGATCCCGTCCCGCAGGTCCTCCACCGTGGCGCCCAGGCGAATCGCTAGTGCCACCATGTTGACCAGCTCCTGAGAATCGGTGCAGAAGACGGTCGCTCCCAAGATGGTGCGTTCTTCAGCGTCGATCAGGAACTTGATCAGACCATGGGTCTCCCCCAGGATCTTCGGCCGAGGCATTGCCGCGATGGAAGCGACCTTCTTCTTCGCCACCACGACCGTTCGGCCCGATTCCCGAGCTTCCTGCTCGGTCATCCCCACCTGCGACAAAGGAGGCGTGATGAAGGTGCTGTTCGGGACCGCCCTGCGATCTGAGCGTCGACGCTTCCCCTCACCGGTCACGGCATCCCACACGATGCGGAAATCGTCGAAGGAGATGTAGGTGAACTGCGGGCCACCGTTCACGTCGCCGACCGCGAAAACCCCGTCGACCGTGGTACGCAACTGGTCGTCGACCACGACATAACCTCGGTCATCCATCGTGATCCCCGCCGCCTCCAAGCCGAGTCCGGACGTAGCCGGCATCCGTCCTGTCGCCACCAGCACCGCATCGGCATCGAAGGAGGCATCACCGGAACGTACTTCCACGAAGTCGCCCCGGTCGCGGAATTCCCCGATCTGCAGCCCCTGCCGGATATCGATGCCTCGGTCGGTCAACGTCTCCCGGACCTCCACCGCGACATCCCGGTCCACCCTCGGGAGGAACTCGACACCCGAGTCCAGAACGGTCACCGCCGCGCCGAAGTGCGCGAACATATTCGCGAACTCCAGCCCGATGAAACCGCCGCCGACGATCACCAACCGCTGTGGAACCGGTTCCACCTGCTGAATCGTCGTGGAATCGAAGATGCGGGGGCCGTCTGCTCCCGGCACCGTCGGCTTCCGCGGAACGGTGCCGGTACCGATGATGATCGTCTCGGCTTCCACCGTGATCTCGTCACCGCCCCGCTCCACCACGACCTGCTTGGGCCCGATGAAGTGGGCACTCCCGTCGAGGACAGTCACCGACGACACCGAGGTCAACATGGCATGGTTTGCGCGGTTCAAGGCGCCTACCAGGGAATTCCGTTCGGCGACGGCCTCAGCGAAATAGGCAGCAGGGTCGTCCGAAGCCCGGCGCATCTCTGCGCTCACGACCAGGTCCTTCGTCGGGACACACCCCACATTGATGCAGGTACCGCCGTACATCTGCGGAGACCTCTCCACCAGTACCACCGAACGACCGGAGGCGGCCAACCTCGCAGCCAGGGTCTTCCCGGCCTTGCCCCACCCGATCACCAGTATGTCGACCCGCACGTCTCCCACCCATCTCTCTGTTCCCGAGCCCGGAGAAGCAGATCCTGCAGACTGCCGATACCGCCGCGCTCGATGTCCTTCACGGGTCACGGCCAGATCCACACCATTGCCGTGACCAGGCCCCTCCGCGATATCAGGGAAGCGGACAGGGCTGCGCGGTGAACAACGGACCATGCCCCCACACCATTCCCGAGGTCGTGCGCAAGCCTGATCAAATCAGGTGGCTCTTCGTCGCTCCGGAAGACCCGTTCGCTGCAAACCTCTACTTCGTGACGAGTCACACCCCGACAAAAGCCCCAACACGCATCCATCGATGAGAGCCTGAAAGCCAGCCCTGGAGCGGATGCATCGACGCACCGCCGCGTCGTTCCTTCCGAGGACGGACACGATGTCGCCGACCACGTCGCCCCGCCCGGCACGGTACGGAGCGAAGGAGTCGACATGAGCAGCCCCGCAGTGGCACAAGAAAAAATCGACCAAGAAATCTTGGAGAACCGCAGGCCGAGCATCGCGCATGTCTTCCGCGACCGAGTCCTGACGTCAGGGAACCAGGTCGCCTACAAGTACTTCCGGGAGGACACCCTCGTCGATATCACCTGGGCGGAGACCAAGGACCTCGTCTGGTCCTGGGCTGCTGGCCTGCTTGCCCTGAACGCCCAGATCGGTGATCGGGTCGCGATCGCTTCCACGACCCGTTTCGAATGGATCGTCGCGGACCTTGCCGTGATGTGTGCAGGATGCGCCACCACCACGGTTTATCCCACGACGAATGCCGGAGACGTCGCCTACCTCCTGGCCGATTCGGGGTCTCGTATCGTCTTCGCCGAAGATGCAGGACAGGTTGCGAAATTACGTGGCCGCAGGAATGAGATCCCCTCGGTTTCCAAGGTCATCTGCTTCGAGGACGAGCCTCTCGTCGACAATGACGACGGTTGGGTCATCACCTTGGCCGAGCTCTCCGAGATGGGTGACGAGTTCCTCCGGCGGAGCCCTACCGCGGTCGATGAGCGCATCGATGCGCTTACCTCTCGGCATCTGGCCACCATCATCTACACCTCGGGGACGACCGGCCCTCCCAAAGGTGCTGAGCTCCCCCATGACGCCTTCGTCTGGGCCGGAGCCTCCATAGCCTCGATCAACTTGATGACCGAGGACGACCTGCAGTATTTGTGGCTGCCGCTCTCCCATGTCTTCGGCAAGATCTTGCTGTCCATCCCGCTCCAGGTCGGCTTCCCCACCGCAGTCGACGGCAGGTTGGACAAGATCGTCGACAACCTTGCGGTGGTCAAGCCCACATGGATGGGAGCCGCGCCGCGCATCTTCGAGAAGGTCAAGGCCAAAGTCGGTATGACCTTCGACGAAGCCACCGGAGTGAAAGCTCTTCTCATCAAATGGGCGCTCGGCATCGGCCAGCAGGTCGCGGTCCATCGACAGGCCGGGCGGAAGCTGCCTCCTCATCTTCTGCTGCAGTACATCGCCGCGGATGCTCTTGTGCTGCGAAAAGTGCGAGAACGCTTCGGTGGACGCATCCGCTTCTTCATCTCTGGTTCGGCTCCGCTCGATCCCGAAGTAGGTTGGTGGTTCGCTGCTTTCGGCCTACTCATCTGCGAGGGGTATGGACTGACCGAAACTGCAGCGCTCACCACCGTCAACCGACCTCATACCGGAACCTTCCGATTCGGATCTATCGGCTGGCCTGCGCCGGGTACCGATGTCAAGATCGCCCCCGACGGGGAGGTGCTGGTCAAGGGCCCCGGAGTCATGCTGGGCTATCACAACAAACCTGAAGCCACCGAAGAAGTATTCACCGAGGACGGCTATTTCTGTACAGGTGACATCGGCGAGATCGACGAACGTGGATTCATCACCATCACCGACCGGAAGAAGGACCTTTTCAAGACTTCTGGCGGAAAATACATCGCTCCAGCACAGATCGAAGCCCATTTCAAAGGGCTGTGCCCCTATGTCAGTCAATTCCTGGTCATCGGCGCCGGCAAACCATTTGCCAGCGCACTGGTCACGCTCGATGAGGAGTCGATCACCGGATGGGCTGCCAAGAATGGGATGACAGGCCAGCCTTACGAGCAGATCGTGACCTCGTCAGCCGCACGAGACCTCGTTCAGGAATACATCGATCAACTCAACGCGAATCTTAATAGGTGGGAAACCATCAAACAGTTCTCGATTCTCGAACGTGATCTGTCGATCGAGCACGAGGAACTGACGCCGAGCATGAAATTACGTCGCCGAGCGGTTCTTGAGCATTTCCCTGAGCATGTCGAGCGACTGTACGACGAATCTCACCGCCCGAAGTGAAGAATCGTCCGTTGCTTTCCCTGTGGCCTGGGCTCACCCAGGCCACAGGGACGAGATCAAGACAATGCGGCAGCAAAACCTTTGTCGAGGTCGGCCAGGATGTCATCGATGTGTTCGATACCGACGGCCAGCCGGATCAGCCCTGGGGTAATGCCCGCTCCAGCCCGGTCCTCGTCGCTTCCTTGGCTGTGCGTGGTCGATGCGGGATGGATGACCAAGGAACGAACATCCCCGATATTGGCGACGTGGCTGTGCAGCTCGAGCGCGTCGACGAAACGCTTCCCGGCATCCAATCCACCGGAGATCTCAAAGCTGAAGACCGCTCCAGAGCCCTTGGGGCAATACTTCGCAGCCCGGTCGAAATCCCGATTTCCTTTCAGCGAAGCGTAATTCACTGACTTGACCTGCGAGTGCCCGTTCAAGTAGTCGACAACCTTGCGAGCATTCTCGAGGTGGCGTTCCATGCGTAGCGACAAGGTCTCCACGCCGATGGCCAACAGGAAGGAGTTGAACGGTGAGACCGCCGCGCCGGTGTCCCGCAGCAGGTCGACACGCGCCTTGAGGATGAAGGACAGGTTGGCACCGAAAGGCGAACCGACACCGAGATCTCGACCGTAGACCAGCCCGTGGTAGCTCTCCGCAGGGGTGTTGAACTGTGGGAACTTCTCGGGATCCTGTGTGTAGTCGAAAGTGCCTGCGTCGACCAGAACGCCGACGATCGATGTGCCGTGACCAGCCAGGTACTTCGTCGCCGAGTGGATCACGACGTCCGCACCGTGTTCGATGGGACGGATCAGGTACGGCGTGGCGACCGTATTGTCGACGAACAGCGGAATCCCTGCTTCGTGGGCAACGCCAGCCACAGCTTCGATGTCGAGGACCTGCTGGTCGGGATTCGAGATGGTCTCACCGAAGAGGATCTTGGTGTTCGGGCGCAATGCCGCTCGCCATTGGTCCAGATCTGCGGTGTCCTGAACAAAGCTCGTCTCGATACCGAACCGCGGCAGGGTGTACTTGAGCAGGTTGTAAGTGCCGCCGTACAGCGCCGCACTAGCCACCACATGGTCCCCTGCCTGAGCGACGTTGAGGATCGCATAGGTCGTCGCGGCAGTCCCACTGGCCAGGAGAAGCGCTCCGACACCACCTTCGAGGGAGGCCAGCCGGTTCTCGACGACCTCGGTGGTGGGATTGCCCAAGCGGGTGTAGATCGGCCCCAGATCGGACAAGGCGAAACGGTTGGCAGCGGTCTCGGCGTCCTCGAAGACATAGCTCGTGGTCTGGAAGATCGGCAGTGCTCGGGCGCCTGTCGCCGGGTCGGGCCTCTGCCCGGCATGGATCTGGCGGGTTTCGAAGGCCCAGTCGGTCATGTCGCTCCTTGGGACGAGAAGTGGCACGCGGCAGGCGTACCACGGCGAGAGAAATCTAGTATTTGAGAAAAACATCTCAGACACCAGAGCATCACCCGAGGATGTGTGCCATCACACGGTTAGCGATCTACCGTCGACCCGGCGATACCCCCATCGATCTTCTCGGCCTGTTCGGCGAACAGACACAGGGCATTGACCAATCTGATCTGCTCCGGCGTGGCAGCCGCAGCGTCCAACAATGACGGTGAACCAACCCACACCGCAAGCGCCTTCGCCCGGGACACCGCGACATTCAACCGGTGGACGTCGTACAGGAAGGAAATGCCCCGTGGTGCGTCAAGAGCGCTGGAACTACCTGTCGAATAGATCACGACCGGAGCCTGCTGCCCTTGGAAGGCGTCCACGGTGCCGACCCGGACACCCTCGGGAAGCTGTGTTCTCAGTCGGGTGACATGGGCGTTGTACGGCGCGACCACAAGGATGTCCGCGGTGGACATCGGGTGGGAACTTCCTTGGGCGTCGATGAACTTCCCCTGCAGCAGGTCGTTGACCAACCGGGCCACGACCTGGGCCTCCTCGGGACTGTCCTGGACATTTCCCTGATGGGTGACCGGGACTTGTCGTAAACCTGAACCGTGGATCAGACCTGGTGCCTGCACCGACTGTCGTTCCCGGTCAGGGGCCGAACGCAGGCGTCCGTCATAGCTGATCCGGGAGACGAATGCGGTGACCTGGGGATGCATCCGGTAGGTGACATCGAGGAAGAGGCCGCGGTCGGGCGGGATGACGTCAGATTCCCCGATGAGATGCGCCAAGGCGGAGATACCGGCTCCGTGTGGGTGGTCGGCTTTGGTGGGCTGGGTCAATTGTTGGGGGTCGCCCAACAGGACCACCGAACGGGCCGCTCCTGCTACGGCTACGGCGTTGGCCAGTGAGAACTGGCCTGCTTCGTCGATGATCAGGACGTCGACGGAGCCGGCCATCTCATCGCGGGCCCACAGCCAAGCTGTGCCGCCGACGAGTTGTGCTTGCCCGTCGACAAGGGCGTGAGCAATCGTTGTGTTGTCGGCGACCTCCACGACCCCGGACGGATCTTGAACGCCGGGCCGGACCGTACCGACCTTGTGTAGTGCAGGCCGTCCGATCTCGTCGAGGAGATTGCGGATCACGGCATGGGATTGCGCGGTGATCCCGACCTTGTACCCGTGGCTGAGAAGTGCGCGGACGAGTCTGGACGCGGCATAGGTCTTTCCCGCTCCGGGCGGTCCTTGAACGGCGAGAACGTTGCCGTCCAAGGACAATCCGATCCGGCGAACCGCGTCGGCGGGGCTCTCCTCCGGGAGTAGCGCCAGGCATTCGGGGACTTTCCGGTGCACCAGTGCCATCCCGGTGGGAGAGCCTCCGGCGAGGAATGCTTCGGCCTGGCGGGTGAGCGCGCCGCGCAGGACCGTGTTGTCGATCGGCCCGGAGGGCATCAGACCTCGTGGTGCCGCTGGCTCGAGGGAGGCTTTTCGGGAGAGGACGATCTCCCCCCGGTCGGTGTCGATCTCGATGACTTTCCCGCAGGATGTTCTCGTGTCCACGTCGTACACAGCCGAGTCGATCTGGAATTTGCAGTTCTGCGGAGGGAAGGAATACCGCCAGAAACGGCTGGTCACCCGCCCGTTCTTCCCTGCTCGCTCCCCTGCCGGGGAGGGTGGCCCGGGGCGTCCGGTGGCGGCGCTGTCCTCCAGGAGTTCTTCATCACTCATCTCGGCTCGACGGAAGAAGTCCCACCAGTCCGGACGATCCTCACGTCGGTGCCACCCGACCAGCCCGGCGAGGAGCTCATGTCCTGCGGCGAGGAGCCTTTCTGCCAGCGCTTTTTCAGCAGCAGCTGATTCGCTCTCCGAGACCTCTTCCCATCCGCTCGAGGAAGGCCGTTCGGGAGGGGCTTCCCCTGAGGCGACGAGGCGCTCGATCAGCTCGTTGCGGCGTTCCTCCAGCCAGTCGTGCAGAGCCAGGGTCGAGCGAACGTCCTCCTTGTTGTACTCCGCTATGCGATGAAGTATCTGTTCTTCCCCTGTCTCGAGGAAACGTTCGTACTCCACGACAGAACTCATCGCGTCGGCGACCTCGTCCCCCTCACCATGCCGGGTGTGCCCCCAGTACAGGTCTTCGAGCTTCTTGATCGAATATGACGGCTTGCCCACCAGCAACCCCTGCCGGACCACGGCGTAAAGGTCGACGAGCCGTCCCCCGCGCAGCAGCGCGTCCAGCTCGGATTCACCGACACCATGTCGGCCGGTGAGCCTCTTCAGCGCGCTCTCCTCGTACGGCGCGTAGTGGTAGACGTGCATGCCTGGGTGCTGCTGCCATCGCCGTATCAGGAACTCCAGGAGATCTGCGGTCAGTTGTCCTTCGGCTCCGTCATCATGGGCCCACCAGGTGTGGAATCCACCCTCCCGGTCGTAGATCCCCGCGAGGTACTCCCGCCCCACCCCGTCCCCGGCGAAGGGATCTCCTTCGAAGTCGAGGTAGACATCGCCTGCGTCCGGGGTCGGCAGCGAGGCAAGCCCTTTGCCCGGAACGTGGGGAAGCAGGTCGTAGCGGGGACGCCCGTCCTCGCGTTCAGCGATCTGGATTCCGGCTTGACGACGAAGTCGTTCGTGAACGCCTCGACCGATGCCGGGGATCTGGCGATCCGTTGCGGTGGCGAGCCCGGCGACCGTCGTGATCCCGGCAGCGCGCAGAGCAGTTCGGTACTGGTGTCTCATTCCGGCGACCAGGCTCAGGTCATCGGTCTTCTCCCAGTGCCTTTGACAGTCAGGAAACCAATGACAACGAGCGCATTGGGCCACTGGGTGACCTTCGGTGCACGCGGACGGGTCGTCGTTCAGCGCCGCCGCGACGAAACTCTCCAGGCTGTCGCGGGTACGGGCCGCATAGGCTTCTACGTCGTCGGGACGCCAGACTCGCTCTTCACCGTCCCCGGTGACCACGATCAGTCGCTGAGGGGGTACACCCTGTAGCGTTTCCAACCTGCGGGCGTAGGTGGAGAGCTGGAGCAGAGCTGCCGTACTCAGGTGACGGGACAATTTCGTGTCGACCAGGTCGTAGGCCCATTCACCGAAGTCCGACGAAGCGTGGGGGTCCTTGATCAGGAAGTCTGCGTAGCCCAACCAGGTCCCGTCGTACAAGGTCCCCTGGTAGACGACATCGGCACCGGAGCGCATGGCCTCGACCGTCCGGATCTCGGCCAGCCTCAGGTCGGGGTGACGACCGATCTCGACGATTCGGCGGCCTTCGGATTCGAGGCGACGCAGGTATTCCCGTTCGTGGGCCATCCCTCGGGCGGAGATCAGCATCAGCTGGTCGTCCACGCTTCGAGGCGGCGGAGGCCGGTGTCCTCTGGCGACCTCCAGGTCCTGTCTGGTGGCATGAGGGCAAGCGAGAAAAGTGGTCAGGTCGGTCGGTGAGAGAACGATACGGTCATCGTGTCGATGCATCGCTGCTCTCCGGGGGATGTTCCTGAGCGCGGGCAGCGGCCAGGTCTGCAGCGGTCACGCCGGACAGCGCACGGTCCACGGTCGGAATACTGGCTACGAGGCGTCGGGTGTACGGATGCCGAGGAGCGGTGTAGATCTGTTCGACCGGTCCTTCCTCGACGATCTGGCCTGCTTTCATCACGATCACACGTTCGCAGACATGTCGGACGACGGAGAGATCGTGCGACACGAAGACGAGGGTCAGTCCCAGATCATCGACCAGATGATCCAGGACGGCCAGCACCTGGGCCCGGGCTGAGACGTCCAGTGCGCTCACCGGTTCGTCGGCCAGGAGGATGTCCGGGGACGGTCCGATGGCCCGGGCTATGGAGATCCTTTGTCGCTGTCCTCCGGAGAACTGGTGGGGGTAACGCGCGGCACTCTCCGGCTCGATCCCGACCGACTCCAGCAGGGACCAGATACGTTCTCGATGGCCTTCGTGCCCGGTGGCCAGGAGTGGCTCGCGCACCGAGGAGTAGACGCGCATCCTCGGGTCCAGTGAACCCAGTGGATCTTGGAAGACCATCTGCAGGCTGGCGCGCAGGAAACGCAAGCCACGTTCCGGTACCCCGGACACTTGTTGTCCATTCACCAGGATCCTTCCCCGGGTAGGGCTGTCCAGGCCTGCGATCAACCTCAACAAGGTCGATTTCCCGCAACCGGACTCACCGACGATCCCGAGGCGTTCTCCTTGGCGGACGGTCAGGTCGATCCCTTGAAGTGCGGCGACCACCGGAGGCGGTTCCCGCAGTGAACTCCGAGGACGTCGATACTCCCGGGTGACTTCCTGCACCTGGATCAGCGGAATGTCCTCGGCTGGTTCGCCTGGTTCAGGAGGACGAACCCGAGTTTTCGGGGAGAGCCTGATCGAGGATCGTGGTCCCAGCTGTTCAGGACCCTTACGGTCCTCCAGTCCGCGTAGCTCTGATGCAGCGATGAGTCGTTGGGTGTACTCGTGTGAAGGCGAAGACAAGACCTCTTGAACGCCGCCGCTCTCCACGATGTGCCCGTCGTACATGACGGCGACCCGGTCGCAGACCGTGGCGATCACTCCCAGATCGTGGCTGATGAAGAGCAGTCCTGCCCCGGGGCGGGAGACGCCCCGCACGACGAGGTCGAGCACATTGGCCTGAACGGTCACGTCCAGCGCAGTAGTCGGTTCGTCGCAGATCAACAGATCGGTGGAATTCGCCAGTGCCATGGCCAGGACGACCCGTTGCCGTTGCCCACCGGACAACTGATGCGGGTAGGCACGAGCAGCCTGAGCAGGATCGGGCAATCTCATCTCTGCCAACAATCGGAGCACCTCACGCTGTGCTTGAGCCCGGTCGGTACGTCCATGCAAGATCATCGCCTCAGCGACCTGGGCGCCGACCCTCATCGTGGGATTCAGCGCAGTCATCGGTTCTTGGAAGACCATCCCCATCCGGGAGCCGCGAAGGTCGCATAACGCTTTCTCGCTCTTGTCGAGCAGGTTCCCCTCGACACCAGCGAGATGGATCTGGCCGGTGACGCTGAGATGCTCTTCGAGCAGGCCCATCACCGCCAAGGCGGTCAGGGTCTTACCGGAGCCGGATTCGCCGATGAGGCCGACTCGCTCGCCGCGCCGGACCGCCAGGTCGATGCCGTGGACCAGCTCGCGACGGGAGGTGGCGATCCGAAGTCCACGGATCTGCAGGAGCGCGTCGTCCTCCGGCTCCCCGGCATCTGTCTGCCGCAAAAGTGTCGTCATCGTCGACTCTCCAGACGAGGATCAAGCAGATCCCTCAGGCCGTCACCGAGCAGGTTGAACCCCAGGACCGCCACCGCGATCGCCACACCCGGGAAAAAAGCCAGGAGCGGCTCGGTAGACAGAAAATCTTGACTCTCCTGGAGCATCCGCCCCCAGGACGGAGTCGGCGGAGGAGTACCGAGCCCCAAATAGGACAACGCAGCTTCGGCCAGGACCGCCATCGCGAAGGATACGGAAACCTGGACGATCAACAGGCTGGCGATATTCGGCAGGACGTGATAGCGAGCGATCGTCAGGGGCGAACGACCCGCCACCCTGGCAGCAGACACATAGTCACTGGCCAGTACCGCGAGCGCACCGGATCTGGCAACTCGAGCGAAGGCCGGGACATTGGCGATTCCGATCGAGACCATGGCGATCCCTGTGCTGGCGCCGAAGACGGCTGTCGACATGATGGCGAGCAACAGCGCGGGAAAGGCAAGAAGGACGTCCGAAGTCCGCATGACCAGTTCGTCCAGCCACTGCCTGGAGGACATCGCAGCAGTCAGTCCCAGAGGTATACCGATGCCTGCCGCTACGCCGACCGCGATCACTCCGACGAAGAGGGTCGTCCTGCTGCCGTGAAGGATCCGGGAGAAGACATCGCGCCCGAAGGCATCGGTACCGAACAGATGTTCTCCATCAGGAGGCAGCAGACGAGGGGTGTCGTCGATCAGCACCGGGTCGTAGGGAGTCCAGAGGAAGGACAGCACGGTGGTGATCAGCAGCGCGCCGACAAGCAGAAGACCTGCGAGGAGTGAGCCTCGGGCCAGCAGTTTGCGAGTGTTCCGGGCAGGCGCCTCCTGAGTGGAGGAGGCCGAAGAAGTCTCCCTGTTCATTGCCGCGGCACCCGTGCTCTGGGATCGATGAGGACATGGAGCGCGTCGGTGAGGAAGGAGATCACCAGGACGATGGCGACCAGCAACATCACCACGTCCTGGACGACGATCAGGTCGCGTAGACGGACCGCCTCCAGCAGGAGGCTGCCCAACCCGTGGACGACGAAGACTCGTTCGACGACGACGGCTCCGACGAGCATCGCGGAGACCTGCAACCCCAGGATCGTGACCACTGGCACTCCTGCATTGCGTAGCCCATGGCGTAGTAACGCCCGGGCAGGGGTGAATCCTTTAGAGCGGGCGGTGCGCATGTAGTCCTCACGTAGGACGTCCAGCACCGCGCTGCGGATATACCGGGAAAGCACCGCTGACTGCACCAATCCCAGAGAAAGCGCGGGAAGAGCCAGATGGCGGAGGAAGTCGCCAGGATCACGCGCTGGCGCGACCCACCCGGAGGAGGGAAGTAGCTCCCAGCGCACGGAGACGAGAGCGACCAGAAGCATCCCGGCGAGGAAAGCCGGGATAGCGATCCCTACCTGCGAGAGCACTGTCAGCGCTATGCCGTCCAGGTGACGGTGCCGAACGGCCATCACGATCCCGAGTGGCCCTGCGATCAGGACCGCGACGACCAAAGCAGCAGCGACAAGCCACCCAGTGACGGCGAGGGCGTCAAACAGACGGGGGGCGATCTGTTCACCGGAGACATAGCTCGTGCCTAAGTTTCCGGTGAGCAGGCCTGACGTCCAGGAGAGATACTGAGTGAGGAGGGGTTCCTCCAACCCGTAGTCCTGACGCAGCCGGGCAACGGATTCTTCAGAAGCGGTGATCCCCAAGGCGACACGTGCCGGGTCCCCGGGAAGCACCTGCATGAACCCGAAGACGACGGTGCTGCTGACGAAGAGACTCGCCAGCAGCACCGCGCCTCGACGGGCGAGCGTCAGCACCATCAGGTCGTCACGAACGAGTGACTGCCGTCACGTCGAAGGATTCGCTGAGGAGATTTTCCGGGAGCCCCGCGACGCCTTTCTTCGCCACCATGAGGTTGGGCATGAGGAAAAGCCAGTCGGAGGCGGAGTCCTCGGCGATCATGCGAGCGGCCTCTTTCATCTTGGCGATCTGGGTGGCTTCGTCACCAGTGTCAGCGGCTTCGAGCGCCGCAGTGAGAGCAGGGTTGCGATAGTGGATGTAGTAGTCGGGGTTTCCGTAGACCTGAGCCAGGTCACGAGGCTCGACGTGGGCCACGATCGACGCATCGTAGTCGCTCTTCTGGAGGACGTTGGTGAGCCACGCGGGGAATTCCAGCTGGTCGAGTTTGACGACAAAACCGACCTGTTCGAGCTGACTCTTCACGACCTGTCCGCAGGAAACCGCGTAGGGCACGGAGGGCAGACGTAGGCGGATGGTGACGGTGGGCATCTTGGCCTGCGCCAGGAGACTCTTGGCCTTGGCCGGGTCGTAGGGGGTGACCGCGGTGAGGTCTTCGTACCACGGATCACTGGGCGGGACCATGCTGCCGATGGTCTGGCCTTTGCCACCCCAGCATTTCTCGATCAGGCTCTTGCGGTCGATGGCCGAGCGGGCGGCTTGCCGAACCACCTTGTCGGCGAAAGGCCCGCGCGCATTGTTGAAGGACAGGACGACTTCGCTGTTGGTCGTCCCGCTCACGGTGACGTATTTCTCGGTGTCCTTGAACCGATCGACGGCATCGGGCTGGACGACGGAGAGGATGTCGATGCTTCCGGTGAGCATCGCATTGTTCAGAGCCGAGGTGTCGGCCATGTACTTGAAGGTGACTTTGTCGTGATGGGGTTTTGCGCCCCAATAGTCTTTGTTACGGGTCAGGACGAGAGAGTCTCCCGGCGTCCATTTCTCGACCTTGTACGGGCCGGTGCCGACCGGTGTCTTGGCAAGATCGCCGACACCGGTGCGGGAGAACATGGCGCCTACGCGGGTGGCTGCCATGCGGAACAACCAGTCGTTGCTGGGTTTGTGCAAGAAGATCTGGACCGTCTTGGAGTCAGCGACCTTGACCTCTTTGACAGCCTGCATCGTCTTGGCGACCGATGTCGTCCATTCCTTCTTGGCACGTTCGACGGAGAATTTGACGTCTTCGGCGGTGAAGGCGGCGCCATTGGTGAATTTGGCGTCATCACGCAGCTCGAAGGTATAGGTCAACCGGTCGGGCGAAACTCGCCAGGACCGGGCAAGGCCTGAGGTGATCTTCCCGTGCTGATCGACTTTGACCAGGCCTTCGTAAACATTGGTGAGTAGGGCCTGAGGGATCGCGGCGCCGTCGGTCTTCGTGAAATCGAGAGAAGCCGGCGGGAGCACCATGCCGACCGTGAGCGATTGTCCGTTCCCTCCGGATCCCTTGGCGCCGTCGGAACCCGGCTGCGACGATCCTGCGCTGCATCCGGCGATCAGACCGGCTACGGCCGTGACCGCCGCGAGGCTGCGTACGCGGCGGGGCTTGTGCGTCATTCCTGTCCTCCGTGTGTGTGCCCCCGCTTCGCGGGGCTCGCTCGATCGTATGCCGTCCGAGATCGTGTTCTTGCCGCGCTGCACCCGCAGAAGAGCACCGCGAACGCCGAGCAACTTTGTATCGAAGTGGATTCATCTTCCAGGACACCCAAGTTACGGTCCAGTAGGTTACGGTGGCGTAAGGTGGTTCACCACGAAGGAGGGCCCATGGAACACCCACATCTGATCGGCCTGATTGACGAGTCTGCCTCGCTCCACGGACACCGCACAGCGCTCAGCGTCAAGCGGTCCGAACAGTGGATACGGCTCTCCTACGCCGCGCTGAAGAACCAGACACGACAGATCGCCGCAGCACTTGCCACGCTGGGCATCTCCCCCGGCGATCGAGTGGCCATCTTCGCGGGCAACAGCCCGGAGTGGACCTTGGCGGATCTCGGTATCATGTCCGCCGGGGCCATCACGGTGACGATCTATCAGACGTCCAGCCCCGAACAGGTCCGGCATATCCTGGCCGACTCCGGCGCAACGATCGTCTTCATCGGTAGCGCAGCCGAAGCCCGGCGGCTGGCCCAGGTCCGAGACGAACTCCCCGCCTTGGACAAGGTCTTCTCCCTGTCGACCTCGGCCGAAGACGTGGCCAACGCGCCGACCGGGCTCATCGACGGCACCTTGACCGAACTGCTCGACCAGCCAGTCGCTCCCGAAACGGCCACGGCTGTCGAAAAGCGGATCGACACGATGACTCCCGACACCCTGGCCACCATCGTCTACACCTCCGGCACCACAGGCGAACCCAAAGGCGTGTGTATCAGCCACGGAAACCTCCTCTCCGAGGTCATGGTCATGATCGCGCGCTTCCAGCTGAGCCCTGGCCTGCGCAGCATGTGTTTCCTGCCGCTTTCCCACGTCTTCGAACGAGGGTGGACCCTGGTCGTTCTCGCCAACGGGATGGAGAACATCTACGTCACCAACCCTCGGGAAGTCGCCGAGGCCATGGTGGAGATCCAGCCCGATGCCTTCTGCTCAGTGCCCCGCCTCTACGAGAAGGTGTACGCCGTCGCGCATGAGCAGGCTGGAACCGGCGCCAAACGGAAGATCTTTGACTGGGCCGTTCGGACCGGCTATGCCACGCAGACCCGCAGGCGAGCAGGAAGACCGGTTCCCCCCTATCTCCTCGCGGCCAATGCTCTCGCCGACAAGCTCGTCCTGCACCGGGTCCGAGATGCTGTGGGAGGACCCAAACGGTTGATGTCCAGCGGCGGAGCAGCTATCCGGAGCGAAGTCATCGACTTCTTCCTCGCGGCCGATCTCGACATCTACGAAGGCTACGGGCTCACCGAAACCGCGCCCATGATCAGCTGTAATGCCGTTGGTCAGGTGCGTATCGGATCGGTCGGCCGCCCGATCGAAGGCTGTGAGGTACGCATCGCAGACAACGGAGAGATCCTTGTCCGCGGAGTCAACGTCTTCAACGGCTACTGGAATGCCCCAGAACTCACCCAAGAGGCCTTCACCGAGGGATGGTTCCACACCGGAGACATCGGCCATCTCGACGAGGACGGCTATCTGTATGTCACCGACCGACTCAAAGACCTCATCATCACTGCGCAAGGTAAGAACATCGCGCCGGCGCCCTTGGAGAACCATCTCTCCGCTGATCCGTTGATCGAGTCCGCAGTGGTCGTCGGAGACAACCGCAAATACCTCGTGGCGCTGCTCCAACCCAACTTCGCCGGCCTGGAAGAGATCGGCAGCAGCCGTGGATGGCCGGTCACCGACCGGGACGCCCTCGTCCATCACCCGGATGTCCAGGCCCTCTACGAACAGAAGATCACCGCGGCAGGCCAGGGAATGGCCCGTCATGAGCAGATTCAGAAATTTCGGCTACTTCCTGGCGAGCTGTCCATCGACTCCGGTGAGATGACACCCACGTTGAAGGTGAAACGCCGGATAGTCGCGGAGCATTTCGCCCATCTCATCGAAGACATGTACGGGCCGGAGAGCGCCCGAGTCTGACGCTCACCACGATCGGTCTTCCCTGACGGCAGTCAGGCAACCAGGGAAGACCGATCCGCGTCAACCTGCGACCAGCTGGCTGAAGGCGTGAATGAGCAGACCGGCCAGCCCACCGACCAATGTTCCGTTGATCCGGATGAACTGCAGATCACGCCCCACATGAAGCTCGATCTTCTCCGCAGCTTCTTGCCCATCCCAGCGGGCGATCACCTGGGAGATGATCGGGGCCAGCTCCCCACCGTAGGTGTCGACCATGAAGGCGATAGCGTCGCCGGCCCGGGCATCAACCTGCTCCCGCAGGTCCTGCTCCGTGGTCAGCCGCTCCCCCAGACGCCGCAATTCCTTGGCGATCCGTGCACGCAACAGACCTGCCGGGTCCTCCAGCGCACGCTGCAGACCAGCCCGGAGAACCTCGGCGATGGCTAACGCCGCGTCTGAGGTCTGTGGGTGGGTCAGCAAGCGACTCTTGAGAGTTTCAAGACGTTCCATCGTGGCTGGATCCTGCTGCATGTCACGCGCAAGATCGCTCAGCAGGTCATCCAAAGCAGCACGGACCCGGTGTCCCGGGTCGTCCCGGACTGCGCAGACCCAGCGCAGCGCTTCGAGATGAGCCCGGTCGGCGATCATGCCGTTCACCCAGCCAGGCGCCCAGCCCGGCGCACGCTCTCCCACGATGGCGTTGAAGGTCTCGGGATTGTCCCGCAGCCAGGCGTGGGCTTCGATGACCACGAGATCGACCAAGGAATGATGCAGACCGTCACGGACCACCTCGGCCAATAACGCCCCAGCGATCGGACTCAGCGGCTCGTCATCGAGCCGAGGGACGACGGAATGTTCGATCAAGGTACGCAGGTCCTCGACCTCGATCCTGGTCAACGCGTGGGAAAGAACCTGCGCGGACTCGTCGGCAAGCTTCCGGGAGTTCTCCTCGTCGTCGAGCCAGACACCGAGACGCCGACTCACATCGGCAGACATGAAACGTTCACGAGCAGCTTCTCCGGTCAAGAAATTGCCAGTGACGAAATCCTCCAGACCTCGGGCGAAGGTGTCCTTCTTCTTCGGAACCAACGCCGTGTGGGGAATCGGAACCCCCAAAGGATGACGGAAGAGCGCAGTCACGGCGAACCAGTCGGCCAGCGCTCCTACCATGGCGGCCTCAGCGGCCGCGTTGACGTAACCCCAGAAACCGCCCTGGTGCAAAGTGGCCAGGAAGATCAGTGCGGCGATCACCAACAGGGAGGTGGCGATGCGCCGCATTCGAATGAAGTCGCGACGGCGTTGCTCGTCGGCGACGGACAAAGCGATGGTGGGCATGCGGGCATTCTTCCAAGCACCGTGACATCCTGCGCGTGTGCACTCCGCTTATCTCAGGTCCTTACGGGAATCCCTGTACCGGAGCCGATTCCGTGCTCTGGAGCCGTCTCGTCTGCGCAGACGCTCGGTGCCGACCTTGTGGACGGTCACCCGCCTGACCTCTGCCGCCGTCCTGGCCTACCTCCTGGCCGTGGCAGTGAACCCCGGGCTGACCGACCTGACAGGCCCACTGACCGCTCTCCTGGTGGTCCAGACGAGCCTCTACGCCACACTGAAGATGGGGGTCTTCCGGATTCTCTCCGTGCTGACCGGGGTCCTCGTCGCGATCGCCGTCTCCACCTGGGTAGGTCTGTCGTGGTGGAGCCTAGGGCTGGTGATCGCGGCCTCCCTGCTCATCGGGTCGATCCTCCGACTCGGCGACAACCTCCTGGAAGCACCCATCAGCGCCATGCTGATCCTTGGCGTCTACGCCCATGACATCGCGGCAGAGACCCGCGTTCTGAACACCCTGATCGGGGCAGGCGTCGGCGCGGCCTTCTCCTTGCTCCTTCCCCCCTCGGTGGCACCGCACAGTGCGGAGGAGGCCCTCTTGGAGGTCGCAGAAGAAACGGCAGAGGCGGTACGTCGCTCCGGCAGGGAGATGGCCGAACAGCTCGATCGGAGACGCGTGACCTCCTGGCTGCACGAAACCCACTCGCTGTTACCCCTGGTCGAAGTAGCCGCCGAATCCGTGGCCCAGGTCGAGGAGAACCGACGACTCAACCCGCGAGCACTGGTTCGTGCCGATGTGGTTCCCATCCTGCGCAGCGGAGTGTCCACCTTGGACCGCACGATCCTGTCCCTGCGCGCGATGTTCCAATCCTTGGAGGACGAGCTCCCTGTCACTGCAGGGCATCCCTCCGCACGGGGGGTGGGTTACGACGACGAGCTCAGGGGCGCTTTCTCCGTCGTCCTGATCGACATGGGCGATGCCATCGCTGCCTTCGGTACTTTGGTGGTGGCTGAGGCAGAAGGGCGGCAGGCTGAGGCCGAGGAGGCACTTGCCGAGACCTTGGAGATCCTGCGCGAGACCCGGGCCATCCTCACCGACCTCTATTTCGTCGACGGGCGGGACAATCCCTCGGCGTGGCTCTTGCGAGGATCGGTCCTGGCCTCCATCGAGGCGGTCCTCCGCCACTTGGACGTGGAGGAGCGCTCTCGTCAACGAGCCCGTCGGGCGGAGAGCGAACGAGCCCGCAAGGTCCACGTCATGCCGAATCTTCCGCGGATCCCGGGCGTGGTGCGCTCCGCGAAGAACGGCCAGCCACCACCGGGAACAGACACCACCGGCCGTTGAGCGTCCGCAGCAATCTGCGAATGCCTCACGGAAACGGCGGGGCCGGCCACCACCTCGAAAAGTCGTGGCCGGCCCCGCCGTACGAGATTCAGAAGCGGTGTGGCGCGTGCATCCACACAGCAACGTCGAGATGACGCAGCAGATGCGTCGGGTCCGGCACCACTGTCCCGGGTTCTTCGGCAGTGCGCTCGACGAGTCTGGTCAGCTGCTCACGCACGTCGTCATGGCCGAGAATCCAAGCGAAGACCTGCCAATCAACCTGGTAACGCGAAGGCCACAGTCGCAGATAACGACAGACGACTTCATCGCGAACCGGGAAGAGATCAGGCCGTTTACGTGCACACAGTTTCGCTGCCGTAGCCCAGTTGACCTCGTAACGCTCACGGGTCGGGGGCACCAGTTCACGGAGGTATTCGTAGAGTTCGACCATATTGGCCAGGATCTCGGGAGTCGCTTCCTCCAGGCGGGCGTCCATCGGAAGTCGATCGGTCGAGAGCAGCTCGCAGATCTTCTCCCGGGTGGGGCCGGGCTCCAGGAGCGCACGCACCGCACGTGGGGGGATCTTCACGT
This sequence comes from Austwickia chelonae, assembly GCF_003391095.1. Classification (NCBI taxonomy): domain Bacteria; kingdom Bacillati; phylum Actinomycetota; class Actinomycetes; order Micrococcales; family Dermatophilaceae; genus Austwickia; species Austwickia chelonae. Next base: position 1,658,082 of record NZ_CP031447.1, on the reverse strand, counting down.
CGAGCAGGGTGACCGCGAGTAGATCTTCGCAGTCGATGCTCTCAGGGTCGGAGCGGCAAGTGCCCACGAAGGTGGCACCGGCGAAGTTGGCATCCGGGGTGTAATACCGGGCTAGACGTTCTGGTGTCCGCGGATCTCGCAGTGCAGTCCAGACGCGGTCCAGAGCAGGTTCTAGGTACAGGTCTGCATTTCGCCAACCCTCGGTGACCGGCAACCGATCGTTCGCCATGTCGCTACCTTTCGCGGACGTATCCAACGGCGGCACAACATCTGAGCTGCGCTGCCCAGGGCCAGCATAGCCACGTCCTATGACGGAAGGCGCACCGCAGGGTCCCTTGAGTGCAGCTGGCGACACGCCGGTGGGGTGACGACTGTCCGTGTCGTCACCCCACCGGTATTAGCTCGAGATCAGCTACAACCGGAAGTGCTGCCGCATCCTTCGCAGACATAGCAGCTTCCTGCCGGACGCATCTTCGTCCCACAAGTCATGCACATCGGGGCGTCAGCGACTTTGCCCTGGAACTGTTCCATGAGCTCGGCGGAACTGTGAACCTTCACATCGACCTCACGAGCCGCAGCCGCGCCGCTGTCCGAGGAGACCTCGATCTTGCGATTCTCCCGCCGGGCAAGATCCCGACGCAGGCTCTCGCCCGCGCTCTGGGAGAAGTTCTCGATCTCCTCCTCGATCTCTTCCTCGGCGTCGGCGGCCGGCGCATAGGAACCGGTCTCCAGCTGACGGGCCCGTTCCTCCGCAGTGTGGATCCCCATGAAGGAGCGCGACTCGAAGTCCAGATAGTCCAGCGCCAGCCTGCGGAAGACGTAGTCCATGATCGACTGGGCCATCCGCACGTCCGGGTCATCGGTCAAACCGGCCGGCTCGAAGCGCAGGTTGGTGAACTTCTCGACGTAGGTCTCCAGCGGCACGCCGTACTGCACGGCGACCGAGACCGCCAAAGAGAAAGCGTCCATCAAACCGGCCAGGGTCGAGCCCTGCTTACCGAACTTCAGGAAGATCTCGCCGAGCCCGCCATCGGGGTAGGTCGAAGCCGTGAGATATCCCTCGGCACCACCCACGGTGAACGAGGTGGTCATCGATTCGCGACGCTTGGGCAGACGCTTACGCACTGGACGATACTCGATCACCTTCTCCACCACAGGAATCGTCTCCTCCGCCACGGCGTCCTTCTTGGATGCCTTGGCATCGGACAACGGCTGCCCGACCTTGCAGTTGTCCCGGTAGACGGCCAGCGCCTTCAGGCCCATCTTCCAGCCCTGAAGGTAGACGTCCTCGATGTCCTCGACGGTGGCGCTCTCCGGAAGGTTCACCGTCTTGCTGATGGCACCGGAAAGGAAGGGCTGACAGGCGGCCATCATGCGGACGTGTCCCATCGGGGAGATCGCTCGCACGCCCATCGCGCAGTCGAAGACCTCGTAGTGTTCCGTCTTCAGACCAGGAGCGTCGATGACGTGACCGTGATCGGCGATGTACTCGACGATCGCCTCGATCTGCTCCTCCTGGTACCCCAGCTTGCGCAGCGCCCGAGGGATGGTCAGGTTGACGATCTGCATGGAGCCGCCGCCGACCAGTTTCTTGAACTTCACCAGGGAGAAGTCGGGCTCGATGCCGGTGGTGTCGCAATCCATCATGAAACCGATGGTCCCGGTCGGTGCCAGCACCGAAGCCTGGGCGTTACGGAAGCCGTGCTCCGCGCCGATCGCGACCACGTCGTCCCAGGCCTTCGTAGCCTCGGCGTGGATGCTCCGGTCCATGTCGTCCAGGGTCCGGATCTCGGCATTCGCCGCCCGGTGCATCTGCATGACCCGCTGGTGTGCCTCCGTATCACGGGTGTAGCCGGCATACGGGCCGACGATCCCGGCCATCTGCGCAGAGCGACGGTAGGCCGCCCCGGTGAGCAGGCTGGTGATCGCCGCGGCCAGGCTTCGGCCCCCTTCGGAGTCGTAACCGTGCCCCGTGGCCATGAGCAGGGCGCCCAGGTTGGCGTAACCGATACCCAGCTGGCGGTAGTCGACCGTCGTCTTGCCGATCGACTCGGTCGGGAAGTCGGCGAAGCAGATCGAGATGTCCATCGCGGTGATGACCAGCTCGACGACCTCCGCGAAGGTGGCTGCGTCGAAGGTGTCGTCCGACCGGAGGAATTTCAGCAGGTTGAGGCTGGCCAGGTTGCAGCTGGAGTTGTCCAGGGACATGTACTCCGAGCACGGGTTGCTCGCCGTGATCCGCCCGGCCTCAGGGTTGGTGTGCCAGGTGTTGATCGCGTCGTCGTACTGGATGCCGGGGTCGGCGCATTCCCAGGCCGCTTTGGCGACCTTACGGAAGAGTCCACGAGCATCGATCTTCTCGATCACTTCACCGGTCATCCGAGAAGTCAGGCCGAAGGAGCTGCCCTCTTCCACGGCCTTCATGAAGGTGTCCGAGACCCGCACCGAGTTGTTCGCGTTCTGATACTGAACGGACACGATGTCCCGACCGCCGAGGTCCATGTCGAAACCGGCATCGCGCAGGGCACGGATCTTGTGCTCCTCACGGGCCTTCGTCTCGACGAATTCCTCGATGTCGGGGTGATCGATGTCCAGGACGACCATCTTGGCCGCCCGCCGAGTAGCTCCACCGGACTTGATGGTGCCTGCGGAGGCATCGGCACCGCGCATGAAGCTGACCGGGCCTGAAGCTGTGCCGCCGGAGGACAGCAGTTCCTTGCTGGAACGGATCCGAGAAAGGTTGAGCCCAGCCCCGGAACCACCCTTGAAGATGAACCCCTCTTCCTTGTACCAGTTCAGGATCGAGTCCATGGAGTCGTCGACGGACAGGATGAAGCAGGCGCTGACCTGTTGGGGGCTGGAAGTGCCGACGTTGAACCAGACCGGCGAATTGAAGCTGAAGATCTGGTGCAGCAAGCAGTAAGTCAGCTCGTGCTCGAAGATCTCGGCTGATTCGTCGTCGGCGAAGTACCCATGCTCCTTGCCGGCCAGGACATAGGTCAGCACGACCCGGTCGATCAGAGTCTTCAGCGAGGACTCGCGCTGGGACGTGCCCACGGCACCGCGAAAGTACTTCGTGGTGACAATCGTGCTGGCGTTGACCGACCAGGAGTCAGGGAATTCCACGGCATGCTGCTCGAAGATCGTCTCGCCAGTTTTCCAGTTCGTCTGGACGACGTCACGCCGCTCCCAGGTCACCGCGTCATAGGGATGCACTCCGGGAGTGGTGAAGATCCGCTTCACGCGCACACCCTTCGCCGAGCTGCCTTCCGCTCGGGCGCACGCGTCCGTGGTCTTCGTCATGGCTGTTCCTTCCGGTGCGGATTCGCTGTGGTGATCGACGCAGGATTCCGCCGATCTGAAGTTCGTTGAATGACGGGTCAGGCGTCTTCGACGGGGAGCTTCTCCGCACGCAGCAGAGCGATGGCTCCTTCGAAGTCTTCGAGCGAGTCGAAGGCCTGGTAGACGGACGCAAAGCGCAGGTAAGCAACTTCGTCCAGTTCACGTAGCGGCGGGAGGATGGCCAACCCGATCTCGTGGGCGTCGATCTCGGCGTGCCCCTGGGCCCGCACGGTCTCCTCGACCCGCTGAGCCAGACGAGCCAGGTCGTCTTCGTTGACCGGTCGGCCTTGGCAGGCCTTGCGTAGGCCGACGACGATCTTGGCGCGGCTGAAGGGCTCGCCGACACCGGACCGTTTGAGAACAGTCAGGCTGGCGGTCTCGATGGTGGTGAAGCGGCGCTCGCAGGAAGGGCACTGACGACGGCGTCTGATCACGGTGCCGTCATCGGATGTCCGGCTGTCGATCACGCGGCTGTCGGTGTGTCGACAAAACGGGCAGTGCAAAGCGCCTCTCCTTTCGATGGTTCCCGGTCGAGGGCCGGATGCTCGGGCGGCTTCCGTGCCATGGGCTCCTCCGTGGAGGAGGCCGTCTGTGGATGACCCTGTGGACAGACTGTGGAGAAGTCGCCATAGCCTGAGGACTACATGTGGATGGAAAGCATGTTGATCACCACTAGATGTAGGGATCGTAAGGCCGCGCACCCCTGGGGACCAAACTGCGACGCGCCGAGTCGTCTCGCCATCTCAAAGCTCTCACCCACACTCCGGATGCGCGCGCTTCCGTATCGGAGAAGATGTGACACCAACTGCCAGCGGAAGCTCCATCCGGCAATCCCGGCCCGCCACGGGACATCCGAGGGCTGCACCAGGCACCGCGGCATCCTCCATCGATCTCAGGGGCCGGCGTGGCGCAGAAAAACCACCCAAGGCCCGGATCGACATGTCGTGTCGCGAGATCAGCTCCGACCATATGACGGACGCACGGAACCGACTTGGACAATCGACTTAAAACGTGGGAAAACGGATATATGCGATCTGTTGCGACCTGCTGGAAAGCCTCGCATCATCAGGGAAAATGCGCGGGATCGGACCCAAAAAGACTACGACTGAAAGGCCGTCGTCACCCGCACATGTTCATGGCAGGAGTTGCCGGACTCGCGCTGTGCTTCGCTGCCTCCTGCGGCACTGCAGAAAAAACCCCAACCGCCACTCGGGAGACGAGCAGGACGCCTGTGGCGAGCTCCACGACGGAAAGCTACGACACGCTCACCTCCATGCCTTCCGGAGCGAAAGAAGAGAACAAGCGAGGAGCTGAAGAATTCGCTCGACATTTCTTTCTCTCGGTAAGTAGGACCTTGGAGAATCCAGCACCTGGCCAGCTCCCCCGCTTGTGCCTGCCGGATGTCAAGAGCTGTCTCCGTCAGGACGAGGACGTCGCCATGCTGGCCAAGGAAGGACATCGGATCTCAGGGCCGGAACTCGACGTCCTCAGCGCAGAATGTGTGGCATACAAGAGCAATACTCAGATCGACACCCAAGTCGTGGTGAAAGTGAAATTTACCGCGACCCAAAAGATCGACCGAAACGGACTGAAGATCGGAGAATGGAGCTCCCCTGAAACCCGCCAGTACCTGGCCCACCTGCAGTGGGTTTCAGGGAGCTGGCGAATCGAGTCGATCAAGATACTTCCGTGGAAGGCCACGCCATGAGAAGGGGCATGAGCTCCGCCCTTGTCGGATTCCTCCTGTTCCTCCCCCTCGTCTCACATGCAGCAGATGAGCACTTCAACGGCTCGGTCGACCGCGACGGCGCCTCGGTCCACGGCTCTGGAAAGCAAACCTCACCCCGACCGTCCACGCCGAGGAATCGGACCGTACCCGGTACGGAAGTCCCGACCGAATGGACTCCACCCACAGAATATCGAGATATTCCCAGCTGCCCGGAAAATTCACCGTCCAACCCTGAGGTTGTCTTCTGTCTCGCAGCCGTGGAGCCCTGTGCAAAACGCAAAAATGGGCGGGGTTATCTCTCGCGGGTCTACATGCGCAGACAGGGGGAAACCAGTTGGACCTACCTCGGCTCGGCCTGCGCACCGGAGGAGCTCACCGGAGAGCCTCCTCGGAAAGAACTCACTGTCGCCGATGTCCAACGCGCTTTCACGAATCTTTCCTTCGCCACCCCTGTCCCCTCGATGCAGCCGGTAGACAACCAGAGCCTCGTCAACCTGCCGGTCTATTTCCAGATGGCCTGGCCTTCGCAAGGGCACCGACCAGGAAGTACCCATTCCGCGTCCATCCTGGGACACCAGGTTGATATCGCAGTGACATTGCAACAGATCGAATACGCCTTCGGAGACGGCGACTCCAGCGGCCCGACCCTCTCGCTCGGCGGCACCTATCCCTCCGGTGATATCCGCCATGCCTATCGCAGTGCAGGTGTCTACGTGCCCTCGGTCACCGTCGCTCTCGGCGCGAACTATCGCATCGATGGCGGACCGTGGACGGCCCTACCCGGCATTTCCTCCAGAGTGACCTCTTTTCCCAGCCTCACCGTGCACACGGCGAGCAACCGGCTACGCGACTGACCCACCCCTTCTTCTCGAACACCAGTACTATGTACCGCTGGAGAAGGCGTGTCCGCTACGGGGCGCTCAGGAAAACTATTCGAGCACCCCCGATGATCCCGGACACAGCTGGTACAGATGAGCTGCTGACGCAGAGGAGGGGAAACCCATCACTCCGGTCCGTCGTCCTCTACAGGCCAGCCATCTGGTCACCCTGACTCCCCGGCAGAAAGACATCCTCGAAGTTATCCGCAGCGCGGTTCATCAGCGCGGATACCCGCCCAGTCTGCGTGAGATCGGGGAAGCCGTCGGCCTGACCAGCCCCAGCAGCGTTGCCCATCAACTTTCCAGGCTGGAACGCAAAGGTTATCTGAAACGAGATCAGAACCGGCCTAGGGCAATCGAAGTGGTCGACGTCGCACCGACATCTCAGACCCGGCGGTCTTCCCCGCCACCCACGCTGCACTCCGCCGTTCCAGAAGCACAGCCACGGCCTGTCTACGCTCCCCTTCTGGGCAGAATCTCCGCAGGTCCACCCGTTGTCGCCGAACAAAGCGTGGAAGACATTTTTGCCCTGCCCCGGCAAGTCGTCGGCAGTGGAGAGCTATTCCTGCTCCAGGTCGACGGCGATTCCATGGTCGACGCCGCTATCTGCCATGGCGACTGGGTGGTGGTCCGGAAACAGCCTTCTGCGGAGAGCGGGGAGATCGTGGCTGCCTTGGTTGACGGCGAAGCCACAGTGAAGACCTTCCGTCGACGCGATGGCCACATCTGGTTGCTTCCCCACAACGACGTCCATGAGCCGATCCTTGCTGACGACGTCGTGATCCTAGGACGGGTGACAGCTGTCCTGCGCCGCATCTGATCCGTCGACAGGGTTCTATTTCGGCGGCATACCGCTCGTCGACAGCGATTCCGGATAACCCACCGTCGATAACGCTGCGTTATCCTCTTTTCATGATCGACGCTGCTGGCTTACGGGTGATGAAAGCAATCGCCGACGAAGGCAGTTTCACTGCCGCTGCCACTGCCCTGGGATATTCCCAGCCCGCCATTTCCCAGATGGTACGTCGGCTCGAGCAACGTACCGGAACGGTTCTGGTCGAGCGGGTCGGACGCAGCGTTCGACTCACCGAAGCAGGCCAGGTGCTCTCCCGGCACGCTGTCGGGGTCCTCGCCGCCCTCGAGTCCGCCGAAGAGGAGGTGGCAGCGATTGCCGGCCTGCGCGCCGGCCGGGTCCGGCTCATGGCCTTTCCATCCAGCTCAGCCACTCTGGTTCCGCAGGCCCTGGCCCTCGTCCGAGAACGCTACCCGGACGTCCACGTCCGGTTCGCCGAGGCCGAACCACCTGAGTCCCTGGCCGCGCTGCGCGCCGGCGACTGCGATATCGCGGTGGCCTTCACCTATGAAGGAACCGACCTGGGGCGAGGAGAAGAGGACCTCGACCTCTTCGAGACCGAGGTGCTCTTGGAAGACGAGGTCCGCCTCGTCGTTCCCACCGATCACCCCCTGGCCCAGGAATCCGTGGCGCACATAGCTCAGCTGGCTGATGACACGTGGATTGCGGGATGCCCTCGGTGCCGTGGCCATCTGGTCCAAGTCTGCTCGAGAGCCGGGTTCGCTCCGAAAGTCACCTTCGAGACCGACGACTACGTAGCAGTTCTCGGATTCGTGGCTGCGGGATTGGGCGTCGCGCTTATCCCGGACCTGATCCTGCGTAGCGCCTCCAACCCGGGTGTGCACATCCTGCCGATTGACCCCCCGTCGAAACGGACCGTCATGGCCGTGACCACACCGGATCTCAAACGAGTCCCCGCCGTCGAGGCCACCGTCCAAGCGCTGGCGGATAGCGCCGGCCGTCTTCTGCGCCTCGGCCCACCGTCCATGCCCGTCTGATCCGGTCTCGGTCACGATCCGGGCCGTAGTACGGTGAGTTCACCCTCGGAAACGCAGAACAGGATGTCACCACCCTGGTCTGTCCGGTAGATCGGCGCGCCCACCTTGGCCAAGGTCCCCATCAAGGACGGGGCAGGGTGACCAAAAGTATTACGGGCACCTACGGAGAGCACGAAAGACTTGGGCGACAACTGCTCCAACAGTTCCGGGTCATGGTTCGCCGAACCATGGTGCGCCACTTTCACCACATCGACAGGCTCTCCCACCCCCTCTTTGCTGATCCTGCGGCGTAGCGCTGCAGCAGCCTCTCGCTCGACATCCGCCAAGAGCACCAACCGCAGATGATCCACGCGAACGTCTAAGACGACAGAGTTGTTGTTCGTGACAGAACCCGCGGTCAAAGGCGCCGCAGGGAGACGTACTTGTGCTCGGGCCCTACTCCAATGGAGCTGCTCGTCCGGCGAGACGCGCCGGAGAGCTACTCCGTGACCCTCGGACAGCGCCACGATCCGACGAGTTTCCTGCTCCGGATCATCGACCACTCCCAGCAGGATTTCCTGCACCTCCCATCCCTGGAGCACTTGCTCGATCCCTCCGCTGTGGTCCCGGTCCAGATGGGTCAGGACGACGGCGTCCAATCTGTCGATCTTCAACCGGGTCAGGCAGTCACCCACCCTGCTGTCTACCGGACCCGCATCGACCAGTACCGCAGAGCTCTCCCCCGAACGGATAAGCAAGGCATCACCTTGGCCTACGTCACAGGCCACGAAAGACCACTGCGGATGCGGCCAGGAGCTGGAACCGACCGGGAACGATCCGGCTGCTACCAGCGCCACTACACCGATCACGGCAAGTGGACACCGAGATCCGAACTGTCGAAGCCAGGGAAAGAGGGCGACCCCGACGACGGTCAACCCACCCAAAAGCAAGGCCCCGGATATTCCCCCAGGCCAAGGCACCGATGCGAACGGGACTCGGGCGCATCGATGGGCCACTTCGGCGATGCCGAGAACCGGCACCGCAGCTCCCCAGGCGATCACGGTTCCTGCCCCGACATGGAAGGAAGAAACCACCGCCGAGGCCACGCCCAAGACGGTAGCCGGAGCCACCAATGGTGCCACCACCATATTGGCGATGATGCCGACCGTGCTGATCGAACCGGACAACAGAACGATCAACGGGGCACAGACCAACTGGGCCGCGACCGGAATGGCGATCATCTCGCCGAGGAAAGACAGCCGATCAGGCAGGCGACGAGCGATCCCTCTGCTCCACGGACCGGCGAACACGAGCAAACCTGCCGTGGCGGTCACGCTCAATGCGAACCCATAGGATCTCGCCAGCCACGGGTCGATCAGGAGCAACAGGATCATCGCCGTGCCCAAGGCCGGCAATCCGCCGCCTTTCCGGGACGTCTGCATCCCGACCAGGCCGACTGCGCCCATGACCGCAGCTCGGATCACGCTGGGCTCAGGGCGCGCCATGACGACGAAAACAGCCAATAACAAGGCAGCGATCATCGGCCTGAACCGTCGAGGAAGGCGAGCCTGGCGAGCAACAGCCAGCGCTGCTGCCAACACGATAGCCACATTCGACCCACTCACCGCGGAAAGATGGGTCATCCCCGTGGTCTTCATGTCAGCGATCAGTCGTTCTGAAGCCTGCCCCGTGTCGCCGATCACCAGACCAGGCAGGAGCCCAGGTGCATCTCCAGGCAGAGCACTGGAGGCAGACCGGAGGGCAGAACGGACGTGCTCGGCCAGGTCAGCAATCACTCCTGGAGCGGACAACCGCTCCACGCCCTCATGAACGGTGACCAAGGCGATGACATCCTGGCCGGGATCGGCCGGCATCAGCCGACCGGACAGACGCACTCTCTCCTGCCAACGACGCTCGGACCATTGCGTTGACCCGATCGCCAGGACTGTAGCGTTCAGCTGGTGGCGGCTCCCCCGAGCTTCCACCTGGTCGACCTGCACTCGAGCCGTCCACCGCGCAGGCCGATCTCCGCCCTGGTCACTGGTTCTTCGAGGATCGGTGACCAACTTTCCCTCAAGAGTGACCACAGCTTTCTGCGCGGCCAGATCCACCATCCCTCCGCTTTCCCGGATGGCGCTTCCTGCCGCACCAGCTGTCAGCAACACGGCGGTGACGACAGCAGCCGATGTCGCCGGTGCCGACCAGGCACCGCCGCGACGCCACCACCACATCGATAAGCCCAGACAGGACGCAGCCGCCGCGCCGACCCACATGGTGGCTGGGCGATGGGGCAGCATGATGACCAGTGACAGCCAGCCCACTGCGGCAGGAAACACCAGCCGAAGATCCAGTGCCTCTGGAGAGGTCGAGGACCCCATGTCAGAGGCTGACAAGCGGCATGATCTGTTCGACGAGCTTGGGCCCTATTCCCGGGATCTCCTGCAGCTCTTTCAAGGAACTGAACCTGCCGTGGGACTGCCGCCATTCCACGATGCGTCGAGCGGTCACCGGACCTACTCCAGGCAGAGCGTCCAAGGCGGTGGCATCGGCGGTGTTCACGTTGATCTTTCCTGGTGCTGCGGAGCTCTTTCCTCCCGGCCCCCCAGATGCGCCCCCACCTTGACCCGGAGGGAGAAGCTCACCGTGAGCAGGGACCACCACCTGCTCGCCGTCGGACACCACCCTGGCCAGGTTCACCTGTCGGGTGTCCGCTTGAGCGGTCAACCCGCCGGAGGCTGCGATCACTTCCTCGACCCGCGCCCCGGACGCTGCACGCACCACACCGGGTTTCTTCACCTGTCCGACGACATGGACGACCAGTGTCCCCGCCGTCGAACCGGTGGAGGTGGGCGTCGTCACCGGTGATGCCGCGGATTGTTTCCCTTCAGGGATGGACTTCTGCTGCTGTCGCAGATCACCAGGTCTATTCGATGCGACCACCGGGGTCGGCGTTGCCGCGGACGAGGTCATGAATACGCGTACCCCGAACACCACAGCAACGAGGACGCCCAGCACGGCCAATCCCCCTATCGCACCCCAGGCAGGCCGTACTCGGGAACTCTGCAACATCGGGGGAAGAGTCAGCAAACGCACCCGAGATCCGGATCTCGTCACCGTTCGTTCTTCGCCCGGACCGGGCACGGTCGAACCACCTGCCATGGGCTGATCCGGACCGCTGTTCGGCTGAAGAACTATTTCCACAGGGTCGTCGGCAGGCTTCGGCCGGCCTCGCCGAACCAGGGCAAGAACACGATCTGTCGACGGGGGTGCAGGAGAGGTCGAACGCATGCCCGTCAGGGTGCCAAGGAGAGGCGCTACCCACCGGATAGCGCCAGAATCCTGGGGACCGACCGTTCACCCAGGGCGAGGTTGTGGACGACTATCTTCCTGATCGGTGTCTCGGCGGAGAGATGACGACCCCCACAGCTCCCGGTCCGAGATGGGCGGCAGCGACCAGACCCAGCTCCTGCACCATCGGAGGCTCCGCCACATGATCAGCACATCTGGCAGATAAAGCATCCGCCAATATGCGTGCCCGATCTGGAGCTGCCACATGATGCACAACCACTCGTGGCGGCCCGAACAGCGAATACACTGCTGTGTCTCTGCCCAGCTGGAGGTCGACCAGATCAGTCAACCGCGCCACGGCCTGCTTCATGGTCCGAGTCTTCTCCAGGGGCATGATCCGCCCCGCGGACAGCTCCAGCACCGGACGGATCGACAAGGCAGCGCCGAGGAAGGCCGAGGCAGCGCCAATGCGTCCCCCACGATGCAGAAAGTCCAAAGAAGCCACGCAGAAGAGAACTCGAGTAGTTCTCCCCGACTCGGTTGCCACCGCAGCCGCTTCTGAAGAACTCCCCCCGGCGGAGACGCAAGCAAGCGCGTCCATCACCGCATTCCCCAGCCCTGCGCCCATCGTCGCCGAATCGACGGTATGGACAGGCAGGGAAGCGACCTGACCAGCGATCCGTGCCGAATCATAGGTACCGGACAAAGCCGAGGAGAGGTGAATGCTGAGGACCTCGGACGCTCCGGCCTCCGCCAACCGTTCGTAATGGTCCAGAAAAACCTGAGGGGACGGACGAGAGGTCATGACTCGACCGCTCCTTCCCAGATCTCGGTTCAGTTCCTCCCCAGGACGATCGATACCATCGACATAGCTGTCGACCCCCACCGAAGCGGTGAGCGGTACAACTGTCAGGCCTGCTTGCCGTGTTGCTTCCTGCGGCAAGCAGGCCGTCGAGTCGGTGACAACTGCGATACGGCCCAAGGCGTGAGCCGGGTCAGCTGGCGACGATGTTGACCAGCTGAGGAGCCCGCACGATGACCTTGCGCACTGTTCTGCCCTCGAGTATGCCGGAGATTCGTTCCGTGGCCAGAGCGAGCTCTTCGAGTGCGTCAGCCGTGATGTCTGCCGGGACCTCGATCCGGTCCCGGACCTTCCCCTGGATCTGAATCACACAGGTCACGGTGTCTTCGACCAGCATTTTCGGATCTGCCTGCGGGAAGGAGACGAAAGTCAGCGATTCTGCATGGCCCAAGCGAGACCACAGCTCCTCTGCGATATGCGGAGCCACCGGGGCCACCATCAACACCAGCTGTTCAGCAGCCTCCCGAGGCACCTCACCGAGCCGGGTCAAACCATTGTTCAGCTCGATCAACTTGGCGATGGCAGTGTTGAACCGCAGAGCCGCGTAGTCGGCGGCGACCCCGTCAGCGGTCCGTGCGACCAACCTGGCCGTGGCCTCGCCCATCGGCTGGTCGACGACCCGAACCTCGCCGGTCACCTCGTCGATCACATTGCGCCACAGCCGCTGGAGGAAACGTTGTGCGCCGACCACCGCTCGGGTCTCCCAAGGCCGAGAGACCTCCAAAGGACCCATGCTCATCTCATACACCCGGAAGGTGTCTGCCCCGTACCGTTCGTACATGTCGTCCGGGGTGGTCACATTTTTCAGCGACTTGCCCATCTTCCCGTACTCACGGTTCACCGGCTGCCCCTGCCAGAAGTAGGACGGCTCGTCGTTACCGTCCGCAGAGGGAACCTCCTCCACCTCTGCTGCCGGGACATACTGGCCTCGTTCGTCGGTGTAGGCGAAGGCCTGGATGTAGCCCTGGTTGAACAACCGGCGGAAGGGTTCTTCGCTGCTGACATGGCCCAGATCGAAAAGAACCTTGTGCCAGAAACGGCTGTACAGCAGATGCAGTACCGCGTGCTCGACACCGCCGACGTAGAGGTCGACGCCACCGGGATCGCAGGCCCCGGCGGGTGCTCCGACCACCGTGGTCGAACGCGGTCCCATCCAATATTCCTCGACCTGCGGATCCACCAGCATCGAGTCATTGGCCGGGTCCAGATAACGCAGTTCGTACCAGCAGGAACCGGCCCAGTTGGGCATGGTGTTCGTCTCCCGATGGTAGCGGCGAGGACCGTCACCGAGGTCGAGTTCGACGTCGACCCATTCCTGGGCACGGGACAACGGCGGCTCCGGGGAGGAATCGGCGTCATCCGCGGCAAAAGTCTTCGGGCTGTAGTCGGGGACCTCAGGCAGCAGCACCGGCAACATCGACTCCGGCAATGCGTGCGCCTGCCCGTCCTCGTCATAGACGATCGGGAAAGGCTCGCCCCAGTACCGCTGACGGCTGAACAGCCAGTCACGCAAACGGTAGGTCACAGTCCCGTGACCGAGCTCGTTCTTCTCCAACCAGTCAATCGTCCGCGCTTTGGCTTCCCCGACGGTCAGCCCGTCGACCGTCAGGTCGCCACAGGAACTGTTCACCGCCACGCCGTCACCGCAGAATGCCGCACCGGATGCAGCTGAACCGGGCCAGGACGGATCTGCGATGCCATCGACCGTCGGGCTGACGACATCGATGACCGGCAGCTCGAAAGCCTGGGCATAAGCGAAATCTCGCTCGTCGTGAGCAGGCACGGCCATGATCGCCCCGGTGCCATATCCCATCAGGACATAGTCGGCGATGAAGACGGGTACCTGTCGGCCGTCCACCGGGTTGACCGCATAAGCGCCGGTGAAGACGCCGGTCTTCTGACTGCTGTCCAACTGGCGCTCGACATCGCTCTTGCGGGAAGCCGCTCGACGATAGGCCGCCACAGCCTCCGCAGGTCCGCTAGCACCCCCAGTCCAGACCGCGGGAATCCCTTCGGGCCAAGAACCGGACGGGGTCAGCTCGTCGACCAGCGGATGTTCAGGGGCCAGCACCATGAAAGTTGCGCCGAACAAGGTATCCGGCCGGGTGGTGAACACCTCGACCGGCCGGGAGCTTCCGTCTGCGGACTCAGCGCGGAAAGTCACCTGGGCGCCATTGCTCCGGCCGATCCAGTTGCGCTGCATCAGCTTGACCGGCTCCGGCCAGTCCATCCGATCCAGGTCGTCCACCAGGCGGTCGGCGTAAGCAGTGATCCGCATCATCCACTGCGACAGGCTCCGCTTGAACACCGGGAAGTTTCCCCGCTCAGAGCGTCCGTCGTTGGTGACCTCCTCGTTGGAGAGCACCGTCCCCAACCCCGGACACCAGTTGACCGGGGCTGCCGAGACATAGGCCAGCCTGTGGTCGTCGATGATCTCGTGTTTCTCCTGAGGAGTCAGATCTGCCCAGCTGCGCCCATCCGGGGTCGGCAGCTCACCTTGGCTGTATTTCTCCACCAGATCAGAGATAGGACGCGCGCGACCGGTGCCCTCACCGGACCGTCGAGGAGCATGCTCGTCGTACCAGCTGTTGTACACCTGCAGGAAGATCCACTGGGTCCACCGGTAGAAGTCCTCATCGATGGTCGACACCGAACGCCGGTCGTCATGGCCCAGGCCCAGCCGCCGCAGCTGTCGCTTCATCGTCCCGATGTTCTCCTCGGTCGTGATCCGAGGGTGCTGTCCGGTCTGGACCGCGTACTGTTCCGCAGGCAGACCGAAGGCGTCATAGCCCAGGCAATGCAGCACATTTTTCCCGGTCATCCGCTGGTAACGGGAAAAGACATCCGTCGCGATGTAGCCCAGAGGATGTCCGACATGCAGCCCGGCACCGGAGGGATACGGGAACATGTCCATCACGAAGAGCTTGTCCCGTCCGGCTACACCGTCAGGATCGGCCCAGGGACCCGACGGGTTCGGAGCATGGAAGATCCGTTCCTCCTCCCAGCGGTCCTGCCAAGCCGTCTCGATCTGACCGGCCAGCTGAGCTGTGTACCGGAAGGGGGTCTCATTCATCGCTCTTCGTCCTCGCTCGCTCGTGCGGATGCGTGCGACACCTCATGTCGCCACCGACGCCGGGTACGACCTTCTGACATGGAAAAGACCCCCGCCCAGGGGGCCAGCCGCGTCGAGACCCGGGAAAGTCGACGCGGCTACCTAAGGAGCAGCAGGCTACGCATGAGCCCAGGCTAGCGCAGCCACCCTCAAGCGAACACGCGCCTTTCTCCTTGTGGTCACGACAAGGAGCCCAGCACGATGAACGCCTGCGCCAACTGATAGGTCATGATCACCACCACCCCGGCATATGGACGCGGCGCATCGAAGCGGTCCAGAGCCAGGACAGTGTCAGAAACGACGAAGAGCACCCCGCCCGCCAAGGTCAACGGCTGGCCGGTGGCCCCCGCCGCGATCGCCATCACCGACAGGATCGAGCCGTAACCGAGCGTCGCATAAGCCATCACCGAACCGGACCGCTGCCCGGCGCCGCTCCGCACCCGAGTCAACGAGAGCACCGCGAAAGGCGAGACCAGCACAGCAGCCAGAAGAGCGTTCACCGGATGCAACCACGAGACCGCGAACACCACCACGTAACACAGATGGCCGAGGAGAAAAGCGGACAGCCCGGCGAGGAAAGCTCTGTTGTCCTTCCTCAGGAGAAGAACGTCGCCGACCAGCCCACAGGACAATCCCACCAGCAAGGCCCACCCGTGGAGACTGTCCGCAGCTCCCATACTCGCCGCGAGCGCGACGAGCAGAACCAAGGTTCCGACCTTTGTAGGGCGGTAGATGATTTGGACACCCTTCGCCGCGGAATACCAACAGGCGAGAGCAGACACAGCGGCGAGAGAGCCGACGAGGTAAGTGGTGCTCATGATGGCGAGGACTCTACCGTCCTCCGAGGATTCGGTCTTCCTCCCGCAGGCTGGAACCCTGCG
This sequence comes from Austwickia chelonae, assembly GCF_003391095.1. NCBI lineage: Bacteria > Bacillati > Actinomycetota > Actinomycetes > Micrococcales > Dermatophilaceae > Austwickia > Austwickia chelonae. The sequence continues at coordinate 1,642,160 of NZ_CP031447.1, read as the reverse complement.
ACGAGTCGGGCGGAGAAAAGCCGATGGCCGCACGCCTCTGGGGCGTACGACCATCGTGAGAACTGCCACGAAGGCAGCTCAGGTCACAGCTTGGCGTGAACCTTGGCCATCGCCGACTTCTTGTTGGCGGCCTGGTTCTTGTGGATGACGCCCTTGCTCACGGCCTTGTCGAGCTTCTTGCTCGCCAGGCGCAGCGCTTCCGTGGCGGTTTCCTTGTCGCCTGCGGCGGCAGCCTCACGGAACTTGCGGATCCACGTGCGCAGCTCGGACTTGTACGCCTTGTTGCGCTCGGTGCGCTTGGCGTTGGTCTTGATGCGCTTCATCTGGGACTTGATATTGGCCACGAATCTCTCCTGGTCGATCGACTGCCGCCTGCGGCAGGCCCGGCCTCACCTCCGGAGGGTGGTCACCTCCGGCCAAGGACGAGCTACGGATTGCGTGATGCACACGACCTGGGCGCACACGCGACCTTCAACGTTACCAGCGTCGAGCGGCATGCCCCAAGCCACCAGGGAAAAAGCTGGTTCCTGGCGGGGATCCGCTGCTGACAGCGCGGATCCCCGCCACTCACCCTCGACGTGCCTGGCAGATCTGGACGAGGCAACGCTCCACGGCATAGCGCGGGTCACGCCCGCCACCTTTGACCGCGTAGTCGGCAGCAGCCACCGCCTGAATCGCCACTCCCAAGCCGTGGGCATCCCACCCCGACAATGAGCGACGCGCTCGATCGATCTGCCAAGGTGCCATACCCAAGTCCTTGGCCAGGGAAGCCCCCGATCCACGGGGTGCGCCTGCCACTTTCACCAGTTGTCGAAGCTGCAACGCCAGCACAGCAACGATCGGTACCGGGTCGACTCCCGCAGCCATGGCGTGCCTGGCCAGTGCCAGGGCCTCTCCCTGCTGCCCGGCGACAGCCGCATCAGCCACTCTGAACCCTGTGGCTTCGACCTTCCCCCCGTGATAGGTCTCCACCACGGACTCATCGACCGTCCCTTGGGTGTCCGCGATCAGCTGAGCGCAGGCCGAAGCCAGCTCTGAAAGGTCCTTGCCCACCGCCTCCACCAGCGCCCGCACGGCCTCCGAGGTGATTTTTCGCCGGTTGCTGCGGAATTCGTTCACCACGAAGTCTGATTTGTCTCGATCTGACTTGACTGCCGGGGCCTCCAACACCCGAGCTTTGCGCTTCTTCATGGTGTCCACGATCTTTTTGCCCCGGTTGCCTCCCCGGTGCCCCACCACAAGAGTCACATGTTCGGCAGGACACTCCAGATAGGACAGCAGCTCTTTCTGCAGATCCTCCCTGGCCTCGTCCGCATCGGGAATGACCACCGCGGTACGACCCCCGAACAAGGACGGACTGACATGAACTGACAGCTGCCCCGGTTCGTAGGTGATGGCCGAGAGCCGAACCACATCGATCTGCGGATCCTCAGCGCGAAGGACCGCCAAGGTATCGGACACCGCACGCCGGGCCAATAATTCCTCAGGACCCAGGACCAGCACACAAGGCGGAACGGTCGGCGGTGGAGAGACAACAGCAGGCATCCTCCCAGCCTGCCATGTCCTGCCCGGCTAGGACCGCTCCCGTAGCGGCACCACCGGAGCGGCCGTCCGGTCCAGACGGTCCAAGGCTCCCAGCACCAGCTCGCGGTCGGTCGTTGCCCAGAAAGGAGGGAGCGAACTTTGCAGAAAGCCTGCGTAACGCGCGGTCAGCATGCGTGAATCGAGGAAAGCCACCACCCCTCGGTCGTCATCACGTCGGATCAGACGACCCACCCCCTGTGCAAGGCGGAGCGCAGCATGTGTCGCCGAAACCGCCATGAAACCGTTGCCGCCCCGACGGCTCACCTCCTCACTGCGTGCGCTCGCCAAAGGGTCGTCAGGGCGAGGAAAAGGAATCCGGTCGATGATCACCAGTTGGCAGGCCGACCCCGGGACATCGACTCCCTGCCAGAGGGAAAGCGTGCCAAACAGGCAGGTCCGCGCATCGGAGGCGAACTCCCTTACCAGAGTGGGGGTCTGATCGTCTCCTTGGCAGAGGATCGGATAGTCCTCTCCCAGTCGTTCACGCATCTCCTCGGTGGTCGCTCTGGCAGCCCTCATCGAGGAGAACAACCCTAGGGTGCGTCCCCCTGCAGAGCGGATCAAAGCCTCGATCTCGTCCATCGCGACCGGGGATGCGCCTTCCCGGGTAGGCGCAGGTACGTGTCGAGCCACATAAGCCATGGCCTGTCGCCGATAGTCGAAGGGGCTCCCGACATCGAGCCCGTCCCAATGAGGTGCGTCCTCCCCCTGCAGACCGAGAACGCCTGCCACGCTGTCGAAAGAGCCACCGAGCTCCAAGGTCGCCGAGGTGAGGACGACGGTCCGTTCCTGGAAGACCTTTTCCCTCATCATCATCGCCACGCTCAACGGAGCTACTCGGAGGACCATTCCTCTGCGCAGGTCCTCGCCTGACCAGAGAACATCGATCTCACGCCCGGCGAGAATGCGGTCGCACACCTCGAAGATCTCTTCGACTGCGGACCGGGCCAACAACCGGTCGCTATTACTTCCGGGGTCGTTCTTCCCGCTGCCGTCCGCTTTCAATTGGGACTGGACATCCCTCGAGCTCTCCAACACGCTGCCCAGGGCTTGGGCCAGCTCCTCAGGAAGTATTCGCAGGCGTCCTTCCGGCAGCGACTCCAAAGCCTGCCGCAACGCCTCTGCGCTTTCGACGAGTTCAGCAGTATCGGCCAACCGTCCCGCTTTGCGGGCCGCGCTCTCCACCATGCCGGAGGTCAGTTCGTCGGTGATGGTGGCAGTCACCCGGTCCACCAGCTCATGCGCCTCATCGACGACGAGCAGATCGTGCTCGGGCAACAGCTGCCGGCCTTCGAAGGCGTCGATCGCCATGAAGGAGTGATTGGTCACGACGACATCGACGTCCTGGGCGCGAGCCCGGGCTATCTCAACGAAACAATCGTCCCGGACCGGGCAGGCCCCGCCGAGACATTCGCGGGCACTCACCGATACCTGATGCCAAGCACGTTCGGACACACCGGGGACCAGTTCGTCCCGGTCACCCGAATCAGTCTGCCCCGCCCACTCCCGCAGGCGGAGGACTTCTTTACCCAACCAGGACGACTGCTTGTCGACCTCCCCTACCGACAGCAGCGTCCCCTCGTCATCGTCAGGCAGACCTCCATCGGTCTTGTACCTGCACACGTAGTTCCGCCGCCCCTTGACGAGGACGCAGGTGGGTTCACGCCCCAGCGTCGGACGGAGTGCTTCGGCAAGCCGGGGAAGATCCCCGTCGACGATCTGCGACTGCAAGGCCAAAGTCGCCGTCGCCACCACTGCGGGTTTCCCCGTAGCGAAGGCATGTGCGACAGCAGGGACCAGGTAAGCCAAGGACTTACCGGTCCCGGTTCCTGCCTGGACCAGAAGATGCCGTTGGGTGTCCACGGCGGCTTCGACTGCCTGCGCCATCTGCAGCTGACCAGCGCGTTCCCGCCCACCCATCGTGGAAACGACGGTGTTCAGCAGCATTCGGCAATCAGGAGGCGTGGACACCGGACCACCCTAATGGGCGACCGGGCCCCTGCCGACACGACGAAAACCGGCAGGAAGAGGCGGCCCTACCGCCGGGTGGGGCCGCCTCACCGTCACGACGTGCGATGTTCAGGAGCTGGTTGTCACAAAAGGTGACAGTTCACCCGCCAGATCCGGCAATACCCGGACCTGCAAACGGGTGCCCTCGGCGATGTGTTCCTCACGGAGGACATCAGCCTGCTCATGCACCCGATGGACCAGTTCTCCGCGATCGTAAGGAATCAGCACTGTCAGATCGATCTGAGGACGCGGGATCTCTGCCGCGATCCGCTCGATCAGAGCTTCCATGCCTTCGCCGGTGCGCGCCGAGACCACCAGACAGTCACGTTCACGACGGACCAGCTGCTGAAGGGTCTCGCTGTCCGCCAGGTCAGCCTTGTTCACCACCACGATCTCCCGAGGCCCAGTGCGTATCTCGGCACCGTCCTTGCGCGCCGCCCGGTCACGAGGATCGGAGGACCATGCGTCCTTGGCCACCGTGTCTGATTCCTCGTCGGCGTTCAGCCTGGCCTTTTCCGCGCCGGAGGCCATCACCTCGGCCAGCACTTCACGGACCGCAGCAACCTGCGCAAAGGGATCCGGGTGCGATCCGTCCACCACATGGAGAAGAACGTCTGCGTCGGCGACCTCCTCCAACGTCGATCTGAAGGCCTCCACCAGCTGGTGGGGCAGCGACCGGACGAAACCCACCGTGTCGGAGAGGGTATAAGGGCGCCCGTCCGGCGTGACCGCTTTACGCACGGTGGGATCCAAAGTTGCGAACAAAGCATTTTCGACAAGGACGCCTGCTCCGGTCAGCCGGTTCAGCAGCGAGGACTTACCAGCATTGGTGTAACCGGCGAGAACCACGGCAGGAACCTGGTTTCCCCGTCGCGCACCACGTTTCACGTCTCGGGTGGTCTTCATGTGCCGGATCTCCCGGCGGAGTTTCGCCATCCTCGAGTTGATACGGCGCCGGTCGAGTTCGATCTTTGTCTCACCAGGACCACGTGACCCCATGCCCATACCGCCAGCGGCCTGGCCTCCGGCCTGTCTGGACATCGACTCACCCCAGCCGCGCAGTCGAGGGAGAAGATACTGCAGCTGGGCCAACTCGACCTGTGCTTTACCTTCCCGCGACTTCGCATGCTGGGCAAAGATGTCCAGAATCAGTGCGGTCCGGTCGATGACCTTGACCTTGACGATGTCCTCCAGCGCGCGACGTTGGCTGGGCGACAGCTCGGCGTCACAGACCACCGTGTCGGCGCCCTCGTTCACGACGACATCCCGCAGTTCCTCGGCCTTGCCCGAGCCCAAGAACGTCGCCGCGTCCGGACGCTGTCGTCGCTGGAGGAGCCCTGCCATCACCTGAGAACCGGCCGTCTCAGCCAAAGCAGCGAGCTCCCGGAGCGAATTCTCTGCGTCCTCAACGGACCCAGATGACCACACCCCAGCCAGGACCACCTTCTCCAAGCGGAGTTCGCGATACTCGACCTCTGTGATGTCTTCCAGCTCGGTGGACAACCCACCCACTCGGCGCATCGCAGCTCGTTCTTCACGTTCAAGCTGATCACCGTCGTAGGACACGAAGTCAGGGTCGTGACGATGCCAGTCGTCGTCATCGGCAAGAGCGCTGGCACGGGTGGAGAAGATGTCATCGGGTTGCGTCATGGTGACTCCAGGGTGTCATGACCACCTCGTACACAGCCACTCGATTTCTTCCGGGCAGCCACTCAAAGACAACGGTGCCGTCAGCCTGCCTCACGTTTTCGGCGTTGAGCAGCACTAGCATGGGACTCGTGTGGCCTTCGCCGGACGAAGGTCAGCCACTGTCATCGGCATGCGAGCAGACCGCATGTCTCCTCTCGTCTCCCCGGATCAGGACACGGCCGTGAACGACATCACCCCCACCCGACCGCAGAACCGGCCAGAGCCGAGCACTCCGCCGAAAGCCGTTGCCCAGCACTATTTCTCCGCCCGCCCGGAGGTGACCGAAGAACGTAGGCAACTACGCATCCGTCTAGCAGGCCACGAGGTCTCCGTCTGGACCGCCAACGGCGTCTTCTCCACCGATCGACTCGACCTGGGCACCTCTGTCCTCTTGCGTGAAGCTCCTCAGCCACCGCGGGAAGGCACCTTCCTCGACCTGGGCTGCGGATGGGGACCGATTGCGCTGACCCTCGCCATGCACTCCCCCGAAGCGACGGTGTGGGCCGTCGACGTCAACGAGCGTGCGCTGGCTCTGACCTCAGACAATGCGCAATCGCTCGGACTCACCCACGTCCGAACAGCCCTCCCGGAACAGGTGGATAAAGAAGCCACCTTCGACGTGATCTGGTCGAATCCTCCGATCCGGATCGGCAAAGCCGCGCTCCACACTTTGCTGTCCACCTGGTTACCGCGACTCGCTCCTGGTGGAACGGCCTACCTGGTGGTGCAGAAGAATCTCGGCGCCGACTCTCTCCAATCCTGGCTGAACGGCACCCTCTCCTCGAGCTACCACGTCGACAGATACGCCTCGGCGAAGGGATTCCGGGTTCTGCGGGTACGTCGGGAGCCGAACGACTCCTGGATAGATCCGGCCTGAGCAGAATCGCTGGGCCGCTGACCCCGGCCCGGCTCAGCCGAGAACGAAGACCCCGTCTGCCACCAGTTCCGCAGGACCTGCCAACTCCACTTCCCCACCAGGCAGCGCCGTCACCTGCACCGAACCACCCGGCAGATCGACCTGCCACTGCTCGTGCGCATGCGGCTCACCACTCCACAGCATGAATGCGAGCGCTGTGGCACATGCCCCGGTACCGCACGACCTGGTCTCGCCGACCCCGCGCTCGAAGACCCTCATCTGCAGCCGATTCGAGCCGGTCACCTGCGCTAGTTCCACATTGGTGCCGTGCGGTGGAACCGGGATCACCGAAGGCATCACCGAGAGGTCCAAGGCGGACAGATCGATGTCATCAGGAAGCGCGACGACCGTATGCGGATTTCCCAGGTCCATCGACAGGCCCGGCCACGGCTCAGACTGGTGCAGCGCGACAACGGCGTCATGTCCGTCCGTAGCGAACCGCTCCTGATCCAGCACCCGCCAGGGGCCGAGATTCACGGCGATCCGGTCTCCCACCACGCTGACCTTCTTGACCCCGGCCCGCGTCGCGATCGCAAATTCCGACTCCTCAACCAGACCTTCTCTGATGAGGTAAGCAGCGAAGACCCTGGTGCCATTGCCACACATCTCCGCGATGCTGCCATCCGCATTGCGGTAGTCCATGAACCATTCGGCCTCAGCGGCCTGCGCCCGCACCAGAGCCTCGGCGGCCTGCTCTGTACGAACCACTCGGATGACCCCGTCCGCGCCGATCCCTGCTCTCCGGTCGGCCAGTTTGCGTACCAGCTCCGTATCGAGGTCTCGCTCGCCGGTGAAATCAGGCACCACCACGAAATCGTTCTCCGTGCCATGTCCCTTCGTGAAGGGAAGGGTCGACTGCGCATTCTTCGTCACCGTCCCATTCTGACGTGCAGCCCGCGACAACGTTGTCGACGGCCGTATCCCGGTCTGCGAAGCCGCTCTCTCCGGAAGCCTGGTGAGTGGATGCCGATGTCCTGGTGATTCAGGAAGCTGAGTCGATCGCTTCAAGCGCCGACGCGAGCACATCGGAGCCGCAGGCGTCCACCCAGGCGATCCGCGGATCGGCCCCGAACCACGACTCCTGCCGACGGACCAGCCGCCTGGTCGCGCGGACGGTGTCCTCGATCGCTTCCTGTTCGGAAAGGTCGCCTGCGAGCTGCGCTGCGGCCTGGGCATAGCCCACTGCCCGGGAAGCCGTCCGAGTGCCGGACAAACCGGCCCTCTCCAGGGCTTCGACCTCCTCGAGCAATCCGTCAGCCCACATCCGGCGAGTACGCCGCTCGATACGTTCATCCAGAACCGGACGCGCAGCACGCAATCCCAGTTGGATCGTCGGCAACACGTACTCACGTCGCGGCATCGTGGCTGAGAAAGGCCGGCCGGTGAGCTCGATGACTTCCAAGGCCCGAACGATCCTCCGCCCGTTGCGGGGGTCGATCTTCGCTGCGGCCGTCGGGTCTTGAACTGCGAGGACAGAGAAGAGGAACTCGACGCCCTCGTCGTCGAGTCGTTCTTCCCATCTCGCCCTGACAGCGGCATCGGTCGGTGGGATCTCCAGGACATCCAGTGCTGCTCGTACGTACAGCCCAGACCCCCCACAGACCACCGGTATCCGGCCGCGGGCAAGCACACTCTCGATATCGGCCCGGGCCGCGCTCTGGTATGCGGCGACAGCAGCGTCCTGAGTGATCTCCAGAACATCGATCTGATGGTGAGGAATGCCTCGACGCGCGGGGAAGGGAAGCTTCGCCGTGCCGATATCCATGCCCCGGTACAGCTGCGAGGCATCGGCGTTGACGACCTCACCACCCAGATGGAGCGACAAGGCCACTGCCAGATCGGACTTGCCCGTCGCCGTAGCACCCACTACGGCGATCACCTTCTCGGACATGCCGATGACTCCTCACCCTTCGATTCTGTGCACCGAGACCGACCGATGTCTTTCAGGACACCGGCCTCGGGCCCCGTTCCCGAAAGTCAGTCGCACCCGCACGGAGTGGCCTCAGCCTTCGGCGGGGCACCGATGCGTGGGATCCCCAACGAGACCATGGGTCGGCCGCTGACCGGGTTTTCCTGCGAATCCGCCCAAGCCTGGCCGCCGCGGGTCCGCCGCACCCGGTAGGTGCCACCGGACAAGGCCCCGTCAGCCACGAGATGGTGCGGCGCACCATAGGTGACATCGACCTCCACGATGTCACCCGGGCGTGCCAGATCGCCGGCCTCCCGCGCTTCCTGCGGTACCGAGAAGTGCACCAGACGGTTGTCCTCTGCCCGGCCGGACATCCGATCCGTCTGCCCGTCCTTGCGCCCTTCTCCGGGCGCGACCAGGACGGAAACAGTTCGTCCCTCCACCTTGCGATTCTCCTGCCAGGAGATCTCGTCCTGTAGAGCGACCAGACGTTCGAAGCGTTCCTGCACGACCGCTTTGGGAACCTGACCGTCCATCGTCGCCGCTGGAGTTCCCGGACGGATCGAGTACTGGAAGGTGAAAGCGCTGGCGAAGCGCGCTTGCTCAACCACCCGCATGGTCTCGTCGAAGTCTGCGTCCGTCTCCCCAGGAAAGCCCACGATAATGTCGGTCGTGATAGCTGCTTCCGGGATCTGTTCCCGGACCCGGTCGAGGATCCGCAGAAAACGGTCGCTGCGATAGCTACGCCTCATCGCCCGCAGAACGCTGTCCGACCCAGCCTGGAGCGGCATGTGCAGCTGAGGCATCACCGTGGGCGTCTCGGCCATCGCCTCGATCACATCGTCGGTGAAGGCCGCCGGATGCGGACTGGTGAACCGGAGCCTCTCCAGACCCTCGATCTGCCCACAGGACCTCAACAGCTTGCCGAAGGCCCCACGATCCCCGAATTCGACACCGTAGGTGTTGACATTCTGTCCCAGCAGCGTGACCTCGATCACCCCCTGTTCCACCAGGGCCCGTACCTCCGCCAGGATGTCCCCTGGGCGCCGGTCCTGTTCCTTGCCACGTAGGGCAGGAACGATGCAATAGGTGCAGGTGTTGTTGCAGCCCACGCTGATCGAGACCCAACCCGAGTAGGTGGAATCCCGTCGGGTCGGCAGCGTCGAGGGAAAGGCCTGCAGAGCCTCGAAGATCTCCACCTCGGCGCGTTTGTTGTGGCGAGCACGATCGAGGAGCGCAGGCAGGCTCCCGATGTTGTGTGTGCCGAAGACGACGTCGACCCACGGCGCACGCTGGACGATGAGTTCCCGGTCCTTCTGCGCCATGCATCCACCGACGGCGATCTGCATCTGCGGATTACGCTGCTTGGCAGGGCGCAGTTGCCCCAAGTTGCCGTACAACTTGTTGTCGGCGTTCTCTCGTACGGCACAGGTGTTGAACACCACGACGTCGGCGACTTCTGGTCGGTCCTGATCAGGCAAACTGGCGAGGTCGACATAACCGGCCGTCTCGAGGAGACCGGCGAGTCGCTCGGAGTCGTGGACATTCATCTGGCACCCGTGGGTACGTACGTCGTAGGTCTTCGTCACGGCTACTTTCCGAAGGAGGCGTGTGGACTATGGGCGGGTACGTCGACGGCACTCGATGGGGCAGCGCGGCGACGACTATCCAGAGTACGGTGTGGGCCCCGCTGCCGTCTTATCCTGCTCGTCCGACAGCGACCATCTCATAGGGGCCCCGGAGCTTTCCCTAGTCGCGTCGGTGTTCAGGCAGGTCTTCAAGGGCTCGGCGAATCACGCTGTAAGCGATCTCGCCCGGATACCCCTTACGGGCAAGTACCCCGGCCAGTCGTCGAGCCTGGGTCTCCCGAGGGAGTCCTCGCATCGTCCGTAGCCGCTTCTCGACGACCTTCCTTGCTTCGTCCTGTTCGTCGCTGTCACTGACCTCTGCCAACGCCGATTCGACGAAGGCGTCTGGAACCCCTTTCTTGCGCAGCTCGACCCGCAATGCTCGCCGGGCGAGGCTGCGGTTCGACCGTTGGCTACGTACCAACATGCCCGCGTAGGCCTCGTCGTCGATCAAACCGACTTCTTGGAAACGGTCCAGGACCCGTCTGGCCACGTCCTCGTCACAACCTCGACGGCTCAGTGCCTGTTCGAGTTGCGCCCGGGTGCGCGGCGCGCTGTTCAGCTGACGTAGAACGATGCTCCGCGCGTTCTCCTCCGGTGACCGGCCGCCGGAAGAGAACATGCCTCCTCCGCTGTCGGCACTGCCCTCGTCCGGCGACATATCCGGCTCGCCGAAAACAGTTGCGTCGGATTCCGGTAGGACCGGGCGAAGCGCGGATCGGCGTGTTCTGGCCGAAGCCTCTGCCTCAGCCAGAACACGCCGAGCGATCTCCTGACGCGTGGTCAGATCGTCTTCCTCAGAAGGAGACAGGGGCATCTGCCATCGAGTTCTCAGCCTTGCGACGGCCACGGCCTGCGCCGCGAGCCGGGGACGTGTTCTGCCGTTCAGCAGGAGCGGCCTGCGGTGCTTCCTGGGTCAGAACCGGACCGATACCGAGTTTGCCCTTGATCTTGCGCTCCAGCTCGTCAGTCAACTGCGGGTTGTCGCGGAGGAAGTTGCGGGCGTTCTCCTTGCCCTGGCCCAGCTGATCGCCGTCGTAGGTGTACCAGGCCCCCGACTTACGGACGAATCCGTGCTCCACGCCCATGTCGATCAGACCACCCTCACGAGAGATGCCCTGGCCATAGATGATGTCGAATTCGGCTTGTTTGAAGGGGGGCGAGACCTTGTTCTTGACCACCTTGCAGCGGGTCCGGTTACCGACCGGCTCCGAACCATCCTTCAAGGTTTCGATGCGACGGACGTCCAAGCGCACCGAAGCATAGAATTTCAAGGCCTTACCACCGGTGGTGGTCTCCGGCGAGCCGAACATCACACCGATCTTCTCGCGCAACTGGTTGATGAAAATCGCAGTGGTTCCGGTGCTGTTCAAGGCACCGGTGATCTTCCGCAGGGCCTGGCTCATCAACCGAGCCTGCAGCCCGACGTGGGAATCACCCATCTCGCCCTCGATCTCGGCTCGAGGGACCAGCGCCGCCACCGAGTCGATCACGATGATGTCCAGAGCGCCGGAGCGAATCAGCATGTCAGCGATCTCCAGAGCCTGTTCGCCGGTGTCCGGCTGGCTGACCAGGAGAGCGTCCGTGTCGACCCCGAGCTTCTTCGCATATTCCGGGTCGAGGGCGTGCTCGGCGTCGATGAAGGCCGCGATGCCGCCGTTCTTCTGCGCATTCGCCACAGCGTGCAGAGCCACCGTCGTCTTGCCCGACGACTCCGGACCGTAGATCTCCACGATCCGGCCCCGCGGAAGGCCTCCGATACCGAGGGCCACGTCCAACGAGATCGACCCGGTGGGAATGACCTCGATCGGCGGGCGGACGTCGTCACCCAGCCGCATCACTGCGCCCTTGCCGTGCGATTTCTCGATCTGCGCCATCACCGTGTCGAGTGACTTCAACTTCTGGTCTGCCGCAGCAGCCATCTCACACCCACCCATCTGCTCATCATCGATTCGGCCGTCTACCTTCGACCGTGAGGGGACACACCCAGGCGTCACCATCCGGTCAGACGTTAGAGGCAGGCTCCGACACAGCTGCACACCCAGGAATCACCTGTGTACGAATACGCCGACAACCCCACCCCTGTGGACACAGCTTAACCGAACAGGTGTTCGATCGATTGAGGTCGTGGACATGCGCCGTGGCCGTCCTCCGGGACAACTATCGACGACGAGGGCGCTCCTTGCCCCACCGACGCTCCGGAGGAACCTGCATCTCCTCGCAGACCGCAGTCCAGACATCCCGCACCGGGACCCCCTGTTCCAGCGCTGCGGAGCCAGTCAAGCTGCCCAAGGCGGACAAGGCCTGGTTCTCGGCCAACATCCGCCCCCGCGCCGAGCCGAACTCGTCGTCCATGAGTCGCCAGAAATCAGAGAGTCGCACCCGTCCAGTCAAACATGCGCTGCGATGGCTTCCTGTACACGACCGCAGTCCTGTGCCAGGCTGAAGAACGCCATGGACGCCGACCCCGATCCCTTGAGCGGGTTCTCCCCTGCGACCACGAGATGGTTCCGCGAAACCTTCGCCGCGCACACCTCCGTACAGACCCAGGCCTGGTCGGCCATCCGTACCGGTACGCACACCCTGGTGATCGCGCCAACCGGATCAGGCAAGACGCTCTCGGCTTTCCTGTGGTCCCTGGACGATCTGCAACGGAATCCTCCTCGACATGATTCGACGCGACAATGCCGTGTCCTCTACGTCTCGCCGTTGAAAGCCCTTGCCGCCGACATCGAACGCAATCTCCGTGTTCCGCTGACCGGAATCGGCCAGCACAGCGAAAAGCTCGGCCTCCCCCGAGCCGACGTTCGCGTCTGCGTCCGCTCCGGGGACACGCCGGGATCCGAGCGACGTGCCTTCGTGAAGAAAGGCGCTGACGTCCTGATCACCACCCCCGAGTCCCTCTTCCTTCTCCTGACCTCGCAGGCGCGGGACCGACTACGTGGGGTCAGCACCGTGATCATCGACGAGATCCATGCCGTCGCAGGAACTAAACGAGGTGCGCATCTGGCGCTGACCCTCGAAAGGCTCGATGCCCTCCTCGAGACGCCTGCACAACGCATCGGACTCTCCGCCACGGCACGTCCGGCGGAAGAAGTCGGCCGTTTCCTGGCCGGTGATCGACCGGTACGGATCATCTGCTCGGAGGAACGCAAGCGATGGGATCTGAGCATCGTCGTCCCGGTTCCTCGTCTGTCCGACCCCGGAGAACCCGGGCCGGACCAGGTCACCTCAGGCCCCGCCGATCCTCGGCGTACCTCAGTCTGGCCGCATGTGGAGAACCGCCTCGTCGAACTCATCGCCGCACACCGTTCCACCATCGTCTTCACCAACAGTCGCCGTCAGGCGGAGCGTCTCACCGCCCGGATCAACGAACTGGGCGAAGATCAAGCCGATGTCGCCTCCGAGCTTCCCCCAGCGGGGTTGCACACGGTCTCCTCCCCCACCAACGTCTCCCGTGGCGCGGCTCCGCTCCTTGCTCGGGCACATCATGGATCGGTCAGCAAAGAGCTTCGCGCAGCCATCGAAACCGACCTGAAATCGGGGAAGCTCCCTGCCGTCGTGGCGACCAGCAGTCTCGAGCTCGGCATCGACATGGGCGCGGTCGACCTGGTCGTCCACGTCGAATCGCCACCCAGTGTCGCCGGAGGACTCCAACGCATCGGTCGAGCAGGACACCGGGCTGGTGCGATTTCCACCGGGGTCGTCCTCCCCCGCCATCGCGGCGACCTCCTGCAGAGTGCGGTCGTCGTTTCCTTGATGCTCAGCGGTCGGATCGAAACCCTGCGCATCGTGCGCAATTCCTTGGACGTCCTGTCGCAGCAGCTGGTCGCCATGGTCTGCATGGACGACTGGTCCGTCGAGGACGCGCATGCTCTGCTGTCCAGGTCTGCGCCCTATCGCACCTTGTCCCGCCACGCACTCACCGCAGTCTTGGACATGCTCTCCGGACGCTATCCGGCCGAGGACTTCGCCACCTTACGCCCCAGATTGACCTGGGACCGCACCACTGACCGACTCACAGCTCGGCCAGGCGCCCAGCGGATCGCGGTCACCAGCGGCGGCACGATCCCCGACCGGGGAACGTACGGCGTCTTCCTCGCCGGAGAGGGCAGCGGGAGGCGGGTCGGAGAACTCGACGAAGAGATGGTCCACGAGTCCCACGTCGGCGACCTCCTCACCCTCGGCACCTCGACCTGGCGGATCGAGAAGATCACCCATGACCAGGTGGTCGTCTCACCGTCACCGGGATCGACCGGACGACTTCCTTTCTGGAAGGGCGACTCCGCCGGGCGTCCTGCGGAACTCGGCGCCGCGATCGGTGCTTATGCCCGGGAGATCTCGAACCTCGACCGCGACACGGCACTCCGCCAGGTCCGGGAAGGGGGCCTGGACATCTACGCCGCGGAGAACCTCGTCTCCTACCTGGAGGAACAGCAGCAGGCCACTGGTCTGTTACCCGACGATCACACCGTCGTCGTCGAACACTTCCAGGACGAACTCGGGGACCGACAGGTCGTCGTACACACCCCCTACGGGGCTCAGGTGCACGCCCCGTGGGCTCTGCTGATCGCAGATCGTCTCCGCTCGCACTTCGGGGTCGACGCCCACCTGACCCATCATGACGACGGTATCGTCCTGCGATTGCCCGACAGTGATCCTGGCGCCTCGGGTCTGCTCCCGGAGCGAACGGATCGCTTCGATCTTCTCCCCTTCCTGATCATCGAACCGGAGGAGGTGATGGAGTCGGTCGCCAATCAGGTCGAAGGATCTGCACTCTTCGCCGCGAGGTTCCGGGAATGCGCAGCGCGTTCCCTGCTGCTGCCCAAGCCACTTCCCGGACGACGCCAAGCACTATGGCAGCAACGTCACCGATCGAGCCAATTACTCGACATCGCCAGTAGGTTCATTGACTTTCCCATCATCTCCGAGGCCGTCAGAGAATGCGTCCAGGATGTCTTCGACGTCCCGGCACTGATCGACGTGATGAATGGCATCAAAGCGGGGACGATCGTCCTCCATCAAGTACAGACCCGCTCGGCCTCCCCCTACGCCAGGAACCTGCTCTTCGACCGAGTCGCCAGTTCGCTCTACGAGAGCGATGCCCCCTCAGCCGAACGCAGAATGGCCGCATCCGGGCTCGACAGCGAGCTGCTGTCCGACCTTCTCGGCGGAGAACAGCCGATCCCGCTGTCCGACCTGCTCGACCCTACGGTGGTCTCCGCCGTTGACCAGGAACGCCAACAGGCGACCCCGGAACGACACTGCCGCGGCCTGGAGGACATCGCCGAAACGATCCGCAGATTCGGTCCGGTCACCAGCGACTGGCTCCGCAACCGGACCACGCCCACAGCTCGACACCGAGTCGAGCGTTGGCTCGAAGAATTGGCGACAGCCCACCGAACGGTACAGATCCGGTTGGTCGACGGACCGCGGTGGATCGTCGTGGAAGATGCGGCACGCCTCCGCGATGCACTCGGCACCGCTCTGCCCGACTGGTTACCACCGACGCTCCTGAGCCCCGTCGACGACCCACTCGGCGACCTGATGTCCCGCTACGCCCGGTCCCGCGCACTATTCACCGCCGCAGAGGCCTCCGCCTGGCTCGGGATCGGCGCCGCCGCCGCGGCCGAGGTCCTGGACCGGCTGGTCGCCGAAGGTCGGCTACGTCGAGGCAAACTCCACCCCCAGGAGAAAGGCCAACGGTCTTCAGCTGAACCGATGCCACCGGACTATGCCGATATCGAGGTCATCGGTGTGCTCCGTCGCCGCTCCGCAGCCGCACTGCGCGCCGAAGTGGCCCCGCTACCTCAGCACACGATGGGGCGCTTCCTCCCCGCCTGGCAGTCGGTCGGCGGGAAGACACACGGCCCTGAGGGCGTACTGCAGGTCATCGACCAACTTGCCGGCTTAGCCCTCCCCTCAGCCGTCTGGGAGGACTGGATCTTCCCGTCCCGGGTGTCCGGATACCGTTCCGAGGATCTCGAGGAAGTAGCGACCTCACGCCAGGTGCTCTGGCAAGGCCACGGCGGAGCTTCCCGGAACGGATGGGTCTCCTGGCACCCCTCAGAGGTGGCCCCGCTCACCCTGGCTCTGCCCCCGGCGACACCGCAGAACGATGGAGCCGTCCTCGGCGACCGCGTGCTCCGCATTCTGTCCGGAGGAGGGTCCTTCCCTTTCCGTGCCTTGTCCTCACAACTCGGCGAAGCCTCGGACCAAGAACTCCTGGAGACGCTGTGGCACCTGGTCTGGTCCGGGAAAGTCACCAACGACAGCTTCGCACCGATACGCGCCCGCCTTCGAGCCAAGCCGCCAGCGACAAGGACTTCCCGGCAGGCGAACAAGGTCCGCACGATGCGGCGAGGACGCCGCCCGTTCGGTGAGCTATCGGGCGGGTATTCCCGCGTCGGGGCGTACCATCGGCCACCGACCGCACCGGTTCCAGCCACCGGGGTCGGCCACTGGACGGCACTGCCCGAGACCGATCCCGATCCCACTCGTCGCGCCTATGCCACTACCGAGATGCTCCTGGCCCGCTACGGCCTGGTCACCAGCGCTTCCGCGCGCGCGGAGGGAACAGACGGTACCGACACCGTAGGGTCACCGTCAGTGAAGCGCTTCCGCGCGCGCGGAGGGAACAGTCGGTGGTTTCGCTCCGATCTATCGGGTGTTGTCCGCAGCGGAGGAAGCCGGGCAGGTGAGGCGTGGATACTTCGTCGACGGTTTAGGCGCTTCGCAGTTCGCAGTGATTGCAGCGGTAGAGCGTTTGCGAGCAATCGCTCGGCGAACAGACCGGGTCGCCCACCCCCAGGAGGTCCTCGTCCTGGCAGCCACCGATCCGGCGAATCCTTACGGGACATTTCTGCCGTGGCCAAGACCTGCCGATCCAGGGGTGGCTGTCAGATCGCCACGCAAGGCAGGTTCTTCGGTCGTGCTCATCGAGGGCGAGTTGGTGCTGTATGTCGAACGAGCAGGGCAGCAGCTCATCACCTATACGGCACGGTCCTCTGCGCTGACTGCTGCGGCCCGGGCCCTGGCCGCCCTTGTGCGCTCCGGCCGGTTCGAGTTGGGGCAGGTCGAGCACGTGGACGGCCGGCCTGCGCTGGGCTCTGACCACGTCATGGTCCAGGTACTCCTGGAGGCCGGTTTTCGAGCCACGCCGAAAGGATTGCGGCTACGCCGCTGATCCGGCATTCATGTCTTCTCCAGAGCGGGCAGGAGCGACGACACATCCGAAAATATCCGACTAATCAGCCATGAGATCGATCACAATGTGACTGATCACGGGGTTTGTCGCTCAGTTTCGTCACGCTCAGGACGATGGGAGCACGGCACCGGGTGAGGCCCACCACGGGTAGTCCTGGCGGCCTGCGCCGCGGAAGGAGCGGTCATGTCGCTGCGTCGATCACTCACCTCGGCGGCGCTGGGGAGCACCCTCCTGGTCGTCCCCGTGTTCTGGGTTGCCGGGGATGCAGCAGAAATTCCTTCTCCCGCGCTCGGGCAGGCTGTCCTGTCCGCACCAGTTTCCGCAGGGCCCGCACGACCGCAGCAGGTCGATTTCCCCTTGGTCCAAGCCCCCGAGGAAACGAATGGGGAGGAAGCGAATGGGTACGACGGAGAAAATCTCGCGACAGGCATCGCCTCATCTTCCACAAACCGACCTCGAGCGTCGACGCGCCCGGTCGACAAGCCGAAGTACACCGGCCGTGTCGTCCTCAAACTGACCCGGTCGGCAGGTACCGCAGTCGAGGAGAAGTCTCGACTCATGGCTGCGGCCGCTGAGGTCGGCACCAAGGTCGATATCGCTCGCCGCACAGCAACCGGAGCGATGGTCATCGAGGTCGACGGGGAGGCGGCCTCCGCAGCTCGAGCGCTGGCCTCCCGACCCGGAGTCGAATACGCCGTGCCCGAGCGCAGGTTCACCATCTCAGCGGACCCCGACGATCCCTATTACCCTGCACAGTGGGACCTTCCGGCCATCCGGGTACCCGACGCGTGGAAGATCAGCGACGGCAGTGGGACGACCGTGGCAGTCATCGACACCGGGTCTCTGCCCCACCCCGATATCCAAGGTCGTTTCCTCCCCGGCTACGACTTCATCAGCGATGCCGCTTACTCCCTCGACGGCAACGGGCGGGACGCCGACCCGACCGACTCCGGGGATTGGAACAGCTGGGGAATGTGCGACGACCCCAACCCCACATCGTCTTCGTGGCACGGTCTGCACGTCTCAGGCACCATCGCCGCGCTCACCGGCAACGGCCTCGGAGTGGCCTCGGTCGCCCCAGGAGCACGGATACTGCCGGTGCGCGCATTGGGTCGATGCGGTGGTACTGACAGCGATGTGGCCGATGCGATCGTCTGGTCAGCAGGCGGCCCGGTTCCAGGGGTCCCGGCCAATGCACACCCGGCGAAGATCATCAACCTCTCCCTCGGTGGGATTGGCGTGTGCAGCCCCACCGAACAGAGCGCGATCGACCTGGCAACGGCACGAGGTGCACTGGTGGTCGTCGCAGCAGGCAATGACGGGAGCGACGTCTCCCGGTACAGCCCCGCCAACTGTCGTGGAGTGCTCACCGTAGCGGCCTCGAACCAAGAGCGGACCGGAGCCACTTTCTCCAACTCCGGAAGTGCCGTCGCCCTGTCTGCACCGGGAACCGCTATCTGGGGGCTGGGCAATACGTCCGGCCGTTCGTTCGATCCTGCTGGATGGACGTATACCTCCCGCTATGGCACGTCAATGGCCACACCTCATGTGTCAGCGATAGCCAGCCTGATGTGGTCGGTGAACCCCTCTTTGACCCCTGCCCAGGTCCGTTCAGCCCTGGTCTCCAGCGTCACGCCCTTCGCCTCAGGAGGCAGCGGTTTCGGCGCAGGCATCGTGGATGCATGGCGCGCGGTGGACGCCGTCCGCCCCACACAGACAGCCCCGCCCACCGTGGAATCGGTGAACCCTGCTGGTGCACGATCCGCAGGAGGAGACGTGATCGCCGTGAGCGGCAACGGCCTCGCCGGAGGCCGGGTGACGATCGGCGGGCGCCAAGCGTCCACGCTGTCGTCCTCGGAGAATTCGTTGGTGATCCAGACCCCGCCCGGAGCTCTTGGCCACACCATCATGGTGATCACCACGGCAGGGGGGAGCATTTCCGTTCCTTTCTTCTACGACACCCGTCAGGTCATCGGAAGACCAGGCGTCCCTCTTGTTCCCCGGGCCTGAACGCAGGCCCTCCCCTGTCTGATCCGCCATTCCGGGGGTGACCAGGCACGGCTGTTCTCACGCCGCAGAAGCCCTGAGGTTACTCTCGCGGGGTAGCGGCAAGGCGACAGGAGCGGAGGACCGTTCAGCCACCTCTGCGCGCTCGGCGACCCGGATCAGCAGCTGAGACATCGGCAACGACAATGCCGCACAGATCGCCGCCAATAGCTCCGAGGAAGCTTCCTTCTCGCCGCGTTCTATCTCGCTGAGATATCCCAAAGAGACCGAAGCAGCGGAGGAGATGTCCCTGAGGGTCCGCCCTTGGGAGGTGCGGCACTCCCGCAGCGCGTCCCCCATCTCCCGCCTGAGCAGGATCATGCGCTTACCTCCCTGTACCTCTTGATCATCGGATCATCCGTGGAACCGGATATCGGCTTCATGCAGGCGCTGGGAGCGACCTGTGTCGATGTCGCCACTGTCAGGATAACCGGCCCGTTCCCAGAGCGCCGCTCAGTTGATGTGCAAGGGTGCCTGTCAACGGACATTCGCCTGACGGATGCACTCACGTAGGAGGTCCAGGACCTCGTCGACAGCAGCCAACCGTACCCGGTGCCTACCTCCGGTCAACTCCAGCCTGCGAACGGTGGTTCCTCCTGGCCCGTCCACAGCGATGAAGACCGTCCCCGCAGGGTTACCGTCCGAGACTCCAGGACCGGCGAC
The DNA here is from genome assembly GCF_003391095.1 of Austwickia chelonae. Taxonomy (NCBI): domain Bacteria; kingdom Bacillati; phylum Actinomycetota; class Actinomycetes; order Micrococcales; family Dermatophilaceae; genus Austwickia; species Austwickia chelonae. The sequence goes on along the minus strand of NZ_CP031447.1, from coordinate 1,622,508 downwards.
CCCGGTGGTGCCCACCCCCCAGGTCGCACGAAAACGGGTACGGGCTCCTCTCGCCAGCTGCGCGGCCACCTCGGATTGAACCGACCCTCCCACTGCGAGCAACATGTCGTCGACACCCGCCAACGACACCTTCAGGTCGGGATGGTAAACGACCATTCCGCCCCGAACCACAGCAGATGCGCCTGGGACATCGATCAGGCTGGCGACCACCAAGCCGCCGGTGAGGGATTCAGCTGTGGCAACAGTCTGTGCCGCGAGGCAGAGATCATCGACCACATTCGAGGAGCGATCCACACCGGCTGTCGTCATTCCTGTCTTCCCACTTTCCGGTCGCGAGATTGCCCCACGACCAAGGCTCGCGCCTTGAGCACGTAATCGACACCCGTGCCGACGGTTACCACTGTGGCAGCCGCTGTGACCGCGTAGGCCAGCCACAACCACCAATCTCCACCCGGGGCAGTGAGCATTCCCAAAGCAACTGCTTGGAGGAAGGTCTTCAACTTGCCGCCTTTACTGGCCGCCATGACCCCGTACCGGATCACCACGAAACGCAGCAGGGTGACGCCGAGCTCCCGGGCGAGGATCAGCCCGGTCACCCACCACCACAAGTCACCGATGAGAGAGAGCCCGATAAAGCCCATCCCGGTCAGAGCCTTGTCGGCGATAGGGTCGGCCATCTTGCCGAAGTCGGTGATCAACCCTTTCGCACGAGCGATCTCGCCGTCGAGCCGGTCGGTGATCATCGCAAGGACGAAGACTGCACAAGCCCACCATCGCAGAGTGGTGTCCGTGCCTCCCTCACTGAGCAACAACCATCCGTAGAGCGGAACCATGAGGATGCGCAGAACGGTCAGCGCATTCGGCAGGTTCCACGGACTGGGTGGGACATTTTGCGGACCGGACGCCACCGAGGACTGGCTTGCCGAGGGTTCGCCTGTCGGCGATGTGTTCGAGGCCTGAGGGTTCACATCAACTCCACGACGAGGTCGACTCCATCTGATCCGATGACCTCCCCCTCGACGAAGTCGCCTGCGCTCAGACCAATGGTCTCCCCGCTGAGCAGGCACATTCCGTCCACTTCCGGCCCCTGGTGCGCAGCCCGCCCCACCAGTTCGCCGTCTTCCTCGCCTTCGACCATGACGGTCACCCGTTCGCCCACCCGCTCCTCGGCGCGTTGTGCGGTGAGCTCTTCAGCGAGCGCACGCACCCGCTCGTACCGTTCGGCGACAAGCTCCGGATCGACCTTTCCCTCATAGGTCTCGGCTTCGGTGCCGTCTTCGTCCGAGTAGGCGAAGACTCCGGCCACATCGAGCCTGGCCGACTCCAGGAAGCCCATCAACTCGTCGACGTCGTCGTCGGTTTCCCCGGGGAAACCGACGATGACATTCGAGCGGATACCGGCGGTCGGATCGAGCGAACGAATCTGCTCGATCAAGGACAGGAAAGAATCTGTCGACCCGAAGCGGCGCATCCGGCGCAGGACGGTCTCGCTGGAGTGCTGGAAGGAGAGGTCGAAGTAGTTGGCCACTCCAGGTGTGTTCACGACCGCTTCGATCAGACCGGGCCGGGTCTCGGCCGGCTGCAGATAACTCACCCTGACCCGTTCGACACCAGCCACCTCGACCAGCTCGGGGAGGAGCGACTCCAACAGACGTAGATCGCCCAGGTCCTTGCCATAGGAAGTTGAGTTCTCGCTGACCAAGAAGAGCTCTTTCACCCCTTGCTCGGCCAACCAGGCGGCTTCCATCAGGATGTCGGAAGGCCGACGGGAGACGAAAGAGCCACGGAAGCTGGGGATCGCGCAGAACGCGCATCGGCGGTCGCACCCGCTGGCGATCTTCAACGGGGCCCACGGCCGTCCGTCCAGCCGGGCGCGCTGTACCCGCGGGCCACCCAACCCCTCTTTGCCGACTTCGCCATGCCCTGGCACGAAGACCTCGGCCGCCGCAGACTGCCGTTCTGCCGGAGTCAGCGGGAGCAGGCGCCGACGATCCACCGGCACATGGGCCACCGGACGCTCACCGGCCAGGATCGACGTGAGATGACTGGACATGTCCCGATAGGTGTCGAAGCCGAGCACCGCGTCGGCTTCGGGGAGCTCGTCCGCGAGTTTCTCTCCGTAACGTTCGGCCAGACAACCCACGGCGACCACGGCCCTGGTCCGTCCGGACTGCTTCAGGTCGGCAGCTTCCAGCAGCGCGTCGATGGAGTCCTTCTTGGCTTGCTCGACAAAACCACAGGTGTTGACCACGGCCACGTCGGCTTCGGCCGGATCGGTGACGAGCTGCCATCCTTCTGAAGCCAGTCGTCCGGCAAGTTCTTCGGAGTCCACGTCGTTGCGGGCGCACCCGAGGGTCACCACGGCCACTGATCCGTGCTGGGGCGCACGATCGCGCAGCTGTGCTGATTCGGTCATGACTCCACTTTACGGGTCACCGCAGGGTGCCACAGGAGCGCCTCTCGCAGGGTGAACCCGCCGAGCCGCGGATCAGGACCCCTGAGCCTGCTCCCTCGACGGATCAGAGCCCCCCGCTCTGGGGGACAGGCTCGGGCTGGGCAGCATTGGACGCCGGAATCTCCTCCCCCTTGATCATCGCTACGGTCGCGGGGAGATCATCCGGTTTGATCAGCACGTCACGGGCTTTGCTGCCTTCGGAGGGGCCGACGACCCCGCGGGTCTCCAAGAGATCCATGAGCCGTCCGGCCTTGGCGAAACCGACCCGCAATTTGCGTTGCAGCATCGAAGTCGACCCGAACTGGCTGTTCACGATGAGCTCGGTCGCCTGCAGGAGCAGTTCGAGGTCGTCACCGATCTCTTCATCGATCTGTTTACGTTCGGCCTGCACCGTGACGTCCTCGCGGTACGTCGGCTTCAGCTGTTCCGTGACATGGCGAACGACCTGGTGGATCTCGGACTCGGTGACCCAGGCACCTTGCACTCGCATCGGCTTGCTGGCTCCCATCGGCAGGAACAGGGCATCTCCTTGCCCGATGAGTTTCTCCGCGCCGGGCTGGTCCAGCACGACTCTGCTGTCGGCCAGCGATGAGGTCGCGAAGGCCATACGTGAAGGCACATTCGCCTTGATGAGACCGGTGACGACGTCGACGGACGGCCGCTGGGTCGCCAGCACGAGGTGGATTCCTGCGGCTCGAGCGAGCTGAGTGATCCGGACGATGGACTCCTCGACGTCACGAGGCGCCACCATCATCAGATCTGCGAGCTCGTCGACCACCACCAGGAGGTACGGATAGGGCTGGATGACCCGCTCCGATCCTGGTAGGGGCTTGACCTTGCCAGATCTGACGGCCTTGTTGAAGTCGTCGATGTGCTTGTAGCCGAAGGCCGCCAGATCGTCGTACCGGGCGTCCATCTCCCGTACCACCCATTGCAAAGCCTCCGCGGCCTTCTTCGGGTTGGTGATGATCGGGGTGATCAGGTGCGGGATGCCGTCGTAGGCCGTCAGCTCGACCCGTTTGGGGTCGACCAGGATCATGCGGACCTCGTCAGGGGTGGACCTCATGAGCAGTGACGTGATCATCGAGTTGACGAAACTGGACTTTCCCGCCCCGGTGGCACCCGCCACGAGAAGGTGGGGCATCTTGGCGAGATTGGCGATCACGTAGCCGCCCTCGACGTCCTTGCCGACACCCATCACCATGGCGTGCTGGTTGTTGTGCGCCACCTGACTGCGCAGGACGTCGCCGAGGCTCACCTTTTCGCGGTCGGTGTTGGGAATCTCGATCCCGATCGCCGACTTGCCTGGAATCGGGGAAAGGATGCGCACATCGGCTGAAGCCACCGCATAAGCGATGTTCTTGGACAATGCGGTGACTCGCTCGACCTTGACGCCCCCGCCCAGTTCGACTTCATATCGGGTGACCGTCGGGCCCCGGGTGAACCCGGTGACCCGGGCGTCGACCCCGAACTGGTCGAGGACACCGGTGAGCGCTTCGACGACCCGGTCGTTGGCCGCGCTACGTGACTTCGGTGGGGTCCCTGGTTCCAGGACGGCAGGGTCCGGGAGTGTGTAGGTCACGTCCCCCGCCAGGGCGAGCTGTTCTACCCGCTGGGGCAAGGGCGCGGTGATCGGCGCGGGCAGCTCCGTCTTCTCCGCAGGAACCTGCGGTCGAGGCTGCTCCGGAGGCACCGCAGGTGCCTGGCTGGCTGCAGTGGCCGGGGTGCCGGCTGCGGGACGACGTCGTTCAGGACGGCTGACGTTCTGGTCAGACTCTGGAACTTCCTGGTCCTCCTCGGCACGACGCCGGTTCCGGAGAAGACGTGCTGAACGGTCACGGTGGACCTCGGCTGCTTGGAGGAAAGCCTCGTCGCCGTCCCGTCCGCCGGGAAGATCAGGGTCGGGTTCGCCACGACGCCGACCTCCGAGTCGAACTCCGGCCGGGTGCGGACGACGAGAGACTTCTTCGATGGGCAGCCCGAACAACCGGTGATAGGCGGTGTTCAAACGTTCAGGAATCCGATGTACCGGAGTCGCGGTGACGACCAACATGCCGAAGAAACCCAGCAGCAGGAGCAGCAGCACTGCACCCCAGGTCGTGAGGCCTACCACCAGGGGGGCGGAGACGATGTAGCCGAGCATCCCGCCGGCGTCACGGACTGGCTCGAACCCGGTCGTGGGCACCGGAACTCCAAAGCTGGCATGCACGATGCCACAGGCGGAGAGCCCGAGTGCGCCGATACCGATGCCGATCCTGTTGGTTCCGTGGATGTCGTCCGGGCGACGTAGCACCCGGACCCCCATACCGACGAAGAGGACCGGCAGGACGAAGGCAACCCGGCCGAAGGTGCCCGCGACCACGGCATGAATGAGATCGCCGAGCCCTCCTGGCAGCCCCCACCACTCCCGTGCCGCGACGACAACAGCCAGCGCGATGAGCAGCAGCCCTCCGCCGTCCCTGCGGTATTCCGGCTCCAATGCGGCGGGTTTGGCGCTTGCCCTCGCATTCGTCCCGGAAGCCCGGCCTGTCGAACTCTGTGTCTTGTTGCCCGTGCGTCGCACGGTCTTCCCCGCCACCTGTGCTACTCCCGTCCACATCCCACGCAGCACCCGGACAGGCACTGCCGCGCTACTCCTCCGAGTCGAGGAGCCCCCGCTGTGCGAGGTGGGTCGTCCGGACGTACGGTTCTTCGCTCCCGGTCCACGGCCGGCCCGGGGTCTGCCCGACGGGTCGTGGGCGGACCGGGAACGGTTCGGGGACGAGGCACGCTTCACCACGATCGAAGGCTAGGTGAGAAGAGGGACATCGCCGTGTCGGCGCGCCGACAAAGTTCGCCCCGATCCTTCGTCCAAAGCCTCGACCTGCGTTTTCATCGCAACGACGACCATATAAAGAATCCACATTAAACATCGTTGTTCAGATTGCTCAAAACAGATGGGAATTCTGCAGACCACCCCGGATGCACCTGGAAATTACCTGGACGACTCGGGTGCACCCGGGGATGGATCAGACCTCGACGACGACGGGGATGATCATCGGGCGACGACGCAATTTTCCGCCGACAAACGAACCGACCGTTCGTCGAATCAGCTGCTGCAACTGGTAGGTGTCCACGACACCCTTACCCATGGCGTCCTCGACGGCCTCCACGATCAAGGGGGACACTTTGCGGAAGGTCTCCTGATCCTCGGCGACACCGCGCGACAGGATCTCCGGTTCCGAGGAGACCTTTCCCCTGCTGGCATCGACGGCGACGATGACGGTGACGAAACCCTCATCCCGCAGAATTCGACGGTCCTTCAACAGGGCTTCGTCGGTCGCACCGACTGAGGAGCCGTCGACGTAGACATATCCGCAGTCCACCGCACCGGCGATACGGGCCAGGCCGTCGACCAGGTCGACAACGACACCGTTCTCGGCCAGAACGACCCGGTCGCGGGGAACCCCCGTGGCGATGGCCAGTGCACCATTTGCCACGAGATGCCGCCACTCCCCGTGGACGGGCATGACATTTGTCGGACGGACGACGTTGTAACAGTAAAGAAGCTCACCGGCGCTGGCGTGCCCGGAGACATGCACCTTGGCATTCCCGCGATGCACCACCGTGGCACCGAGTCTCATCAATCCGTTGATCACCCGATAAACGGCATTTTCATTTCCAGGAATCAAGGAGGAGGCAAGGATGACGGTGTCCCCTTCCCCGACCTCGATAGCGTGATCCCGGTTGGCCATACGGGAAAGCGCCGCCATCGGCTCTCCCTGCGATCCGGTGCAGATGAGCACCTGTTCATCGTCAGGGAAGTCGCGAAGCTTACGAACGTCGACCACGGTGCGACCGGGAACGCGGAGATAGCCGAGTTCTTCGGCGATGGTCATATTGCGCACCATCGATCGACCGACGAAAGCTACTTTGCGGCCGAATTCTTCTGCCGCATCGAGCACCTGCTGGACACGATGGACATGGGAAGCGAACGAGGCGACGATGATCCGCCGATCCGCTTTCTCGAAAACAGTTTCCAGCGCCGGGTAGATGTCCTTCTCCGGCATGGTGAATCCGGGCACCTCGGCATTGGTGGAATCGGTGAGGAAGAGGTCCACCCCCTCTTCGCCGAGCCGGGCGAACCCCCGAAGGTCCGTGACCCGCTTGTCGAGCGGCAGCTGGTCCATCTTGAAGTCACCGGTGTGCAGTATGAGACCTGCCTCGGTACGGATCGCCACGGCCAAGGCATCGGGAATCGAGTGGTTCACCGCGAGGAACTCCAGGTCGAACCCGCCGACCGTGGCCCGTTCTCCCTCGACGACCTTCCGCAGCACCGGTTTGATGCGGTGCTCCCGGAGCTTGGCCTCCAGGAGCGCAAGCGTCAGATTCGACCCCAGCAGAGGGATGTCCTTGCGCAGGCGCAGGAGGTAGGGCACTGCGCCGATATGGTCTTCGTGCCCGTGGGTGAGAACGACGGCCTCGATGTCGTCGACTCGTTCCTCGATGTAACCGAAGTCCGGCAGGATCAAATCCACTCCGGGCTGGTGGTCGTCGGGGAAGAGAACTCCGCAGTCGACGATGAGAAGTTTGGAGTTGTACTCCACGACTGTCATATTGCGTCCGACCTCGCCCAGACCACCGAGGGCGACGATTCGGACGCCCGACGGCGCAAGCGGTTCGGGTGCAGTCAGTTCGGGGTGGGGATGGCTCACGTGATTCGGGCTCCTGAGGATGTGGCGGAGGAACAGGACATTCCCCTTCACGGTATCGCCGATGGGCACCTCAGGGCACTGCCGCCCATGGATCGACCTGGTTCCTCTTCCACAGACCCTCGTCGAGGAGAAGTGTCCGGAAGTTCGCTGCGCAGGGCCCGTCGACGCTGTCCGCGCGATAGCAGCGCCACGAGCCTCAGGCTTTCTGACGTGGACGGCAGCCGTGGCGTCACCCGCTCGGGGGTCCGGATGGCGCCACGACCACCTGATCCATCCTGAATCGACGAGCGGGCGATTCGCAGACAACGCCACGCCACTGTGATGGGCATCACAACTCACCCCCGTAGCTCGGAACCGGCCCGCCCCGGCAAGCCTGAACAACCTGCCGACCGAAGGCCCTAGGCTTCTTCCCTGTGCAGGCCTACCACGATCTCCTTCGACGCATCCTCGATGAGGGAACGCCCCGCGACGACCGGACCGGAACCGGGACGCTCGGAGTCTTCGGACACCAGATGCGTTTCGACCTGTCCGCAGGGTTTCCCGTACTGACCACCAAGAAACTACATCTGCGTTCGATCGTGGGTGAGCTCATCTGGTTCTTGCGCGGCGACACCAATGTGCGCTGGCTCCAGGAGCAGGGCATCACGATCTGGGACGAGTGGGCGGACGTCGACGGCGAGCTCGGCCCGGTCTACGGACATCAGTGGCGCTCCTGGCCCACCCCGGACGGGAACAGCATCGATCAGATCACGAAGGTGATCTCCGCCATCCGGTCCGATCCGTACAGCCGACGACACATCGTGTCCGCCTGGAATGTCGCCGAAGTCGACTCGATGGCGCTCCCCCCATGCCATGTCCTCTTCCAGTTCCACGTCGACAGAGGGCGATTGTCCTGTCAGCTCTACCAGCGCAGCGCAGACGTCTTCCTCGGCGTGCCCTTCAACATCGCTTCTTACGCGTTGTTGACCCACATGGTCGCCCAAGCCACCGGGTTGGAAGCCGGTGATTTCGTCCACACCCTGGGAGATGCCCATCTGTACCTGAATCATCTGGATCAGGCCCGGACCCAGCTCGCACGTGAACCCCGACCCCTGCCCACGCTGGAGCTCGCTCCTCGGGAACGACTGGAGGACCACTTGATCGAGGATGTCCGCCTGGTCGGCTACGACCCACACCCGACGATCAAGGCACCGATCGCGGTATGACCCACACCAGGACTCCCCAGGCCCTCGACGGCGAGCAGATCGTGCTGGTCGCGATGATCGCCGCGAACCGGGTGATCGGAGACGGGCAGGACCAGCCCTGGCATCTGCGTGAGGACCAGCAGCGTTTTCGTCGGTTGACGATGGGGCACCCGCTGATCATGGGCCGACGCACCTGGGCGGCGATCGGCCGCCCTTTGCCCGGTCGCCCCGCCGTCGTCCTGAGCAGGGACACCGAGTGGTCCGCCGAAGGCGCTACTGTCGCCCATGACCCGGTGGCGGCGCTGGAGGCTGCCCGTGCGCTGCCCGGATCCGATCACATCATGGTGATCGGAGGTGGGGAGATCTACGAAGCTTTCCTCCCCCTCGCGACCCATGCCGAAGTAACCGAGGTCGATGCGGAAGCCTCCGGTGAGATCCATTTCCCCGTGCTCGAACCATCCCAATGGGCGGAGACCGATCGTGATGATCGTTTCGCCTTCGCTTTCGTCACTTATCAACGTATAGCGAGGCCTTGTCGATGAGTGTTCCGCTCCCCTTCCCCCGCCGTCGCGCCACCGCAGAACCGACCGGGCTCGTGGCTTCTCGTTCGACTGTTCGGCAAGCCAACCCGGACGACGCCGAGGCGGTCGGAGCGGTCCAGGCAGATCTGTGGGTTGGCGCCTTCACCGATGTCCTGCCGGCCGAAGCCCTCGCCCTGTGCACCCCTGAGTCCTTCGCTCAGGCCTGGCGCTCCTCATTGTCCGCCCCGCCGTCGGCCGACCACCTGCTCCTGATCGCAGCGGAGGACGAGAGCATCGTCGGTCTAGCGGCGGTGGCGCCGGGCGACGAACCGGACCTGGATGCCACCGAGTTGCTCCTGTTCGGCGTCGTCGAACGTCATCGGTGCCGGGGCCACGCCAGCCGGCTGATGGCTGCCGTGGCAGAGAGTGTCGAGCAGCGGGGCGGTGATCTACTCATCAGCTGGGTTCTGATCGGACATGAGGAGATGCGGGCCCACCTCCAGGGAGCGGGTTTCGTTGCCGATGGCGCCCGCCGGGAACGCGTGGTCGACCCCGAGGGACGGACGGTGACCGAGGTGCGTCTCGTGGTGTCCCTGCGGACAGGTTCTCCCCTTCGGTGAGGCCTTGCCGCGCGTCAGGCTCGACGGAGCCGATGCTGCTCTCCGCTTTGCCTGTGCTTCACGTCAAGCCCGCGTATATCACTACTGACCTTCTCGCGGAAAGAATCACCATGAAAAGATTCCCGATGTAGCGGTACTTCCGGTCCATGGTGGACAGGCCAGAATCATTCTCCCTGAGTCGAATACACTCCCATAACTACTCAGGGGAGAGTATTCGTGCAGGTCACCACCGTCTAACGGTCGGCGATTCTTTGCGCGATGCGCTTCCCGGGGCTGACACCCATGGGTAACTTGCCCGTGTTCTAGCACCCATCGAGGAGCCGACAATGAGCGTCGACACCGTGACGGAGGCCAAGGTCCGGAACGACCCTGCGCTACCTCCGATCGCTGTGAACGAGCCTTCGCGTCTGACGCGGAAGACCCGAATCTACCTAGCCGTCTGTGCCGTCCTGGCCGGAGTCGGCTGGATCATGATCGCCCTCGTCCGTGGAGAGGAGGTCAACGCCCGATGGTTCGTCTTCGCCGCTGTCGGAAGCTATCTGATAGCGCTGCAGTTCTACGCGCGCTATATCGAGCGCAAGCTCCTCCAACCCGATGACGCCAGGGCCACCCCGGCTGAAAAGTTCGACAACGGCAAAGACTTCATGCCGACGGATCGGCGGGTCCTCTTCGGACACCACTTCGCCGCCATTGCTGGCGCAGGTCCGCTCGTCGGCCCCATCCTCGCCTCCCAAATGGGATACCTGCCTGGAACGCTATGGATCGTTTTCGGCGTGATCCTCGCCGGCGGCGTTCAGGACTACATGGTGCTGCACTTCTCAATGCGCCGAAACGGCCGGTCCCTTGGGCAGATGGCCCGGGAAGAACTCGGCCCCATCGGCGGCTGGGCAGCCATCATCGGCGTACTGACCATCATGATCATGCTCATCGCAGTACTCGGCGTTGTCATGATCGGTGCGCTGGCCGAGTCCGCCTGGGCCCTCTTCTCCATCGCCTGCACCATCCCGATCGCTCTGTTCATGGGTGTCTACCTGCGCTACCTGCGTCCAGGTGCGGTGAACGAGATCTCACTGATCGGTGTCGTCCTGCTGGTCATCTCGATCGTGGCCGGCAAGTACGTGGCAGACTCCTCCTTCGCGCACTACTTCATCCTGGACAAGCCGACCCTGGCCATCATCATCGCGCTCTACGGATTCGCGGCCTCGGTCCTCCCGGTGTGGCTGCTCTTGGCTCCCCGCGATTACTTGTCGACTTTCATGAAGGTCGGCACGATCGTCCTGCTCGCCGTGGGCATCGTCGTGGTCGGCCCCACCATCCAGATGCCATCCGTGACCAAGTTCGCCGAAAGCGGCACCGGACCTGCTTTCTCCGGCGGGCTCTTCCCCTTCTTGTTCATCACCATCGCCTGTGGTGCGGTCTCCGGGTTCCACGCCCTGATCAGCTCCGGCACCACACCGAAACTGATCGAGAAGGAGAAACAGGCCCGGATCATCGGCTACGGCGGCATGCTCACCGAAAGCTTCGTCGCGATCATGGCCCTGGTGGCTGCCTGCACCCTCGACCAGCATCTGTACTTCGCGATGAATGCACCCGGTGGGCTCACCGGAGCGCCCGACCCCGCGAAAGCAGCGGCCTACACCAACGGACTGGGCCTGGTCGGCCCCGGCGGCGCGCCCCTGGGTTCCGTCGATGCCTCGATGTACGTCGACGCCGCCAAGCAGGTCGGCGAGAGCACCATCATCTCCCGAACAGGTGGCGCACCGACCCTGGCCATGGGCATGGCCGATGTCATGCACCAAACCCCCTTGCTCAACCTGCTGGGTAACAAAGCCTTCTGGTACCACTTCGCGGTGATGTTCGAGGCCTTGTTCATCCTGACCACCATCGATGCCGGCACCCGAGTCGCCCGGTTCATGTTCTCCGACGCGATTGCACACATCCCCGGGATGAAGCGTTTCGCCGACCCCTCGTGGAGAGTCGGTGCTTGGGTCTGCTCGGCCATCGTGGTGCTCGGGTGGGGCGGCATCCTCTACATGGGGGTGACCGACCCGCTGGGCGGCATCAACACACTGTTCCCACTGTTCGGCATCAGTAACCAGCTGTTGGCCTGCATCGCCCTGTGCGTCGTCTTCGCCATCGTCTGCAAGAAGGGGATGTTCAAGTACTCCTGGATCCCTGGACTGCCGTTGTTCGGCTTGTTGATCGTCACGCAGACCGCTTCGTTCCAGAAGATCTTCTCCTCCGACGTGAAGCTCGGGTACAACGCGGTACGACAAGCAGCGATCAAGGCGAAGGAGTCCGGAGCCCAGAGCTTCCAGACCGCCAAGACACCGGAACAGATCGACCAGGTGATCTTCAACTCCAGCATCCAGCTGGGCCTGTCGGTCATCTACGCGCTACTCGTCCTCATCGTCTTCGCCACCACCATGTGGGTGGTTTGGAAGGCCTTCCGTGCAGGCGGAATGCCGACCAGTGAGGAGGAGTCCACCCCCAGCAAGATCTTCGCTCCGGCGTCCTTCCTTCCCACCCCGTTGGAGAAAGAAGTTCTGGCGGAGTGGAAGGCAGCAGGCCTCGACCCCACGCCCACCCGCGGTCATCATTGACGTCATGAGCCGTGACAGCCTCGCACGTATCCGACGTGTCACCGGAGCTTTCCGATGGTGGTGCAACGGGGTGACCGGTGCCGACGCCTACGACCGTTACGTCGATCATCTGCGCAGGCACCATCCCGACGCATCGGTCCCCACCAAACGACAGTTCTGGCGGGACAAGTACGACGAGATGGAACGCAACCCGAAATCCCGGTGCTGCTGATCGGCACCGAAGCACGCATGGTTGAGGGCCCCGCCACCGATGTGGCGGGGCCCTCAACCATGCGTGCGGCCGACCCGGAGGTCAGCTCAGGCCCAGGTAGTGCTCCAAGCCGATCGTCAGGCCCGGGTGCGAGCGAACTCCACGGACGCCTTCCAGCACGCCAGGCATGAAGCTGACCCGGTCGAAGCTGTCGTGCCTGATCGTCAGCCCCTCGCCCTCAGCACCGAAGAGCACTTCCTGATGCGCGATGTACCCGCGCAGTCGCACCCCGTGCACGTGGATCCCCTCGACCTGGGCGCCGCGAGCGCCGTCCGGATCCTGCGTCGTCGCATCCGGTACCGCGCCCAGCCCGGCGTCCTTCCTGGCTGCCGCGACGAGCTCAGCGGTTCGGGCAGCCGTCCCGGAAGGTGCGTCCACCTTCTTCGGATGGTGCAATTCGACGATCTCGACGGACTCGTAGAAACGTGCTGCGGTCCTGGCGAAATTCATCATGAGGATCGCGCCGATCGCGAAATTCGGCGCGATGAGCGCGCCGGTTCCTTCGGGCGCTTCGGAAAGCTGCTTGCGCAGCACGGCGAGACGTCCTTCGTCCCACCCGGTCGTCCCGACGACCACGTGAACTCCCCGTTCCAGACAGTGAGCCACATTTCCCGGAGCCGCGTCCGGGACGCTGAACTCGACCACGACCTCGGCTCCTGCGAGATCACCGAGCTGGTCCCCGACATCGAACCGGCCAACAAGTTCCAGGTCAGGAGCCTCTTCGACCGCCTGACATACAGTTGATCCCATGCGTCCAGAAGCGCCGATGACAGCGACTTTGATGCTTTCACTCACCCGCCCACAGTAGACGCCGATGGCTGTGGGCCGAGCTTGGCCGTCACCGGTCGGCGTAAATTCGGGCACCGTGAACAGGAAGGAACGAAGCAGACCTGTGAAGCGTTCCCACATCGACCTCGTCCTCAACCCACGATCGGAGACTGCTCATGCCGAACCGGCACGGCCCTCCCCCTGACCTCACCGAACTCGATGATCCGGACCTTCGGCGGTTCGCCGAGGAACTCGGCAGGCTCTGGCCCACCGTTGAACCGCTGGTGACTCCCATGGACGAAGCCAGCCACGACGATTTGTACGCCTTCATGGTGAAGGCCTCGAAAAACGGGCGCATCAGCGCCGAGACGGTCTGTTCCGCCGCACAGGTCCACGGTGACCTCGGCGCATTGCGCGCCGGATGGACCCATTTCACTCCGGGGCAGAAAGCCGTGCTGAATGCGGCCACGGCCTTCGTGCTGGAGAAGAGCGGCGCGGCTCCGGGTGCACCGGCTTGCCCTGCGGGCTCCCCCACTGATCGTGTTCTCTCGGCCGCAGTGCGGACCTTACTGAACCGCAACTGATCTCGCGTTCGAGGAGCAGTTGAAGCCACCGGGCGGAAGGTCCCTCCTCGGGGTCTCAACATAGGGCTACGATCCCTCTGTCTGTCGTCGACCCACAACGAGGTGTGTCAATGCCCCCGCTACGCCGTGACATCACCCAGCTGCCCGACCTCCGCCAGGCCTCGGGACGAGTCGCCCCCGTGCGCTCCCGTATGCCGGTGTACGTCGACCTTCTTCCACCGTGCAACAACGCCTGTCCAGCAGGGGAGAACATCCAGGAATGGCTTCGGCTCCTCAAGAACGGGGATCCGTACGCGGCCTGGGTGGTCCTCACCCGGGACAACCCTTTCCCGGCCGTCCACGGACGCGTCTGCTACCACCCCTGTGAGAGCAGCTGCAACCGAGCTGACCTCGACAGCCCCATCTCCATCCATGGCGTGGAACGTCACCTCGGAGACCTTGCGCTAGAAGAAGGATGGCGTTTCCCGGAGCCGCCGCCGGCCTCTGGACGTCGGGTCCTCGTGGTCGGGGCCGGGCCTTCCGGGCTCTCCGCCGCCTACCACTTGGCCAGGCGCGGCCACGAAGTCGAGATCCACGACAGCTCCCCGCAACCGGGCGGCATGATGCGCTACGGCATCCCCGAGTACCGCCTCCCCCGCAGCGTGCTCGACAGAGAAATCGTCCGACTGACAGACATGGGGATCCGCATCGTCACCGACCATGTGGTCAAGGACCTCCTCACCGAACAGAAAACAGGTGGCTTCGACGCCGTCTTCGTCGCCATCGGCGCACATCTGTCCAAACGAGTCGATCTGCCCGCACGAGATGCCGAGAAGGTCGTCGACGCAGTCAGCTTCCTCCGCACCGTCGCCAGCGGAGAACGCCCCATCATGGGACGTCGCGTCGCCGTCTACGGTGGCGGCAACACGGCCATGGACGCGGCCCGCGTTGCCCGTCGGCTCGGAGCCGAGGAGACGATGATCGTCTACCGTCGCACCAAGGAACAGATGCCGGCGCACGCCGAGGAAGCCACCGAAGCCGAACGCGAAGGCGTACGGATGAACTGGCTGCGGACCATTACCGAAGTCGATGACGACCTCACCGTCGAGATCATGGAACTCGACGAGAACGGCAAAGCTCGCGGCACCGGACGCTACGAGAAACTGGCAGCCGACACCGTCATCCTGGCTCTCGGTCAGGAAGCCGACAGCGGTTTCCTCCGCTCGATCCCAGGAATGCGCTTCGACGGCGACATCGTGCAGGTCGACCCGACCACCCTGATGACCGATGTCCCCGGGATCTTCGCCGGTGGAGACGCCGTTCCCTCTGAACGCACCGTGACCATCGGCGTCGGCCACGGCAAACGAGCCGCTCGTACGATCGATGCCTGGCTGAACTCCTGCCTCGGCCAGCGCCCTGACAAACATCCTGTCGTCCACCTCGACGACCTGCATCTGTGGTACTTCGGCGACTTCGCCCGCCGCGCCCAACCCGAGCTGGACCCCGATACCAGGATCGGCGCCTTCGACGAGGTCGTCGGCGGGCTCGACGCCGAACAAGCCGTCTTCGAAGCACAACGATGCCTGTCCTGCGGCAACTGCATCGAATGCGACGGCTGCCTCGGATCCTGCCCGGAACATGCCGTCATCAAGCTCGGACGAGGGCACCGCTACCGCTATGACTACGACAGATGTACCGGCTGCGGCACCTGCTACGAACAGTGCCCGGTCCACGCCATCGAGATGGTCCCCGAAGGTCGGCCTGATCGTCCCCTGACCGGCCCAGGACAAGGACCCACCAGCGCTGACGACGTACGCCAGGGAGGTCTGCTCTGATGACAACCGCGATCATCGACGGCAACGAAGCCGCAGCATCGGTGGCCTATCGCCTTAACGAACTGTGCTCGATCTATCCGATCACCCCCAGCTCCACGATGGCCGAACTCGCCGACGAATGGTCGGCACACGGCCGAACCAACATCTGGGGAACCGTCCCCACCGTCGTGGAGATGCAGTCCGAAGGCGGTGCAGCCGGGGCCACCCACGGCGCGCTGCAGGCCGGAGCCCTGTCGACCACGTTCACCGCCAGTCAGGGGCTGCTCCTGATGATCCCCAACATGTACAAGATCGCCGGGGAGCTGACCAGCGCCGTCATCCACGTCGCCGCACGATCCCTGGCGACCCAAGGGCTGTCCATCTTCGGTGACCACCAGGACGTCATGGCCGTGCGGCAGACCGGCTGGGCCTTGTTGGCCAGCGCCTCCGTGCAAGAGGCACACGACATGGCGCTGGTGGCTCAACTGGCCACCTTGCGATCCCGGGTGCCCTTCATCCATTTCTTCGACGGTTTCCGTACCAGCCATGAGCTCAACACCTTGCAGATGCTCTCGGACGACGACCTGCGCACGCTGGTACCGGTCGAACTCGTGCGAGCACACCGGGAACGTGCCCTCTCACCGGAACACCCCTTCATCCGTGGAACGGCGCAGAACCCGGACACCTATTTCCAGTCCCGAGAGACCGCCAACACCTTTTACCAGGAGACGCCGGCGATCACCCAGGACGCGATGGATCAGTTGGCGACGCTGACCGGACGCCGTTACCACCTGGTCGAGTACTTCGGTGCCCCTGATGCCGAACACGTCGTAGTGATCATGGGCTCGGGCGCTGAAACGGTCATCGAGACCGTTGAGCATCTCGCCGCGGATGGGCAGAAGGTCGGAGTGCTCCGGGTACGCCTGTACCGGCCTTTCCCCACCGAAGAGTTGGTAGCAGCACTCCCCCAGAGCGTTCGCCGGGTCGCGGTGCTCGACCGTACGAAAGAACCCGGGTCCATCGGCGAGCCGCTCTTCCTCGACGTGCTGGCAGCGCTGGGTGAGGCCGTCTCCCGCGGTCGACGAGCGGTGATGCCCTTGGTCACCGGAGGACGCTACGGGCTGTCCAGCAAAGAATTCACTCCAGCGATGGTTCAAGCGATCTACGCCGAACTAGCAGGTGAAGAGCCGCGTCCCAGGTTCACGGTCGGGATCACCGATGACGTCACCCACCTCTCCTTGGAGGTCGGCCCGGAGCCGGACATCATGCCTGCGGGCACCGTGGGAGCGGTCTTCTACGGGCTGGGCAGCGACGGCACCGTCGGAGCGAACAAGAACACCATCAAGATCCTCGGCTCGCAGGAGGGCACCTTCGCCCAGGGGTACTTCGTCTACGACTCCAAGAAATCCGGCTCACGGACCGTCTCACATCTACGGTTCGGCCCGAAACCCGTCCGGGCACCCTATCTAGTACGCCAGGCCGGCTTCGTGGGCTGTCATCACATGTCGATCGCCGAGCGGGTCGACATCCTGGAGTTCGCTCAACCCGGTGGCACCTTGCTGTTGAACGCACCGTATCCGCCGGAGGCGCTCTGGGCACAGCTGCCTCGTCCTCTCCAGGAAGGCATCCTGGAGAAGGGCCTGCGTTTGTACTGCATCGACGCAACCGAGGTCGCCCGGGAGGCCGGGCTGCCCGGGCGCACCAATACGGTGTTGCAGACGTGTTTCTTCGCCATCTCCGGAGTGCTTCCCGCCGAAGAAGCCGTCTTGAAGGTCAAGGAATCGATCCGGAAGACCTACGGCCGCCGGGGCGCAGAGGTCGTCGCTCGTAACGAGGCCGCCGTCGACGCCGCAGTCAATGCTCTGCACCGCGTCGAAGTACCTGGGCAAGCCATCGGTGAGAAAACACTCATCGCGCCGGTCCCGGCCGATGCACCCGGTTTCGTCCGGGAGGTCACGGCGAAGATGTTGATCGGACGCGGCGATGACCTCCCGGTGAGCGCGCTTCCGGTCGACGGCACCTACCCCAGCGGAACCACGGCGTACGAAAAGCGGAATATCTCAGAGACCGTGGCCGTGTGGAGCGACGAGGACTGCATTCAGTGCGGTAACTGTTCGTTGGTGTGCCCGCACGCGGTGCTACGGGCCAAACGTTTCCGTACCACCCATCTCGAAGGTGCCCCAGCATCCTTTGTCTCTGCTCCCTTGAATGCTGCCGGAATCCCCGGTGAGCGGTACACCCTTCAGGTGTACGCCGAGGACTGCACCGGCTGCGGGCTGTGCGTCGAGGCCTGTCCTGTCACCCCGATCGATCGTCCGAACCGGCGAGCGATCAATGTTGAACCTGTCCGGGACCGGGAACCCACCAAAGCCAATGTGGCCTTCTTCGAATCGATCCCGGTGAATACGCGCAGCAAGGTCGATTTCGGCACCGTGCGAGGCATCCAGTACCTCGAGCCACTGTTCGAGTTCTCGGGCGCATGTAGCGGGTGCGGTGAAACCCCGTACGTGAAGCTCCTGACACAACTCTTCGGGGACCGCGCAATGGTCGCCAATGCCACGGGGTGCTCATCGATCTACGGCGGAAACCTCCCCACGACACCGTGGACGAAGAACACCGAAGGGCGTGGACCGGCGTGGAGCAACAGTCTCTTCGAGGACAACGCCGAATTCGGGATGGGTATGCGTCTGGCTGCGGATCTGCAGGCCGGGCTGGCCAGGCAACGCCTATCGGCGCTGCGCGAGGAGATCGGCGCCGACCTGGTCGATGCGATTCTGGAGGCGCCTCAGGCCCGGGAGAACGAGATCCATGCCCAACAGGCGCGGGTCGCCGAGCTACGACAGCGCCTGGCCGATACGGACGGTGTCGCCGTCAAGGACCTGGTCTCCGTCGTCGACCATCTGGTGCGCAGGTCGGTCTGGATCGTCGGTGGCGACGGCTGGGCCTATGACATCGGCTCCGGAGGCCTGGACCATGTCCTGGCCTCCGGTCGAAATGTCAACGTGCTGGTCATGGACACCGAGGTCTATTCGAACACCGGCGGGCAGAGCAGCAAATCGACACCTTTAGGTGCGGTGGCCAAGTTCGCGGCAGCAGGAAAGACCACCGCGAAGAAGGACCTGGCTCTACAGGCGACCGCCTACGGACACGTCTACGTCGCTCGAGTCGCCATGGGCGCAGATCCGCAACAGACGCTGAAAGCCTTCCGCGAAGCGGAAGCATATGACGGACCTAGCCTGATCATCGCGTACAGCCACTGCATCGCCCACGGCATCGATATGCGCAAGGGCCTGGACCAGCAGTACAAGGCGGTGAGTTCCGGACATTGGCCGTTGATGAGGTACAACCCGATCCTGCGGATGGAAGGACGTAATCCCTTCCTGCTGGACAGCCCCCGCCCACGGATCACTTTGCGGGACTATCACCGGGACGAGCTGCGCTTCCGGATGCTGGCCGGAGCAGACCCCGCCGAGGCCGACCGCCTGCTGGAACTGGGGCAATCCCAGGTGGCTCGCCGCTGGGACGAGTACGAAAAGATGGCGACCCGCGAAGCCGAGGCCTTCGCCGCAGATGCCCGGAAGGAGAGCTGAGCAATGGCAGACCTGACGACCCGCTATCTCGGACTTGAGCTGAGCAATCCGGTGGTCGCCTCGGCCGGGCCGCTCAGCCAGAGCGTGGAAGGCGTCCGCAGACTCGCCGATGGCGGAGTAGGCGCAGTGGTCCTTTTCTCGCTCTTCGAGGAGCAACTGCGCCATGAAGCAGCCCGTGACCTCGTGCTGGAAGAGCTCCACGAGGAGTCCTTCGCGGAGTCGCTGTCCTATTTCCCCACGGTGCCCAGTAATGACTCCGGCCTGTCGACCCGTTATCTCCATCTCCTGGAGGAGTCGTCCAAGGCGGTCGAGATCCCGGTGATCGCTTCGTTGAACGGCTCCACCATCGGCAGTTGGGCCGATTTCGCCCGCCAGATGCAGGACGCCGGAGCTGCCGCAATAGAGTTGAACATCTACCTGGTCCCTGGAGACCTAGACGTGGATGGTCGACTCGTCGAAGAACGACATGTGGAGATCCTCAAACGGGTGAAAGCAGCAGTATCGATACCGGTTGCGGTGAAACTCTCACCGTATTTTTCCTCCTTCGGGTCGGTGGCGCTCCGCCTGGACCAGGCCGGCGCGGACGGGCTGGTGCTCTTCAACCGGTGGATCCAGCCGGAGATCGACATCGAATCGGTGACGGTTGAATCTGGCCTGGTGCTCTCGTCGCGTTCGGAGGCACGGCTCCCGCAAACCTGGATCGCAGCCCTGCGCGGCCGAGTGAGCGGGTCGTTGGCGGGGACGACCGGGGTGGAGAGCGCTGATGACGTCGTTCGTTATCTGCTGGCCGGAGCAGATGTCGTGATGTCGACCTCTGCCTTGGTCCGCGGCGGTGAGTCGTCCGCAAAGGATCTGATCAATGGCTTGGACACCTGGTTGAACCGTAAAGGTTTCCCCTCCGTCGACTCCGCCCGTGGTTTGCTGTCCGTCCCGGTCGATGTCGACACGAGCGGATACGGCAGAGCCGGCTACGTCTCGGCCCTGGAAAAAGCCAAACGCACCTACGGGCGGGTGGAGGCCTGACCGAGTAACAGCTAGCCCACGGACCGGTGATCGTCGTGGCCCAAGTGTGCAGCTCAAAAATCGATTTCCTCAGCCGACAAGAACGAGAATCCATCCACACGGAGGGCTCTCTTCATGCGTCAGTCAACACTGATCCGTATCGCTGCAGTAGCCGCTTTGATCCTCGCGGTCGTCACGGGGAGCGCGGTCGTCGTGGCTTTCCGTACCGGTGCGAGCGCAGACCTCGCCTTGGAGCGGCAGTCAGCCTCCCTGGCTGCTGCGCGAGCCGTGGCTGATTCCTCAGCGCTCCTGACGAACAACATCCGTGCATTCGCTGCGACCGGTGACACCCAGTGGAGTGATCGGTACTGGACGGAGATCAACACGACCAAGTCCCAGGCGAAGGCCTTGCAGAAGCTGAAGGAGCAGGGCACACCGGCTGAAGAGCTGGCCTTGGTCGACCAGGCAAGCGCCAATTCCGCCAATCTGGTCAAATTGGAGACTCGGGCCATGCGGTTGGTCTACGAGGCGCAGGGTGTGCCGAACAGCCAGATGCCCCCCGCCGTGGCCGGATGGTCCTTCTCTGCAGAGGACCAGGCTTTGCCTGCGGCGCAGAAACGATCGTTGGCGGTCTCACTGGTCCATGGCAAGGAGTACTCCGACGAGGTGTCGAAGATCATGGCACCCATCACCGATTTCGACCGGCGTCTCTCGACCCGGTTGCAGAAGGACGTTCAGGACGGTCGGGACGCCCGGGACAAGGCGCAGTACGCCCTGGCGGGGTCCGCTTTCCTGTCCGCTGCGGCCTTCGCGGGGGTCTTGCTGCTGGTGAATCGACAGATTGGTTCTGTCATCAGCCGGTTCACCCAAGAATTGCGCGTGAACGACTCCAAGGATCTGACCTTCCGGCTGGCTCCGGCCGGCGTCCTCGAACTGCACGAGTTGGCAAAGGCGTTCAACCATCGCACTGAACAAGTCGCTCAGATGGTTCGGCAGATCGGCCATGACGCCAACGATCTGACCCGCTCTTCCGAAGAGCTGACCTCGACCGCCCAGCACCTGGGAAAAGTGGCAGATGAGACTTCTTCGCGATCCGGCAATGCCGCTGAACGTGCCGATGTCGTCAGTGGGAATGTGAGCACGGTAGCTGCCGGAACCGAGGAGATGCACGCCTCCATCGAGGAGATCGCTGCAGCAGCCGGCCGGGCAGCGCAGGTGGCCGAAGAAGCTGCCAGGGAGGCTGCTGACACCGCCTCTATCGTCGACAAGCTCAGCACGTCAGGGGTGCTCATCGGTGAAGTGATGAAGTCGATCACCAGCATCGCTGAACAGACCAACCTGCTTGCGCTCAATGCCACCATCGAGGCTGCCCGAGCCGGAGAGGCCGGTAAGGGTTTCGCCGTCGTGGCCAACGAGGTGAAGGACCTGGCCCGACAGAGCGCAGAGGCCACGGAGGACATCTCGGCGAAGGTTCTGGGTATCCAGGAGGATGCTGCGGCGACGACCACTGCCTTGCAGAAGATCACGGATGTCATCGGTCGGATCAACGAGACCCAGTCGACCATCGCCTCAGCCGTGGAGGAACAGACCGCGACCACCCGGGAGATGACCCGCTCGGTGCAGGATGCGTCCGACGGTTCTCAGCAGATCGCCGTCACGGTGGAGGAGTTGGCGAACCAGTCCAAGCAGGTGGCTGTCGGGGCGGGATCCGCACTGGATGCAGCAGTTTCGATGTCGAAGACCGCCTCAGGGTTGCAGAGCCTGGTGCGCTCCTACCGCGTGTCCTGACCGATCGTGGCTCAGGGCCGGGTCGGACGATTCTGAGGCCAGGCCCCCCGTTCTCGAAGGACATGGGCCAGGACATCGATCCGGTCGGTGAACAGGCCGTCCACTCCCAGGTCGAACAGTTCGCGCATCTGTTGGGCGTCGTCAACGGTCCAGATGTGCACCTGCGCTCCGGTGCGTTGTGCCGCTGCCAGGAGCTGAGGGGTGAACACGGTGACCGTTCGCCCCAGGATCTTTCGTCGCAGCGGAATCTGGTAGGCGGCAGCCGGTGAATGGATCCATCTGGTCAACGACGAAGGTGCGAAACGGAGCCAGGCGATTCCCCAACGGCCGGCCGCGGTGGCGACTCGGCCATGGGAGATCCGGCGGAAAGCCCACAGCCTGCGGCGGGAGAAGGAGCTGACGCAGACTCGGTCGTGCATCTGGAGTTCTTCGATGAGCACCCACAGCGCTGGTCCGGTGCCTTCGGCTTTCAGGTCGATGTTGAAATGGGCGTCGGGGAAAGCGTTGAAGAGTTCTCGCAGGGTGGGGATGGGTTCGCTTTCCCCGATCCGAGCACGACGGACTTCTTCCAGGGTCATCTCCGCAACGGCGCCTTCCATGTCGCTGACCCGTTCGAGTCGTGCGTCGTGCAGGGCGAGCAGGACACCGTCGACGGTCAGATGGACATCGGTTTCCAGGTAGCGGTATCCCAGCTCGACGGCAGCTGCGAAAGCTTTGAGGGTGTTCTCTTTCCCCTGGGTAGGTGCATAGCGGGTCCCTCCTCGGTGAGCGAGGGCGAGTGGTCCGGTGACGAGATATCCATCAGATGTCACGATCTCTGCCTCTCCAGGTGCTGAGCTGCCCCAACCCGTCGACATGCTGCGGGCTCTCCCTTGTATAAGACGATCTTCCACCGAGCGGCGTGCCCCGCAGTCGAATCAGGACAAAGAGGACATTCTCGGGTGCATATTCCCGCCGTAAGGAGGAGCACATGAGTCATCCGTACCGCTCTGTGGCCGTGACCGGAACCCTGGTAGCCCTCGTCCTGGCCTCCGCAGTGCCCACATTCGCATGGCCCGGTCAGCGGCCTGCCGTCGAAGACGGTTCGACACAGGCATCACACGAGGTGGATCCGGCTCCGGCCGCTGAGGAACTGAGCGAGAGCAGGCGCGCTGCCTCGAGGGTTCCCATGCTGGTCACCAAACTTTCCATTCCTGCACCGGCTCCGGATGAAGGTGCAGCCGCCACGGAGTACGTCCGATGCACGGTCACGGCAATGAACGTGTCGTCACCGGTACCAGCGGGCAGGTCTATCACGAGTTGCGTGTCGATGTTCACCCGAAGGTGAGTGTGGAGACCGCGCAACAGCTGGCATTGCGCGTGTTCTCCCCCGCTGCCCGACGGGGAGCCACCACCCAGGACGCAGGTCTGGTCGTCCTCCCGAACGGCAGAGGCGTGCTGACCCGCGTCATCCGCGTAACAGCGACCCAGGGCACCGGGAGCAATACGGTCCGGGATGTCTATGTCGATGCGCACACCGGGATGATCCGGCTGAACCAGTCCGCAGTCCGCTTCTCCGGGATCGGGCCAGCAGCACCACTCCCGATGGCGCCGACTCAGCCTGGTGGCCCTGACGCAGCACCCACCTCTCCCCCCACGACTTCGCCCAGCCCACCGGTCCCTTCACCAAGTCCCCCGAAACCGACTGGTAGCGCAACGTCAAGTACACCGGCCCCAGCCGCAGGTGACGTGATCAAGACGACAGGGAAGAACACCCGAGGAGAGTCGATACCCATCGTCGTGAAGGGGGAACCAGGGCACTACGCGCTGATCGACGACTCCCGTCGCAAACTGGATCCGGCAGGTAGCTCGGTACAGACCTACGACGCACGAGGTATCGAATGGTCGAACCTGGTGAAGACCATGCCCACGGAAGTACAGCCCTTCGTGACGAAGATGATCCCCGTCGAAGGGGAGGCCTCCGAGTTCGGCGCAGTTGACGCGCATTGGGGGGCGGCCCAGGTCGTCGACTTCTACCGGAACAAGTTCGGCCGTAACGGGCTGGATGGACGTGGTTCCCCGGTGATCTCTGCCGTCGGTGCGGTCGGCCTCCACGGCGCACCGTTCATCAATGCCTTCTGGGATGGCACCAAGATGGTCTACGGAGGCAAGGGGGACGGTTATCGTCCGTTGTCGTCCAGCCTGGACATCGTCGGCCACGAGATGACCCACGGGGTTTCTTCCCATACCGCCCGGTTCATCTATCACGGCCAATCCGGTGCCCTTGACGAGGCCTTCGCCGACTACTTCGGCAATGCCATCCAGCTGTCGGTGAAGAAAATCGACATGAACGCCCCCAACTCCGGGCTGATCGGTGAGGATTCCTGTTTCAGCCTGGCCCCTCAGAAGTGTGCCGTCAGAGATCTCGACGAGGTACGCACTACCCACGATCACTTCTTGGGCACCGGAGAGGATCACGGAGGTGTCCATGTGAATGCCACGATCCCCGGTGGCGCACTGTGGGAGATCCGTAAGAAACTCCCTACGGACGTGGCTGATTCCATCGTGTACGCGGCGATGACCCAGTATCTCGCCCCGCTGTCGAACTTCGTCGATGCCCGTCGGGCCGTATCGCGGCCGCCGAGCAGGAGTCGGTCACCGAGAAAGACCTATCGGCCATCAACGCAGCCTTCGACCGACGTGGAATCACTCCGGGTTGGGAGAAGGAGCTGGGGATGGACTCTCGCCAGCTCTACCAGCACGTGAACGGCGAGTACTCCACCTTGTCCTCCCGAGGAAGTCACTGGGTGATCGACCAGATCGACAAGGACGACCGCAGCCGCATCATCGTCGGCAGCGTCGATGGCCAGACCCGGCCGCAGGTTTTCTCCCCCGATGACGGCTGGGAACATTCTGCACCGCGCACCGACGGCCGCAGCGTGGTCTGGCAGTCCTTACGACTCAACCAGAAAGGCGAATCAGAGCAGCGCGTGCTCAAACGTGATCTCAAGGGTGGCCCGGTACAGGTCCTCGATTCCGGAACAACGGTCTGGTTCGAAGAGCTGTCGGTCGACGGGCCGAATACGGTCTGGAGTCGTTCGCAGCGGGGAGAAGCCGGGCACGACGTCTATTTGAGCACCGGCCCTCAGCGCGCCCCGATCAACCTCACCCCCGGTGAAGAGACCTCATTCGCTCCCTCGGTACGGAACGGCGTCGTCAGCTATTTCACCAGTCAGGGTTCTGCTGAACAGGAAGAACACAGCGTGAGCGCGCGCAATCTTGCCTCCGGGGTTGTCCAGAAGCGAGCTCTGGGCAAGGCTTCCTCCGGTGAGAAACTCGTTGGAATTTGGACGATCAGCACCGGCTCCACCGTGGTCTGGACCCAGCAGATCGACGGCGGAGAAGGCCACGTCGGCATCATGGTCGCCGACCCGACCCTGAACAGGGTGACTCCGGCTATCCCCCTTGGACCGAAGAGCCCTGTCCTACCGCTGATCGATGCCAGCCCACAGGCCATCACCTATCTGCCCAGCAGTACGGAGAGCAACCGTCGATGGACCAATGCCGTCGAGCCCAAGCTCTTCCAGATCACCATGCCGGTGTTCCACCCGCAACGGGTCACTCCGGCCAGGCCTGCGCTGCGGGTCTCCTGCAACCGTGGTGCGCAAGGCTCCCCCAGCGCAGCAGAAGGGCGGCGTGTCCTGTGGCTAGATGCCACTCTCGGCCGTACCAGCATCGTCGTGCGAGACCACCCGGCAGGAGTCTGCAGGTAACCGTACTCGACCGGTGACGGATCCCTCGGGGCCCGCCCATCACCTCGACAGGCGGGCCCTTCTCCTGTCCCAGCTCCGCCAGGGCGTACTCCAGGACACGGCCCCTGTCGAGGGGCCGGAACAGGTGCCCGTTCCTTGAGTACACCTGCCCGGACGGCTGGTCACGCCTTCACCACCGCTCATCCGGCCAGGTGGTTCCATCTGCTCGCCAACTCCGACCACACGCCAACCGCTTCGACCCGCCCGTCGACCAGCACCACGACGCGATCAGCCTGAGCCAGAGCGGCACGTTTGGACGTTGCTCCGACAACGGTCACCGATCGCTGACGTAAGGCCTGCCACAGCTCGATCTCGGTTCGGGCGTCCAGAGCGGAGGAGATGTCATCGGCCAGGAGCAACTCGGCATCGGCCGCCAGTGCCCGCGCGAGAGCAAGCCGTTGGACCTGGCCACCGGACAGACGCACACCGCGATGTCCGACCACGGAGTGGAGACCGCCGGCCTGATCGAGATCAGGCCCGAGTCGCGCGTCATCGACCGCGCCCCTGACGTCCCGGGCATGTCCGAGTTGGACGTTCTCGACGAAGGTCCCGGAAAGCACCCGTGGTATCTGCGAGACGTAGGCGACCTGACCCGGCCGGAGGAAGATCTCCGGGTCATCGACAGGAACCCCGTTCCACAGCACATCGCCTCGGTGATCGGTGAGCCCGGCCAAAGCTCTCAACAAGCTCGACTTCCCTGCACCGACCTGTCCCAGCAGCAGGACGAGTTCACCGCGCTCGATCTCGAGATCGACCTGTTCGACACCGATCGTTCCGTCCTCATGGACGGCGGAGAAATCTTTCAATGTCAGCCGGTCCAGGGCCACCCGTTCGACGGCCAAGGGATTCGGGGCCGACCCGGTGAGCAGATCAACTCCCTCGGGGAGCTTCATCAGATCGACGCCACCGGCCATGCGGCTCGTCGCGACCTGCCACGCACGAGTGCCCGGCGCCTCGGTGACCACTGCGCCAGCTACCCTGCCGAACCAGTCGAAACCGTTCACCGCACTCACGACCAACAAAGCAGTGGCCAGCCCCCACCACCCCCACAGCGTTCCCGACCAGGCGGCCACCGCCCCGGCCTGGATCAAGACACCAGGAACGCCGTCGAGCACAGCCTGCACCCGATGTTCCTTCACTGCTGCTTCGACACGTCCGGCGTCGATCTGTCGCAGATGGCTACGCATCTGCGGTGTACGGGCAGCGAGTTTGACCGTCCTCGCCGACTCCAGCGCGGAGACGAGAACCCGCCCGAAACGTGCGCGAGCTGCCGACGCCCTCGCCGCAGAACGGCCCGCTATCGGGCGCCCGACCGACGATGCCGTCGCGGCGCCCAGCATGACGATCAGCAACACGAGACCAGCCAGCCATGTCCCCGCAGCGAAAGCGGTCAGGACCGCAATGATCATGCCGTTCACGAAGTCGACCCAGCGATCGGCGTAACGGGCGTAACGGTCGGCGTCCATCGCTCGGGCAACGACCTCGCCCGGCGGGACACGATCGAGACGACGTTGTGCGGTCTGTCCTACGAAGACGGACATCCGGACGCGCAGAAGCACTTCCACCCACCACCGTGGATACCTCGCGACCGTGATGACCAGTGCGCATGGGCCGAGGAAAACACTGAGTACGAGAAGAACCAGCCAGGGCCAGGGGAGCCTGTCCTGGGCCAGGTTCTCGACCAGGTGCCCCCAGGCGAAACCCGTCAGTACGCCTTGTGCACCCGAGATCGAGAAAACGAGGAAGAGCACCACCGAGAAGACGCCCCACGCCGGTCGGATCGCCAGTGCATTGGCGATTCCTCGAGCCAGCGAAGGGCCGGAAGTCGGCAGAGGACGTTCGGGGGGTGTGCCCCGGCGTCGGATGGCACCGATGGCGGACGACGGCAGTCCTTCCTTCGCCCCTGGTCCCCCGGCCTGCGCCCGGCGGTTCTCCGTCGTAGCCGCCTTCCTCGGACCCTGGCTTCCCGGAGGGCTGCTCGCTGCGACGAGCAGGTCACGGTACGGGCCCTCCTGCTCGGCCAGCATCTCTCGTGCCCCACGTTGAACGACGGCCCCGTCGGCGAGGACGGCGACCGACTCGGCCCGGGCGATCGTGGAGAGCCGATGCGCGATGAGAACACCGGTTCGCCCCCGCAGGAGTCGCTCAGAAGCTTCCACCACCCGTGCCTCGGTCAGTGGATCCATGCGCGCGGTGGCCTCGTCGAGCACGACCACTCGCACATCACGCATGAGGAGACGCGCGAAGGCGAGCAGCTGCTCCTCCCCCGCGGAGAGCACCGATCCACCTGGCCCCAAGGGCGTGTCCAGCCCTTCGTCGAGCCCGTCGACCCACTCGGTGAGCCCGAGTTCGGCCACAACCGCTTCCACTCGTTCGCGGGGCTCGTCGGCGAACAGGGTGATGTTCTCGGCAAGGGTGCCCGCGATGATCTCGGTACGTTGGGTGACCACTCCGACAGCACGCCGTAACTGCTGCAGGTCCAGGTCGCGTACGTCGACCTCGCCGAGGAAGACCGTGCCTGGGGCAGGGTCGACAGCCCGGGAGATCAGTGCAGCCAGCGTCGACTTCCCAGATCCTGTCCGTCCCACCAATGCCGTGGTCTGCCCGGCAGAGACGGTCAACTCGACATCACGGAGCGCGAAAGAACCCTCAGCGTAGGCGAAAGATGTTTTCCGGAACTCCAGGCTCAAGGCTCCGTCAGGAAGGCCGAGTCCACCGACTGGTTCGGGTGGGAGCGCCAGCATCTGCCGCAAGCGGATGACAGCGCCGAGTCCGGCCTGCAGGTCGGGAAGCTGGTCAGCGATCCGGGCGATATGACCGACAAAGGTACTGGTGACAAGAAAGAGGGTCACCAGCTGTCCGACAGACATCTGCCCCGCCCAGGTGAACCCGACCCCGGAGCAGGCCACCGCCACCAGAAGACCGTGCAGCACAAGACTCGCACGTAGGGTCACCTGTCGTTCCAGCAGAATCACGTCGAGAAAGCGTGCATGGACCGTGGCGGACAGTTTCGCCAAACGTTGGACCGCGAAAGCCTGTCCGAGGCTCGTCCGCAGGTCGTCGCGTCCGGTGATGCCTTCTTCGAGCACAGCGGCGTGGTCGGTCCATGCCACTTCCTCGACGACCTTCCGTTCAGCTATCGGTCGGAGCAGCGGGCGGACGAGAAGAAAGGTCACGAACACGAACAGCGGGAAAAGAACCAGGGAAGGCCACCACGTGAAGGCTGCTACGGCGAGCATCGGCACCGTGGTGGTGACGGCTCTGAGCATCATCCACACCTGCAGGCGAACCAATGATCCGATTTCGCGGGTGTCGTCGTCGACCCGGTCGAGAACTTCACCGACGGCTTGCTCCGACAGTTCCGACAACGGCTGATCGAGAGCGGCGTCGAGGAGCTCTTCCCGGAGCTGTCCTTCGGCGCGGTCCGTCGAGCCCGCCCACAGGTAGCGCCCCAGGGTGTCCAACAGGGCACCGCCGATCACGCAGACCGCCAGCACGGTCACGAGCGGAACCGTGGCTTGTTCGGCCAAACGTCCGGCGATGACCGTCCCGGTGGATGCGCCGAGTGCGCTGAGCACAAGCACCCCGACAGCTGCTGCGGCAGTCGGGGTCTGTAACCGTCGCCAGGTCACCGTGGACGCACCGGCGGCCGGTGGACCGCCAGGCGGGCGATACAGCGTCGCGGCTTGTGGCAAAAGAGGCGAATCAGTCACATCAACCAGATCCTAGAGATCCGATGTCCTTGGTGCACCTGATTATTCGATATTGCAAGGTCTGTTGCCTCAGCGAGCGGACAACCCCGTTCGCAGAACAGCCCCTTATGACGCAGGAAGGCCTGGCGCACCCACATGGTGTGCCAGGCCTTTCCTCGTTTCGCTAGAGGTCAGCTCTCGTCGGCAGAGCTGTTCGCACCCTCATTGGACATACCGTTGTCGCGGCGCGGACGACGACGACGGCTGCGCTGACGCCGTTCGCCACGTTCACCGTCTTCGGAGCGGGCCGAGCCTTCGTCCTCGGAGACGGAGTCACCATTGTTGCGTTCGATGTTCTCCTGCCGCGGTCGACGCTCACGGCGATCTCCGTCGCGGCCACCGCGGTCACCCCGGTTGGCACGGCGCTCGGCTTCTTCCGCGGCGGCAGTGTCTGCGGCAACCTGCTGCTCCTCGGTGAGAACCGCCCCCAGGGAGAGCTTTCCACGGGGGTCGATCTCCTTGAGCTCGACCTGGACCTTCTGCCCGATCGACAGGACGTCCTCGACCGAGTCGATCCGCTTGCCGCCCACGAGCTTGCGCACCTCGGAGATGTGCAGCAATCCATCTTTCCCAGGCAGCAGCGAGATAAAGGCACCGAAGGTGGTGGTCTTCACCACGGTGCCCAGGAAACGTTCCCCGATCTCCGGCATCGTCGGGTTGGCAATGGCGTTGATGGCCGTACGAGCTGCTTCCGCGCTCGGCCCATCGGTCGCCCCGATGTAGACCGTTCCATCGTCCTCGATGGAGATCTCGGCGCCGGTGTCCTCCTGGATCTGGTTGATCATCTTGCCCTTCGGGCCGATGACCTCACCGATCTTGTCCACCGGGACCTTCACGGAGATCACCCGCGGCGCGTGCGGGCTCATCTCGTCCGGTACGTCGATGGCCTCGTTCATCACGTCGAGGATGTACAGACGTGCGTCGCGGGCCTGGGTGAGCGCGCCGGCCAGCACAGAGGCAGGAATGCCGTCGAGCTTGGTGTCCAGCTGGATCGCGGTCACGAACTCACGGGTACCGGCGACCTTGAAGTCCATGTCACCGAAAGCGTCCTCAGCACCGAGGATGTCGGTGAGGGCCGCGTACTGGGTCTCACCGTCCAACTCGGCACTGACCAGACCCATCGCGATACCTGCGACCGGGGCCCGCAGCGGCACACCTGCATTGAGCAGGGAAAGGGTTGATGCGCAGACCGATCCCATCGACGTGGAACCGTTGGAGCCGAGCGCCTCGGACACCTGACGGATCGCGTAGGGGAACTCCTCACGGGTGGGCAGCACCGGCATGAGTGCCCGCTCCGCCAGCGCGCCGTGGCCGATCTCGCGACGCTTCGGCGAGCCCACTCGGCCGGTTTCACCGGTCGAGTACGGCGGGAAGTTGTAGTTGTGCATATACCGCTTACGCGTGGTCGGCGACAGCGTGTCGAGCTGCTGTTCCATCCGCAGCATGTTCAGCGTGGTGACACCCATGATCTGGGTCTCGCCGCGCTCGAAGATCGCTGAACCGTGCACCCGGGGAAGCACCTCGACCTCAGCGCCGAGGGCTCGGATGTCGGCCAGGCCGCGGCCGTCGATCCGGACCTTGTCCCGCAGGATCCGCTCACGAACGAGCGACTTCTGCAGCGAACGGTAGGCCGAGGAGATCTCCTTCTCGCGCCCTTCGAAAGGCTTGCCCGCTCCGGCGAGTTCTGCTTTGAGCTCGTCCTTCAGCTCGTCGAGCTGGGTCTCCCGCTCCTGCTTGCCCGCGATCTGCAGCAGACCACGCAGCTTCTCGCTGGCAGCGCTCTCGACAGCGGCGTAGGCATCCTGTTCGTAGTCCAGGAAGATCGGGAATTCGATCGGGGTGATGCCGTCCTTCGCACGCTTCTTCTCAGCGAGTTCCGCCTGCGCACGGCAGAGCGTGGCGATGAACTTCTTCGCGGCCTCAAGACCCTGCGCGACGACCTCTTCGGTGGGCGCCTGAGCGCCTTCCTTCTTCACCAGGTTCCAGGTGGAGTCGGTGGCTTCGGCCTCCACCATCATGATCGCGACGTCATCCGTCTCGGCGGAGTCACCCTCGGTGACGATCCGGCCGGCCACGACCATGTCGAAGCAGGACTTCTCGATGTCGCTGAAGTTCGGGAAGGCGACCCACTGCCCGTCGATGAGCGACATACGCACACCACCGACCGGACCGCTGAACGGTAGGCCAGAAATCTGAGTGGAAGCACTCGCCGCATTGATCGCCAGGACGTCGTACTGGTGATCGGGGTTGAGTGCCAGAACCGTGATGACGACCTGGACCTCGTTGCGCAGCCCCTTCGCAAAGGTGGGGCGCAGCGGACGGTCGATGAGCCGGCAGGTCAGGATGGCATCGGTGGACGGACGGCCTTCCCGACGGAAGAAGCTGCCGGGGATACGCCCCGCGGCATACATCCGCTCCTCGACGTCGACAGTCAGGGGGAAGAAGTCGAACTGGTCCTTGGGGGACTTACCAGCCGTGGTGGTGGACAACAGCGTGGTCTCGTCGTCCAGGTAAGCGGTAACGGAGCCTGCTGCCTGCTTGGCCAGACGCCCGGTCTCGAAACGGACCTTGCGAGTGCCGAAGCGACCGTTGTCGATCGTGGCTTCGGCGAAAGTGATCTCTGGACCCTCCATCGGGCCCTCCTCTTCTCTTCGTACGGGCCGCGCGCATCATCGTTGTGCGTCGGCTCTTCCTCAATTCACGTGCTGTCTCCCGAAGGACAGCACGTTTCCTACGTACACATCTCCGGTCGTCTCGTCCGACCGACCCGCCGTGGCCCCTGTTGTCACGATATGACGTAGAGGTCTCGAGCGCTGAACGGTCCGGACGACCACGCTGTGTCCATTCCCCCGAAAATATGCGAAAGAGCGGTTCCCGACAGTCGGGAACCGCCCATCACATCACAAGGTCATCGACGCAGGCCGAGACGCTTGATCAGCGAACGGTAACGCTCGATGTCCGTCGCCTCCAGGTAACGGAGCATCCGCTTACGGCGTCCGACCAGAAGGAGCAGTCCACGACGGCTGTGGTGGTCGTGCTTGTGCTCACGGGAGTGCTCGGTGAGGTCCTTGATCCGCTGCGTGAGCAGTGCGACCTGAACCTCGGGAGAGCCGGTGTCGCCCTCATGGGTGGCGTACTCGGCCATGATCTTCTGCTTCGTTGCTGCATCCAACGGCATGGTGACGACTCCTTGACTCATTGCGCGGTGCCTGACGGTGGTTCCACTCAGGCGCTCTCTATCCGCGGCCGATCCACGGCAAGGAGCAAGCTTAGCAATGACTCTTCCTCGATCCCAATCCATGATCCAGGACGAGACAGAGACCTGGCTCTGCCCTCCGTCACGTCAATCCGGGAAACCAGATCTCGATCTCCCGCAGAGCGGACTCAGGCGAATCCGAACCATGCACGATGTTGAGGACCGGACCTTCACCCCAGTCCCGCCCCAGATCTCCCCGGATCGTGCCCGGGAGAGCCTCGGTCGGATCGGTCCGACCGGCCAATGAACGGAAACCCTGAATACACCGTGACCCCTCGATGACGACGGCAGTCATCGGTCCGGACGCCATGAAGTCCAACAGCTCCTCGTAGAAGGATTTCCCCTGGTGCTCCGCATAGTGCTCCGCGAGCATGTCCCGGTCCGCAGTGATGACCTTCAAGGCGACCAGGCGATATCCCTTGGCCTCGATGCGGCGAAGTACCTCGCCGGTGAGTCCACGGGCGAAAGCATCGGGCTTGACAAGGATGAGTGAACGTTCAGCCATGCATCCACCCTAGTCAGCAGAACAGGGCCTGGAACATCTCATGTGCTCAGGTCTGGACCTGGCCACGCAGATAGGACTCCGTGAGGTCGTCCATCCGAGATCCCTGCACCAGGGCCACCCACCACAACGCCCCGAAGACCAACCCGGCCGCCACCATCATAGGGAGGACGATGCCGCACAACAGGGTCATCACCTGCAAGAACCACCCCAAGGTGACCCCGTACGATCGATGCAGGAGCCCTGCGGCGACGACCAGAGCCACCGCCAATCCCGTCCCTGCCCACAGATATACCTGCGCGCCGCCTTGTCCGGACGCATCGGCCAAGGCCCGAGCACCCACCGCGCCGAAGAAGACCACCGGCGCCTGGGTACCCAGGACAACAGCGCCGAGGCGTCGGGTCATTTTCCGCTGCGTTCCGTAAAAGGCAGGAAGGATCATGCCGATTCCAGCCCGAGGAGCATCCTGACCTCAGCAGCGGTGGTCACCGACCCGGTCGCCACCACCCCGCCAGCTGCACCACCGGACTCGGCAGCCGCATCGGCGAGACCAGCAGCCAGGTCAAGCGCATTCGGTAGATCCCGTACAACGGTCACCCGGTGCTCACCGAAGAGATCAGCGGCGACCTCCCCGAGACGTTCGGGTTTCATAGCACGGGGTGAGGTCGTCCGGGTGACCACGACCTCGTCCAACACCGGCTCCAGCTCCGACAGAATCCCCTCGGCATCCTTGTCCTCCAGGATCGCCAGGACGCCTATCGTTCGAGCGAACCCGAAACTCTCTTCCAAGCTCTGCCGCAGAGTGGCTGCTCCATGTGGATTGTGCGCCGCATCGACGATCACCGTGGGTGAACGACGAACCACCTCCAGCCGTCCCGGGGTGGTGAATCGAGCGAAAGCTGCCTCGACGACCTCACGTTCCAACCGCTGCTCACCTCCGCCGACGAAAGCCTCGACGGCAGCGAGCGCAAGCAGGGCGTTATGAGCTTGATGTGCCCCGTGCAAAGGCAGGAAGAGGTCTTCGTAGTCGCCGGTGATCCCCCGCAAAGAGACCAGCTGCCCTCCGATCGCCACCTGCCTGGCGAGAACTCCGATGTCATGGCCTTCGAGGACAGGACGTGCACCGACCTGCTGGCATCTCTCCAGAAGGATCTCGGTCACGTCGAGTTCCTGCGTCGCGCTGATCATGATCGAGCCCGACTTGATGATCCCGGCTTTCTCGGCTGCGATCGCACCTCTGGTGGCGCCGAGAAGTCGCTGATGGTCGATCCCGATCGGAGTGATCACGTTCACCGCGCCATCGGCAA
This sequence comes from Austwickia chelonae, assembly GCF_003391095.1. NCBI lineage: Bacteria > Bacillati > Actinomycetota > Actinomycetes > Micrococcales > Dermatophilaceae > Austwickia > Austwickia chelonae. Next base: position 1,588,048 of record NZ_CP031447.1, on the reverse strand, counting down.
CGTTCGTGGCATCCCACTCGCCGCCCAGCCCGACCTCCAGGACGGCGACATCGACCGGGGCGTCCGCAAAGGCTGCGAAGGCCAGACCCACCAAGGTTTGGAAGTAGTTCATCCGGGGAACGCCCTGCTCGGCAAAGCGTGTGTCCACCATCTCGATGAAAGGTATGACGTCGTCATAGGTCTCGACGAAACGTTCCCGACTGATCGGCTCACCGTCGAGGACGATGCGCTCACGTAGGTCATGCAGATGTGGCGAGGTGAAGCGCCCGGTGCGTAGCCCCAGTTCTCGCAGCAGGGTCTCCACCATGCGCGTGGTGGAGGTCTTGCCATTGGTGCCGGTCAGGTGAATGACCGGGGAGGACCGCTGTGGATCGCTCAGAAGTTCGGTGAGCGCCCGGATCTGGTCAAGGGATGGTTCGATCTCGCTCTCGGGCGCCCGGTGCAGAATGGCTTCCTCTGCTTCACGCATCCGTTTGCGAACTTCCAGCTCCGCCGCAGCACGACGGGCAGCCTCCTTGGCTGCTCGGTTTTCGCTGCTCACAGGTGGTCCTTCCTCTCTGCGTCGGGGCGTCCCATCCAGACCAGCTCGGGCATACCCACCTGTTCTTCCCTGGAGAGTTCCACGAAGCCATGTCGGGTACAGAAGGCTGCCGCATTGCGGTTGCCGTCGGTGTAGGAGATCCGCAGGGACATTCCGGAGCCGGTGGCGCGCTCCTCAGCGGCTGCGAGCAGAGCGCTGGCGATGCCCCGCCCTCTCATCTCCGGATGAACATACAGCTTCCACAGCACCTGGGCACCCGAATGGGGTCCGTAGGAACACATCCCGACCACTTTGCCATCCAGGCAGGCAACGAATGCGCGACCAGCTCGGATAATGGGGACCAGAGCGTCCTTGGTCCACCATTTCGCCAGGAGCAGTTGGATGAGTTCGGGCTCGATGATGCCCCGGTAGGTCGTCGGGAAAGCGAGCAGGCCCAGGTCCCTGATGGCTTCTAAGTCATCTCCCCGCGCTTCCCGGACGGACACGGCCGTGGCCTGCTGGGCGCCGGCCGTGTCGGATCCGTAGGTATCGGTCACAGCTTCGTCACCAGGACCGTGACCGTGCGGCCGTCACCGAGTTCGACGTCGACGCCCCGTCCCGGGGGAAGCGCGCCGACCGGCCCGAAGCCGATCTGCCGGGCCAGGGTCTCCTCTTCGATGAACCGCTGGTGGTCCATGACGACTCCGCGCAGGTCGTCCTCCCCGCAGACGGTCAGGGAGATCGCGTCACCGTAGTCGAGCCCGAGGTCACGCCGTTGGGCGTTGACGGCCCGGGCGACATCGGCAGCCAGACCCTCCCGGGCGAGATCTTCGGTGACCTCGGTGTCGAGGACGACGAATCCGGATCCGGGAAGCATGCCGACCGCCCCGGCCTCGTCATGACCCTCGTCGATCACGGTGTCGAGGGTGTACTCCCCCTCCTGGAGGTCGATCCCACCGGCGGTGACGGTGCCATCCGGTCCGACCGACCAGTCTCCGCTCTTGCTGGCCTTGATGACCGCCTGGACCTGACGTCCCAGCCGGGGTCCTGCTGCCCGGGCATTGACGATGAGGCGCTGGCTGATCCCGAAGTCCGAGGCGCTGGCCTCGCTGACGTCCTGCAGCAGGACCTTCTTGACATTGGCCTCGTCGGCGACGAGGTCGACGAACTCGTTCAGGCGCTCGGCCCGGTCGGTCACCACGGTCAGGGCGGACAGTGGGAGCCGGGTGCGCAGACCGGCTGCTTTGCGCAGGCTGGAGGCGACCGAGGAGACCGCGCGGGCCTGTTCCATCCGGGCGACCAGATCGTGGTCGGCGGGCAGGTCGGTAGCCTCGGGCCAGTCGGTCAGGTGGACGGAGCGTCCACCGGTGAGGCCACGCCAGATCTCCTCGGTGGTCATCGGCAACAGCGGTGCCGCGATCCGGCAGAGGACCTCCAACGTGGTGTAGAGGGTGTCCATCGCCTGGCGTGCCTGCTCCGCCGAGGCACCGCGGGTGTCCCAGAACCGGTCACGGCTGCGGCGTACGTACCAGTTGGTGAGCACGTCGAGGAATGACCGGATGGTGTCACAGGCTCCGGCGATGTCGTAGGTGTCGAGCTCGTGGGTGACCTCTTCGACCACCTCACGCAACTTGGCCAGCAGGTAGCGGTCCAGGACGTGGGTGGATGCGGTGGACCAGCGGGCGTCGTACCCGGTCTGGCCGGTGCCGTCCGTGGCCTCGACGTAGGCATTGGCGTACGTCGAGAAGAAGTACCAGGTCGACCAGAGGGGCAGCATCGCCTGGCGCACACCCTCACGGATGCCCTGCTCGGTGACGATCAGGTTGCCCCCGCGCAGGATCGGACTGGACATGAGGAACCAGCGCATCGCGTCGGCGCCGTCGCGGTCGAAGACCTCCGAGACGTCGGGGTAGTTGCGCAGCGACTTGGACATCTTGGCCCCGTCGTTGCCCAGGACGATGCCGTGGGACAGGCAGGTGTTGAACGCCGGCCGTCCGAAGAGCGCGGCGGCCATGATGTGCATGGTGTAGAACCAGCCGCGGGTCTGCCCGATGTATTCGACGATGAAGTCGCCCGGGAAGTGGTGCTCGAACCATTCCTTGTTCTCGAACGGGTAGTGCACCTGGGCGAAGCTCATCGAGCCGGACTCGAACCAGCAGTCCAGGACGTCGTTGACCCGGCGCATCATGGAGCGCTGACCCTCCGGGCGCGGGTCGTCCGGGTTGGGCCGGGTGAGGTCGTCGACGAAGGGACGGTGCAGGTCGGTGACGGTGACCCCGAAATCACGTTCCAGTTCGGCGAAGGAACCGTAGACGTCGACCCGCGGGTACTCCGGGTCGTCGCTCTTCCACACCGGGATCGGGCTGCCCCAGAAGCGGTTCCGGGAGATCGACCAGTCGCGGGTGTTCTCCAGCCATTTGCCGAACTGTCCGTCCTTGATGTGCTCGGGCACCCAGGAGATCTCCTGGTTGAGTTCGAGCATCCGCTCACGGATCTTCGTCGTGGAGACGAACCAGGACGAGACGCCCTTGTAGATCAACGGCTGACGGCACCGCCAACAGTGCGGGTAGGAGTGGGTGTAGGTCTCCCGACGGACCAGGACAGTGCCCGCGCTGACCCTCCCGAGAGCACTGCGCAGCGCGTCCTCGCCGGCGTCCTGAGTCAGACCGACCGCCTCCGCGCCGTCGGCGTCGAACCGGGTGCGGGCCTTGAGGTGGTCGAGCACCGGGCTGTTGGCGTCGAAGACGAGCAGGCCCTTGTAGTCGTCGACCGGGGTGGTGAACCGGCCGTCGATCCCGACCGGCATGACCGCTTCGATGCCTTCCCGGTCACAGACGATCTTGTCGTCCTCACCGAAGGCGCCGGCGGAGTGCACCAGCCCGGTGCCATCGGTCGTGGTGACGAACTCCGCCTCGACCAGACGGAAGGCGTTCTCGTGGCCGTGGTAGTAGGCGAAGGGCGGGGTGTAGGTGTAGCCCACCAGGTCGGCACCCTTGTGACGGGCCACGACCCGCTCGGTGACATCCGCTTTGGCGTCACCGCACAGCTCCCGGGCGTAGGCCTGGGCCCGTTCGGCGACCAGGAGATAACGCTCGGTCCGGCCGGTCGGCACGTCGGACTCGACGACCACGTAGTCCAGATCAGGGCCGACCATGATCGCCAGGTTGCTCGGCAGGGTCCACGGCGTAGTGGTCCAGATGACGGCGAGCGCCCCGGCCAGTCCGAGCGGGTCGGACGCGTCCCCGGCGGCTCCGGCCTTCGGCCCCATCCGCAGGCCCACCGTCACCGACGGGTCCTGGCGGTCCTGGTAGACGTCGTCGTCCATGCGCAGTTCGTGGTTGGACAGCGGGGTCTCGTCGTTCCAGCAGTAGGGCAGCACCCGGAAGCCCTCGTAGGCCAGACCGTCGTCGTACAGGCGTTTGAAGGCCCACATGACCGATTCCATGAAGGTGGGGTCGAGGGTCTTGTAGTCGTTCTCGAAGTCGACCCAGCGGGCCTGGCGGGTGACGTAGTTGCGCCATTCGTCGGTGTACGTGAAGACCGACTCGCGGCATTTGGCGTTGAAGGACTCGATGCCGAGTTCGCGGATCTCGTCGGTGGTCTTGATGCCGAGCTGGCTCATCGCCTCGAGTTCGGCGGGCAGCCCGTGGGTGTCCCAGCCGAAGCGGCGCTCGACCCGCTTGCCGCGCATGGTCTGGTAACGCGGGACGACGTCCTTGACGTAGCCGGTCAGCAGGTGCCCGTAGTGCGGCAGGCCGTTGGCGAAGGGCGGGCCGTCGTAGAAGACGAACTCGTTGGCGCCGTCCTGTCCTGCGGCCCGGTTCTCCACCGAGGCGCGGAAGGTGTCGTCCTGTTCCCAGTAGCCGAGGACGTTCTCCTCGAGCCGGGGAAAGGACGGTGACGAAGGCACGCCGAATGCGGCGCCGGGAGTACTGGTCACCTTGGGATACGTCATCGCGGTGTTCCTTGCTGGCTGGTCGACCTCGCGGATCGAATTCACGTCATCAACTCATGGGTCGTGCCACGAGGACGACAACGGCGCTGGGCGCCATGGCCGCGGTACCACCTCGCTTGCTGCACCTCCACCCGCCTGGGCGGAGTCCTCGGACGATGTGGGAGCCGCGATGTGGTCGGTTCCCTGCAGCGTCCGGTGGCGTGCAGCCGCTTTCATGACAGGCTGTGACGGGCCCACCCGTCCGGTTCTACTGAGTGACGCCCACTCTCTTCGTCAACGAGGAGATACAGACGCCGCTGTTCTTCCGGAGGCTCGCCGCTGATGACGGCTCGAACGCCTATGGACGAGATTCTACGCTACGAGAGGGAAATGCCACTCGTTCAAGACGGACAGAAGCGAGGCCATAGGCCGAGACCTGGTCATTGACGAGAACCACGTCGGGCAGGTAGAGGATGGCAGCATGATCGCCACGTCTCTCACCGCACTGTCGGGCTATGTCGCCGACCCTGTCCGTCGAGCTGGGTACGGGGTCGACGACTCGTTCGGCGCCATTGCCCCCACGGACTTCGACGTCGTGTGCGCGACGAAGGTGCAGGAAGTGGTGGATGCAGTCAGATATGCAGACGCGCATCGGCTCGCGATCGTCCCCCAAGGGGCTCGAACGGCCTTGACCGACGCCTCCTCGGCGGTTGAAGGCTGCTTGGTGCTCAATACCGAAGGGCTGGACACGATCGAGGAGATCGACGAGGTCGAAGGAATCGCTGTCGTCGGTGCCGGTGTCATCACCGGGCGGCTGAGACAGGCCGCATCCGAGAAAGGATTGTTCTACCCGCCGGATCCGGGGTCGGTCGACCGCTGCACCTTGGGCGGGAATATCGCGATGAATGCGGGGGGCATGTGCTGCGTGAAATACGGGGTGACCGCCGACTACGTGCGTGGGTTGGAGGTCGTCTTGCCGGACGGCCAGATCCTGCGCACCGGGCGACGTACGGCCAAAGGAGTCACCGGCCTCGACATGACCGGGCTGTTCGTCGGCTCGGAAGGAACTCTGGGGGTCGTCACCAAGGTCGTCACCAAGTTGGTGCCCGCGCCGGAGCCTGCCCTGACTGTCCTGGCGACTTTCGACTCCTTGTCGGCGGCGAGTACGGCGATCGTGGCTCTGCGTCTGGCAGCCTCGCGGCCGAGCATGTTGGAGTTCTTGGACGGCCCTTCGATCTCCACGATCCAGGCTTTGCAGGACTTCGGTTTTCCCCAGGGATGTGCCGCCGCCTTGCTGGTCCAGTCCGACCGTCCAGGGCACGCTGCCGACGATGTCGCCGAGTACGCCCGGATCCTGCAGCGGAATGGTGCCACCAGCATCGAAGCGGCTGCTGATTCCCACGAGAGCGATCGACTGCTCGCGGGGCGTCGTTCGTTGAACACCGCGCAGGTCGCCCACGGATCTCACCTCATCGAGGACATGTGCGTGCCGGTACGGCGGCTTCCCGATCTGGTCCTGGCCGGTGAGCAGATCAGCGAACGGCATGGTCTTCAGATCATGATGGCGGGACATGGCGGCGACGGGAACCTGCATCCGGCGATCTTCTTCGATCCTTCCGATCCGGAGCAGTCAAACCAGGCCTGGCTGGCTTTCGACGACCTCATCGAGTCGGCGTTGGCGCTCGGCGGCACCTTGGCCGGGGAGCACGGCGTCGGTGCTTTGAAGGCGCCTTGGCTCCGTAGGGAGGTCGGAGACCTGTCCTACGGACTGCAGCAGCAGCTCAAGGCGGTCTTCGACCCGAAGGGGATCATGAATCCCGGGCGGGTGTACAGCGACAGACCACGCCCTGGTCGGGGACGCTGACCACGGCGTTTACCCCGCCTTCTGTCAGCGTCGGATGTGCTCGGCTCTATGTCCGTCGAGAGACCGTGTTGCCTCGGCTCGTTCGTCCTTGCAGGTACTCCGGGATCTCACGGGAGTCGACATAGACCGCGCCGGAGACGAGCCCGGACAGGCCTCGGGTCTTGCTCAGCGGGACGACGACGAGAGCGATCGAGAACACCAGCAAAGTGAGACCGCTCATCATCGGGACCATGACGCCGAGTACCCAGAAGGATGGAGTCGCCAGAGAGCGGAGCAGCCGGCGCAGCAAGGTGCCACGAACGGTCATACCGGTCTTCCGGTCTTTCCATCGAGGCTCCAACCACGCCATCCGCTGCCCCAAGGAAGCTCCTGAACCCTGGCAGGCCGGGATCCCCCACACCGCGGCCCAGGTGATCAAAGCACCCACGCGGCCGATCACCTCGTACTGCCTGCCGGTGCACGACATGAAGGGATCGCAGGAAAAACCTCCGATCAACAGGAATGTCGACAGTGCCGTCACCGCCAAGGTCATGTCTATCGCCATGCCCGTGTACCGGCGCCGCACGGTGACTGGACGGGGAATGCCCCGGCTCGCCGAGAGGGTATCTGCAGAGGGCATCCACCACAGGAAGGCTGGTGCCAGCAGAGCGCCGATCGCCGCCCCCGCTGTGTTCAGGAAAAGATCGTCGATGTCACCGAGGCGGTAGGCGCAGGGGTAGATACCCCAGAGTCCGCTGGCCTGGGTTGTCTCGATCATGAGTGTGGCCCCGAAACCAGTCAGGACGGACATCCCTAGTGACAGCCCTGCCCAGCGTCGGGCGAGGACCCCCCAGGGGATGAAGAAGATCACGTTGAAGATCACCTGTAGAACCACGGGATGTTTCACCGACTGACGCCACGTCAGTCCGTTGGTTGTCAGATTGATGTCTTCGACGAATTGGAAAGGCGTCATCTGTAGAGCTTTGGAATGTGCGCTGCACCACACATCGGCACGATCCGGTAACGGAAGCAAGGTGTAGGTGACCAACGATGCTGCGTAGACCGAAGCCAATGCTGCTCCGACAAGCCGCCGATGGTCCCAGTCCCCGTACCGGTGATGCTGCCAGATCACGATCGGCAGGAAAGCGAGAAGGAAAGCTGCCCCACCCACGAATAGTGCGGTTTGACCAGACCATATGGCGTTGTTCATGACTGCCGACCCTAGGAATACAAGCTGGGAAAGCAGTGATAACGGGGCTTCCGGTGCCCCGCACGGACGGTGGAATGAAAGAACGACCGCCTGCTGTGCACGGCAGGCGGTCGTCTCAAGGTGTTTCAGCCGGGTCGTACGCCCCCGCCGCTCACCGCATCAGGTCTTCAGCTCAGTAGCCGACGGCCCACCATCCGGGAACACGCTTCAGCCAAGCACCGAAAAGGTCACCGGGCATGCCCTTGGCAGCTGCGGCCTGGGTGATCGGGATCTCGATGACGTCGGACGGGTTCTGCTTCGGCGGGGCGACCGGTGCCTGCTTCGGCGGGGCGACCGGTGCCTGCTTCGGCGGGGCGACCGGTGCCTGCTTCGGCGGGGCAGCCGGTGCGCCGGGCTTCAGCGGGGACCCCGGGCCTTTACTCAGGTTCATGACCCAGAACTTGGTGCCCGAGGGTGAGGCCGTCATGGCGATGGAAATCTGGTCGAAGGTGGGGTTGAGCATGTTCTTGCGGTGCCCTGGAGAGCTCATCCATCCGTCGACCACGGCCTTGGACGACTGGTAGCCCATGGCGACATTCTCCGAAGCCGTGGACTGTTTGCAACCGGACATGATCGCGGTCATCTGCTGGTGGGACAGCGAGCCCTGTCGGGCGATGGTGTCGGACCACTTCTCGGAGTAGGTCTGCAGGCAGGTGTTCCAGACGACAGGACCGGCTCCGTTGGCGGCGCGCTGCTCGTTGGTGAGTCGTACGACCTCCTGCATGGTGGCCATGTCGGAGGAAGCTGCCACGACGGGAGCGGCGGCAGGAGCTGTAGGGGCTGCGTGTGCCACCGGAGCGGCAGCGGACAACGGTGAAGCTGCCAAGGTGAGCGCCGCCGCGAGGGGAACGAAATGCATGATGAGTAGTCCTCTCAGACGCTTGAGCGTCGTTGAATACTGGCGTGGCGTTTGCCGCATGTGGAGTTGCCACAGCCTGATGCTCGAGCGGCGTGAGGACATCACCACAAGCAGCAGTCGCGTTGGCAAGGGTAGACCCTGGTCATGGTTCCGCCCACCCCTCGGAACTCATTTCGTGGTCACTCGTCCGAAAAGGGGTGCCAGCTCCTCGGGAGCTGACACCCCTCTTCCAGTTGGAAGAAGTCTGTGATCTACCTGGATCAGCCCAGTGAGCCCATCGTCCTCCACAGCAGCTGAGACCCTAGATAGGTGTAGACCCCAGGTCCTCCTTGCGCGGCGCATCCTGCACCGCGGGAGACGACGCCGATCTGGATGTACTCGTCACGCCCTGGAACCTTGCGCAAGAGTGGTCCGCCACTGTCACCCTGGCAAGAATCCTTTCCCTTACGGCCTGCACAGATTTCGACATTGATGTTGATATCACGAGGATCGTTGGCCAGACACTCTTCGTGAGAGATCACCGGAACATCCACTCTGCGCAGGCGATCCGGGAAGTTCTCGTTAAGCGTGTCCGTATTTCCCCATCCGATGACCGTGGCCTCGGAGCCGGGAGCGATGAGGGAATCCGTCCCTCTCGTGGGGATACGAACAGGTTTGATGCCGGTCACCGCTTTGTCCAGATGAACGATGGCCAGGTCGAATCCTGTTTCGAGTTTATAGTTCGGATGGATGGTGATCCTGGGTTCCTTGGTCACCTCGCGGAGTTTGATCTTGCGCTCGACTCCCTCGGTCGTATCACTGTGGCTCGTACGACCGACGACCACCTTGACCTCGCTGACCGGGATGCCCCGGTCTTCACTGTCGGCGACAATGCTCTCGACGCAATGTGCCGCAGTCAAGACCATTGCGCTCCGATACAAGGACCCTCCACAGAAGTGCCCCGATTTATCCTGCAGTGAAACCATGAACGGAAATTCACCTTTAGAAGCAGCTGATCCGCCAATAATCTTCGTGGAGTCACTCCCTGGTCGACTGTCAGGCGGAGCAGCCTGTGCCGCAGTAGGACCAAAAGCAGCTGCCATGGAAACCGCAGCGCCGAGCAGAAACATTTTACGTGCACTTCGCTTCAAATTGTTCATATTTCCTCCTTGAGCCGAGCAGTCTCCAGAAAAGGGAACTGTCAAAATTTTGCCCGCGCATCTGCAATCTCATATTTTCCTGCCGGCCGTCGCAAGCGGCAGAACCTGTCAACGCATGTCGGAGCGCCCCTGATGAGAGTGGCGCTCCGACATGTCACCGATGAAGGAGAAAGATCAACGCAGAAGGTTGATCGACTTGGCCCGAGCTGAACTGCGCAAGCCGTCCATGACCTCGGAGGAGCTCACCGAGGTGTAGAACCCTGGGCCACCTTGAGCGGCGCACCCGGCACCCCAAGAGACGACACCGATCTGGAAGTATTCGTCACGGCCTGGAATCTTGCGCATCAATGGACCGCCGCTATCACCCTGGCAGGAATCCTTCCCCTTGCGCCCGGCACAGATGTCCGACTTCGGGTTGTAGGACTTCCCGGCGTTCGTGAGGCATTCCTCATCACTCAGGATCGGCACGTCCACCTTGCGTAGCCGGTCCGGGAACTGGAAGAGATCGGTGTCCATGTTTCCCCATCCGGCGACTGTGGCCATCGCACCCGGCGCGAGCAGACTGTCAGTGTTGCCCGTGGGGATGCGAACCGGCATCACACCGGAGACATCTTGGTCGAGAAGGACGATCGCGATGTCGAAGCCGGTTTCTTTGCCGTACTTCGGATGGACCGCAATCTTGGCTTCTTTCGCTTCACCTTCACGGGCGATCTTGCGAACGACGCCTTGAGACGTGTCGGAGAGCTTGGTCCGACCGATGACCAGATCCGTCTTCGCAATGGCCTCGTCGAGAGTCATCGAGGGTTGGTTCCGAGCGGAGTTCGAGGTCGGGGCGGGAGCCGACGGCGTAGGTGCGGGAGCCGTCGATGTCGGTGTGGGAGCTGGAGGTGCAGGTGCAGGAGCCGGGGGCTCTTCCGGAACCGGCGCAGGAGCGATGTCCTCGACACAGTGAGCTGCTGTCAGGACAGCACCAGGATTGATCAAAGACCCGCCACAGAAATGCTGCCCATTCCGCTGCAAAGAGACCATGAACGGAAATTCATCCTGAGCCGCGGCGACTCCACCGATGATATGCGTCGAGTCTTTGCCCGGCCCATTGTCGGGTGCGGCAGCATTGATCCCGGACGGCGCCAAGGCCATACCGAAGGTTGCGATTGCCACAAGTGCGCCCAGCCTGCGCGCACGGAATACTGAATCCTTCATGACGCTCCTTAATCTCCGATCACGTGGATCGTGCCGTGCCCGGCACCAGGAGACAGCTTTCCGTTCGGACTCGAAATATATCCAGAGACTTGACGCTCTTCTGACTTTTTTTAGCGAAGTATGGACGCCTTAATAGATACATTTGCCCTGAGTCGACACGCCGTTATGGCAGGTAAGAATCTCAACGAAGGATGTACAATTCATCCCGCACAAGAGCTGACAGAATTCTTCATGCCCAGGCTCGCCCGGAGTCCGTCCCGGATCAGGCCGCTACTAGGCGGCGGTGTCAGCGGTGGACAGATCGCCCTGCAGGACGAACGGGGCCCGGCTACGTGTCTGGTCCGAGGACACGAAGTGGAACCCCTGCCCCACCATCTGGGAAGATTCGCCTCATGACGATGCCTGCCCACCGTGACCAGAAACCCCAGCCCCCTCAGGTTCCCGAGAAGCCCTCGGTAGACGGACTCGAGGACAAATGGGTCCCGGTATGGCATGAACAGGGCACTTATCGCTTCGACCGGGGCAGGGCGATGGCACTTCCTCGTGAGCGGATCTACTCCATCGACACCCCGCCCCCGACCGCCAGCGGCTCCCTGCACGTGGGACATGTCTTCAGCTACACCCACACCGACTGCATCGCTCGGTACAAGCGAATGCAAGGACTCGAGGTCTTCTACCCGATGGGGTGGGACGACAACGGTCTTCCCACTGAGAAGCGCGTGCAGAACTACTACGGCGTCCGCGGAGACGCTTCACAGCTCTACGTGGAAGGGTACGAGCCCAAGTATCGCGGGAACATGTCGGCCAAGGACGTCAAGGACGCCTCCAAACAAGAAGCTGTTTCCCGACGCAACTTCATCGAGCTGTGCGATGAGCGCACTGTCGAAGACGAGAAAACTTTCGAAGCCCTGTGGCGGCGGCTCGGGCTGTCCGTCGACTGGGACATCAGCTACCGCACGATCGACGACCGCTCCCGGGCGGTGAGTCAGCAGGCTTTCCTGGAGCATCTCTCCGCTGGCTCGGCTTACCAGTCCGAGGCACCGGGCCTGTGGGACGTGACTTATCAGACGGCCGTGGCTCAAGCCGAACTCGAGGCTCGGGACTACCCCGGCCATTATCACCGGGTAGCTTTCACCTGCCCGGACGGCAGCCCGGTCTACATCGAGACGACCCGCCCGGAGCTGCTTCCCGCCTGTGTGGCGCTCATCGCACACCCCGATGACGAGCGCTACCAGCCGCTGTTCGGCACCACCGTCACCAGTCCCGTCTTCGGTGTGGAAATCCCTGTCCTGGCTCATCCCGGTGCCGAGATGGACAAGGGCGCAGGCATTGCGATGTGCTGCACCTTCGGGGATCTGACCGACGTCACGTGGTGGCGTGAGCTTCAGCTGCCGATGCGCTCCCTGATCACCCGTAACGGTCGGTTGTCCGCGGAGACTCCCGATTGGCTCTCCACCGAAGGCTCGGCCTTCTACGCGGAGCATGTCGCGGGCAAGAGCACCTACGCGGCCCGGACCGGTATCGTCGACCGGCTCCGCGAGGACGGTGCCTTGGACGGCGAGCCCACTCCGACGCGACGCAAGGCGAACTTCTACGAACGTGGTGAGAAACCGCTGGAGATCGTGACCAGTCGCCAGTGGTACATCCGTAACGGTGGGCGCGACGAGGAGTTGCGTGCTGCACTCATCGAGCGGGGCAAGGAGCTTACCTTCCATCCCGATTTCATGCGGGTTCGGTACGAGAACTGGGTCGGGGGACTCAACGGTGACTGGCTCGTCTCCCGTCAACGATTCTTCGGTATCCCGATCCCGTTGTGGTATCCGCTGGACGAGCAGGGCGAGCCTCGCTATGACACCCCGATCGTGCCTTCGATCGATCAGCTCCCGGTTGATCCCTCCTCGGACGCCCCTGCCGGGTACACCGCCGATCAGCGAGATGTCCCCGGCGGTTTCACCTGCGACCCCGACGTCATGGACACCTGGGCGACCTCGTCGCTCTCTCCCCAGTTGACCACGGGCTGGGGCACGGGAGCGGGTGCCGACCAGGAGCTCTCCGGGAAGCTGTTCCCCATGGACCTGCGACCCCAGGGGCAGGACATCATCCGCACCTGGCTGTTCTCCACCGTGGTCCGAGCGCATCATCTGCAGAACTCGCTGCCGTGGAAGCATGCCGCGATCAGCGGGTGGATCCTGGACCCTGACCGGAAGAAGATGTCCAAGTCCAAGGGCAATGCGGAGACGCCTGAGGGCCTGTTGCAACAGCATGGATCTGATGCTGTGCGCTACTGGGCGTGCTCGGCGAGGCTGGGCACCGATGCCGCCTTCGACACGGGCCAGATGAAGGTAGGGCGTCGCCTGGCGATCAAGGTCCTCAACGCAAGCAAGTTCGTTCTCGGCTTCGGCGAGCCTGCCGCGGACGACAGCGATCTGGCTGCTTTGGTCACCCAGCCGCTCGACCGTGCCATGCTGTCCGCCTTGGCCCAGGTCGTCGACAAAGCGACCAAGGGTTTCGAGTCCTATGACCACACCCGCGCTCTGGAGGACACCGAGACCTTCTTCTGGACCTTCTGCGATGACTACATCGAGCTCGTCAAGGACCGCGCCCATGGCGGGCAAGGTGAGGAGGCTGCAGCATCGGCCCAAGCAGCTCTGCGCATCGCGCTCGACGTCCTGCTGCGCCTGTTGGCACCTTTCCTGCCCTATGCGGCCGAAGAGGTCTGGAGCTGGTGGCGCCCGGGGTCGGTGCACCGTGCCGAGTGGCCTTCGACCCAGGAGCCTGGCCTCGCGGCCGGAGACGAGGGCGAGGCTTCGCTGCTCAGCTCGATGGGATCGGCGCTCAGCGGGATACGCAAGGCCAAGTCGGATGCCAAGGTGGGGATGAAGGCCGTGGTGACTTCGGTGTCCTTCGCCGGTCCGGCTGAAACAGTACGCCAGCTGCAGGTCGCGGAGTCGGATCTGTTCGCTGCTGGTCGCATCGCTGAGGCAACTTACTTGACTGCCGATACCTTCGCCGTACGTGACGCCGTCTTGGCGCCTCCGCAGAACTGATCTCGAGGAGGGGTATGGGCCGCGCCTGTGTGGGCGCGGCTCATACCTTTTTCCGAGCTGGATGCGGGTCGGCGATGTACTCACGCATCAGCCCGCCTTCGGACGCGGTCCGAAGAACAGGGATCAGCAGCTGTGACCGAGCCACTGCACTGTTGGGCTCCGCAGCGGCGTCAGGAGCGATGAGGAACCATGGCTTGTTCCACCCCCCAAGCCCTAATTTCGCATTGATGAATCGCTCACGCTGCGGAAAATCCACGGTGCCGGCGGAAGGCTCGTAAAGCAGGACCGTGCGGCTTCCCGGGTTGGCGAAGAGCAGGCATACGTGTCGGGGCAGCAGGTCCTGCCCGATGTACATCAGCACAGGTGCGCCTGGCCGGATCCGAGAGATGACACGGTCGAATACCTGTTCCCGTTCAGCGCTCCGCATAGCTCTGGTCGTGATCACTCGGTAAGAAGAACCGACGTCGGAGCTACGGGCCTCCAATTCTGCAAGAGCCCCCCAAGGTGGTGTCCCGAGCTGCCTCGGCCAGGGCATCTGCGTCCGGTCCGGATAGCTCCAGACCGAGTTGGTGCGCCACATGGTGCGTTTCTCCGCATCAGCGAATCGCTCGTCCGGAGTTCGTCGATCGCCGGGGCTTCCGTCGATGATCCAGGCTGCGTAGCGCGCATCTCGTAGCATCCGCGCGATGAGCAGACAGGCAGCCCCACAGCTGATGGCGCTGTGCTGCTGTGGGCCCAGTTGGCCGGGCCCCAATCGGAAGACGCGTGGCATTCTGCCATCCTGCCTGTTACTACCTCTTCGGAACCAGAAGGCCCGACCGAGGAACAGCCCTCACAGCATTCTTTCAGGATGAGTTCGCTACGCTCCGTACATGTTTCCTATTTTCTTGAGGGCGTTTTTCACCAAAGATGCTTCCTGCAAGACGGAGATCCAGGGCACCAACCAAGCCCCAGATGCCGTTGCCGCCCCTCCACGTCGGCAACGGCTGACCAAGCTCGTGGCGGCCGTCGCGGTGGCCCCCGCGATCGCTCTCGCGGTGGCACCCACCGCCTCCTACGCCGCGACAACCGCACCTGCGGGAAACATCAGCACGCAGGGTGCTTCCACGTACGCGCCTGGCGAGATCTCGATGATCGAGCGCCTGTCGGCGGAGTACCTCGCCAAGACCTACGGGCTTTCGTTCAAGGAGGCGCTCAGCCGCGTTCGCGCCCAGCCGAAGCACACCGCCAATGCGCAGCGTTTCCAGAAGAAGTTCGGTGACCGCATCACCGGCACCTTCATTGACCAGAAACGCGGCAAGCTCATCGTGAACGTCTCGGACAAGAAGACGGCTTCCAAGATCAGAGGATGCAAGGTCGAGGTGCATGTCGTCGGCGTCACAGCGTCCGGACTCGAAGGCATCCGGGCAGAGGCCGAGAAACGCCTAGGAAACAAGTTGACCTCCGCCTCTGTCGACGCTTCACGAGCCATGGTCGTGATCGATGTCGCCGAAGAGGACCTTGAGGCCTCTCGCGCCGCCGTGCGCGACCTGAAGCGCGTGGAGATCACCTCCAGCGGAGGCAGCGTCTCCATCGGGTCTGCACCCACGAAGTAAGCAGCCACCAACTTCAGACGCCTGGGCGCGCCTGCCCGAGAACGGACTTCGGTCCCGAAGATTCTCGGGCAGGCGCGCCTTTCGCGTGCCCACACGGCCGAAGTCTGCGGCACCGGACATCACCCGAGAAGTGCCATAGGCAACAGACCTCACCACCACACAGGTTCACCATGCCAACCAAAGGTGCATTTGGCATTTTATTGACAAAAAATTAAAAGACGCCATCCTGGGCATATAAATTTATTTCCCACAAGAAAAGGCTTACGCAATTCCGACAACCCCCTGGGAAGGGCGCGTAAATAAGCTGATTTTTACCAGAGAATTGCCCATCATTACTGGTCTAAGAGATTTTTGATTCCGCAGAGAACATGAGCACCTCCAGAATATATGCAGCATGCATCCTGTACTGTGCAAGCATGATTCATCAGAGCCATTCGGCAGATTCGACACATTCGAACAAAATTGCCCTCAACCACCCCACACCCACGGCAAATGCCACATATAGAAAGCGGCCTTCTGCATGCAGAATATTGGCCTTAGTTTCCATTATCACCATGGCCACCGGGTGGACAACGTCTTTGGCGCAGGCCTCGCCCGTCGACAACCAAAAAGAAAACTCCTCCTTGACGCTGGAGCATATGGCAGCAGATCATTTATCACGCATCTATGGGCTCTCCGCATCAGAAGCCATGGACAGGGTTCACGATCAAGAATCACACGCTCGCATGGCGCTGATCATGGCCAAGAAGCTCGGCGATCGGAGCCCTGGAAGTTTTATCGACCAGAAAAACGGGAAGCTGGTGGTCAATGTGGCCGATGAGAAAGCCGCCACCATGGTCTCCGGGGGAAAGGTGAAACCGCGCATTGTCGGCACAACAGCAAGCCAGCTTGCTCACGACCGGGTCCAGGCCGAACGCCGACTCGGGCAGATGATGCGTTCATCCGCCGTGGACCCCATGCGCAACATGGTCACGCTCTCCGTCCCGGCCGAGAACCTCGAGGCAGCGCGCAAAGCAGTGACCGACCTGAGCCGGGTAGAGGTCCAGGAGAGTGCTCACGATGTGGAGCCACTGGCTATTGCCAAGCCCGATGCCGGCGGGCCCTCCCCGGTGAGGGGTGGAGACAAGATCGACTACAAAATGGCAAACGGAAATGGCTACTCCTGTAGCTACGGCTTTAGCGTAACCAAGGGAGGGCAGGAGGGCTTTATTACCGCGGGGCATTGTGCAGACAAAGACCGAGCCTTCACCCGCGAGGGTAAAAATCTAGGGACAACCCAGCAGTTCTCCTTCCCTGGCGAAGACATGGCATATTCCACACTGGACACCAAGCATTGGACCGGTGAGCCATCTGTCAACAAAATGGAAAAGAGTGAAAACATACCCGTCAAAGGGTCGACAGAAGCTGCAGTAGGTGCCGCGGTCTGCAAATCAGGCTTGGTGACAAAATGGACATGTGGAACGATCAAAGCCAAAAATGTGACCAGTGTGAACAACCCCAACGACCCTAAGGCCAGACATGAGATCAAGGGGCTGACCGAGACCGATGCCTGTGCCAGGGTCGGCGACTCCGGCGGCCCATGGATGTCCGGAAATCAAGCACAAGGCATCACCTCGAGCGGAAATGCCACCCACATGAGCAACGGAAAGTGTCAGAATTCAAGAGGAGACAAGATCAAGACATATTTCCAGCCCATCAATCCGATCCTGCAGAAGTACGGCCTAACCCTGAAGGTCAGCAAATAACGTTCTGGATGATCGACTGATTCCTCGCTGCTGAGCGCCGCCAAGCGCCTCCCCTCCACTCATCGCCACCGTCTGGATCATCGAGCCATCCAGAGGACACGCCTCAAGTACCCCTTCGACGAGCGCATCGACTGCATGCAGCCATTCGTTCGCTCCGCCAGAGACCGACCCCTCATGGTCTGTCTCGCGAAATATCTTCTGTTAAGTACTCATCATTCACCGAAGTGGTTTGGCCTCACCAACATTGGATGCGCCAACCAGTCTGCCTCCTCATTTCTGAGTTCTGACGGCTCCTGCCCTCAGCGCCGACTTGGTCAGTCGTCTTGAAAAGCACACCTCCTAGTCACCGCGAAGTTGGAATTGGCTACTCTCAGTGCGTGTTTCCAGAGATTTTCTGGAACCGCGCGACAAAACACCCTGACCAGGATGGAGAGTGGTCGTTCATGCGACGACACGCAGGGAAAACAGCGTCCGCTCAGGCCCGACGGGCGCTGAGCATCGCAGCAGTAGCTACACTCACCCTCACCGGCACCAGCGCGCTGGCCTATGCCGATGACAAGAAGAGCGACGCCCTCGACGAGATCAGCGTTGTCGAGAAGTTGTCGGCCGACTACCTGACCAAAGAGTTCGGCCTCTCCGAAGGCGACGCTCTCGGACGAGTCCGTGACCAGAAGAAACATGCTTCCACCGCCCGGGAACTCGAGTCCAAGCTGGGCGACCGGACCTCTGGCTCCTACATCGACCAGAAGCGTGGCAAGCTCATCGTGAACGTCACCGATGAAGACAGCGCCAAAGAGGTCAAAGGCGACAACGTCGAGGCCAAGGTTGTCAAGACCTCCGCGAAGGAAGTCACCGAGAACCGCCGTCAGGCAGAAGAGAAGCTGGGTGACAAACTGACCTCTTCCTCCCTGGACACTTCCCGCAACCTCGTGGTTCTCAGCGTCCCGGTCAAGGAGAGCGAAGCCGCGAAGAAGGCCGTCGAAGGCCTGAAGAACGTCGAGGTCCAGGCCACCGACAACCACGCAGAACCCGAATACGCACTGACCAATATCGGCGGCGGCGGCAACGGCGGCGGTGGCGGTGGCGGCGTCAAAGGTGGCGGCGACAACGGTGGTGGCGTCAAGGGCGGCGGCAATGGAAACGGCCGGGGCGGCGACAACGGCGGCGGTTCCAAGGGTCAAGCCATCTACGGTGGCCAGGAGATCCGCGCGGACAAGTTCATGTGTTCCCTCGGCTTCAACGCCAAGAAGGGGAACCAGGACGTCTTCATCACCGCAGGTCACTGCACCGGAGGCGGCGTAAACTTCACCCGTAACAACAAGCCTCTGGGCAAGGCGCAGGCATCCAACTACCCTGGTGCCGACATGGGTTACGCCACCCTTGAAGCCGGATGGAGCGGCAAGGAAGCCGTCGACAAGTACAACGGCAAGGCCGTAGTGGTCAAAGGCTCCGAAGAAGCACCCGTCGGTGCAGCAGTCTGCAAGTCGGGTCGGACCACCGGATGGACCTGCGGAACCATCACCGCAAAGAACGTCACGGTGAACTACCGTTCCAAGAGCGGTGGTACTGAACGAATCACTGGTCTGACCCAGACGAATGTCTGTACCTCCTCCGGCGACTCCGGCGGTGCCTGGATCGCCGGGGAACAGGCCCAAGGCGTGCACTCCGGTGGCAACGGCAACAAGATCGTCGATCTCAAGGCCGGAGTCTGCCGCCACCGCACTGGACAGCCCAATATCGCTTACTTCCAGCCGATCAAGCCGATCCTGGAGAAGTACCAACTCACGCTGAAGACCCGTCAATGATGAACTGACACCTTCAGACTGATAACAGCTGTGGCCCGGGACGAATCTCGGGCCACAGCCATATCCGGGAATGAAGTTCGTCTGGGGGTCGTCTTCAGTTTCCCTGTTTACGCCGATTCTTTACGGTCCTGCCGTTCAGAACGCTTGTTCGGCTGTCGAGCGGCAGGGTCACGACGGACAATGGTCGGGTTCACGTTGTCGAGAACAACTTCCCTCGTAATGACCACTTGAGCGATATCTTCTTCACTAGGTACGTCGAACATCACCGGCAACAGCACTTCTTCAAGAATCGCACGTAGACCCCGCGCGCCAGTCCCTCGCAGCAGCGCTTGTTCGGCAATGGCTTCCAGTGCTTCTTCGGTGAATTCCAGTTCGACCCCGTCAATCTCGAACATACGGCGATACTGCTTGACCAAAGCGTTCTTGGGCTCGACGAGAATCTTGGTCAAGGCTGCTTTGTCCAACGGTGCCACCGTGGTCACCACCGGGAGACGCCCGATGAATTCAGGGATCAACCCAAATTTCATCAAGTCCTCCGGCTGCACCTCTGCGTAATACTCAGCTGAGGCCTTCGCCATCCGAAGCTTCGCACCAAAACCCAAGCCGGCTTTGCCTGCTCTCGACTCCACGATCTTCTCCAGACCGGCGAAAGCACCGCCCACGATGAACAGAACATTCGTGGTGTCGATCTGGATGAACTCCTGATGCGGATGTTTGCGCCCACCCTGGGGAGGCACGCTCGCGGTCGTTCCTTCCAAGATCTTCAGAAGCGCTTGTTGAACTCCTTCTCCTGACACGTCCCTGGTGATGGAGGGGTTCTCGCTCTTCCGCGCGATCTTGTCGACCTCATCGATATAAATGATGCCGGTCTCAGCCTTCTTCACATCATAATCAGCGGCTTGGATCAGCTTGAGAAGAATATTCTCGACGTCTTCACCGACGTAGCCAGCCTCGGTCAACGCCGTGGCATCTGCGATGGCGAAAGGAACGTTCAGCATCCGAGCGAGGGTCTGCGCCAGGTAGGTCTTTCCACAACCAGTGGGCCCGATCAGTAGAATATTCGACTTGGCGATATCGACCCGGTCGTCCCCCTTCCGCAGCATTTCCCCAGCTTGAATGCGTTTGTAGTGGTTGTAGACCGCAACAGCCAGGGCACGTTTCGCAGCGTCTTGCCCCACCACGAACTGCTGGAGGAAGGAGAAGATCTCTCGCGGTTTGGGGAGCTCCTCAAGGCCGAGTTCGCTGCCTTCAGCGATCTCTTCCTCGATGATCTCGTTGCACAGATCGATGCACTCGTCGCAGATGTACACACCGGGACCGGCGATGAGTTTCTTGACCTGCTTCTGACTCTTACCGCAGAAGGAACACTTCAGCAGGTCGGCGCCATCTCCCACACGTGCCACAGGCGTCCCTTCGTCGAAGTCCGATGAAATCCTCCGTGTCATTGCCTACCCATCGGCAGACACTTCATCTTCTCTATTCGGCAGCTCTCGCGCGAGGAGTACGTCCGCGTGTCCGCTCAGGGCGGAAAGTGAGAAGGCTCTCGCCCGGCAGACCACGGAAAACACCTCAGATCGCTGCGTATTTCCTTAATAAACAAGGAAATTCTTCCCGTGGTCGTCCCTTCGCAGCTCAGAGAGAACCCGCAGCCAGTGGTGCCGTCCCTGAGAGCTTGGGAGACAGCACCACTGATACTCCGGTCGGGATCACTCCTGCGCAGAAGCCTTGCGACTGGTCAGCACCTCATCGATCAGACCGTATTCCTTGGCTTCCAGCGCGCCGAGGATCTTGTCACGTTCGATGTCTTCGTTCAGCTGAACCGCAGACCGTCCGGTGTGCTTGGCCAAGGTCTCCTCCAGCCAGGTGCGCATCCGGAAGACTTCATTGGCTTGGATCTCAATATCAGAGGCCTGCCCGTAATCTCCACCGGCAAGAGCTGGCTGGTGGATGAGGATACGGCTGTTGGGCAAGGCGAAACGCTTACCCGGGGCGCCGGCAGCCGTCAGCACCGCCGCAGCGGAAGCCGCCTGACCAACCACGAAAGTCTGGATGTCAGGGCGGATGAACTGCATCGTGTCGTAGATCGCGGTCATCGCGGTGAAAGAACCGCCAGGACTGTTGATGTACATGACGATGTCACGATCGGGGTCCTGGCTCTCCAGAACGATGAGCTGGGCGATGATGTCATCTGCGCTGGCGTCGTCGACCTGCACCCCCAGGAAGATGATCCGGTCCTCGAACATCTTCGTGTAGGGATCTGTGCGCTTCATCCCGTAGGAGGTGCGCTCCTCGAACTGCGGGAGGATGTAACGGTTACTCGGGGCCGGGTAGTTCATCCCGCCGCGCGGAGTGTGGATCATGTAAGTGCCTTTCGCGCTGATCGGGGGTCAGTTCTTGGTGCCGCCGGCACCGGGGGTCTGCCCCGCATGCTCGTAGACATGGTCGACGAAGCCGTATTCCTTGGCTTCCTGAGCGCTGAACCAGCGATCGCGATCAGAATCCTCGACGATCTTCTCCACCGGCTGTCCGGTGTGCTCAGCAATGAGCTCGGCCATCTTCCGTTTGATGAAGAGCATCTGTTCCGCTTGGATCTTGATGTCCGTAGCAGTACCGCCGATGCCCCCCAGCGGCTGGTGCATGAGGATGCGAGCGTTCGGCGTGGCATACCGCTTTCCGTGGGTTCCGGCCGACAACAGGAACTGCCCCATCGATGCAGCCATACCCATGGCGACTGTAGCGACGTCGCAGGGAATCCAGTTCATGGTGTCGTAGATCGCCATTCCCGCGGAGATGGACCCCCCGGGGCTGTTGATGTACAACCAGATATCTTTCTCAGGGTCTTCTGCTGCGAGAAGCAACATCTGGGCGCAGATGGCGTTCGCGTTGTCGTCGCGGACGTCCGAACCCAGGAAGATGATCCGCTCCTTGAGCAGACGCTGGTAGATGTGGTCGTCCAGGCCGGACGCCTGTGCCGGTCCGGCGGCGACGATCTCGCTCATGCTCACCGTTCTCCATCTCTCGTGTCATCGAAGGGCCGGGCGACTACCTCATCGTCGCGCAACCGTGGATCTGCAACTCCCAGCCTGGAACTGCGTACCCTCGCGGAAACAGCCCCTCCGCTGTGACCAACCTAACGCTTCACCAGCGCAGGACATTTCCCGAAAGGGACGCTGTTCGCCGTCAGCGCACAAGGACGCTTGTACAGCGAAGGCGCCGCCTCCGGGGGAAGCGGCGCCTTCGCGGCATGAAAGATCAGGCGCCCTCGTCGGACTCTGCCTTCTTCTTAGACGCGGCCTTCTTCGTGGTCGCCTTCTTGGCAGGCTCCTCAGCCACCTCGTCAGCAGCCTTCTCGGCCTTCTCGGCTTCGACGTTGGCAGCGGCCTCCGCCTCTGCTTCCTCGACGTCGATGTCGTCGGTCTCGATCACCGCACCCAGGTCGACGGTCTCCCCGTTGGTGTCGACGACCTGGACGGTCTCGAGGATCGCGGCGAGACCCTTGCGTCGGGCCACCTCGGCCACGACGGCAGGAACCTGGTTGTTCTGTTCCATCGCCTGAGCGAACTGCGCCGGCTCCATGCCGTACTGCTGAGCAGTCATCACCAGGTACTCGATGAGCTCCTGCTGTTCGACCTGGATCTTCTCGGCCTCAGCGATCGCGTCGAGGAGCAGCTGAGCCCGCAGCGCCTTGAGGGCGCCCTCCCGCACCTCGGCTCGATGCTCGTCGTCGACGTCGCCGTCGTGGTTCTGCAGGTGCCCCTGAACCTCGGCTTCGACGAGGGACTCGGGAACCTCCACGGTCACCGTCTCGAGAAGCAGATCCAAGACCTTGTCGCGGGCTTCGACGCCCTGGGCGAAGAGCTTGGCCTGACGTGCCTGCTTGACGATGTCGGCCTGCAGCTCCTCGAGAGTGTCGAACTCAGAGGCTTCCTGCGCGAAGTCGTCGTCCAGCTCGGGAAGCTCTCGTTCCTTGACGGAGCCGAGGGTGACCGTGATCTCGGAGTCCTCGCCCTCGCGCTCTCCCCCGGCCAGAGGCGCGGTGAAGGTGTTGGTCTCGTCGACCTTCATCCCGATGAGGGCAGCGTCCATGCCCTCGAGGAGGTTGCCCGACCCGATCTCGTAGGAGATGCCCTTGACCGAGTCGATCTCCTCGCCCTCGATAGTGGCGGTCAGGTCGATGGTGACGAAGTCTCCGTCCTGGGCAGGCCGCTCGACGGTGTTGAGCGCTCCGAAACGCTGACGCAAAGACGTCATACGCTCTTCAGCGTCCTCATCGATCGAGGAATCGTCCAGAGCTGCGACCTCGACCTTGAGCTCCTCGTAGACAGGAAGCTCGATCTCAGGACGGACATCGACCTCTGCGGTGAAGACGAATTGATCGCCTTCATTGACAGGGAGCTCGATGATGTCGACCTCGGGCTGGCCGAGTGGACGAAGCTCAGCTTCTTCGACGGCCTGACCGTAGAACTGCGGCAGGGAGTCATTGACGGCCTCTTGCAGAACGGCTCCCTTGCCCACACGCTGTTCGACCAGGCGGGTAGGGACCTTGCCCGGGCGGAAGCCAGGGACATGGATCTGCGACGCGATGGCCTTAAGGGCCGCGTCGAGGCTGGGCTTGAGCTCCTCGTAGGGGACCTCAATGGTCAGCTTGACCCGGGTCGGGTTGAGGGTCTCGACGGCACTCTTCACTGCGCGCACTCCAGCGGAATCGGAAATAGGACAAGTCTGTACGGCCTCCGGCATGAGGAGACTTCCCGTCATGCTATCGGCTTTCGCATGTCAGGGCCGAACCCTGGACTGAATGCGATACCGCAGTATCCCTCTTCAATCCCTCTTCGGCGGCGGCCAGGTCCCTTACCGTGGCCTGTTCAAGGAAGAAGATGACCTTCGAGTCTCCTGGTGGAGGCCCGGGCGAGGCCTTTGAGAGCCTCACCCGGGACTTGGTCCACATGCCGCAATGGTCGGGCTGACAGGATTTGAACCTGCGACATCGTGCTCCCAAAGCACGCGCGCTACCAAGCTGCGCCACAGCCCGCTGTGATGCCCCAACGCTACCGGATAAAAGCGGACGACTGGACAGTGAGTGCCCGTGTCACCTGGAAGATCACCCGAAGAGAAAAGACCGATCCACGAGTTCGCTTACTCTTCAACATTTTCCATCATGCGGGAAGGAGTGCGTCACTCCTGTTGGGCCGACGCCGCCCGCCGTCGATTCTCGATTGCGTACCGAGTATGGTTAGACTCATGCACCGAACCTGGCTTCAGGTTCACTGCGGGTGTAGCTCAATGGTAGAGCCCCAGTCTTCCAAACTGGCTACGCGAGTTCGATTCTCGTCACCCGCTCTGCAAGGTGACCGTTGGATTACGTCCCTGTCCAACGGTCACTGTCGTGTCCTGGGTATCAGGACTCATGATCACAGCCCTTGCCACTCAGGCTTGGCCTCGTAGGTCTCCCGGTAATACGACGACAACGTCAACCTGGAGGCGGCGGGCTCATCTAGCAGCACTGTCACGTGGGGGTGCATCTGGAGGATGGACGCCGGCCACATCGCAGACACAGGCCCTTCCACCAACTGATGCACAGCTTCCGCCTTGGTCGACCCTGAGGCAAGAAGCAGCAGATGTCGTGCTTCCATGATGGTGCCGATGCCCTGTGTCAGGCAGTGTCGCGGCACCGCTTCGACCTCGTCGTGGAAGAAACGTGCGTTATCGCGCCGGGTCCGCCCGGTCAGGGTCTTCACCCGTGTACGTGAGGCCAGCGAACTCCCCGGCTCGTTGAACGCGATATGCCCGTCCGTACCTAGGCCGAGCAACTGCAGGTCGATCCCGCCTGCGTCCGCAATCGCCTTCTCATAGGCCGCACAGGCCGCTTCGAGATCCCGCGCGGCACCATCCGGACCGTGTACCAGTTCAGGGTCGATATCGACCCTGGCGACGAACTCACGCTCGACGACATTGCGATAACGCTCAGGATGGGTATCGTCGATCCCCACATACTCGTCCAACATGAAGGCAGTCGATTTCGCCAAGGAGATCTTTCCCTCGGCGACCCGCCGTCCCAACTCGGCATAGACCGAAAGTGGACTCGAACCGGTGGCCACCCCCAGCACCGCGTCCGGTTTCCGACTGAGCAGCTCCTCGACAGCGTCGGCCGCTCGATGCCCTGTTTCCTCGGCGTCCTGGCAGATGATGACCTCCACAGAGCCCTCCTCGATCCACTGTCCTTCTGAGGATTCTCCCTCTACACCCTGTAGCTGTCGCTCACCGGTCGGCACTGAAGGAAAACCGCTCATCACCCCAGCACGCTCCAGCAGGTCTCTCAGGTCGCAGAGTCGGCCCGATGTGCGGCAGGCTCGAGAAAGACGCATCCCTCGACTGTTCAGGTGCTGCCATGACCCGACCTGTCCGACTGCTAGCCCTGTTTGTCCTGCTGGCCTGGCTCGTGGTCGGCGCCGTCGGCGGGCCTCTGGTCGGCAAGCTCTCCTCGTTGCAGAAGAACGATCAGGCGCCTTTCCTCCCGGTCGAGGCAGAGTCGAAGCGTGCGGCCGACGAGTTCAAACCGTTCAGCAGCGCTACCGGTCTCCCCTACTTCGTCGTCATCACACGAGAGGACGGAATCAGGGAAGACGATCCGGAAAAGGTCCAGCGCTACATCGATGCACTCCAAGATCATCGATGGGAAGGCAGCGACCGCTCGCTCGGGGATCTGCTGAGCAATGCACCGGGATTTGCTGTGCCGAGCAAGGACAGTAGAGCTTTCCTCGTTCCGATCTCAGCGAACCCTGACCGCGTGACGGAGAAGATCGGGGAAGTCACCGGCGGAGTCGCGATCGCTACGGCGCTTCGATCCGAAGCTGCCCGAGTGCTAGCCCCATCGGGGCTGAAGACCCAAGTCACCGGCCCGGGTGGGTTCGCGGCCGATATCGGGAAGGCCTTCTCCGGGATCGATGGCGTTCTCCTTCTCGTCGCGCTCGGCGTTGTACTGGTCATCCTGTTGTTCGTCTACCGCAGTCCT
Source organism: Austwickia chelonae (assembly GCF_003391095.1). Lineage (NCBI taxonomy): Bacteria > Bacillati > Actinomycetota > Actinomycetes > Micrococcales > Dermatophilaceae > Austwickia > Austwickia chelonae. The sequence goes on along the minus strand of NZ_CP031447.1, from coordinate 1,562,097 downwards.
CTCCTGCCCTTCGCCGTATTGACCAGTTCCGTCCTCGGGCTCGCCGCCTCGGCGCTCGTCATCTATCCCCTCGCAGACCGGGGAACCATCCAGGTCTCCGGCCAGAGCCAGGGCATCCTCTCCATCTTGGTCGTCGGTGCCGCCACTGATTACGCATTGCTCATCGTTGCCCGATACCGGGAAGAACTGCGTCGGACCGATGCACCGTGGAACGCCATGAAACAGACCTGGCGTGGCACCGTGGAACCGATCGCCGCCTCCGCTGCCACCGTGATCCTCGGACTGCTGTGCCTGTTGTTCGCTCAACTCGGCGGAACACGAGGACTCGGACCGATCAGCGCACTCGGCATCGTCGGAGCATTGGCAGCGTCCTTGACCTTCCTTCCCGCTGTGCTTCTCCTGCTGGGCCGGAGAGTCTTCTGGCCTGGGATCCCACGGGTCGAACCAGAGAACACCGAGGAGTACCGAACCAGGTCAGGGGCGTGGGGTCGGGTTTCCGAGCTCGTCGGCCGGCGTCCGCGATCGGTCTGGGTCGTGGTAGCGGGGCTGCTGCTCCTGGCAGCATCGGCTTCGCCACTGTTCAAAGCCGATGGCCTAAGCCAGTCACAGATTTTCCGTACCGCGGTGGAATCTGTCGAAGGAGAGAGAACCTTGCAGGCTCATTTCCCAGGAGGAAGTGGCCAACCCGCGAGAGTCGTCGTACCCATCGACCGAGCCGATCGGTTGATCGCCGCAGTACAGGAGGTCCCCGGCGTGGGCGAGATCTCTCACGGGAATGCACCGGGCGTTCCCCCGAAGACCGTCGACGGCAAGACCGTCGTTCAGATCGAGCTCACCGATCCACCTGAATCCGCAGCTGCTCAACAGACCGTGCGAACTCTACGATCCACGGCACATCGACTCGATCCCTCGTACAACATCGGAGGTCAGAGCGCGACCGTAGTCGATACCCGGTCGGCCAGTGAAGCCGATGTCCGCCTACTACTGCCTACTATCCTGGGTGTCGTCTTCCTCGTCCTGGTCGTACTCCTGCGTTCCCTGGTGGCTCCACTTCTGCTGATCCTGGCAAATGTTCTGTCCTTTGCCGCAACCATCGGGGTCAGCGCACTGGTGTTCAACCATCTCCTGAATTTCCCTGGTGCCGATCCGGCTACACCGCTGTACGGATTCGTCTTCCTCATCGCACTCGGTATCGATTATTCGATCTTCCTGATGACCCGAGTACGCGAGGAGACTCCCCTTCGAGGTACCCGCGAGGCCACCCTCACGGCGCTGGCTGTCACCGGCGGAGTGATCACCTCCGCAGGGGTCGTCCTTGCTGCGACCTTCTCCGCGCTCCTCGTCCTGCCGCTGGTGTTCATGGCGCAGATCGCCTTCTTGGTGGCCTTCGGGGTACTCCTGGACACCTTCGTGGTGCGCTCGTTACTCATACCCGGCCTTGTTTACGACATCGGAGACCGGGTCTGGCGGCCAAGCCATTTCGCTCGACGAGTGACGTAGCTGCCACGCCCGTCAAGGAACCGGACGCCATGCTCTCGACGCGCCGACCGCCTCGGAAATCCTAGGAAAAGACAGCCGCTCCCCATAAGGTGCGCTTCAAGTCGCTCGGACACGCATTACCCAGTGCGGTGAACTCCTTCTGTCCTCCTCGTGACGAGCAGGGAATGGCATGACCTTTACATCGCTGGAATATGCGCTTTTCCTCCCTATCATGGCCGCACTTTCGCATTGCGTACCACGACGAGGGAAACGCCTATTCCTCTTGGTTGGAAGCTACTTTTTTTACACGCGTCACCAAACAACCGGGGCACTGATCCTCGTCATGGTGACCATGGTCTCCTATGCGGCCGGTCGCCTACTGCCCCGGCTGGAAAATTTCTGGAAGAAAAAAGTGCTGGCCCTGGGAGTTTTTCTCTGCCTCGGCATCCTCGCATATTTTAAATATATTAATTTTATTATTGAATCACTTCAGGGAATTATCCGCCCCATTGGTGGGGGAATAGACCCACTGAAGGACCTCATCCTCCCCCTTGGCATCTCTTTCTTTGTCTTTCAAGCATGCGCTTACATGATCGACGTCAGTCGAGGAAAAGTTTCAGCTGAGAAAAATATCATCACCTTCGCACTTTTCCTCTCCTTCTTTCCCATCGTCCTTTCCGGCCCCATTGAGCGAGCATCCAATCTCCTTGTTCAACTACGAGAGACCCACCCTCTCGAGGTAGCAGATGTCACCGCAGGCATGCGCCAAATTCTCTACGGACTCTTCAAGAAGATCGTGCTGGCCGACATGCTGGCGCGCTCGGTAAATCCCATCTTCAACGGCATCCCACAGGGCCATCATCATGGGCAGACATTGATCCTGGCTGCCATGGCCTACTCAATCCAGATATATTGCGATTTCTCCGGCTACTCCGACATCGCAATCGGATCGGCGCGAGTTCTGGGTTACCGACTCAGAGATAATTTTAATATGCCCTATTTTTCCGGATCATTCACGGAATTCTGGTCGCGTTGGCACATCTCCTTGTCCACATGGTTCCGCGACTATCTCTATATTCCACTAGGTGGAAACAAGCGAGGGTTCTCTCGGAAATGCATAAATCTCATGATTGTTTTTGTAGTGAGCGGCCTCTGGCATGGGGCGGACTGGAAGTATGTCATGTGGGGCGCTATCCATGGAATATTTCGCATGGGTGAGGAGATCTGGGCAAAAATTCGGATGACAACTTCCAGCAGCGGCCAAAAGAAAAAGGTAGGAAGTAGATTTCCTCCCATACTCAGGGCAATAGTCGTCTTCATTGGGACGACCTTCGCCTGGATCTTCTTCCGAGCCAATAGCCTGAGTGACGCACTCTCGATGATTTCAAGAATGACTCACCCGGAACCCTGGGTTCATACCGTGGATGCCTATTACGCCGCATTGAGCGTATCTCTGCTGAATTCTTCGACAATGCTGCGCATGTACGCCGTCATCGTGTCCTTCTCTCTGGCTTATCTACTGATCAGCGAGCTGATTATCTATTCTCGCCAAAGAAAAGGAGATCCGTATACGCCACTCGCTTATCGGCATGCAATATCACGCTGGGCAAACTACATCCTCCTCACCTGTTTAGTCATATGGTCCGCGCTGGTTCAAGCCGGAGGAGCGGGCCAGTCAGGCGAGTTCATCTACTTCAAGTTCTGAGGATTGCCATCAATGACTCCTGCCACGATAGAAGAAAAGAAGACTCTCCCTCGAACGCTAGGACTACTGACAGCTAAAGCGATCCTACTCCTTTGTGTCGTCACCAGTCTTTTTGCCACGATATGCATCGTGACCGTCGAGGGCCTCACCCCTCGCTACGATAGGACTTTCAACTCCGCGTTGAACGAGAAGATCGATCGGCTCGAGAATCTTCCTGGACCTAGAGTCATTTTGGTAGCAGGATCGAGCGGGTCCTTCGGCCTCGACCAAGAACAGCTGGCTCAAAAAGTTGGGATGCCTACTGTAAATATATCCCTTCAGTCTGGCTATGGCATGCGATTCCAAACAGATCTGGTCCGCGGAAATCTCCATAAAGGAGATATCGTAATCATTGCCTATGAATATGCCATGATGTCCCTCCTGGATTCTTATAGCCCCGAGCTCGTCCTCACCGGATTCGATGGACATCTCAGACGCTTTCGCTATATCCCCCGAGAATCGTGGCTCGATACTGCCACCTATTTTCCAACCTTCTTCTCCAAAAAAATGGACGCCCGAACCGTCCCGGTGGTCAGCAAAGGAGTCTATTCCAGGAGTGCTTTCGACCAGAATGGTCAGATGATCTACCCTCGTCCGACCACTGCTGTTCCATCTCCACTGCCGGAGAAGTTCTTCGTCGCTATCGATAGAAATCGGCTCAGTTCCGATATGGCGGACTATCTCAATGATCTGCATGACTACGTCAAGGGGCAAGGTGCTCGCCTCGCCCTCTCCTATCCCCCGGTCATGGATGAGGCTGTCACTTCGTCCGAGGAAGAGATCGCCCAATTCTCAGCGGAAGTCGCCAATAAATTGACTTTTCCGATCATCTCGAACCCGAAGGACTACATCCTTCCCCGCGAATACTTCTATGACACCCAGTACCACTGCAATACACGGGGCGAGCACATGCGAACTGATCTGCTTGCTCGGGATATAACCCATTTTCTCGCGCAGAAGTGAAAGAAGAATCTGCCCCTGAAGCACGTCAGCAGGTACGCCAGACCAGCACTGCTCCCCTGTCGTCATGCTGTCCAGCTGGAGCCACTTCACAGACCTGCTCTGCAATCCCGGCGAACTCTGTTCCAGCGAACCCCTCGAGGCTGGAGACCAACCGTCCGATGCCCTCGTCGAGGTCGCTTCCCCGCTCTTCGATGACGCCGTCGGTGTACAGCAGAAGCGCATCACCCGGCGCCAGCCTCCCGCGCATCCCTGGATAGCGCACGCCGGACACCAGTCCGAGGACCGGCCCTCGAGCCCCTTCGACGACCTGCCATGCTCTTGTCTGTGTCCGGTAATGGGCAACCGGCGGGTGACCCGCCGTGGAAATGGTGTATTCACCACTTTCAAGGTCCAGGGACAAGTGAACCGCTGAGGCAAAACCTTCGGACCATTCCTGTCGAGCCACATAATCATTGGCCAAGGGGAGAAACTCTCCAGGGCGCACCGACCCCATCAGGGCATCGAAAGCACCTGAGAGCATCAGCGAGTGTGTTCCGGCGTCCAGTCCTTTTCCGGAGACATCCACGAGGACAACTTCCAACAACTTCCCCGAGCAAGTACGACGGGCCACGACGAAATCTCCCGAGAAGGGATGGCCGTAGGCTGATTTGACGCACACCTGAACTTCCCAGCTCTCAGGAAGCATCGGCACCGTGCTGCGTAGAAGGAGTTCCCCGCGCAGATCAGCCAGCATGCTCTCCCCGCGACTGCCATGCACGCCGACCCGGGCCCGGGACAGACTGCGCCACAGAGTCACCGCGCCAACAGCCAGAACGCATAACAACGCCCCTGTCGAATCCTCCCGTGTCGGAGCCACAAACCGAGGAACGACCAGGACCAAGGCGATACAGGTGCCCAGTACCACCCCATGCCACCGAGGCGAGTGCAGGGCACCGCTGAGAACCACGAAAGGAAGATAGGCGGCCCAGGGAACGAGAGTGGGGAAGACCGTCATCAATGCCGTCACCACAGACAAGCCGATCACCGTGAATGCCACGGTGGCCCGCTCCTGGGTCTCACTCCAGTGCCGGACTTCGGCCCAGGCACGGGTCGCCATGGCCCGTCCGCAAGGAACAACAAGCGAGGGGCGGGCCCTGCACGAAGAGCTAGAAGCGAAGGAGCCCACGCGCGCAGGCGTTCCTCTCACGGACCCCATCGACATTCCACCCATAGTGTGGACAGTAGTACGACATCGAGAAAGTCGCGCGACATACTTCCTATATGTTGCCCATGAAGGGTCGATTTTCGCCCGATACGTCCATCTTTTCCGGGGGTCGTCCGTCTCCTGCAAAAAGGGCAGGCTCGAGGTCAGAAGTCCTCGATAATCGGGCCGACAGTACGCGTACGTTTGAGTTCAAAAAAACCCGGGGTTCCCGCTACCAATACACAACCGTCCCACAGCAAGCCTGCGGCTTCCCCTCGCGGCGGAGGTGAGACCACCGGCCCGAAGAACGCGGTCTCCCCCACGGCCACCACCGGAGTCCCCACATCATCACCGACCAACTCCACGGCTTCGGCATGGCTCGCCCGCAGCAAAGCCTCCACCTCTGGGCTCTGCACCCTGACTTCCTCGCAGAGAGACACCCCGACCTCGGCAAAAGCCTGCGCCACGGCCGAGTCGAGATCCTTCTCCTCCCTCAGGTGGATCGCCCTGCCCACAGCATCGTAGAGAGGGCCCACCACCTGACTCCCATACTGCTGCTGAGCAGCGATGATCGCGCGCACCGGAGCCCAGGCCCGATCCATCAGAGCCGCATAGTCCGGCGGAAGATCCCGCCCCTCGTTGAGCACCGACAGGCTCATGACGCGCCAGGTCACCTGAATTTCCCGAACTTTTTCGACCTCCTTCAACCAACGCGAGGTCATCCAGGCCCACGGACAGATCGGGTCGAACCACATACGCACGGTCTGCTCCACCATGTCTCAACTCTCCCAAGTAGATCCGAAAATATTCTGTACTGGTCAAGAAGAAGGATCCACGGAGAAGCACCAACACTCCCTGGACAAGACCCAGCCCCTCACCCTAGATATCGGCGCACCACCACAATCGGTGATGCAAGGATGTCCCCACGGATCGAGAGCACTACCCCAGTACGCGACAGAGAACCATCAACACACCTATCAACGAGGAGTCAACGTGCCCGGTACGAACCTGACCCGTGAAGAGGCCGCAACCAGAGCGGATCTACTGCACGTCAAGTCCTACAGGGTGGCGATCGATCTGACCACCTCAGCCGAAACCTTCCTCACCAGTACTGTCGCCGAGTTCTCCTGCCATCGTCCGGGGAGCGAGACCTTCTGCGATTTCATCGGAGAGCAAGTCCTCGCCGTACGGCTCAACGGAGTCGACCTCGACCCCGCTGTCGTCTGGCAGGACTCCCGTATCGCGCTGCCTGATCTCGCCGCGGAGAACACCCTCGAAGTCCACGCCATCGGCCGCTACATGCACACAGGAGAAGGACTCCACCGATTCGTCGACCCCGTCGACAACGAGGTCTACCTGTATACGCAGTTCGAAACAGCTGACAGCCGACGGATGTTCCCCGTGTTCGAACAACCCGACCTGAAAGCCACCTTCGCTTTCACCATCACGGCGCCCTCCCACTGGCAGATCATCTCCGTGGAACCGACACCCGAGCCATCCGCGCTCGGATCGAAGGACATCCCCGAGCTGGGGCTTCTCCCGATCTCACAGTGGCAGTTCGCCGCCACGCCTCGACTGTCCAGCTATGTCACTGCCCTCATAGCCGGCCCCTATGACGTCGCCCGAGACAGCGTCCGGACCGGCGGACGGGAAGTTCCACTAGGCCTGTTCTACCGGCGCTCGCTCAGCTCCTATCTCGACGCCGGCAACATCTTCGACTGCACCAAGCGTGGGTTCGCTTTCTACGAAAAACTCTTCGATCTGCCCTATCCGTTCACGAAGTACGACCAGATCTTCACCCCCGAGTACAACGCGGGGGCCATGGAGAACGTCGGCGCCGTGACCTACAACGAGATCTACGTCTTCCGCGCCAAGGTTGCCGACGCCGTCGTCGAACGACGTGCCTTGACGATCCTCCACGAACTCGCACACATGTGGTTCGGCAACCTCGTGACCATGCGGTGGTGGGACGACCTGTGGCTGAACGAGTCCTTCGCCGAATGGGCCTCCATGACCTGTCAGGCCGAAGCCACCGAGTGGAGCCATGCCTGGGCCACCTTTGCCGCAGTCGGCAAATCCTGGGCGCTACGCCAGGACCAGCTCTCCTCCACCCACCCCGTGGCCGCCGACATCCGACACCTCGCTGATGTCGAAGTCAATTTCGACGGCATCACCTACGCCAAAGGTGCAGCAGCGCTCAAACAACTCGTCGCCTACGTCGGGCGAGAACCCTTCATCGAGGGGCTCCGCGCCTACTTCACTGAATTCGCTTACCAGAACACCACGCTGAGCGATCTCCTGAGACATATGGAAACCACCTCCGGACGTGATCTCTCGGCCTGGTCCCACGCCTGGCTGGAGACCGCCGGACCCAATACTCTCCACGCCGATCTCGACGTCGACGACAAGGGCATCATCACCGGTGCGCTCATCCGCCAAAGCGCACCGGAGAGCTATCCGACCCTACGCCCGCATCGCCTGGCCATCGGCCTTTACGACCTACGGGACGACCGGTTGGTTCGTCATGATCGATTGGAGATCGACATCCTCGGCGAGGAGACCGCCGTCCCCCAGCTGGTGGGGCTCCCCCGCCCTGCATTGTTGCTGCTCAACGACGATGACCTCACCTACGCCAAGATCCGGTTCGAGGAAGACTCCCTCCGAACTCTCGTCTCCCACGCCCCGACCGCAGAGCCGCTCCCCCGTGCACTTCTCCTCGGTGCAGCCTGGGACATGACTCGGGACGGCGAAATGGCCGGCAGCGACTTCATCCGCCTGGTTCTCGACGCCATCCCCGGCGAGACCGACTCCACCCTTCTCCGGATGCTGCTCAGCCAGCTCACCACGACAATGCAGCTCTACCTGTCCACCTCGACCCGCGAACAGACCGTTGCCGAGGCTGCCGCAGAACTCATCCGATCAGCCCAGAAAGCGCCAGCTGGATCCGATGCCCAGCTCCAACTGGTCAGCATCGCAGCAGGGCATGCGCATACGACCCCGCAGTTGGACTGGATCGAGGGGCTCTTCACCGGTACCCAGGAACTCAGCGGGCTGATGATCGACACCGAGATGCGCTGGACCCTGCTGACCGCATTGGTCGCGGGAGGTCGCGCAGGCGAGGCAGAGATCCGCGCCGAGGAAGGAAGGGACCCCACCTCTACCGGGCGGGAGCGCGCAGCGCGGGCTCGAGCCGCTCGACCCACCGCCGAGGCGAAGGCCGAGTCCTGGGCGCGTGTCTTCGACAGCCCTGAGCTGTCCAACCAGATGGTCGGGTCAGTCCTGGCCGGGATGGCCATCACCCACGACCCCGCCTTGCTGAACCCCTATATCTCCCGCTATCACGAGGAGATCCGCACCCTGTGGGAAGGGCGGACCCACGCCATCGCCGAGCAGGTCGCGCTCGGTGCCTATCCGATCCGCCTGGCCAGCAGCGACCTTCTCCAGGCCACCCAGACATGGCTTGATCATCACTCGGATGCTCCTGACGGTCTGATCCGTCTCGTCACCGAGAACCGAGATGCCGTCGTTCGGGCCATGCACGCTCAAGAACGGGATGCAGTCCAATACTGATGAACCCTTCAACCCCGGCAACCTCCCACGTCAAGATCCCCGGTTCCTCCGAAGAGTGTTCCGACGACCCTGCACCGGAAAGTACTGAGATGCCGACCAGACGATTGTTCAACCGTGAGTCACTCGCCTGGATCGGCTACGACCTAGGTACGAACTCGTTCCACTCCGTGGTCGTCACCTTCGTGTTCTCGGTCTACCTCACCAGCAGCTCTTTCGGGCCCACCGATGCCAACAGCGAAGCCCTCGGCACCGGGATGAGCATCGCCGCGATCTTCGTCGCGCTGCTCGCTCCGGTGCTGGGGCAACGCGCAGACCGCGCCAACCGCCCCGTGTTCTGGCTGGGTGCCAACAGTTTCGTGGTCCTGTGCATGATCCTGTCGCTGTTCTTCGTGCGTCCCGATCCCAGCTACCTGTGGCCGGGCATCGTCCTTCTGGTCGTCGCCACAGTCTTCGCTGAATTCGCCTCGGTCAACCACAACTCCCTACTGAAGCGGGTATCCAGCCCGCAGACCGTCGGTAGGATCTCCGCCTTCGGATGGGGGTCCGGTTATCTGGGAAGCATCGCCGTCCTGGTCTTCCTGTTGCTGGCGTTCATCCAGCCAGAGCAAGGACTGTTCGGAGTCACCCATGACGACGGCATGCACATCCGCGCCTCCATGCTCTTCACCGCAGCCTGGTACACGATGGGCATGATCCCGGTACTGGTCGTCCTCGGGAAACGAAAGCGCCCCCACAAAAATTCTCCGCAGCCGGACACCGCTGCCTCGGCGACTCCTGACACCCCCCTGCCGAAGGAGTCCATCGTGGGCTCCTACATCGCGCTAGGCCGCACCTTGCGCAGCCTCGCCAAGGAGAGCCCCAACACGCTGTACTTCCTCATCTCGTCAGCGATCTTCCGCGACGGACTGGTCGGAGTCTTCGCCTTCGCCGGAGTCATCGCCGCAGGAACCTTCGGTTTCTCCTCCGGCGAGGTGGTGACCTTCGCCGTCGTCGCCAACCTGACGGCAGGAGTAGCCACGGTCAGCTCCGGAATCTTCGATGACAAGCTGGGCCCCAAGCGACTCATCCTCGTCTCCTTGGTCTGCATTATCTGCGTCGGCACCGGCATCTTCGCTTTCCACGACAGCGGGCCGATCGCCTTCTGGATTCTCGGTCTGACGCTGTGCATCTTCGTCGGCCCGGCGCAGTCGGCATCCCGGACCCTGCTCATCAGGCTCATCCCGCACGGGCGTGAAGGCGAGATCTTCGGTCTCTATGCCACTACCGGACGTGCGCTGAGCTTCATCGCACCGGCAGGTTTCACCGGTGCCATCATGTTCGGACGTTGGCTTCGACCGCAGGAAACCAGTACCCAGTACTGGGGCATCCTCGGCATCACTGCTGTGCTGTTGGTTGGTCTCTTGGCCCTGCTCCCCGTAAAAGACCGCCGTGAGGTCCTCCCGGAAAACGCTTGGGGTGCCAAGGAAAGTCCTTCCACATCCTGAACTGTGCAGAAGAAATACAGCGGGGGGACCGTTGTGCGAGCGGTCCCCCCGCTGTATCCCACCGGTTCATCCCCGGTGAACAGCCTCGGTGATCCGACGGGCCCCAGCGTGTGCCATCACGTCTTCTAGCAGGACCGGTCTACGGTCCGGGCCCGCCAGGGGCACTCGCCAGTTGGGGTATTCCTCGTCGGTTCCCGGCTGGTTGATCGTGCGCCGGTCACCCACCAGATCGGACACGCTGATGCCCACCAGGAGAGCCGGAGTCCACGACACATACCGGTGGAGTGCCTCGACGATCTTCTCCACCGACTCGTCACTATCGATCAGGCCCCGTTCGCGCAGAGCTTCCACGACCTTCTGTCGATCAGCCTCGTCCTCGGCCCGTTCAACGTCCACCGGTCTGGTAAACAGCCCTAGACGTTCCCGCAGATCCATGTGCTCACCGCTGAGGTAACCAGCAGTAGGCGGCAGATCGTGAGTAGTCACCGAGGCCAAGCACAACCGCCGGTACTGCTCCGGAGCTAGCGGCGCTCCATCGGCGTCCCGTTCGAACCACAAGATCGAGGTGCCGAGAATCCCTCGCTCACGGAGATATTCACGCACCCAAGGCTCAACCGTGCCTAGATCCTCACCGACGATGACTGCTCCGGAACGGTGTGCCTCCAAGACAAGGATCCCGACCAGCGCCTCGAAATCGAAACGCACGTAGGTTCCCTCTCGCGGACTACGACCGGACGGAACCCACCACAGCCGGAAGAGACCCAGCACATGATCGATGCGAAGGGCGCCCGAATGGCGAAGCGCCGCCCGGATCATGTCACGGAAGGGCGCATACCCCAACTCTGCCAATTTGTCCGGACGCCAAGGCGGCTGACTCCAATCCTGGCCCAATTGGTTGTACGGGTCCGGAGGCGCACCAACCGTCACCCCGCGAGCCAGAGCCTCCCCCAGGCCCCAGGCATCAGCGCCCTCGGGGTGCACACCCACCGCAAGATCCTGCATGACACCGACACCCATGCCAGCTTCACGCGCCTGCCGCTGGACCCCAGCCAGCTGGCCGTCAACCACCCACTGCAACCACATGTGGAAATCGACTTGATCCGACAACCGGATTCGCTCGGCTGCCACCGCTTCCGAGGAACGGTCCGCCAAACCCTCCGGCCACCCGTCGACCCCATACTCACCGACCAGTGCGCACCACGTGGCGAAGTCGATCAGCCCCTGCCCTTCCCTCTCGCAGAAAGCCTCAAAAGCCAGCTGCCTACGCACCGGGCGAGGCACAGAGTGGACAATGTGCAGCGCCTGCCGTTTCAACTCCCAAGAAGCATCCCGGTCGATGGCGTCCTCACCGTTCAGCAGACGCGCGCTTCCGGCAAAACCGTCGACCTTCGCCCGGTCCTCAGGCGACAAGTAGGCCGTCTCGGGGATCTCCTCGACCCGGATGTACATCGGGTTCACGAAGCGCCGAGACGTCGGAAGATACGGCGAAGGCTCCATAGGACTCATCGGCTCAGCTGCATGCACCGGGTTCAACAGGACGAAATCGCTACCCAGCTCTCGTGCACCCCAGACAGCCAGGTCTGCGAGATCAGCCAAATCCCCCACACCCCACGACGACCGCGAGCGCATCGCATACAGCTGGGTCATCAAGCCGGACGCGCCTCGTGATTCGACCGCGGCCGGGAGTTCGAGCTTGTCCGGGACCACCACGATGGATGAGTGGTGTACTGGCCCTCCGGGGATCTGGGCGTACAGGACGTGCCATCCCAGTGGACTGCCTGAGGGCAGCTCGAACAATGCTTCGCCGATGAGGGTCCCGTCGACTTCCCGAGGGGGCACATTGTGTTCCAGCTGTCGGAGTTCGCGTCGCCCACTGCGGTCTTCGAGTTCCGCCCACACCGATACCGGGGAGCCATGCGGTACGTGGACCCGTACTTGAGCATTTTCGCTCTGTTTGGTGAGGGTGAAGGGAGGGATCAGGGATCGCCATCCACGGAGCCCGACCTCGAGGAGAGAGGCGGAGACCTCTTCAGGGGACTCGCAGGGGATGGACAGTGCGCGTAGAACGGCAGTGATGGTCTCCGCGCCGACGACGACATGGTGGCCTTGCCAGTCCCAGTACTCGGTGGCTACACCGTAGGCGCGCGCCAGATCAGCGAGAGGGGCCGAGGGCACGATGGTGGTCACGTCAGGCCTTTCGTCATGGGATTGACCTGATACTAGTGGGCCTCACCCAGATTGACGCGATGACAGGGGCATGTGCATTCGCACTCGGGAAGCCTGAAGAATGGGCCCATGGCCGACATCCCCTACATTCTGCCGACCAACGTCCTGGGGTACGAAATGTCCTGGGAGATCGTTGTGGACTGGATCCTGGGACGCGGGTTGACGATCGTGGCGATAGTGATCGGTGCGACGGTCCTGCGCTGGTTCCTGCACCGTCTGATCGATCGTGCGGTTTCTTCCTTGGTGAAGGAGAAACGTGCCCGTTCCGATCACCGTGAGACCGGTGCCGACGTCACCGAGGTCGTGGTGCAGGACGCTCCCTCGACGGATCCCTCCGCGGTGCCATCGAAGACGCCGTCAACAGCGCGTCGACGGCATACCTGGTTGCGGGCACGCGCCTTGGAGGGGCGTTTCCTCAACCCGGAGCGGCAGCGGCAACGGGTGGAGACCTTGGGTTCTGTGCTGCGCAGTATCGCCACGGTAGGCATCCTGATCACGGCGATCTTCATGGTCGGTGACCAGCTGGGGCTGAACATGGCGCCGGTGATCGCTTCTGCCGGTTTCGGTGGTGTGGCTTTGGGTTTCGGCGCGCAGAGCCTGGTGAAGGACTACCTGACAGGAATTTTCATGCTGGCCGAGGACCAGTACGGGGTGGGCGACTTCATCGACACCGGCACGGCGGCCGGGACTGTGGAAGAGGTCACCTTGCGGGTGACCCGTCTCCGGGATGCCCAGGGAGTCATCTGGTACATCCGTAATGGCGAGATCGTACGGGTGGCGAACAAGTCGCAGGGGTGGTCGACGGCGATCGTGGACATCCCGGTGGCTTACGACGAATCTCCGGAACGGGTGATCTCCGTGCTCACCACAGCGATGCAGGAGTTGGAGGGCGATCCCGAATGGGAGGCCATCCTGTTGGAGCAGCCTCGGGTGGTGGGGGTCGAAGCGGTGTCCGGGGGGACGATGAGTATCCGGATCTTGGCGAAGTGTGCACCGAACGAACATTGGGGTGTGCAGCGTGAGATCCGGGAGCGTGGGTTGACAGCGTGTGCGCGTGAGGGGATCAGAGGCCCGGCGATCATTCCGCCGTATCAGGGCGGACTTTCCTGACTCGGCCGTCGGTCGTTGCACCTTGTGCGGGGTGGCGCGACCGACGGTCGACTTGTCCGCTCAGCGGGAGCCACATCCTTGCGCAAATAACTACGCTGGGCTCTGTGAGCACACCGGACCGTCCGGAGGAGATGGCTTCTCCCCCCGAACGGACCCAGGATGCCTCTCGTATCCGAGTCCTGGGGCCGGGCTATCGTGCCGTCACCTTGTCAGTCCTCGGGCTGACCACGGTCATCGCTTTCGAGACGATGGCGATTGCGACAGCCATGCCCAAGGTCACCGAGGATCTCGCCGTCGGCGGCGCTTACGGCCTGGCCTTCTCGTTGATGTTCACCGGCCAGCTGCTCGGCAATGTCATCGCGGGAGCCAGCACTCGGGCCTCCAGCCCGATGCTGACCCTCTGGACGGGCATCAGTTTGTTCGCCTTGGGCTCGGTCCTGGCAGGCAGCGCACCTGAATTCACCGTCCTTCTGGCCGGTCGGCTCATAGCCGGGCTGGGTGCCGGACTGACCATCGTGGCCAATTACGTCGTCATCGGAGCGATCTATCCGATGACCGCCAGGCCAGTGATCTTCGGCTGGCTCTCAGCAGCATGGGTCGTTCCTTCTGTGGTGAGCCCGTTGCTGGCCGCCCTGCTGGCCGAGAACTGGGGGTGGCGTTCGGTCTTCCTGATGGTCGCGCCCCTGACGGCGATCGGCTCCCTCGGAATCAGGCACGCACATCGGCTCCTCGACTCGGCTCCCGAGCCCGAGTATCTCGATGGAATCGCTGCGGATACCGTAGCCCCACGGCTCAGCACGTTCCGGACCATGGTCTTCGGGGTGACGATGACCATCGGCTCCGGTCTCTTCCAAGCCGGCACCTCCCTACCCCATCTCTCCCGGAGCGTCGCCATCATGTGCGCGGTGCTCGGTCTCGTCCTTCTCGGGCTGGCGGTTCCTCCTCTCCTGCCTCCAGGAACTCTCCGCAGCAGGCACGGGCAGCCCAGTGTCGTCCTGGCGCGTTTCCTCTTCATGGCCTCCTTCGACGGAACCATTGCTTTCATCCCGTTGATGTTCATCACCCTGCGAGATATCGAGCTGGCTGCAGCAGGGGCACTGCTGGCCTTGGCATCCTTGGGATGGGCCGCAGGTTCTTTCTTGCAAAGCCGTCCACGCATGTCGCACCACGGGAAGTTACTCATCACCACAGGAGCAGCGATGTTGTCCTTCGCCACCTTCGGGATCCTGGCCCTGGATCTGGTGGACGGACCGATGTGGGCCTTCGCCGTGAGTATCACCACGGTCGGACTGGCGATGGGGATCGGCGTCACCGCTACCTCCGTGCTCGCCCTAGAACTGGCTCCTCGCGGGGGTCACGCCGCAGCCAGTTCCTCCCTGCAGATCGCCGATGTCCTCGGCAGTGTCCTCGGGATCGCGACCAGCAGCGGCGTCTACGCGGTCACCACGTCGATGGACATGGCGATCGCGGATGTCTTCCCCTTGGTCTGGGCGGTCAACGCTCTCGTCGCCTTGCCTGCCCTGCTGTGTGCGCAACGGCTGTCGCCACGCCCGCTTCCTGAAAGTCTCCGGACGTCATGATGCTGGCTCCGTCCTGGAGTCGGCGGCATGCCTTGTGGATCTGTCAGGTCACAGTTTCCTTCCGTATCGTTGCGTCGTGACAATCCATGAGCAGTACTTGACGCCGCGTGACCCCGGATATGACCCCTTGGCAGATCTGCTCCGCGTCCTCGACCTGGTCCCGGCATCCCAAATCGCACCAGAACACGCCGGAGCTGCCGCCGATCCGGCGTCCTTGCCCAGCGACTCCACCGATGTTTTCCTCGGAGCGAGCCAGCCGATGCCACATGGAAGGGTCTTCGGCGGACAGGTCGTCGCCCAGTCGTTGATCGCAGCCGGCCGCACCGTACAGAGCATTGACGGACCGCTGCGCAAGATCCACTCACTGCATGGTTATTTTCTCCGCCCCGGAGATGCCAACGAACCAATCCGCTTCGAGGTCGAAAGGCTCCGCGATGGCCGCTCCTTCTCCGCCAGACGCGTACATGCCGTGCAATACGGTCGGCCCATCCTGTCGATGATCTTCTCCTTCCAGACCCCCGCCGAGGGGCTGGACCACCAGGCAGAGATGCCACCGGTTCCCGTGCCAGAAGACCTCGCCACCCTCAGCGAACGGTTGGCGCATGTCCCCGAAGGTCTCGCCAAGGACTGGGCTGTTCGACGTTCGATCGACATGAGGCACTGCGAAGGACCGATCTACATCGCGCCCTGCCCCCACCAGGTCGCCGAACAACATGTCTGGATCAGAACCACCGGCAAGCTGCCGGACGACTCCTTGACCCACGCCGCTGTCCTGGCCTATGCCTCCGATTACACGATCTTGGAGCCGGCGCTGCGCAAACACGGTCTCGCCTGGGCCGACGACCGACTACGTGGCGCCAGCCTCGACCACTCGATGTGGTTCCACCGCGACTTCCGCGTCGATGAATGGCTTCTCTACGCCGAGGAGTCGCCGTCCGCCTCCGGTGGCCGCGGCCTGGGCATCGGGAATCTCTTCACAACTGAAGGGACCCTGGTCGCCTCCGTCGCGCAAGAAGGCATGCTCCGCCTGAAAAGAAGCTGATCTGACACCCGGACCGGTCGAGTGTGCCCACCCGCTGGCCGGTGGGCACACTCGACGATGTCGTCGTCGTGATCAGTCGCGAGTCAGCTTACGGTAGGTAACCCGGTGCGGCCGGGCCGCTTCGACACCGAGCCGCTCGACCTTGTTCTTCTCGTAGGACTCGAAGTTGCCCTCGAACCAGTACCACTTCCAGGGCTCTTCCTCGGTGCCCTCGTAGGCGAGGATGTGGGTGGCCACCCGGTCGAGGAACCACCGGTCGTGGCTGATGACCACGGCGCACCCGGGGAACTCCAGCAAGGCGTTCTCCAAGGAACCGAGAGTCTCCACGTCGAGGTCGTTGGTGGGCTCGTCGAGGAGCAGCAGGTTGCCGCCCTGCTTCAGGGTCAACGCCAGGTTGAGCCGGTTGCGCTCACCGCCGGAGAGCACCCCGGCGGGCTTCTGCTGGTCCGGCCCCTTGAACCCGAACTGGCTGACATAGGCCCGGCTGGGGATCTCGACCTTGCCGACCTGGATGTAGTCCAGGCCGTCGGAAACGACCTCCCACAGCGTCTTGGCCGGGTCGAGCCCAGAACGGGTCTGGTCGACGTAGCTGATGTCGACGGTCTCCCCGACCCGGACGGTGCCCGAGTCGGCGTCCTCCAGGCCCACGATCGTCTTGAAGAGCGTGGTCTTGCCGACACCGTTCGGGCCGATGACCCCGACGATGCCATTGCGCGGCAGGGAGAAGCTCAGGTCCTTGATGAGGACCCGGTCACCGAAGCCCTTGGTGAGCTTGGCGACCTCGATCACCGTGGAGCCCAGACGGGGCCCCGGCGGGATCTGGATCTCCTCGAAGTCGAGTTTGCGGGTCCGCTCGGCCTCGGCAGCCATTTCCTCGTACCGGGCCAGACGCGCCTTGCTCTTGGCCTGACGCCCCTTGGCATTGGAACGCACCCACTCCAGCTCGCTCTTGAGCCGTTTGGCGAGCTTGGCGTCCTTCTTGCCCTGGACCTGCAGCCGCTCCTGTTTCTTCTCCAGGTAGATCGAGTAGTTGCCCTCGTAGGCGTAGAGCCGCCCGCGGTCGACCTCGGCGATCCACTGGGCCACGTTGTCGAGGAAGTACCGGTCGTGGGTGACCGCGATGACCGCACCGTGATAGGCGGCCAGGTGCTGCTCCAACCACTGCACGCTCTCGGCGTCGAGGTGGTTGGTCGGCTCGTCGAGCAGCAGCAGGTCAGGCTTGGACAACAGCAGTTTGCACAAGGCGACCCGGCGGCGCTCACCACCGGACAGGACACTCACGTCCGCATCCGGCGGTGGGCACTGCAAGGCGTCCATCGCCTGCTCCAGCTGGGAGTCCAGGTCCCATGCGTCGGCGTGGTCGATCTCCTCCTGGAGCTTGCCCATCTCGGCCATCAGGGCGTCGAAGTCGGCGTCGGGTTCCCCCATCTCCACGGAGATCTGGTTGTACCGCTCGACCTTCTCCAGGATCTCGCCCATGCCCTCCTTGACGTTGCCGAGGACGTCCTTCTCCTCGTTCAACGGGGGCTCCTGCAGCAGGATGCCCACGGAGTACTCCGGGCTCAGCCGCGCTTCCCCGTTGCTGGGCTGGTCGAGCCCGGCCATGATCTTCAGGATCGTCGACTTACCCGCCCCATTGGGGCCGACCATGCCAATCTTCGCGCCGGGATAGAAAGCCATCGTGACGTCGTCGAGGATCAGCTTCTCGCCGACCGCCTTACGCGCCTTGGTCATGGTGTAGATGAACTCCGCCATGCTGTTCAGGCTATCGTTCGAGCGGCCCTAACCCGAATCGGAGCTCAGGCCTTACCCACCGCAGGATCGCCATGGCCCTCCGCAGGCTCGGTGAAGAAAGCCGCCCCGTTGTGCTCGGCGTCCTCCGCGGGCTCGCCACCCGTCTGCCAGGGCGCAGCCTCCGCGTCGTTCTCCCCGGTGACCAACCGGGTGACCGGGCCGTCCTCTCCGTCCGGCCGCACCCGGGTGAACTGGGAGACCCCGCGAGACAGGTCATGGCCGATGCCTGTCGCGTCGATCTCGACACGCACCCCGCTCTTCTCCTCAGTACGCCACTGGTTGACCCGCAAACGGCCAGTGACGATCAGTGGCTGCCCCTTACGTACAGACTCAGCCGTATTCAACGCGAGCTGGCGGAAAGCCACCACGGTGACGAAATTCGTCTCGGCATCGACATAGCGTCCACTGTCCTGGTCACGACGACGCACCGTCGACGCCAACCGCAGGGTGACATAGGCATCTCCATTGCGGGTGACCCGGCGCACCGGATCCTCAACAGCGTTGCCCGACATGGTGATCAGCGTCTCGTTCACAACAGGACCTCTTTTCCGACAGCCGGAGGGAAGACCCGCCCGGCGGTGCATCACCGCGATGCACCGCCTTCAGCTTCCAGCGGTGGAAAACCTCGGAGAGACCCTGTCGAAGCACCTGTGGACAACCCCAGGAGCACGGGGCCGGTTGTGCACGAGCTAAGCGGAACGCACCCGCCCCAGATGCTCCCGAGTACGCCGATGCTGCTCGAGGATCTCCTGGACCGGCGACAACAGGTGGTTCACCGCCACGACCCCGATCTCGTCCGACAGACGTATCTCCATGTCGGATCGGCGGCGGGCAGCGCCCATGTTCACGAAAGGACGCGAACCCAAGGCCAACAGCACACCACCGGTGAACGACAAGACGATCAACACCGTCGGCAGGGGTATCCCCGCTACCTGCGGAACGACATCGGAGACATCCGACAGGAAGGACCAACCGGTCAACGCCAACAACCACAAGGTGGCGCCCACCATGGTCACCATCAGGATCCATTGGACAACGGAGACGACGTACCACCACATCGGAGCACGGTCACGCAACGGAGTGGTGAGCACCGCCGAGTCCAGAGATTCCAGGAGCTCCCGGTTGTCCAAGGACGAGGCGTCCTGCACTGCGCGAGCCCAGCGTGGCGGTAACCCCCTGCTGGCCTGGTTCCCTACCGAACGCATGATGCGTTCCACCTCGGCGCGGGCGGCAGGAGTCGGTTCCGGCAGGCTCGTGCGCCCCAGCAAGTCGGCCACGTCTGCGCTGGCACCGTCCCGCTCGCCTGCAGGCACCATACGGATCGCGTCCGGTCGTACCTTGCGCACCCAGCGCCACAACGGCCAGGACACCATCCGATAAGCCTGGCTACGATAGTCGGCGGCCACGGAGTCCAGGACCGTCGGGATCCCGGTCGCACGGGACAGCGATTCGACGACCTCGTCGTCCTGCGACACCTCCACGGAGGCTTCGGCCGTACCGATGTGGGGAATGAGAGCATCCGCCTCACGTTTGACATCGGCCAGCAAACGGGAGCGTGCCGCAGTGGCCGCTTTGGTCGCCCCGGACAAGGCGTCCCGTAATTCACCGACGCCTTCTCCGGTACGTGCTGAGAGGAGCAGGACCTCGGCCGCGTTCAGCCCGTCGTCGGCGAGGAGTTTGCGGAGGTCCTCCCGACAGGCTTCGGCCTGGTCGGTGGCCATCCGGTCGGCCTGGTTCAGCACGACCAGGGTCACCGTCTGGTGTTGAGAGGCCTTGCGCAGGTATTCGTCGTGGAGCACCGCGTCGGCGTACTTCTGCGGGTCGGTGATCCACACGAAGACATCGACCAGATCGAGTACCCGATCGGCCTCGGCCCGATGCTCCGGACGGAGGGAGTCGATATCCGGCAGATCCAGAAGTACCAGGCCGGAAGGCACCTCGCCGTCCAAGTGCGAAGCCCACCCGCTGCGAGCGTTGTCCTCCGCGCTGACTCGATGACGCACATCGGCGCCGATCCAGTCGAGCAGGGCCTTGGGGCTTTCATCGCCCCAGATCGCAGCGCTGACCCTGCTCGTCGTCGGACGCAGGGCACCCACCCGGGAGACCTCTCGGCCCACCATGGCATTGAACAGAGAGGATTTGCCCGTACCGGTCGCTCCGGTGAAGGCCACCACAGTGTGCTTACCCGACAGCGCCAGGCGCTCCGAGGCCTTCTTGAGGACCGCTTCTGCGCTGGCGACCTCCTGCGGAGGAAGATATCGCCCTCCGGCGTCGATGGCACCGGTCAGGCCCTCGACAGCCGACTTCAACCCGATCGCCGGGTCCGAGGACGACGGTGCCGGATGACGTTGCCGCCGCCTCATCGGTTCGCCTTCACCGCTGCGACGGCCCGCAGCACCCGTTCCGGCTGTCCTGTATCCAGCTGCAAATCAGCGAGCGCGCTCAGAACCCGTTCCTCCTCGAGGGCGTAGAGCGCGTCCACGCGCTCCGCCAGGCTCTCTCGAGCCTGCATGACCAGATGTTCGACCGCTTGTTCTCCGTAGAGCGTTGCAATCAATTTCCGGGCGAGCGCAGCAGATCGGTCAGCCATCGCGCTGTCCTTGTGGGGAAGTTCTGCCGTGTCGCCCACAGGGCTGAACGCAGCCACCATCAAGACAGTGCCCACGGCGTCGACCCCGAAGGAGAGCAGCCTCGCTGTGGTGCGCCGGTCCTTGCCTTCCGAACGAGCGAAGAGCAGGATCTCCTCCTGCCATTCAGCTACCGCGGCTTCGGCGCGCGCCGAGAGGTCCGCAGGAATGATCTCCAGTTCAGGGAAACTCTGGACGACCTGAGCTCCGCCGGGTATGAGTGACCATCGGCGGGAGATCGCTTGGGCGGCCTTTTCGGCCTGGGAGAGGATCAACTCGCGGACACCGACCCTGAGCGCGCCGTTCAGTTCTGCGGTGGGTGCTGGGCGATTCCCCAGTGCAGAACTGACCCGAGTGCGGAAGCGTCCTACGGCGGCCTCGAAGGACCGGTTCAGTTCACCGCTGTGGGTGTAGTCCTGCCAATGCGCGAGGACGGCGCCGCCCAGCAGGGAGCCATCGGCAAGACTGGCGTCGACGGCCCTGCAGGCTTCTCCGTAACTGGAGTGGGCGACGGCTTCGAGCTGTTGCACCGTCTGGATCTGAGCGGAGCTGGCTTCGGCGATCTCTGCGGCCTGCCCGTCCAGGGCGTCCAGAGCCGAGTTGAGGCTCTTGCGGATGACCACGCCGCGGGCTTTGCTGCTTCCGCCGATCCGGCTGATCCATTCCCGAAGTGGCACCAGTTGTTTCTCCGGGAGCATGCCTTCTTCGTCGAGGCAGGATTCGGTCAAGGTGAACACCGGAGCGGATCTGAGGCCTTCTCGTGCGAGCAGTCCGCTGAGGTGGTCACCGACGGATACCGCAGACTCGGGCGGCACGCGGTTCAGCACGATCGCGACGGACGGTCCGTGATCGGCTGCTTGCCGGAGTAACTCCCACGGAACAGCATCGGCGTATCGGGTGGCGGTGGTGACGAAGATCCACAGATCTGCTGCGGCCAGCATCTGACGGGAGAGGTCGCGATTGGCTTCGACCACTGAGTCGATGTCCGGTGCGTCCAGGAGCGCGACGCCCCGTGGTAGGCCAGGCGCGTGGGCCAGTCGGAGCGTGCCGGGGTCGTGGTGGTCCTCGGATCCTTCGACCCGGTCGAGGCCGGGCAGGACGCGGGGGCCTTCGAACCAGTTTTCGTCGTCGGCATGATGAGCCAGGACACAGGCCCGTGTGGTGGGTCGCAGTATTCCCGTACGGGTGACGGTCTTCTGGGAGAGACTGTTGACCAGGGTGGACTTTCCTGCGCCGGTGGATCCGCCGACGACGGCCAGCATGGGCGCTTCTAGATCGGCCAGTCGCGGGAGGATGTAGTCGTCGAGCTGATCGACCAGCTCTGAACGGTCCTTACGGGCTTGGGATGCGCCATCGATGTCCAGGGGTAGAGCTACGGAACCCAGCTCTTTGCGCAGGATTCGCATTGCCCGGGAAAGGCTCTCCGATGACACCGTTTTCGCCACTGGCTCATCGTGTCTCGCGCCTTCATGGATTCCAAAGTGCCGCGCCGGTGCAGATCGATGCGGAAGCCGGGTCGCTGCGGATGTGGTTGCTGTCGGCTGAGGTCGGCGTGACCACCATGCGGGGCGTGTCGGAAGCCTCACGATGTCACCCCCCGTGCCGATGCGTCAGGAGTCAGCACTTCCCCCAAGGACGGGGACGATACGGACACGGAGGTCCACATGACCACGCGAGGACTGGTCGACCCAAGTATGGCGAGCGACACCCACACCCCCTTCTCCACCACCGCCGAGGCGGATGAGCGCATGTTCCAGATAGTGGAGCAGCAGTCGGCCTGGACCGCTGCTGCCATTGCCCGGAGCGACCCGCAACAATGGCTGTTCGCAGAACGTGCCCGTTATATGCGTGAAGGCTCCTGCGACCCTTGGGCGGAGCAGATGCTCTACCGTGCAGGTCTTCTACCACTCGCGAACTGAAGCAGCTCCAGGTTGGCTTCCCCGCCGACCTGTCGCTGGCGACAGTTCATCGCGCCCCCGGTAGGACTCGAACCTACGACCTAGAGATTAGAAGGCTCTTGCTCTATCCAGCTGAGCTACGAGGGCAAGCATCGAAGGATACTCCGGTGCGCGTCGAGTCTACTGGGAGAAGAAGCCCCGATCTGACACCGACGCACGACACGATGCCATACCGATCCTTCAGGTTTGATCTCGGTTTGCCGGGAACATCCTGAATCTTCGGGGAACCGGTGAGCGAGGTGGGGTTCGGGTTCAGAGATAGAGCCGCTCTCGGAGTCGTGAGATCTCTTGCAGGAGTGCTCCTTCCTGGTCAAGAAAGTCAGCTGGAGCAGTACCGTGACGGACGCGATGTCTCAGGAAGGCGAGCTCGGTCGCATCGTCCTGGAAATGTTGCATGTCCGTTGCAGCGGCAGATCCTCCTCGACTTCTAGCCCATTCTCGGGCGCGTCGCCGGGCCGGCAGACTGCTGAGCATCGTGACCTCTGGCGGTTGGAAGAGCCCTACCGGCACGAAGCCGGAAAGCTCCTCGGCGATGATCCGCCCTTCCCGACGTCGTGCCCAGGCCGCGAACCCTGAGATCACCAGGAAGATGGGTACTTGAAGAAGCACGTACACCGTCAGGCTGACCGCAGCGCCCAAGAGCGCAGTCAGGTTCCAGGCTGCGTGGAGAACGATCGCAGCGACCAGGCCCAGCAAGGGTGCCCGTAGCCGCCCGCCCTTACCCGCGGTATATCCGGCGGCGATCCCCAGGCCGATGCCGGTACAGACCGTGAACATCGGGTGTGCGAAAGGACCGAAGATCCCCCGGCTCAGCAGGACGACGAACAGCCCGGTCGTCCCTGAGCTGTCGAACCCTCGACCGAAGTAGAGGATGTTCTCCGCAAAGGCGAAACCGGCGGCGCAGATGGCCGCGTAGACGATACCGTCCACGATCCCGTCGAACTCGTTCCGACGCAGCACCATGATGAGCAGGACACCGAGGCCTTTGAGCACCTCCTCGACGACGGGAGCCACCATCACTGCGGCGACCTCGTGGACACCGTCGATCTCGGCGACGTGGGTGAGGAAGACCATGGACGAGGTGTTGAGCACCAGAGCGCCGGCAGTGGCCACGCAAGCACCCCAGAGGAAAGCGGTCACCAGATAGCGGGTCGGTTCGGCTTCGAAACGGTCGAGCCAGAGCACGGCCGGGACCACGATGGCCAAGGGCACCAGCGCAGCGACCAGACCGATCAGTGAGCCTGCCCGCCCGACCTGCATGTCCAGGCCGGCCATAAAGACCAGCGAGCCGACGAGGAAGAGAGAGCAGAGCGCCCCGAACCAGAGCCAACGACGAAGTACGGGGCGAGCGCTCATGACGCGAGCAGCTTCGTCCCGCCATCGCGGCAACGAGCGTCGCCTTCGTCGCTGACGTCTGCTCCAGTTGCGTGTCGGTGGTATCGCGTCGAGCCTGGCGGTCACTTCAGGGTGGCTCCGATTCTCCGGGGTCGAGGGCATGGACGTCATCCCTCCTGTCCGTTGCCGCTGGTCGCCATCCACGGTACCGACCGCCCGGACGTCGGGGGTACCGGTCGGCCGGACGCCTAAGGTGAAGGGGTGAGCAGTTCTCCCCAAGACAAGTCCCGTGTCGATCGCATCGTCTGGATCGACTGTGAGATGACCGGTTTGTCCTTGACCGACGACGCACTGATCGAAGTAGCGGCCCTGGTCACCGATTTCGACCTCAATCAGTTGGGCGACGGGGTCGATGTGGTGATCCGTCCAGAGAAAGCCGCACTGGCCCAGATGAACGATTTCGTCCGCAATATGCACACCTCCAGCGGCCTTCTGGATGAGCTCGAAGAAGGCGTCAGTCTGCAGGAAGCCCAGGAGCGGGTGTTGGAGTACGTCCGCCGGTGGGCACCCGAAGCGGGTAAGTCTCCGCTCGGTGGCAACACCGTCGCCACCGACCGCGGCTTCCTCGCCCGGGACATGCCAGAGCTGGAGCAGTGGCTCCACTACCGGATCATCGACGTCTCCTCGATCAAGGAGCTGTCGCGCAGGTGGTATCCGCGGGCCTACTTCAATACTCCGGCGAAGCACGGCGGGCATCGGGCGCTGGCCGACATCCGGGAGAGCATCGCGGAGTTGCGGTACTACCGCGAGGCGGTCTTCGTCCCACAACCGGGTCCGGACAGTGAACGGTGCCGCCAGCTGGGCTCCCGCTTCGAGATCGCCCCTGCTGAAACTTCCAAAAACCCTTCTTAATCAGGGATACCCAGCAACCGAAGGAAGAACCATCGATCAGCTTCACGCTCACCCGGCGGAAGATGGTCATGAGCACCCCTCAACTCGGGGTACGATAGTCGCCGCTGCTGCGAATAACGCAGACAACGGCGCATGGTGGGTGTAGCTCAGCTGGTAGAGCACCTGGTTGTGGTCCAGGTGGTCGCGGGTTCAAGTCCCGTCACTCACCCCAGGTGAACGAGGTCCGGCCCAGTCAAAAACTTGACTGGGCCGGACCTCGTTTCGTTTCCCGCACACACCGTCGGTCAGGCCGAAGCCGATAAGCAGAGCCCGGCCGTCACTTCACCGCACCTGCCGTCATCCCCGACACCAGGTGTCTTTCGATCACGGCGAAAAGCACGATCACCGGCACGACGGCGATCACGGCCGCTGCGAAGAACTGATCCCAGTGCTGCACATAACCCGTCACATAGGAGCGCATTCCGACGGTCAGGGGTTTCCTGGTGTCATCGACCATCAAGGTCAGCGCCACGACGTACTCGTTCCACGCTGCGATGAAGGTGAAGATCGTGGCGGCCACCATCCCGGGCAAGGTGATCGGGAGCATGATCCGCCCCAGGATCGCTAATTCTCCGCACCCGTCGAGTCGAGCAGCCTCGGCCACCTCGTCAGGGACCGCACTGAAGAATCCGTGCAGGATCCATATCGCGAAAGCTAAATTGAAGGCAGCATTCGTGAAAATCAACGCTGCATACGTATTGATCAGGTTTAGTTCGAAGAACTGACGGTAGATCCCGACCACGAGGGCAGTCGGGGAGAACATCTGGGTCATCAACACCACCATGAGGAAAGTTCCTCGGCCTACGAAACGAAACCGTGCCGTGTAATACGCCGCAGGCACAGACACCGCCACCACCAGCGCTGTCGAAAGCAAGGCGACGATCAGGCTCGTCCCCAACCAGCTGAGAAAGCGACCGTCACCGAGCACCTGCAGGTAGGTATCCCACTGCCATTGCCGTGGAAACAAACTCGGCGGAGTTCGCTTGACGTCGGTACTGCTGCGGAAAGTGTTCAGAAACATGACCGCATAGGGTGAGAGAAAGACCGCTGCAACTAATCCGCCGACAGTAGTCAGCAGATAAGGGCGGACTGAAGAATAACCCTTAGGGGAGCGAGAACCGAGCGGAGACAGGCTTTCTTGCCCGTTTCTGCATTGTCGGCCCTCCCCGGACATCTGGTCGGAGGAAAGCGAAATGACGCTCATGACCGTGTGGCCTTTCTCCAGTCGATGACTTTCAGATATGCGGCCACAACGAGCAGGATCAACAACATGTTGACGATGCCTGCAGCCGCAGACATCCCGACGTCTTTCTCCTGCGATTTGAAAGCCAGTTTGTACATGAAGGTGATGGTCGTGTCATGCAGATACCCCGGGTTGCGGTCATTGAGCGTGTAGACGAGCGGGAAGCTGTTGAAGACATAGATGATGTTCAGGACGCAAGCGATCATGAGCGACGGACGCAGCAGAGGAAGAGTGACCTGCCGCCAGGTCTGCCACCGGGATGCGCCGTCCAGCCGGGCAGCTTCGAAGACGTCCTCGGGGATGGCGTCGAGACCGGCGATGAAGGTGTATGTCGTGAACGGGAGCGACACGAAAACGCCGACCGCCACCATGGATGCCATCGTGAACCGGTCGTCGCCGAGGAAATCGATCGGCGCCTCCACAAGGTGGAGAGACTGCAGGAGCTGATTGATCATCCCGTGGTGGTAGTCGTAGAGCAGCACGAAGAGCTGCGAGGTGACCACCAAGGAAGCCGCCCAAGGCACGATCATCGCCCACCGCACCAAGGAACGTCCCCGAAAGTCCTTGACGAGGAACTGTGCCAGCCCCAACGAGATCACGACGGTAATGGCGACGACGGAGACCACCCACACGACGGTGTTGGTCAGGACCGTGGACAGGTCCGGATGCCGGAACAAATTCGTGTAGTTGGCGCCGCCTGCGTCACCGAGCCTCAACCCGGTGATCGAATAACGACCCAGCGAGGCATCGACAAGTTTGACGACCGGGAAGAGCACCACGCCCAGGATCAAGGCAAGCGCAGGCCCCAGCCACAGCAAGGTGGTATGCCACGGTCGCTGGTTCGTCACCCCGCTCGCGCTCTGCCGCGAGAGCGTCATTTGGCGGCCTCGGCCTGTCCTTGCAGTCTGTCGAGCACGGCTTTGGGGTCGCCGTTCTCTGCGGAAGCACGGCCGAGGTTCTGCTGGACCGCCAACTTGACCTTGTCCCAGGTCGGGTCGTCGGTCGGGGTCAAACGAGCCTGGGGAAGGGTGTCCAGATAGACCGTGAGTTTCGGGTCACCTTTGAATTCTTCAATACCTGATTTCGTCACCGGGAGAAAACCTTCCTTCTTGATGAAGGTGTTGACCTGCTCCTTGGCGTAGTAGAGCTCGTAGAACTTCTTGACAGCGTCCTGGTTACCCTTCTTCTTGAATGCCATCAGATAGTCGGTGACACCGAAGGTTCGCGCCGGTCCTGCTCCTTTGGTCGGCATCGGGGCGATGCCGTACTGCACCTGGGCATCCTTGTCGAGTGCTGCCGCAAGCGGGCTGAAACCGACGACCATTCCGGCTTTGTCGGACTTGAACAGGTCGAAGGCATCGGCCCGGTTGGTCTTTCCGGGATTGTTCTGGGTGACCTTCTCGACAACGGCCAGGTTCTTGAGGAAGGTCAGCGTCTCGACATTCTTGTCGGAGTTGATCGTCCAGGTGCCGCCGGATTTCCAGTCGCCGCCGTTGTTGAACATCCAGATGGACATTTCGGCTTGGGACTCTTCCGGGCCCAAGGGCATGGCGTAACCGACCTGCCCGTTACCCAGCGCCGTGATCTTCTTGGCAGCGGAAACGAAGTCGTCCCAGTTCTTCGGGGGGTCGGTGATCCCGGCCTGAGCGAAGAGAGTCTTGTTGTAGAAGAGCGCCCGGGTGCTGGACAGGTCAGGGAAGCCGTACAGCTTGCCCTGATAAGTACCCGAGGCGACAAAGGCGTCGATCAGGTCCGATCGCGCAGCAGGTGGGAGAACTTCTTCACCGTGGTAGAGGAGTCCGTCCTTGGCGTAACCGGCATAGGCGTTGAGGTTGAGGATGTCCGGCATCTGCTGGTTCTGGATCATCGTCGAGGATTGCTGGTCGATGTCTTCCCAAGGCACGACCTGGACCTCGAGTTCGTAGCCGTACTTGTTCTTGTACGTCGTGGCGAAAGAGTCCCAGAAGGCTTTGGTGTTGTCCTTGCTGTACTCGGCGGCGACGAGTTTTATTTTGGTGGTTCTCTCTCCCGCCCCGGAGCCAGACGCTGTGCCTGCGCCGGTTCCACCGCTGCAGGCGCTGAGTGTCAGGACAAGGGATCCAACAGTGAGGAGCAGGAGCCGCTGCTTCACGATGCCTCCTGGGCAGATCGCCTGCGGCAGGATCCCCAATGACCCCGCCGCCAGAACGTGACGCACGTCCAAGTCTGCCTTCGGTGCAACCGAGTCCTCAAGAGACATAAGCAATATCGTCCCTGTTCGTAGGCCCGGAGAGCATTAATTTAACAGTTGCTCACTGAGATTTGCCCCCTTCACGAAATATGCGTCGACCTCGCGGATCCGTTGCTTGGGCGCATCAGCCACCCGGAGATTCGGAATCAGCAAGGGAGCAGACCCCTGAGAACGGATGGTGCGTGAAGCCCACACTCTCCACCGGAATGGACAAACACGTCCAGTACACGACTGAGGGCCGATCACTCACTGAAAAGTGATCGGCCCTCAGTCGTCATGATTGGTGTCCGGAGGGGGACTTGAACCCCCACGCCCGATAAAGGGCACTAGCACCTCAAGCTAGCGCGTCTGCCATTCCGCCACCCGGACAGGTGTTCCTGCTTTGCTACGAGTAAGTCGCTCACGCTCGCTGCAACAGCACGAAACACTAGCATGTGAGCTCGCCTGACCGAAATCGCTTCCGGCCAGGCGAGCACCAGCTAGGCCATGACTGTTTCCACCCACAACGCGACGATGTGATCCCGGGTGAAACTCACTGTCGCCGGTTCGGCGAAGGTCCGCGTCGTGGTGCCCGTGACGACGATCTCGTGGCTGTCGATGTGTTCGTCGTGGATCAGACGCTGTAGATGGTCGTTCGGGTCACCGTCGAAGGCTCTGGTCAACCACTCCGTACCGTCGATGGTGATGAGGCGGACCTGCATCATGGTCATGGTGTTCTCCTGGTGGCCGGGCGAAAAGACAGAAACGGCCTACCGGCCGCTCGGGACAGAGGTGCCGACAAACCGGCACCGGAGAATCAAAAATCGGGGCGACGCATCTGCCGCACCTGGCGAAGACGGCTGATCGTCTCCGGGTCGTACTCCAAGGCTGCCGGGTCATCGATGAGAGCGCTCAAGACCAACGCGTAACCGGACGGCGACAAACCCAATGTGCGGGCCGCCTCGCTCTTGTAGTCCTGCACCTGGGGGGCCTGGCCCCACTCCCGTTCCAGGTCGATCACGGCCCGGTCGCGATTGGACAGGCCCCTCGCACGGCGTCTACTCATGTGCCCACCTCCTCGGCAGCCCTCATCGGCAGCAATCGCCTGTGGTTGAGCGCAGTTCCCGGTATCGGTCGCGACTGACATCCTGACGCGCCCCCGTCGTCGCGCTCCCCCGGAACCCACCGATAATGGGTAGTGGAGGAACCAGGGGCAGTGGGAAGGGAGATCCATGGGATCGGAACAACTTGAACCGGTCCGCCGCTATGTGCCCGTCCCCCGGTGCCCGGTCCGCCCGACCGACCCGTGCAGCCTGTGCCAGCAGAGTGTCAAAGGCCCCGCTGACTGCGGACTGGTCTACCTCGTGATGAGTGACCCCGAATTACGCGAAGCGGCGCGACTGGCCAGGGAGCAGGCACGCCGCCAACGATAGGCCTCGATCCCGAAGCAGGAAGCCGGGGACTTCAGCTCAATGCTCCCCGCCGTCCTTCGAGCATCTCGCGGCCGGCCCCCTGGAGAAGAGCCTCAGGAGTACCGGAGCCCGCTGAGCGCGCTCACCAGCACCCCCACATCCCGGAGAATCATCAGGTCCTGCCGTCGAGCACCCACCACAACCTGCATCGGAGCACCCCGAGGAAAGCATCCGGGAATCCACCCGACCGACCCGAGCCAGATGAGCCACCGAAGCTGCCACGACATCCCGGTCGATCCCGGTACGCGAGGCGATCTCCCCCACCGTCACCGCGCCACCCTCGACCGCGTCCAGCACCTGCCGCAGTGGGCCACTCATGCCCATAACCTGCCGGTCTGGAAGACCGCGACCGCCAATACCCACGCCAGCGCCAGTTGCAAGACCAACCCGAAAAGCGTCCACCTGATGCCCACTTCACGCCGCTGTGCAGCCAAAGTCGCTACACATGGCGTATAGGAGAGCAGGAAGACCAGGAAAGCCAGTACAGCGGGCAAGGCATGTCCGCCTGAAGATGCCTCGAAGGCCTCCCGCACGTGGCCGGCCAGGCTCTCCGCGCCCGCGTCCTCCGGATCCTCTACGGCGTAGGTCTGCGCCCAGGAGGAGATCACGGCTTCCTTCGCCACGAAACCGACCACCAAGGCACTTGCCGTCTGCCATTGACCGAAACCGGCCGGGGCGAAGGCCGGAGCGATCGCTTGGGCGC
This sequence comes from Austwickia chelonae, assembly GCF_003391095.1. Classification (NCBI taxonomy): domain Bacteria; kingdom Bacillati; phylum Actinomycetota; class Actinomycetes; order Micrococcales; family Dermatophilaceae; genus Austwickia; species Austwickia chelonae. Next base: position 1,531,424 of record NZ_CP031447.1, on the reverse strand, counting down.
TCACTCCGTAGGCGCTGTCCTCGATCTCGACCGCGCCGAAGGTGCCATCCCCCCGCACCGGGGTGGACTGTAACGCCCAGACCACGATCACCGTCGCCACGATGACCCCACCCGCCGTCCGTAGGAATCCTTGAACCCTGGTCCAGGTCACCGCCAGCGACAACCGCGCTGTCGGCCGCTGGTACGGCGGCAGATCGAGGATCAACGGCTCCGAGCCCATCGTGCGCCACAGGGTCCGCCGCAAAACCAGGCCTACGAGGAGCACCAGGACGATCGAAAGCACATACATCGCGAAGACCACGTTGCCCGCCTGCGTCGGGAAGAAGATCCCCGCCAACATGACGTACACGGTCAGGCGGGCGCTGCACGAGGTGAAAGGAACCAACAAAGCCACCAGGATCCGCTGACGGACCTGCCCCAGGATTCTCGTGGCACTGATCGCCGGGACATTGCATCCGAAGCCGACGATCAGCGGGAGGAAAGCCCTCCCCGGGAGACCCAGACGACGCATCATCCGGTCTGCGACCACGGCAGCACGCGCCATGTACCCCGAATCCTCCATGATCGCCAGAAGGAGGAACATCAAGGCCATCAGCGGAACGAAGGTCAGCACCATTCCGACACCGGCGATGATCCCCTCGACCACCAACCCTCGCAAGGGTCCCTCAGGAATCACCGCGCGAGCGGCATCCGACACCGGCCCGGAGAAGAAACTGTCCAAGGCGTCCTGAAGGGGCTTCGCCACCGTGGTGGTGATCTGGAAGACCGTCCACATCGCCGCCAGAAAAATCAGCGGCCCGGCCACCGGATGGGTCACCACGGCGTCGATCTTGTCCGAACGGGTGAGTCGATCGTCACCATCATGCTGAGTGGCCGCGGTGACTGCCGCGTCGATCCATCCGAAGCGTTCGTCCTCAGCAGCGAATTCGTCGCTCGTGAGAGCGGCGATCTCCCGGGGTGCAGGCACCTCTTGGTGAAGGACCTCGTCAACGGCCTCGGAAAGAGATTCCTGACCCTGTCGGCGGCGGGGATCCACCGGCACGACCGAGCAGCCCAGGGCGTCTGCGAGCGCACCATGATCGATCTCGATGCCGCGGCGGAGAGCGACATCGCCCATGGTCAACGCAACCACGATCCGGTAGGGGTACTCACGCAGCTGGGCGACCATGTGCAGGCTGCGGGCGAGATGCGCGGCGTCGACGATCACGACCACCAGGCCGGGGCGTTCAGCTACCGGGCTGTCGACCAGGAGCGAGCGGGTGAGAGCTTCGTCCGGCGAGAGCGGGTCGAGGCTGTAGGCGCCGGGTAGGTCGAGGACCGTGGCGTCATGACGCAGACCAGCCCGGGTATGCCAGATCCCGCTGCCGACCTCGACGGTGGTGCCGGGCCAGTTCCCCACGGTGCGGCGGGCGCCAGTCAGGGCGTTGAACAGGGTCGATTTCCCGACATTGGGCGATCCGACCAAAGCGATCACCGGGCTGCCGGAAGCAGCCGTGTCCCCGCTGCCATCGGCGCAACAGGCTGGTTCGGTCAGTGGTCGAGCGGGCGCGATCAGGTTCCGTGGCGATCTGATGTGGTGGTCTTTCGAGTTCATGCCGTCGCCTCCCGGGCGTATCCGGTGAGTTGACGGGTGGTCTGCGCATCGAGGGCTATCCGGGAGCCGGCAACGGAGATGATGCGTCCGCCGCCGGCAGTGCGACGAAGTACGGTGAGCCGGGCGCCGGGGCGCAGGCCCAGTTCAGACAGTCGTCGGCGAGCTCCGTCGATGGCGGCGACGGATTCAAGAGTGTGGCTGACGCCGAGGGGCATCTCGGCCAAGGAGAGCAAGGTCTTGCTGCAGGGCATGGAATGATCGTAAATCCATAGGTAAGCCACACCTAAGCATTTTTCGGCACACAGCATACAATCAGGACAAAAGGCCCGATTTGGCTATTCGGCCTGCCTACGGTGCACGACCAACGGCAAGACCGACGAGGCGCCTTCCCGACGAAGGAAACTGCCCGCGACAGTGACCGACCAGCCGGTCGCCGACGCGTCAACGACGAGAAGAATCGTTCGTCCCTGCACATCAGGTCGCGGCGATTTTGCACAGATCTCATGCCAGGCCGACGCCCGCACCGCAGAAGACGACGCCTCCGCAGGCGGTTTTCCCGCGAGGTCCCACGACAGGACCGGGATCCTGCCCACGTGCCCCAGACGGTCGGCGACCCCGGAAGAAACCTCCAGAAGCCCGGCAGCAGCGAAGGACACGATCAGATCGGGCCGGTCCGCCCAGGACGTCCGCCATCGCACCAATGCCGATACCGCAGCATCCAACAGCTCCGGTTCCGCGGCTCCCTGCCCCGACAGGCTTCCGGCCAGAACCTGCGACCACTCCGGGGCCGACATGTGCACCAAGACCCGCCCGGGATCGACCGACTCACTCTGCGGAATACGCCCCGACCTCCTGAAGACACCCCCGGGCCACATCTTGCGCGGTTCCCAGATCTGGGACTGTCCCTGCAGATCACGCCGTAAGGCCTCTACGGTCTCCGGGCGGGGACGAGACGACCAGCCCGCGGGAAGCTCTCCGGTACACGTCGAACACCGGCCGCAGGAACGGGCGGACGGGTCGTCCAACGCCTCCTGCAACAAAGACATCAAACAGGTGTGTCCGGACAAGAAGGAACGCATGATGTCCGCTTCACGTCGACGGACCGCCAGGATCCCCTCCCGGCGTTGCGGATCGTCCTGCCAGACACGGCCCGTCGCTCGCCACCCTGCAGGGGTGCGCTCAGCGACCTCGTCCACGGCCAGCTGCTTCAGCAATAACTCGACCTTGGAACGACGCAGCCCCGACTCAGCCTCCAGCCGGGGGACACTGATCGGTTCCGCCGTCGGAGGTGGCAGCACGGCGAGTAGCCTCTCCACCTCCTTCGGGGCAGGAAGACTCGCCGATGCGAAATAATCCCAGACATAGCGGTCCTGAGCGGAGGGCAGACAGACCACCGTTGCGCGTTTTATCGCCCGGCCGGCTCGTCCGACCTGCTGGTAATAGCTCACCGGTGACGGCGGTGCCCCGACATGGACGACGAACCCCAGATCCGGTTTGTCGTATCCCATGCCCAGCGCAGAGGTGGCCACCAGGGCCTTGACCCGGTTCTCCCGTAGAGCGTCTTCCAGCCCAGCCCGTTCCTGGGCCGGCAGCTGTCCGGTGTAGGCCGCCACCGGACAACCCTCCCCGTAGTGACGGGTGAGCACCCCGGCCAAGCTGTGGGCATCGGCGACCGTCAAGGTGTACACGATCCCCGAGCCAGGCAGCACCGGAAGGTGATCCACCAGCCAGGCGTAACGTTCCAGCGGGTCCAAACCGGCGATCACCGTCAGATCCAGGCTGTCCCGGGCCAGCGGACCCCGCTGCACCAAGGTCGACTCACCCAATTGCGCCGCCACATCGGCAGTGACCCGCTCGTTCGCGGTGGCCGTGGTCGCCAGCACCGGCGCCTGCGGGTTCATCCGCTGCAACAGATCGGCGACCCGCCGATAGTCCGGGCGGAAATCATGACCCCAATCGGACACCGAATGAGCTTCATCGATGACCAGAAGACCCAGCCGATCACCCAACCGGTCCAACACCCGGGCCCCGAAGCTCGGATTGGCCAACCGTTCCGGAGACACCAGAAGCACATCGATCCGGTCGGAGAGCAGATCCTCCTCGATCTGTAGCCACTCCGCTTGATTCGAAGAGTTCACCGTGGACGCACGCAGTCCGGCCCGCTCAGCTGCCGCGACCTGATCGCGCATCAAGGACAACAATGGAGAAACCACCAGCGTCGGCCCTGCGCCGCGCACCCGGAGCACCGCCGACGCAGCCCAGTAGACCGCCGATTTGCCCCACCCGGTGGCCTGGACGACCAGCACCCGGGCGGACGGACGGAGCAGGCCGGCCACCGCCGCCCGCTGGTCGGGCCGCAAATGCGCCTGCGGCCCGGCCAAGGCCGTCAGAACCTGCGTCGTGATCTGCTCGGCGTCCTCACCCCACCCGGCGCTGATCATGCCTGTCCAGTCAGTTCTGGCTGGCGCGTGCCGCCCGACGTGCGGCGATCTCGGCATCGTCCAGGGCAGTCGCCTCTGCCAGGCTCGGCGCGGTGCCCCCCAGACGCTGAGGGACGAACTGCAGATCCTCGCCGGTGAGCACCGGGTACTCCCGCTGTTCCACGTCCAGCAGAGCCTGCATCCGCCGCTTCAGATCGGCGGTGACCGTCACCGCGTCCTCGGTCTTGGCCACGACAAAAGGCTCCCCGACACGAACCGCGATCGGTGTACCGGTACGTCCCATCCGCTTGGGCTTCCCCTTCGTCCAGACCCGCTGGCTCCCCCACAGCACCACCGGAAGGACCGGCGCGCCGGAGGCCTGCGCCATCCGCACCGCACCCGACTTGAACTCCTTCAACTCGAAACTGCGGCTGATGGTGGCCTCCGGGAAGACCCCCACGATCTCGCCCTGACGTAACATCTGCAACGCACGCTTGAAAGAGGCGGCACCAGCTTCACGGTCGACGGGGATATGTTTCATCCCCCGCATCAACGGACCAGACACCGGGCTACGGAAGATCGAATCCTTACACATGAAACGCACCACCCGACCGGTCTGATAAGCGGCGAGACCGGCATAGGTGAAGTCCATGTATCCGGTGTGATTGATGACCATGACCGCAGGCCCGTCCTGAGGAATGTTCTCCGCCCCCGTGATCCGGAAACGCAGCCCCTGGGCGGCGAAGACAGCACGGGTAAGCGCGATGACAGGCGTGTAAACCGGTTCCATGCGGACAACGTAACCGAGGACGGACCTCGCCCGCGCACGACTGCCGCTAACCTGGACCGGTGCTTCCCATCGTGACGGCGACCCGGTACATCATGCCCTTCCGCGAAGGCGGATCCTTGCCGGGCCTGGTCGAAGCGGACGACCTGGGCATGTACGTCGTGAAGTTCAGCGGAGCAGGTCAAGGGCTGAAAGTTCTGGTGGCCGAGGTGATCTGCACCGGCTTGGCGCGTCTGCTCGACATCCCCACCCCAGACCTGGTGTCGATCACCATGCCACCACCCATCGCCCGCTACGAGGCCGACGAAGAGGTCCAGGACCTGTTGAACGCCTCCCCCGGCACGAACCTGGGCGTCGACTACCTACCCGGAGCCTTCGGCTACGACGGATCGCGCCCGCCCTCGGCACGGCAGGCCTCGGCCATCATGTGGTTGGACGCCTTCACCGCCAATATCGACCGCACCTGGGCCAATCCGAACCTTCTCGTCTGGGGAGGACGAACCTGGGCCATCGATCACGGCGCTGCCCTCTACTTCCACCACTCCTGGCCGCGGCGCCCGGCCGACCCTGCACGTTTCGCAGGACAGCCCTTCGACGCATCCTCCCATGTACTCGCCGATATCGCCGACAGCCTCCGCACACATCACGAGGAATTCGCTGCCCGGTTGACTCCGGACGCCCTCGCCGACGTACTGGGCGAGGTCCCCGAGGAATGGTGCGAGCCCACGACGGACCTCCTCGACCCGTCGGCGCTACGACGAACCTATGTAGAACATCTGACCGCGCGGCTGGCCACCCCCGAGATCTGGCTCCCCGGAGACGCGTCCTGATGAATGCACCCTCCTCCCCGCCGAAAAGCTCACGGCAGGTGCCCTACCAGTACGTCGTCCTGCGTTGTCTGCCCCGCGTCGAACGCGAGGAATTCATCAATGTCGCCGTCATCCTCTTCTGCCAGGAGGAAGGCTTCCTCGAATGTGCTTGGGCCGTGAACACCGAACGAGCACTCGCCTTGTGCCCGGGACTCGATGTGGCCACCCTGAACTCCTCCCTGGAGATCGTCCGGGACGTGTGCGCCGGACGCACCGGTCACGGCCGACCTGACCTGGGACGGCTCGGGGCCAGGTTCGGCTGGCTACGCGCACCGCGCAGCACCGTCCTGCAGCCAGGGCCGGTACACGGCGGGCTGTGCGCCGACCCTCAGCAGGAACTCGACCGGCTTGTCGATCTGCTGGTCCGCTGAGAGCAGGCGCGCCGCAACCGAACTGAGCTGGGCCCGTCTCCTCCGTCTCATTAGGCTCAGTGTCATGAACCTCGACCGACCCACATCTCCGGATCCGTACACCCTCCTGCCCCAGGTTCCTTCGTTCACCCTGGAATCCGATTTCGTGGACCGCAGCGACCTCCCCCAGGATCAGGCCTACGCCTTCGGCAACACCTCACCCCGCCTGGTCTGGTCAGGGGCTCCAGCAGGCACCAAGAGCTACGCCGTGACCTGTTTCGACCCCGATGCCCCCACCCCGTCTGGATTCTGGCACTGGTTCGTCGTCAACGTGCCCGGTGAGATCCACGAGTTGGCGGTCGGCGCCGGGGAAGAGCACGCTGGACGTCTCCCCTCCGGGGCCATCCACCTGCGGAATGACTACGGCACGCGCGACTTCGGTGGCGCAGCCCCGCCTGCAGGCGACCGGGCTCACCGTTACATCTTCGCGGTGACCGCCCTCGACGTGGCCCATCTCGACATCGAATCGGAGGACACCCCGGCCAAAGCCAGTTTCATGATGCTGCAGCATGTCATCGGGCGCGCCGTCCTCACCGGGATGTACACCGCCTGACCGGCCTTCCCGGACCGGGGCTTTCCACCGCTTCCGGGCTGAACCGGCTCCCGATCAGCCCGGAAGCGGACCGGCAGGCAGCGCAGGCGCACGCAGTGCCCACATCGCGACCGCTGCCGCTGCCGCCACGTTCAACGAATCGACCTGCCCCGCCATCGGAATACGCACAGCCAGGTCGCACGACGCGATGGTGCGGGCCCGCAGTCCGTCCCCCTCCGTTCCCAGGACCACGGCCAACCGCTCCGGCGGATCGGCCGCAATCTCGTCCAGAGTCACCGCGCCGAGCTCCAGCGCGAAAGCCGCAACGGTGAAACCCAGCCCATGCAGCAGATCTATCCCTCCTGGCCAGGGATCGATCCTTGCCCAGGGGATCTGGAAGACCGTGCCCATCGACACCCGGATACTGCGCCGGTACAACGGATCGGCACATCGTGGCGTCACCAGGACGGCGTCCACCCCCAAAGCAGCAGCGCTGCGGAAGACAGCACCGACATTCGTATGGTCGACGATGTCCTCCAGCACCATCACCCGCCGAGCCTGAGCAAGGATCTTCTCCACCGGAATCGACTCAGGACGGTGCATCGAGGCGATCGCACCCCGGTGCAGATGGAAACCGGTCATCTCCGTAATGACCTCGTCCGAACCGACATAGACCGGGATGCCCTCGGACTCGGCCTGACCGACCAGATCGGACAGTTCTTCAGCCCACCGAGCCCCCATCAGGTAGGAACGCGGCCGATGCCCTGCAGCAAGGGCCCGCCGAATGACCTTGTCGCTCTCCGCGAGATACAACCCCCGCTCGGTGTCGAGCTTGCGACGCAGAGCGACATCGGTCAGCCGGAAATAGTCGGCGAGCCGGTCATCTGCGGCATCGGTCACCTCGATGGTCACGGTGTCCTCCCAGGAAGCAGCCGACCGGGACGACAGCCCGGAAGCGGCGGGAACGGCGATGGCACCAAAGGCGCCCGCAACACCCTAACGGGGTTGCGGGCGCCTCAGACACTCCTGTCAGGAGAGCACCGACGATGATCAGACCTGCGGTGCAGCCGACGGCTCACCATTGCTGGGACGAGCAGCCGGACGAGTCACCTCATGGGCCTCGGAGACAGAACGCTCTGCCTCTTTCTTCGCCTCGTCGAGAGCTTCCTGCGGATCCTGCAAGGACGCCTCCGGGAAGGCCATGGCATCGGCCAGGTCCGAGGGCGTCCACGGGGTGGCCTCATCGGCCGGAGCGCCGCGTTCTCCACCCAGTGCGGAACTGATCCCGCGCAGGGCGTCGGTCAATTCGCTGGGGACGATCCACATCTTGTTGGCGTCTCCCTGCGCAAGCTGAGGAAGCACCTGCAAGTACTGGTAGGCGAGCAGCTTCTGGTCGGGCTTCCCACGGTGGATCGCGTCGAACACCTGAGTGATCGCGCGAGCCTGGCCCTGGGCCTCCAGGATCTTGGCCTGAGCGGCACCCTCCGCCTTCAGGATCGCGGACTGCTTCTCGCCCTCGGCGGTCAGGATCGCGGACTGCTTGACGCCCTCGGCGGTGAGGATCGTGGCGCGACGATCACGCTCGGCCCGCATCTGCTTCTCCATGGAGTCCTGGACGCTGTGCGGCGGGTCGATGGCCTTCAGCTCGACTCGGGACACCCGGATGCCCCAACGTCCGGTCGCCTCGTCCAGTACGCCACGCAGCTGACCGTTGATCTGGTCACGACTGGTGAGGGTCTGCTCGAGGTCCATCGAGCCGATGACATTCCGCAAGGTCGTCACCGTCAGCTGTTCAATGCCCTGGATGAAGTTGGCGATCTCGTAGACCGCCGACTTGGCGTCGGTCACCCCGTAGTAGATGACGGTGTCGATGTTGACCACCAAGTTGTCCGACGTGATCACCGGCTGCGGCGGGAAGCTGACGACCTGTTCACGCAGGTCGATATTGGCCCGGACACGGTCGACAAAAGGCACCAGAAGGTGGATACCTGCATTGAGGGTGCCGTGGTAGCTTCCCAGACGCTCGATGATCAGTGCCGTCTGCTGAGGAACGATCCGGACCGCACGGCCGATCAGGATCACGATGAACAGGACGAGAACAGCGAGTAGGACCAAAGTTATTGGCATAGGTGAGCCTCATTCATGGGTGATAAGAGGGGATGCAGGGGGTGAATCGTCCGGGGTGACCACCGCGACCGCGCCGTCGATGGCAATGACATTGACCAGGGCGCCGGCTGGAACAGCCAAGACGTTTTTCTCCAGCCGAGCCGACCACTCCTCACCGCCCAGCAAGATCCGCCCGCCGGTCACCGTGACCTCCTGAGTGACCTCGGCCCGACGGCCGACATAGGCTGCCGCACCGAGAACGATCGGTGTGCTGCCGGAGAACAACCGTTTCTTCACCTCAGGCCGCACCAGAACCAACAAAGCGCAGGCCACAGCCACTGAGGACAACACCTGGACCGGGAAGGAGGCGCCTGCCAGGGCTGCTACTGCACCCGCTCCTGCGCCACCGGCCAACATGATGAACACGAAGTCGACAGTGGCAGCCTCGATGGCGCCCAACACCAGTGCCAGTGCCAGCCAGGCAGCCCAGGCGTTCTGATCCAACCAGTCCATACCCTGCCCGTTCCTTCCTCGGGGCCGACGACCGGTGCGATCAGGTGATCCCCGGCTTCGGACGACTCACCCAGTGAGACGCAGCCCCGAGGAAGACGGTTCCCTCCCAGAGGGGATATTTTCAGAAGATCACTGCCGGTGGCAGCCCTTCTTCCTCAATGCTGTTCCAGGCCCCGGTCTCCCCCGGCTCGGGAAGACGGGCACGAGCCGCCCACCGTTCGTCGTGTCTCTCCAAGGTCAGCGGAATCCGGAAGGTCTTCTCCAAGTTCTCCTGGGTCAAGGTGCTCTCCACCGGCCCTGCGGCGACGACCTTCCCGCCTCTGAGCAGCAGGACATCGGTCATTCCCGCCGGGATCTCCTCCACATGGTGGGTGACCAGAACCAACGTGGGTGACTCGGTGTCCACTGCGATCTCGCCGAGACGCTGCACGAGGTCCTCCCGGCCGGCCAGGTCGAGCCCCGCCGCAGGCTCGTCCAGCAGCATCAGCTCCGGATCTGCCATCAACGCCCGTGCGATCAGGACACGTTTCCGCTCCCCTTCGGAGAGAGTGCCGTACGTCCGCTCACCCAGATGCTCTGCCCCCAAGGCTTGCAGCAGTCGACGGGCCCGGGAGACATCCATCCGTTCGTACTCTTCACGCCACCGTCCGACCACCCCGTAGGAGGCGGTCAGCACGACGTCACGGACGAGCTCGCCACCGGGGATCCGCTCGGCCAGGGAGCTGCTGGCCAATCCGATTCGTGGCCGCAGCTCGAAGACATCGACCTGCCCGAGGGTCTCGGAGAGCACCGCAGCCCGCCCCCGTGTCGGATGCATCCGCGCGGCAGCCAGCTGTAACAGAGTGGTCTTGCCTGCCCCGTTGGGGCCTAACACGACCCAACGCTCGCCTTCCTCGATCTCCCAGTCGATGCCGTCGAGCAGCGTGGAACCTCCGCGCACCACACCCACCCCGGCGAAATCCAAGACGTCACTCATGCCCAAGACCCTAGGGCACAGCCGAGGCACACGGTGGGATGGGCCCGGCGTCCGATGCCCAGGAGCCCAGAAATCAACAAGCCCGGATCAGGATGAAAGACACCACCCGCCGAGGACACCCCCGACGTAGTTCATCGCGACAGGATCTGCTCGTACACCGCCGAGGTCTTCTCCCCGATCGTCTCCCAGGAGAAATGCTCGACCGCCCGAACCCGACCGGCCTGTCCCAGGGCCCTTGCCCGCTCAGGATCGGAGACCGCCGCGATCAGAGCCGCCGCGAGATCGTCGACCCACCGTTTCTCATTCAGAGGGGTGCCCGTGCCATCACTGACCTGTTCGATATCGACCAGCCAACCGGTCTCCCCCGGCACCACCACTTCCGGGATACCGCCCGTCCGGGTGGCCACCACCGCAGCTCCACAGGCCATCGCCTCCAGATTCACGATGCCCAGAGGTTCGTAGACCGACGGGCACACGAAGACCGTGGCATGGGACAGCAAGGCGATCACCTTCGCACGCGGAAGCATCTGGGCGATCCAGACCACTCCGGTGCGCGTCGTCCTGAGCTCCTCGATCAGTCTCTCGACCTCAGCCTTGATCTCGGGGGTGTCCGGTGCGCCCGCACACAACACGACCTGGACCTCCGGCGAGAGCTGCGCCACCGCCCGCAGGAGATAAGGAAGGCCCTTCTGCCGGGTGATCCGACCCACGAAGAGCACCGCCGGACGGTCCGGATCCACCCCGAGTTCCGTACAGGCACGGCGTGCGGCCTCACTGCGGTCCGCCTGCCAGAGCTGCGAATCGATGCCGTTATGAACGACCTTGACCTTGTCAGGGTCGATCGAGGGGTAGCAGGACAGGACATCGGCCCGCATCCCGTGGCTGACCGCGATGACCCCCGCCGCAGCCTCGTACGCCGTACGTTCCACCCAACTGCTCACCCGATAGCCACCGCCGAGCTGCTCGGCCTTCCACGGCCGCAACGGTTCCAGGCTGTGCGCGGATATCACGTGGGGCACACCGTGCAACAGACCTGCCAGGTGACCGGCCATGTTCGCATACCAGGTGTGCGAATGCACCAGATCAGTTCCTGCGCACCCGTCCGCGATCGTCAGATCCACACCAAGAGTCCGCAGCGCTGCATTCGCCGACGCCAACTCCTCCAGATCAGGATGGCCGTAAGTCCCCTCCTCCACAGCGGGGACACCGAAAGCCCGTACCCGGACGTCGAGAGCTTCCCGCGCGCGCAGAGCTTTGACCAGCTCGGCGACGTGGACGCCTGCGCCGCCGTACACATTGGGGGGATATTCCTTGCTCAGGATGTCGACTCGCACGAAGTGAATCTATCCGGTGCAAGCAGTTCGTGACGGCCTTCCCCGAGCGTCCGTCCGCTCTGCCCGAGAGAGGACGAGAGTCCCAATTCTCGATATCGACACCCCCACGGGTGTTGCTGAGCACGACACCCGGGTACCTTGCGCTTATGCCGCGTTTTCCTCGCTCCTCCAAGGTCCTTGCGATTGTCCTCGCGGGGGGTGAAGGCAAAAGACTCATGCCCTTGACGGCTGACCGCGCCAAACCGGCGGTGCCCTTCGGTGGAACCTACCGCCTGGTCGACTTCGCCTTGAGCAATGTCGTCAACTCCGGGTACCTGAAAGTCATCGTCCTGACGCAGTACAAATCACACAGCCTCGACCGCCACATCTCCCGGACCTGGCGTATGTCGACCCTGCTGGGCAACTACGTCGCCCCCGTCCCTGCCCAGCAACGACGTGGCAAACAGTGGTACCAGGGCAGCGCGGACGCCATCTATCAGAGCCTCAACGCGATGGAGGACGAACGCCCCGACTACGTGGTCGTCGTCGGCGCCGATCACGTGTACCGGATGGACTTCTCCCAGATGGTTCAGCAGCATGTCGAGACCGGCGCCGGCATCACCGTCGCCGCCATCCGCCAGCCGATCGAACTCGCCGACCAGTTCGGAGTGATCGAGGTGGACGGGAACGACGTCCGCAAGATCGACCGTTGGCGGGAGAAACCCACCGACGCCGTCGGATTGCCGGACTCCCCCGACGAAGTTCTCGCCTCCATGGGGAACTACGTCTTCGACGCAGACATCCTGCGTGAAGTCGTCACCGCCGATGCCGCCGACGAAAACAGCGAACACGACATGGGCGGCGACATCGTGCCCTGGTTCGTGAACCGCGGCGAAGGATACGTCTACGACTTCAGCAACAACGAGATTCCCGGTGCCACCGAACGTGACCGCGCCTACTGGCGTGACGTCGGCACCATCGACGCCTACTACGAGGCGCACATGGATCTCGTGGCCATTCACCCGGTCTTCAACCTGTACAACGAGGACTGGCCGATCTACATCAGCTCCGAAGGAGCCCAACCGCCGGCCAAGTTCGTGCACAACGAGACCGGGCGCCTCGGTACGGCCGTGAACTCGATGGTCTCTGCCGGCACCGTCGTCTCCGGCGCCCAGGTCGAAGGTTCCGTGGTTTCCCCACGCTGTTTCATCCACAGCTACGCCCAGGTCACCGACTCGGTCCTCCTGGGGAATGTCCGGGTCGGACGCAAAGCTGTCGTCCACCACGCCATCCTCGACAAACATGTCGTCGTCGGGGATGGTGTGGAGATCGGTGTCGACCACGACGCAGACCGGGCACGTGGCCTCTACGTCAGTGACAGCGGCATCGTGGTGGTCCCGAAGGGTATGCATCTGACCGCGGACTGAGACTGAACGGACGGACGACATGGGCTATACCGGTACGGCGGTGCTCCGAATCGCCGGATGCGCCGAGGCCCCCGACGTCCTGCAGGAGACCCGCCGGGTAACCGCCCATGCCGGAGCGCATCTGGTATCCGAACGCCCTCTGGCCCGGAAAGATCTGGTCGTCGACGAAATGGTCTTCGACCGGATCTCGCCGGAGGACCTTCGGCGAGCCGTCCGACCAATGCTCCTCGACGCCGCAGCCGACTTCTGCTTCTGCGCTCCACGCCACCCGGATGCCCGCATGCTGGTGCTCTTCGACGTGGATTCCACGCTGATCCGCCAGGAAGTCATCGAGCTGATCGCCGAACATGCCGGGAGCCGTGACGAGGTCACCGCGGTCACCGAAGCCGCCATGCGCGGTGAACTCGACTTTGCGGAGAGCCTTCACCGGCGAGTCGCCACCCTACGTGGAATCGAGGCCAGGGCCCTGACCGAGGTGCTCCGTCAGATCACGCCGACCTCCGGAGCACGCACCGCGATCGAGGTCCTTCGCGCACGCGGCCACCGGATCGGGATAGTCAGCGGCGGTTTCATCGAGGTCGTCGGGCCGCTGGCTCGGTCGCTGGGCGTCGATCACGCCCGGGCGAATGCCTTGGAGGTCGTCAACGGCCGGCTGACCGGTCGGGTGAGCGGAGCCGTCGTGGACCGGGCCGCGAAGGCGTCCGCACTGCGGGAATGGGCGCTCCAGGAGCACGTCGAGATGTCCGGCACCGTGGCGGTCGGTGACGGGGCCAACGACCTGGACATGGTGGCCGCTGCCGAGGTCGGTATCGCGTTCTGCGCCAAGCCTGCGCTACGGGCCATCGCCGATGCGACGATCTCCGTGCCCCGGTTGGACATGGTGCTGCCCTTCCTGGGCTTCACCGAGGAAGAGATCGCGACATCGATGTTCGGGGCAGGCACCCTGCCCGGCCTGTGACCTCGGAAGCTTCTCCGGGGTGAGCCTCACAGTTTGTGTTCGGGGCGGGTGCTGAACAGTTGCACGCCTCCGATCGGAATCATCCCGCCTTCGACCGCGGCAGAGATGCGGGGTGCATCGTAGGTCGGGATGCATCGGAGGACGACCTCGTTCTCCGGTACGCAGCCCAAGGCGGCTTGGACGAGTTGGGCGCCGCTGGGCGCGTACGGGTGTGGTCGGTGGACCACGAACTCACGGATACCGGCGACTCCTCGCCCCAGGACCACGACGTCGGGATCCGCCGGATCCCCTGAGCTGAGAACCTGCACATCTTGCAGGGTACGCCTGGCCAGTTCTACCGCCGGATGCTTCGACAGGTCGCTCCGCGCGGTCAGCGCGCCTCCTTGTCCTGATCCGGTGCCCAAGGCGCAGAACAGGACCTGGGGGACGCCCACCCATCCGGTCGGTCCGGCCAGTGCGGTCACCGTACGGGCGGTGAATGCCTGGCCGTGCCCGTCGACACCCAGGTCGACGAGTGCTTCGTCGGAGATGTCGTAGGAGACCGCCATGATGGTGTGTTCCGGGAAGACGACCATCGCCTGGATGGTCGGGATCCATGGGGAGACCCTGGTCCATTTACCGTCAGGTTCAGGCTTCTGACCTGCAGCTACGGATCTGAGTAAGCGTGCCAACGGATGGCGTGCCGTGGTCCAGGCCTCGGCAGGGGTGACGGACATAGGGCTCCTCGCGGATGCGCCGGTCAGTTCGATGGTGGAGTGTGGATACGGTCTCCCTGTCTCCAGGTTCGACTCATATCGACTCCCTCATCGGCGACACGCCGTGCCCTTATAGCTAATTCAGCTAAAGAGCGCGGCGTACCCCAAGTTGGCGAGCTGCCGACGCCTGTTGTGCGCCCGGAGAGGACCGTCAGTCCCCGGTGGCGTGGTACCCGCCATCGACGTGCACGATCTCCCCGGTGGTCGCGGGGAACCAGTCGGAGAGCAGAGCCACACAGCTCTTCGCCGTCGGGGTGGGGTCGGTCATATCCCACCCGAGAGGTGCATGCTCCCCCCACTCGGCGAATCTCGCAAAGGCCGGGATCGACTTCGCCGCTGTCGTCCGGATCGGCCCCGCAGCCACCAGGTTGCAGCGAATTCCCTGAGAGCCGTACGAAGCGGCGCAGTAACGGTTCGTCGCCTCGAAGGCCGCCTTCGCCACACCCATCCAGTCGTATCCCGGCCAGGCCACGCTCGCGTCCAAGGTCAGCCCGACCACGGAACCACCGGAGGACATCGCCGGGGCGCAGGCGGCGACCAAGGATTTCAGTGAGAACGCCGAGATCTGAAGTGCTGGAGCGACGTCCTCCCAGGAAGCCGCGGTGAAATCGAAAGCTGCCTGTGGGGCGAATCCGATGGAATGAAGTACGCCGTCCAGGCCATCGACATGTTCACCGACCCGCTCGACCAGCGCATCGAAATGGGATTGTTCCGAGACATCCAGCTCGACGACCGGCGCAGGCCGGGGGAGACGTCGAGCGATGGCAGTGGTGATCTTCATCGCCCGACCGAAGGAGGTCAGCACGACCTGGGCCCCTTCTTCCTGAGCCAGTCGTGCAACGTGAAAAGCGATCGACGACTCGGTGAGCACGCCGGTGACGAGGATGTTCTTGCCCTCGAGCAGAGCCATGGTTCTTCCTTCCTGCGCTGATGACGAACCGGATCAGTGACCCATGCCCAGACCGCCGTCGACCGGGAGAACCGCTCCCGAGACATAGGCGGCCGCGTCCGAAGCCAGGAAGACACAAGCCGCAGCGACATCGTCCACCGTGCCCATCCGACCGGCAGGCACCGACGCCGTGTAGGTGGCGCGTAGATCTTGTGGCAGTGCCGCAGTCATATCGGTGTCGATGAACCCCGGCGAGACGACATTCGCGGTGATCCCCCGCCCACCCAATTCACGCGTGATCGACCGGGCCGCCCCGACCAGGCCGGCCTTCGACGCCGCGTAGTTCACCTGCCCTGGAGAACCGTTAAGCCCGACCACGCTGGAGACGAAGATCATCCGGCCCCGTTTCAGGCGGATCATTCCCCTGCTCGCACGGCGTGCGCACCGAATCGCGCCGACGAGATTGGTCTGGATCACGTCCTCGACCTCCTCGTCGCTCAACCGCAGCAACAGCTGGTCCCGGGTGATCCCGGCATTGGCCACCAAGATCTCCACCGGGCTGCCCAGAATCTCTTCAGCAGCGGAGAACCCGTCGTTCACCGATGCGGTGTCCGCAACATCCATCCGGACGACATCGAAACCTTCAGGACCTTCTCCCGAACGCGATCCCACGACGACGTGCACCCCGTCAGCTGCCAAGGCCCGCGCCGCACCGAGGCCGATGCCTCGATTTCCCCCGGTGACCAGCGCGGTCCGCACCTTGGTGGGTGAACTGTTCATCATTCTCCGTTCGTCGGGACCGTCGTCGCTCGGAACGCGGATGCGTCCATCGCCCGATCGGTCCAAGCAGGTTCAGGCATCGGCGGATCCTCCCCTGCCGTCCTGATGACCGGGGCTTTTCCGGTCGCCAGGTGAACCTAGCGAACTACCCGGTGGTAGCCCAGCCGACGCACCCCTGTCTCGCCCTACGCTGGTGGGGTGATCCCTCGCTCTCGGCCCGATGCAGCTCCCGTGCACTCCATCTCAACGGTGCCCACCTCCGCCGCGGACGATCAGCGTGCCCGGATGCAGACCTATGTGACCTGCATGGTGATCCGGACGATCTCCTTCGTCCTCGCTGTCGTGGTCTACGCCGCGACGGGCTCGGTGGTCGCCGGGATCCTCTTGTCGATCGCCGCCGTGATCCTGCCCTATCCAGCGGTCGTCTTGGCCAACAATGCCACCACCCGGCAAGCTCACACCGTCCAGGCGGTATCACCGACCCGGCAGCTCAGCAGCGCGTCGGCACCTGGTGAGGACGACACAGAAGCAGGCCGGAAGCCGGAGCACGGCACCGTCTGACCGGCGAACGAGAGAGCTCACCAGGCCGACCGAGCACCTTCTGCCCTCAGCCGCCGATCGCCGACATAGGGCGTGCCGGCTGGGTGAAATCAGGTGCGCCGATCCCATGCCCCCGAGCCTTTCGCCACATCTCGCCGCGAATCAGCCGACGTAGTTCGTGGTCGTCAGCACCGTCTCGCATCGGCCCGCGCAGGTCGACCTCTCCTCGAGCGAACAGGCAGTTGCGTACCATGCCGTCGGCAGTCAGCCTGACGCGGTCGCAGGCTCCACAGAACGGCGCGGTCACCGAGGCGATGATCCCCACCGTGGCCGGCCCGCCATCGACCAGGAAGAGCTCGGCGGGAGCCGACCCCCGGGTCTCGTCGGGCAGAGCAGTCAGCTCGTGGCGCTCCCCCAGCGCCGCACGTAGTTCCTCCGCCGAGATCATCTCGCCACGCTGCCAGCTGTGCTGGGCGTCCAGGGGCATCTGCTCGATGAACCGTAGCTCGTAGCCTCGGTCGAGACACCAGTCGAGCAGGTCTGCCACCCCGGCGTCGTTGACTCCTCGCATGGCCACCGCGTTGACCTTCACCGGTGTCAGCCCGGCTTCCTGCGCCGCTTCGAGCCCGCTCATGACCGCGGCCAACCGATCGCGTCGAGTCAGTTTGCGGAAAACTTCCGGGTCGACGGTGTCCAAGCTGACATTCACCCGGTCGAGACCTGCAGCCGCCAGCCCCTCGGCCACCGTCGAGAGCCCCACTCCGTTCGTCGTCATCGCCAGCACAGGCCGAGGTTCCAACTCCGCCAAACGGGAGATCAGATCGACCACCCCTCTGCGCAACAACGGTTCACCGCCGGTCAACCGAACCTTGGTGACGCCTGACTCCACGAAGATCCGCGCCAGCCGAACGACTTCGTCATCAGTCAGCATCTGCGGGCGAGCCATCCAGGGCAGCCCTTCTGCGGGCATGCAATAGGTGCACCGCAGGTTGCAGTGGTCCGTCAGCGACACTCGCAGGTCGGTGGCAATACGCCCGAACGAATCCTCAAGTCGGGCAGCGTTTTCGGTTGGCCGGGAACGATCACCCGGCGTGAGCGGGGTATTTTTCGGGGCTCCGGCTGGGGCTCCAGGCATAAATCAAGGGTAAGCCGGGTAGCGTCGAGCCCGTGATGCGGACGGTGTTGACCCGGCGGTGGCTGACAGCCATCGCAGTGGCCACTGCATTCTTCGTGCTGTGCCTCTTCCTGGGACGTTGGCAATGGGGACGACATGTCCAACGGTCCTCGATCGCCGACGCCGTGGAACGCAATTACGCAACCACGGCTGTCCCGCTGGACGAGGTTCTCCCCCAGGGCGCCGAGCTGCCGGACGAACGACTGTGGACGAAAGTGCAGATGCGTGGCACCTACGATCACAACGGACAGCTGTTCGTCCGTAACCGTCCACAGAAAGTGACCTATGGGTACGAGATCCTCGTGCCTTTGTCCTTGCCGGACGGCACCGCTCTGATCGTCGACCGAGGCTGGGTGAAGAACGCCGAACGAGCCGATGTGCTCCCCCAGGTACCTCCCCCGCCCGCCGGTGAGGTCACCGTGACCGGATGGCTGCGACACGGAGAAGAAAGCCTGGGACGAGACCTTCCCGCAGGGCAATTGGCCTCGGTCAACCTTCAAGAAGCTGCCGAACGTACCCGGCACCCGATCCGCAAAGCCGCCTATCTGGTGCTGGATTCCGAAGACGACGGCAGCGGTCACCAGCCGGCCCGTCCCAGTCCACTCCTCCCACCGGACACCGGCATCGGGCCCCACTTCGCCTACTCACTGCAATGGTGGGGTGGCTCGATCGTCGGTTTCGTGATCGTGGGTGTCTACATCCGCAGAGAGCATCTCGACCGTCTCGTCGCCGAAGGCAAATACACCCGGCCAGTTCCGGTGCCACGTAAGAAGAGGATCTGGGACGAAGAGGACGAGTGAACCCACGGAGGTGGCCGCTGACCAGGTTCCCGGTCAGCGGCCACCTCTGGGAGCGCAGCGGTCAGCTCACAAACCGATGGCTGAACGCAGATCGTCCTTGACCGACTCCAGGCGACGCGAGGCCGCCTCGTACGGAACCGGTTCGCCGTCCACGCAGGGCAGCACGACCTCCAGGTAACACTTCAGCTTCGGCTCCGTCCCGGAAGGACGCACGATCACCCGGTCGTTCGCCTCCGTCAGGAAGAGCAGACCGTCGGTCGGCGGAAGGCCGTCATAGCCTTCTGCCAGGTCTGCCACTCGCACGACCGGAGAACCGGCCAGTTCGGCCGGCGGGCTCTGCCGGAATCGACGCATCGCATCGGCGATCAGCGACAGGTCTGCGACTCGGAAGGAAAGTGGTGCCGTCGCATGCAGACCGTGCGCCCGTGCGAGCTCGTCCAACGCCGACCCCAGATCCCGGCCGTCCTCTTTCAGGTCAGCCACCAGGCAGGCCATCCGGACCGCAGCGGTGATGCCGTCCTTGTCCCGGACACCGGCCGGGTCAGTGCAGTACCCGATGGCCTCCTCGTAGCCGAAACGCAGATCAGCGGTGCGGGCGATCCACTTGAAACCGGTCAGTGTGACAGCGTGGGTGAGCCCGTGCGCCCGAGCGATCTCCCCGAGCAGACGCCCCGAGACGACCGAGCAGGCCAAGGTTCCTCCCTGCCTGCTGTCATCAGCAGCCGCCTGCTCGCCGAGGAGTGCACCGATCTCGTCTCCGGTGAGTTGACGCCACCCTCCCGGGCCTCGGGTACCGACCGAGCATCGGTCGGCGTCGGGGTCCAGAGCGATGACCACATCGGCGTCGACCTTGTCGGCCAGCGCCAACGCCAGGTCGATCGCGCCAGGCTCCTCCGGGTTCGGGAAGGAGACGGTCGGGAAATCGGGGTCGGGGTCCATCTGCTCGGCCACGACGTGGACGTCTGAGAACCCAGCACGCTTCAGCGCCTCGACCGCAGTCGTTCCCCCGACGCCGTGCATCGGGGTCAGCACGATCCGCAGATCGCGCGCTCCTCGTCCCCCGGACAAAGATGCTGCCCGGGTGAGATAGGACTCCAGCAGCTCAGGGCCCACGTGCTCGATGCCCTCAGCGCTGCGTGCGATCTCGTCGGCCAGCGGTGCTGCCTCGATCTGCGCGGCGATCCCGGCGTCGGCCGGCGGCACGATCTGCACTCCGCAGCCTTCGTCGGTAGCCGCCCGGCCGCCGAGATAGACCTTGTAACCGTTGTCGGCCGGCGGATTATGCGAAGCCGTCACCATGACACCGGCGTCAGCATTCAAGGAACGCACGGCGAAGGCGGTGACCGGAGTCGGCAGCTGAGCAGGAAGCACCAGGGCGAGGCCTCCGGTTGCGGCGATCACCTCGGCGACATCGCGAGAGAAATCTGCCGAGCCGTGCCGTGCATCGCACCCGACCACGATCCGGGGAGACTCCCCGAGGGTCTCCTGGAGGTACTTCACCAGACCGTACGTGGCTCGGATCACCACGGAACGGTTCATCCGGGTCTCCCCCGCCCCGACCTCGCCGCGCAACCCGGCGGTGCCGAAGGTCAGCGGGCCGGAGAACCGGGAGGTGAGTTCAGCCGCCGCGGAGGCGTCACCGTCCTGCGCGGCGGACAGCAGTGTGGTCAGCTCTGCTCGGCACCGCTCGTCGACATCGTGAGCGATCCATTCCTGGGCGGCACGGATCACACCGGCGAGATCGGAATCAGTCATCGGGAGTTCCTCTCCTTCAGGAGTCGAGTCCTTCGAGGATGGCACGGGATCCGGAGAGCCCCAGACGGGTGGCCCCGGCCTCGATCATGGCCAGTGCGGCTTCCGTCGTACGGATGCCACCGGAAGCCTTGACGCCGAGCCGACCGCCAACCGTCTTGGCCATCAGTTCCACGGCGTGGACGGATGCGCCGCCTGCCGGGTGGAAGCCGGTGGAGGTCTTCACGAAGTCGGCGCCAGCCCGTTCGGAGGCCTCGCAGCAGGCCACGATCTCCTCATCGGTCAGGGCAGCGGACTCGATGATGACCTTGAGGAGGACCGGTGCGGGGCAGGCCTCGCGGACCGCGCGGATCTCTGCTTCGGTCTCCTCGAAACGACCTTCCTTGACCAGCGAGAGGTTGACCACCATGTCGACCTCGTCGACACCGTCGGCCACGCTGCGGGCAGCTTCGGCGGCCTTGACCTCGGTCTTGTGTGCCCCTGAGGGGAATCCACAGACGGTGGCGACCTTCACCTCACCGGGGACCTCGACCGGAAGCATGTTCGGTGAGACGCAGATGGAGAAGGCGCCCAGGTCCCCGGCCTCCGCGGCAAGTGCGGCGACCTGATCGGGGGTGGCTTCGGGCTTGAGCAGGGTGTGGTCGATCATGTGTGCGACGTCGGTGCGGCTAGGCACGATGGACTCCTCGAGATGTCTGGGTGGGGTCGGCGGTTTCTGGTCAGCTGATGCGCTCGAGCACGATGTTCTCCCGGCGGAAGTCCTCCGGCGAGGCATCGGCGTCGATGGTGATCCCGTCGACGAGAAGTTCCTCGGCGCGGGGGAATCGCTCGGGGGTGTCGGTGTGCAGGGTGAGCAGTTTCTGCCCGGCGGTGACCCGGTCACCGGGCTCGACGTGGATCTCGATGCCGGCGCCGAATTGCACCGGGTCCTCCTTGCGTGCGCGTCCGGCGCCCAGACGCCAGGATGCGACGCCCAGGGCGAGGGCGTCCAGTTCGGTGAGCACTCCGGCTCGGTCTGCGACGAAGTCCTGGGTGTGTGCTGCACGTGGAAGGGCAGCCTCCGGGTCTCCGCCCTGGGCCCGGATCATCGTCTTCCAGGCGTCCATCGCGCGACCGTCGTTCAGGCGTTCCTCGACGTCATCGGCATCGATCCCTGCGAGGGAGAGCATCTCTCGAGCCAGGGCGCAGGTCAGGTCGATGATGTCTCGGGGTCCGCCGCCCGCGAGCACTTCGACGGATTCTTCGACCTCGAGAGAGTTGCCGATCTTGCGGCCCAACGGACGAGACATATCGGTCAGCAACGCGGTGGTGGCCACCCCCGCGTCGGTCCCGAGATCGACCATGGTGCGGGCCAGCTCACGGGCAGCGTCGAGCTCCTTCATGAAGGCGCCGGAGCCGACCTTCACATCGAGGACGAGCGCGCCGGTCCCTTCGGCGATCTTCTTGCTCATGATGGAGCTGGCGATCAACGGGATGCAGTCGACGGTGCTGGTGATGTCACGCAGCGCGTAGAGCTTCTTGTCGGCCGGGGCGAGGCCCGATCCGGCCGCGCAGATGACCGCGCCGCTGTCCTCGAGGATCTCCATCATCCGCTCGTTACTGAGTGCGGCCTGCCAGCCGGGGATGGCCTCGAGCTTGTCGAGGGTGCCCCCGGTGTGGCCAAGCCCGCGCCCGGACAGCTGGGGGACGGCGACGCCGTAGGAGGCGACCAGTGGCGCCAGGGGCAGGGTGATCTTGTCCCCGACGCCTCCGGTGGAGTGCTTGTCGGTGGTCTTCTTCGACAGCGAGTCGAAGCTCATGCGTTCGCCGGACGCGATCATGGCCTGGGTCCACCGGGCGATCTCGCTGCGGTCCATTCCATTGAGGAAGATCGCCATGGCGAGGGCGGACATCTGCTCATCGGCCACGACACCGCGGGTATAGGCGTCGATCACCCAGTCGATCTGTTCGTCGGTGAGCCGTCCGCGGTCGCGCTTGGCGCGGATGATGTCGATGGCGTCGAACCTTTCGGCCATGGTGGCCGCTCCTTTCGTTGTGCCGTCCGGGACACGGTCGGCGCACGGGTGTCGGTCCGGGTGGTCGGTCTCTACCCACCTGGGGAACAGATGTTCTATTGCAACTGAACCAATGTTCCCATTGTACGGTCCACATAGGAACATTCGACAACGGGGCCAGGCACGTCCGTTCTCACCTCCGGGGCCTTGCACGAGCACCCGGCCGATCTCCCGCTGTGGTAAAGGCAAACCCCGGCAAAAACGCCCACCACACGGCCTACCGCCGACTAAGCGACCGGCCACTCCCGAGAGACGTCGTCCACCTTTCCCTTGGAAACCAGCCACCGGCCGAAGTCCTCGGCCTGAGCACGCTTCCAGCCCACCTGGCGATCATGCAGCTCCTGGGCATTGGGCACCAACAGTTCTGGGCGGCTCCCCGCCAGGACCCGCGCCAGCATCCCCGCAGCCTGCGCATCGGCAGCTGCACCATGAGCATCCTCCGCCGACAGCTCGACCCCCCAGATCCGACAGGTGTCCACCAAGGTGCGCGACCCACAACGTGCCGGATCAGGACGCCGAGAAGTCGGATTCTTCGGCCGGTAAGGGTCGACCACCCGGTCGAGCACGATCGTGTCGATCACCGGCCGCACCCCCGCTACGGCCTCAGCCTGCTCGGCCAGCCCGTGGCGAGCGCACTCCGCACGCAGCATCGTCAGGTCGTACACGACGTTGTGTCCCACCACCGGCACCCCGGAACGTACCGCGGACAACAAGGCCTCCACGATCTGAGCCACACCGATCGAGGCCGCCACCCCCTCGCTCCTGGCCTGCTCGGTGGTCACCCCGTGGATCTTGCTGGCACCCTCAGGGATCTCCACCCCCGGGTCGACCAGCCAGTCCTGGATCTGTGGCAGACATCCTGGCTCATCCATGACCACAGCGGCTGTGACGATCCGATCACTCTGTGGATCGGTGCCGGTCGTCTCCAGGTCGAACAAGGCCAGCGGTCCTTCGCTCCAATGCATGCGCGCAAGGCTACGTGCAGCGACGGACAATGCACCTCCCCGACCTTGTTCACCCGGAGAACTGGGTCTCGTACAACTGCGCGTACAACCTGCCCTCCACGAGCAGGTCGTCATGGGTTCCGCGCTGGACGATCCGTCCCTCCTCGACGACCAGGATCAGATCGGCATGGCGCACCGTGGAAAGACGGTGCGCGATCACCAAAGCCGAACGGCCCGCCAATGCCACGTCCAAGGCCTGTTGGACAGCAGCTTCCGAGCCGCTGTCCAGATGGGCGGTCGCTTCGTCCAGCACCAGCAGTCCGGGCTCGTTCAAGAGCAGTCTCGCGATCGCCAGACGTTGTTTCTCCCCGCCGGAAAGACGGTGACCCCGATCGCCCACGACAGTGCCCAGGCCCTCCGGTAACTGCTCGACCAGCTCCCAGCTCTGGAGCAGAGCGGAGAACCTCTTCCAGGTCTTCCTCGGTCACCTCCGGCCGCGCGTAGAGCAGGTTCGACCTGATCGTGTCGTGGAAGAGATGCGCGTCCTGGGTCACGACACCGACGGCATCACGCAGACTCGCGGTGGAGACCTCCCGCAAGTCGACGTTCTCGAGTACGGGCCCGCCCTCACGTCGGCCGAGACTTTCCCCGCCTCCCAACGAGGGCACGGAGACCTCCTCCGCGACCGGGTAGCGGAAACAGACTTGCTCGAAGACCGGTTCGGTCGTCCGGGTCGCCATGTCCGCATTCAGGTTCATCGACTCCCTGGTCAGCGCGGACAGTCGGATGCCCATTCCGCGTGCGGGGAGAAGGAAGAGCGGGAAAAGCATGAGCGCTGCCAGGGTCAACGGCCAGGAGAGCACGGTCATCGTCCCGACGATCGCGACGAGGGTGACCGTATTACTCACCACTGCGGACAAGGTCGACGTGAAGGCCTGCTGCGCGCCGATCACGTCCGTATTGAGTCTGGAGGCGAGTGCGCCGGTCCGGGTGCGGGTGAAGAAGGCCAACGGCTGAGCGCACACATGGTCGAAGACCTCGGTCCGCAGCCGGAAGATGAGACCCTCACCGATCCGCGAGGACTGCCAGCGTTGGGCCACGGTCAGCATCGCTTCGATCAGGGCGACGAGGACGACCAGCGCCGACAGGAGAACCACCGATCACTCGTCTCCGCGGAGGACACCCCGGTCGACGATGGCCCGAAGCAACAGTGGTGGTATCGCCACCATGGCCGAGGCGAGTACGACCGTCACGAGGAAGAGGGCGATCTGCCAGGGGAAGATCCTCGTGTAGGAGAACACCCGGCGAGCCGTCCCCGGAAGTAGCGACCGTCCGCTCAGGCGGTCCTGGGAGAGCGACCGCATGGTGGCGAACGGGTTGGTCGTCACCTGTTTTGTCCGCTGAAGAGCCTGGCCAGATCAGCGATGAGCTTCACCTGAGTCTGTCGTTCGGCGGAGAACTGGCTCTCCCTGGGCGAGCGCACCGCCTGCGCCAGAAGCCGTTTCGTGGCTTTCGCCGAGCTAGCGGGTGCTGCGGTCAGCGCTGCGACCAGGTCGTCGGTCGTAGCCTCCAGCTCGGCGATGGGGACGGCCATCGTCGCGAGGCCTATCTCCACGGATTCTTGTGCACCCAACACCCGACCGGTCAGACATAGTTCGAGGGCTCGGGGATAGCCGATGAGCTCCACGAGGACCGAGGTGCCGCCGAGATCAGGGACGAGCCCCAGGGAGGTCTCTGCCATCTTGAACTGGACGTCGTCGGCGACGATCCGCAGGTCGGCTCCGAGAGCCAGTTGGAATCCCGCTCCGACGGCGTGGCCCTGCACTGCGGCTACCACGACGGCATCGAGGCTACGCCAGCTGGTGAAGGCGTCCTGGAAACGGGCGATGTACCGGTCGGCCTGGTCGGGATGTTCCAGGCAGAGGGACACCACGTCCGGTTCACCGTCCAGCCCGGTGGGGCTGAGCATTCCGCGGTCCATGCCTGCGGAGAAGGATGGGCCTGCGCCGCGCAGGACGACGACCCGGACATCGTCGGGGAGGGTGTGGGCGATCTCGGCCAATGCCGACCACATCGTGGGGGTCTGGGCGTTACGTCGTTGCGGGTTGTCGAGGGTGACGTACAGCACGGCTCCGGTGCGGTGCACGCTCAGGCGCGGATGGGGGTGGGCTTCATCGATCACCTTTCCGACTCTAGGCGAGCGTCGGCGACCCGGCCTGGGGAGAAAAGTGACTTCGGTGAACTTTTCAGGCCAAGGAGATCAGGTCGAGATAGTCTGTGCTCCAGAGGTCCTCGGCGCCGTCGGGCAGGAGGAGGACTCGTTCGGGTTCCAATGCGGCCACGGCACCTTCGTCGTGGCTCACCAGCACCACGGCACCGGCGAAGGTGCGTAATGCAGCAAGGATCTCCTCCCGGCTGGCCGGGTCGAGGTTGTTGGTCGGTTCGTCGAGCAGCAGGACGTTGGCGCTGCTGACCACCAGGGTCGCCAG
The DNA here is from genome assembly GCF_003391095.1 of Austwickia chelonae. NCBI lineage: Bacteria > Bacillati > Actinomycetota > Actinomycetes > Micrococcales > Dermatophilaceae > Austwickia > Austwickia chelonae. Next base: position 1,505,342 of record NZ_CP031447.1, on the reverse strand, counting down.
GGAGAGGCGGGTCTTCTCACCTCCGGAGAGCACACCGGCAGGTTTGTCGACGTCGTCACCGGAGAAGAGGAAGCTGCCGAGGATCTTGCGGACGTCGGTCTCCCCAAGGTCGGGGGCGGCCGTTTTCATGTTCTCCAGGACGGTCCGCGTCACGTCGAGGTTCTCGTGTTCCTGGGCGTAGTAGCCGATCTTCAGCCCGTGGCCTGGTTCGACCTGACCGGTGTCCGCGGTGTCCAGCCCGGCGAGGATCCGCAGCAGGGTGGTCTTGCCTGCACCGTTCAGGCCCAGGACGACGACCTTGCTCCCCCGGTCGATGGCCAGGTCGACATCGGTGAACACTTCCAGGGAGCCGTAGCTGCGAGACAGACCGGATGCGCGCAGCGGCGTCTTCCCGCAGGGCGCCGGGTCGGGGAAACGTAGTTTGGCGACCTTGTCCTGCTGGCGTTCGCCTTCGATTCCGGCGAGCATCTTCTCGGCCCGCCGCGCCATGTTCTGGGCGGCCGTGGCCTTCGTGGCCTTGGCCCGCATCTTGTCCGCCTGTGCCAAGAGCGCGGAGGCTTTCTTCTCGGCGTTGAGACGCTCGCGTTTCCGCCTCTTCTCGTCGGTCTCCCGCTGTTGCAGATAGGCCTTCCAGCCGACGTTGTACTGGTCCATCTCCATCCGGTTGGCGTCCAGGTGGTAGACCTTGTTGACCACTTCGTCGAGGAGTGCGACGTCGTGGCTGATCACGAGCAGCCCGCCTTTGTACACCTTCAGGTGGTCACGTAGCCAGGCGATGGAGTCGGCGTCGAGGTGGTTGGTCGGTTCGTCCAGCAGCAGGGTGTCCACCCCGGAGAACAGGATGCGGGCCAGCTCGACCCGGCGTCGTTGACCACCGGAGAGAGTTTCGAGTTTCTGGGCGAGGACCCGGTCCTCCAATCCCAGCGCGGCTGCGATGGTGGCCGCTTCGGATTCGGCTGCGTAGCCGCCGGCGGCGTCGAACTGTGCCTGAAGCCGGGGGTACCGGGCCATGGCGCGCTCGTGGGTCTCGGCATCTGCGCTGGCCATGGCACCTTCGGTCTCCCGCATCCGTCGGACGATGTCGTCGAGCTGACGGGCGGAGAGGATGCGGTGCATGGCCACCATGTTGAGGTCGCCGTCGCGGGGATCCTGCGGCAGGTAACCGACCTCGCCGCTACGGGTGACGGTGCCAGAGGCGGGCTGGTTCCAGCCGGCAAGCACCTTAGTCAGGGTCGTCTTGCCCGCGCCGTTACGGCCGACCAGGCCGACCCGGTCGCCCGACCCTACCCGGAACGTGGCGTCACCCAGCAGGAGCCGACTACCTGCGCGCAGCTCGATACCGGTGGCTGTGATCACAGCTGTCCCCTTCGTTCCGGTCGGTGTGGATCGCCCCAGCATGGCATCTCACGGGATGAGCCGCGTACGCCCTGGCAGCGCCGATGCACGGTGCGGTACACAGCTGGACTCATTACTCTACTGGTCAGCCCTTGTGAGTGGCACGAGGTGGCCAGGAGAGGACGCGGGGATGACGTTCAATGACGATGCTGAGCTGGACACTTCGGATATCACCGGTGGCGGAGAGGGCACCTTCGGTCACACCGGGGCGATCATCGGTGGCGGTGGCGGCATCCTCGGACTGATCGCTCTGGTCGTCTACACCCTCTTCGGTGGCGGTGGCGGCTCACAGGTCCTGGGGTCGGGTGGCCATGGCATGGACCTGTCCCAGTTGGGTGCCGGTGGCCAGTACACCCAGAAGATCTACGACCACTGCAAAACGGGAGCCGATGCCAACAAGGACGACGTCTGTCTGGTGGTCGGCACGGTCAACAGCGTTCAGGGTTACTGGAAGAAGAAATTCCCCGAGTCCACCAAGAACAACACCGCATGGCGGTTGACCAAGACGAATCTGTACTCCGGGCAGACCCAGTCCAAGTGCGGCATGGCCTCCAACCAGGTCGGCCCCTTCTACTGTCCGGCCGACCGTCAGGTGTACATCGATGCGAGCTTCTTCAAACAGCTCAACCAGCGCTTCGGCAGTGACAAAGGCAATTTCGCGAAGATGTACGTCGTGGCCCATGAGTACGGTCACGCCGCCCAGGACCAGCTCGGCGTGCTCGGTGAGGCACAGAAGGATCCGAAGGGGCCGGCCAGCGGCGGGGTCAAGGTCGAGCTGATGGCCGACTGCTTCGCCGGGATGTGGGCGAAGGACGCTTCCACCACGAAGGACAAGAACGGCAAGACACTGTTGAAACCGTTGACCCAGCAGGACATCCAGAGCGCCCTCTCGGCGGCCAGCGCCGTCGGTGATGACACCATCCAGCAGCGCACGCAGGGCCGGGTCTCCCCGGAGAACTTCACCCATGGCAGCGCAGAGCAGCGAATGCGCTGGTTCATGGCCGGGTACAACAGCCAGAATGTCGCCACCTGCAACACTTTGAAGGCCACGACATTGTGAGCCCGGTGGGTTACGCCCTGGCGTTGTCCCTCTTCGCCGGCCTGTCCACGGGGATCGGCAGTCTGCTGGGGATCACGGCCCGGCGAGCTTCTCCCCGCCTCCTGGCTGCCAGCCTGGGCCTGTCGGCAGGTGTCATGCTGTACATCTCCTTGGTCGAGCTCGTCCCCGAGGCGCATGAGTCGCTGCGTAAGTCGCTGGGTGATCACGGCGGCTGGGTGGCCATCGCAGCCTTCTTCGGCGGGGTCCTGCTCATCGGGGTCATCGATGCCCTGGTCCCGTCTGCGGTCAATCCGCACGAAACCCATACCGACCCGGAGTCGGTGCGCCAGGCCCAGTTGATGAGGATGGGATTGTTCACCGCGGCGGCGCTGGCGATCCATAACTTCCCCGAGGGCTTCGCCACCTTCATGACGGCGATCTCCTCCCCCGAGCTGGGTCTTCCGGTGGCGGTCGCAGTGGCCGTGCACAACATCCCGGAGGGCATCGCGGTGGCCGTTCCCGTCTTCGTCGCCACCGGCTCCCGTACGAAGGCTTTCGGCTACTCCTTCGCCTCGGGCCTGGCCGAACCTGCAGGGGCACTCCTCGCCTACCTGGTGTTGGCCCCGTATCTCACCCCGGCGGTAACCGGCGTCGTTCTCGCGGGAGTCGCCGGGATCATGGTGTACATCTGCTTGGACGAGCTACTGCCCAGCGCGCACGCCTACGGTGAGCACCATGTGGCGCTGGCCGGGGTGATGGCCGGGATGTTCGTGATGGCGGTGAGCCTTCAACTGCTCGGCTGAGCTGTCCATCGGCGACGAGCCGACGGTCGAGCAGGCCGTGCACGCCACAGGCACCGTCGTGGCACGCATTGCCCGATGCGGCCCTCGACGGGCCGTCCCTGGCGCAAGCCCTGCACGGCCGACCCGACCATGACCAGATTCGTCGAGGACGAACCGGATCGTGTTTTCCCACAAGGACGGTCGAGCCCGTGAAACAGACTCGGCCGCACGGCCGACATTAGTGGACAGAAGTCTCCCGCGAGTGTCGACGCGCGACCCCGGTGACATTCGGAATGCTGGTGTCCTCGAAAGGACTCAGCCAGCGGCGCCGAGGGAAGCAGGCTCCTTTGAGGTCCGCGCGGGGCACGCCATCTGACCTCGCAGGCGAATCACCAAGGCCCAGGACAGCAGGACGACCCCCAGCACGGCCATGAACGGCTGGACGGGCGCGAACCATTGCATCGCGCCCGCCGAGCCCAGCGCCAGCAGGACCACCTTGTTGCAGACCGGGCACCCCACGGCGAAGAAGGCCAGCAATCCTCCGACCGCGCCCCGCCGAGACATCGGATCCGGCTCCTTCGGAGCGGAAGGATCACGAACATAGGTGGCGGTGAGCAGACCACTGAGCACGCTGGTGACGGCCAGCACCGGCCAGGACCAGGACGTCACCGGCACAGAACGGCTGAAGAAAGGCGTCGGGATCATCACCGAAGGAATACCGACGACCAGCACGGTCGCCAGCGCGGCCACGACAGCGGTGACCCACCGTCGCCGACTCCAGCTGGCCAGCGCGATCAGAGGACGAGGCATCGAACCACCGTATCCGGCGAAGCTGCATCACAGCTGTGCTCACGCCGCTGCAGCTTCCGCCGCCCGCGACCCCTGCCCCAGGTCGAGACGTAAGGCCGATCGACAGGAGTACCCCAGTGGCAGGAGGATCACCACGAAGAAGAGCCCCAGGTTGAGAGCGACGAACAGGCCGGGAAACTGCCACCCGATGTCGACCGACATGATCTGTCCGATCCCCCGGGAGACGACCGCCGACAGCAGACTCAGCACGACAGCGATCATCAGGAATCCACCGGCCAGGTATGCGCAGGCCTCGCTGAGAACCTGTTGATAGAGGCCAACCCTGCTGACACCGGAGCACAGACCGGTCCGATAGTTCCGGGTACGTTCCCGCCCGGTCAGGACGATCGCGCAGATCCCCCCGGCGAGGGAGATCGCGTACACCGGCACGAAAAGCACCGCCAGGTTGAAATACCCGATCTGGCCGCCGCCGGACAGGGACTGACCTGTCTGCGCAAAAGCAGCGTTGACGGCCAGCGCCGTATTGATGAAGGCGCCGACCACTCCGCAAGAGACGATCACCGGGGCCAGGATCGAGGGATAGCGCCGCGCGTAGAAGGCAGCTTGGCGGGCCCCCAGACCCGCGCTGCCTCTCCGGTCACCGAGGGAAAGGACATTCACCAGATGAATACAGCGGGGGTAGACCCGCGGGCCGGTCAGCAGACACAACGAGGTGAGCCCCAAGGAGGCGAAGACACTCATCCCGAGCAGAAAACTGATGCTTCTGCCCCTCGCCGCCGGATCGGCGACCTGACCTTGGTGAAAACCGGTGAAATACAGTGAAAGGCAGGTCAGCGCGCCGACGACGACCGCCGCTGCCACCCGGAGCCGGCCCAGTCGAGCACCCGTTCCGTCCCCGCTGTCGAGACGATGCAGGCGAGCCATGGACTTCCTGGCCTGCCAGAACATCGGCACCATGGCTCCCCCGCACACCCAGAGCAGGGTGCTCGTCTGAGCCGACCAGGAAAAAACACGGTCCCCGATCTCCCAGCCGGGGAAGTAGTGGCGATAGACCAGCGCTGCGATGGGCTGCCAGACGATGCGCAGCAGACCGAGCCCGATCAATGCCCCAGCTGCACAGGACATCATCGCCTGACCGGCGATGGTCAGCACTGTTTGGGAACGGCTCGCCCCCAGCTCCACCAGCAGACGCAGGTCCTTGCGTTGAGCTGTCGTACACAGCCCGAAGACCGGGGAGAGCGCCGCCAGGAGCGCGAACCAAGCAAACAGAACATTGTTGGCGAACGGGGTGGACCGGTCAGGTCGACCGTAGCTCTCGGCGACCTCCGGATAGATCGCATCGAGCTGCAGGGGAAGACCGCAGCACAGCATCGCGAGCGCGGTGAGCAGAATCACCGAGGACCACGAGGGCAGATGTCGGCGGAAGAGCACCAGGGAGAAGCGCCACATGTCAACGCACTGCGGCCGACTGGACGGCGGTGAAGACCTCGTCCGCGGTGGGTCGGGAGAGTTCCTGCCAGGTCTGTCCGTTCCGGAGGACGATCACCCGATGGGCGCGGGCGGCGACGGCGAGGTCGTGGGTGACCATGACCACAGCCCGGCGTTCGGTCACCAGGTCCTCCACGGCGGACAGGACCTGGTGTGCGCTGTGTTCGTCCAGCGCCCCGGTGGGCTCATCGGCGAAGACGATGTCGGGGTCGTTGATCAGGCAACGGGCGACGGCGACCCGCTGTTTCTCCCCACCGGACAGCTCAGAGACCTGCTGGTGGGCTTTGTCTGCCAGGCCGAGATGGGTCAAGAGGGTCAGGGCACGTTCTCGTCCACCGCGACTCCGGGTGAGTCGGCGAGGGACCAGGACGTTGTCGAGGACGTTCATGAACTCAAACAGCCGGTAGTCCTGGAAGATGAATCCGGTCCGACCCGCTCGGATGCGGGAGGTCTTGCGTCCGTACGGGTCCCGTACGGACGTGCCCAGGAGGTCGACCCGCCCTCGATCGGGGACGACCATGCCGGACAGGCAGCGCAGCAGGGTCGATTTCCCAGCCCCTGAGGGCCCGACGATGGAGACGAATTCTCCGGCGCGCACGCTCATCGAGATATCGCTGAGGATCCAGGATCCCGAGTGGCCGGGGGTGCGGACTCCCACGTCGGTGCACGCGATCATGCCTGCCATCTTCTTCCTCCAGTGCCGGGGTCAGGAGTTCTCATCCTTGTGCGGAGGTGAGCGTGCTGCACAGCTTTCGTGAAACTCGTTCAGGGTCGAGTTTCTTTTCCTGCCAAGCAGGATCGCGACCATGGCGGGAAAGCGGTGCTGTGCGTCGGCACCAGCACCCCGTCCTTGACAACCCTCACCCCGGAAATCATCAGGCGTTCTGCGGTGAATGCCCGGACTGCGTTGTTAGCATTCCGCGCCATGACGAACCCCGCGCCTGTTTGCTCCCCTGCTCCCGCTCCGCTGACCCCGGAGGTCGACGAGGTCGCGCCAGGGGTCTACGCCTACGTCCAACCCGACGGTTCCTGGTGGGTGAACAACTGCGCCTTCGTCATCGGCGACGACTCCATGCTGCTGGTCGACACCTGCGCAACCGCCGACCGTACCCGCGCACTTCTGGATGCCGTCGAGGGGTTCTCCGCCGGCCGCACTCTGCGCTATGCCGTGAACACCCACCTCCACGGTGACCACACGTACGGCAATGTCCTCCTTCCCGAACAGACCGTGCTCATCGGTCACGAACGGATGCGGGCCGGGCTCGCTGCGGATCCCTTCGTGTGCGGTTGTCCTCCGTTGTGGGAACGTCCTTTGGACTGGGGAGTCGACGGGCAACGGCGGCTGCCCGATCTGACCGTGTCCGGAGACACTCAGCTGTACGTCGGCGGGCAGCAGGTCGTCTTGACCCATCCGGGTCGGGTGGCTCATACCGACGGTGATCTGGTGGTGCACCTGCCTGAACACCACGTACTGGTCACCGGGGACCTGGTCTTCAACCAGGTGACACCGATGGTCGCGATGGGGTCGGTGGCCGGGGCCTTGGACACCCTCGACTGGTTGGGCGGTTTCGAGGCCGAGGTGATGGTCCCCGGGCACGGTCCGGTGCTGCGGGGTACCGCGCAGATCTCCTCCTGCCTGGAAGACACCCGTCGTTATCTCGAGTTCGTCCTGGACAGGGCGCGGGCCGGTCTCACCGCAGGTGCCACGCCTTTGGAGGTCGCTGTCGAGACCGAACTCGGCGAATACGCGGATCGTCCGGACGCCGAACGACTCGTCCTGAACCTGCACCGTGCCTATACCGATCTGGCGGGGACACCGTTCGATCTGCTGGGAGCCTTCAAGGACGCTTTGGCCTGGCATGGCGGGCCGCTACCCACCCACGTCTGAATCGCCCCCGTGCTCCACGGCTTGGCCGTCTGCCGCACACCATGACGACCGGTGTGAGAACCCTTCTTCGGAACCCCGGAGCGTTGAACCTCCGCCGAAGTCACTCTCCGCCGGTTGTTTCGTGGATCCGGCCCACCCGCGCTGCGATCCGGCAGGTCACCTCGTACGGGATGGTGTCCAAGGAGACGGCCAGGTCGGCGGCGGAGATCTCCTCGGTCCCGTCCCGACCGAGCAGCACCACCCGGTCACCCACCGCGATCTCCCCATCTGCGCCTACGTCCACCATCAACTGGTCCATACACACCCGTCCCACGATCGGCAGCCGCCGCCCGCCTACGAGCACCTCGCCCCGGTTCGACAGATGTCGGTCGTAACCGTCGCCGTAACCCACCGGTACCGTCGCCACCCGGGTATCGGCCTCCGCCGTCCAGGTACGTCCGTATCCGACGGTGCGCCCCTGCAGCACCTCCTTGACGAAGGAGACCCGGGACTCCCAGGTCAACGCCGGACGCAGCGGAACGGTCCGCGGCGCCTCGGGATCGGGATAACTTCCGTAGAGCATCACCCCCGGACGCACCATGTCCATCCACGAATCAGGGTGTGCTAGAACCCCACCCGAGTTCGCAGCATGGGCGATCACCCGGCGGCCCAGGTCTTCCTCCACCGAACGGTGACAGTCAGCGAAGACCATGACCTGCGCTGCGGTGAACTCATCCTGGCCAGGGGTGTCGCTCACCGGCAGATGGGTGAACATCCCCTCCAGGTACAAATGCGGACACTCCTCGGCGATCCTCCGGGCCAAGGCGGTGGCTTCCTCCGGCAGGCAACCGATCCGACCCATGCCCGTGTCGACCTTCAGATGAACAGCAGCCGACACACCCAGATCGGCGGCCGCCCGCTCGACGACATCGACCGTCTCCGCATCACACACCGTCGACGTCAACCGATGAGCCACCGCAGCCCGAGCCTCTTCGGGGAAAACCGGCGACAGCTTCAGGATCGGCAAGGACACCCCGGCCTCTCGCAGCTCGACCCCCTCCGGGACCGTTGCCACACCGAAGAAATCCGCCGCGGACGTCTCCTGCACCGCCATCGCGATCGGCACGGCCCCGTGCCCGTAGCCATCCGCCTTGATCGCCATGAGGATCTGCCGATCCGGACCGACCCGGTTGCGTACCGCGGCCAGATTCGCCAGAACAGCGTCCACGTGCACCCGGGCACATGTCTGATAAAGCATGATGACCACCCTAGATGTCAGTTTCAGCCGCGTAGGGCCACCTTCTGGACGTAATGGGACGTCGACAACGCCAGCAATGCGGCATAAGACGGCCAGAAACCCACCGGCCCGCCCAACCGGATCTCACCGACGGCGTCCTCCACGTCGAGGATGAGATGGTCGCTGCTGGCCCCGACGATCAGAATGCCCTCGTCCTGCGGAGTCAACCCGTCGATCGCAGCGTCCTGGCGGCCGATGTTCACGATCGCGCGCAGCCGGGTCCCCCGGTCCGGGAACTCCGGGCACTCCCCGAAGGCATTCTGTCCCCGATCGCCGATCGGCACGCTCGGCTTCCGCTCCAACTCGACGATCTCCCCGACGAGCCGCACCGTGTCCTGCCGGGTCGAAGGCCACGGGCTGCGGTCGAGGACATTCCGCCCCAGCACGATCGACTCACCGATCCGGAAATGGTTGATCTCCTTCGGCATCTTCCCGCTGGCCAGCAACGGAAGACTCGAGGAATTACCGCCCGAGAGCGTGCCCAGCTCCAACCCGGTCGCCGCACGGCAGGCATCTCGCACCGAGATCAGCCCGAGCATGTTCTCCACGCTGGGAATCACCCCGCCGTAACAGGCCAGGTTCGCCCCCAGACCCAACAGATCCACGTGGGGCAGCCGAGCCGCCTCGGTGACCAGTTCGACCGCACGATCAGGCCATACCCCCTCCCGCAGGTCGCCGATGTCGACCATCACGACGACCCCATGCCGGGTTCCCGCCTGACCGGCCGCCTCGGACAGGATCCGCAAGGTCGACAGGCTGGAGTTCAACGTGATGTCCGCGCACCGGACCACATCCGGAACCGACGACGGCGACGGGATCCGTAGCAACATCTGAGGCAGGCCAGTGCCCAATCCGGCCAACCCCATCAGATTCAGGATCCGGCTGTCGGCCAACTCGTCGACGCCACCGTCCACCAAGGCCCGGACCACCGCAGGGTGCGCACAGGTCACCTTCGCGACCCCGGCCACCCGGGCCCCGTGAGCCCGGCACAGACCCACCACGGCGCGGGCATTCTCCGTGATGCGATCCGGATGGATCTCCAGACGGGGCGTCCGCAGGTACATGTGAATTCACCGGCCTTCGTCGAAGGAGTCCGCCCACCTGCGCAGTGTCCTGCTCACCTCGTCGGGATAAGCCCGGGCCAAGGTCCCCAGGGCGGAGAAACGGTAGCGGTCGTCCACCAGCAGATGGGCCTCCACCGGCGGCAGCAGGTGACGTCCCGGCCCGGCACACACCGCACGCAGGATGCCCGCAGCACCAGGAACCTTCGTCAAGGCACCCCCGGTGGCCACCACCCACCGCACCGCTGTCAGATCCTTCCCCCGGACGACCTGGCGTTTCCCGGTCGGCGTGTAGATATCGGTCAAGGTGCCCGCATGCCGACGGATCCCGGTCTCCACCGCCCGTTCGGCCAGCCAACGGGTCAATGCCCGCTCCCGATCGGTGCCCGGCATCGCGGTCAGCGCCTCCAGACGTTCAGCCCAATCGGCTTCGCCGGAGGCCTGAGCGACCGTCCTCGCGTTCACGTACACCCCGAGATCACCCTCGACGGTCCGCTTCGCTCGTGGCTCGGGCTCCACCACGGCACCGGCCAATTCCGGCGAACCGTCGGTCACCGAGTGCACATCCGTGGTGGCACCCCCCACATCGACCACCAGGACGTCCCCGACGGCTTCGGCGAATCTCTCCGCCGCCATCAGGACCGCCCCCGGAGTAGGCAGGACCTCCGCCTCGGTGAGTTCGGCCAAGGCACCCATCCCCGGCGCATGCACGATGTGCTCGCTGAAGACGTCATGGATCAGCACGCGCAGCGGATCCACATGCAATACGTCGACATCCGGGAAGACATTGTCCGCGATCAGGACCCGGACGCTGTGCTCGGCGAAGGTCTCCGTCACCGCCGGACGCGCAGCCACATTCCCGGCGTAGACCACCGGCGGATGTTCCGACGACTCCCCCAAGGCAGCCGCCAGATCCCGGGCATTGGCGATCACGATGTCCCGCTCCCCGTAATCCACCCCGCCGGCGAGCAGAACGATATTGGGCTTCAAAGCATGCAGATCGGCTAAATCATACGAGGTCAATCGGCCTGCGGTCACCTGGCCGACGATGGCCCCCGCACCCAGGGAAGCCTCCCGGGCGGCACGGGTCGTCATACTCGCGGTCAAGCCGTGCACGCTCATCCGCAGCCCACCGGCAGCGGACGAATTCACGTGAGTCTCCACCCCAACGACATCGACGTCATGACGACGACGCAGATCCTCCCGAGCCGCAGAGACCCCGACCCCGACATCGCCCTCGGCCACGCTCGTCGGCGCAAAACCCTGGCCGACCTGCTCCAGAGCCCCGTCGCGGTGGGCGAAAGCATTCACCTTCGTGATCGTGCTGCCCACCTCGACGGTGACCACATCGGCCCGACCGGCGTTCATAGGGCTCCGTCGGCGCTCGCGCTCACCGGGATCGAGCCGTTCACGGAGCCTGTTCCACGCAGCCGGAGGGCCTTCACCATGGCGTCGACCACGTCGATGCCCTTGGTGCCCCGCCCGAAGGTGGCATCGAGCCCAGTCTCGGCAGCCATCTCCCGGTTGACCTGAGTGCCGCCGGCGACCAGGACGAAACGGTCGCGGACGCCTTTCTCCACGCACAGTTCGGCGAGCTTGCGCATCATCTGCCGGTGGATGTCGTTGTGGCTGATGATCGTGGAGATGAGGATGGCATCGGATCCGGTCTCGATGGCCGCATCGACCAGTTTCGCCAGAGGCACCGACGTCCCCAAGTAGTGGTAGGCCACCCCGTACTTCTCGATGCCGCCATGTTTGATGTCGAGGATCTCCCGCAGGCCCACGCTGTGCTCGTCCTCACCGACGGTGGCCGCGACGACGGTCAGCTGTCGGGCGGAGACCTCCTCCCGCAATTCGTCCTCGGGCAGACGGATCTCCTTGACCGGGATGGTCAGCGAATCCCGGCGGATGTCGAACAGGACCTTCCCCTTGACCTCCACGAAGCAGCCTTCGGACGCCTGCATCACCTGGATGTTGACCACGACGGGGTCGTCGAGTCCCATCCGTTTGGCCATCTCCACGGCGTAGACCTCGGCGACCTCCTCGGGCTGGGCCACGAAGAACTGGACCAGTACCGTCCCGTCGCCGGACCACTCGGCCTCTGGGCGGATCAGCTCACCGGACCGGTACGGTGCGGTGGCCGCCAACCGGGTATCGGCGTTGTCCTGCTCGTCGAGTTCGTCGATGAAGACGATCTTGTCTGGATCGCACAAGGTGCAGCCGTCGATGGCGACGCAGGGCGCGGCGTCCGCTCCGGTGGGTACTCCCCTTTCGACGAGCAGGTCGAGCGGCGGGCGGCTGTTCCCGAAATGGTCACAGACCGGAGCCCAGTAGTCGTCATCACGTTCGATGATGGATCCGGCGCCCACTCCGCCGTCGGCCGCCCGAGCGATGCCGTCACCGTGACGTTCGGGATATTTGGCGGAGTCGACGAAGAAACCCTTTTCGACGGCGGCGAAGTAGCCACCGTCGGCGACGACCTCGGCGAGGAAGGCGAGCGCGCGTTCCTTGATGTCTCGCACCATTTCCGGGAGCGGGCCTTCGGCGCGCAGGGAGACCAGGTCGTTGATTCCGTCGAGTGCTGACCAGGTTTGTTTGACGGTCTGTAGGCCGCGGATGTTGTTGTAGTGCCAGGGGACATTTCGCCCCTCGTCCGGGGTGATGGTGGACTGGATATCCGCACTGGTCAACATCGATATGAGGGTGTCGACGGTGTGAGTACGGACGGCTTCTTCGATATCGGCCTCGATGTAGCGGGTGTTCTGTTGGGCCCGCATCTTGTACTCGGAGAAGACGTCGCGCAGGGCGATGGCGTAGGGCAGGTCGAACCAGAGTTTCGGTGCCGGAGGCGAGTTCGGTGGGACGGTGGACAGCCCGATGAGGCCTTTGTCCATACCGACCGCTACGGAGAACGCGGTGTTCAGGCCGTGTTGCACCATCAGCTCGGGCATGACGAGCCAGCCGGCCTTGGCGGTGGCATTGGCGTTGTGGGCGCCGTCGATCTGGAGGATGCCGGCTCCGCACATCACCCGTTTGGCTTCGGCGGCGTCAACGAAGCTGCGGTACATGTTCACATTGCGGTAGAGCACGTTGTACTGCGGGTCCTGGTGGGCGCCGTTGACGCCTTCCTCGGCGAAGAGGACCGCCACCTCGGGACCGGCGACTCCGGAGACATAGGAGTGGAAGTTGATGGGGCGGCCGACTTCGTCCTCGATGGCGTCACAGGCTTTGCGGGAGGCCCGGATCTGCTTACGGGTGATGGGTACTCCGCCGATGCCCTCGGGGGTTCCTTCGAGGAGACCGTCGATATGGGACTGGCCGGTGGTGCGGATGACCATGAGGTGGTCGGCACCGTGCCAAGCCGCCATCCGCATCCTGCGGACGTCGTCCTCGAAACGTCCGGAGGCGATCTCGGTGGTGACCACGCACTTCGGCTGAGGGTCGATGCCGTCGAAGTACTTGCTGGCGGGCAGCCCGAGGGAGTTCTTCAGCGGCTGGGCTGCGTCGCGGAAGTGGAAGGGCCCCATGGCGACACCTTTGGCTGGTACCCGTCGCCAGGTCCATCCCTTGCGGCGGGGACGGTAGCTCGCCAGGCCTTCCATCAGGCTGTCGACGTCGAGTTTGGTGTTGGGCTCCAATGGCCCGAAGGTGGTGCTCATCGGGTGCCTCCTGCGGTGGGGAACAGGCCGTTCAGGCAGCTTCCGTCCTCGGTGATGAGCCGGGCGGCGGTGCGCAGGTCGATGTTTTCGCGGTGGGCGAGGCGTACCAGCACGTGGCCTGCGCCCTTCCCGAGGAGTCCGGCGTCGGCGATCCGGTCGATGACGGCGTGGCTGCTGACGCTGTCGATCCCCATCCGTAGGAGCACGGAACGTTCGATCGACGGGCTGGTGTGCGTCCGGGCCAGTTCGACCATGGGAGTGACGAGTTCACCGGCAAGTTGCCAGAAACGTTCTTTGAGTTCGTCATCGCTCAGGCCGGAGAACTCGGCACGACGTGCCTCGTAGGCAGCCATCCGGGCAGTCATGTCGGTCACAGGGACACCTCTTCTCGGGAAGGGTTGGCGGGCGGGTGCCGTGGTGCGTGGTCAGACGCGACGTCGGTAGGCCGTGGCACCCATGAGTGCGGCGGGGACCGGTAGGTCGAGCATGTTCTTCAGACCCGGTGCGGCCTCGACGACACGCGGGATGGAGTTGACGGCGATGCCCTTGGTGGCGGTTCCCCCGGCATATTCGGGGGTGATCTGCATGTTGATCTCCGGGACGCCTTTGATGGTGATGTAGTCGCCGGTGCCTTGCCCTTCGAGTTCGGGGAGCACCTGTTGGGGGTGGACGAGGGTGAGGACGAGTTCGGCGCCGCGGTAGCCCAGGAGGGTTTGTTTACAGCCGGCGACCATGCCTGGTTCCACGACGACATGGGGCGTTTCACGACGGACGGTGGACACGATGGCTTCTCGGCGTTGTTCGATCCGGTCGATCCCCAGGCCAAGGGCGTCGGAGATCATCCGGGCCGATTCGGGGAAGCCGATGTGTCCGTCGACGCTGCCGTTCTCGACGCCTTCGGCGAATTCTTCGGGGGTGAGTCCGACGCCTTGGGTGCGCATCACGGTGGGCCCGTACGGGGAGAGGTCGTTGACCCTACGAGCTTCGACCGAGGTGACCTGGTGGCATCCTGCGGTCAGCGCGACGACCAGTAGGTCCATGGAGAGGCCGGGGTTCACTCCGGTGCCCAGCAGGGTCACTCCGTGAGCTTTGGCGAGATCGTCCAGCTCAGCGGCGAGTTCGGGGTTCTGTGCCTCTGGCGAGGCCATTTCTTCGGCGATGGAGACGCAGTTGATCCCTGAGCGCAATATGGTCCGCAGGTCGTCCATCTGCTCGGACACCCAGGATGTGGTGGCGATGACGACGCAGTCGACCGAGCCACGGTGCAGCACGCTGCCGGGGTCGTCGGTAACCTTGATGCCGAGTTCGCGGTCTGCGCCGAGAACCTCGCCGAGGTCACGTCCGACGTATGCGGGCCGGGTGTCGATTCCCCCGACGAGTTCGAGCCCTTCTTTGTCGAGGATCAGACGGGCCATCCCGCTACCCATGGCTCCGAGGCCCCACTGCACGACGCGAATGGTGGACATCGTGTATCGCTCCTTCTCTGGTGCGCGGCGGACGCAGTGACGCCCGCTCCTGTAGTGCGACGGCGCACGCGAAACCGCCGCATCCGGTGATGATGCGGCGGGCTGTGAGAAGAGCCCTCCCTCTTATGAATCACACGGTAGCTATTTCGAGCGCACCGGGTGAGGAATCGGCGAAATCTGTACAAGTAATTGATTCGTGTCGTCGCAGTATTGGCTCACGCGATGACTAGCGTCGGCTGTGTCCGCGGTGACAAATCCGTGGTCTCGCCGAGGAGGGGACCGATGATCGACAGTCGGGTGCAGGCCGCAGTGAACCTTCATGCAGTTCTCCGGGCGTTGGAGGACCTGGTGTCCTTGGATGCTCGAGCTGCGGAGATGGTGCGTGGCGCGCACACGAGGGTCACTTTCCGGGTGCCGGGGATCACTCCTTTGTCGTTGACCTTCACCGATGGTCGGGCGTCGACCGGCCCCCGGTCGGGGAGGTGTCCAGCGGGGCACGACGATGTGACCTTGACTTTCGTGTCTGCGCGTCATTTCAATCGGGTGATTGCCGGGGAGGGTTTTCCCTTGCCGGTCCGAGGTTTTTCTCGGATGGCTTTCCTGCGGAAGGATCTCCCCCTGTTGACCGGGAGGTTGGAGGCTTTGTTGCGTCCGCTCGACCGGTCGATGCTCTCCGCTGAGGAGAGGCGGATCTCGTGGATCCTGTCGGCGTATATCGCTTTTTACTCGATCGCCCCGGTGGCGAATCTCGATGAGCGCGGACGCGCCAATGCGGCCCGGATGGTCGACGGCGACATCTCGGTCGAGGTGGTCGACGGTCCTGCGCTCACCGTCCATGCGCGCTCCGGTGTGCTTGAGGTGCACCGGGGGCTCTCCTCGACGCCGCGGGCCCGGATGACCTTCGATTCGGTGGCGACGGTCGGCGCGATCCTCGAGGGATCCTTGGACACCTATGCCGCGATCGGGGACGGGCGTCTTGCCGTCTGCGGCTACATTCCTTCGCTCGACAACATGAACAAATTACTGTCCGGTGTCTCGTACTACTTAGCGGCCTGAGAAGCGCTGCTCTGCGGTCAAGGTGTGGTCGAGGCCTCGAGGTGGGGTCGACCTCCCCGGAGATCTCATAGTCCACGCACAGCTGCCGGACATCAGCAGAACGGGTCGATGGTCGATGGTGAAGCCATGACGACGACCACATCGGAGGAAGCAGCCAGGACGGCATGGGCCCGCAGGCTCGTCCTGGCTGCTTCTTGGGGAAGCTTGGCCGTCGTCACCGTTCTCTGTGCCGTCGACGGCTGGCTCACTTCGATCGGCGATCTCGAGGACCTGTCGTTCGCCGTGGGAGACCTGGCCAGCTTCTGGTCGACGGACCTGATGCTCTTCGAGATGCTCTTCGCTGCGAAGATCCCGGCATTGGAGCGCCTGTTCGCCGGGGATTCGGTGCAGGCCCGGAGAGCTTTCGGCGCTGGTTCGCTGATCGCCTTGACGGTCTGCGTGCTGGCCACGATCGCCGGCTACACCCAGGAAGATCCTGAGATGCTGTGGCTGAACGTGGTGGACACCTTGATGGGCCTTCCGTTGACCTTGGTCGTGATGATCGTGGCCTTGGCCGTCGTCTCGACGATCGCGGTCATCACCGCCGTCCGGCACCGGTCGTTCAAGGAGATCCAGGACCTGATCGGACGGTGGGTCTTCCCGGTATGTCTCCTCATGGTTCCTTTCGACCTGTGGATCGACGCCGATCTGATGGGTTCGCCGTGGACGACCGGGTACTGGTGGACGCTGTGGGCGGTCACCGTGGCTGTCTCCGTGATCTTCCGCGGCGGTTTCCCGTCGAAGGCTTCGCAGGCAAGGGTTCCCTCGGTCGACAGTGGTGCGGCGTGTGACACGCCACGACGCTCTGAACGGGAGCCAGCTCTTCTGCTCAGCCCTTCAGGCATTCCTCCTGCATGATCGCTGTCGACGTCATCGACCCGTTCCGGTCTCTTCTGACTGGGCGACGCTCGATCCGGGGACGACTCGCTCTCGACCGTCCTTCAAGGAGTGGCCGGTGATCAGGCCCACCATGAAGACACCGATGGCGGCAGCGCCGATCGAGAAGATGACGTCGCCGGGGACCCGGAGCCAACGGATGAAGGTCAGTACCGGGGTGTAGAGGAAGGTGTCGCTGCGGGCGTACCAGAGCCCGTGCTCGATGGAAGCCCAGGCCTGGGCGAGCCCCAGGGGCAACAGCGAGACCAAGGCCATGGCAAGCAGGCCGCCGTTGAGACACCAGAAGCCGATCTTGATCCAGCGTTCGTTCCATTCCCTACCGGGCATGAGTGAGCGGACGCAGAAGAGCATCAGCCCGATGCCGAGCATCCCGTAGACGCCAAAGAGCGCAGTGTGCCCGTGCAGCGGAGTCAGGTTGAGCCCCTGGACGTAGAACAGGGAGATCGGCGGGTTGATGAGGAAGCCGAAGACCCCGGCGCCGAGCATGTTCCAGAAGGACACCGATACGAAGAAGTAGATCGCCCATTTGTAGCCGGCCACCCATTCGCGGACCTTCAACAGGGCCATGTGCCGGATGGCTTCGAAACCGACCAGCGCCAGCGGCACCACCTCCAACGCGCTGAAGCAGGCGCCGAGAGCGAGGACGACGGTGGGACTACCGCTGAAGTAGAGGTGGTGGGCGGTGCCGATGATCCCGCCGAGCAGGAAGATCACCGTGGAGGCCAGGGTCGCGGTCGTGGCTGCCGCGGACCTCAACAACCCGAGTCGGACGAACAGGAAAGCGATGACGGCAGTGGCGAAGACCTCGAAGAAGCCTTCGACCCACAGGTGGACGACCCACCAACGCCAGTACTCGGCGATGGACAAATGGCTGGAGCGTTGCATTCCGAAGGCGGCACCGTAGAAGCTGGCGATGGCGAAGCAGCTGACCAGCAGCATGATCACCAGGGAGCGCTGGTTACCGGCGGCGAGAGGGGCTTCCTCGGTGGCGTGCAGGGTGCCTTCGTCGGAGCTGCGGCGCAGCGCCGGGTAGATGGCGCGGCACATGAGGGCGAACCAGAGGAAGAGCCCGATGAACAGTCCGATCTGGAAGGCCCGGCCCAGGTCGACGTACTCGTAGCCTTGGGTGCCGACCCAGAAGCTCAGCTCACTGCCGTAGCCCAGTTTGCCCATGATGGAAAGCCATTCGCCGATCATGGAGCCGAAGGTGACCAGGAGGAGAGCGACGAAGAGGATATTCACCCCGAGCTTCTGATACGCCGGTTCCTTGCCACCGACAGCGGGGGCGATGTAGAGACCGGTGGCGAGCCAGGCGGTGGCGATCCACAAGATACCGAGTTGGGTGTGCCAGGTGCGGACGACCGCATAGGGCAGGATCTGGTCGATCGGGATCCCGAAGAGCGCCCCGCCTTCGACGCCGTAGTGGGCGCTGATGATGCCGCAGCCGATCTGCAGCATGAAGAGCAGCCCGACGGCGAAGAAGTATTTCAGGGTGGCCCGTTGGGAAGGGGTGGGCTGGTAGCCGAGGAGGGGATCACTGTCGGGAACCCGGTCGACGACGTCCTCTTCGTCCTCGTGGAAGTTGGCGCCGTGGTAGTAGACCATCCCGGAAATGCCGATCAGCAGGAGCACGATGGACAGCAGGCTCCACATGATGTTGTCGGCGGGCGGCACATTGTCGATGAGGGGTTCGTGCGGCCAGTTCTGGGTGTACGTGGCGGTCTTCTCGGGAGCATTCGTGGAGGCGGACCAACTGGTCCACCAGAAGAAGGCGCTCATCTTGCGGGCGCTCTCGGCATCGTTCAGGGTGCCCTTGGGGATGGCGTAGCGCTCGTGCCCGTCGGCGAAGATGGACGAGTAGTAACGGGTGTTGGCCTCGAGAGCGGCGATGCGTTCGGGCGACAGGGTGATGACGCCGGTGTCCGCCTGATAGGTGTTGGTGCGGATTGTTTCCTTGAGCCTGGCCTTGAGCTCACCCTGTTTCGTGGCGGGCAGATCAGCGTAGGTGTCGGCGCCGGCGTCCTTGGCCCACGTGTCGAGAATGCCGGTGGCTTCGCGGTGCAACCAGTCGGCGGTCCAGTCAGGGGCTACATAGGCGCCGTGCCCCCAGACGGAGCCGATCTGTTGTCCGCCCAGGGATTGCCAGACCTGCTGACCTTTGACGATGTCCTCGTGTTCGAGGAGGGTCCGGCCGTCCTGGGAGACGACCTTGGTGGGCAGTGGCGGCTTGGCAGCGTTGATCTGGGTGCCCATCCACAACAACACGGCGAAGGATCCGAGGACGACCAGGACGAGTGCGGCCCACCAGCGGAGGTCCTGGTTCTTGAGGCGAGAGTTTCGCCATCGGCGTCCGGAGGGGTCGGGGATCGAGTCGGGTTCTCCCTGAAGCGGAGTGGCGGCATCCATTCTTTTTTTATACCAAACTGTGTAAAAATAAGGAAGCAGCCCTCCCCCGTCCCCAACCCCCTTCCCGGACGTCGATTCAGGGAAAGCGCGGCAGAGAGGAGACCATGAACGGCATGACAGGTACCGCCGGTCCCGCTTCGCCGACGCCGAACACCGCCGTCGCCCGCGCCCTGGGCGATCCCACCCGCGCCGCCATCCACGACTTCATCCGGGACGCCCCTCATCCGGTGACCATCGCGGAGATCACCGAACGACTCAGGCTCAATCACAACGGGATCCGCCGCCACCTCGGCAAACTGCGTGATGCCGGGCTCGTACTGGAGAGCAGGGAGCCCCCCAGCGGGCGAGGACGCCCTGGGCTGCTCTACACCACCGCACCCAACCCCGAAGGGCTCTCCTCCGCCGGAGCCCATGCCGAACTCGCCCGGATGCTCCTGCGCATGATCACCACCGGGCAGGACCCGCTCACCGTCGGCCGAGAAGCCGGGCAACGGATCGCCGCCGAGCTGCGATCCGCCACATCGACGACCGACACCACCGCTACCCGCGAGGAACTCACTGCGGCCCTGGAGACCGCAGCCCGCCGTATGGGATTCGACCCCACCGGAGAAGCCACGGCGAACGGCATCGACATCGTCCTCCGACGATGCCCCTTCGCCGTGGAGGCCGAACTCTCCCCCGAGACCATCTGTCTTCTGCACCGCGGCATCGCCGAAGGGATCAGCAATAGCCTCCGACCAGGGGGAACCGTGCTGCTCACCGTCGTCGACCCTCGTCGCGGCGGATGCCGAATCGCCATGTGACGGGAATCACTGTCTCGAATCACAGACATGCCCTGATATCCGTGCATGGCGGGCGTAGCGTCACGATGTTTGTGCAAGGGAGGTCGGCGCGATCTGCGCACACCCCCCTCCACAGTGAGGAAGCATCATGGGCGATCAGAACGAGGTCAGCAGTTCCACACCCGAAAGGGGCCTCGTCCGCGGGCTGTCCCTGCGCCATATCCAGTTCATCGCCCTCGGATCAGCCATCGGCACCGGCTTGTTCTACGGTTCGGCCGAAGCGATCGCCAAAGCCGGTCCCGCAGTGATCATCACCTATCTCATCGGCGGCGCCGCCGTCTTCATGGTGATGCGAGCGCTGGGCGAGATGGCTGTACGTCACCCGGTGCCCGGTTCTTTCGGCCAGTACGCGGCCCGCTACCTCGGGCCGTTCGCCGGATTCGTCACCGGATGGTCCTTCGCCTTCGAAATGATCGTGGTCGCCGTCGCCGATGTCACCGCCTTCGGCATGTACATGAGTTTCTGGTTCCCCCACACCCCTCAGTGGATCTGGGTGTGCTCCGTGATCCTGTTCATCGGCGCGGTGAACACCCGGAAGATCAAGGTCTTCGGCGAACTCGAGTTCTGGCTGACGATCGTGAAGGTCGGCGCGATCATCGCGATGATTCTGGGCGGTATCGCGCTGATGGTCAAAGGGGTGAGTTTCGCGCCCGGCGTCGACGTGGGCCCGGAGAACCTGACTTCCCACGGCGGGTTCGCACCCCATGGCATCGGAGGTGTCCTCGCTGCGCTGACCATTGTCATGTTCGCCTTCGGTGGAGTCGAGAGCGTCGGCATCACCGCGGGTGAGGCCGATGACCCCAAACGTGCTATTCCCAAGGCCGTGAACTCGGTGCCGGTGCGCATCCTGCTCTTCTACGTGTGCACGATGGTCGTCATCATGTCGCTGGTCCCCTGGAACCAGATCAACAACAAGGCCAGCCCGTTCGTACAGATCTTCAGCGCATTGGGGGTTCCCGCAGCCGCCAGCGTCCTCAACGTCGTGGTCATCTCGGCTGCGCTGTCTGCGATCAACTCCGATACCTTCGCAGCCGGCCGCATGTTGTACGGGCTCGCACAGCAAGGACAGGCACCCAAGGCTTTCGCCTCGGTCTCCCGTCACGGAGTTCCCTGGCTGACCGTGATCGTGATGTGTGTCGCGCTGCTTCTCGCGGCCGTGTTGAACGCGCTCATGCCCGAGGACGTTTTCCGGACGATCGCTTCCATCGCGACCTTCGCCACCGTCTGGGTGTGGATCATGATTTTGCTGTCGCACATCGCGATGCGGCGGGAGATCGCCGCGCAGGGGCGCGCCGCCTCGGAGTTCCCGGTTCCGTTCTGGCCGGTGGCTTCCTACGCAGCAGTTGCTTTCATGGCTTTCGTCATCGTGATGCTCGGCTGGTTCCCCGACACCCGGGTCGCTTTGGTCGTCGGACTCGTCTGGATGCTCTTCCTGCTCGTGGCCTACCGGGTGTGGGTACGTGAGGACGGACGGGCCCAGCCCGAGCTCGTCGACGAGACCGGCACGGAGGGGACCTCGGCGGCGACGACCCCTCCGTCGGCATCAACCAGCGGTGGGGCAGTGGGTGCCTGACCCTCTGCTGCGTTCGACGATGGCTACCTCGGTCGGATAGTCGCCGTACGACCGAGGATCTTCCAAGGGCTCGAGATGGCAGATGATCTGTACGTCCGGGAAATCTCGGTGGACCCGGGACTCGACCTCTTCCACCAGGTTGTGTCCGCGCTGGACCGTCCACTCCCCCGGAACCAGGACGTGGACCTCGGCGAAACGTTGATGTCCGGCCTCCCGAGTACGTAGTGCGTGGAATTTCACCTGATCGCTGGTGAACTCGGCGAAGACCGAGGCAAAACGGGTGTTTTCCTCGGCAGGCCAGGACCGGTCCATCAGCCCGTCCACGGAGGAGTGCAGCAGCTGGTACCCGGTGACGATGATGTTGATCCCCACCGCCATCGCGACGATCGGGTCGAGGCGCTCCCATCCGGTCAGTCCCACGAGCAAGACACCACCGACGACACCGACCGAGGTCCACACATCGGTCATCAGATGCTTGCCGTCGGCGATCAAGGTCAGCGAGCGGTACTTCCGCCCGGCTCGGATGAGGACCATCGCGGTGGCCCCGTTCAGGACCGAAGCGAGGACGCTCACCGCCAGCCCGACCCCCACGTTCTCCAGAGGCTGAGGGTCCAGGAAACGACGTACCGCGGTGACGACGATGAAGCACGCCGCCACCACGATCATTCCGCCCTCAACGGCGGCCGAGAAATATTCAGCCTTCGCATGGCCGAAATGATGACTTTCATCGGCCGGCCTGGACGATACTTTCAACGCGACCAGCGCCACGATGGCAGCGACCAGATTGACCACAGATTCTGCAGCGTCAGAAAGAAGACCCACTGAGCCTGTCACCACATAGGCTCCGGTTTTCAGGCCAATCGTGGCTAAGGCGATGAAGATGGCCAGCCATGCAAATCTTGTCAGATGAGCTCTGTCTACTGCGGGGGCACCCTGGCTCGCTTTTTCCACTACCTCAGTATTGGCAGAGAACAGGTCTGTGGCTAGTGAGTCGACCCTCACCAGCCACAGACCTGTTGCTCGCCACTATCCTGGATCAGCCTGCGTAGACGTGGTATCCGGCGTAGGAGCGGCCGATGCCCTTCCAGCTCACCGTGCCATTCTCCGACCTTGTCCCGAAGGAGGCCTTCCCCTCAGGTGTCACCCCGAGAATTCCGGCCTTCTTGTCGCCATAAGCATTGCTGATACCCACGAGAGCGGAGAATGCACCCCAGGATCCTGGCTGATTCTCCTGACCAGCGAAAGTGCCCTTGCCTGAGCCGTAATACATTACTCCCAGGCCATCGAAGGTCACCCCGGCCAAGGCAGGCTTGCCATCACCTTTCCAATCACCGACACCGGCGAAGGATTTGATCCCTCCCCAGCCCTGACCGATAGCGACACTGGCCTTGGCGAATCCGCCTTTGCCATTGCCCCCGTAGAAATACATCTTTCCGTTGACCCGGTTGACCCCGATCAGGTCCGGTTTTCCGTCCCCGTCCCAGTCCCCCGGCGCGACGATGGTCTGCATGTCGTTCCACCCTCGCCCGATCACCCGCGCCGTCAGGAAACCACCCTGACCATTCCCGGGGTACAACCACAGATCGGCGGTACGTGGGTGCCGCGCCACCACGTCCAGGGCGCCGTCACCATCCCAGTCGCCCACGATGGACACCATGTCGAAGGAGCCCCAGCCGGGCCCGCCGATGAGCTCCATCGCCGTCATATTGCCCTTGCCGTCCGGGCTGGACAGCGTCAACCTGCTCTGGGCATCCCGGCCGAGGATGTCCGAATCGGACATCCCGTCGAAATCACGGAAGACCGAGGTCGCCGGCTTCACCGGTTGGCTCGCCCCGCCACCGCCACCACCGCCGGAGGAGGCTGCGACCCGTGCGATCACCTCACGTCGTATCGCCGGCACCAACGGGTAGAGATTCGCACCTGGACATGCCGTGTAGTAGTGGTCCCGGTGACTGTTGATCGCCGACATCCACTCGTTTCGCCCGGTCTTGTTGTTGTACATCATCAGTGACCCGCTGGGATTGATGCCGTGCAAGCTCGACTTCCAGGCCAACAGGCTCACCAAGGAGTTCCGGGCCGCTGAGGAGAGCACTTCACTCTCATAGTTGCCCAACATCGAGACCCCGACGGCACGGTCGTTGTTGCTCAGCTGTGCTGCGGGGAAGACCGGCTGGTCCGGGTAGAGCCAGGCACGTCCCTGCCAGATCCGGCCCCAACGGTCGATGATGAAGTTGTAGGCGATGTCATCCCAACCGAGGGTCTTCGTGGCATAGCGGTACATCGACCGCAACATGCCCGGCACCATCGCAGCGGAGTAGTTGTTGGTGTCCGCCGTGTGGTGGATGACGATGCCCCGGGGGTTGTTGCTCTGCGGGGTCCCGGTACGCCAGGACTCGTCCGCGCCCCACTGTGCCCGGGTGTAGATATTCGGCCGTGGAGCCACCGCATTGGCCGCACCCACCTGGGCCGTGCCCACGGTCTCATCAGCTGCTGAGCGACCGGGGTCGATCACGGTCAGCCTGGGATCGCTCGGCGCTTTCCCCGGCGCACCGATGATCCGAGCCTGCACCTCGCTGGCGCCGGAGACCATGTAGAGCTCACTGCCCTGTCTGCTCTTGGCCTTCAAGCTGGCCCGGTCCGCATCCGGACCTGATCCGTCGTCAACCGTCATGGTCTCCCAGGCGCCCCAGGATCCGCTCTTCTTCGTCCGGATCTGCGGCACCGACTGGCCCGCTGTCCCCCGGTCCCAGGTCACCGCCACCGCAGCGAGCTGCGGGTTGGCCGTCGCCGACCCGGTGGTCTTCAAAACAGACACCCCCGTCGCAGGGAGATCCTTGGCGCCTGCTGAATCAGTGGACAGCTGTTTGCGCGCCTCACCGAGTTCCTGGGAAGAGACCCGCGGCGATGAGGACACGTCCGGGGTGGGGTCGACCATCGCCGATTCGGACTCCGTGCCCTGAACAGGGTGCGGGCTCGGCGTGGCCACGCTGAGTTCCATGGGAAGGACGACGAACAGAGGCGCGCACAGCACGCCTCCGATCAAAGGGGTCAGACGTCGCAACCACACTAGATGTACTCCTTGCCTCGACTACGTCGGCATCACCGGACGCCTGCAGGTGCAGGATCCGGCCGTACACGAACACGGGCCTCGGGCACACGAACGCCCGAAAGGGCCTCTGAGGGTGATCGGCAACACAGCACCGGATATGAGCAATTTAAAAGCTTTTCGTCAGCGCGCCCCTCAGCCCAGGGCAAGGGCAGCCCAGCGTGGCGTCGGACGGTCCCTCCGTCCGACGACCGTGACGCAACGAGGGCCCGGCGGCTGATGCCGCCGGGCCCTCGTCCCATCTTCGGTCGTCCGTCATGTCCACCATCAGGTGGCTGAGAACGTTGTCACCCCGCTGGGCGACAGCTCCGGGTCAGGATGCTCGCGTCTGCCCGATCTCGGACAGCATCGTGGTGAACCACTCCTGGGTGTGGTCGAAGGGCTTGTGTCCCGCGATCCGCTCGAACTCGATCGGACGCAGCTCATCACCCCGCTCCTCGTCATTTCCGATGACCCCAGGGGTACCGGCGAGAGCCGCCTCGACCGCGAGGTCGGTCATCTGCTTGATGAGTGCCAGATCTGCGTCATTGGCTGCTGCCGAGCGGGAGAAGTAGCCGGACTTCTGCACGAGAACCTTCTCCGCGCCGAGCTTCTCGGCGAACTGCTTCCCGAACCAGGCCCCGGGGTTGATCTCGTTCAGGCGGACGTGCCCGAAGGCGTCGCGGGGAACCTCTTCGCCGTTCTTCTCCATGAGCGCGACGATGTCGGAGACCCCGGCTCCCTCGGAGAGGAAGATGTTGACATTGCCCACGCTGTCCATGACCTGCTTGAGCCGGACGGCTTCGGCATCGATGTCGAGGTCGACCTCGGGGACATAGACCCCGTGGATCTCCCAGGCCTCCCGGGAGAGGCCGAACTCGGGCAGCCACTCACGACCGTCGAGCCAACGACGGTAGTCGCGGGCGGTGGCGGCGGTCAGCCATCCACAGTTACGGCCCATGACCTCGTGGATGATGAGCATCCGCGAACCGGAGTTGTGTTCGGCGACGACATTCTCCGCGAACCGGGCGCCCTGTTCGGCGGCGGTCATCGCGCCGAGGGACTGACGGATCGGCACGATGTCGTTGTCGATGGTCTTCGGCAGGCCGACGACCACGAGGTGGTGGCCGGTCTTCTCCAGGTGCGCCGCCAGGTCGGCCGCAGTGGTGTTGGTGTCGTCCCCACCGATGGTGTGCAGCACGTCGACGCCGTCCGCGGTGAGTCGCTCCGCGGCGAAAGCCAGCGGATCGGTTCCGTCGTCGGGGATCAGCCCACGCTTGACGAGGTCAGCGGTGTTGGTCAGCTTCACCCGGGAATTCCCCATCGGGGATCCACCGTACTGGTGCAGCAGTGCGGCGTTCTGACGCACCTCGTCGGTCACCGTCAGGTAGTCACCGGTGAGCAGGCCCTGGTAGCCGTGCTTGTACGCGATGATCTCCACGTCCGGCGCGATCTCGGTGTAACGCTCGATGAGACCGCCGACGGCGGAGGACAGGCACGGGGCGAATCCG
This sequence comes from Austwickia chelonae, assembly GCF_003391095.1. Taxonomy (NCBI): domain Bacteria; kingdom Bacillati; phylum Actinomycetota; class Actinomycetes; order Micrococcales; family Dermatophilaceae; genus Austwickia; species Austwickia chelonae. Next base: position 1,479,069 of record NZ_CP031447.1, on the reverse strand, counting down.
CCCGCGGTCAGCAGTGCTACGCGGCGAACGGTCATGGTGCATCAACTCCCAAAGCAACAGGTCGACTGGAGGTCAGCCTAGTCCTTACGGGCCACACCGCCCGTGACGTCTGCGCCGAGGGGCCCGTTCTCCGTCGCCGGGCGGGCCCCTGCGCTCTCCTCACTCCGTGGTGTCCGACACCAATCCCATGTCGACGGGAGTTCCGAGGCTGACAGTGCGGCTCACAGTACACAGTCGGTCCTGTGCCATGCGTACGGCATTGGGCAGCACTGACTCGGCGTCCTCCTTGCCCGGTCCGTCGAAGCGCACGTCGAAGCGCACGTCGACGGGTCCGAGGTGGTTGTGGAGTTCGTCCCGGAGCTTGTCGGCACCGATGGTGACCTGGAAGGTCGTCGTCTCGGCCCGACGGTCGGTCAGGGTGACGACGTCGATCGCCGCGCAGCCGCCGATAGCGGCCAGGAGCATCTCGATCGGGTTGAGCTGGCCGGCTGCGGTGTCCCCGAACTCGAGGCTGTTGCCTTCGGCGTTACGGGCGACGAATCCAGCGCCGAGTCGTTCGACGGTGACTTCACGACGGTCCCCGGATGTGGTGGGGGCGTGAGCGGTCCGGTCCTGGGTGTTCTCGGTCATGGGCCCAAGGTTGGCATACCGCTGCAGGGACACCGCGGGGGCTTCCCGTGGTAGGTCGAAGTGCGCCGTCGACGAGACCTCAGCTAGTCCTGCTCGAAGGGCAAGGGCCAGGTGTGCACCGGTTCGTCGGCGTCAACACCTTCGAGATACAGGCGCAGCATCTCCTGTAGCGCCCGAAGCCGGTCCGCGCCGCGACCCTCCAATCTGCGCACGCAGTCCAGCTGCCACATGGCTCCATTCTGCCGGGAAAGGCAGCGTCCTTCGATGACCCTTAGGTAGCGGTTGGCGACCTTGGAGGAGACCCCGGCGCCGGCAAGACCGTCATGGGCCATGGGGAGGAGATGCCGTAAGGCCAGTTCATCCGCGGTGACCGTGGAGAATCCCGGCCAATACATACGCCCCATCATTCCTTCGCGGGCACAACTCACGAAATTCGATTCGGCGGCGGAGAAACTCATCTGCGTCCATACCGGACGTTCGTCATTGGCCAGTACCGCGAGCAGCCCGTAATAGAAGACAGCATTGGCCATCATGTCCACGACGGTGGGCCCGGAAGGGAGAACCCGATTCTCCACACGCAGATGGGGGCGCCCGTCCATGGTGTCGTAGATAGGCCTGTTCCAGCGATAGACGGTGCCATTGTGGAGCATCAATTCAGCGAGTTGGGGCGCCGTTCCTTTTTCGACGGTACTCACCGGGTCCTCGTCCGATATCTCAGCCAGCAGCGCCGGGTAATAGCGGACGTTGTCCTCGAAGAGATCGAAGATGGAAGTGATCCACCGGTCACCGAAAGGGACCCTGGGGCGGACCCCTTGGTTGACCAGTTCCACCGATCGGGTGTCAGCGGCTTGACGGAAGAGTTCGATGCGGCTCTCGTGCCAGAGCGCTTTCCCGCAGAAGAAGGGCGAGTTCGCTCCGATGGCGACCTGGGGCCCGGCGAGGGCCTGCGCAGCATTCCACACCTTGGCGAACTTCTGCGGCGCCACCTGGAGATGTAATTGCAATGAAGTACAAGCGGATTCAGGAGCTATTGAGCTGCTGTAGAAGGCGACATGCTCTCCGGAAGGACCTTCGATGTCGATCAGGATGTCCTCGCCCCGGGCGCGCATGATCGCGTCGTTGAGCGCCGCATAACGGTTGTTCGAGGTCATCCATCCCTCCCCGAGATCCTCCGGCATCAGGGTGGGGAGCACACCGATGGGCACCGGACGGCAAGCCACTTGCCGTCCGGTCTCGCGAACACCCTGCAGTCGTTCACGGAGTTCGCCCTCCAGGCCGAAGGCATCGTCACCGACCATGATCCGGGGGGCAATGTTCATTTCGATATTGAATTTACCCAGCTCAGGAACTGTTTCCGGGTCATTCAGCAAACGAAGGAGTTCAGCATTGGTGCGACTGGGACGCAGGTTGTCGTCGACCAGGCTCATCTCGATCTCGAAACCCGTGGTCGGAGTGTCGATATCAAAACTGTGCGTGGCAAGCATTCTCTCGAAGACATCGAGATCCTGGCTGACCTTCTCCCGGTACCGCTGACGTTCCTGGTTGCTCCATTCCGCTCCGGCGACCTCAGCTCCCATCGTCCACGACCTTCCTGGAAAATCCGGCAACGGCCCATGACCGCCTTGGCTTTTCGAGGAAAACACATCTGCCGCAGAATGCGCACCTGGAACATTCCTCCGGTGATATTTGAGGGCGGATCTTGCGCCGGCCCGCGGGCCGGCGCAAGATCCGCCCTCAAATCACCTCAGCAGGCTGTTCGCGCCCTGCGGAGACATTGGAGATTCAGTCGATCGTGTCCCGTGGCGCCGGGCAGGAGCAGATCAGATTCCGATCACCGTAAGCGCCGTCGATCCGGCGGACCGGCGGCCAGTACTTGTCCGCGGGTTCCTGCCCGCCGGGGTACACCGCAGTAGCCCGGTCGTAACTGGCGGCCCACTCGCCGACCACTGACTCAGCGGTGTGCGGGGCACCCCTCAACGCGGAGTCGGCCACGGAGATCTCGCCTCGTTCGATCTGAGCGATCTCGCCCCGGATGGACACCATCGCGTCGCAGAAACGGTCGAGTTCGATCTTGTCCTCGCTCTCGGTGGGCTCCACCATCAAGGTGCCTGCCACGGGGAAGCTCATCGTCGGAGCGTGGAAGCCGTAGTCGATCAACCGTTTGGCGACGTCGTCGACCGTCACCGAGGTCTTCTTGGTGATCTCCCGCAGATCGAGGATGCACTCGTGAGCCACCAGCCCACCGGGACCGGAATAGAGCACCGGGTAGTGCTCGCGCAGCCGGGCCGCCACATAGTTGGCGTTGAGGACAGCGACCTGGGTGGCCTTCGACAGCCCGGCACCTCCCATCAACCTGATGTACGCCCAGCTGATCGGCATGACCCCCATCGACCCGAACGGGGCCGCCGCTGCCGCGCCAGGGCTGCTCTCCGGCCCGGCTGCCGGGTCCAAGGGATGGTTCGGCAGGTAAGGGGCCAGGTGTGCTCGCACTCCGACCGGCCCGACCCCCGGCCCGCCACCGCCGTGTGGGATCGCGAAGGTCTTGTGCAGGTTCAAGTGGCTGGCGTCCCCGCCGAAATGACCCGGTTTTGCTTGTCCAACAAGCGCATTCATATTCGCGCCATCGACATAGACCTGACCGCGGGCCGCGTGGACGAGCTCACACAGCTCAGTGACGGTGTCCTCGTAGACGCCGTGAGTGGACGGGTAGGTGATCATCACCGCCGCAAGAACGTCCCGATGGGTGTCGACCTTGGCCCGCAGGTCCGCCAGATCGACAGAACCGTCGGACGCCGTCTTGATCACCACGACCCTCATCCCAGCCATGGCTGCGCTCGCCGCATTCGTGCCGTGAGCGCTGGCCGGGATCAAACAGATGTCACGCTGCTCATCGCCCTGGGCCCGGTGGTAGGCGCGGATCGCCATCAAGGCCGCCAACTCACCGGACGCACCGGAGTTCGGCTGCATGGTGACTGCGTCATATCCCGTGATGACGGCCAACCACTCCTGCAGGTCGGAGACGATACGACGACTCCCCCGGGTCTGGTCTGCCGGGGCGAAGGGGTGGATCTGTGCGAACTCGGGCCAGGTGATGGCCTGCATCTCGGCGGCCGCATTGAGCTTCATGGTGCAGGAACCCAACGGGATCATCCCGCGGTCGAGCGCATAGTCCCGGTCTGCCAGACGACGCAGGTAGCGCATCATCTGTGTCTCGGAGTGGTACGTGTTGAAGACGTCCGCAGTCAGGAAATCACTGGTCCGTCGCAATGCCTCAGGCCATTGCTGCCCGTCGGAGGCCGGTTCGACGTCCTCGGTGAGCCCGAAGCATCCCAGGACGGCCGTGACATCAGCCGATGTCGTGACCTCGTCGAAGCTGAAAGCCAAGGTGTCCTCGTCGACCTGCCACAGGTTGTAGCCACGCTCGGCCGCCTCCGCCAGGATCTCAGCGGCTCGCCCCGGTGTCCGTACGGTGATCCGGTCGAAGAAGATCGACGAGCCCAGCTCGTAGCCTGCGGAGAGCAGTGCTTGCTCCGCTGTCCGGGCGTGCCGGTGCACCCGGGCGGCGATCCGACGCAGGCCGTCAGGCCCGTGGTAGACGGCGTACATGGCCGCGAGCACGGCCAACAGCACCTGAGCCGTACAGATGTTGCTGGTCGCCCGTTCGCGGCGGATGTGCTGCTCGCGGGTCTGCAAGGCCAACCGGTAGGCCGGATGCCCCGCAGCATCGATGCTGACCCCGACGAGGCGCCCGGGCATCGTCCGTGCCAACGGCTCGCGCACGGCGAGATATCCGGCATGGGGTCCGCCGAAGGCCATCGGCACACCGAAACGTTGCGAAGTTCCCACCGCGACATCGGTGCCCCAGTCCCCTGGCGCAGACAGCAAGGTCAATGCGAGCAGATCTGCCGCGACAGTCACCAAGCCGCCTTGAGCGTGAACAGCCTCGGTAAGTGCCCGCCAGTCCTGGATAGCTCCGTCCAGCCCGGGGTACTGCACGATCACCCCGAAGACAGGACGTCCCGCAGCAAGCCCGGCCAGGGCCTCGACACTGTCGACACAAGCGAGATCCACGACGAGGACATCAATGTCCAGCGGAAGCGCCCTCGACCGGATCACCGCAAGCGTCTGGGGGAAGACCTGCTCATCGACCAAGAGCACGGCTTCCTTGGCAGCCTTCGTCGCCCGCCGCATCAAGGTCATGGCCTCCGCTGCTGCGGTGGCCTCGTCCAACAGGGAGGCATTGGCGACATCCAACCCGGTCAGGTCGGCGATCATCGTCTGATAAGAGAGCAGCGCTTCGAGCCGCCCCTGGGAGATCTCCGGCTGATAAGGGGTATAGGCGGTGTACCAGCCGGGATTCTCCAGCACATTCCGCTGGATCACAGTCGGCAGGATCGTGTTGTGGTAGCCCAGCCCGATCAGCGAAGTCTTCACCACGTTCTGCGCGGCGATCTCCCGCAGCTCGTCCAACACCTGCTGTTCACCGTCCGCGGCTTCCAGGCCGAGGGGCTCGGGGTCACGCAGGCGCGACGGCAGGGTGGCATCGACCAAGGACGCCAGATCGGGCCGGCCGACGACCTGCAACATGTCGACGACATCTTCATCACGTGGGCCGATATGGCGGGCGACGAATTCTGGCAGAGGACAGGGCTCGGTGGTCACGGGCGCTCCTAGAGTCCGGCACCGCAGACGCGGCGTCGCGTGCTCCCCCGCTTGTCACCCGGCCAGGGCTTCAAGGTGCCTGATCGCACGGTCCGGGTGCCTGAGAGGTTCCGGGGATGCTTGCCCCTTCGGCGCTCGACCTCGACACTGAGGCCGGTCGAGACTCTCCCGTGCGACATGACGGCGCCGTCAGGCTAGCACCGAGACCTCCGCAGAGGTACGGGGTACGAGCGGACCAAGGCTCACTTCCGGCAAGTTCACCCGGTGCGACGGCTACGTCGACGCACCGCCAGCTGGTCATCGGAGGAGTCGTCGTCAGTAGGCTCTTCGCCCAGTCGCTCCCGCGGGAGCGGCGCCAGGTCGCCTTCCACCTCACGCCACACACGGCCGACAGCGATCCCGAAAACCCCTTGCCCACCTTGGACAAGATCGACGACCTCATCGGTGGAGGTGCATTCGTAGACAGAAGCGCCATCGCTCATGAGCGTGATCTGGGCCAGGTCGTCGACCCCACGTTCGCGCAGATGCTCGACCGCCACGCGGATCTGCTGCAGGGACACTCCGGTGTCCAGCAGACGTTTGACGACCTTGAGCACGAGGACGTCCCGGAAGCTGTACAGCCGCTGGGAACCGGAGCCGGTGGCGCTACGGATCGAGGGTTCGACCAGGCCTGTCCGGGCCCAGTAGTCGAGCTGACGGTAGGTGATCCCGGCGGCACGCTGAGCCATGGAACCGCGGTAACCGGCGTCGGAGTCGAACGTGGGCAGGTCGTCGTCGAAGAGGACACCCTGTGCGCTGCCGGAATGTGAACCGGTTTTCGCCTCGTTCGTAGGGCTCACTGCGACTCCTTCACGATCGCGCCCGGTCGATGACCGGCGAGACTTCGGTCATCCATGACCCTTACTCACCACACCCGAGAAGTCGGGCACATTTTTCTTCCTGAAAGTCCCTGCCATCCACACGACCCCGCGCCCACGAAGGGGTACTGCGACCGTACGATCCTGCATCGGACACGTCAACGACCAGCCATTCGACACGCCGAAAGCCCAGTACACAGGCCTACAGCGGCTTTGTCCCGACATCTGGAGAACATGGGGCTCATCCCTCACCGTGCGGCGGTACATCCGGTTCGACCGGTCCGCCCGGTTGATCGAAATCCTCCGCGGAGACCTGATCCAGAAAGGCGCGGAATCGTTCGACCTCGTCGTCCTCGTCGTCAGCCACCGCGATCCCGGCCTCGTCGATGAGCTCTTCACCCGCTCGGATCGGTGAACCCGTACGTAGAGCGAGGGCGATGCCGTCCGATGTCCGTGAGCTGACCTGGGTTCCGTCGTCGAACACCAACGCGGCGTGAAAAACCCCGTCGCGGAGTTCGAGGATGCGGACCTCCTGCAAGGAATGCCCCAACGCTGCGATGACGTCGACCAACAGGTCATGGGTCAGCGGACGGGGTGGGATCACCCCTTGCTGGGCGTAGGCGATGGCGGCGGCTTCAGCCGCGCCCACCCAGATCGGGAGATAACGGTCCCCTTCGCGTTCACGCAACAGCACGATCGGCTGATTCGTGGGCATCTCGACGCGGACGCCGAGGACATCTAGGTCCTTCACAACTTCTACGATACGTCCCTTCCCCGGGTCGATATGAGCCGCGGGGCGATCCGATACGCAGCAAGTTTCCGCACGGGCGCCCGACATGGTCAGGTCCTTCGGTTCTCGGCGAAAGCCCGAGAATCGAAGGACCTGACGTCTGCCTGCAGGGATCACCAAGACGACCCCGTATCGGGGACGAGTGGCCGCCCGCACTGAGGGCGGCGTCATCGATCAGGCGTAGTGTCGCGGCGCGGTGTAGAAAATCAGACGGAACTTCCCGATCTGCACCTCGTCACCGGTGCGCAAGGACATCCGTTCGATCCGTTCACGGTTGACATAGGTTCCGTTCAAGGAACCGACGTCCCGGACCACGAAGGCGTCCCCCTCCTGCTCGAAGAGGGCATGTTTACGGGACACGGTGACATCGTCCAGGAAGATGTCACTGTCAGGGTGACGTCCCACGGTCGTCAATGGCGCGTCGAGCAGGAAGCGTGCCCCGGCGTTGGGGCCTCGCAGCACGAGCAGGAGAGCGGTGTCAGGCCGTAACGCATCGATAGTCGCGAGATCGTCCGTCGACAACCCGCGGTCGTGCTCGACATGCGCCTCAAGGTCGCCAAGACTCGTGAGACGCATGGTCATCGGGTCTTGCTGGCGAGACTGGTTCTCGCGGGGACGGTCGATCACCGTCGGTCACCTTCTTTCGAGGGCACATGCGGTCAGAGCAGAGAACCAGGTTATCCCATCGGATAACCCAGTTCGCAGCTCACAGGAGGAACACCGCCCGCCGGTCAGAGCAGGACGATGCCGATGGCTCAGGACAATTCCGCCGAATAGGTCGCCACGTCGAGGAGATCGTCGATGGCGGAGGGGTCGGTGACCGTCATCTCGAACATCCAGCCTTCCCCGTACGGATCGGAGTTGACCAGTTCCGGAGAAACGTCCAAGGCGCTGTTGACGGCGCTGACTTCGCCGGTCAACGGGCTGTACAGCTCACTCACCGACTTCGTCGACTCGATCTCCCCGCAGGAGTCACCGGAGGAGACCGCAGCCCCCGCCTCAGGAAGGCTGACGTAGACGACATCCCCGAGCGCGTCCTGCGCGAAACTCGTGATACCGACCCGAACGACATTCCCTTCTCCGCGCCGCACCCACTCGTGTTCTGTGGTGTACCGCAGGTCTGCGGGGTACTCCAGTTCGCTCATGACGCTCCTTCGCCTTTCTGCTGGGACTTCGACGCCAGGAGCCGGCCATGGCCGGGTTCTCCCGTGACGCTCCGCGGTGCTGCGGGGACGCGGCACCGGTTCGCCCCTGAGCCTAGGGTCAGCGGGGATGCTCTGCAACGAGTTCGACCAAGTCGATGGGGGTATTTCCCGCTGCAGATGGACTTCGCGGCTCAACGTTCTGCGTTCTCCTCGTCACTGCGAGCGCGCTCACACCGTTCCCAGTCCTGGGCGTCCAAGGCTACCGCCGCTGCAGGGAAGAGTCCGTTGTCCTCATGGATGATGTGTTCGTACAGGACGTCGAAGGTCGCCAGCGCCGATGTCCAGTCGATCTGATCGGCACGACCCGACCTACCAAGGTCGAGGATCTCGTCGATGACCGCGTCGACGTCGTCGTGTTCGTCGTAGAGGACTGCGGTCTTCTCCGCGTATTCCTCGAAGCGGTTCATCGCGGGGTAGAGGGCGCCCTCCTCGACAGCATTATGGACGCGGAGGATCTGGGCCAGATGTACCACCGTGTCGTAGGCACGGGCGGTGTCACCACGTTCGATACAGGTCTTCACCGAGCCACAGCAGTTCTGGATCTGGAGGTGTTCCTCCATGAGCCGCCCGATCGTCTCGATGTCCTGGCATCCGCAGTATTGGCACATCCGCGCTCTTCTCCTTTACGTCAGGTCAAGGCGTCCTGAGTTTTGCGACTCATCCAGAGCGTTCGCCTTAACCGAGAGGGTACCCACCAACGCGAAGTGCACGATCAGGCCCTTAAAGGTGCCTATCTCCCGAAAAGATAGAAAAATAACTTTTCGATGTCGACTTCCGGCGACATCTTGTCGTGCAGGCCGAGGCGAGCGGGACAGACGCACTCTGAACCCAGCCTTTTTCCGGTGAGGAGAAGAACATGTCCGTCACGGTTTCCCGTCGGTGCACATATCTGGCGTCGGTCGCCGCCCTGGCAGTCGGCTCGCTCGGTGCTTTTCCCTTGAACGCAGCCGCAACCCCCCAGCCCTACCACCACAGCCCCTCGGCAGAGGAGAACTCTGCCGAGCACCCTGCAGGTCAAGACGGTGATTCCGACGGTCGACGTGTCAGCCTGACCTCGGAGACCCGCGTCGTCCTGCCGAATATCGACGACGACTCCGGACGATGCGCAGTCCCAGCAGGGAAACCGGTGAAATTCGTCCAGGCGAGCAGCTGCCACGACGGTGCCGACAATGTCGTGAACGGGCCCGAGGACGCCAAGGACCTCACTCTGGTGCGACTCCCGGCGATCAAGGACATCGCCGGCCAGGCGACCGCCACCCTCTCCGTATCAGCTCGCGCGAAAGGGAAGGTCCGTGTCTTCGTCAAGACCGGGAACACCTGGTCGCCCGGATTGACGCTGCCGGCAAGGATCACGGCTGCGCAGCTGCGGTCCGGGATGACCTTCGGCGTCGAGGCCACCGACGTCATCCGGGATGCCAGGACCTTCGACGGCAGGTTCGCCCTGAGCCTGGAGGTTCGTGAAGGAGTCCGGGTCAGCAGGGCCGCCGTGGACCTCCAGGTCGCGAAACTCACCCCTTTCTCCATCGAGGACGTGGAGAAGGTCGTCGTGGTCCGGAGCACCGGCGACGACGAGAACAACATCAACTGGCCGGCCCAGCAGATCAGGGAGGTCGGTTCGACGGTTCCGGTGCAGCGACGTGTCGTCACGGGTTTCGTGAGCCAATGGGCCCAAGACCATTTCGAAGGCATGTACGCCTCGATGACCCAAGGCGGTCGGAGACAGGACATCCGGGTGCTGGCGCTGTCACATCGGAATATCCCGGGGAAGAACGAGTGGTTCTCCTTCAGGGGCAAAGACGTCGGAGTCATCGCCTTGACCGGACCTCAAGGAGACACGTCCCTGGAGTCCACCGGAAATGTCGAAGGTATCGGTGCCTACACGAAGGACGGCCGAACCCATCGAGCAGGACGATTGATCATGGGCCACACCGAACGTCACAGATACGGAACCATGTCGCAGATCCAGCGGTCCTTCTTCGAGGCGAATGCCGAGCAGCGGCCGATCTACCTGGACACCTCATTCCTCTCGGTCGGCCATGTCGACGAGATCCTCCAGGTCGTCCCGGCGAAGAATCAACGGGGCTGGGCCTTCATCACCGCCAGCCCACGGGAGGGCCTCGACCTGTTGAAGAAGGTGCAGGCCGCCGGTCAGGGAGAGCAGCCGGTGACCGCCCCGCCGAAGAGCTCCGACAACAGCCCCTACCCGACACCGCCCACCGTCAACGAGGCGCTGCAGAGCGCGGACTTCTTGAAGGCGAACGAGATCGCCCAACAGCGGATCGAGGCGAATGTCGAGATCCTGAAGAAGGAACTCGACTTCAGCGATCACGACTTCCTGAGGATCCCGGTGCTCTTCGAGAGGTCGCGGATCGACGGACCGCCGGGGCCGCCCTCGACCGGAGGGATGGTGAACGGCCCTGAGAGCGACACCTTCATCGTGGACGACAACAGGGCGACCCGCTCCGATACCGACCTGGCGAAATATCTCAGACAGGGCGGCCCGGCCGAACGTACTGGCGGCGAGGCCCCCTTGGGGGTCCGCAATCTGCGTGCAGCGCTGCCCGCCGGGGTGAACGGACTGTCTTTGAGTCGCGCGCACATGCTCGTTCCCGAACAGTTCGGGCCGAAGGTGAACGGGAAGGACGTCTTCGCCGAGGCGATCACCGCAGTCCATGCGCAGAACGGCAAGCGGGTCGGCCATGTCGACACCTATTACCGCTACCACCTTTCCGGTGGAGAGCTGCACTGCGGAACTAACGTCTTCCGGAAGTTCCCCCCGTTCTGACCTGCTCTCCTGAGGAGGTGCGCTCCTCCGGTGCCATGTGTTCAGAATCCAGGCAGACGGCCGGCCAGCCGATTTCGGGTGTGTCGGGTCATCTTCCCGGTCCGTTGCCCCACCCTGCGGGCCAGCACGATCAGCGCGATGGGCCCACTCACCTTCAGGAGCAGGAGCATCAGGACTCCGGCCTCGCCGGCCACCGTGACCGGGGCCAAAGCCATGACCAGTGCGGCGGCCAAGGAGCCCACCCATAGGAACAGGTACCAGCGCATTCCCGCCATCGACCGCTTCCACAGGCCATGGAGGACGGTCGACGCCCCTTGAGGGAGTGTCCTCAGGACGTATCTCGCCAGAGCAGACGTGAAAGCAAGGGCGAGAAGACCGATGGACGCGCGGATCGTCCAGGATGTCTTCGCCGCCAGGAGGATGCCTTCAACGACGGCTACGACGGAGATGAGCCACCAGAAGCGTTGCAGGATGCGCAGCAGGGCCAGATCGAAGTTTTTGTGCAGCAGTGTCAAGTCAGGAGCCTGGGCCAGGACGGCAGTCAGATAGGTCGCGGCACTGCGTAGACGACCTCGTGAGATCTCCAGTGCGGCGAGATTGTTCAGGGTGCAGGCATGGGCGGGGTCAAGGGCCAGAGCCTGGTTGTAGGCCTGACGGGCTTTCTTCTTCTCCCCGAGTTCGTCATGGCAGAAGCCCAGGACGGTGAGGACGTCGGCATTGCCCGGGTCGAGTTGGCTGGCTTCGAGGATGCTCGGGAGTGCGGCACCAGGATCCGGTCGCCCTGCGGTGAGGAAGGCAATGGCTCGTGTGTAGTGGCTTTCCCCGAGGCTTGGTGCCAGCTGGATGGCCGCATCGGCGGCAGCGACGGCCTGCGGCTGGTCCTCCAGGAGCCGGTAGACCTCGGAGAGGGTGATCAAGCACCACGGGTCGTGGGGATCGAGCCGAGCTGATTCAGCAGCGGGCTCCCAGGCCTGGTCCGGGCATCCCTGCGCGATCAACGCCCGGGCGAGGAGGAGCCGGGCCCGGGAGAGCTCCGGATCGTTGAGGATCACCCGCTGTGCCACCCGCGCTGCCCCCCGTGCGTTCCCTTGTTCGAGGAGGTTCTCGCCGTGGCGGGTCAGCTCTGCGGACGAGATCCCGTTCATGCTCCTCTCCGGTGGTGGCAGGCGGTGCTGTCCTCGATCTCGGGTGCAGCCGTCAGGCTGACGATGGCATCAGGCATCGCGCCTCTTCCTTCGCGCAGGTGGTCAGGTGCACGGCCTGCGCGAGGGATGCTCGTCGAGGCCGTCGCTGATGCTACGCGGTCTTCTCGTCCCGCCACGGCCTCGTCTGGTGGACAATGAAATACCACCTAGAGTTAGGTGAGGCTAACCTAAGATCTGCTTTTCTGCCCTGTCCTGCGTCAACGAGGACCACCGATGCTCACACCGCCCCAGGCCAAGGACGACACCTCTCCGGGGCCGTCCCCCGGCCATGCCCCTGCCTTCGCCCGCTTCGGGATCCCCGGCGAACCAGGAAGCCACGCATTCTGGTCCTCGACATCCCCCAGTTTCATCCCCTCCCCCGACGGCGGCTGGACCGCGCTCTTCCGCTGGCGCGGCAGCCCCGCAAGCCTCGACTTCGAGAGCTGGTCACCCCCGATCCCCCTCGAACAGTGGGAGGACACCGACTGCTGGTACGCCGCCGTGCCCATGCCCGCCCGGCTACGCGTCACCTACCGGATCCACACCGACACCGGCCAGCACGCCGATCCGCTCAACCCCGTAGGTGCCGGCGGAGAAAGCTCCATCGTCGCCACCCCCGACACCCCCGACCAACCCCACTGGCCGAATATCGGCCCCGACGACATCCTGCCCCTGCCGAGCATCAGGCTCCGGTGGAACAGTCCACTCCTCGGCGGACGCCGCACCGTCCGCGTCCACCCGGCCGGTGGTGGCGGGCCTGCAGTCCTCCTCCTCGACGGAGACGACTGGCTGCACCTCCACCCGGCCATGACCGCCGTCGACTCCGCTGTCGCTGCCGAAGAGATGCCCCCGGTCACCCTCGTCTTCGTCCCGGCGAAGGACCGGGGTATCGAACTCTGCTGCCGCCCCGAACTGTGGAAAGCGGTCCGCGACGAACTACTCCCGATGATCGCGCAGAGCGACATCCCGGCCGACCTCGACCGGCTCACCGTCGCCGGTCAGAGCTTCGGCGGGCTGAGCGCACTGTACGCCGCGCTGGACTTCCCCGAACTCATCTCCCGCGTCACCTGCCAGTCCGGCGCCTTCTGGTGGACGCCCCACGCCGCCGACCTGCCGGACCCCCTGGGTGGGCCGATCGGCGGCGCCATCGCAGCCCGGCTACGGGAAAAGCCCGACCTCAGCCACCTGAAGATCGCCTTCGACCTGGGCGAGCACGAAGAACGTATGCACCCCCACTGCGCCATGGTCGAAGAACTCACCGGCCGAGCCGGCGCGACCGTACAGGTGAACAGATCGGCCTGTGACCATGACCGGGCAGGATGGCGCCAAGCGCTGCTCAGAGACATCGCCTGGGTAGTGGCCTGAGCAGCCACCTGGCTGCTGCCGACCACATGATCACCGAGTCACCATCGAGGAATAGGACTCGTCGCCGGCCAGCAGTTCACGATGGGTGCCTTCCGCCGTCAACACCCCCTCATCGAGCACGAACACCCGGTCTGCGACATCCAATAACGCCGGGCTCGTGGTGAAGACGATGGTCGTACGGCCCCGGCGCAGCTGCGCCACCTGACGCGCAATACGCTGCTCGGTCACCGCGTCCACCGCTGTCGTCGGATCGTGCAGAACCAAGATCTCTGCCTCAGCCGCCAGAGCCCGAGCCAAGGACAGCCGCTGACGCTGCCCTCCGGACAGATTCGCCCCTCGATCACGCACCTCGTAATCGAGCCCCTCAGGGTGCGAGGCCACGACATCGGTCAGCATCGACGCCGACACCGCCTCCGACACCGACCCGCTCCTCCCCGACGGATCGATATTCGAACGGAGCGTCCCGGCGAAGATCTCCCCGCTGTGCGGATTCACCAGAAGATACTGACGTGTCACCGAGACCGGCAGCTCCGCCAACGGCGTACCCCCGACCCGCACCACACCCTCGTATCCGCCCGGAGCGACCTGCAGGGAAAGGATCGACATCAGCTCGGCGGCCATCTGCGGCCGAACAGCCGCGATCGCGACGAAACCACCAGGAGGAACGGACAAGCACACACCACGCAACGTCCGGTGACCCACACCGTCGACCTCGAGCCCACCCCCCGGAAGCGGACTCCCCGCCCGCGACTCCTCCACCGGCTGACCCGAGAGCACCGACGCCATCCGCTCCGCCGACGCCCTCGCCACCATCACGTACTTGGGCATCTCCGAGAACAACCGGAGCGGCTCCATGATGAACTGCGCCAAGCCCACCGCCATGACCAGCTCCCCGACACCTATCCGCCCGTCGAGAGCCATCCATCCCGCCGACAAGGTCACCGCAGATGCCAACGAAGCATTCAACGCCAAAGCCGTACCGGCATAGACACCATTGACCCGGGCCACCGTGATCGCCTGCCACCTCGCCTCGGTGCTCACGCCGCGATAGGACAGGAAAGCCGCATGATTGCCACCGAAACCGTGCAACGGACGCAGACCGGCGATCAGATCGGCCACCTTCGCCCCGGCACGGGCGACCTTGACCTGCTGTTCCTTGGTGCTCGCCCCGATCCGGGTCGACAGCACGCTGAGCACCGAGAGGATCACGAAGGTCCCCACCATGACCAGGCCCCCGAGCCACAGACTCGCCACGCTCAAGGCGATCGTCGCGATCGCCAACGAGACCAGAGCACTGATCATCATCGGCACCACTTCGACGATATCCGCCGCCTGATCCGCGTCCTCGGTGGCGATGACCAACATCTCCCCCGACTTCACCTCGGCGTCCACCGCCACCGGCCGAAGCCCACACGCAGCAACCTCCACCCGCCACCGGTGCGCCTCGGTCGTATTCGCCTTCTGCAAGATGCGCATCCCGAAACGCCATGACAAGGAGACCGTCGAGATGGTCACCGCCAAGGCCACCACCGACAAGGCGAGCGCAGTCAGGCTCCGGTCACCGGCGAGATTCCCGACGATCCGGCCGAGCACGATCGGCAAGGAGGTCTCACCGGCCTGGTAGAGACACATCAGAGCCGTGCCCCCAGCGACCGCGCCGATATTCCGACGGATCGCCGTCGCCAGGACGGCTGACCCGGTCCGTGGCCTCTCCTGGACCTCAGCCACGGTCATCGATATGCCGGGCGATCGCTTCAGGGGTGCGCAAGTACAGCAGATCCCGGATGGTGATCACCGCGCCGAACTCCCGACGGAGCAAGCCCACCAGTCGGATCGCCGACATCGAGTGCCCGCCGAGGGCCAGGAAGTCACCCACCGCACTCACGTCCTCCTCGTCCAGGTCGAGAGTCTCTGCGAAGAACTCGCACACGACGGTCTCCGTCGCGGTGTTCGGGCCCCGCTCCCCCGCCGAGGACAGCGCTCCCAGCGGCCTCGGCTCGGGGAGAGCAGCCGTGTCCGCCTTACCGTTCACTGTCAACGGGATCTCCTCGACCTGGGCGTAGTGCGTCGGGCACATGAAGTCCGGCAACCCGGCCCCGACCTGCGCAGCCACAGCGGACAGCTCGGCACCGTCCAGGACAAGATAGGCCGCCAAGCGGTGAGCCCCGTCGACCTGTGGGTCGAGCTGAGCCACTGCTGCGACGAATCGCACTGCGGGATGCACCGAGAATGCTGCCTCGACCTCGCCGAGTTCGACCCGATGCCCACGGATCTTCACCTGTTGGTCGGTACGCCCCAGGTACATCAGGTTCCCGTCAGGGCGACGGACCACCAGGTCACCGGTGCGGTACATGCGTTCACCGGGCCGACCGAAGGGCGAGGCCACGAACCGGTGTGCGCTCTGGCCAGGTTGACCGAGATACCCCCGGGCGATGCCGATCCCTGCGACGTACAGCTCCCCGGGCACGCCGTCCGGTGCCGGACGCAGCCAGTGGTCGAGCACGTACACGTCGGTGTTGTCGATCGGCACTCCGACGACCGGGTCCAGGCACTCGAAGGTCCCCGCTCCGAGGGTGTTGATCGTGTACTCGGTGGGCCCGTACAGGTTGTACCCGACAGTCCCTTCCGTCTCGGCCAGCCTCCGCCACAAGGCCGGGGTGACCGCTTCACCACCCAGGAGGACCAGCGCCGGTCGTTCTGCAGGCTCGTCGAGCAGCCCCTCGGAGAGCAGCTGCTGCGCATAGGTCGGCGTCACATTGACCACGTCGATCCGATGTTCACGGCAGTACGCGACCAGTCCGGGGGCGTCACGTCGCAGGTCCTCGTCGCAGATGTGCACCTCGTGTCCGTCTGCCAGCCACAACAGTTCTTCCCAGGACATGTCGAAGGCGAAGGAGACGGTGTGGGCGACGCGGAAGACCCGGTGATCGTGCTCGGCCAGCACCGGTTCGAAGATCCGACGCTGATGGTTGATCAACATATTGGTCAACCCTGCGTATTCGGTCACGACGCCCTTGGGCCTACCGGTGGAGCCGGAGGTGTAGATCGTGTACGCGGCATGACGTAGCCGCTGCGGGTCGTCCGGCGAGAAGGTCACGAAGGGCTCGGCCGGCGGCAGCGGACGGTCCAGCTCGATCAGATCGCCGGTCAACCGTGACGAGACATCGCTGACGGTGAGCACCACGTCCGGTCGGGCGTCGTCGACGATCACGGCGATCCGCTCGTCCGGATGGTCCAGTTCCAGCGGCACATAGGCTGCACCGGTCCGTAGCACGGCGAACAGGGCCACGATCGAGTCCACCGATCGCGGGATCGCGATGCCCACGGTGTCCTCGACGCCGATCCCCCGCGCCACGAGCACCCCGGCCAGGGCCCGGCTACGGTCGCGAAGCTCGCCGAAGGTCATCTGTCGCGAGCCGGCGACGAGCGCGATCCGTTCAGGGTTCCGGTCAGCGGCCTGGTCGAACCGGTCGACGACGGTGTCCGTACCGACCTCCGTGCGCACCGCGCCCTCGGGTGAGCGGGCCAGACCCGGCAAGGCTCCGAGCTGACCGGTGGCAGCGGCCAGCTCGGTGAGCGTCCGGACGTAGTCGTCGAGGAGACGGTCGGCCTCGAATCCGCAGAGGCTTCGAGGCTCCACCTTGATCGTGATCCGGTCGCCCGGCGTCACGACCCAGGTGAACGGGTAGTGCGTGGAATCGTCGGCCCGGACCTCGGCGATGCCGTGCCGGGCGTTCATCTCCTCCAGCGCGTCCACGTCCAGGAAGTTCTGCAAGACGAACAGGTTGTCGAACAGGATGTCGTGGCCGCTCGCCCGTTGGATCTCGCCCAGACCCAGGTCCTCGTGACCCATGGCCTCGACCCGGGACGCCTGTACCGTCGACAGGTACTCCCCGACCGTGTACTCGGGCCTGGCCCGGGTCCACATGGGCACGGTGTTAAGCAGGACACCGACCATCTCGGAGAGACCTTCACCATCCCGCCCGGAGACGGTCACCCCGAAGACGGCGTCATGGCGACCTGTGTAGGCACCGAGGAAGAGTCCGAAAGCCCCGGCCAGGAGGGAATTCAGCGTGACCCCATGGGCTCTGGCTGCCTCGTGAAGAGCTGTGGTCTGTTCGACGGACAGGGTGCGCACGAGCGCGGGCGGCAGATCGGTCAACAACGCGGGCTCCGGGCCTGCCAGCAGGGTGGGGCCGGACAACGCGGCAAGATGCTCCGCCCAGAAGCGTTCCGAAGGTGTACGGTCCACGGCTGCGGCGGCGCGCGCGTACTCCTCGAAAGCCGGTGCGGCCGGTCCGAGATCCGGTTGTTCTCCGGTGAGAGCAGATTCGTACGCGGCAAACAGGTCCCGCAACACGATCTCCCGGGACCAGCCGTCCCAGAGCAGCAGGTGGTAGCTGAGGATCAGCCCGTCCCGGCCGTCCGGGAAATGCACCACGGTCAGCCTGATCAACGGTGGGTCGGTCAGGTCGAAGGCCGTCCGCCGGTCAGCGATGCGCAGGGTCTCCAGTTCTGCGTCGTCGGCGACTTCGACCGTGCGGATGTCGACCTGACGGTCCGGGCTGAGGATCTGTACCGGTTCGCCGTCCCGGTCGGTGCCGAAACCTGCGCCGATGGCGGGATGTCTGGCGATCACTGCAGACATCGCCGTGGACAGGGCTGCGGGGTCGAGCTGTCGTTCGAAACCGAAGTAGTTCTGCGCGACATAGCCTCCGGTGGTACCGGCCATCTGGGCCTGGAAGTACAGGCCGCGTTGGAGGGGACCCACCGGTGCGATGCGTTCAGCGGTCGTCGCCTCGTCCGCGATGGACTGCAGCGCTTGCAACCAGTGTTCGGTGATCTCGTCGGGGATCTCCTCGGCGAGGGTGAAGGTCGCTTTCACTGCGCCGGTGGATGCTTCGATCCAGGCATTGACCTCGACGGCGTACGGGCTGCCGACCACCGGATCGCCGGTGGGAAGAGCCTGTGCCTCGCTGCCACGCCCCAGATAGTTGAAGAGCACCTGGGCGTGTGTGGTCAGCAGGGGCGCTGTCTGGGGGTTCAGGTAGCGCAGCTGCCCGTAGGTGACGTGGCCGGTCTCGTCGGGTTCTCGTTCGGTCACCTCACGGGCGGCCGCCACCGGGTCGGTGTGGGCGGTGAGCCGCACCGGGGCGATGGCGGTGAACCAGCCGACCGTACGGGTGTAGTCGTGTCCTTCGAGTACGGCGACCCGGCCGTGCCTTTCCAGGTCGACCGCCAGGTCGCCGGGTGATGTCTGCACATGGGTCAGCGCGACTCGTAGTGCGCCGCACAGTAGTTCGGTCAGTGCGATGCCGTACGAGGAGGGGGCGAGACCGAGCACTCGTTCGCTGGCCTTCGGGTCGAGCGTGACAGTGATCTCACGCAGTTCACCGAGTTCGCCGACCAAGGGGGGTGCCTGGAGGACCTCGCGCCAATGTCCCAGGTCACCGGCTGCGGTGGCCGCGCTGACGGTGAGTGCCTCGGCGTACTCGGCGTAGGGGGTGGTCGTCGGGGCGAGTGGTTCGCCACGGAGCGCTGCGGCGATGTCCTCCAGCAGGATCAGCCAGGACACGGCATCGACGGCGAGATGGTGGACGACGAACACCAGGGTCCGGGTGGTCGCCGACCAGCTGAAGACGACGGTGTCGCCGTCGTGGGGGTCAAGTCGTCGAGCGGCTTCCTTCGCCGCGGTGGCGGCATCGCAGGCGTCCGTATCGATCACGGTGGGTTCACCGGGAGGTGCGGTGCGCAGGGACCACACCCCGTGGTCGATGTCCAGACGTATCCGCAGCGCGGGGTGTGCGGCGATCACGGCCCGCGCGGCACGTTCCACGTCGAGGCGGTTGGTCCCTTCTTCCACCGGGACGACTCGGGCTTGGGCGAAGGCACGCAGCTCGCCGCCCAGTTCGCGCTGCCGGAGGATGATCGGCGTGAGCGGCACCGGGCCGTCCTCGCGGCAGGACGAGAGGGTGACCGGCCCCGGGGCCTCGACCGGTGTCCCGCGTTCTGCGAGCTGATCGGCCAGCGCGGCAGGTGTTTTGAACAGGAACAGGTCGCGGGGGGTGATCGACAGTCCGTTCGCTCTGGCCCGGTTGACCACGGTGATCGCGACGATGCTGTCGCCGCCGGCGGCGAAGAAATCGGTGTCCGCGTCCGTATCGGGGTGTCCCAGGGTGTGGGCGAAGATGTCGATCAGTGTGCCGAGCACGGATCCGGTGGCGGCCGACCGCGCAGGTTCCTGCGCCGCATTCCTGGTCAAGGCTTCGCGGTCGAGTTTCCCGTTGACGGTCAACGGCAGGGCGTCCACGGTCAGGAAGCGTCCGGGGATCATGTGGGTGGGCAGTGTGGTGGCCAGCCGCTCGGCGAGGTCCGGTGCGGCTCGACCCACCAGGTGCGCCACCAGGTGGTCGCCGGTGTCTGCAACGGTGACGGCCACGTCCACGACGCCGTCGACGGCTCTGATCACCGATTCGACCTCGCCGAGTTCGACGCGGAATCCCTTGAGCTGGACCTGGTCGTCGGCGCGGCCGGTGAATTCGAGTTCGCCGCTGAGAGTACGGCGGGCCAGGTCACCGGTGTGGTACATCCGGGAGCCGTCCCCGGCGAAGGGGTCGGCGACGAAGCGCCCCGAGGTGAGGGCGGGCCGGCCCAGGTAGCCCGCTGACACCTGGGCACCGGCCACGTAGATCGCGCCGACCCGGCCGGGGGGCACCGGCCGCAGTCGGTCATCCAGCAGGTGGACGGTCAGGCCGGGGATCGGTCCACCGATGGGGCTGGTCGTCTCCTCGGAAGCGAAGTCCTCGTCGGTCAACACTCGGTGGGTCACGTGCACGGTGGTCTCGGTGATGCCGTACATGTTGACCAGTTCTGGTGAAGTGGTGCCATGGCGGTCGACCCAGTCACGCAGTCGATCGAGGTCGAGAGCTTCTCCTCCGAAGATGACCCGGCGCAGCGCGGGCAGCGGTTCCCCGGCGTGCCGATCGGCTTCGACGAAACGGTAGAAGGCTGAGGGTGTCTGGTTGAGGACGGTCACTGCGCGGTCCCGTACGAGGCGGTGGAAGTCCATCGGGGAGCGGGTGAGCCCGTAGTCCGGCACGAGCAGCTCACCGCCGTACACCAGCGATCCCCACAGCTCCCAGACCGCGAAATCAAATGAGTATGAATGGAACTGGACCCATACGTCGTCGGGTCCGAAGTTCATGTCCGGTTGGGTGTTGGCCAACAGGGTCACCACGCTGGAGTGGGTGACGACCACACCTTTGGGTCGACCGGTCGAGCCCGAGGTGTAGATCACGTAGGCAGGATCATGCCAGCCCGACTCGGACCTGCCCGGCACGGCAAGATCCTCCGCGTCGAGAGTCTCCTCCCCGGTGACAAGGAGCCGCGCCTCGACCCCGGAACGCTCGAGCAGACCCGCGAAGCGTTCCTTGTGCTCCGGGGCGACCAGGACCACCTGAGGCGCGGAGTCACTGAGCACATAGATCAGCCGGTCGTCCGGATAGGCCGTGTCCAAGGGAACATAGGCGCCACCCGCGCTGACGACGGCCACCAGGGCCACCACCTGCTCGACGGCCCGCGGCAAGGCGACGGCCACCCTGCGCCCGGGCCCGACACCGCACGCACGGAGAAGATCGGCCAGCTCGTTCTTGGCGTCGGCCAGCTCGTCGTAGGTCAAGGAGTGGGTACGCCCGTCGAGAGAACATTGGGTGACGGCGGTCGCCAATGGGTCTCGAGTCGCGGCAGCATCGAACAACTCTCCGAGAGTGACCGGTTCGATCGCACAGGGCAGCCTCGTCGGCGCCGCCGGCAGATCGCTGATCAACCTGTCGGGACAGCCCAGCACGGCAGTGAGCACCTGGGAGAACCGGCGCAGGAGCGCCCCGGCGTGGCCTTCCCGCAGGAGCACGCTGTCGTAGATCAGGGTGAGGAGCGGACCACCGTCGGCGGCACGCCCCACGACCAGGGTCAACGGATAGTGCGGTGCCCCCTCGTTGACGACATCGGTGACGACGAGAGTGTCACCGGGACGGCGGAGCTCACTCACCTCGGTGGCCATGTCGAAGACGACGAGAGTGTCGAACAGCGACCCGGCACCGACCCGGCGACTGATCCGAGCCAGAGACACATGCTGATGCGGCAGGGTCCTGCTCTGCTGCTCACGGACAGCGGACAGCAGCTCCCCGACAGTGTGCTCGCCTGCCCATCGCGCTCGCAACGGGATGGTGTTGATGAACAGTCCGACCATGTCCTCAATGCCGGGGACGTCGGCGTCACGTCCGGAGACGGTCGAACCGAAGACGACATCCTCGGAGTGCAGGATCCCGCCCAGGGTCAGTGCCCAGGCGCTGTGCACGGCAACACTGAGGGGCACACCGGCCACCCGGGCGGCGGCCTCGAGGTCAGCGGTCAGCTCGACACAGACGTCGGCGAAGGCGCTGGAGGCGATATGCCCTTCGGCCACCAGGGAAGGGCTGGGGAGCCCGTCGAGTTCGGCTGCCCACACCTGATCGGCCGCGGCGGTGTCCCGATTAGCGAGCCAACCGACGTAGTCGGCGAATCCTCCTCGCGTGGGGGTACTTCCCGGCTCGTGGTACTCGGCCAACAGCGTGCGGAGCATCGGCGGCACCGACCAGCCGTCGGCGACGATGTGATGGACGGTCTGCACCAGGACCTTGCGGGAGGACTCCGGGTCGAGGAACAGGACGAATCGCATCGGCGGCCCTAC
Organism: Austwickia chelonae; assembly: GCF_003391095.1. Classification (NCBI taxonomy): domain Bacteria; kingdom Bacillati; phylum Actinomycetota; class Actinomycetes; order Micrococcales; family Dermatophilaceae; genus Austwickia; species Austwickia chelonae. Next base: position 1,456,863 of record NZ_CP031447.1, on the reverse strand, counting down.
TGCCAGGTCGAAACCGGAGGTGCGGTCGCGTTCGGCGTAGTCGTGGATCTCTTCGTCGGTCAGTCCGGGGCGGGAGACCGTGACGAAGGGCACCTCGACGCCCTCCTCCCAGACGGAAACGACCCGGCCGTCCGCCAATGCGACGAAGCGCGCAGCCAGGTTCGGATACCGGTCGAACAAGCGGTTCGCTGCCGCTGCCAGCCGCTCGACGTCGATCTCCCCGGCCAGGTTCAGGACCTGCTGCTCGACGTAGCTGTCGGTGGAGTCGTCGTCGAAGACCGAGTGGAAGTACAGACCTTCCTGGAGTGGAGTCAACGGCAGGATGTTGCGCAGGGTGGGGCTGTCGAGGACGTCGACATCCTGCTGGCTGAGTCGGACCAGAGGGAAGTCGCTGGGCGAATGAGCGCCCTGTTCGAGTGCGGCGAGCCCGAGGAGCGCCTCCTGGTAATACCTGCTGAGAGCATCCACGTCAGCGTCGGTGAACAGGCCGTCGGGCCAGGAAAGAGTGGTGACCAGTTCGTAGTCACCGGAGGAGCCTGGTTCGACGATGGCGTTGAACTCCAGGGCCCGGGGCAGGCGCATACATGGGTCGCGGCGTTCTCCGAGCTGTTCGGTGGCCTGCGCGGCTTGCCAGGCGTCGGACGTTCCGGCGTCGAAACGGCCCAGGTAGTTGAACAGGACCTGCGGTGCGGACGAGGTGGTGTCCAGACCGGACAGGTGGCGGAGTGCGCCATAGGACAAGCCCTTGTTCGGTACCTCGGCGAGATCCTCCTTCACGGCGACCAGTGCGGAGGCGAGATATCCGGCGGAGGTGAAGTCGCTTGCCCGGCCCGGATCCACGACCACCGGGAAGAGCGTCGTGAACCAACCGACCGTACGTGACAGGTCGGTCTCGACACCGCCGGCACCGGCGACATGGCGTTCTTCCCGGCCATGTCCTTCCAACTCGATGTGCGCGAAGGTCTGCGCCTGGCCTCGGTCACGACGCCAGCGGGCGAGGGCTACGGCGAGCCCGGTCAGCAGGACGTCATTGACGCCGGTGTGGAAGAGGGCGGGGGTCCGGGTCAACAGCGTGGTGGTGGCCTCGGCGGCGAGGGCTACGGCCCGTTGTTTTTCGTTCGCCACGGTGTCGGTGTCGGACAGGGCGCGCCGCCCCAGGGGCTGGTCGGGGTGAGGCAGGGGTCGTTCGTAGTAGGCGCGGTCTTCGTCGAAGTCGGCGGCCGCCAGGAGTTGGGTCCAGCGTCTGAACGAGGTGCCGGTGGCAGGCAGTTCGATCGTCGAGTCGTTGCGGTACTGCCGCCAGGCGGCGGCGAGGTCGTCGGTGAGGATCCGCCAGGACACTCCGTCGATCACGACGTGATGGATGACGACGACCAGTTGGCGGGCGGCACGCCGCCAGACGGCGCGGAGCATCACGCCGTGGTCGGGGTCGAGCGCTGCGGTGGCGAGGCTGACGCATTCGTCGAGGGGCCGGTCGCTCTCCTCCCAGCAGGTGAGCACCTGGTCGTCGGTGGGGATCTCGAAGGCCCAGTGGTTGCCGCGGACGAGTCGGGCACGCAGCATGTGGTGTCGGGTGAGGACGGCGCGCAGGACGGTGTCGAGGCCTTCGGCAGTCAGTTCGTCCGGGGTGTTGAGGACGATCGACTGCACGAAGCCGTCGACCGCGTCGGTGGTGTGGCCGAGCCATCGCAGGATGGGTGATCCGGTGACTGTGCCGGTGGCGATGTCGTCGGGGTCTGTCCGGGTTCGGGCTTCGCTGCTGACCGTGGCGGCGAGTGCGCCGAGGGTGGGGCTGGCGAAGATCTGGCCGACGGTGGTGTGGAGTCCGGCCTCGCGGAGGGTGCTCAGCAGGGAGATGGCGAGGATGCTGTCGCCGCCGAGTCGGAAGAAGTCCTGTTCGGGGCCGGTGTCCTCGAGGCGTAGGACGGCTGCGGCAGCGGCGCAGACGGCACGTTCGTGGTCGGTGGCGGCCTTGATGTGGGTGTGCGTCGTGGGGGCGGGGTCGGGCAGCGCGTTCCGGTCGATCTTGCCGTTGGCGGTGAGGGGGAACTCCGGGAGGACGACGAGGTGAGCGGGCACCATGTATTCGACCAGGTGTTGTTCGGCCCAGGCCTTGATCTCCTCGGGGGTCGTCTGCTCGTGTCCTGCGGCGGGGATCACGTATCCGACGAGGTAGGTACCGCCGGCGCTGTTCTGCCGGGTGACGACGCAGGTGTGTCGTATTCCGGGGTGTGCGGCGAGACCGGCTTCGACGTCTTCGAGTTCGAGTCGCATGCCGCGGATCTTGACCTGGTTGTCGGCTCGGCCGAGGAAGTCGAGGGAGCCGTCTGCGCGGTAGCGGGCGAGGTCACCGGTGCGGTACAGGCGGCTTCCGTCGTCGGCGAAAGGGTTGGCCACGAATCGGGTGGCGGTCAGGGCGGGGGCGCCGACGTACCCGCGGCCGAGGAGGAATCCTCCGGCGTACAGTTCGCCGCAGACGCCGGTGGGGACCGGGCGGAGTTCGTCGTCGAGGACGTACAGCTGGGTGTTGGGGTTGGCCCGGCCGATGGAGGTCGAGCGGCGTTCAGCTGTTCCGCGGTAGATGACGTGGGAGACACCGATGGTTGCTTCGGCGGGTCCGTAGCCGTGGTACATGGGGATGTCGAGTCGGGTGCGGAAGCGTTCGTAGAGCTCCGGGGTGAGGACTTCGCCGCCACACCACACGTGTCTGAGGCTGTCGAGTTTCGTCGAGTCTCCGCAGATCTCCAGGAGGATGTCCAGCATGGAGGAGACGAGGTAGGTGAAGGTGACCCGGTGTGTGTCGATGACGTCGAGCAGGTGGTGGGGGTCGCGTTCTCCGCCGGGTCGTAGGACGACGAGTCGGCCGCCGCTCACCAGGGGCAGGAAGATCTCGTTGATGGAGATGTCGAAGGAGAGCGGTGCTTTGAACAGGGAGGCGTCGTCGTCGCCGAAGCCGAGGATCTCGTCGATCTGCCAGAGCAGCCGTTCGCTGATCGCTTCGTGGCGGATCATCGCCCCTTTGGGGCGGCCGGTGGATCCGGAGGTGAAGATCACGTAGGCCAGGGAGTTGCCGTGGATGGTGGTGTCGACATGGCTGGTGGGGTGGTGCCCGTACTGCCAGTCGTCGAGGTCGACGGCGAGTGCGGAGGGTTCGGCGGGGTGATGTTCGCCGGTGTCGTTGAGTTGCAGGGTGATGCCTGCGTCGGCGATGACATCGGCTCGGCGGGTGGCGGGCCAGTGGGGGTCGAGGGGGACGAAGGCGCAGCCGGCTTGCAGGATGGCGAGCAGCCCGATGACCATGTCGGCGGAGCGGGTGAGTGAGACCCCGACGGTGTCTTCGGCAGTGAGTCCGTGTTCGACGATGTGGTGGGCGAGTTGGGCGGACAGGTCTGCGGTTTCGCGGTAGGTCAGGGAGCGGTGTTCGTCGGTGACGGCGACGGCCTCGGGGCGTCGTTCCGCTTGGGCCCGGAACATGTCGACGATGGTCGGTCGCTTCCGGTCTGTCGTGGTGTCATTCCAGGTGGCCAAGGTGTGGAGCCGTTCGGCCGGGGTGGTGGGGCTGATGGTGCCGAGGGGGCGGTTCGGGAAGTCGGCGAGGTCGTCGAGGGCGAGTTGGGCGTCGCGGTGGTGAACGCCGTGGGGGACGTCGATCTGGAAGCTGTTCGAAGCATCGCCGTTGAGGTTCCCGTTCTGCGCGGGCCTGGTGTCGGTCCAGCCGAGGAGGTCGGTGAACGGGGTGGCGGGGGTGAGTTCGAGTCCTTGTGGGCTGTGCCCGGTCGCCCAGTAGGTCAGGCCGATGCGACAGGCTTCGGCGATGGTGCGATCCGCGTAGTCACCGGTGCGGCGTCTGACGGCGCTGAGGTGGGTGGCTGAGATCTCGAGGGGGTGAATGCTCGGTTCCATCATGAAGGCGACATCCTTCCGCGGCGTCAATTCAGAGCCACCCTAACTTAGGGTTACCTAAGTTCGGCCTTGCCAGGCCTGCCAAAGCTCGGCGTAACGTCCGCCCGCTGCGACGAGTTCGTCATGTGTCCCCTCTTCGACGATCCGTCCCGCGTCCAGGACGGCGATCCGGTCGGCGGTAGCCGCCTGGGTCAACCGATGGGCCACGAACAGCGAGGTCCGCCCGGCGCAGGCTGCGAGCGCGGCCCGCTCCAAGGCGGAGGCCCCTTCGCTGCCGGCCTCGGCGGTGGATTCGTCGAGCACGACGACGGGGGTGCGCGCCAGGACCAGCCGGGCCAGGGCGATGTGGGCCGTCTTGGTTCCGTCCAGGTGTTCCCCGCCTTCGCCGATCAGGGTGGACAGCCCGTCGGGCAGTGTCTCGACCCAGTCGTCGGCTCCGACGAGTTGCAGAGCGCTGAGCAGGGTCGAGTCGTCGGCTTCCGGTGCCGCCAGGCGCAGGTCGTCGGCCAGGGTCCCGGAGAAGAGATGCGTCTCCTGTGTCAGGACGCTCACCAGGGATCTGGCGGTGGCCTCGTCCACCTCGGACAGGTCGGTGGAGCCGATGTGCACGCTTCCGGTGTCGGGGGTGCCGATGCCGGCGACGAGTGCGGCCAGCGTGGTTTTACCGGCTCCGGTCGCTCCCACCAGTGCCAGTGACCCCCCGGCCGGGATCGTCAACGTGATCTCGTGGAGCACCGGATGGTCGGTCCCGGGGTAGGTGAAGCTCACTGCGTCGACGGTGACCGGGCACGATGACGGCTGCGCAGCGTCACCGTCCGGTGCGCCGACCAGGCGTTCCCCGCGAGATTCTGCAAGCACTCCGACGAGCCGGGTCAGGCTTGCCCCCGATTTCTGGGCCTCGTCGAAGGTGAACATGATCGATCCCAGCGGGGTGAAGAGCCGGTGGAAGGCCAGGAGTGCGGCGGCGACCGCGCCGATGCTGGTTGCCTCGGCGCTCACGAGGAGGTGTCCGGTGACGAGGATCGCGGTCAGTCCGACGAACTCTGCGCGGTTCTCCCGGCCGACGAATCGTCCGAAGAAGCGGAAGACTTCGATCCCGAGGTCTTTCACGCGGGAGGAGTCGTGGGCGACCTTGTCCTGGAAGGTGTTCTCCAGCTGGTAGGCCCGTACGGTGTGGATGCCGTTGAGTGCGCTGATCAGTGTTTGGGCCCGGTCGGCCTGCGCGATTCGTTGTTCCCGGTAGAGGGGTGCGGATCGGGGCAGGTACCAGCGCAGCGCCGAGGCGTAGGCGAACAGGGCACAGGATCCGGCGAGGCCGAGTCGCCAGTCCAGCCCGAACATGCCGATGGTGGCGACGGTGACCAGGACACCCGCGGAGAGCACGGTGGGGACGGCGGTGCGGATGCCTTTGGAGAGGATGGCGACGTCGTCGCCGACCCGGGAGAGGACGTCGCCGTGCCCGGCTTGTTCGATCCGGGAGCTGGGCAGTCCCAGGACGGTCCGGACGGCTCCTTCGCGGAGGTCGGCGAGCAGGTCGGCGCCGAGTTTGCCGATCAGGTAGGTGGAGGCCGCTGTGGCCAGCGCGCCGAGCAGGACGGCGGAGAACATCACGATGCCGACCGTGACCAGGGCCGAGCTCGGCTCGCCCCTGGTCACGATGTCGATCACTCTGCTGAGCAGTAGTACCGGGAGGATCTGGAGTGTCGCCCCGGTCACTGTGGTGAGCACGGTCGCGGTGCTCAGCCACGGTCTGCTGCGGCAGTGGTCGAGGACCCAACGGGTCGCTTCCCGGCCGGTGGTCGTGCGTAGGACGTCCGGGGCGACGCTCATGTCCTGGGGTACTCGCTTCTTACTTGGCTGCTGCTGCGACGACCTGGTCGATGGCGTACGGCAGGGAGAGCAGCGTGGATTGGGACATCGCGGCGCCGACGGCGGGTCCTTCGCTGTCGAGCAGGTAGGCGACCTTGTTGTTCTTGGTGACCTTGAGGTTGGCGAAGAGGTCGTACTTCTTCAGCGCGTCGGTGTCCTCTTGGTCGTTGATGACGAAGACGCGGTCGACGTCGATGAGGTCCATCCGTTCCGGGGAGAGCGGGGTGAAGAATTTCTCTCCGGCGATCTTGTCGATCTCGGTCTGTCCTTTGAAGCCCATCCCGGTCAGGAGCTGGCTGCGGACGTCGGTGGTGGTGAAGGGTGCGGCTGCTCCCTTGTACCAGGACAGGGCGACCGCGGTCTGGTTGGCGAACTCGGGGTGCTTCTTCTTGGCTGTGTCGAGTTTGTCCTGGATGCCTTGGATCAGTTTCTTGCCTTCGTTCTCCTGACCGAGCGCTTTGGCGATGTGGACGGCATTGTCCTGCCAGGGCGCGCTGAAGGGTTTCTTCTCGGCTTTGGTCCGGCCGACGGTGGGGGCGATCTGGGAGAGCTTGCCGTAGGCGGCGTCGTCGATCTCGGAGTAAACCGCGATGATCAGGTCGGGTCGTAGGGAGGCGATCTTCTCGAAGTTGGGGCCGGGGTCTCCGTTGGTCATGACGACCTCGGGTTTGGTGTCTCCCCACTTGTCTTTCACCCAGGGCCATTGGGTGTTGATGTCCGGGCTCTTGCCTGCCGGGTTCTTGTACTGGTCGACCATGCCGACCGGTTTGATACCCAGGGCGAGGACGGCTTGGTCGTCGGTGTAGCCGACGGTGACGACGCGCTGGGGGGCTTTGGAGACCGTGGTGGAGCCGAAGGTGTGTTCCACCGTGACGGGGAAGGTGCCTGCGGCGGAGGACTTCGCCCCGTCGTCCTTCTTGTCCTTGGCTGCGGTGCCGCATCCGACGAGGAGGCCCATGCCGAGGGCCAGAGCGGAGGCGGTCGCCGCTAGGCGGCGCCATGGCTTGCGGGGTGTCGTGCTGTCGTGACGCATCCGAAGTACCTTGCTTTCGTGCTGGCCGATGGTGCCCTGTGGGAAGAGCAGGACGATCCTACCTTGTTCAACTAAGGTTAGGCTCACCTAAATAAGGGCGTTCTCCTTCGGGAGTCCTACGTGGGCTCGCCCGATCGGCACGACGAGCGGACGCCCCCCCACCGGGTCGGCAATCACCTCGGCGTGCAGGCCGAAGGCCTCACGGAGCAGCTCGACAGTCACCACATCCGCCGGGTGGCCCTGGGCCAGAATCGAACCCGCCTTCATCACGATCAAGTTGTCGCTGTACCGGGCGGCCAGGTTCAGGTCGTGCAGCACCATGACGACAGTCCGACCCGAGGCACGCAGGTCGTCGACCAGATCGAGGACATCGACGGCGTGCGCCAGGTCCAGGTAAGTGGTGGGTTCGTCGAGCAGCAACAGGTCGGTGCCCTGCGCGAGGGTCATCGAGATCCAGGCTCGCTGCCGTTGCCCCCCGGAGAGCGTGTCCACGGCCCGGCCCCCCAGGTCGGAGATCCCGGTCATCTCCAGTGCCCGCTCCACGACGACGGCATCATCCGCCGACCACTGCCGCAGCCAACTCTGATGAGGGTGTCTGCCCCGCGCCACGAGATCTGCCACGGTGAGGCCTTCCGGCGCGGTCGGCGACTGGGGAAGCAGCCCGAGCTTCTTCGCCACATCCCTGGTCTTGAGCCGGCCGATGTCCTCCCCGTCGAGCACGACCGAACCACTCGTCGGTTTCAGCAGCCGCGCCAAGGTGCGCAACAGGGTGGACTTGCCACACCCGTTGGGCCCGATGATGGTCGTCACCACCCCCGAGGGGATCGACACCTCCAGGTCGTCGATGACGGCCCGTTCGCCGTAACCGACGGTGATCCCCCTGGCCGCCAGGCGTGGGTCACCACCTGTCCGGGGCGGGGTCCCGACGGAGAACTGAACGACCACGTCCACCCCTCTGCAACGACAGTGAAATATGCTTAGGCTTACCTAAAACTTAGCATCTATCGGCGGTTCGCCCGCACCAGCAGGTATACGAGGAAAGGGCCACCGACCGCGGCGGTGACCACACCCACCGGGGGCACGATCGGCAGAGCCGTACGAGCCACCAGATCCGCCCCGATCAGCAACAACGAACCCACCGCGCAGGAGGCGACGAGCGGCGGGACCGGAGATCGTGTCAGACGCCGCGCCACATGCGGCGCGACCAGTGCCACGAAGGGCACCGGCCCGGCCGCACTCACCGCGACACCGGCCAAGAGCACCGCACACAGCAGGAGAACAGCCCGCACCATCCCATGACGTACCCCGAGCCCGGCCGCCACGTCATCACCCAGGTGCAAGGGCTTCAGCTCGAAGGACACCACGGCGACGACGACCGTCAGCCCGAGGGCTCCCCAAGCGGCCAGCGAGACCTCGTCCCAGGACCGGTTGTCCAGCGACCCCACCAGCCAGGCCTGGGCGCGCGCCACATCCCGGATGTCGGCGGTGGTCAGCAGCCAGGTGGTGATCGCCTGGGTCACCGCACTCACCGAGATCCCGATGAGGATGAGCCGAAAACCGTCGATACCCTTCCGCCAAGCCAGGAGGTACACCAGCAGACCGGTCCCCAGACCGCCGACGAGCGCCGCTGCCGACAGGCCGATGGCCCCGGCGATCACGGTGGAGGCTCCCCCGGAGACGGTCACCAGGAAGACTGCGACCATGCTGGCACCGCCGGTCACCCCCAGGATGTCCGGGCTGGCCAGTGGGTTACGGGCGAGTGACTGGGTCAAGGCGCCGGAGAGGCCGAGCGCAGCACCGACGACGAGCCCGGCCAGCGCCCGAGGCATCCGCAGGTCCATGACCACGAAACGGTCGACCCGCTCGCCCTCACCGAGGAGCACGGAGACCACCTGGGAGAAGGTCAGCGAGAAGTCCCCCAGGGTGATGGACAGGCAGAACACCGGGAAGGTCGCCGCGGCCAAGAGCGCCGTGACCAGGACCATCCGGGGTCGCCACACGAAGGACAGCCGGCCGAGTCGTACGCCGGGCATCACGGCCGATCTCGTTGTCGGATTCATGCGTTCGTGAACTTTCCACGTCGGACCAGCACGGCGAAGAAGGGCGCCCCGATCAGGGCGACGAGCACCCCTGCTTCCAATTCGGCGGGTTGCACCACCAGCCGCCCGACGATGTCGCAGACCAGCAGGATCAACCCGCCGAGCAGCCCCGCGTAGGGCACCAGCCACCGGTAGTCGGGGCCGGCGAGATAACGGGCGAGATGGGCGACCATCAGCCCGAGGAAGGCGATGGGCCCGCAGGCAGCGGTGGCCGCCCCGGCCAGCAAGGTGATCGCGAGGATCCCGACGGCCCGGACGAGGGCGAGATTCACCCCCAGCGCGAGGGCCACGTCGTCGCCCATGGTGAGCAGGTTCACCGCCGGTAGGGTGACCAGCGCCAACACCAGACCGGCCAGGATGAACAACGACAGGGGCCAGATGACGTCGAACGGGACCCCGGCCACCGATCCGGCATTCCAGAACCGGAGAGCGTTGAGGGCTTCCCGGTCGGACAGGGCGATCACGGTCGTCATCGCAGCGAAGAAAACGGCGACGCCCTGACCGGTGAGCGCAAGGGTCAACGGGTCGCCCGCCCCTCGCCCGATGCTGGACAGACCGAAGACGAGCGCTCCGGTGACAGCCGCCCCCAGGAGCGCGAACCAGACGTACTGGAAAGGATTGGCGAAGCCGAGGAAGGAGATCGCGGACACCACGGCGAAGGAGGCTCCGCTGTTCAGCCCGAGCAGGCCGGTATCGGCGATCGGATTGCGGGTATAGCCCTGGACCAGGGCGCCACCGACGCCCAGCGCGATCCCCGCGACGATCGCGAGCACGGTCCGGGGCACGCGGACGTTCTGGACGATGAGCCTGATCTCGGTGGCCCGCTGGTCGGGATCCGGTGGCGCGAAGAGCCCTTGGCGGACTTCGTCGAGAGTCAGGGCGCGCGCGCCGGTGATGACGGACAGCACGGTGACGGCCAGGAGGCCGACGACGAGAAGGATCAGTCCGACGATCCGACGCCGTCGGGCAGCCAGTGCCGTGGGACGCGTCGGGCGGTCGAGATGTGTTGCGCCCATGGGGAGGCAGACTATCCCGGCACGACCCGCGAGAGGGCACCCGGACCATTGCGCAAGTTAGGTAAGCCTTGCTTTACTGGCGCCTGGCCATGCTGCCCTTCCGAGGAGGAACCCGATGCGGGTCGTCATGTTCGGCTATCAAACCTGGGGTCATCGCACCCTGAAGGCCCTGCTGGATTCGGAGCACGACGTCGTCATGGTCGTGACCCACCCCCAGAGCGATCACGCCTACGAGAGGATCTGGAGCGACTCCGTCGCCGATCTCGCCACCGAACACGGCGTCCCGGTCGTCATCCGACAACGCCCCGACGACGACGGACTGTTCCACCAACTCGCCGAGGTCTCCCCTGACATCATCGTCGCCAACAACTGGCGCACCTGGATCCCCCCACGCATCTACACCCTCCCGCGGCACGGCACGCTGAACATCCACGACTCCCTGCTCCCCAAGTACGCCGGGTTCTCTCCGCTGATCTGGGCTCTGATCAACGGAGAATCCGAAGTCGGAGTCACCGCACACATGATGAACGAAGGGCTCGACGCCGGCGACATCGTCAGCCAGCACGCCGTCGCCGTCGGCCCCACCGACACCGCCACCGACCTGTTCCACAAGACAGTCGACCTGATCGCCCCGACCACCCTCGACGCGCTCGAGATCATCGCTGCCGGGCAGACCGAGTTCACCCCGCAGGACCGCTCCCAGGCGACCTTCTTCCACAAACGCGCCGAGGAGGACATCCGCATCGACTGGGCCTGGCCCGCCGACGCGCTGGAACGTCTCGTCCGGGCGCAATCCGCCCCGTACCCGTCGGCTTTCACCTTCCACCGGGGCGCCCGCCTGGAGATCGTCTCCGCCGTCGTCTCCGAGGGACGTTACGGCGGCACCCCCGGCCGCATCTTCTACCGCGAAGGCGACGGCGTGGTGATCGTCGCCGGAGCCGACGCCCGCACCGGCCGCAACCACGGCCTGGCAGTGACCCGGGTCCGCACCGAGGACGGACGGGAGCTGCCAGCAGCAGAGTACTTCACCTCCATGGGTGGATATCTGACCAACCGGGCGTGAGCAGTGGCTGCGGTGGCGCTCCGTCACCGCAGCCACTGTCCCACGCCCCACGAAAAAGCCCTGGCAAGGATTTCCCCTCGCCAGGGCTTCAGCATTCCGGAACAACGGGCTTTGAGCCTGCGGCCTCTCAAGGAAAAGAATCAGATGCCTACGAGAGTTTCTTTAAAAGACGGACGCACTCTTGACATCAAGAAAGGGTCGCGCCTTGTAGTAGATGACGGTTATCTACTCGTTCACACTGGAGAATCCCGAGAAGGTCACCCTTCTTTGGTAGCAGCTTTTGCTGCCGGACAATGGATCTCTGGAGTCGCCACAGATACGGATGAAATGCATATGGAATCAATCGATCCTGCGACGAAGATCGAGCCTCAGCCGATGGACATCGACGATGCACTTCAACAGGTGATTGAGCTAGTAAATAACGAAAAGATTCCAGTAGATCAGGCCTGCGGCCTAGTGGAAGAGAGCACGGGAATCAAGGTATCTCGAAGCCGGTATTACCGGAAGATGCGCACAACCTGACTCCTCCAGGTAGATGTCGCATGGTCGGCTGGCCTGGCGGCCGACATCGATGGCGTGCAGACCGAGATGGGGGCAAGCCGCTCGCATGCCCTACTCCCTATGCCGGCTCATCCGAATTGAGGGTGTAGTCGGGGTCTGAACCCGCCGGCTTCGAGGAGGCTGCGGGCGATGTAGTGGGTGAGGTTGCGGAAGCCGAGGGCGGACCCGCGCAGGTGTTCGAGGCGGCCGTTGATGGCCTCGGTGGGGCCGTTGCTGGTGCCGGGGCGGTCGAAGAAGGCCAGGACGTCGTCGGCGTGTTTCTTCAGTGTCCGCCCGAGCGTGATGAGCTCGGTGAGCGCGCGGGGAACGCCGCCCTCGAGGGCGTCGATGACGGCTCGTATCTGTTTCTTCCCGTTGGCGCGGTCGGGGTCGCGGTAGGCGGCGATCATCCGCTGGTAGATGCCCCAGGTCGCTTCGACCTCGACATGCTCGGGCCTGTCGAACAGGGCGACCAGGCGGGTCTGCTGTTTCTCGGTGAGCAGGTCAGCGCCCGTGTGCAGGGTCTGTCGGGCCTGGTAGAGCGGGTCGCCCTTGAATCCGCGATGGCCGTGCAGGTCCAGCTGGACTCGGCGGCGGCACCGGTCCAGTGCGTCCCTGGCCAGGCGGACGACGTGGAAGGGGTCCATCACCGCGACCACCTGCGGGATCTCTTCGGCGGCGGCCTTGAACCCGGTGAACCCGTCCATCGCGACGACCTCGAGTCCGTCGCGCCACGTCTGGTCGCGGCCGGTCAGCCAGGTCTTGAAGACCGCTTTGGAGCGGCCCTCGATCATGTCCAGCAACCGGGCCGGGCCGGTGCCCTCGCGCACCGGGGTCAGGTCGATGACGACGGTGACGTACTTGTCCCCGCGGCGGGTGTGGCGCCACACGTGCTCATCGACGCCGATCACCCGCACCCCGTCGAACCGCGCGGGGTCGCTGATCAGGACCCGGCGGCCCTCGTCCAGGACCGCTTTGTCGGGCAGAAGGCGTTGGCCGGTGATGATCAGGCCGAGGTCGCTCACGCCGGTGAACATGGCCAGATCAGGGCAGGTGAAGGTAGCGTCGCGCACGTCGAGGTCTTCTTGGATGGCTGGTGTAGGAACCTTCATCCTCGGAAGGCCTCGACGCCTACCCCGGCACCGACGCGCCCACCCCCTACTGCCGCATGATGGCCGCCCGACCTACACCATCAATTGGGAAGAGCCCCTATGCCCAGAAGGCCATCCGATGAAACATCTGAGCTAGGGTTGTGTGAGATCTCCATGTCAATGTCGCGCGGGATCACTGTTCCACTGAATTGGAGGCATCATGGTTCACAGCACCTCAGTCACCATTTCCGTTGATCGGATGACAGCATGGGAAGTGATCTCAGACCCTGAGCGGTGGACCGAGTGGATGCCTGACGTCGATTCCGTCGAATACAAGAGTGGTGCCCGCGCAGATTACGGGAGCGAATACGCCGTGAAGGCTGGAATTTTTGCGAGCAACAACATCACTATTACTGAACATCACTCGCCCGACTGCATTTCCTGGAAGGCAGAGAACTCGGACGGCGCCATGACTCAAACCATTACGCTGAGCGCTAATGGTGATGGCACCCAAACAGCCTCCTTCACGCTCAGCATGGACAGCTTACTTTCCAAGGCGGTGGGGGTGTTCGCGGGAAGTTACTACGATAAACAACTCATCTCCCAGGCTGCCGCACTACGCGACTATTTCACCCAGCGAGACCCCAGCGTCAGATGACACTGTAAAACCACAGAAAGCGGAATCTGCGCCAACTAGCCCATCTGGATGACCGACGGCCTACGGAACATGCCATACGTCGCGTGGCCATCACCGGTGACCCCGGCATATGTCGCCGCGAGCGAGGCGATCACTGATCGCCGGTGTCCGCTGCCCCGACCGGATGGAGGTCGCTACCCTTTACAGCAACGATCTCTTTACCGAAAGAGATACCCCACATCTGATGGGCCATCTCCCATGGCATAGGACGCGTCACACAGGATAACGAAAAAGCCCTGGCAAGGATTTCTCCTCGCCAGGGCTTCAGACCGTCGGGACGACAGGATTTGAACCTGCGACCCCTTGACCCCCAGTCAAGTGCGCTACCAAGCTGCGCCACGTCCCGGTCTACTCATGCTTGAGCGAGAGAGAGCCTACCGCACAACAGCACGCGGAGACGAATCCCCCCGCCGGATGTGGTTTGACCAGGCAGAGCGCCCTGCCATGTCTACTTGCGGCGGCGCTTCTCCCGCACGCGCACGGAGATCTCGATCGGGGTGCCCTCGAATCCGAACTCCTCCCGGAGGCGCCGCTCCAGGAAGCGCCGGTAGCCCGCCTCGATGAAGCCGCTCGCGAAGACCACGAAGCGCGGCGGACGGGTGGACGCCTGCGTGGCGAACAGGATCCGCGGCTGCTTCCCGCCCCGCACCGGGTGCGGGTGCCCGGCCACGATCTCCCCCAGGAAGGCGTTCAGCCGCCCCGTGGGGATCCGGGTGTCCCAGGACTCCAAGGCCGTCTCCAGGGCCGGGACAAGCTTGTCGGTGTGCCTCCCGGTGCGCGCTGAGATGTTCACCCGGGGCGCCCAGGGCACCTGCACGAAATCTCGTTCGATCTCGCGCTCCAAGTAGTAGCGGCGTTCCTCGTCGAGGTTGTCCCACTTGTTGTAGGCGATGACCAGCGCCCGGCCGGCGTCGATGACCTGCTGCACGACGCGGACGTCCTGCTCGGCGATGGACTGCCCCGCATCGATGAGGACGACGGCGACCTCCGCCTTCTCCAGTGCGGTCTGAGTCCGCAACGAGGCGTAGAAATCAGCCCCGCGAGTCTGGTGCACCCGCCTGCGGATACCGGCGGTGTCCACGAAGCGCCAGGTCTTCCCACCCAGTTCGATGTACTCGTCGACCGGGTCACGGGTCGTGCCGGCCATGTCGTCGACGACGACCCGCTCCTCGTCGGCAAGTTTGTTCAACAGGCTCGACTTACCGACATTGGGCCGTCCCACCAGAGCGACCCTGCGGGGCCCGCCCCGCTGGTAGGCGCCGGCCACCGCCGACTTCTCCGGGAGCACCTCCAAGAGCGCGTCCAGGGCGTCACCGGTACCCCGCCCGTGCAGGGCCGACACCGGCCACGGCTCCCCCAGGCCCAGGTTCCACAGCATCGCCGCATCGGCTTCGCCACGCTGGTCGTCGACCTTGTTCGCCAGGAGGACCACCGGCTTGCCCGACATGCGCAGCAGCCGCACCACGGCCTCGTCGGTGTCGGTCGCGCCGACCGTGGCATCCACCACGAAAAGCACCGCATCGGCCAGTTCGATGGCCACCTCGGCCTGTTCGGCGACCCGCAGGTGGATGCCGCTCGCGTCGACCTCCCAACCGCCGGTGTCGACCAGGGTGAACTTCCGCCCCGTCCACTCCGCGTCATAGGCGACCCGGTCCCGGGTGACCCCCGGGACGTCCTCCACGACGGCCTCCCGTCGCCCGATGATCCGGTTCACCAAGGTCGACTTGCCGACATTGGGTCGCCCGATGATCGCCACCACGGGGACGGAGCCGTCCTCGTCGTCGGAGCCGTCTGAGGCTTCACCACCGGCGAGCAGCGTACGGTCGTCCTCCTCGAGTTCGAATTCCTCCAGTCCGGCCAGCAGTGCGGCAGTCACCGTCGCGTCGTCAGGGGCTGGGGTGGTGTCGCTGGTCACGCTACGTCCTCACTCATCGGGGTACGCCCGGGTCCGAACGGTCGGGCGACACCCTCTATTGTGCCCGGCCCGGCACCATGGCCAGAACTGCCGCGACCGACTCCTCGAAAGTCAGGTCGGAGGTGTCCAACAAGGTGACCCCTGGCGCGGCCTCCATGAAACGCGCCACCGCGGAGTCGTCCCGGTCCCGGCGGACCACCTGGTCGCGAGTCGACTCGACAGCCGCGGCACCGGCATCACCGTGCAGCTGCCGGGCACGGCGACGCAACCGGGCCTCCTCACTGGCGGTCAGCAACACCCGTACGTCGGCATCCGGAGCCACCACCGTGGTGATATCCCGGCCCTCCGCCACGATCCCCCGGCCGAGGCGGCCCTGCGCCACGTACTGCCGCTGCATCGCCACCATCTGGGAGCGCACTTCCAGGTTGGTCGCGACCCGCGAGACCACCGTGGAGATGACACTCTCCCGGATGGCCTCCCCGATGTCCTGACCATCGACCAGCACCGTCGGGGCTTGTGGGTCGGTCCCCATGACGAGGGGCAGCGTGCGGGCCACCGACCAGACTGCACCATGGTCGGCGACATCGACCTTCCGGTCGAGGCACCACCAGGCCAGGGCCCGGTACATGGCTCCGGTGTCCAGGTAGTCCAGACCCAGCCGGTGGGCCACCTGCCGGGAGACGCTGGACTTTCCGCTACCGGAAGGTCCATCGATCGCGATGACCAGCGCGGATCCTGATGTCTCGGTCGGAGTGGTGGTGTCTGCTGCAGGAAGGTCGCTCACGGAGCGAGCCTATCCGGCGGTTCCGCTCAGACGTGGACGGACCATCCCAGCGCGGTCAGCTCACGGGCGAGCGGATCGACAGCGGCCGGTAGAACGACCAACTCGACGGTGCCGACGGGACGCCCCACTCCGTGTTCGATTCGCAGGTCCTCCAGGTTCACGCCGGCGTCGCCGACCTCGGTGAGCAGCCGACCGATGGTGCCCGGGGTGTCCGGGACGACGACGGTGACCACGCCGTAGCGGGCCGAGGCCGCACCATGCTTGCCAGGGATACGGGCACGTCCAGACTGTCCGGTAGCCACCGCCCGGGCCAGCGCTGCCCGGGCGCCAGGAGCTTCATCTGGATCGTCGGCGAGCGCAGTCAAGGCGTCGAGGACGATGTTCAGGTCGTCGCGGAGCGCGGTGACGACATCGGCTACTGGGCGGGCGTTTCCGGCGAGGATCTGCGTCCACAGGGCAGGGTCGCTCTCGGCGATACGAGTGACATCGCGGACCCCTTGGCCGGAGAGTCCCACCGCGTCGGAGGGCAGGTCGCGCAGCCGAGCGGCGACGAGACTGGCGGCCAGCTGCGGAGTGTGGGAGACCGCAGCGACGGCTGCGTCATGGTCCTCCGCCGACATGTGCACGACCGAGCCCCCGGCTCGGGTGGCCATCCAAGCGACGGCGTCGACGGCCTCCGGGGCGGCGCCGGGGTGGGCACAGACCACCCAAGGACGCCCCTCGAAGAGGTCTTCACGGGCTGCGACGGCTCCGCTGCGTTCCCGTCCGGCCATGGGGTGCCCCCCGACATAGCGGGAAAGCGCTCCAGGGTCGGCTTCCTGGTCACGAAGCAGCCGGGAGGCCGTCCGCAGGACGGTGGCCTTCACCGAAGCCACATCGGTGACCACCGCTCGGGGCCACTGCCGCAGGGCGTGGACGACCACGGTGGCGACGACATCCGGCGGAGCGGCGACGACGACGAGGTCGGGCTCGTGGTCATCGGCGGCGGGGAGCCTGCCCGCGCCGAGATCACGGGCCAGGGCTGCCGCAGTGGGCGACGGATCGTCCAGGGTGACCTGGGCGCCGGCCCGGCGCAAGGCCAGACCGACGCTGGCGCCGATCAGTCCGGTTCCGACGACTCTGATGTGTCGGAGATCGGCGTGGTTCACAGCCCGGCCGCCGTGTACAGCGCGGCGATCTCCTTGCCGTTCAGGGGACGCATCCGGCCCGTCTTCAGGTCGCCGATCCGCACCGGGCCGACATTGGTGCGGGTCAGGGTGAGCACGGGGTGGCCGACGGCTTCCAGCAGTCGCCGCACGATGTGTTTCTTGCCCTCGTGGAGGACGACCTCGACGATGGCCTTCCCCGGCAGGGAGTCGATGAGTCGGAAGCTGTCGACGGCGACCACGCCGTCCTCCAGTTCCACTCCGGCGCGCAGGGTGCGGCCGACGTCGCGGCCGACCGGGCCGGGAACGGTCGCGATATAGGTCTTCGGCACCCCGTAGGACGGGTGTTGCAACCGGTTGGCCAGTTCGCCGTCGTTGGTGAGCAGCAGCAGACCGTCAGTGTCCGAGTCGAGTCGGCCGACGTGGAACAGTCGTTCGCTGCGTCCTTGGACGAGGTCGCCGACGCAGGGACGGCCCAGTTCGTCGCTCATCGTAGAGACCACGCCGAGTGGCTTGTTCAGCGCCAGGTAGACCCGGGAGGGGTCGAGTTGGATCCGTTCGCCGTCGACGCGCACCACCTGCCGCAATGGGTCGACCCGCACCCCCAGTTCGGTCACGGTCTGACCGTCGACGTCGACACGTCCGGCAGCGATGAGGAGCTCGCAGGTGCGGCGGCTGCCCACCCCGGCTCCGGCGAGCAGTTTCTGCAGGCGCACGCCATCGGGGTCGTGGACGTCCACGACCGGGGTGCGAGGCGTCGGCGCGGTCTTCATCGGGGTACGGCGACGACCGCTGACCGGGCGCCCCTTGCCACCGGTCTGGCCGCCTCCGGCGCGAGCGGGCCTACCTCGGCCTGCGGAGGCACCGCCGGAAGACTGACGAGCCTTCTTGCCCTGGCCGGACGAGCCGTGGGCCGGTTTCCCGGAAGAACCCCGCCGGGCCCCCTGTCCGCCGCCGGAACCGCGTCGTGCGCGGTCTCCCCTGTTTCCCTGTGTGTTCATGCGCCACCTTCCAATGCGATGTCCTCGACCATGTCGGCCTCAGGCAGATACGGTGCGAGTGCGGGCAGCTCGTCCAGGGAGGAGATGCCCAACCTGTCGAGGAAGTACTCGGTCGTCCCGTAGAGCACGGCACCGCGTTCGGGGTCAGTGCCGACTTCATGGATCAACCCTCGAGTTTGCAGTGTGCGGACGACACCGTCGACGTTGACCCCTCTGACCGCGCTGATCCTGGCGCGGGAGACCGGTTGCCGATAGGCGATCACCGCAAGTGTTTCCAGCGCTGCCTGGGACAGCCGGGCTCGTTGACCGTCCAGGACGAAACGTTCCACGACCGAGGCGTGCTCGTGACGAGCGTAATAGCGCCACCCCCCGTTGACATAACGGAGCGCGAAGCCGCGCCCTTCGTCGTCGTATTCCTGGGCCAGGCCGGTGACCAGAACATGCACCTCGGCTTCGGGCAGGCGGAGCGCTCTGGCCAGATCTTCCTCGCAGACCGGTTCTTCCACCACCATCAGCACGGCTTCAAGGGCGCTGCGGGCACCGCCAGGAAGGCTGTGGACGTCGGCATCTGTGGCGCCGACTCCTGCCGCTTGCCCGCCGACCTGCTCAAGGCTGCCGTTACGTTCCTGTCTCACTGCCTGCCGTCCCCTTGTCGTTCTCGGCCCGGCGCCTCGACCGAAGCCGGATATTCGTCTTCGTCCCAGCGGACGACATGCTCGCCGTCGCCCTCGGCAGGCCCGCTCCAGTGCACCGTCAACGGGCCGAGCGGGTCCGACTGGTCGAAGGTCACCACAGCGTCCCGGAAGAGTTCCAGCAGGACCAGAAAACGCGCGACGACGACCAGGACGGTCTCCGCGTCGGCGACCAGATCGGCGAAGGAGAGCGGCCCGTGGACCCGGAGCCGTTGCATCACGAGGAGAGCCTGTTCGCGCACGTTCACCTTCGCGGCGTGCAGATGTTCCACGGCGACGGCCGGGGGCGCTTTCGGGGTGATCGCTCCGGCAGCGATCCGCGCCAACCGGTCCGGATCCACGCCTAGCCTCAGTTCCGGGAGCAGCGTCGCGAAGCGTGCTTCCAACCCGGCTTGTCGAGGCATGGCACGACCCACGGTGTCCATCCGATCGGCGAAGATCACCGAGATCTCCTTGAAGGCCCGGTATTGGAGCAGCCGGGCGAAGAGGAGGTCCCTGGCTTCGATGAGTTCCAGGTCTTCTTCCTCGTCGCTCAGTCGCGGCAGCAGCCGGGCGGCTTTGAGATCGAGCAGGGTCGAGGCGACCAGGAGGAATTCCGTGGTCTCGGACAGGTCCCAGTCGTCACCGCATTGCTGCTGGGCCCGCAGGTGCGCGATGAAGTCGTCGGTCACTGCGGCCAGGGCGATCTCGGTGACATCCAGGCGTCTCTTGCCGATCAGCCCCAGGAGCAGGTCGAAGGGCCCGTCGAACTGGTCCAGGTGTACTTCGAAGGGCGTACTCGTTCCACGTTTGGTCAGCACACCTCCGGGGACGAGCTCTTCCCGGGCTGAGGAGGAAGGTCTCCTCATGTCCTCCGTGGAGGGGATGGTCGGTGTTGCTGCGGCCTGAGAGCTCAGGCTGCACCCCCTCGTGCGATGAGTTCCCAGGCGAGCTGCCGGTAGGACTCGGCCGCGCTGGTTCCCGGTGCATAGCTGGTGATGGGCTCAGCGGCGAGGGTGGCGTCCGGGAATTTGACCGTCCGGGTGATCACCGTGTGGAAGACCTGTTCCTGGAAGTGATCCACGACGCTGCGGACCACTTCGCGGCTGTGCAGGGTGCGTCCGTCGTACATGGTGGCGAGGATGCCGTCGATCTCCAGCCGGGGGTTGAGGCGGTCGCAGACTTTCTCGATGGTCTCCACCAGCAATGCGACACCACGCATGGCGAAGAATTCGCATTCGAGGGGGATCATCACCCCGTGTGCGGCGGTGAGGGCGTTGACCGTGAGTAAACCCAAGGACGGTTGGCAGTCGATCAGCACGACGTCGTATTCGTCGAGGACAGGTCTGATGGCTCGGGCCAGCACCATTTCGCGGGCGACCTCGCCGACGAGTTGTACTTCCGCTGCGGAAAGGTCGATATTCGCCGGGACCACATCGAGCCCTGATGTTCGCGTATGGACGATCACGTCGTGAATATCGTGGGATCGCTCCACCAGCAGATTGTAAATGGTCAGGTCTAATTCATTGGCGCGAATTCCCAAACCCACCGACAGGGCACCTTGGGGGTCGAAATCGATCAGCAGGACCTTGCGGCCGAGTTCGGCGAGCGCTGCCCCGAGATTAATCGTGGTCGTGGTTTTACCGACCCCGCCTTTTTGATTGCACATGGCGATGACCCTTGCCGGGCCATGTGCTGACAATGGTTGCGGTTCAGAGAAACTCGGCATCGGGCGACCTGTAGGTCCGACGAGTCCGAGGTCTTCGGCGTCGCTTCCCGGTAAATGGTCATGAAGAATCACGGATTCATGACCAGTAGTGCGACTGCCCACCTTCGAGCTCATGAATGCCCTCCAGTCGTGCTTGCGTTCGGCGTCACGCCAATCGTCTGACGACTCTATCAACGCCATCACCTAGCACGTGGATGCGTCTGCGCATAAACCTCACGCAGATGTTGCACGGTGACCAAGGTATAGATCTGTGTGGTGGCTACCGAGGCATGTCCGAGCAACTCTTGGACTACTCGCACATCCGCACCTCCTTCGAGCATATGGGTGGCAAACGAATGCCGGAGAGTATGGGGACTGACCGCATTCTTCAGGCCTGCACGTTCTGCAGCTCCTTGAAGAAGTGCCCAGGCGCTCTGCCGGGAGAGACGCCCTCCTCTTTGGTTGAGGAAAACGGCCGGACCAGGAATCTTTCCCCGGATCAGGCTCGGTCGTCCGCGGACGAGATAGGCACCGACGGCGTCACGTGCGTACTGCCCGACGGGAAGGACACGTTCCTTGCCGCCTTTGCCGCGCAACCGGACCGTTCCGGCATCGATGTCGATGTCGTCGACATCGAGCCCGATGGCCTCGCTGATGCGCGCACCCGATCCGTAGAGAAGCTCCAGGAGCGCCCGATCGCGCAAGGACACCGGCGTGTCGCCAAGGCTGGCGGCGGCGAGGAGGCGTTCGATGTCTGTGGTGGACATCGATTTGGGGAGGCGTTGGGCCGGTCGCGGCGGAGTGACATCGGCTCCGGGGTTGGTCGGGGTGGCACCTTCCAGGTAGAGGAAGCGGTGCAATCCCCGGACGGCCACCAAGGAGCGGGCGGCGGACGCGGCAGAGAGCGGAACCCTTCCGGGTCCACCTTCACGGAGGTCCACCAGGAAGTCGGTGACATCTCGCCGGGTGACCTTGTCGATCTGGGTGATCTCTCTGCGGGTCAAGAACTCCTGATATCGGCGCAAGTCGCGACCGTAGGAGAGCATGGTGTTCCGTGCGACGCCTTTTTCCACGCGCAGGTGGTCGAGCCAAGTACGCATGCTTGCCTCGAGGGCCGTGGCTCGGTCTGTGGTCACGGTCGAGTCCCCCTTGTGTTGTTCAGCCCCCCGGCTACTGAGTCGATCGTCCTACTCACGCCTGAATATGTCATGTCAGTTCCCGGAGAGTGACACCGCCTTGTCCAGATCCGTCCATTTCAGGACGAGTTACCTGATCACGACCGCTCGCAAGCAGGATCGGAACGAGCCCTCCGAGGACCGAAAAGGTTGCATTCCCAGCGGTTTACAGCTGGTTCCCGACCGGGATGCCCCGCAACGCCGACTGACGACCACATCCGAGGACCCCAGCCTGTGATCTCCATCACATAGAGGGGTAAGGCGTGTCATTATCCGGCCACTGCGGGCGCGTGCCTCGCTTCGAACAGAGGAAGAGCCCAGCGCCCGCAGAGACGAGAACCGACGAGCGACTCAGATCACCGAGACCACCTGAGGGAAAAGATCCTCCGTCGGAGGCGTCCAGGTCTCCGGGTCGGCCTCCACCTGCTCGCCACTACGAATGTCCTTCACCGAAGCGGGACGACAGATGCCCTCAGCATCCGTCCATTCGGGAAACCAGACGAACGGGATACCGCGGCGGTCAGCGAACTTGATCTGCTTCCCGAACTTCGCCGCACTCGGCGCCACTTCGCAGGCGATCCCCCGCTCCCGCAGCCTCGCGGCAATCCGCATCGCGGGTGCGCGCCCCTCCTCCGTGGCCAAAGAGACCAGAACGGCCGACGGAGTACGCCGGGTAGCCACCAGGGTCGGCATCAACTTCGCCACCAACCTGGAGACCCCGATCGAGATCCCGACACCCGGATAGGTCGTCCGGCCGTCGGCGGCCAAGGCGTCATAACGACCACCGGAACACACCGACCCGTAAGACTCCTGACCGATCAGCTGAGTCTCGTAGACCGTTCCGGTGTAATAGTCCAGACCGCGAGCGACCTTCAGGTCGGCGACCAACAACCCTGGCGCGTGCTCGGCCGCAGCTTCCATCACCGTGCTCAGCTGTTCGAGACCCTCCTCCAGCAGCGGGTGGACGACACCCAAGTCGCGCACACGATCCACGAACGAGGAATCCGAGGAAGAGATCGCTGCCAACGCCAGACAGTGAGCCGCTTGCTCCGGGGTACGACCGGCCTCCACCAGCATCGTGGAGCACACCTCCGGACCGACCTTGTCCAATTTGTCCACGATCCGCAGGACCGTCACGATCTCGCTCTCCGGAATCCCCAGGCCCAGGTAGAAGCCCTCCGGGATACGCCGGTTGTTGACCTGGATCCGGAAGGGGCCGATCGGGAGCTTGGAGAAGGCATCCGCGATGACCAGCGGAAGCTCCACCTCGTAGTGGAAGGGCAAGGAGCCCGCGTCGACGATGTCGATATCTGCCTGAGTGAACTCCCGGAAACGCCCGTCCTGAGGACGTTCCCCTCGCCACACCTTCTGGATCTGGTAGCGACGGAAGGGGAAGACCAGACGACCGGAGTTCTCCAACACGTACCGGGCGAAGGGCACCGTCAGATCGAAATGCAACCCCAGCGAGTCCTCACGTGACTGGTCGACCTCCTTGGCCGCCAACCGGTTCACACCGTAGATCTCCTTGTCCGCGTCACCGCCTTTCCCCAACAGACGGGACACCGGTTCCACGGCACGCGTCTCGATCCCCACGAAACCGTGGCTCTCGAACGTGGACCGGATGACGTCCAGGAAGTACTGCTCGACGATCCGCTGCTCCGGCAGCCACTCCGGGAAGCCCGACAACGGTGTGATCTTCTGCGAGTTCATAGGTATTGGGGATCCTCAAATCATGGTGACCGTGCATGGCCACCGCATCTCACAAAGACTGAAGGAAAGGGTTGTCCGACCGTTCATGACCGATCGTGGTCGCGGGGCCGTGGCCGGGCAGCACCAAGGTGTCGTCCGGTTGCGCAAGAACCACGTCGCGCAGGGTCGAGCGCATCACCTGGTCCGACCCACCGGGCAGGTCGGTCCGCCCGACACTCCCGGCGAAGAGCACGTCCCCGGAGAACAAGGTGCGGGACAGACCCGCCTCCGGGTCCACCCCCTCGGGAAGACCGTCGATCCCGAACATGACCGACCCTTCCGTATGACCCGGCGCATGCACCACCCGCACCGTCAGACCGGCCAAGGAGAGCTCGACCCCGTCGGCAAGTTCGACGATCTCCTCCGGATCACGCCAGGTCGCGACCCTGTTGCACTGGGGTCCCAACATCGCCGTCAGCTGCGGGTCCAACTGGGCCAGAGCGTCCTGAAGCCGGTAACGGTCCGCGCTGTGGACATGGGCGGCCACTGCGTGAGAATCACACACCGGAGTCACCGAGTAGGTGTGGTCGATGTGTCCATGCGTCAGCAGGACCGCCGCAGGTTTCAGCGCATGCTCGCTGAGCACCGACTCCAGACGGTCGACAACGCCGATACCAGGGTCGATGACGAGGCACTCCTCATGCGCGGCCTGGGCCACGACAAAACAGTTCGTCCCGAAAGCCGCAGCAGGAAAACCGATGACCAACACCTGCCCAGCCTACCGGCGCAGAGCGACGCGCCGTCACCGACTGATGGACTCGACCCTCCCTCCTTCCCCCACATGCGGCTATCGTGTCAGGCACGTTACTTTTTCGAACCGACGGACGCCTCCCGGCGCCGGTCGGTGTCCACTCAGGAAGGCCCCTGCCGTGTCCGAGCCGACCGCGCCGAACGCCTCACCCGACTCCACCCCGACGGTGGAGTCCACGGCCGCTGGCGAGACCTCGCCCGCAGCCGAAACCGCGAACCCTTCGCCCGCATCCCTGGCGAAGACTCCCCCTCCGAGCCCCGCGCAGGTGGCCGGACGTCTGCACCCCACCACCCCTGGAGTGCGATCCTCCGAGTTCGGTCGTGTGGCCGACGATGGCACCGTCTACGTGATCACCCCTGACGGCGAGAAGGACGTGGGCTCCTACCCCGGCGCCACACCCGAGGAAGCACTGGCGTACTTCACCCGGAAGTACGACGAGGTCAACGCCCAGGCCGATCTCCTCCTCCAGCGGGTCACCCAGACCGAGCTGTCCACCAAAGAAGCGACCGACGGCTTGGCCAAACTGCGCGAAACCGTCCAGGACCTCCGCGCTGTCGGCGACCTCGTCGCTCTGGCTGCCAAGGTGGAACATGTCGCCACCGCGGTCGAAGCCCGCAAGCAGGTGGAAGCCGCCGAACGCGCCCAAGCCCGTGAAGCCGCCACGGCACGCCGTGTCGAGATCGTCGAGGCGGCCGAGAAGATCGCGGCTCAGCCCGAGGAACGCATCCAGTGGAAGGCCAGCAGCGCCCAGATGCGTCAGCTGCTCGACGACTGGAAAACCGCGCAACGCGAGGGGCCCAAGCTCGACCGGGAGACCGAGCAGGCGCTGTGGCACCGGCTCTCCGGGGCCCGCAACAGCTTCGACAAGGTCCGTCGCGTCCACTTCGCGCAGCTGGGCAATGCCCAGGCTGCTGCGAAGACGGCCAAAGAGGAACTCGTCACCGAAGCCGAGAAACTCGCTCAGAGCACCGACTGGGGATCGACCGCAGGCGCCTTCAAACGTCTGATGGACCGGTGGCGCCAGGCCGGACGCGCCTCCCGGACCGACGACGATGCGCTCTGGGCCCGGTTCAAAGCCGCTCAGGACAGCTTCTTCGCCGCCAAGGACCAGGTCGTCGCCGCCGAGAACGAAGAATTCACGGCGAACCTCAAGGTCAAGGAAGAGCTGCTCAAGCAGGCCCAGGCACTGCTACCGGTCAAGGACCTCGACGCGACCAAGTCCTCCCTGCGCCAGCTGCAGGAGAAGTGGGATGCTGCCGGGAAGGTACCCCGGGCGGATCTCGACCGCATCGAGAAGGGCATGCGGCGTGTCGAAGCTGCTGTCCGCGAAGCGGAAGATCGCAAGTGGCAGCGCACCAACCCCGAGGTCGCCGCACGCGCCCAGAGCCTGGTCACCCAGCTCGAAGCAGCCTGCGACGGTCTGCGCGCCGACCTCGCCAAAGCTGAAGCCAGCGGCGATGCTCGCAAGATCAGCAAGGCCAAGGAGGCCCTCGAGGCCCGCGAGGCCTGGCTGGAACAGGCACGCAGCGGCCTGGCCGAATTCGGCGGCTGACGAGAAAACGTCGACGCTCTACGACACCGGGGCGGGCCCGGCGGAGAAGTTCTTCTTCGCCGGGCCCGCCCTCGTCAAAGCGCCGAACAATCCGACACCCGATCGAGCGTCACCCTCGGTGTTCGGGCCGTCCGCCCTTGATCCGGAAGACGTCGAAGACTCCATCGATCCGGCGCACGGCCCGAATCACGTGGTCGAGATGGCTCGGGTCCCCCATCTCGAAGGTCAGCCTTAGGCTCGCCACTCGATCGCGCGCCGTCTGCGCGGTCGCCGACAGGATGTTGACATGGTGGTCGGCCAAAACCCTGGTGACATCGGCCAAGAGCCCGCTCCGGTCCAAGGTCTCCACCTGAATGGCCACCAAGAACATGCTCCCCGAGGAGGGCGCCCACTCGACATCGATCAACCGATCCGGCTGGTCGTTCAACGTCGAGGCATTGGGGCAGTCCTTCCGGTGCACCGATACCCCGTGGCCTCGGGTGACGAAACCGATGATCTGGTCCCCCGGCACCGGCATACAACACTTGGCCAACTTGACCCACACGTCAGACGCCCCGACAACCACGACCCCCGGGTCGGTGGGTTTCCGGCTTCGCCCGCGACCGGGAACCGTTGCCTCAGCCATGTCTTCAGTGGCGCCCTCGGCACCACCATGCGCTGAGACCACCTTCTCCACGATGCTGTGCGCAGAGACGTGTCCCTCACCGACCGCCGCATACAAACTGTCGATATCGACGTAGCGCAGCTGCTGCACCACTGCAGCCATGGTTTCTCCGCCCATGAGCCGCTGCATCGGCAGATTCTGTTTCCGCATCGCCTTGGCGATGGCGTCCCGGCCGGACTCGATGGCTTCTTCCCTGCGCTCCTTGCTGAACCACTGACGGATCTTGTTCCGTGCCCGAGGGCTCTTCACAAAAGTCAGCCAGTCTCGTGACGGTCCCGCGCCATCGGCCTTGCTGGTGAGCACCTCGATGATGTCGCCATTGTCGAGGGTGCTCTCCAAAGGGACCAGGCGACCGTTCACCCTGGCCCCGATGCAGTGATGTCCGACCTCGGTGTGCACCGAGTACGCGAAATCGACCGGAGTCGCCCCGGCCGGAAGTGCCACCACCCCGCCCTTGGGCGTGAAGACATACACCTCACGGGTATTGATCTCGAATCTCAGGGATTCCAAGAATTCTCCGGGATCGGCCGTCTCCCGCTGCCAATCCAGCAACTGACGCAGCCAGGCCATGTCCGTCGTGTCGTCCTGAGGAGCTTCGGCCGCTTTCGAGCCGGTCTCCTTGTACTTCCAGTGCGCCGCGATACCGTACTCGGCCCGCCGGTGCATGGTGTGTGTCCGGATCTGGATCTCGACCGGCTTACCCTCCGGCCCCAGTACCGTCGTATGCAACGACTGGTACATGTTGAACTTCGGCATCGCGATGTAGTCCTTGAAACGCCCCGGCATGGGCTTCCACCGGGCGTGCATCGCCCCCAACGCGGCGTAACAGTCTCGCACCGAGTCCACCAACACCCGCACCGCGACCAGGTCGTAGATGTCCTCGAAGTCGCGCCCCCGCACGATCATCTTCTGATAGACCGAGTAGTAGTGCTTCGGACGCCCAGAGACCACGGCTGTGATCCTCGAGGTCTTCAGGTCGTCCGACACCTGCTGCTTGACCTGCGTCAGATATTCGTCACGTGCTGGTGCCCGCTCGGCGACCATCCGCACGATCTCCTCGTAGACCCGCGGGTACAACGTGGCGAACGACAGGTCTTCGAGCTCCCACTTGATCGTGTTCATGCCCAGCCGGTGCGCCAGCGGAGCGTAGATCTCCAGCGTCTCCTTGGCCTTCTTCTCCGCCGACCGTGGCGGGACGTACTTCCAGGTGCGCGCATTGTGCAATCGGTCTGACAGTTTGATCATGAGAACCCGGATGTCCCGGGCCATCGCGACGACCATCTTCCGCACGGTCTCGGCCTGCGCGGCTTCCCCGTACCTGACCTTGTCGAGCTTGGTGACCCCGTCGACCAGCATGGCGATCTCGTCACCGAAGTCACGACGGAGCTCGTCCAGCGAATAGGAAGTGTCCTCAACGGTGTCGTGCAGAAGCGCAGCGGCCAAGGTCGGCGGGGTCATCCCCAGCTCGGCCAGGATCAGGGTCACCGCGAGCGGGTGGGTGATGTACGGGTCGCCGCTCTTGCGTACCTGGCTTTCGTGGGCCCGCTCAGCAACTTCGTAGGCCCGCTCGATCACCCCGGTGTCAGCCTTCGGGTGGGTCTGCTTCACCACTCGGAGGATGGGTTCCAGAGCAGGATGGGCGTGGTGCCGCGGCCCCCCGAACCGAGCAAGCCTGGCTCGGACCCTCGAGGAGGACGACGCAGCTACCGGCGCCGTCGGAGGAAGAACTCCTACCGGGCCAGGGGCTTCCGGCTGGGGTGAAGCAGGTGCCGACGCACCAGGCTTCGGTGGCTGTTCACGATCGGGATCGACCGTCGTGCCAGCCACCGAAGAGCCTGTACGTGCCTGTGAGCCGTCGGCTGCATCCATGCACAGATGATAGTTGCCCTCAGAGAGAGACGATCGTGTGGACCTCGTAGTTCTCCAAGACCTCTCGACCGTTGAGACTGGAGAGCTCGATCAGGACGTCGATGCCGACCACTTCACCACCGGCCTGTTCCACCAGCGAACAGGCCGCAGCCGCTGTCCCGCCGGTGGCCAGCACATCGTCGACGATGAGGACCCGCCGGGCACCGATCAGCGCGTCGGAGTGCATCTCAGCCGTCGCACGACCGTACTCCAAACCGTATTCGGCGCTGACCTTGGCAGCTGGGAGCTTTCCCTCTTTACGCACCGGAACGAAACCCACTCCCAGGGTATAGGCCACGGCAGAGCCGATGATGAAGCCCCGGGCCTCCAACCCGACCACTGCATCCACCCGTCCGCGATACCTGCGGGCGACATCGTCGACCACGGTCTGCAGCGCAGCCCCGTCACGCAGCAAGGGGGTGAAGTCCCGGAAAAGCACCCCCGGTTGCGGGAAATCGGGGACCTCCCGCAACCGGGCCAGCACGATCTCTTCGAGTGAGAGCGCAGAGGCGGTCATCGTTTCGACCTCGGCAGGCGTCGAGGCTGATTACGCGGGCCGTTCTGCAAGGACGGGTGGATGGCCCGCCCGGTGGCTGTCCGGTCGCCATCGGAGTCGTCGTCGACGGCCGGGAGGCTTGCCGTCTCCGTCAACGCCCTACGACGCGCAGATCGCTCTTCGGCCGACTCGTCGCCGTCGGAGACATCAGCAGTACCCGCTTTGAGCGCACGAGCTGCTTCTTTCTCCTTACGCCGTTCCACCTGATGAGCCAGCTTCTGCATCTCGGGTTCGTGGTCCCGCAGGTGGGCGTAGAGCGGCGTCGCGATGAAGATCGAGGAATAAGCACCGACGGCGATACCGACGAAGAGTGCCAATGACAGGTCGGTCAATGTTCCCGGACCGATCACGGCAAGCCCCATCACGAGGATCGCGCCCACCGGGAGCAACGCCACCACAGTGGTGTTGATCGAGCGCACCAGCGTCTGGTTGATGGCCAGGTTCGCGGCTTCGGTGAAGTTCTTCCGACCACTGCTGATCGCCTCATCGGTGTTCTCCCGCACCTTGTCGAACACGACGACCGTGTCGTAGAGCGAGTACCCGAGGATGGTGAGGAAACCGATCATGGAGGCTGGGGTGACTTCGAAGCCTGCCAACGAATAGATACCCACGGTGATGAAGATGTCGTGGAAGAGCGCGACCAGTGCGGCCAGTGACATCTTCCAGGTCCGGAAGTAGATCGCGAGCACCACGGAAACCAGCAAGAGGAACCAGGCCAAGGCCTGCAGAGCCTGTTTGCTGACCGAGGCTCCCCAGGACGGGCCGATGACACTGGTGGTGACATTCTCGGGAGTGACCCCGAACTCCTTCGCCAGGGCGTCCGAGACAGTCTTCGCCTTGTCCGGGTCGAAACGTTCGGTCTCGACCCGGACGTCGGAGCCACCGACCTTGGTGACCTTGGCTCCCTCGACCTGACCGGTCGATGAGATGACCGAACGGGCCCGTTGCTCAAAGCTGTCGAAGTTATTGACCTTGGTGATCCGGAAATCGGAACCGCCGGTGAACTCGATACCGAGATTCAGCTGGCGAACGCCCAATCCCAGCATCGCAATCACGAAGAGGATCACGGAGACCAGATACCAGGTCCGACGCCGACCGATGAAATCGATCGAACGCTTACCCGTATAGAGGTCATTACCGAAAGCTGCGATATTCACGCGGTCACCTCTTCGGTTCCAGTAGTGCGCCGACCGCTGCTCGGGGTGGTCCGCACCCGTCCACGACCACGGTAGCGAGGAACCGCACCCAGCCGATCAGGCGACAGGCCCGACCACGGGTGCCCTCCGCCGAAGAAGCGGGTCGTCGACAGCCAGGCGAGCAGCGGGTGAGTGAACAGGAAGGTCACCAGGATGTCCAGGATCGTCGTCCACATCAACATGAACGCGAAGCCTCGGACGTTGCTCGCGGCGAGGACGTAGAGCACCGCCGCTGCGAGGAAGTTCACACCGTCGGAGACCAGGATGGTGCGCTTGGCCCGGGCCCAGCCGGTCTGGACCGCTGCCTGCAACGCACGGCCTTCCCGGATCTCGTCACGGACACGTTCGAAGTAGACGATGAAGCTGTCCGCTGTCGTACCGATCGCCACGATGGCACCGGTGACACCGGCCATGGTCAGTCGCAGGTTCTGACTCCAACCGAACAAGGTGATGGTCAGGTAGGTCAGGATGGCGACCACGACGATCGAGGCCACCGTAACCAGGCCCAGGGCCCGGTACTGGAAGAGCGAGTAGACGATCACGAGGAGCAGACCGATGCCACCGGCGATCAGACCTTTGCTGAGCTGGTCACCACCGATCGTCGGGCTGATGTCCTGGAGTTCCTGTGCCTGGAAGGAAATGGGCAGCGCACCGAACTTCAACTGGTCGGCAAGCAGCTTGGCCGACTCGGAGGTGAAATTGCCCGAAATCTGGGCTTCCCCGTTGTTGATCGCATTCTGGAAGTACGGCGCGGAGATGACCTTGTTGTCCAGCACGACGGCCAGCTGGTTCCGAGGCTGCTGGAGAGGAACCATCGCCTGGCTGACCGCGGCGTACACGTCGGTGGCATGTCCGCTCTGCATACGCAGGGTGACCATCCACTGACCGGTCGTCGCACCCTGCTGGGTGGTCTGCATGCCACTGGCTGCATCGGCAAGGCTGTCGCCGGTCAGCACCGACGGGCCCAGGACGTACTTCTCGGTGACTTGGCCGCCGGCCTTCTCATTCGGGCTGCCGCACACCACAAGGGGTTTGGTCAGGTCTTCTTTGGTCGGGTCATGATCCTTCTGCGGGCACTGCAAGGCGGTCGCCTGCTGCTGGAGCTCAGGGGTGAGCCAACCGACATGCGTCGCGTATTCGGTCAGTCGCTTGGGGTCGTCCTTCACCGCGTCGGACCACTTCGGAGGGGTCCCGGTGCCGGGGGGCGCCGGCGGTGCGCTCGTGAAGGGGTTGCCTCCGGTCTTCGACGGCGCCGGCGGCGGCGCAGCCGGGGTCTTGGGCGGCGTGGTGGCGCTGCCGGACGGCGGCGGGGTCGTGCTGGCCTTGGCCACGGGAGCTTCGTGCTGAGAAAGGTCAGGCCGCTGAAGCACCTGGGGAACACCGCCACGGGCAGCACTGGTGGTGGCTTTCCCGGCCGGTGATGCACCTGGGGCAGCCGAGGTGGAAGGCTTCGGTGCGCCGCTCGACGTCGCCGGCGCGCTGCTCGAGGGACCTCCGGGCAGGGTCGAGGGAGCACCAGGCAAGCTCGTCGGGTTGCCGCCCGGTTCCTGTCCTGGGTTCCCTATGGGGAGCACCGCCAGCACCGGCCGGAAACGCATCTGGCTGGATTGCTCCAAAGCCCGTTGCTGCTCCTGGGAGATCTTGCCCGGAACGGTCACCACGATATTGGTGCCCAGGGTGCTGACCTCTGCTTCGGCCACACCTTGCCCGTCGACACGCTTGCGGATGATGTCCACGGCGCGTGAGAGCTGCTCGGTGTTCACGTCCTCGCCCTGACGAACCTGTGGTTTCAGGATCATCTGGGTTCCGCCCTCGAGGTCGAGGCCCAGTTTGGGGGTGAGCTGCGCACCTCCCCATATGTGTGCCGCGCCGAGGAAACCGGCCAGCCCGACCGTGATCAACAGCATCGCTAAAAGCGTGCGTATCGGCGTGCGCCGATGTGGATTCTTCGCCATCAGTGTGAGTCCTCGATTACGCCAGGGCCCGCGCTTGGTGACGGGCATCATGCTCGTCAAGCCTCCGCCGGCACCCGAGCGAGTCTAGGTGAGTTCTTGTCAAGTAAGCCAACACGCCGCGCCACCTATAGGGTCACAGGACCTCCTGACCACTGCCCAGCCGTCCCCCGGTATCCCCTGGCTTCCCGGGCATCCCCTGCCCTGTGGCGGTGCCTGGTATCCGTCCCACCGTCTCGGGCGGCGGAGTGAGCCCCAGGTGGGACCATGCGAGCCCCGATGCCGCCCGACCGCGAGGCGTCCGGATCATGAATCCTTCACGCACCAGGTACGGTTCGGCGACCGTCTCGACGGTATCCGGTTCCTCGCCGACCGCGACGGCCAAGGTCGTCAGACCGACCGGTCCACCGCCGAAGCGAAGACACAAGGCAGAAAGAACAGCCCGATCCAGGCGGTCCAGTCCTCGAGGGTCGACATCGAACAGTGAAAGAGCCGCAGTGGCCGCCTCATGGTTCACCACATGACCGCCGTGCACCTGCGCCCAGTCCCGGACCCGTCGGAGCAAGCGGTTCGCGATCCGGGGGGTCCCCCTCGAACGCCGGGCGATCTCAGCGACTCCGGCATCATCGGAGTCGACGCCGAGCAACCGGGCCGAACGACGGACGATCTTGAGCAGGTCCGCCTCGTCGTAGTAGTCGAGATGTGCGGTGAAACCGAAACGGTCACGCAGCGGAGCAGGCAGCAACCCGGCTCTCGTCGTAGCACCGACCACCGTGAAGGTCGGTAGCTCCAGAGGAATGGCGGTGGCTCCTGCTCCTTTACCGACGATGATGTCGACCCTGAAGTCCTCCATCGCCAGGTAGAGCATCTCCTCGGCTGGCCGGGACATCCGGTGGATCTCGTCGAGGAAGAGCACCTCGCCCTCTTCCAAGCTGGACAGGATGGCCGCCAGGTCTCCGGCATGTTGGATCGCAGGTCCGCTGGTCACCCGGATCTGGGCACCCATCTCAGCTGCGACGATCATCGCCAAGGTGGTCTTGCCGAGCCCGGGAGGGCCGGAGAGCAACACGTGATCCGGCGGAGTGCCACGTCTGCGAGCTGCTTCCAGAACCAGCCCCAGTTGATCGCACACCCTGGTCTGCCCGGGGAACTCGGCCAGCCGCCGAGGACGTAAGGCGGCTTCGACAATCTCTTCGTCCTCCTCCGGGCGGAGAACGGGGTCGACCACTCGCGCCGTGACGTCGTGAGACCCATCTTCGTAGCGCAGATCCTCGTGGAGCCCTCCAGCCTCGGGGGCGGTCACCGGCCTAGCTCCCGCAAGGCAGCCCGGAGGACTTCGGGAACCCGAGGAGTCCCGGTCAGATCCGCTGACACCTTCTCCAGTGCGGTGTCGGCCTGCTTCGTCGACCAGCCCAGCCCGGTCAGGGCTTCTCTCACCTGGTCACGCCAGGAGTCGTCCTGCTCAACAGGGGCGTCTTCCTGTGCATCTTTGGTCGGCAGAGCCGTGACCTTGTCACGAAGCTCCAACAACAGACGCTCGGCGCCCTTCTTGCCTATGCCCGGGACCTTCATCAGGGTGGTGATCTCTCCCCCGGAGATCGCGCGGCGCAGGTCGTCCGGGGAGTGCACCGACAGCATGGCCAGAGCCAGACGCGGCCCCACACCGGAAACGGTCTGCACCACGTCGAAGAGCACCCTTTCTTCGTAGTTCCCGAATCCGTAAAGAGTCATGGAGTCTTCACGCACGATCATCGACGTGTGCAGGAGGGTTTCCTCACCGTGTCGGAGTTGCATCGCCGTGCGCGGCGTGACCTGGGTCACCATCCCGAACCCGCCGACCTGGACCACGACGTGGTCGAGCCCCACGTGGGACACCGTTCCCTGCACCGAAGCGATCATCAGGTCACCTTTCCTGTCCGAGGGGCACGTCGGGGCACCCGGTTGATCGTGGCACGTTGTCTCGCCATGGCCTCTGCGATGCGATCATGTGCCCCACCTCGCCAGATATGACAGACAGCCAAGGCCAGTGCATCGGCGGCGTCGGCCGGACGTGGTGCTTCCTTCAACCGGAGAATACGAGTGATCATCGATGTCACCTGGGCCTTGTCCGCCCGACCGTTCCCGGTGACCGCAGCCTTCATCTCGCTCGGAGTGTGCAATGCCAACGGTATCTGCAAGCGCGCAGCCGCCAGCATCGGGATCGCGCTGGCTTGAGCGGTACCCATGATGGTCGACACGTCATGGCGGGCGAAGACCCGTTCCACCGCGATGGCGTCGGGCCGGTGCAGGTCGATCCATCGTTCGATCTCGATCTGCACGGCGAGCAGCCGCTGTGGGATGTCGTCAGTGCTGGGAGTACGCACCACACCGACGTCGACCATGCGTAACGGCTTCCCTGCGCCGCCCTCGACGACACCCAGCCCACATCGAGTCAGACCGGGATCGACGCCGAGCACCCGCATGGATCACCCTTTCCTCCGGTCCCTGACGCCGCAGTCACGAGGTACAGATCGTACATCCGTCCTGATCGGAGCCTACCCAGGTCGTTGACTCCTCAGAATCGGGCGCGCCGCACCGAAATCCTCCGGCGCGGCACATCCTGAATGGCCGATCATTCGTCGTCGAGCTGAGCTGCGACCTCATCGGACACGTCACCGTTCACCCAGACGTTCTGCACGTCGTCGCTGTCTTCGAGGGCATCGACCAGACGCATCATCCGGCGTGCCCCGTCGACGTCCAGAGGAACCTCAACGCTGGGGACGAACTCGGCCTCGGCCGAGTCGTAGTCGATGCCGGCCTGCTGCAGAGCGGTACGCACACCGACGAAGTCCGTGGCCTCGGAAAGGATCCGGAAGCTGTCGCCGTAGTCCTCGACCTCTTCGGCTCCTGCATCGAGCACGACCTCGAGCAGCGCGTCCTCCGTGGTCTCGCCGTCCTTCTGCGCCTTGGGCACCATGACGACGCCCTTGCGGGTGAAGAGGTAGGAGACCGAACCGGGGTCGGCCAACGACCCGCCGTTACGGGTCAGCGCAACGCGTACCTCTGAAGCCGCACGGTTGCGGTTGTCCGTGAGGCACTCGATGAGCACAGCAACTCCACCAGGCGCGTAGCCTTCGTAGGTGATGTTCTGGTAGTCGGCGCCGCCTGCTTCAGCGCCCGAGCCGCGCTTGACGGCGCGGTCGATGTTGTCATTGGGGACAGACGCCTTCTTGGCCTTCTGGACGGCGTCGTAAAGGGTCGGGTTGCCTGCGGGGTCTCCACCGCCGGTACGAGCGGCCACCTCGATGTTCTTGATCAGCTTCGCGAAGAGCTTGCCCCGCTTGGCGTCGATCGCGGCCTTCTTGTGCTTGGTCGTCGCCCACTTGGAGTGACCACTCATCGCTGCTGCTCTTTCTCATCGCTGGCGCCGGCTGGACGTCACGTTGACCTGCAGGCTGAGCTGCGCCTGCCAACGCCATGGCTCGCTGGTCCGCCGGCGGACCAGGTCCGGTCTCGGGCCGTGTGGAAAAAATACATCCGACAAGGCCTGGACGATCTTACCGGTCACGCACCATCGCGACGAATGCGGCGTGGATCCGATCGTCCCCACCGATCTCCGGATGGAATGAGGTGGCTAACAGACCCCCCTGTCGGATGGCGACTGCTCGTCGCCCTGCGCCTTCGGTGCCGACCTCGGCCAGGACTTCGACCTGCGGCCCGACCGCTTCGACCCAGGGAGCCCGGATGAACACCGCCCTGAGGGGGGCCTCCGCGTCGGCGATTCCTCTGACGATCAGGTCTTCTTCAAAACTGTCCACCTGCCGACCGAAGGCATTGCGACGTACGACCACGTCCAAACCTCCCAGGGTCTCCTGCTCAGGATGTCCGTCCAACACCTCGTCGGCCAACATGATCATGCCCGCGCAGGATCCGTAGACCGGTGTTCCCCGGGAGATCAACTCCCTCAACTGCTGCTGCAGACCGAAGGCACGGACCAGCTTGTCCATCACCGTGGACTCACCGCCGGGGATCACCAGGCCGTGCAAAGACTCCAGTTCTGAAGTCCTGCGTACGAGAACAGGTCGGCTCCCGCACCGTTCCAGAGCAGCTGCGTGTTCCCGCACATCGCCTTGGACAGCCAGGACGCCAATCGTAGGAATGTTCACGAGCGGTGAGACTACTGCTTCCCACAACATCTCGTCGTCCACTCCTGCTACAGCGGTCGAGGTCACCGTCCGGAGACAGCAGGGAGCCCGGCCGCTGAACGACCAGGCTCCCTACTAGCACGAGCATCAGTTGAAGCTGAGTTCTTCCTCAGATTTCCCGACCAGTTTGCGTTCCTTGTTGCGTCTGACCAGGGGCCAGGCGGCGAACATCCCGATGATGAAGACCACGGCGACGCTCAGCACCTTGTACTGGTAGAAGTCCTTCCCCGGGTCGATGACCATGATTCCGATGATGCCGATCAGCGCGATGATGCCGATCCAGGAGGTGTACGGGGCCCCTGGCATCGGGAAATTGGTGGCGGGGATCTCCCCCGCGTTGATCTTCTTCCGCAGCCTGAGCTGACAGGCGAAGATCGTGATCCACGTCCAGACGATGCCGACCGCTGCTGTCTCCAGGGCGATCTCGAAGGCCTGAGCGGGTACCACGTAGTTCAGGGCAACTCCCAACAGGTACACGGAAGCGGTGAACAGGATCCCGCCGGCAGGTACTCCGCGCTTGTTCATGTAGCTGGTGAACTTCGGTGCTTCGCCCGCAGCGGACAGCGACCGAAGGATTCGGCCGGTGGAGTACAGGCCCGAATTGCAGGAGGACAGTGCCGCGGTGATGACGATGACATTCATCAGATCACCCATCCAGGAGTAGCCCATGGAACCGAAGGCGGTCACGAAAGGACTCTCCCCCGCCTTGTACGAGGTGTACGGCAGCAGGCAGGCCAGTAGGAAGACCGACCCGACGTAGAAGAGCGCGATCCGGTAGATGACGGCTTTGACGGCCTTGGGGATGACCTTCTCCGCATTCTGGGTCTCCCCAGCCGCCGTACCGACCAATTCGATGGTGGCATAGGCGAAGATGACGCCCTGCATGACCAGGATGAAGGCCGTCGTCTTCCCGTCGGGGAAGAAACCGTCCGGGCTGCTGAGGTTGTGCAGTCCAGCCGTGTATCCCCCGACCTGGGCTTGGGTCACGACCAGGAAGGTACCCACGATGAGGAAGGTCACCAAGGCGGCAACCTTCAACAGAGCAGCCCAGAACTCCAGCTCGGCGAAGGCCTTCGCGCTGAGCAGGTTGATCGTGAGCACGATGATGAGGGACAACAATGCGACTATCCACTGCGGCATCGTCGTCCATTTAGCGAAATAGGTTGCTACAGCGGTGATCTCAGCAATGCCGGAAGTCATCCAGTTCAGCATGTACATCCAGCCGGAGGCATAGGCCCAACGATCGCCGAAGAACTCGCGGCTGTAGGAGACGAAGGAGCCGCTGGATCGGCGGTACATGACCAGCTCACCCAGCGCCCGCATCAGCAGGAAGGCGACGATTCCACAGAGCGCATAGGAGAGGATCAGCGAGGGGCCGGCTTTCGCCAGCCTGCCTCCTGCCCCGAGGAAGAGCCCCACTCCGATCGCGCCACCAATGGCGATCATCTGTACTTGACGGCTGGTCAACGTCTTGTGGTAACCGACATCGCCGGCGTCATGAACGGGTGCCGCGGCCCCCGCAGTCGTTGCCCCCTCAGGGGCGGTCAACTCCGTACTTCCAGGG
Source organism: Austwickia chelonae (assembly GCF_003391095.1). NCBI lineage: Bacteria > Bacillati > Actinomycetota > Actinomycetes > Micrococcales > Dermatophilaceae > Austwickia > Austwickia chelonae. Next base: position 1,419,077 of record NZ_CP031447.1, on the reverse strand, counting down.
CTCTTCACCCCGGACGGCTTCTCTTGACTGCTCATCGTGAGGAGCTTCCCTCCTGCTCATGAGCGGGCTTTCCGGTCGAGGGGGTCATCGCCCCCGCGACCTGGACGACACCACGATGTGTCGTCTGCCCTGCTCGGACTTTCACCATCCCCGTTCTGCAAGGCGGTGCGGGACAGGGATGTCGTCGACATTGATGCCGACCATCGCCTCGCCGAGACCGCGGGAGACCTCCGCGATCGTCGACGGGTCGTCGTAGAAGGTCGTCGCCTTGACGATGGCGGCAGCCCGTTGCGCCGGGTTCCCGGACTTGAAGATGCCCGAGCCCACGAAGACACCCTCGGCACCGAGCTGCATCATCATCGCGGCGTCGGCGGGGGTGGCGATGCCACCTGCGGTGAAGAGGACCACCGGAAGCTTGCCGGCCTGGGCGACTTCCTTGACCAGCTCGTACGGAGCTTGCAGCTCTTTCGCCGCGACGTACAACTCGTCCTCGGCCATGTTCTGAAGCCGACGGATCTCCTTGCGCAGCATCCGCATGTGCGTCGTCGCATTGGACACATCGCCTGTGCCGGCTTCGCCCTTGGAGCGGATCATGGCCGCACCTTCGGTGATCCGACGCAGCGCTTCTCCGAGGTTCGTGGCGCCACAGACGAAAGGAACCGTGAAGGCCCATTTGTCGATGTGGTTCTCGTAGTCGGCGGGAGTCAGGACCTCCGACTCATCGATGTAGTCGACGCCGAGGCTCTGCAGCACTTGGGCTTCCACGAAATGCCCGATGCGGGCCTTGGCCATCACCGGGATGGAGACGGCCTCGATGATGCCGGCGATCATGTCCGGGTCGGACATGCGGGAGACCCCGCCCTGGGCACGGATGTCGGCCGGGACCCGCTCAAGAGCCATCACGGCGACGGCGCCGGCATCCTCGGCGATCTTGGCCTGCTCCGGGGTGACCACGTCCATGATCACGCCGCCCTTGAGCATTTCGGCCATACCGCGCTTCACCCGCGAGGTACCGGTGGTGGAAGTCATTGCATCGCTCACGTCGAGTCGCCTTTCTCAGCTGTGCGGGAGCCTCACCCGTTGTCCCGTGGATGGGCATATCTCGTCGATGTCGTGCGCGAGCATAACGGGTGTTCAAGTAGGTGTGGCAGTTGCTTAGCCTAGTCCCGCCCGGGAAGCACCCCTGGATCCACACGGGACCGCTAGCAGCAGAAGAAAACTCAGCCTCCACCGGCGAGATCGAGATCGTCTTCGACGAAGAGGGGAACTGAACCGTCCAGACGATCGACAGAGTCAGACCAAGCCCCCTGAGCACGCCAAGTGCCACACGGGCGTAACCACCCCCAGCAGATCGCCGAGAGAGCCGAACCAGTGCGGCACAGTTTCCCGTCAGGAAGATTCCGGTCGGCCTACTGGAGACAGCAGCACAGCAGACCGGTCAGCTCAGTTCACGACGAACTGGCGAGGATGTGACGACGCACGGCCATCATCCGCTGGAGCACCGTGATCGCACTCGCTACGGACAAAATGCCCAAAGTCACCGTCAGTACCATGTCCGGCCAGGAGAAGAGACCGGTCAGCCCGGTAGCTACGAGCGCCACCACAAGCCGATCTGCACGCTCGGCGATGCCGACGTTCGCAGCCTCCACGCCCAAGCTTTCGGCTCGAGCCCGCGCATAGCTGGTCACGAAGCCAAAAACCAGACAAGCGAGCGCGAACCAAGCAGTGAGCTGGCCCCCCGGCCGACTTGCGAAGCACAGAAGGAGCCCGCCGAAGACAGCTCCGTCGCCGATGCGGTCCAACGTCGAGTCGAGGAAGGCCCCCCAGGTACTCGTGCGCCCCGAGATCCGGGCCATCGTGCCGTCCAGGGTGTCGGAAAAGACAAAAGCCACGATGACGAGCGTTCCGACGAGGAATTCGTGACGGGGGTAGAAGGCCAAAGCACCCACGCACACCCCGATGGTCCCGATGACGGTGACCATGTCCGGAGACAGTCCCAGCCGTAGCGCTACCCGCGCCACGGGGGTGAGCAGACGGGTGATGAAGGCACGTGCGAATCGGTTCAACATGGTGCCCCCAGAGTACTGACGTAAGGCCGTTCGTCACGTACACCCACGCAGGTTGCTCGAGACCGATTCCGCACACACATCCCGAAAAGAACACAAGTTCCACTGTGTGACAAAGAGACCCGCCGCTAAGACGATTCTTTCGTGCTCTGGCTCACCGGTCATCGATTTTCTATCGAAAGTGCTTGTCCTGATTGGAGACACATAGCAGGGTGTCTGCATGAGCGGCAGACAATCCACCATCACGTCGTCCCCCGTCGCCTCGTCCTCGGACGCGCTGCGCAATGTCGTCCTCGTCGGCCCCAGTGGATCGGGGAAGACACGACTTTTCGACCATCTGCTCGCCACCACCACCCCCGGATACCGTCCTGCGGCACGTGGTGACGAACGGTCGACGCAGCTGTCAGTGGCCGCAGTCGACTCCGGAGACGTGATCATCAATCTGATCGATACTCCCGGCTACAGCGATTTCGTCGGAGACCTACGAGCCGGGCTACGAGCCGCGGATGCGGCACTCTTCGTCGTCTCCGCAGCTGACGGCGTGGATGCCGGCACCCGCCGGCTGTGGCACGAATGCGCGAATGTGGGGATGCCCCGTGCGGTGGCCATCACCAAACTGGACGCCGGCCGTGGAGACTTCGAATCGGTGCTGGCCGAGTGCCAGGAAGCCTTCGGCGACGGTGTCCTCCCGCTGGCGATTCCCCAGCTGGGTACAGGTGGCTCCCTGGACGCCACCATCGACCTGGTGCTGGGTGAAGTCCACGACTACACCGGTGACGATCGGGTCGTCCGCGCCACCGGGCCCGAACATGCCGACCTGTTCGAGACCTATCAGGGGCCTTTGATGGAGGGCATCATCCAGGAAGCCGAGGACGACACCCTCCTGGACCGTTATCTGGAAGGCGAAGAAATCGGTTTCGAGATCGTCGAAACCGCCCTGTTGAAGGCTGTCGCCCACGGAACCTTCTTCCCGGTGCTCCCCCTGTCGGTCGCCACCGGCGCCGGCATCGACGTGCTCCTCCATCTGATCGAGCATGCTTTCCCGCCACCTTCGCTGCACCCGCTGCCCCGAGTGTTCACCACCCAGGGCGCAGACGGCCCCGTCTTGACCGCAGACCCGAACGGTCCGCTGGTCGCCGAGGTCGTCAAGACGACCTCTGATGCCTATGTCGGCGCGGTCGCCCTGGTCCGGGTGTTCAGCGGCACTCTGTACCCGGAGTCCTCGGTGCACGTCTCCGGCCATTTGGAGTCCCTGTCCGGCCGGTCGATCGAAGGGCACCACGACCACGACGAGGACGTGAAGGTCGGGCCGTTGAGTTCACCCTTGGGTGAGATGCTGCGCCCCAAGGAGTCAGCCATCGCCGGCGATCTGGCCATCGTGGCGAAACTACCGACGGCACAGACCTCGGACACGATCTCCGACAAGGACCAGCCTCTGGTCATGGAGCCCTGGGATATGCCCGATGCCTTGCTACCCATCGCCGTACGGGCTGCTACCCGGGCTGACGAGGACAAACTCCCCGCAGCGCTACAGCGACTCTCGGCGGGCGATCCCTCGTTGCGGGTGGAGCACAACGCCGAGACTTCGCAAGTGGTCCTGTGGACGATGGGGCAAACACATGCCGACATGGTGATGGACCGGTTGAAGAACAAACTCAACGTCGATGTCACCGTCGAGCCGCTGCGGATCGCCCTGCGAGAGACCTTCGTCGCCGGATCGAGCGGTCACGGGCGTCATGTGAAGCAGTCCGGCGGGCACGGACAGTTCGCTGTGTGCAACATCAAGGTCGAGCCCAATGAACGCGGCGCCGGTTTCGAGTTCATCGACAAGGTCGTCGGTGGCGCAGTACCTCGTCAGTTCATCCCGTCGGTGGAGAAAGGGGTACGCGCGCAATTGGAGAAGGGCTGCGTCGCCGGCTATCCGATGGTGGATGTGAAAGTGACCCTTTTCGACGGTAAAGCCCATTCGGTCGACTCCTCCGATGCCGCTTTCCAAATGGCAGGAGCCCTGGCTCTGAAGGAAGCAGCCGCTCAATCAGGCGCGACGACCTTGTTGGAGCCGATCGACCTGCTGACAGTGACCGTCGCTGACGACTACGTCGGCGCGGTGATGACCGACCTGCAAGGGCGGCGTGGGCGTCTGCAGGGCAGCGAACCAGGCTCTCAGGAGGGCACCTCGGTCATCAAGGCGGAAGTCCCCCAGGTGGAGCTGTGCCGCTACGCGATCGACCTACGTTCGCTTGCCCACGGAGCGGGAACGTTCACCCGTCAGATGGTCGGCTACGAACAGATGCCCGGCAATCTGGTGAAGGAACGGGTCACGTCGTCCTGACCTTTGGGGAGAACCGACCATCGGTGGGCCCCTCCTCTCTGAGGAGGGGCCCACCGGTTCTGTGCTCCAGGGGATCTCGGTCAGATCCATCCGTCGACCAGCGCTGCGCGGGCGTCCTCCAGAAGCGTCGGCAGTGCTTTTGTCTGCGCAATGATCGGCAGGAAATTGGCGTCCCCACCCCACCGAGGCACCACGTGCTGATGCAGGTGTGCTGCCACTCCGGCTCCGGCGACCGAGCCCTGGTTCATCCCGATGTTGAACCCCTGCGGGCGGGACACCGCTTTGAGGGTGCGGATCGCGCGGCGGGTGAGTTCGGTGAACTCAGCGATCTCCTCGTCCATCAGGTCGATATAGGACGCCACATGGCGATAAGGGCAGATCAGCACATGTCCCGGGTTGTACGGGAACAGGTTCATCACCACGAAGCAGAAGGTGCCTCGGTGGACCAGCAGGCCCTGGGCGTCTTCCTTGCCCGGTGCCGCGCAGAACGGACAGTCCTGCCCACCCTCCGCACCAGGGCGTTCCCCTTTGATGTAGGCCATCCGGTGAGGAGTCCACAACCGTTCGAAACCGTCGTCCACCCGGGGAAAGGTTTCCTCCGGCTCGCACGGAGGTCCGCTCTGGAGGTCACGTGCCGAGGTCATGGGGCGATCCTAGAACAGCAGACCCGCCTCGGCATCGAGTCCTCTGGGGTATCCCGGTCCGGGTCCGTGCTGTTCACTTCAGGCGGAGCCGAAAGAGGTCTGGATCAGCGGTGGTGAAGCCTGCACGACGGAAAAGACTGGTCCGGGTCGGGTCGGAGGAGAGCTGTATCCACGCGGCCCCGTTCTGGCGACACCACGCCACCCCGGTGGAGAGCAGCCGCTCCCCCACACCGGTTCGGCGGGCCCGCTGAGCGACGTACAAGCTGGAAATGTGCATCCACGGACGAGAGAGCCGTCCTGGACGCGGCAGGTCGTCGACCACGTAGAGCGTCATGGCTCCCAGCGGCTGCCCTCCGCCGGTCATGGCCACCCAGGCCGGACGGCGGTTCCGCTCGGCCAGCCATGCGTCGGCGAACCGTTCGAGGAAGCCCGACTCTCCCTCCCGCCCTTGTTCCCGGTTCGACTGAAGTTCCAGAGCGGCCAACACGAATGCATCGGACGGCTCTGCTCGCCTCACCTGCGCCACATGCGTCGAATGCGCCTGATCAGCCTTCATTCCTGCATGAAAGCACAAAAGCGCACGTCACGGCATTGTCGCCCCTGCCTCGGGACGGAAAACAGCTGAGCAGCAGCCAAAATCCCCAAGATTTCAGCTGGTCAGAGCATCGAAGTACTCAGGAGTCCACTCGGCATCGGACAGCAGGAAAACTGTCGATGCCGAGCGGACGCCCGCCGGATCACACCTGTGCGCGGGTCCGGATCGCTTCCAGGATCTTCGCGATCGCGGCGTACACCGGAACCCCGTTCTCCTGCGAACCGTCGCGGTAACGGAAGGACACGGCGCCAGCGGCTCGGTCCTCCTCGCCGGCGATCAGCACGTAGGGCACCTTCGACTTGGAGGCATTACGGATCTTCTTGGGGAAGCGGTCGTCGCTGGCGTCGACCTCCACACGGACCCCCTGCGCTCGCAGCTTCGCAGCGATCTCCTCCAAGTAGGGCCGGTACTCGTCGGCGACCGGAATCGCGGTGACCTGCACCGGGGAGAGCCACACCGGGAAAGCTCCCGCGTAGTGCTCGACGAGGACGCCGAAGAAGCGTTCGATCGAGCCGAAGAGCGCACGGTGGATCATCACCGGTCGCTGACGGGTGCCATCGGATGCCTGGTACTCCAGGTCGAACCGTTCAGGCAGGTTGAAGTCGAGCTGGATGGTCGACATCTGCCAGGTGCGCCCGATGGCGTCCTTGGCCTGCACCGAGATCTTCGGACCGTAGAAAGCGGCACCGCCCGGATCCGGGACCAGCTCCAGCCCGGAGTCGGCGGCCACCTGACGAAGCGTCTCGGTGGCTTCCTCCCAGATGGCGTCGTCGCCGACGGATTTCTCCGGGTTCTTGGTGGACAACTCCAGGTAGAAGTCGTCGAGGCCGTAGTCCTTGAGCAGACCGAGCACGAAGGTGAGCAGCGAGGTCAGCTCGTCCTTCATCTGTTCGCGGGTGCAGTAGATGTGGGCGTCGTCCTGGGTGAACCCGCGGGCACGGGTCAGGCCGTGCACCACGCCGGACTTCTCGTTGCGGTAGACGGTGCCGAATTCGAAGAGCCGCAGGGGCAGTTCGCGGTAGCTGCGTCCGCGTGACCCGAAGATCAGGTTGTGCATCGGGCAGTTCATGGGCTTGAGGTAGTAGTCCTGGCCCTGTTTGCGGATGTTGCCCTCGGCGTCGCGTTCCTCGTCCATGTGCATGGGCGGGTACATGCCGTCGGCGTACCAGTCGAGGTGGCCGGAGGTCTGGAAGAGCTGCCCCTTGGTCAGGTGGGGGGTGTTGACGAACTGGTAGCCCTCTTCGACGTGCCGGCGGCGGGAGTACTCCTCCATCTCCATGCGGATGATGCCGCCGTTGGGGTGGAAGACGGCCAGGCCGGAGCCGATCTCGTCGGGGAAGGAGAAGAGGTCGAGTTCGACGCCGAGTTTGCGGTGGTCGCGTTTCTCGGCTTCGGCGAGCCGGTCGAGGTAGGCCTTGAGTTCGTTCTTGCTGGGCCAGGCGGTGCCGTAGACGCGCTGGAGCTGGGCGTTCTTCTGGTCGCCGCGCCAGTAGGCCGCTGCGGAGCGCATCAGTTTGAAGGCATTGCCGATGATCTTGGTGTGGGGGATGTGCGGTCCGCGGCACAGGTCGCCCCAGGCGCGGGTGCCGTCGCGGCGGATGTTGTCGTAGATGGTGAGCTCTCCGGAGCCGACCTCGACCCCGGCGCCGGCTTCGGCGTCGTCGTGGCTCATACCGCCCTTGAGGCCGACGAGTTCGCATTTGTAGGGCTCGTGAGCCAGTTCGGCCAGGGCGTCCCCGTCGTCGATGACGCGGCGCTGGAAGGTCTGTCCTTCGTTGATGATGCGCTGCATCACCTTCTCGAGGGCTTTCAGGTCTTCGGGGGTGAAGGGCTCCTCGACGTCGAAGTCGTAGTAGAAGCCGTCCCGGACGGGTGGGCCGATGCCCAGTTTGGCCTTCGGGTTGACCTCCTGCACGGCCTGCGCCATGACGTGGGCGCAGGAGTGCCGGAGGACGTAGAGGCCGTCCTCGGAAGCGATGTCCACGCCTTCGACCTCGTCGCCGTCGCGCAGTTCGTAGGCCAGGTCTTTCAGTTCGCCACCGACGCGGGCCACGACGATGCGGCGGTCGGCGGCGAAGAGGTCGGCGGCGGTCGTGCCCTGGTCCACCGCTCGCTCGGCTCCGGCGATTCTCACGGTGATCTGGCTGGACACGACGGGTCTCCTCGGTCATGTGGGATGCGGCGCCCGGATGGGCGTACCGCTCAAGAGTAGCGGGGCTCCCCGTCGGTGTTCGAACGGCTTTCAGCGCTGGAAGCCGAGAAGCATCGTCCATGTTCCGGATCCAAGACCGGGCCTGTGGGACGAGTCTTCTCCTAGGCTCCGGCCCGAGGAAGGTTCGGCTCACAAAATCCGCCGGTAGACCGGGGATTACAGTGGCGTTGTGCTGGCCGGTCTCGTTTCTCTCCTGATCTGCCCGGTGTGTTCTGCGTCTCTGCGTGAGGACGAGGGGAATCCATCGGGTCGCACGGCCCGCTGTCCTTCGGAGCATCGTTTTGACCTGGCCAGGCAGGGGCATCTGACGTTATTGCACGGTGCTCACCGTCATCCCGGCGACGACGCGACCATGGTGGGTCACCGGGTGGCTTTCCTCGAGGCCGGACATTATCTGCCGATCGCACGTCGGCTGTCCCTGGCTGCCGCTGAAGTTGCCGTTCCCGGCATCGTGCTGGACATCGGGGGCGGACCTGGGTGGTATTCGGCTCGCCTGTTGGAAGAGCTTCCCGACCGTCGGGGGGTGACTTTTGATGCGTCCACTGCGGCAGCTCGACGCGCGGCCCGGGCTCATCCCCGGTTGGCATCGGTGGTGGCCGACGGCTGGTCGGCCTTCCCCGTCGGTGACGGTTCTACGGCGGTGGCGCTGTCGGTCTTCGCGCCGAGGCAGGGAGAACAGATCTGTCGGGTGCTGGCTCCCGGCGGGGTGTTGTTGACCGTGACTCCGACGTCCGAGCATCTGGCCCAGGTGCGTGGCGTGCTCGGCCTGTTGGACATCGCGCCGGACAAGGAGACCCGGCTGGCCTCTTCGTTATCGGGTCTGTCGATGATCGACCAGGTCTCGGTGTCCTACGAGATGTCGTTGGGGCGGGCGGACGTCGAGCATCTGGCGCTGATGGGCCCTTCGGCTTTCCACGTCTCGGCCGGGGAGATGGCTGATCGGGTGGCTGGTCTACCTTCGGTGACTGAGGTGACCTGCGATGTGGTGGTGGGGGTCTACCGGACGGCGGGCAGCGAATCTCCCGGATGAGAGCCTCCCCCAAAAACGGCGATACTTTACCGAAAGATAGATATACACAAACGAGTGACAGGCAGACAATGCCGATGGGATACTGCCGTCAGCTCACAGGAGGAGACGGTCCCATGCAGACATCACCCCAGCGATGGGCGACCCTGGACGGCAACGACGCCGCCGCACGCATCGCCCACGCACTCAGCGAAGTCATCGCGGTCTACCCGATCACCCCCAGCTCGGCCATGGGCGAATCCGCCGACGCCTGGAGCGCAGCCGGACGCACCAACATCTGGGGAGCGGTCCCCGACGTCGTCGAGATGCAGTCCGAAGGCGGAGCCTCCGGCGCCCTGCACGGCGCAGTCACCAAAGGCGTCCTGGCCACGACCTTCACCGCGTCCCAGGGCCTGCTCCTCATGCTGCCCAATATGTACAAGATCGCCGGAGAACTCACCCCGGCCGTCATCCACGTGGCCGCCCGCACCCTGGCCACCCATGCCTTGAGCATCTTCGGCGACCATCAGGACGTCATGAGCGCCCGGATGACCGGATGGCTCATGCTCTGCTCGGCCTCCGTCCAAGAGGCCCAGGACATGGCTCTGATCGCCCACGCCGCCACCCTGCGCTCCCGGGTACCGGCCGTGCACTTCTTCGACGGTTTCCGTACTAGCCACGAGGTCAACAAGATCCAGCTGCTCGACGACGAGGATCTGCGCGCACTCGTCCGAGAAGAAGATGTCCACCTGCACCGCGCCCGCGGGCTGACCCCCGATGCCCCGGTCCTCCGCGGCACCGCCCAGAACCCGGACGTCTTCTTCCAGGCCCGAGAAGCCTGCAATCCCTTCTACGACGCCGCACCCCAGATCGTTGCCGAATGTTTCGACGAACTCGCCGAACGCACCGGGCGTCGCTACCACCTCGTCGACTATCACGGAGCGCCTGACGCCGACAAGGTCGTCGTCATCATGGGCTCGGGTCATGGCACGACCAAGCAGTGCGTCGACGCCCTCCTCGACAACGGCGAAAAGGTCGGTGTCCTCGTCGTCCGGCTCTACCGCCCCTTCCCCACCGCAGAATTCATCGAGGCGCTCCCGGCGAGCACCCGACGTATCGCTGTCCTGGACCGGACCAAGGAACCCGGAGCGACCGGAGAACCACTCTTCCAGGACGTCCTTGTCGCCACAGCGGAGAACAACACCCACTTCACCGCCGGAATGCCGCTGATCATCGGCGGACGCTACGGCCTGTCCAGCAAGGAATACACCCCGGCGATGGCCAAGGCCGTCTTCGACGAACTGGCACAGGACACGCCCCGACCCCGGTTCACCGTCGGCATCAACGACGACGTCACCCTGCTCTCCCTGGACGTCGACCCCGGTTTCCGCCCCGGCACGGATTCCCTGTCCGCGGTGTTCTACGGGCTCGGATCGGACGGCACCGTGGGCGCCTCCAAGAACTCCGTCAAGATCATCGGTGAAGACGAGGGACGTTACGCGCAGGGATACTTCGTCTACGACTCCCGCAAGTCCGGCGCCACCACCGTCTCCCATCTACGTTTCGGTGACGCCCCGATCGACTCCGCCTACCTGGTGGACGAAGCCGACTTCGTCGCCGTGCACCAGTTCGACCTGATGAGTCAGATGCGCACCCTCGACATCGCCAAGGCCGGTGCACCGGTCCTGATCAACTCCCCCTACGGAGCTGAAGGAACCTGGGCGAAGCTGCCCGTCGAAGTGCAACAGGTCATCATCGACAAGCAGCTCAAGCCGTACGTGATCAACGCCCTCGAGGTGGCGCAGAAGGCCGGCCTCGGCAAGCGCATCAACACGGTCATGCAGCCCTGTTTCTTCTACCTCTCGGGCGTCGTCGCCCAGCAGGACGCGGTGCCGCGGATCAAGACCTCCGTCGAGAAGACCTACGGTAAACGCGGCCGCACGATCGTCGAACGCAACTGGGCCGCCATCGACATGGCCATCGATGCCCTCGAGGAACTCCCCGTGCCCGCGACGTCCTGCGGAGACCTCCACCGGATGCCGGCGATGCCCGACTCGACCCCCGATTTCGTCAAGACGGTCACCGCCACCATGCTGCGCGGCGAGGGAGACCTGCTCCCGGTCAGTGCGCTCCCGGTCGACGGCACCTGGCCGACGGGCACCAGCAAGTACGAGAAACGGGGCATCGCCGAGGAGATCCCGATCTGGGATCCCAGTCTGTGCACCGACTGCGGGAAGTGCGCGATCGTCTGCCCGCACGCCGCTATCCGCATCAAGATCGCCCCCGAACAGGAATTCGCCGAAGCCCCCGACAGCCTGCAGTCCAAGAACTACCGTGATCGCACGCTGAAGGACCACAAACTGGTCGTCCAGGTCGCCCCGGACGACTGCACCGGCTGCGGGGTCTGCGTGGACATCTGCCCGGCCCGCAGCAAGACCGAGGTCAAGCACAAGTCGATCAACATGCGTGAACGGCGGGCGCATCTCGACGCCGAACGCGCCAACTACGACTTCTTCCTCGGCATCCCCGAGATCGACCGCACCGCTGTACGACACGACCAGGTCAAAGGAGTGGCTCAGCTCCAGCCGCTCTTCGAGTACTCCCTGGCCTGTTCCGGCTGCGGTGAGACCGGATACATCCGCACCCTCACCCAGCTGTTCGGCGACCGGATGGTCGTGGCCAATGCCACCGGTTGCTCCTCCATCTACGGCGGGAACCTGCCGACTGCGCCGTACAGCAAGAATGCGGCCGGGCGCGGGCCCGCATGGAGCAACAGTCTCTTCGAGGACAACGCCGAATTCGGTCTCGGCATGCGTCTGGCCTGGGAACATCAGCACTCCGAAGCCCGACGCCATGTCGGAGAGCTACGCGATCGGCTCCCCGCCGACCTGGTCGAGGGTCTGCTCGGCGCCGATCAGAGCGAAGAGGCCGGCATCCAGGCGCAGCGTGAGCGGGTCGAGGCGCTCAAGGAAGCCTTGATCTCCATCGACGGCCCTGTCGCCCACACGCTGTCGACCTTGGCCGACGAACTCGTCGAGAAGTCGGTGTGGATCATCGGCGGTGACGGCTGGGCCTACGACATCGGGTACGGCGGCCTGGACCACGTCCTGGCTTCTGGACGCAATGTCAACGTCCTCGTCCTGGACACCCAGGTGTACTCCAACACCGGCGGCCAGGCCTCCAAGGCGACCCCGCGAGGCGCGGCCGCCAAGTTCGCCGCCTCCGGAAAGGGCACCGCCAAGAAGGATCTGGGCATGATCGCTCAGGCCTACGGCGATGTCTACGTCGCCCAGGTGAGCTTGGGTGCCAATCAGCCGCAAACGATTCGTGCGCTGCGGGAGGCCCAGGCCTGGAACGGCCCGAGCCTGATCATCGCCTACTCGACCTGCATCGCCCACGGCATCGACATGGAGACCTCCATGAGCCATCAGGCCGAGGCGGTGTCCAGCGGGTACTGGCCGCTCTACCGCTTCCGCCCCAGTGAGGACGACCACGCCCAGCCCCTGCGGCTGGACTCGAAGGCCCCCAGTTCGCCGGTGTCCGACTTCATGGGGCAGGAGGCCAGGTTCGCGATGCTGCGCCGCAGCCATCCCGAACGCGCCGAAGAGCTCTTCGCGCTTGCCCAGCAGGATGTCGACGAACGGTGGCGCTACTACAGCCAACTCGCCGGAGTCGAACGGGCTCTGCCCTCCGAACACGCAGAGAACTCAGAGGAACCCGAATCCTCCGCACAGAATGTCCCGGCGACCACGGGCGCAGCACACACCGCCAAGGATGAGTCATGAGCACCCCGACCACCGTCGCCGACCCCCAGCTTGGCACCACCTATCTCGGACTGAAGCTCACCAGTCCCGTCGTGGTCTCGGCCAACCCGCTGACCCAGCACGTCGACTCCTTGGCGGAGCTCGAGCGGGCCGGGGCGGGCGCCGTCGTCCTGCCCAGCCTCTTCCAGGAGGAGGTCGAGGCCGAGGAACTCGAGGCCATGCGCCTCATGGACGTGGGTGACGGTTTCGCCGAGTTCGACTCGGCGCCGTTGGCCGAGGTCGACGCGTCGGGCCTGGGCACCGACCGGCACGTCCGGCTGGTCGCCGAGGCGAAGGCCGCACTGAAGATCCCGGTGATCGCCAGCGTCAACGGCAGCCAGCCCGGCGGGTGGGCGCGCTACGGCAAGATCCTCGCCGACGCCGGCGCGGACGCCATGGAACTTAACCTCTACGGCGTCAACACCGACCCCCGCCTGGACGCGAACGCCGTCGAGCACAACTACCTGACGATCATCGAGTCGGTGAAGTCGGCGATCGACGTGCCGCTCGCGGTCAAGCTGTCGCAGAACTACCAGTCGCTGTCCAACTTCGCCCAGCGGGCCAAGGACGCCGGCGCCGACGGCTTGGTGCTGTTCAACCGGTTCCTCGGTCCGGACATCGACCTGGAGGAGTTCAAGGTCGTGCCGCGGGTGGCGCTGTCCAGCTCGGCCGAGCTGCGGCTGCGGATGCGGTGGATCGCGATCCTGCGCAGCCAGATGCCGGAGCTCAGCCTGGCGGCCACCGGTGGCGTGCACAGCCCGACCGACGTCCTCAAGACGCTCCTGGTCGGCGCCAATGTGGCCTGCGTCGCGTCGGTGCTGCTCCAGCAGGGCCCGCACGTGCTGACCCAGCTCGTCGACGGTCTGCGCGCGTGGATGGTGGAGCGTGACTACGCCTCGGTCGAGCAGCTCTGCGGGTCCATGAGCAGCAGCTCGGTCGACAACCCGGGGGAGTTCGAGCGCGCCCAGTACGTCCAGGCCATCACCACCTGGACCCCCGACCGCTGAGCCACAAGCACGTCGCCCCGGTCGACGGAGGAATCCGTCGACCGGGGCGGCTTGTGTGCGTGGGTGTCGGGTCAGAGGTCGACGTCGCTCATGTCGCCGTAGGCGACCGGGTTCTGGCTGTTGTTGTCGAGCGGGTCCGCTTTGCCGATGAAGGGGTGGTCTGGCAGCGGCTGGCCGATGATCGCGATGCGGTCACCGTGGATGGTGAGGCCGTCGATGGTGCCCACCATCTGCACGATGCCTCCGTGCGCGACGATCAGCCATTGGGAGGCGATCACCCGGTCGGCCTGCATCCGCCAGACGCCGCGGCCCCGTAGCCAGGTCTCGTGGGGGGACGAGCCCTCGCGATAGCCGACGCGTTCGCGGCCGAGCGCGTCATTGGTGACGGCGGGCTGATCCGGCCCGAGCCGTACCCGGACGAGTTGCGGCCTGGGCACGGAGGGGTAGGCCGAGGGAACTCCGAGTTGTTCGAGGACTTCACGTTCCCGGGCTTGTTTGGACTGGGAGGACTGGGTGAGGACGCTGGCGATCACCGACTGGTGTTGTCCGTCCAGGGAGTCCCAGCGGGCCCCGAAGGTCTGTTCGGGATGTTTGCCGTCGGGGGTGTGCCCGGCGATTTCAGCGCAGATGCCGAGGAAGGCGCGGTCTCCGCTGGAGAGGACGTTCTGACCTGCAAGGTAGGCGATCTTCGCCCAGTCGATGTGACGGCCTGAGCCTTCTCCCGTCACGAAGGCGGCTGCTTTCGCCAGGACCGATGGTGCGCTGGCCAGGATCGCTGCTGCGTCCTCACGAGCCTGGGAGAGGGGGGAATCCATAGAGCCGATGTTAGCTACTTCCTTGCCGGGCCACCAGAAGAAGACTAGACTCTTGCCATAGTCATACCGACACCTTACTGAGTTGGCTAATTCTCAGATTATGTATGGGAAACCTGGTGGCCACACTCGCCCGAGTGTCGGACCCGGCGCCACCAGCTGGCCGCCCGCCCCGCGCCAGCCACGAAGGAGTTGACCAGACACCCATGGACGTACGCGAGCAGATCGACAAGCTCTCCGGCCTCGACTTCTCGGGCCTCCACCAGGATGACTTCCTTCTGACCTGGGACAAGACCGAGGACGAGCTCCGTGCCGTCCTCGCTGTCGCCGACGCCCTGCGCGCGCTGCGCGAGCAGAACACCAGCTGCCGGATCTTCGACTCCGGCCTGGGCATCTCCCTCTTCCGGGACAACTCCACCCGCACCCGGTTCTCCTATGCCTCGGCCTGCAACTTCCTGGGTTTGGAGGAGCAGGTCTTCGACGAGGGGAAGTCGCAGGTCGCACACGGTGAAACCGTCATGGAGACCGCGAACATGATCTCCTTCATGGCCGATGTCATCGGGATCCGCGATGACATGTACATTGGCAAAGGTCACACCTACATGAAGGACTTTTCTAAATACGTTCAGATGGGTTATGAGCAGGGCGTACTCGAGCAACGGCCGACCCTGGTCTCCCTCCAGTGCGATATCGACCACCCCACCCAGTCGACCGCCGACCTCCTCCACCTCGTCCACACCTTCGGTGGGCTGGAGAACCTCAAGGGCAAAAAACTTGCCATGACCTGGGCCTACTCCCCCAGCTACGGCAAACCGCTGTCGGTCCCCCAGGGCATGATCGGCCTGATGTCCCGCTTCGGTATGGACATCGTCCTGGCGCACCCCGAGGGCTATGACGTCATGCAGGAGCCGATGGACGTCGCCACCAAGTACGCCGGCAAGACCGGCGGCTCCTTCCGCGTCACCCACGACATGGCCGATGCTTTCGAGGGAGCCGACATCGTCTGCCCGAAGTCGTGGGCACCCTTTGCCGCCATGCAGGAGCGGACCGACCTGTACGGCGACGGTGACACCGAGGGCATCAAGACCTTGGAGAAGCGCCTCCTGGCCCAGAACGCCGAGCACCAGGACTGGACCACCACCAAGGAGCTCATGAAGAGCACCAAGGGTGGTCAGGGCCTCTACCTGCACCCGCTGCCGGCCGACATCAGCGGAGTGTCCTGCACCCAGGGAGAAGTCGACGCCTCGGTCTTCGACCAGTACCGCGTCCCCATGTACCAGCAGGCCAGCAACAAGCCCTACGCCATCGCCGCAATGATCTTCCTGCAGAAGGTCAAGGACCCGATCGCCAAACTCAACGACCTCGCCGCCGGCCAGGCAGCCCCGCGCTGGCAGCGCTGAGACCCGGGGCGGGCGCAGGATCCCCGACGCCGCCCGGCGCCCGCCCCGACACCACCTCGTCCGTACCCGGCACCGTCCGACGGACGACGTACACCCGCAACGACCACGACCCGGCACGTCCCACGCCCACCGCCGGGCGCACACCGGGCGCACCACCCGACGAGGAGAGAAAGACATGGCCCAGATCGACTACGACAAGGTCAACGAGGTCGCGGAGTCCTACCGCACCGACATGGTGGCCTTCCTGCGCGCCCTGATCAAGAACAAAGGCGTCAGCTGCGAAGAAGAAGCCAAAGCACGGCTGATCATCGCCGAGATGGAGAAGCTCGGCTACGACCGCACCCGCATCGACGGGCTGGGCAGCGCCGTCGGCTACCTGGGCTCCGGGCCGAAGGTGGTCTGCTTCGACGGGCACATCGACACTGTCGGCGTCGGCAATATCGACAACTGGGACTTCGATCCCTTCGACGGCTTCGAGGACGACGAACTCGTCGGTGGGCGCGGCGGAACCGACCAGCTCGGCGGAGTGGTCGCCTCCGTCTACGGCGGCAAGATCGCCAAGGATCTCGGGTTGCTCTCCGACAAGTACACCTACATGGTCACCGGGACCGTGCAGGAAGAGGACTGCGACGGCATGTGCTGGCTCTACCTCATCGAGGAAGAGAACGAACGCCCTGACCTGGTCGTCTCCACCGAACCCACCGATCACGGCATCTACCGCGGACACCGCGGCCGCATGGAGATCCGCGTCGAGGTCGACGGCGTCTCCTGTCACGGTTCTGCTCCTGAACGCGGTGACAATGCCATCTACAAGATGGCCGAGATCCTGCTAGAGGTCCGCGACCTGAACGACAAACTTCACGTCGACGACTTCCTCGGCAAGGGCACGGTCACCACCTCGGAGATCTTCTTCACCAGCCCCTCACGCTGCGCGGTGGCCGACTCCTGCGCCATCTCCCTGGACCGACGCCTGACCGACGGTGAGACCTGGCAGGGCGCCATCGAGGAGATCAAAGCGCTACCCAGCGTGCAGAAGTGGGAAGCTCGCGTCTTCTGCTACGACTACAAGAGCACCGCGTGGACCGGCAAGGAGTACGGCCAGCAGTGCTACTTCCCGACCTGGGTCATCCCCGAGGACTCCCCGGAGATCCAGTCGGCCGTCGAAGCCCACCGCGGCCTGTTCGGCGAGCCCCGCGTCGACAAGTGGACCTTCTCGACCAATGGCGTCGCGACCGCCGGGCGTCACCAGATCCCCACGATCGGCTTCGGTCCCGGCAAGGAGGCCCAGGCCCACGCCCCCAACGAACTGCAGTGGAAGGACGACCTGGTGCGCTGCGCCGCCTTGTACAGCATCCTGCCGACGATCTACTGCGAGCAGGCCGGCGAGGAGAAGACGGTCGTCTCCCAGCTCTGAGAGCACACCGTCGGGGTCGGCTTCGGGCGGGGGAAGGCCGACCCCGGCATCCTGCTTGCCTTCGACACGCCTCTCCACCGGAAGGAACCGTCTGCCATGTCCTGCATCCCCGTCTCCTGGGGCGGTCATGCTCTCGACACCGCTGTCGACGAACTGGTCGAAGGCCTGCGGGGCGAGGCCGACCCCCGGGGCGTGATCTGATGTCGGCGACGGCGACCGATGGCACGGTACGTCGCGGTGTGGTCGCCGGTTACCGGTGTGCCACGTGCGGTGCGACGGTCGCCGTCGACCGGATCCATCCGTGGCGCTGCCCGTCTGCAGCGGCCGGAGACTGTCACCACGTCCTGCATCCGGTGGTGTCGGGGCCGGACCCCGAGGAGATCGACGATCCGAACCCCTTCGTCCGGTACGGCCGTTCGCTGGCGTGGTGGGCTTTCGCCCGCGCCCGCGGCATGTCCGAGGAGACCTGTCTCTCACTGACCAGGGAGGTGGCCTCGGGTTTTCGTGTGACTCCTTTCGGCCCGCACCCGGTGTTGTCGGAGCGGCTCGGCGTCGAGCTGTGGGTGAAGGACGAGACCGGGAATGTGGGCGGCTCGCACAAGGCTCGCCATCTGGTCGGGATTCTGTTGCACCTGCGGGCAGCCGAAGAGTTGGGGTTGGTAGAGGGGCCCCGTCCACCGTTGGCGATCGCATCCTGCGGGAATGCGGCGATAGCTGCCGCCACTTTGGCGAAGGCAGCCCGATGGCCGATCCAGGTGTACGTACCGCAGGCCGCTTCGTCGACGGTCATGCAGGCTCTCACCGACCTCGGCGCGGTGGTCAACGCCTGCCCACGTATGCCTGGGGTGCCCGGTGATCCTGCAGTGGCGGCTTTCCGTGCCGCGGTGGCCGAAGGTGCGATTCCGTTCAGTGTCCAGGGCCCGGAGAACGGTTTGTGCCTGGATGGTGGACGGACCATCGGCTGGGAGATGGGCGCAGCCTTGGCTGCCCCTGCCCGTGTCGTGATCCAGGTCGGTGGAGGCGCTTTCGCTGCCTGTGCTGCGTGGGGCCTGGGCCCGCAGCACCGCATCGACTGTGCACAGACCGAGGGCGGGGCCCCGCTGGACCGGGCGTGGCGGCTGGCCGAGGGTGTGCCCACGGAGCTGCTCGGCAGCCGGTGGCCGGAGTTCATGACGCCCTGGGAGAGCCCGGGATCACTGGCCGACGGCATCCTCGACGACGAGACCTACGACTGGCAGGCCGATATCGACGTCATGCGCGCCTCAGGCGGTCGGCCGATCGTCGCCGCCGAGGAACAGGTACAGGAGGCCTTCGCCCTGGTCCAGGCCTTGGACGAGCGGATCTCCCCGACCGGGACGGCAGGTCTGGCGGCGCTCCTCCCCGGGGCGGGAGCGGGCAGCGGCATCACACCGGGTGAGCGGGTCGTCGTCGTCTTCTCCGGGGTTCGACGCTAGTCCAGAGATTTCATCCGCGATGTAGACGACACCGCGAGAAATGCTCTTGAGCTGCGCGGGTACCGGTTATTGAGGCGGCTAGGGTCACAGTTCGACGGGCGTTTCTCAGGTGGTTCAGCGTGCCGACCCTTGCCCCATCCGAGTCGAGGCCGTCGCCGCTCCTGTTGCTCACCCATTCGGGCGGGGTGCTGCTGACACGCACCGGGCGTTCGCGGGCCTGGATACCCCGCTCAGGGACGCATTGTCGCTGTGGCGGAAACCGTTGGACAGGCCTGATCCCGCAAAAATCATGCTGAATCAAGCATATCATCATAAATCGTTTAAACATGAAATATACGCCACATCTAATACTTCTATAATTTTATATAGTAAAAAAAGTAAATTTCCATCTGATTCATTTCATGCGTATACTCTACATGTCAGCCGCAAGCCACGGAGGCGCACGGGCTCACGACGGCAGCGATCCGGACCTACTGGAAGTGGAACTGGAGCCAAACAGTCATGGAGATAAAAAGCACAGGCAGGTGCGCAATCTTTTTCGCAATCACGCTGGCGGCGATGATGGCTATTTCTCAAGTGGCTGGAAAATCCAATCCTACAGTGGGGGCAATCTCTTTCATTATTGCCTTCATGATATCCATCGCCTGGCTGGGCCTCGCCATCAAGGATGGCATTTCTTATCACAATGAAGTAGCCCACGATCACTAATAGATAATGCGAGTTCGCATAGAATAATTTGCCTTTGGGTGGTGCGCCGTAGAAGTCGACACGAAATTTCCCTGCAGGTGGCAAGGTCCTTGATGCAATAGGGGACTCAGCTCGAGTCAGAGCTTCTCAAGGTGTGGGCCATGACGAACGCTGCCCTGGAACGCACCTGGGGGTAGCCAGGTGCAGGGTGGAGCGGGTTGGCCGCCTACGCCGTCCTTTTTCTGGCAATTGGGCTGCGCCGCGCAGCTCGCCGGGAGGGGCGAAGGGGTATCAGTGCTTCTTGAACTGGGAGTTCCCAGTCTGTGCAGCAGACAGATAAGACCATCCACCACCGCATCAGATGTCTCAGAGGTAGACATGGAAAAGAGTACGCGGGAAACCCTCAGGCGTTACAACAGATCCATGTTCGTCGGTTGGGGTCTGATCTTCGGGGTGGCCGTCGGTTCGACGCTCTCCATCGGCCCGTTGGGCGGCGCCCTCCTCGGTGCCGCTCTGGGCGCGTTAATTGAGTGGAAGAGGGGCACTGACAAGGGCGCCGTGAAAGCGGAGCAATTCTGACTGAGCGTGAGCCGTCGACACGACGGTGACATCCGGTCGTTGTCGAGCCTGTCAGTCGCTCGCCGGGTCGAGATGAGGTAGGCCATCGACGTCGACGATGCGGTAGGTGCAGTCCTGTTCCGCGAGGAAGCGCTGCCTGTGAGCTGCGAACTCGGCGCCCACTGACCTGGATCGCCGCGGAAGCTTCAGGCAGGTCGACGGAGAAGTTCGCACCTTGGACACGACCAGAGTGGCGACCTCACCGTGGCTGAAGGAGTCGAAGAGTTTTCTGGCGCTGGACGACGTGAGTTTCCCCGGCGATGAGGCCAGCCCCGAGCTGCTCGGCCATGGTGCGCAGCTGGTCGAGATATTGCCCGATGAGGGAGAAGACTTCGGACTCGCAGCCGTCCTCGCAGATGAGCGTCGCGGTCAAGCCGAGGCGGCGGCTCGCCTGCAGGTCGGGGGTCATACTGTCCGTACGGCGGCTGTCCGTAGCTCCGGCCCTGCGATTGGTATAGCGGGGGTCAGCTGGCGCTGACCGTACTGCGAAAGATTATGGCCATAGCAGTCCTCGTCGCATGTAGGAGGGTTTCCGGCGTTACCCCCGGCAGTGCCTACGTGCCCCATCGACTCGGCCAGGCCGTGCCGGTTCAAGGTGTGGACCAGCTTCCTCATCCGAAATCGCGATCCTCTGTCCGAGTGAACGATGCAGTCGGCCACATCACTGTGATGGACCACAGCCTTCTCGACCGCATTCCCCGCCAGCCGCGCATTCATCCGCGATTCCGCCGAGTAGCCCACGATCCAGCCTGAGCAGGCATCCTTGACCGCACACAGATGAAGCTTGTCCTCAGCGGTGGATTGTTCCGTCATGTCGGTGAGCCACAGCTCATTGAGTCGCTCGGCGGTGAAGATGCATTGCACCAGGTCATCGTGGACCGGCCCGCTCAGGTGCCACCTACCATTGCAGCTATGACCGGCATCAGTTCAGTTCAAGGGTGCTTCTCAGGTGGTTCAGCGTGCTGGCCCTTGCTCCAAGTCCGAGTCGAGGCCACCGCCGCGCCTGTGGCCGGCCATGAGGGCGAGATACTGTTGACACGCACCAGGCGTCCGCGGGCCTGGAGACCCCGCTCAGGGACGGATTGTCGCTGTGGCGGAAACCGTTGGACAGACCTAATCCCGTAAAAGTCACGCAGATAAAAAGCACTGGTAAGTACGCAATCTCTTTCATTATTGCCTTCATGATATCCATCGCCTGGCTGACCCTCGCCATCAAGGATGGCATTTCTCATCACAATGAAACGATCCACGATCGTCGCCGAAATGCCGTTGACCAAGCCGGAAGACTCCCCTGACGAACAGGACTGACCGCTCACCTGGATTGCATCGACGCCAAAGCCTCTGGCCACCGCCTGTCCAGCACCGCGCCACCCCAACGGCATCCGACCCAAAGGACCCCCGTCCCCCAGAGCGGGCCGACAAACAGTGACACCAGCCCTACCCCTGAAGAACCCTGCAGGACAACGAACACCAGAAGCATCACCGGCAACAAACACACGACGGCTCCGAGGAAATACATCAAGGTCACCACCAACGAGCTGGTCTTCTCCCCGCTGCCCGACTGGAAAACATTCCCACCCGAAGGCGGCACCTGCCATTGTGCGAACGAACTCGCCCAAGCAGACACCCCCAACCCGGTGAACAACACACAGAAGGTCACACCGGTCACGACGAAGAACTGCCCCATATCCGACGCGAAGAACACCGTGGCCACTAGCGCGAGCAGGACCAGCGGGCTGGTCAACAACAGATGCGCCCAGACCCGCCCCCACCGGTCGTCGCTTCCGGGCAGTGCGGACAAGACATGGATGTGGGCCGCAGTCCCATCCATCGCCAAGCTGCTGAGCAGCAGCACCCCCGCCATCGCCGCCACCACGGGCCCCGACATCGCCGCGGCGAAGGAAGCATCACCCTCCGAGAACGACCCGGCCACCCACGTGGGAGCCATCATGATCAGCGGCAAGGCCGCCGTGCTGATCAGCTGCACCTTCATCCTGGTGTCTCGCAGGAAAGTACGTACCACCCGGGCTGCGACGGCACCCCGCGGTGTCAGCCCGAAAAGCTGTTCCAGGCGTCCCTTGTCCCGGATGATCTCGGCCCGGCCCTCACCGGCCCCTGGAGCCAGGAGCGCACGGTCCAAAGAATGCTCCCACCATCGGAACAGCAGGAAAGCCAAAGCACAGGCCAACCCCAGATGCACCAGGGCGAGGACAGGACGGCCCGTCGCCAGGTCGTAAGGCACCGACCACGCCCACCCGAAGGGCGACCACGACGCGAATCCCACGATCACCCGCGCCGAATCCGACGGCTGCCCTCCCTGGAAGAGCAAGGGCACTGCTTTCACCGCGAGCTGCATCCCTATCCCGAGGAACATCGCACCCAAAGCCACCACCGCCGCTGCTTTCTCCTTGGTACGCCGAGAACTCAACGACCCGAAGAGCGCGGTGGTCAACATTCGGCTCATCAGAATGCAGGTCACCGCGCCGAGAGGCACCGCGACCACAGCAGCCACCGTGGTCACCAGGCTTGTACTCCAGACCATGACCAGGCACAGCGAGAGCACCAGCAGCGCAGCCCCAGGCGCACCGATGAAGGAGGCGACGACCAGGCCCGGCAGCAACCGGCGGGCAGTCAACGGGAACAACGCGAACCGCGCCGGATCGAGGGTCTCGTCCACACCGAAGAAGAGCAGAGGAAGGAAAAGCCAGCCGAAAGTGACCAGAGCGAACGCCGGGACGACCACCGTCCCCAGTGCAGCGCTGTCCACGCCACGAGCGAAGACGAGAAGCAGACCGAGCGGAAGCACGATCGATCCGGCCCACAGATAGGCCAGCACCATCCCGAAGGCGGACCACCCGCTACGCCGGAACGACCGGCCCAGCAGGGCCAGTTTCAGTCGGACGAGGACTGCAACCATGTCAGACCGCTTTCTTCATCGCCGGACGAAACACCGACCAGGGCCAGGAAACGCTCCTGCAACGACACGCCTTGGCAGACGTCCTGAGTGGCACCGACGGCCAGTACCTGCCCGTTGGCGATGACTCCGACACCGTCACAGAGATGTTCGACCAGCTCCATGACATGACTGGAGAGCACCACGGTCCCTCCTGAACGGACGTAGCTGCGCAGGATCGTCCGGATCACCTCCCCGGAGACCGGGTCGACCGATTCGAAAGGTTCGTCCAGGACGAGCAGACCTGGGGCGTGGAGGAGTGCGCAGGCCAGAGAGATCTTCTTGGTCATCCCGGCGGAATAGTCCGCGACGACGGTGTCCGCATCACCGGACAGCCCCAGAGCGTCCAGGAGATCGGCACTGCGCCGGTCGATCTCGGCAGGGTCCATGCTCCGCAACAGGCCCGTGTAGCGCAGGAGTTCACGCCCGGAAAGCCGGTCGAAGAGTCGCATCCCGTCAGCCATCACCCCCATCAAGGCCTTGGCCTTGGCCGGTTCGGCCCAGACGTCGTGCCCGAGGACATGGGCGGTCCCCACATCCGGGCGTAACAGCCCGGTCGCCATGGACAAGGTCGTCGTCTTGCCTGCGCCGTTCGGACCGACCAGCCCGAAGAGCACCCCCTTGGGGACGGCCAAGTAGAGCTGGTCGACAGCAGCCTTGTTACCGAAGGACTTCCCTAATCCTGCAAGTTCCAAGGCCTGAGTCATGAGGTTCAGTCAAACATGCGAATCAACGCCGGGGTCTTTTCCAGGCCGATGTCGCTCTGGAAAAGACCCCCGGCGTCGTGAGTTACATGCGGGCCCAGATCCTGGGGGCGCGAGCGCGGGAGCGGGCGAAAAGTTCTGCCTCGTCGACGGTGAGGATCTGTCGGTTCCGCATGATCCATTTCCCGGCGACCATCGTGTCGTGGGTGAGCGCGCCGGCCATCCCGAAGAGCAGGTGTCCCAGGGCGTTGTCGCCGTTCAGGGGCGTTTGCGGCAGGTAGTCCTGGGTGATGACATCCGCATAGGCGCCCGGGGCGAAGACTCCGAGAGGTTTCTTCCAGTACTGGGCGGCGATGGCCGGGTTGTTCTGGAAGAGCAGGGTGGCCGCTTCCATGAAGCCTACGGTCGGGTCGCCGAGTCGGTGGCTCTGGGCGATCTTCGCCACGGAGGCCGAGGCCAACATGTCGGACAGGTAGGCGTCGGTGCCCAGGCCGCAGCGGATACCGGCCCGGAGCAGTTCGACGACCTTGGTCACGCCGACGGCATTGCCCATGTTGGAGTGGGGGTTGGTGACGACGGAGGTGTCGGTCTCCTTGATGAGTTCCCGTTCGGACTCGTCGATGTGGACGCAGTGCACCAGGATCGTCCGGGGGCCGAGGATCCCGGCGTCGTGGAAACGTCGGACGATGCGCTGTCCGGTGAGTCCTTCACAGGCCGGTTCGTCCTCGGGGCCTTCGGCGGTGTGGACGTGGAAGCCGTCGACACCCGCGTCACGGACGGCGGTCACGCAACGTTCCAGGGTCTCCGGGGAGACGGTGAACGAGGCGTGGAGACCGAAAAGCCCTTTGACCAGGTCGTCGGAGGATGCTGCGGCCTCCTTCATGAAGGAGATGTTCTCCGCGATCTGTCGGGCGAGGATCTCCGGTCCGTCCCGGTCCGAGGTTTCGTAGCAGAGGCTGGCGCGGATGCCGAGCGCTCGGGCTGCTTCGGCTTGGGTCGTCAACGACCCGGTGACGGCGTACGGGCTGGAGTGGTGATCGACGACGGTGGTCACGCCATTGCGGATCGATTCGACGAAGGTCGTGGACGTGTTGAGCTCGACGTCCTCGAGTTCGAGCAGTCGGTCGAGTTTCCACCAGAGTTTCTCGAGCACCCCGGTGAAGGTGGTGCCCTGTTCGCTGGCCGCCATGCCTCGCGCGTAATGGCTGTAGGCGTGGGTGTGTGCATTGATCAGGCCGGGCATGATGACTCGCCCGGCCACGTCGACGTATTTCTCCTCGGGGTGAGCAGCTCGCAGTTCGGTGTCCGGGGCGACATCGACGATGGTGTCGCCCTCGATGCGGATCGCGCCGTTCTCGATGAAGGGGTTGTCCGGGTCGTGGGTGATGACCGGGCCATTTCCGATGATCATGTCGTCACGCCTTCACGGTGGGGGCCAGCAGGTAGGAGTAGCGGCTCTCGAGTTGGTCGAGAACAGCCGCCATCTCGACGGTCAACGGGTCTGCCGTGCCGGTGTCCTGTTCCCGGTCGTACCGGGTGACGTCGCCGCCGGGCAGCCTGACCAGGTAGGCGCGTCCACCGGTGTGCAGGAAGCCGGGGTTGGTGGATTCCTCGAAGTCGGACTGATTCCAGAAGACGGTGAGCTTGTCCTTGTAGGGCAGTCCGGCGTGCGGGCAGAAGGTGCCGCAGGTGTGGCATTCGTTGCACAGCCCGTCGAGGTGGACGATCTGGCGGGAGTCCGCGAAACCGGGTACGGCTATGGCGACATTCGCCCGGTTAGGGCAGACCTCGGTGCAGATCTCGCAGATGTCCTGGCAGGTCAGGCAGCGTTCTCCTTCCTTGCGTCCGTTGATCTCGGCGATCATCAGCCCACGGCGGGCGTAGACGTCCGCGGCGGGGCGGTGCACGGTGAGATGCGGACGGGCGTAGTCGGGCACGATGCCCTCTGATTCGAGGATGGCCCGGCAGGCGACCTTCGCGTCGGCGATGGCCTGCACGATGGTGGCCGGACCACGTCGTCCGTCGCCGATCACGTGGACCCCGGGCACGGTGCATGCGAGGTGGTCGTCGACGACGGGGTGTCGGCGGGCGTCGAGTTCGATTCCGTTGCGGGTGTAGTCACCGCTGCGAACGGTGGCGCCGGTCGCACCGATGACGGTGTCGAAGGGCATGTCGAGGTGTTCGCCGGTGCCGGTGGCCGAGCGTCGTCCGCTGGCGTCGACCGGCCCGAGTGTCATCTTCTCGACGCGCAAGGTGTTGCCGTCGTAGGAGACCGGAGCGATGAGTTCGTGCATGGTGAGGCCTTCGGCGCGCACCGTGTTGACCTCGTGCTGGGTGGCCGGCATGAAAGGTTCGGTACGCCGGTAGACCAGCTCGGCCGCCTCGACTCCGGGCCAACGAGCAGCCGTGCGTACGCAGTCCATGGCGACATCACCGGCGCCGATGACGGCGACCCTGCGGCCGTAGTCGTGTCCGTCCTCGTTCTGGGTCTGCCACAGGAAGTCGAGTGCGTCCAGGACATGTTCTTGTCCTTCTCGGACGGGGCTCTGCCCCTTCCCCCAGGCGCCGATGGCCACGACGACGTGGCTGTACTCCTTCTTCAGCTCGACGACGTCGAAGTCGGGGTCTGCCTCGAAATGGAACTGCACTCCCAGGGATGTGGCTAGGCGGTAGTCGCGGTCGATCTGTTCCCGGTCGATACGGAAGCCGGGAATGATGTGGCTGACGATGCCGTACGGGTGACTGAGTTTCTCGAAGACCTCGACCTCCATCCCGTTGCGACGCAGGAAGATCGCCGCTGCGATTCCGGCCGGTCCGGCACCGATGACGGCCGTTCTCGCCGTGGTGCGCAGGTCCGGGCTCACGGTGCGCGCGATGTACTCCTCCTGGGCGCCGTCGGCAGCGGTCAGCTTGACCCCGCGCATGTCGATGGAGATGTCGTAGTCGAGGCGGGTGCAGTGTTCCCGGCACTGTTCGGAACAGAGCACCCCGGTCACGGTCGGTGAGGTGTTGTCGAGGGCGATCACGGAGAAGGCCTCGGTGAACCGGCCTGCTGCCGTCAACGCCAGGTATTCGGGGATCTGTTGTTCGACCGGGCATCCTCCGTGTTCGCAGGGCGCTTTGAAGCAGTCGGTGAGCGGGAGCGCCGTCGAGGTCTTCCGCGAGCGGATCTTCTCCCGCCACCGTTTGTGGTACCGCTCACCGGCGAAAAGGTCTTCCACCGCCTGGTCGAGCGCGTCGACGTCGATGCCGCTGTAGTCCGACATGGCTCCGGCGGCCTCATCGGCGAGCTGGTTGAACCGGGTGACCCCACCGGGTTTCAGGATGGTGGTGGCCACAGTGACCGGTTGGATGCCGGTGCGCAGGACCTGGGCGATGTTGAAGGCGTCGATCCCTCCGGAGAAGGAGATCGGCAGCTTTCCTTCGAAGGCGTGCGAAAGTTTCTGCGCCAGAGAGAGGGACAGGACGTACAGGCTCCGCCCCGACATGTACATCTCTTCGGAGGGAAGCTCGTCCGCGGCGACCTGGACCGGGAAGGTGTTGGTGAGCTTCACCCCGAAACGCAGACCGTTCTCCTGCGCGACCGCAGTCAGCCTGTGGAACATCGGGACCGCATCCTCGAACTGGAGGTCGGCGACGAAATGGTGGTCGTCGAAGGTGAGGTATTCGTATCCGAGCCGGTCCAGTGAGCTGCGCGCATAGTCGTATCCGAGCATCGTCGGATTGCCTTTGACGAAGGTGTTGAACCCCTTCTCCACCAACAGGTGGACGGCGATCCGTTCGATCTCGTCGGCAGGGCACCCGTGCAGGGTGGACAAGGTGACGGATCTGCTGAGGCGGGGGTCGATCCGATCGAGGTCTTCGCGGGTGAAATGGGTGAACTCGGAAAGGTGCTCCTCGACCCAGGAAAAGCATTCGTGCCACACCGGGGTGTTCGAGGCATCGGTGATCCGGTCGAGATAGGTGTCGATCTTCTCGCCTCGGATGCCCTCGAGGTCGTAGCCGACACTGATGTTGAAGGCGACGTCGTCCAGGCTCCCCAGTTCACATTCGCGGGAGAACACTGCGATGGCGAAGTAGGCGCGGACGTACTCGTCGAAGGCCTGGGGAACGGTCAGCTCGGTGGACCATTCGCAGTTGTATCCCTCGTCCTGCACGTCGATGCAGGGTTTGGGAACGGCCTGTCGGATCTCTTCGCCGTCCATCTTCTGCACGGTCTTGAGCTCCATGAAGCGGGCCCCGGCGAGATAGGAGGCCAGGATGTTGTGGGCCATCTGGGTGTTCGGCCCAGCGGCGGGGCCCAGCGGGAGCGCGAGCCGGTCCCCGAAGGCATTGGTGATCAGCCTCGGTTCGGTGGCTTTCCAGAAGTGGTCGCGGCGCACCCCGAAGATCGACCGGTCGGTTCGTAGTTCCTCCTGGGCCCACCTCATCAGGTGGTCGAAGGAGAGTGGTCGCATCAGGTCACCCATGTCGATGGTCCTCCGGGGTTGTGCTGTGGTGGCGGCGTGTTCGTGACGGTCAGGATGTGTGTTCGGGGTTCTTGGCCGGAGTTCTCCGGATCGTACGGGGCCTGGCCTGGCCGGCGGGTAGCGCGGCAAGACTGTGGTGGTCGACGGCGCGGGCCGGTGCGTGCGCGCGCAGGTGGGCGACGGGTGAGTCGGCGCCTTTGCCGAGCATGTTGAAGAAGATGTTCAACAGGAAGGCGACGAGCGCGCAGGCGCTGATCCCGGATTCGAGGACGAGGTGGATGCCGGAGGGGAGCTGGTTCCAGAAGCCGGGGACGACGCTGGGGATGACGCCGAAGGCGATGGACACGGCGACGATGAGCAGGTTGTTGTTGCCGTCGAAGTCGACTTTGGAGAGGGTGCGGATACCGGAGGCGGCGACGGAGCCGAAAAGGGCGAGTCCGGCGCCGCCGAGTACGGGTAGGGGGATCATGCCGATGACTGCGGCGAGCCAGGGGGAGAGTCCGAGGAGCGCGAGGATGACGCCGCCGGCGGTGACGACGTAGCGGCTCTTGACGCCGGTGAGGGCGACCAGTCCGACGTTCTGGGCGAAGGCGGTGGCGGGGAAGGTGTTGAAGACGGGGGCGAGGGTGGAGCTGAGCATGTCGGCGCGGAGTCCGTCGGCGACGCGTTTGCTGGGGCATTCGGTGCCGACGACTTCGGCGACGGCGACGATGTCGGCGGTGGTCTCGACCATGACGACGATGAAGACGATCAGCATGCTGATGATGGCGGCGCTTTCGAAGAGCGGCAGGCCGAAATGCATCGGGGTGGGAACTGCGAGGGGTTTCGCTGCGGTCAGGTCGGGAACGGCTACTTTTCCGAAGGGGATGGCCACGAGGGTGCCCAGGAGGAGCCCGAGGAGGACGGAGAGCCGGGCAACGCATTTGATGCGGCTGAGGACGAGGACGATCGCCAGCGCGCTCAGACCGAGTGCGAGGTCGGCGGTATTGGCGAATCGGGGGTTGGGTGTCCCGTTGAGCATGGGTTGTCCGGTGATCCATTTGGCGCCGACGGGCATGAGGGAGATGCCGATGACGGTGATGATGGAGCCGGTGACGACCGGGGGGAAGAATCTGATGATCTGGGCGAAGAGGGGGACGGCGAGGAAGGAGATGAGGCCGGCGACGATGCAGGCGCCGAAGGCGGAGCGTAGACCGTCGGTCTTGTCGTGGTGGGAGCTGATGATGGTCAGCAGGGTGGAGACCGAGGCGAAGGAGATGCCTTGGACGAGGGGGAGCCGGGAGCCGAGGTAGGGCAGTCCGTAGGACTGGAGGATGGTGGCGATGCCGCTGACGAAGAGCGCGCAGGAGAGCAGGAAGGCTTTTCCGGCGTGGTCGAGCCCTGCGGCGCCGCCGATGAGGATGGGCACGCTGATGATGCCGCCGAACATCGACATGATGTGTTGCATGCCGTAGCCGAGGAGTCCTCCCCAGCTCATGGTTTCGTCTTCGGGTCTGTCCGTGGGCGGGCGGGGTGTGGTTTCGTCGGGGCTTTCGGTGGCCTTGATCGACATGAACGTTCCTCCGCGGAGACTGCCCAAACTAAAACTAAGGACTACCTAACATTTGCCAATGGATGCTAGACATTGCTCATAGTCATTCTGCGCCGAAGTCGACCGGGACGTTCGTACGGATCCGCGAATGTGATTCAGTTCACTACTCCCGATAGGGTTTTGACTTCGAAATGCCCGGCGTATCCTGATCCACCCCATCCGTCAGGTCCTCGCAGGCAACGAGCCGCATCTCCGGACGACTCGACAGCCACGCACCCGCACCCCGATCACCGACCAAAGCCGCCGACAACTCCGGCAGGCAGTCACCGGGCAAGGACACCGGATGCCCCGGCTCACCGTGGTACCCGGCCCGCACCACAGACGCATCGACCGAAGCCGCCAGCACCCGACGGACCACCTCTGGACCGACACCTGGCAGATCCACCAGATGAATCACCAGCCGACTCGCACCTAGCCTCTGAGCTGCGGCGATACCGCTTCGAACCGAAGAGGACAGACCACTGCCCCAGTCCGGGTTGACCACGGCGACACCCGGCGGAGGAACCTCCACCACCGCCGCTCCGAGCACCACAAGTACGTGGTCGCATCCGCCCTCGGCCAGAGCTTCCACGGCCAGCCGAAGCCAGCCACCGTCCTGCGCCATCACCTTCGGCATCCCGAAACGACGGCCGCCGCCGGCAGCGAGCAGTACCCCGACCACCGGACCGACCACGTTCCGCCCCCTCTCATCACCACCGAGGAACATCAGCGAACCCCTCCCCTCACCCGGACACCTATCCCTATACTTTGGCTAAAGTTTCTCGGACCGGTCAGGGACGTGGGAGGACCATCGCCCTGACTTTTCCACGGCGAGCAGCGGCGCCCGCCTCTCACGGAGGAGCCCACGTGCGGGACATCATCGACGAACTCCACCGATGGAGTTCCACCGGTGTCGAATTCACCATCGCCACCGTCACTCGTACCTGGGACTCCTCGCCACGCCCCGCCGGCTCCAGCATGGCGCTGTCCGAGACCGGAGCGATCATCGGCAGTGTCTCCGGCGGCTGCGTCGAAGGAGCCCTGATCGAACTCAGCCGAGAGGTCCTCGCCGATGGACGCAGCCGCACCGCCCGATACGGGACGGAAGAGACCGATTTCTCCGTCGGCCTGGCCTGCGGCGGCAGCATCCAGGTGGTCGTCCACCGCGCCGACGACCACCTGAGAGGACTTCTGGAGGATCTGCACGCCGCCGTCCGAGGTCACCGCACCTGCGCCTTGGCCACCCGCATCCCCATCGCAGACACCGACGACGAGCCTGGCCCCCACCACCTCTTCATCGACCCGTCCGCCGCAACCGATCGATCCCTCACCGGAAGTCCGTTCCTCGACGCGAACCTGCGCGATCAGGCGCTGGCCCTCATCTCCGACGGCGGCACCGAACTGGTCCGGCTCTCCGGTGCACTCGAGAAGACCTTCCTGGTGGAGGCGCACCGTCCGTCACCCCGCATGCTGATCTTCGGTGCAGTCGACTTCGCCGTCGCACTCAGCCGTATGGGCACCTTCCTCGGGTACCACGTCACCGTCTGTGACGCCCGTGCCCCCTTCGCCACGGCAGAACGCTTCCCCGCGGCCGACGAGATCGTCGTCGACTGGCCCCACCGCTATCTCGACCGCACCGAGACCGACGATCACACCGTGATCTGCGTACTCACCCACGACCCCAAGTTCGATGTCCCTCTCCTGGTGCGTGCGCTTCGCAGACCCGCCCGGTACATCGGAGCCCTGGGCAGTCGGCGCACCCACGAGGACCGCGCCATCCGGCTCCGCCACGAAGGGCTCAGCGAGCAGGAACTCACCCGGTTACGCTCCCCCATCGGGTTGGACCTGCGAGGTCTCTCCCCTGAGGAGACCGCGGTGTCCATCGCTGCGGAAATCGTGGCCCTGCACCGCGGTGGCAGCGGGCTCCCCCTCAGCCGGACCACGGCGTCGATCCACGGGTCGACGGATTGAGCACCACTCTGAGTTGTACTGTCAAGGCGTCACATCCCTGGTCGGTCACCACCGACTGGTCGAACACCGTCGTTCGCGCAGGATCACGCCCAGGAAGACCCGCATGTCTACCATCGCCACACCCCGTCCACGACTACGCGCACCTGGGTTCGCCCAGCTGCAACGTCTCGGCAAGAGCCTGATGCTCCCCATCGCCTTGCTCCCGGCAGCGGGGATCCTGCTCCGTCTGGGGCAGCCCGATGTGCTGGGATCGATAGACATCCCGGTGGTCGCACCCTTCTTCGCCGCGATGAGCGCGGCCGGCGGCGCGGTCTTCAAGAACCTTCCCTTGCTTTTCGCTGTCGGGGTCGCCATCGGTTTCTCCAAGAAGGCCGACGGTTCGACCGCTTTGTCCGCAGTGGCCGGATACCTGGTCATCGACGCCGTCTTCACCTCGATGTCCCCGGTCGTACTGGCCGGGCAGGTCGACGCCGCAGGCAAACCCGTGCTGATCAACTACCACATCTTCGCGGGCATCGTCGTCGGCCTGATCACTGCGCGGCTCTTCGACCGCTATCACACCATTCAGCTGCCTGCCTATCTCGGCTTCTTCGGCGGGCGCCGTTTCGTCCCCATCGTGGTCTCCTTGACGACCTTGTTCGTCGGTTTCCTGATGAGCTACTGCTACCCGCTGTTCAACTCAGCGCTGACCGGGACGGGGCAGTTCATCGGCGGCACCGGCGTGATCGGGGCTTTCGTCTACGGAGTGGTCAACCGGTTACTCATCCCCCTGGGCCTGCACCACATCCTGAACACCTATGTCTGGTTCATTTACGGCGAGTACCCCGCTGCCGGTGGTGTCGTCACCGGCGAACTCACTCGCTTCGCCGCCAATGACCCCACTGCCGGCCGTCTCACCGCCGGGTTCTACCCGATCCTGATGTTCGGGTTGGCCGGAGCCGCATTGGCCATGATCCACGCGGCCAGGCCTGGGCAGAAGAAGCTCGCCACCGGAATCCTCTCCGCGGCAGCCGCGACCGCTTTCCTCACCGGTGTGACCGAACCGCTGGAGTTCGCCTTCATGTTCGCCGCTTTCCCGCTCTACCTCATCCACGCCGTCCTCACCGGTGTCTCCTTGGCCGTGGCCTATGCCCTGGACATCCATCTGGGCTTCTCCTTCTCGGCGGGGCTCATCGACCTGTTGCTCTTCGGGACGGCACCCGCGGCGAAGAACATCCCTTTGCTGATCGGCATGGGAGTCGTCTTCTTCTTCCTGTACTACGGGATCTTCCGGTTCGCGATCCAGCGGTGGGATCTGCGTTCACCGGGTCGGGAGTCGGATGATCAGCCTGCAGAGGCGCCGCCGGCGGATGGGCAGCAGACCGATGAGGAGCGCAAGGGCACCGAGCAGGCGCCGGCGGGCGGAGAAACCGCGAACTCCCAGGCTGAGGAGCTGATCGCGGCCTTTGGCGGCCGGTCGAACCTGATCGATGTCGATGCCTGCATCACCCGGCTCCGGGTCGAGGTCGTTGACAAGAAGAAGGTCGACAAAGCCCGGCTGAAGGTTCTGGGCGCGGCGGGGGTCATCGAGGTCGGCAACAACGTCCAAGCTGTTTTCGGGGTCCAGGCCGATGCGCTGAAGAGCGATATCAACGCTGCCCTGAGTGCGGGTTCTGCCTGAGATAGTCGCCACCGCTGTCGTCATCACGCACGTCAGACACATGGGTCTGCTGCATAAGTTCATGTCTTCATGAACTTATGCAGCTAATTTTCGTGCTTGTCACATAGCGCTAGCCCCAATACCGTTCAGTTAGATGCCTGTGATGCTGATGGTTGGGTCGTCGACGGGCTCGTGATGCGGATGTACTGACCCGTGGGATCGAAGATTCGGAAATCTGTCATACCCCAGGGACGGTCTTGTAGAGCATCCTCGATCGGCCATCCAGCGGACTGGGCCCGCTCGTATTCCGCGTGGACGTCATCCATCTGCAGTACGATCTCGCTACCCACGGGCGGTTTACGTGAACGTGTGTCGGCCTGAGGGTCTCTGCTACATCCGACTCGCAGTTCCCCACGATGGACGGTCGTATCCTCCGCATCCGCGGGACAAGGCTCTTCGCTTAGAGTAAACCCCAAAACGGTTACGTAAAACTTCGCAGGGACCCGGACATCCTGATGGAATACTTCGTATCCATGTTTCATAGCTTGTTTTCCTCGCTTCTCTTTGAGGGGTCACTGTGAAAACCGGTAGTACGGCCCCGGGGTCAGCCGGGCGGACATGAGCGCTAGCCCGGAGATTTCGTGGTGTTGAGCGTGCCGTGACATGAGAAGTGCCCTTGACCTGCAAGGATGTTGATTTCGACGTCAGTATCCGCAGGATCAGAAGGGCACTTCCCAGGTGAGTAAGCGTAGCGGGCTCTACCCCCATGTCCGGGTCGACACCGCGGCGGTGCCAGCGGTCGCTCAGGCCGGTGGGGTCCTGTTGACAAAGACGGCGCGCGTATCGGGTCTGGACCGGGCGTTGAGTCAGGCACTGCTTCCGTGGCGGAAGCCGTTGGCCAGGCACGACCCGGCTAAGGTCCTGCTGGATCTGGGGATGTCACTGGCGTTGGGTGGGGACACCTGCCGGGACGCGGCCCTGTTGCGGGCCGAACCGGGGGTGTACGGGCCGGTCGCCTCAGACGCCACGATCTGCCGCACCATCGCCGCGCTGGCCGCCGACGTGGCTAGGGTCGAGAAGGCCGTTGCAGGTGCGCGGGCGGTAGCTCGCGCCCATGTGTGGGCGCTGGCCGGGCGGCACGCCCCGAACCACGGCATCGACGCCGCGAATCCGCTGGTCATCGACCTGGACGCCACGTTGGTGAGGGCCCACTCCGAGAAGGAGCAGGCCGCGCCAACCTTTAAACGTGGCTACGGGTTCCACCCACTGTGCGCCTTCGTCGACCACGGTCCCAAGGGGAGCGGGGAGGCGTTGGCGATGTTGCTGCGCCCGGGGAACGCCGGCTCGAACACGGCCGCCGACCATGAACATGTCATCAAGGCGGTCCTGGCCGCACTGCCCGACACCGATGCGTCCCGGCCTGGCAGGAAGGTGTTGATCCGCACTGACGGCGCCGGGGGCACTCGGAAGCTGTTGGGGTTCCTGCACCGCCGCGGCCTGTCGTACTCCATCGGCTGGACCCTGCCCGCGAACACCCCCGAGTTGTACAACCTGATTCCCGAGCAGGTGTGGCAGGGCGCGTACAACGCCGACGGCGCCGTACGCGAGGGTGCTGACGTAGCCGAGTTCACCGACCTGCTCACCGGCGCCGGCAAGCTGAAAGGCTACCCACCGGGGATGCGGATCATCGTGCGCCGGGAACGGCCCCACCCCGGCGCGCAACTGCGCTTCGATGACGTCGCCGGCTACCGGTTGACCGCGTTCGTCACCAACACCACCCGCGGGCAACTGGCTGACCTGGAGCTGCGCCACCGCCGCCGGGCCCGCTGCGAAGACCGCATCCGGATCGCCAAAGACACCGGCTTGACCAACCTGCCCCTGCAAGGCTTCGCGCAGAACCGCGTCTGGCTCCTGATCGTGCAGCTCGCGAACGATCTCCTGGCGTGGATGGCCATGCTCGCCCTGACCGGGCACGACGCGCGCCGGTGGGAACCCAAGACCCTGCGCCACCGCCTGTTCACCATCGCCGCCACCCTCGCGCGCACCGCCCGGCAACGGGTCCTCCACATCAAGAACACCGCCCCATGGGCCGGGCTGTTCACCACCGCGTGGACCAACCTGAGCGCACTGTCACCGCCTTGACCAGCGCACTCAACCAACCCCTACCAACCCCGAGACACCCTCGTTCGTGGAAAACGACGCCCACCGGCAGCGACATCCCGGCCACTGTCGTACCCACCTGCCAGAATTCACCCCACAACAACGGCAACGGCGCCGACTACACCGACGCCGCGCCCTGATGAAACATCCGGGCTAGGGCTACGAATCCCCCTGCGAGTGCATAGCCACTCACCTGTATATGAGCTACGGCAGCCCCGATCAGCGGGGGCCCAAGGATGGTTGCTCCCCCGAAGCCAAGATTAAACACGGCTAGATAACGGGACCGTTGACCAGGCGGAATGTGGGTGAGCATGAGACCTGACCCGCCAGCGCTGACGAACGGCTCGGCAACAGTGAAATCGAGGACCGTTTCGACCCCACGCCCAGGTCAGGCCTGATAACCTAAAACAATTATATTGGACATCAGGGAGGAAACGAGATGGATCTCCCACGGCGCAACGCCCTGACCCTGGGTATTGTGGCCCTGACCGTACCAATTGCATCTGTTCCTTCACGGTCTGCGCAGGCCGCAGTAAAGGAAAGGCGGCTGCCTGAGCATGCTCCGGCTCATGGTCGACGACGCCAGTGCCCTGTCGCCCCTGTTGCACAGTTGACCTATCAAGACATTCAGGAGGCCCAGTCTCTTATCGACTCGGGGTATCTCTCTGATGAGATCATCAGAGCTCTGGATGGCGTTGAGGTTCAATATGAATTGATCGGGCCAGCGCCTCGTGCACTTCCTGTCGTCGCCGCCATTGCTGTAGCTGCCGTTGCTTGGTGCGCCAAGGGTGCACTCAGCTCCTTGCCTGCCTCCGCCATCCAGGATCTTGCCAGCCGGGCGAACCAGAATATCCCCCCTCCCACGTGGGTTTCGAACGCGATCTTCGGCTGTGCGGGTGGACCTGTGATCGGCGCCCTTACATCGCAATGGATGAGGACGAAGTTCATTGCTGCTGTCTTGGCCATGATCATTCGACTCTCCTCTTAAGATGAGTCAGCTCTGGTTCCCTGCCCTGATCCTCCTTGCGTGCATAGTCCTGAACTTGACTGCATTGAGAGCGGCAGGTGAGTTTCACCCCGATCATCCTTTTGTGGAGCGCCACTCCCCGAAGAGTCGAAAGTTCTTCGCTGCCGCAGCCGTGGCATATGCGGTCTCGTTAGCGATTCTCGCGGCGGATGTTGACGCTTGGGTTATAGCAGCTGCTCCGGCGATTATTGGGATGTTGTTTACGTTGTTCGGATCGCATAGCTCTAAGAAGTAAGTTGAAAAATTTTAGAGTCAAGTAAGGCAGCAGCCTTTTGCGCCCCCTGGGGAATCGATCCGGGAGCCGTCGTGCAGAGCTTGAGCCACCTGGAACGAACTCGTCGCG
The DNA here is from genome assembly GCF_003391095.1 of Austwickia chelonae. NCBI lineage: Bacteria > Bacillati > Actinomycetota > Actinomycetes > Micrococcales > Dermatophilaceae > Austwickia > Austwickia chelonae. The sequence continues at coordinate 1,382,191 of NZ_CP031447.1, read as the reverse complement.
ACCTCGATCCAAATCGAGCCCGAGACCGTGGGATGAGCCGGTAACGGCCCGTGGAGCGGCGTCGAGGCACGGCGGGCGGCGTGGGCGTGCCCGATTCTCCACCACGGCGTTGGGCAGCAACCGGTTCGACAGCGCCCTCCGCGCGACGTCGCCGTGGTCGACGTCAACCACCCAACGGTGGGATCTGCGTTCACCGGGTCGGGAGTCGGATGATCAGCACCGCTGGCGGATGGGCAGCAGGCCGATGAGGAACGCAAGAGCACCGAGCAGACGTCAACGGGCAAAGAAGCTGCGAACTCCCAGGCCGATGCGCTGAAGAGCGACATCAACGCTGCCCTGAGTGCAGGTTCTGCCTGAGATAGTCGCCACCGCTGTCGTCATCACGCACGTCAGACACATCTGCCGCATAAGTCCATGTCTTCATGAACTTATGCAGCTAATTTTTGCGCTTGTCGCATAGGATTGGGGCGTGGGTCAAGCAACTAAACCCGGCCCGGAGGTATTCGTCGAGACAACGAAATCCGTATCGTTCCACCAGGAAGTCAACGACTAAAAATGGGCATCCCGAGAGATGGCTAGTCAACCCCATTGCATACGAATGAAAATCATTCCAGTTGCTACTTTTTTAATCTGCTTGACAGATTTCTTCCTGGGAGTTAATGAATTCCCAGGAAGCTGGGTCCCGCTTGGATGCTTTTCTTTGATCATGTGGGCGTCGGCAGGACTGGCCTTTACCTTGAATGGCTGGCCCGATAGAATTTCGACAGGGTTCAATAGTGTCGCATTAGCTCTGTCCCTTGCGTTTTTCATGCTGTGGGACTGGCAGGTGGCCGCTGCCACATCTGGGTCGATACATGCCATCCTGCCCCCTCAGCTGATCCTGCTCGGGGCTATCATTCAGTCGACCACTGAAAGAAAGAAAGCCGCTTGCTGCGAACTTGCTGAATAATCAAACCCAGCTTTCCTCACAGAAACAACCAGGATGACACCTGGGGTAGAAATCACGCCCCCAAGCCCTTCGCATGGACCAAGACCGCCGAGCAGATCCTCGAAACCCCGGCCTGCTACTGCCAACGAATCAACGACTAGCGACACTCTTCGCGATATACGCGACAGCAACAAGGCTGAACATCGGCTCTCTCTTTCGCATTTCTAGATTGAACTTTTTGCAGCATTTAAGCCTTCTGCGCCTCATGCACCTTGCCGTGAGCCAGCAGATTAGCCATGCAGATTCCTGCATAAGTTCTGGTGAAAGTTACTCCCCCATCCTGGCTCTCACCCCACCCCTGCAGAAAACTCTAAAATATTCTTAACACCAGGGATGCCACTACAACCAGACAGAGAATCAAAACAGCTGCAGAAATTACAGCCCCAGTTGGATCCCTTTTCTTAAGACCCAATTGCAGGGAGTATGTAGAGATTCCAACCGCCAGGAGAATCGTTCCGTCCCTCACCAGGGTGAGCTCACCGTGAATATCACATGCCAACCCAAAAGCAAGTATCAGAAAAGCAAGACAGGAATTCGAAGAGGGAGTACCCTCCGGATTTTCTCTTGATGACATACCGACATTCAACTCAATTTACAGATTCCACTGAAGCCACCGGAAGATGGTGATCCCGTGGGGATGCTCACAGAGGAACACCGTCCACCTCTGCGGTTTTCGCTGCTGGTCCACTTCCCTTGCCTTGGCCGGGCGTCCATCCACACGAGCGTAACGGCTTCGTCATACATCAGGGCCTCTGCTTGTCTGTCCGCTGCCCCTGAGTGCGGCTGAAGTTCGCCCCGACAACTCCACTCAGCTGATCGCTGCGGCGACACCGACCCTCTGTCCGCGGATCGGGCCCCGGCGCGGCCGCTCATGCACGACGGAGTACGGACATAGCGAAGGGGCGCCTCATCACGGATGATGAGGCGCCCCTTCGAAGGTCTGGCTCCCCCAATTGGACTCGAACCAATAACCCTTCGATTAACAGTCGAATGCTCTGCCAGTTGAGCTATGGGGGATCGCAGCGATCAGGACTCTAGCAAAAGAATGCCCTCAGAGCGAAACCGGACGTGGACAGCCACAGCGCTGACATCACTCAGCGACTGGGAGTCCAGCCTGTTCCCGCAGGTCACGCAAGAGAAGTTGGGCATATTCCGCGACCTCCGGATCCTGCGAGGCCCGTCCCCTCTTCAAGGTCACCTGCTCGACCAAGGTGCCCTTCTCGAAATCGCGACGCAGAGCCACCCGCCCCAGGTCGGACTCCCCCATCCGCACCGGGGCCATCACGTACACGCTCGACCGCACCCGGTCGTGCAGGACAGCGGGGAGACGGACGCTGTCGTCCGCCAAGGTCCACATGACCGGCCGTGCACCGTCCGACCATGTCACCGTGAGCGTCTTCGTCCCTGGATCCCACGCCCCGGCGGCAATGTCCCGCCACGGACGGGACCACGGCTCCCCTCGCCGTATCGCCGCCACCGGATCATCCCCCGCCGCGACCGGCACATGGTGAAGCGCGTACAAGGAAGCCACCAGGTAGGCCCCGGAGGCTGCGTCACGCGACCACGCCAGCAGCCGGTCCCCCGAGGGAAGAGCCACCTGTCCGGCGATCTCCTCCGGAAGCTGTTCCTCACGTCCGCGCCCCGGCCACCTCATGAATATCTCTCCCGTAGTCGAGCCAGTTCCTGTTGTCGACGAGTCAACTCGATCGCCTGCGCACGAGCGCCCTCAGGGTCGGCGTTCTCCAGACGACGCAGCCCCACCGTCGCATCGTCGATCGCTCGGCGCAGCCCCAGCTCACGCATCCGGAAAACGATCTCGTCCACGTAGCGCTGATCGGGATCCCCCGATCCCGGGTCTCGGCGGGCATGGATCTCTGCGACCGAAAGCGCGACCACGAGCTGGTGGACTTCCGGAGGACAACCGGCGGTGAGTTGCTCCACCCAGGCAGCGGCAGACTGCCGATGCGCGACCTCCAAACCGGCCCGGGAAGCCGATTCGAAGATCACCCGGTGAGCCGACGCCGCGAACGAACTCTCTTCGATCCGGGCGACGTCCTCGGCCGGCAGCAACCGCGGATACTGCAAGAGCAACTGCAGGAACTGCGCGGCCAGGAAGACCGACGGCACGCTCATGTCCGGCGATGGCAGCATTCCCCCCTCCGGAGAGCCCGTGGCAGCCGCCGCAGAGGCCTCCTGGGGCGCTGCGACGACCGGATGTGCGCGCCCCCGCCCTCCTGCAGACCGATGTCGATCAGCCCGGGCGACTTCCCTCGCGAGCTGTTCGATATCCACTCCGATCCTGCCGGAGACCGTGCGGATGTACTCGTGGTGCAGCGACCGGTCACGGATCCCGGCGATCACCGGCGACACCGCCCGCATGCCGGCCACCCGCCCCTCGACAGTGCTCAGATCATGTCGGGCCAAGACGGTACGGATCGCGAATTCGAACATCGGCACCGCGTCCTCGATCAAGCCGCGTACCGCCAGTTCTCCGCCACGCATCCGCAATTCGCACGGGTCCTGGCCGGCGTCGGCGACAGCCACGTAGCACTGGCTGGTCCAGCGTTGGTCCTCGTCGAAAGCCCGCATCGCGGCTTTCTGTCCGGCTTCGTCACCGTCGAAGGTGAACACGGCCCGGGCGGGGACTCCCCCGGCTTCGTCACGCATGATCCGCCGCAACATCTTGATGTGGTCGACCCCGAAAGAGGTGCCACAGGTCGCCACGGCTGTTTCCACCCCGGCCAGGTGGCAGGCCATCACATCGGTGTACCCCTCGACGATGACCGCCGTACGCTCCCGGGAGATCGCTTTCTTCGCCAGGTCCAAGCCGTACAACACAGAGGTCTTCTTGTAGATCGGCGTCTCGGAGGTGTTCAGGTACTTCGCCTGAATACGGTCGTCGTCGAACAACCTTCGCGCGCCGAAGCCGACAGTGTCGCCGGTGATCTCCCGGATGGGCCAGACCAGGCGCCCGCGGAAACGGTCGTACAGCCCGCGTGTGCCGCGCCCGACCAGCCCGGAGACGACCAGTTCTTCCTCGGCGAAGCCCTTGCCGCGCAGGTGTGCGACCAGGGCTTCGCCTTGTCTGGGCGCGTAGCCGACCCCGAAGCGAGCTGCCGCCTGGGAGTCGAAATCCCGGCCTCGGAGGAAGTCCCGCCCGGCACGGGCCTCTTTGCTGTTCATCAATGTTGCGGCGTAGAACTCTTCAGCGACCCGGTGGGCTTCCACCAGCCGGGTTCGCCGTCCGGGGGCCTCTTCCCGCGGTCGTTCACCGTCCTCGTAACGGAGCACGATCCCGCTCTTCTCGGCGAGTCGTTCGACTGCTTCCACGAAGGACAGATGGTCGATCTTCTGCACGAAGGTGATGACGTCGCCGCCTTCACCGCACCCGAAGCAGTGCCAGGAGCCGACTGAGGGCCGAACGGTGAACGACGGGGTCTTCTCGTCGTGGAAAGGGCACAGCCCTTTCAGCGAGCCGATCCCGGCGCGACGCAGGGTGACATGTTCCCCGACGATCTCTTCGAGGTTCGCGCGCTCCTTGACGGCTTGGACGTCCTCGTCCTTGATGAGCCCAGCCATCTCTCTCCCACCTCCCGTGCCGATGTGCGCCGAGTCTAGGCCCGCGCAGGCCGCCAGCCGGTGGCCAGGGCTACCGCCCGCATGTCGGTCAACGAGGCGATCTGGTCGATCACGACCCGCCGACGTCGGGTGTCGTCGGGAGCGGCGTGGAAGTCGGCCAGGAAGACCGGGTCCAGTCGTTCCTCCGGCGCGCTGGTGTACGCGGCGTGGAGTTCTTCGATGATCGTGCGCTGTTCGTCCATCGTCCGGTGTCTTTCGGGGGTGAGCATCATGAAGTGCACGGCCAATGCTTTCAGGACGGTGCATTCGGCGCGGACCTCTCGGGGGATGACGAGGTCGGCGGCATAACGAACATGTGGCCCTGGTCCGTGGACGTCGAGCGTGGCCTGTTCGACCTCGGCGACGAAGTGACCGATGAACCTGCTGGTCATGTCTTTCAGGGCGGACAGCGCGCGACGTGAGCCGTCGTAGGCCTGGGTCGGGGCTGCTCCGGAGTCGCGGATGCGTGCAGTGGCTGCGGCCAGTTCCTCCTCGTCGAGATCCGCGGCGTACCAGGAGCGTGCTGCCTGGTAGACCGGTGTCATCTCTTCGGCCGAGGTGAGCACTCGCAGGTCGATCAGCCCGGCGGCGACGCCGTCCTCGACGTCGTGGACCGAGTAGGCCACGTCGTCCGACCAGTCCATGACCTGGGCTTCCAGACAGCGTCGGGGCGTGTACTTCCCGTCGACGGGCGCGTCTCGTCGCAGCCAGGTGAAGGCGTCTTCGTCTTCCTGGTAGACGCCGTACTTACGTCCTCCGGTGGGATGTTGCCCTCTCGGCCAAGGGTATTTGGTGGCAGCGTCCAGGCTGGCCCGGGTGAGGTTGAGGCCGGCCGAGGTTCCGTCGGCGTGGAAACGTTTGGCTTCGAGGCGGGTGAGCAGGCGGAGCGTCTGGGCATTCCCTTCGAAGCCGCCGATGTCTGCGGACAGTTCGTCGAGGACCTGTTCGCCGTAGTGGCCGAAGGGTGGGTGTCCTAGGTCGTGGGCCAGGCAGGCGGTGTCGACGACGTCGGCCGAGCATCCCAGCACGGCGCCGAATTCTCTGCCGATCTGAGCGACTTCCAGGGAGTGGGTCAGGCGGTTGCGGATGAAGTCGTCGGCGTCGGGGCGCATGACCTGGGTCTTCGCGCCGAGTCTGCGCAAGGCGGCCGAGTGCACCAAGCGGGCTCGATCCCGTGCGAAATCATCACGGTCGGAGCGTTTCTGCGCGGGGTCCTCAGCCACCCAACGTTCGCGGTCTGCGGTGTCGTAGGCGTCGTGGAGGGTCATCTCATGCACTCTAGGTGTCTTCGGTCGGGGATGTCGGCGGCGCCGCCGAGATGGCGGAGAAGCGCAGGTCGGTAACGATCCGGCCGCTGGTCGAGCACAGAGCGGGACGAACGTCCAAACGGCGTTTATCGTGAACAGATGCGCCGTTTTGCCCTGTGTGTCTGCCTGGCACTCACCCTGTCATCGTGCACTCCTACGAGCTTTCTTCCCAGCATGCTCGATTCGCCGTCAGACGAGGGGGCGGACGCCGAGTCGCCAGGGCCCGACCAACCATATGGCGGTGCGAGGGCGACCTGGGTAGCTCAGGGAATCGAGCCGCTCAATGACGCTTCTGCGGTTGCCGGAGTCGCGGTGGTCCAGGGGAAAGAGAACAAAGAAGTTGTGCTGTACGGGGTCGAACCGGCCACAGGCAAGCGTCAATGGCGGAGGCTGGTCACTCCCCCTTATTCACCTCCATCCGAGTTTCTCGTCAAGGTCACCACGATCGATGATCGACTGGTCGCCTTCGTCGACCGAGAGTCCGCAGGTTCGTCGAGTTGGCAGGGGAGGCTGGTGCTCCTCGATCCGAGAGGAACGGGGACGGAGGTGGCGGCGTCCGAGCCGATGGTCTTCGCCTCCCTGCCCTGGGAATGCGGCGGAGGCAAGGCAGCCTGCATCGAGTTAGCCAACGATCAAGGAGTCTTGCGGTTAGGGGCCGATGGAAAAGTCAGCAATGTGTCACCGCGTCCAGGGGCTGACTGGATTTGGAGGGGCATCTGGCACACCCGGGGAACGATCATCAAGACACCAGGCCAAAGCGTCAAGGATGTTCGTGACAATCCCCTCTGGGAGGTGGAGAAATCAGCGGTGTTCCCTCGGAGTACGGCCCCGTACTCCATCAAGGCTCATGGAGATCCTGAAGAGCACGGTGTCGTCATCCTGTCCGGGAAGCATCAGGGCCTGAGACTTGACCGGACGTGGGAGCCGCTTAACGCCATCTATCCCGCTTCAGAAATGCATACCTTGGTAGGACTATCTGAAAAAGATGGCTCAGTACTATGGCAACGACCAGGAGTCGCTCCCCCTTTGAGCACGGGACGTAAAGATGCCGATATCTACGCCATAGAGATCACTTCCGGGCTCGCCTCCTTCCAAGGAAAAGACAGCACGTACAAGGACATCGAGACGGATTTTGTTCGAATAGATCCACAAACCGGCAAAGATATGTGGCGAGTCAAGTTAGGCAAGACGAAGGATGACATCCTCCTTCCCAGCCATTCCCTCGAAGGAGATCGAGGCGTTCACTTCACAACTCAAGAAGGCCAGATCTTCGTATCCATGCCCGACGGGAAAAGGTCAACTCCAGAAGACAAGCAGACAAACACCGAGAAAGAAGGATCATGGGAGTGGGAAGGGGTGCCTTTTGAGCCAGAACTCACCTGGAAGCACGCCAATGGCGAAGTTGTGAAAAAACGAAACCCGCCAGCTCGCACCTACTCACTCAACGACAAAGAGGCCCCGGTTAAACTCCCCATCCCCACGCATATTGGAGCCCATTTCGATGATGTGGTAGTTGTCGGGACAGTCAAGGGACTCATCGGGTACCGACAGAAAAAGTAGTCAGTTCCAGCCTCAGCCACAGCTTGGGTTCGCACTGCCTCCTTGGCCAGTCAATCGAATTACGATTCTCTTCAGTCGAATACACAGCCCATGGCCTATGTGGATAGAATTCTGTCCCGATCCAGAGTAAAACCCTTCGATGATTTTTAGAAAAAGGAGACGGCCGTGCGTCGCTCAGTGGCTTCGACAGTCGCAACAATCACGGCGGGTTTCGCTCTCGCAGGCTGCGTTCCGGCCAGCATCCTTGTACCACCGAAAACCGGTAACGACGCAAGAAGCTCCCACGCAACAGCTCCAACACCTCAAGCAGCTGAGCTGGTCGAGGCGGCATTTTCCAAAGCAAAATCAGCCACTTCTGTGCGCATCGAGGGCGATCAACCCGGCGCCTTCTCCGACTCCAAGGTCGACAGTCGAGGCAAACTCGACGACAGTCAGTTCGACAGCATGATCAAGAGCAGATCTGAAGGACATTTCCACGTCATCAGCGTCTCGGGATCATCCTGGGTCAAGCCCGAAAATCAGGCCGCAGCCTCTGCGATGGATGTGCGCACAGAGCAAATCGGGAAATGGATCAAAATTTCATCCGCCGCAACCAGGCACGTCCGCACATTGAGCACGAAGGCTGTCCTGACCAACGCGATCGAAGCCTTTCCCGTCTATGCATCCCAGAGGGATAAATTCAAGATCGAGTCAGCTGACCACGAGGGGAAAAAGGTCTGGAAAGTGACCAATCCGTCTGGGGGTGGAAAAGGAATTGCCATCATCTCCGCAGATGGCAAGAACCAGCTCATCGCCCTCGATATGCAAACCGGATTCGTACGCTTCTCAGACTGGGACAGCGCCCGAGGAGTCGTACCTCCGAACAGTGATGAAGTCGTCGCCATCTGACCTGTCACGGCCAACCTCACCTGATGTGCTTTTCCCCCAGTTCCCCCTTCTTGAGGCGGAGTCGTTCAGCTTTCCATGTGGGCTCCATCGAAGAATTCCGTCGGCAGGATCATGGATCGGGCGCTGGGGCGGTTCGGTACGCGTAGGGGGGTGCGTCGGGTCTCCGTGAGAGTCGCCAGGTCGACGCGGATCGCGTCGCGCCGGCATCCATCGTGTCCCCCGTCGGTTTACCCGAGGAGATCGGGGTGATGAGGATGTCCGCGATCTTGCCGTTGCGCACGATCTGTACGGCTTGGCGCTCGACCGATCCCACGCGCAGACGGATACCCACCCTTCCCCCCGTAACGATGCCGACGCCTTCGGTGGTCAGCGCCAGCGTGCGCCCCGAGTCGGAGAAGAGAGAGTGCACCTCGTAGTCCGAGGTCGCGACCGGCGTGCGCTCCAAGGTGTCGGTCCGGATGATCGAGATGTAGCGGTTGGTGCCCTCGGTGGACCGGGTCGGTTGCCCGTCGAGGTGCTGCTCCACGCACATGATTGAGCCCGCAACGCCGAGGTCGCGACAGCGGGTGATGCTCTGAGCGTCGGAGTAGATGCGGGTCGCGGTGATGGCCCAGGTGTCGAGGTTGATCGCGTTGACCTGCCCGGTGGTGTCGGTGCTCGAGCCTGACGCGATCAGCGTGTGCCCCGACTGGACCAGCGACGTCATGTAGCCCGGCAGTTCCAACGTCCGGGTGACTTTCCCATCGCTGTCGAGCTGTTGCAACAACGTGAGGTATCCCCGGTCGGTGCCCCCGATGTTCGCGATCCGCATGAGGGTCCCGTCCTCGAGGCGGGCCAGAGCACAGGCCGCGCCGTCACCGTTGGGGCGGGTCGTGAACTCACCCGAGGAGGTCAACGCCCATGTCTCGGTCCCGCGGGAGTTCCCCATGTCGAGGCGTCCGGGGGAGAACGCCCGCAGGTCGATGCCGGCCAGCGGGGCCCGCTGGCCGGTGACCATCGATCCGTCGGCCCGCACATCGGTGACCGCCCCCTTCGCGGACCCGTTGCTGGGCGCGATGACGGGTTCTCCCTGGAGTACGACGTACGCCCCCTCGTGCGAGACGCCGCCGGCGATATCGGACGCCGACTGTTCGGCCCGGGTACAGCCGGCGATCACGCAGGTCAGCGCGGCGAGGCCAAGGCCCACGAGAGTGCGTACGTGGTTTTTCATCGTGTCTTCGCGCTCCTTCCGAATCAGTACGTCTGGAGCCAGGTCACATGGCCGTGGGTCAGCATCGTCGGCGACGGAATGATGAAACCCAGTAACAACACGATAAGCACCGTGAGCAGAACGCGCAGAAGGTGGATCATGCACTCGAAGACGTCTCCGGATCGCCCTCTGGAGCACCAACACATGGTTCAAGTTCGCACTTCGTAGCGCGTCATCCATCGAGTTCGGGGGCTCACCCACCGGCGGCGACCGGCCGGTGCCTGTCACTGATCCAATCGGACCAGCTACCAACGTACAGAGCAGGTTCGTCATCGATGTCGGCGACTGCTAGGGCCAAAGCAACCAGGCCGCTGGAGATCCCCGAACCGCAGTAGACCGCCACCGGGCAGGATCCGTCGACGCCGGCCTCGGTGAAGATCTGGAGCAGGTCCTCAACCGGCAACAGCACGCCTTCACTGGTGATCAAGGAACGCCCAGGAACATTGACCGCCCCCGGAATATGTCCTAGGACTGCGTCCATCGGATCGTTCTCACCTCGGAAGCGTTCAGGAGAACGCGCATCGATCAGGACTCCCTCCGAGGCGTAGAGCGCGGCCTGGTCCGCTTCCAGAACCAGGCCGATTCCACGTCCCAAGGAGAAATCTCCCTCTTCGATGTTTCTCTCCCCGGATTCCACGGGGAGACGATGGGCGCGCCAGGCCTGCAACCCCCCATCGAGAACACAGACGTCGACCTTGCCGAAGTGCCTCAACAACCACCAGCAACGAGCAGCTGCCAACCCGGACTGGTCGTCGTAGACGACGATGCGACGTCCGTTGTCCACACCGCATCCGGCCAGGTCGAGTTCGAAGTCGTCCGGGGCTGGCATCGGATGACGCCCACCGCGGCCACTCTCTTCCGGGACGCCGGCAAGATCGTGCTCGAGGTCGACGTAGATCGCTCCGGGCAGGTGGCCTTGCAGATATTCCTCCCACCCGTTGTCGGAATCGGCCGACCAACGGACGTCGAGGATCAGTGGAGCCGATCCAGGTCCGCCGTGCATCAATTCGGCGAGCTCATCGGGCGAGATGAGCGGGCTTTGGTCCATACGGTCACAGTAGACGCAGCCTCTCTCCACCCGGCGCAGCATGGGCAGGGAATCGGAGTGTCGTGAGGTGCATCAGCACTGGTTAACCATTCATAATGGGCGTTCACTCAATATGCTCGAGGTGCCAGGACGTAGCACGCTGGGATGGCGCAGGCCGGGGAGATCGTCACCTTTCTGATCTGATGTCGGGGGGCCGACGATGCGGCGACAGACCTGCCCCAAGGCTTCTGAGCTGTCCGAGGCAAGGAATGGGGCCGCGCCCGAGTCACTGCGTTCTGTGTGATTTCGTGTGTTCTCTCCGCAGGAGCTCGTGCCGCTGCGAGCAGGGCACATCGGAAGGAACGGGGAGAACGGCCATGACGGGTCCCGGAAACGCATCACCATCGTCGTCGCCTGATCGTTCGGATGCGAGGCAAGCCGATGACGTGCCCAAAGTACCGCTCCGCGACCTGCTTGCCCTGGTGCGCCCCGAACAGCGGGGTCTGGCACTGGCCATCGCTCTGGGCTTCGTCTCCTCCGGTATCGCCCTTGCGCAGCCGTTGCTGGTACGTCGGCTCGTCGACGGCTTCACCGCCAGCAACTCGCAGGACAGCACCAGGGTCGCCACGCTTCTCCTGGTAGCGGCCATGCTCGTCGAGGCACTCCTCGGCGCCTGGCAGAGCTGGGTACTCGGCCGCGCCGGAGAGAATTTCGTCTCGGGGCTGCGGACCCGGATGGTGCAGCGCATCTTCCGTCTGCCCATGTCCGGATACGCCAGATATCGCACTGGCGACCTCCTCTCGCGGGTAGCAGCAGACACCTCCGCGGTACGCAGCGCACTGTCGACATCCTTGGTCGAACTGTCCTCCGGCACGATCCTGCTGATCGGAGCCCTGGTCGTGATGATGAGCTTGACGCCTCTGTTGACCCTGGTCACCGTGGTCTGTGTCGCTGGAGCGGGGCTGGTCGTCGGGGTGCTGTCCATCCATGTGATGGCGGCCTCCTACGGAGCTCAGCGAACCCTCGGGCAACTCAACGCGGGTCTTGAGCGGGCACTGCGCAACCCTCGGACCGTCAAGCTGAACCAGGCGGAGGACTTCGAGGAAACGATCGCAACATCGGCGATCGACGAGGTCAGGAGGCGGGGCTACGCCATGGCCCGGCTGGAGGCCTTGCTGCAGCCCGTCACCTCGATCGCCGTCCAGGGTGCGATGGTAGCCGTGATCACCCTCGGAGGCCTTCGTGTCGCCGACGGCCGGATGACGCTGGGCACCCTGACTGCCTTCGTCCTGTACCTGCTCTACATCGCCGTGCCGATCACGTCGGTCTTCATGGCGGTGACGGACATCCAGGCGGGTCGCGCCTCCTTGCACCGCTCGATGGAGATCCTTTCCGAGGAAGTGGAACCGATCGGTGGTCGCACCTGCGTGGGTCCGGCAACGGTCGAGTTCGACGAGGTCTCGTTCTCCTACCCCGACGGTCGCCGCGTCCTGGACGAGGTCCACTTCCAGTGCGCGGAGCGAGGGGTGACCGCCGTCGTCGGGCCGTCCGGCGGTGGGAAGTCCACCGTCCTGGCGTTGGTGGCAGGCCTGTACACCGCCACCGGGGGCACCGTGCGCGTGGGTGGCCAGGACGTCCGAGAGCTGAGCATGAAGAGTCTGCGCTCACGGATCGCCTACGTGGAGCAGGAATCACCGGTGCTGGCCGGCACGCTCCGCGAGAACCTCACCTACGGACTCGCCGAGCCACCGAAGGACTCCACGATCCTGCGGGTCATGGATCTGGTGGAACTCGAAGACCTGACCCGTTCCCCGGGGTCGCTCCTCGACCTGGCAATCGGTGAATCGGGCGCGAACCTGTCAGGAGGTCAGCGCCAGCGCGTCGCTCTGGCTCGGGGGCTGCTCCGCGCACCGGACATCCTGCTGCTCGACGAGGTCACCTCGCAGGTCGACGCCCTCAACGAGGAGTCGATCCTGCGCACCGTCGACGAACTCGCTCGCTCACGGTCGGTCGTCCTGGTCGCCCACCGGCTGTCCACGGTACGGCGTGCCGACCAGGTGATCGTCCTCGAAGCAGGACAAGTGGTCGACAAGGGCACCCATGACGAGCTGCTCTCGCGGTGCCCTCTGTACCAACACATGGTCAGCACGCAGATGTTGACAGGATGAGCGCGCCCGGGGTCACCCTCCCGAGATGGACAGCTCGGCCTGTGCCAGAGTGCCCCGATGCTCCTCCGAGAGCTCCTGACTGAGCAGCCAACCGTCCGGCAGAGCCACCTGCTTCGCCGACCCGGCCCTGCCCCGTTGCCCCTCCGCATCGGCCCCCGGCCACGGCTGATCAGCATCCAAGGTCGAGAGCAGGTCGTCCAGCGCCGCCAGGTCCTCCACCAGCGCCAACCGGTGTCGGACGTCATGGCCTGCAGGAAAACCCTTCAAATACCACGCGATGTGCTTACGAATATCCCGGCAGGCGCGCCGCTCATCGCCCTCGTGGAAATCGACCAGATAGTGGGCATGCCGCCGAAGGGTCTGCCCCACCTGCCCCAGGGTCGGCCGCGTCCGCACCGGGGAACCGGACAATGCCGCAGCCAGATCGGCGAAGAGCCAAGGCCTTCCCAGACATCCACGCCCCACGACCACGCCGTCGCACCCCGTGCCGGCGATCATCTCCACGGCGTCCTCGGCCGACCAGATGTCACCGTTTCCCAGCACCGGGATGCTCTGCACCGTCTCCTTCAACCTGGCGATCGCCGACCAATCGGCACGCCCCGAGTACAGTTCCGCAGCCGTCCGACCGTGCAGGGCGATCGCAGCGACCCCTTCGTCCTCCGCGACCTTGGCCGCCTCCAGATAGGTCAGATGGTCGGCGTCGATGCCCTTACGCATCTTCACCGTCACCGGGATCCCGCCCTTGGCACCCTCTTCCACCGCCGCCGACACGATCTGCCGAAACAGCGTCGTCTTCCACGGCAGAGCAGAACCCCCACCTTTACGAGTCACCTTCGGCACCGGGCAACCGAAGTTCAGATCGACGTGATCGGCACGGTTCTCTTCCACCAACATCCGCACCGCAGTACGCACCGTCGCCGGGTCGACCCCGTAGAGCTGTACCGACCGGGGTGACTCCTCCGGGTCATGGGTGATCATCCGCAAGGACATCGGGGTCCGCTCGACCAGCGCGCGCGACGTGATCATCTCGCTGACGTAAAGACAGCCTGCCGCGTCCAGGCCGGGGACGGCGGACACGGCTTCCCGGCACAGTCTCCGGAAGGCCCGGTTGGTGATCCCGGCCATGGGCGCGAGGACGACCGGGGTGGGGATGGTCAGCGGGCCGATCCGAAGGGCAGGCATGGGTGTGGGAAGAGTCATGGTGTTCCAAGTCTGGCAGACGTCCGGAGACGGGCCCGGCCTGTTCCGGCTTCGGGAAGATCGGTGGTGCGCGCTGACGTTGTCGGCGGCGCGGAGGACCTACGCTGAGGTCACCATGACTGATTCGTCCCGTGCCGGGCAGGCTTCCTGTTGCAGTGACCCTTCGGAGAGTGTCCGGCGGCGAGCCCGCGCACAGCGTCTGGTCGCTGTGGCGGGCGCGTCCGGTCTGGCGGTGGTGGTGGTCGGTCTGGTGGTGGGTGGTTGGCCCGGCGCGGTGGTCGTCGGGCTCTTCATCACTGGGCTCCTGGTTCATCTGGTGCGTTCGTGGCGTTGGATCGGCCTGAACGACAAGTTGATCCGGATAGCTGTCGTGGCTTTGTTGGCGGCCTTGGCTGTGGTGCGGGCCTTTCCTCGTTGATCGCCGGAGGGTTCGGTCAGTCGGCGCCGAATTCCATGGCGGCGTCGTCGAGTGCCTCGTCCTCCTGCGACCCGCTGTTCGCCGGGGCGGCGATGGCTTCGCCGCCGCCGGGTTCCAGTCGGCCGACCAGGTCGGTGGTGGCCAGGCCGAGGGCTTTCGTGCCGACGCCAGAGGTGCCGAGCAGTCCGAGACCGACGTACTGTTCCAGGCGGGATCGGCTGTCGGCGATGTCCAGGTTGCGCATGGTGAGTTGCCCGATGCGGTCGGTGGGGCCGAAGGCTGCGCCTTCGGTGCGTTCCATGGAGAGCTTGTCGGGGTGGTAGCTGAAGGTGGAGCCGCTGGTGTCGACGATGGAGTAGTCCTCGCCGCGGCGTAGCCGTAGGGTCACGGTTCCGGTGATCGCTGAGCCGACCCAGCGTTGCAGGGATTCGCGCAGCATGAGGGATTGCGGATCGAGCCAGCGGCCTTCGTACATGAGGCGGCCGAGCCTGCGTCCTTCGGCGTGGTAGGTGGCGATGGTGTCCTCGTTGTGGATGGCGTTGACGAGGCGTTCGTAGGCGATGAAGAGGAGTGCCATGCCGGGTGCTTCGTAGATGCCGCGGGATTTTGCTTCGATGATGCGGTTCTCGATCTGATCGGACATACCCAGTCCGTGGCGTCCGCCGATGGCATTGGCTTCGGTGACGAGGGCGACGGGATCGTCGTATCGCATGCCGTTGATGGTGGTGGGTCGGCCTTGTTCGAAACCGAGGGTGACTTCTTCGGTGGCGATGGGGACGTCTTCTCGCCAGAAGGGCACGCCCATGATCGGTTCGACGACGTCTTCGAGGCTGATGTCGAGGTGTTCGAGGCGTTTGGCCTCGTGGGTGGCCCCCCAGATGTTGGCGTCGGTGGAATAGGCCTTCTCCTGGCTGTCGCGGTAGGGCAGGTCGCGTTGGGTGAGCCATTGGCTCATCTCGTGGCGGCCGCCGAGTTCGTGGACGAAGTCGGTGTCGAGCCAGGGTTTGTAGATGCGCAGGTGCGGGTTGGCGAGCAGTCCGTAGCGGTAGAACCGTTCGATGTCGTTGCCTTTGAAGGTGGATCCGTCGCCCCAGATCTGGACGTCGTCCTCCATCATGGCGCGGATGAGCAGGGTGCCGGTGACTGCTCGGCCGAGGGGCGTGGTGTTGAAGTAGCTTCGTCCGCCGGATCGGATGTGGAAAGCCCCGCAGGACAGGGCGACGAGTCCTTCTTCGACGAGGGCGTGTCGGCAGTCGACGAGGCGGCTGGCCTCGGCTCCGTAGATGAGGGCCCTCCCTGGGACGGAGGCGATATCGGGTTCGTCGTACTGGCCGATGTCGGCGGTGTAGGTGAAGGGGATGGCTCCCTTTTCCCGCATCCAGGCGACGGCCACGGAGGTGTCGAGTCCGCCGGAGAAGGCGATGCCGACCTTGTCGCCGACGGGGAGCGCGGTGAGGACCTTGGACATGCTAATGATTATTCAGGCCCCTGCATGACTATGCAAGCCATTGGTTCTTTATCCGCCCAAAACTCCCCGTATCGGCTCACCTCGACACCGAAACCCCGCTCCCCTCCAGATGAACCTGCACACCTTCATCGGTCACCCGCACCCCGGTCAACGACACCCCCGGCGGAAGTCCCTCCAACGGAATCCGCACCGAAGCAGCCGACCGAGCCGCGGCCGACACCAGACCACTCACGAACGACGACCCCGGGACCTCCACCGACGACGGCTTCACCGACACCGACGAACCACCCGGCGTCAACTCCCCCACCACCCGCACATCCATCTTCCGGCCCAACACCGCCACCGGCGTCGACACCGCTATCCGCCCCTCACCGGCATGGGACAACTTCAGCTCCCGGCCGGCCCTGGCCTCCAAGGACGCGAAGGACAACAAGGCGTCCACCGACACCTTCTCCACCTTCGTCGAGCCCGCTACAGGCTTACGCGGCTCACCAGCACGCACCGGCACACCCACCGTCTGCAACCAGACCAGGCCGCCGACCACCACCACCAACGACAAAGCGCCAACCGCAGCAAGGAAGGCCACCACCACACGCCCCACCCTGCGCATCAGCCTTCCCCCTCCCCGCCATCGGCCTCAGCGATCTTGTCCACCGCTCCCCCGTAACGGCGGTCACGCTTCGCATAGATCTCGACGGCCTCCCACAGATGACGACGGTCAAAATCCGGCCACAAGGTGTCCAGAAAGACCATCTCCGCATACGCGCTCTGCCACAACAAGAAGTTGCTGGTGCGCTGCTCCCCCGAACTCCGCACGAACAGATCCACATCCGGCATCTCCGGGTCGTACAGATGACGCACGAACTCCGCCTCGTCGATCTTGCGCCCCCGCAGACGCCCCTTGCGGGACTGCTCCGCGATCCGACGCACCGCATCGACGATCTCCGCCCGGCCGCCGTAGTTCACACAGAAATGCAAGGTCAACGTCGTATTGCGATGGCTCAACTCCTCCGCCGCCGTCAACTCGTCGATCACCGACTGCCACAGCCTCGGCCGTCTCCCCACCCACTTCACCCGAACACCCATCGCCGACATCTCGTCACGCCGCCGACGGATCACCTCCCGGTTGAACCCCATCAGGAAACGCACCTCATCGGTGGACCGATTCCAGTTCTCCGTAGAGAAGGCATACGCCGAGATGTGCTTCACCCCGATCTCGATGCACCCCGCCAACACATCCATCAGCGCCGCTTCACCAGCCCGATGCCCCTCGGTCCGCGGCAAACCACGTTGGTTCGCCCAGCGACCGTTCCCGTCCATGACGATGGCCACGTGGTTCGGAACCAGCTCCGGCGGAATCACCGGCGGCCGGGCACCGGTCGGATGCGGAAATGGTGGTACTACAGGCATCTCAAGGCCTCTCCCTCGAACGGACGTCAGGATCTTTCCACGAGGCGCAACGAACGCACACCCCGTTCCAGGTGCCACTGCAGGAAAGCGGAGACCAACCCACTGCCCTCACGACGATGCACCGGTGCGCTCGCATCGGCCCAGGCCCAATCGCCCTCCAACAGGGCACCCAACAAGGCCAGGGTCTCCAACGCCGGAGCACTCGACCCCGGCAGGCGACAACTCGGGCACAGGCACCCCCCCGAGGCCAGATGGAAAGCCCGGTGCGGGCCCGATGCCCCGCACCGGACACAGTCCCGGAAGCTCGGTGCCCACCCGGCCACCGCCACAGCCCGCAACAGATAAGCGTCCAGCACCAGCCCCGGATCGTGCTCCTTGCCCGCCAAGCTCGCCAAGGCACCGGCCAACAGACGGAACTGTTGCGGGCTGGGCTCATGGTCGTCGGTGAGTCGCTGAGCAGTCTCGAGGATCGCCGCCCCCGCCGTCCACGACGTGTAATCCCGGGCGATGACCTCACCGTAGGAAGCCACCATCTCGACCTGGGTCACCGTGTCCAGGCTGCGCCCTTCATGGCACTGCACATCGACGACCATCCCCGGCTCCAGGCGGGCACCGAACCGGGACTTCGTCTTCCGGACCCCCTTGGCCACGGCCCGGACCTGTCCACGCTCCCGCGTGAGGAGGGTGACGATGCGGTCGGCCTCCCCCAGTTTCTGCGTCCGCAGCACCACGGCTGCTTCACGGTACAAGGGCACCCGGTCATTGTGCCCCGTCTCCGGCCCCAGACATCCGCTCCTCGGAACTCACCCTGTCGACCTGCGGCGAACCGGCTGACGTTCTAGGCTCCGTCCATGTCGAGGAAAACGTCCTCCAAGGCCTCCATCACACCGGGCCCCCCAGTCTGGTGACCTTCGGGCACGGGCGCCTTGACGCCACAACTCTGGTGTCCTTGCTGAAGACAACTGGGATAGGGCTTGTCCTCGACATCCGTCGGTTCCCCGGCAGCCGGGTCAACGGCGCCGCCGCACGCGGAATGATCCCGCAGATCCTGGACAGAGCCAACATTGACTATCTCTGGGAAGAACGTCTGGGTGGGCGTCGCCATCTCACCGCGGTCGAGCTCACGACCTCACCTGACAGCTGGTGGCAGGTCCCGGCCTTTCGCGCCTATGCCTCATGGACCCGTACCCCCACGTCCTCGCACCCGGCGCCCGTCTAGACGCGAACGGCCGAACGGTCTGGGACGGCCAGCCCTCCTGAAACAGACTTTGCGTCGAGTGTTCTGGTCGGCGAGACCCGACGCACACTTCAGGGCACGTCGACCGGGGGAACGAAGGGTTTCGGCCTGGGGCGTAGCGCCGGGACGTCGATCTCGATGATCGACGGTCCAGTCCGGGCCAGGGCGACGGTCAGGGCCGCATCGAAGGCCGCGGGGTCGCCGACTCTGACATGCGGAAGGTCCAGTGATGCGGACAGTTTCGCGAAGTCCGGGGTGTACAGATCTACTCCGCGGGGTGGCGCGTCCTGCGCTGTCTGCATATGGCGCAGGACCCCGTATCCGGAGTCGTTGAAGAGCACCAGGATCACCTGGGGTCGTTCTCCGGCGAGGGTGCACAGCTCACCCAGGTGGACGGCGAGCCCTCCGTCGCCGATCATCGCCAGGACGGGAAGCTGCGGGCAGGCCACGGCGGCGCCGATCGCCATGGCGAGCCCTTGTCCGATGCCGCCGCCGGCAGCGAAGACATTGGTGGTGGGGTCGTAGATCGGCAGTAGCCGGTTTCCCCAGGTGCTTCCTGGGATGGTGACATCACGCACTCGGGGTGATTCCCGAGGCAGTTTGGAGGACATCGCGTCGCAGATCGCCGCGTAGGCTCCGATGTCCTCGCGGTGGGCAGCCCGAGCGGCCTCGGCTGCGTTACGGATCTTCCCGATCCAGCTTTCCTGAGTGTTCGGACGACCCATGTCATCCAGCAAAGAAGGGATCACGCTGTTCGCGTCGGCGACGATCCCCCGGATGACCGGGTAGTTCCGGCCGATCGCGTCGGTGTCGAGGTCGATCTGGACATGCGTGCTCGGCAGGGGAAGACCGAAGTCGTCGGTCTCGTGACCGCGTAGGTGGCTGCCGACGGTGAGCAGACAGTCCGCCTCTTCGACCAACGGTCGCACGGCTTCAGTGGCGGCGAAGTTGCCGATATACGACGGGTGGTCCTCCGAGATGCTTCCTCGACCGTTGGCTCCGGTCAGGACGCCGGCGCCCCAGACACGGGCCAGCTCGGTCAGCGCCGGACCGACCCGTCGTGCACCCCCACCGGCCCAGATCAGTGGCCGTTGTGCGGTGCGGAGAAGTTCGGCGGCGGCAGTGATCTCCTGCGCGGTGGGCGGATCGGGGCGGGCGGGGCTCTGCTGGATCGTTTCCTGATCGGTGGGATCTGCGGTGTATTGCAGGTCGATCGGCCAGTCGATGCTGACCGGAAGATGTGGCGGCGTGGACAACCGTTGAAGCGCTTCGGCGAGTACCCTGCGGGCATGGTCGGCGCGGTCGATCCGCAGCGCCATTCCGGAGACGGCGTCGAGCATCTCGAGTTGCCGAGGCACTTCGTGGTAGATGCCGCGGTCGTCGCCCAGGACGGTGGAGGCGACATTTCCGGTGATGTGTAGTACCCGGCTCTGGGCGGTCAAGGCTTCCAACATGGCCCCAGCAGCATTGCCTGCGCCGGTACCGGTGGAGGTCAAAGCGACTCCGATCCGTCCGGTGGCGCGGGCGTAGCCGTCCGCAGCATTGATCGCAGCTGCTTCGTGGCGAACCGGGACGAAGCGCAGGTCTCGGTCGACGGCTTCGACGAGGGGGATGTTGTGGATGCTGATGACTCCGAAGGCGACTTCGACACCGGCGTCCCGCATCATCGACACGAGGAGGTCTCCACCGGTGCGGCCGCGTGTCCTCAGCTGCGAAGTGGGGATGTCGCGGGCTTCGGTGGTGGCATGCTCTTTCTCGGCCATAGCTGTTCTCCAACGTCTTTCAGACGGGTGCGGAGGAACCGCGCGGGTGGTCGACCCGGTGTCTTCGACCGTACCGTCCTATTTTCCCGACTGCCCGGGGAAGCACGGCCCGACCTGCAGCGGCACCATTTCTACGACCTGTCCACCACAGAGGTCCCTTTGACCACCGATGACTTCTCCCACCGCGGTGTCTTCATCGCCGGATACGCCTTCACCCCGTCCGTCGCCGGGTGGTACACGGCCCGACACACAAGGTCTCGGACCCTGTGGGAATACAGCTGCGTCATGAGCTCCGACACGCCCACGACACAGCTGCACCTGCCCCGCCGAACCGTTAAGGGCCGCCACCTGGGCGGCTGATCGCCGTCCCTTCCTGTCCGACCCCGGCTCCGTCACGCCCGGTGTCGCTCATCTCCCGCTGCGCCCGGTTCACCGCAGACAGGATCGCCATGAAGGAGGCATTGACGATGGAGTTGTGCAGTCCTACCCCCCAGAGCACCCGGTCGCCGACGGCGCACTCGACGTAGGACGCCGCCCGCGCGTCCCCGCCAGAGCTCAGCGCATGCTCGGAATAGTCCAGGACACGAACGTCGATGCCATAGCCGCGCAGGCCGTCGATGAACGCCGCGATGGGCCCGTTGCCATGCCCGTCGAGAGTGACTTTACGGCCCTGGTCCGTGACCACGGCCTTGACGTAGTCCCGCCCGTCCTCCTCAGAAGCAGTTCGGGAGGACACCGGCGCAAAACGTCCCCAGGCACGTTCTCCTTCACCAGTACCGGGCAGATACTCGTCGGAGAAGATCTCCCACAGCTGGGACGCGCCGACCTCGCCGCCCTCGACGTCCGTCTTGCGCTGGACGACCGCACTCATCTCGATCTGCAACCGTCGCGGCAGGTCGAGACCATATTCGGACTTGAGCAGATAGGCGATTCCGCCCTTACCGGACTGACTGTTCACCCGGACGACAGCCTCATAGGAACGACCGACGTCATGCGGATCGATCGGCAGGTACGGCACTCCCCACACGAGCTCGTCGATGCTCTTGCCCGCATCCTTGGCCTGCCGCGCCATCTCCTCGAAGCCTTTCTTGATGGCGTCCTGGTGCGAACCGGAGAAAGCGGTGTAGACGAGGTCGCCACCGTAGGGGTGGCGTTCGTGGACGGGAAGCTGGTTGCAGTGCTCGACGGTCCGGCGGATCTCGTCGATGTCGGAGAAGTCGATCTGGGGGTCGATGCCCTGGCTGAACAAGTTCAGTCCGAGAGTGACCAGGCAGACGTTCCCGGTCCGTTCGCCGTTACCGAACAGGCAACCCTCGATGCGGTCGGCACCGGCCAGGTAACCCAGCTCAGCAGCAGCGACCCCTGTGCCCCGGTCGTTGTGCGGATGCAACGAGAGGATGATGCTGTCCCGACGGGCCAGGTTCCGGTGCATGTACTCGATCGAATCGGCGTAGACATTCGGCGTAGCCATTTCGACGGTGGCCGGCAGGTTGATGATCATCGGTCGTTCCGGGCCGGGGTCGATCTCTTCGATGACGGCGTTACAGACGTGGACCGCCGCGTCGAGCTCAGTTCCGGTGAAGGACTCCGGACTGTACTCGTAGGTGATTGCCGTGTCGGGGATCTGCTGTTCGAGTTTGCGGCACAACCGCGCTGCCTGAACGGCGATATCGGTCACTCCGTCGACATCGGCGTGGAAGACGACCTGCCGTTGCAGGATGGAGGTCGAGTTGTAGAAGTGGACGACGGCCGAGCGCGCACCGGCGATGGCGTCATAGGTGCGTTCGACAAGGTGGTCACGCGCTTGGGTGAGAACCTGGATGGTGACATCGTCGGGGACGTGACCTTCCTCGATGAGCAGGCGCGCGAAGTCGTAGTCGGTCTGGCTGGCACTGGGGAAACCGATCTCGATCTCCTTGTAGCCCATGCGCACCAGGAGCTGGAACATCCGCAGTTTGCGTTCGGCATTCATCGGGTCGATCAGCGCCTGGTTGCCGTCCCTCAAGTCGACAGCACACCACCGTGGTGCCCGGGTGATGGTGCGGGTCGGCCAGATCCGGTCAGGGAGCTTCGTCGCGATGACGTCGTCGAACGGACGGTATTTCGCGATCGGCATCCCCGAAGGACGCTGTTGGTTACGCATGACGCTCTCTTCCTCGTCGAAAATGTCCAGGCCTGCTGGCGGGCAGCGGCATCTCCGCGACGAGGGCGGCCTGGCCGGTCAGGCCTCGTCGCGGCGAGGAAGAAGACGCCTACCGGGTGCGATACCCGGCATGTCGGGGAAGATCATGTCCGTCAGGGTAACCAGAGAAACCGCTGTGCGTCCACGGTTCGGTCACTCGTCTCGCCATCCGGCACTATCGGAGAAGGCCTGTGCCACATGCCGCTTCGGCCGCCGATTTCGAGCACTCCTCGATCCCGAACCGAACCTGCGATCAAGCTCGCCCCAAACTCGTCACAGCGGCTGGACGGGTGTTAAGTTCCGTCCGGGCCATGTGTCGCATCACAGCACTGCAGCCGAGATCTACCCCTCGACCGCACAATTCGGCCCTTGATTCTTCAGGGAGACTCAGATGTACTGCCTTGGGCAGTGGCGTGCAGCTGCTTCTCGGTGGACACGTGCAGGCCAGATCTGGACATCGCTGAGCGTTACTACGGCGACGGCAACCAGTACATGCGGATCGCCGAGAGCAACCAGATCGTCAACCCCGACATGATCTACGCCGGTCAGACCTTGGCCATTCCGGTCTGGCCCCGAGACCGCCCTGTCCCGACAGAACAGATTCCCTCACCCCGGGGCAGGGCCACCGGTCCGGTCAGAAACCGAGTCGACGCAGCTGACGAGGGTCACGCTGCCAATCCTTGGCGACCTTCACATGCAGGTCCAGATGCACACGATGCCCGAGGAGCTCCTCGATACCGGCCCGGGCCGTCGTCCCCACCTGCTTCAACCTGGATCCGCCCCGTCCGATGATGATCGCTTTCTGGCTCGACCGTTCCACGAAAACATTCACCCGGACGTCGGTCAACGGGTCTTTCTCCGAACGACCCTCCCGCGGAAGGATCTCCTCGACGACCACGGCCAAACTATGTGGCAATTCGTCGCGTACACCTTCCAGCGCAGCTTCACGCACCAGCTCGGCGATCATCACGACCTCGGGCTCATCGGTCAGGACATCGTCCGGGTACAGCTTCGGGCTCCGAGGCAGCCGGGCTGCCAGCTCCCCACGCGCCACATCGACCTGAGTGCTCTGCACGGCAGAACAAGGCACGATCGCATCCCACGAACCGAGCTGGTCCACGGCCATCAGATGGGTCGCCAAGCGTTCCCGGTCGACCAGATCGACCTTCGTGACGAGCGCCACCACCGGAGTACGCCGGGCGCGCTGCAACTCCGCCAGTTCACGAGCGATGTACTGGTCGCCCGGTCCAGGGCGGGAATCAGCCGGCAGGCAGAAACCGACGACGTCGACATCCAGCAAGGTCTCTCGCACCAGATCGTTCAACCGCTCCCCCAGCAAAGTGCGCGGCCGGTGCAAGCCAGGCGTGTCGACCAGGATGAGTTGGCTCTCGTCCGTGGTTGAGATCCCCCTGATCGTGTGCCGAGTCGTCTGCGGTTTACTCGACGTGATCGCCACCTTCTGACCCACCAGAGCATTGGTCAGCGTCGACTTGCCAGCATTGGGCCGTCCTACCAAGCAGGCGAAACCGGCCCGGTAGTCCGTCTCGTCCTCATTCATGTTTCCTCCTCCAGCTCGGTGGGCGCCAACTTGCGGACCACCACGGTGGCGATGCGATGCCGTCGCCCCGACATCCGGTCCGCCACCAGTTCCAATCCGGCGACTCGCCCAGTCGATCCCAAGATCGGCACCCGACCGATCACCTTCGCCAACAGTCCTGCGACAGTGTCCACGTCGTCGTCATCGAGTTCGACGTCGAAGAGCTCGGCCACGTCGTCGATGTGCATCGACGCGGGGACCCGCATCATGCCGTCCTCGAGCTGCTCGACGGACGGACTTTCCCGGTCGTACTCGTCGGCGATCTCCCCCACGATCTCCTCCAAGATGTCCTCGATGGTGACCAGACCTGCTGTTCCGCCGTATTCGTCGACGACGATCGCCATGTGGATCTGGTCGCCCTGCATCTCCCGGAGCAGCACATCGGCCGCTTTGCTCTCCGGAACGTACGAAGCCGGACGCATCACCTCGGTGACCAACTGCGTCGTCGACCCCGCCACATCGTAGGTGCGTCGGGCCACATCCTTGAAATAGAGCAGACCCACCGGATCATCAGCGTCCTCGCCGATCACCGGAACCCGGCTGAACCCGGAACGCAGGAAGAGCGACGTGGCCTGCCGCAGGTTCTTGGACGACTCGATCGTGATCATGTCCGTCCGGGGAACCATCACCTCACGCACCAGGGTGTCCCCCAATTCGAAGACCGAGTGGATCATCTGGCGTTCCTCTGCCTCGATCAGCTGAGCATCCCCCGCCAGATCCACCAGATCACGCAGTTCAGCCTCGCTCTCGAACGGCCCATCCCGATATCCCCGTCCCGGGGTCACCGCGTTACCCACCGTCACCAACAACCGGGAGAGCGGCCCCAACAACCGGCGAAGCCAGACCACCATCGGCGCGAGCGCCAAGGAGACCGTATCGGCGTGCTGCCTGCCCAAGGTACGCGGGCTGACCCCGACGATCACGAAAGAAGCCACGCTCATGACCAGGATCGAAGTCAGCATGATCGACCAGACCCCGTCCAACAGTTCACTCATGGCCAGGGTCGCCAAGACGGCAACTGTCGTCTCGGTCATGATCCGGACGAAAGCCAAGGTCGAGAGGAATCCGGCGCTGTCGGAGAGGATCGCAGCCAAGGAAAGCGCCCCTCGCCGGCCCGCTGCGACGAATTCCTCGGCGCTGTGGCGGCTCACCCGCTGCAAAGCCGCCTCCGCCGCGACCAACACGAAAGTCAGTACGAGACAGCCGAGACAGGCGGCCAACAGCTGGGCCGTCATGGCAGTCGGTGCCTACCGCTTCCCACGTCCTGCCAGATAGGTGAGCAGCAGTGTGCGCTGCAACTCGAACATCTCCTTCTCCTCGTCCGGCTCGGCATGGTCGTAACCAAGCAGGTGCAGGATGCCATGGGTCACCAACAGGAGCTCTTCCTCGGCAGGGGTGTGGCCCGCCTCGGCAGCCTGCTTCTCCGCGACCTCCGGGCAGATGACGATGTCGCCGAGGACACCCTCTTGGCTGGCCTCTCCGTCTCTCCCAGGACGAAGCTCGTCCATCGGGAAACTCATCACATCGGTCGGACCGGGAAGATCCATCCACTGGACATGCAGATTCGTCATGGCTTCGACGTCCACACAGGTGATGCAGAGCTCAGCCCGGGGGTGAACATGCATCTGCTCCAGAACGTACTTGGCCAGTTCGACGAGTTCGTCGACGTCGACCTGGTGTTCGGTCTCGTTGAGGACCTCGATGCTCATCGTTCGGCTCCCGGTGTCGGTGCTTTCTGGGCGGAGTCTTCCCCGCGGACGTTGTCGGTTTCGGTGGCGCCGATGGCGTGCGCCCGCCGGGCAGCCACCGGGCGACGGCCCCGTGCCGTCGACCTGCGCTCCTTCGGGGCACGTTGGCTGTCGTCCCAACGTCCGTAGGCATCGACGATGTCGCCGACGAGTCGGTGCCGGACCACGTCCAGCGGGGTGAGCTCGGAGAAGTGGATGTCCTCGACTCCTGCGAGGATCTCCCTGACCACCCGTAGCCCGGATTGGGTCCCACCGGGAAGGTCGACCTGGGTGACGTCCCCGGTGACCACAATCTTCGACCCGAAGCCAAGGCGGGTGAGGAACATCTTCATCTGCTCCGGCGAGGTGTTCTGCGCCTCGTCGAGGATGATGAAAGCATCGTTCAGGGTTCGTCCACGCATGTAGGCCAACGGAGCGACCTCAATGGTGCCTGCTGCCATCAGACGAGGAATCGACTCAGGATCGATCATGTCGTGCAGCGCGTCGTAGAGCGGCCGCAGATAAGGGTCGATCTTGTCGTTCAGGGTGCCGGGCAGGAAGCCCAACCGTTCGCCGGCTTCGACTGCAGGCCTGGTCAAGATGATCCGGGTGACCTGTTTGGACTGGAGCGCAGCCACCGCCTTGGCCATCGCCAGATAGGTCTTACCGGTACCTGCTGGGCCGATCCCGAACACGACGGTGTGCTCGTCGATGGCGTCGACATACCGTTTCTGGTTCAAGGTCTTCGGGCGGATGGTGCGCCCACGGCTGGAGACGATGTTCGCGGTCAGAACGTCCGCAGGGCGTTCTCGAACCTGTTCACGCAACATACGCAGCGACCGCTCGACCGCGTCCCGGTTGAGCGGTTGGCCGGTGCTCGCGATCACGAGCAACTCGTCGATGAGGCTCTGTGCCAGGTCCAGCTCGGGCTCCGGCCCCTGCAAGTGGATCTCGTTACCCCGAACGAAGATCTCCAGAGCGGGAAGCTGACGTTCCATCGTGGTCAGCAGCTGGTCGTGCGGCCCGAGCAAGGACACCATGGGGATGCCAGGCGGGACCGCTATCACCCGGGCTGCAGCGGCAGCGGACGGCTGGTCGAAAGAGGACTCCCCGGACGAACCGGGTGCACTGAACTGATCACTCATGAGGATGTCCAGTCTACGTGCGACGCCACCGGGTTGCCGCCAGGATGACGGCCAACCCGGCTGGTCCTGCACTGGAGGACCTCAGCACGGTGTCGCCCAGCACGACCGGGAGGGCACCGGCCTTCACGAAGATCTCCAGTTCTTCATCGCTGATGCCGCCCTCCGGCCCGACCACGAGCAGCACCTCGCCCTCAAGGGGGATCTCGGTGGCGGCGATCCGCTGTTCAGCCCGTTCATGCAGGACGAAGGCGGCATCGGCCGCAGCGATCCGTTCGGCCAGTCGAGTCGTGGTGAGTGGGCCGTCGACCTGAGGAACGGTCGACCGACGTGACTGTTTCGCCGCAGCAGCCACTACCGACCCCCATTTACGCAGCGAACGTTGCCCGCGTTCCCCCCGCCAGACGACGACGCTGCGCCCGGCCTGCCACGCCAGGACCTCATCGACGCCCAGCTCGGTCGCCGCCTCGATCGCTGCTTCGTCGCGGTCGTTCTTGGCCAAGGCCTGGACCAGCACCAGACGCGGCGGCGGAGGTCCGTCGTCCCGAATGAGGTCGATCCGAGCGCTGAGCTGCCCCTGCCCGACCTCGACCACAGTGGACTCGGCCACGAGGCCGGACCCGTCGGCGAGCAGGATCTGTTCACCGACCCGGATCCGGCGTACCGCAGCATGATGGGCTTCAGCGCCGTCCAAGGACAGGACACCGCCGACTGAGGAGCCGTTCAGACACCCCTCGGCCACCCGGAACAGTGCGGCGGTCATTTGCCCCGGAAGGCGTCCCTGACCCGCCCGAAGAATCCACCGTCGTCCTTGTTGACCACGCCTAGACGCGCTTCCGGCTTCTCTTCGCCGCGCAAACGGGCCAACTGACGCAGCAGCTCTTCCTGCTCGGCGTTCAAACGAGTCGGGGTACGGACGTCCAGGTGGATGAGCAGATCACCGCGGCCGGTCCCTCGCAGATGTGTGACACCCTTTCCCTTGAGGGTCAACACCTCGGCCGGCTGCGCGCCCGCTTGGATGCTGATCTCCTGCGGACCGTCGAAGGTCTCCAGGGTGACCGTGGTGCCCAATGCGGCAGCAGTCATCGGCAGCTCGGCAGTGCAGTGCAGGTCGTCTCCCCGACGGGTGAAGACGTCATGGGCTGCGACCCGTACCTCGACGTACAGGTCACCGGCTGGTCCGGCACCGGGGCCGATCTCGCCCTCACCGGAGAGCTGGATGCGGGTGCCGGAGTCGACCCCTGCAGGAACCCGCAGGGTCAGCGTGCGCCGGGTGCGGACCCTGCCGTGACCCGAGCATTCGAAACAGGGACTGGGGATGACCGTGCCGTACCCCTGGCAGGCGGTACACGGCCTGCTGGTCATGACCTGTCCCAGGAAGCTCCGCTGCACCTGCTGGACCTCACCTCGGCCCTGGCAGACATCACACTGACGCACAGAGGTACCGGTCTGGGTTCCTTCCCCATGACAGGTGTTGCACTCCACGGCGGTGTCCACCGTGAGATCCTTCTCCCCGCCGAAGACAGCGGTCTGTAGGTCGACCTCGAGGGGCACCAGCGCGTCCTGTCCACGCTGACGGCGTGGCCGTGGCCCTCGTTGTGCGGTAGCCGCGCCCCCGAAGAAGGCATCCATGATGTCGCTGAAGCTGAAACCCTGACCGAAGCCACCGGCAGCACCGCCGTAGGGGTCTGAGCCCATGTCGTAGGCCCGCTTCTTCTCGGCATCACCCAGGACGTCATAGGCCTGGCTGATCTTCTTGAACTGCGCCTCTGCCTCGGCTCCGGGGTTGACATCGGGGTGGAGCTTGCGAGCCAGACGGCGATAGGCGCGCTTGATCTCCTCCGGGCTGGCTTCCCGCCCGACGCCCAGATCGGCGTAGTAGTCGTTCACGAAAGGGCCTTCCTGAAGGCTTGTGGCGACGGGCCGGGCAAGGGGCCGGACCGACAGCCGATATCGAAGATGTCGTTCATGGATGACGTCCGCTCAGGACGCAAGGATCTTGCTGACATAGGTCGCCACGCTCCGGACACAGGCCATCGTCGTGGGATAGTCCATGCGGGTCGGTCCGAGAACGCCCAATCCGGCAACCACATCGCGTCCCGTACCGTACCCGGTGGTCACCACAGAGGTGCCCAACAACCCCAGATGATCATTCTCCCGCCCGATGCTCACCGCAACGCCTGACGAAGGTCCGTCGGCGGCGAGCGTACCGAAGAGCTTCAGGAGGACGACATGTTCCTCCAGCGCCTCCAGCACAGGGCCGATGGTCAATGGGAAATCCGGTGAGAAGCGTGCCAGATTGGCCGTGCCCGCCATCACCACGCGTTCCTCCCGTTCCTCGACGAGTGCGTCGTCCAGGGCTCGCACGACCGCTCTGGCCAAATCGCGGTATTGAGGTTGCAGGTCGTCGGGCAACATGGACAGCCGGGTCGCTGCGTCGGGCAGGGTTCGTCCGCAAGCTTCGGTGTTGAACCTGGAGCGCAGATCAGCGAGTTGTTCCTCGCCTGCCACGGTCCGCAGGTCGCAGTCCGACTCGATGATCCGTTGTTCCACCCGTCCAGTGGTGAGGATGAGGACCACCATCAGCCGGTCGTGCCCGATCGCGACCAGTTCGATGTGTCGCACCGAGCTGCGAGTCAGCGACGGATACTGCATGACCGCGACCTGATGGGTGAGCGAGGCGAGCAGTCGAACCGTCCGCTCCACCACGTCATCGAGGTCGATGGCTCCGGAGAGGAAGTCGGCGATCGCTGCCCGTTCGGCCACCGACAGTGGTTTGACCTCGGAAAGCTGATCGACGAAAAGACGGTAACCGGCGTCGGTGGGGATCCGTCCTGCACTCGTGTGCGGTGCAGTGATCAACCCTTCCTCCTCGAGTGCGGCCATGTCATTGCGCACCGTCGCGGCAGAGACCCCGAGCGCATGCCGGTCCAAAAGAGCTTTGCTGCCCACCGGCTCAGAGGTACGCACATAGTCCTGCACGATGGCTCGCAGCACTGCCATCCGGCGTTCCTCACTCATGGCGGCCTCCTTTCCACCGTCTCCTGACACCGTCCCTGGTCCGGCGCCTGACCGGCGAACTGCCCGACATGGAGCCCCGCAATGGGACCCGCCGAGGTGACCTCCCCCGCAACCGTTGGCACTCGCACCGACCGAGTGCCAGTCTACGATGCCGATCGTGAACTCTCGATATGACATCGATCCGCTCACCGGTGACTGGCGAACGCCGAAGAGAGGCCGATCCACCGACCAGCAGGCCGAGCCGGGGTTGGTCGTCGAGGAAGCCACCACAGGTTGGTGCGGCGCAGTGGTCACCGTGGAGAAAGCCGGTGGCATGTACGTGGTGCACCTGGAAGACCGGCGAGGACACGTCCGGGCCTTCCCCTTGGGGCCTGGTTTCCTGCTCGACGGGCTCCCGGTCACTCTGACTCCGCCGGCCTCCCCGCAAGTAGCCGAACTGGCCGAACGCCGACACGCAGCCTCTCGAACGGCCAGCGGCTCGAGAGCCGTCGCTGATGCCCCGGCCCGAGTGGCCCGAGCCTCTCGGATCCTCGTCGAGGGCCGCCACGACGCCGAGCTGGTGGAGAAGATCTGGGGCGACGATCTACGGATCGAGGGCGTGGCTGTGGAGTACATCGAGGGGGTCGACCATCTGGCGGACTACGTGCAGGAGTTCGCCCCCACCTCACGACGCCGACTTGGCGTGCTGGTCGACCATCTCGTTCCTGGCAGCAAGGAGTCGCGGCTGGTCGCCGCGGTCGAGGAGATGCGTCCGCAGGGAGCGCACATCAAGATCCTGGGCCACCCCTATGTGGACATCTGGCAGGCGGTCCGCCCCTCCCGTCTGGGCCTGAGTTCATGGCCCCAGGTCCCTCGAGAGATCCCTTGGAAGCACGGCATACTGGCGCATCTGGGGTGGGAGCACCAGACCCAGGCCGATGTGGCTCAGGGATGGCGACGGATCCTGAGCTGCGTCCGCGGTTACACCGACCTGGAACCCGAGCTCCTGGCACCGGTGGAAGAGCTGATCGACTTCGTGACGGTCGACCCCTCCGGGATTCCCGACTGAGGCACTGGAGTGCCAAGCTGACCCTGTGGCTCTCCAGTTACTGACCACCGAAGTCGTCGCCGTCATCGCCACGGTCGATTCCGGCGTCCCCCAGGTTCTCACCGTCGGCGCCTCTGACGGGGTCCTCGCCTTGCCCAGTGGCCCGCTGTTGGCCGATCACCGCTCCTTGCAAGCGGGGCTGCGGACGTGGGTGGAACAACAGACCGGGCTTCGGTTGGGGTTCGTGGAACAGCTCTACACCTTCGCGGACCGGGAACGTATCGGTGCGCACGAACGAGTCATCTCGGTGTCCTACATCGGACTGTCCCGCCCGACCGCGCCGACCGACGGTGCGGCACGCTGGTGTCCCTGGTACGAGCTCTTCCCCTGGGAGGACCGGCGCAGAGCTCGCACGGAGACGATCCTGGCCGAGCTGCGGGGCCGATTGTCCACCTGGGCTCGATCAGCGGCTCGTGCCGAGGTGGTGGCTGACCGGTCGACCCGGCTACGACTTGCTTTCGGCGACGGGGAGCGGGCCTGGCATGCGGAGGACTGCCTTGCCCGCTACGAACTGCTCTGGGAAGCAGGACTTTTACCGGAGTCCCTCGGTGCCGCGCGCGCCGGCACCTCGGAGAGCGGCTCGACAGATCTCGCGAAGGCGAGGGAGATGACCGGGCGGTCGATGCGTTCGGATCATCGCCGGATGGTGGCGACGGCGATGAGTCGGCTGAGGTCGACGATCCAGTACCGACCGGTGGTCTTCGAGGTGATGCCGCCGACTTTCACCCTGGGGCAGTTGCAGACGGTGGTGGAGGCGTTCTCGGGGACTTTGCTGCACAAGCAGAATTTCCGACGCCTGGTCGAGTCCGAGGAGTTGGTGGAGGAGACCGGTGGACGGATGGCTGCCACTGGGGGTCGGCCGGCGAAACTGGTGCGCTTCCGTGCCGATGTCCTTTCTGAGCGGCCTGGGGTAGGGCTTCGCCTGCCGCAGGTACGCCAACGTTGAGAGCCTGACGGCGTCGGGCACCACGGACATATGGCCTTGACAGCAGGCGCCGAGTGCTTATGCTCATATTCAGCATTAACGAACCCGATCGCTGCCACGGCCCACCCCGGGAGGGACCATGTCTGCCAGCCTCACCATTCCCCGTGCGGACGACCTGTACACGCGAGTCAGCCACGTGATACCGCCCGTCGAATGGGCCACCATGATCGACGACGTCCAAGCGATCTGGCAGCTCAAGGCAGAGAAAAAGGCCACCGTCCTGGCCCACAACTACATGACCCCGGAGATCTTCCACACCGTCGCGGACATCGTCGGAGACTCCCTGGCGCTGGCCCGAGAAGCGCAACATGTCGACGCTGACGTCATCGTTGTTGCCGGGGTCCACTTCATGGCAGAGACCGCCAAACTGCTCAACCCGAACACAACTGTCCTCATCCCCGACCCCTCAGCCGGATGCTCACTGGCCGACGGGATCACCGCCCAAGACGTCCAGGCACTGCGTGAGCAGCACCCCGACACGCCGATCGTCACCTATGTCAACACCTCAGCTGCGGTCAAAGCCGCCTCCGACATCTGCTGTACCAGTGGAAATGCCGCTCGTATCGTCGAATCCGTCACTGCGGGAATGGCCCGCCCCCGTGCGCTGCTGATCCCCGACCGCTATCTCGCCCGCAATATCGCCACTCAGACCGGCATCGAGATCCTCACCTACGAAGGCAGCTGCGAAGTCCACGAACGCTTCACCCCCGCAGACCTGCACCGCCTTCGCGAAGAACACCCCGGGGTCCGGATCCTCGCACACCCCGAATGTCCTCCCGACGTGATCGCGGCGGCCGACCTTGCCGGGTCGACCGCACAGATGCAGAGCTACGTCGAGAAACAGCGTCCTTCGCTGGTCGCCCTCATCACCGAATGCTCCATGAGCGACAACCTCGCCGCAGCAAACCCAGACATCCAGCTCATCCGCCCCTGCAATCTGTGCCCCCACATGAAACGCAACACCCTCACCGCCATCCGCCGCGCGTTGGAGACCGACACCCACGAGATCCACCTGGACCCCGACGTCTCCGAGGGCGCCTACCGAGCTGTCTCCCGAATGCTCGCCCTCTCCTGAGAAGAGCCACCCATGTCCTCGACATCACCGATACCGGTCATCATCGGTTCCGGGCTGGCCGGACTCGTCACCGCCCTCGAACTCGGCCACCCCTGCCTGCTCATCACCGCAGGGCCATTCGCCGCGGACTGTTCCAGCGATCTCGCCCAGGGAGGCCTCGCAGCAGCGGTCGGCCCCGACGACGACATCGAACTCCACATCCAGGACACCATCGCAGCCGGGGCCGGGTTGTGCGAACCGGAAGCGGTACGCCACATCATTTCCCGCGGGCCCCGAGTCGTGGAGTACCTGCAGGGACTGGGCGTCCCCTTCGACCGCGCACACGGCGTTCTGACGCTCGGGCTGGAAGGGGCCCACCATCGCCGTCGCATCGTGCACGTAGATGGTGACTCCACCGGGCACGCCATCACGAAGGCTGCCGCCGAAGCAGTGCGCGACAGCCCCTGGGTCACCGTGGTGGAAAAGACCCGGGCCTGTCAGCTCCTGCTGAACTCTGGCGGCGCCGTCGAAGGGATCGTCGTCGACGGGGCCACCACGGGAGTCATCCCCACCGAATACGTCGTCCTCGCCACCGGAGGCCTCGGCGGGCTCTTCGCCCACACCACCAATCCCCGCGGTTCCTGGGGAAGTGGCCTCGCGCTGGGGTTACGGGCCGGCGCTCTCGCCCGTGACCTGGAGATGGTCCAGTTCCACCCCACCGCGCTGGTCGCCGGAACAGACCCGATGCCGCTGGTCAGCGAGGCCGTCCGCGGCGAAGGGGCCAGGCTGGTCGATGAACGGGGACGACACCTGTTGAGCAGTGACCTCGCTCCTCGGGACGTCGTCTCTCGAGCCGTCGCAGACCGGATCGACCACGGCGGGCGGGTCTACCTGGACACCCAGTCCTTGCAGGGGGGACATTTCGGCCGACGATTTCCCACCGTCGCGGCCCGGTGTCTCGACGTCGGGCTCGACCCGTCCGTCGATCCGCTGCCGGTTCGTCCTGCCGCGCATTACCACATGGGCGGACTCGTCGTGGATACGAACGGGCGAACGACAGTCCCCGGCCTGTGGGCTGTCGGGGAGGTCGCCTCCACCGGTCTGCACGGCGCGAACCGGCTGGCCAGCAACTCGCTCCTCGAGGCCGTGGTCACCGCTCAAGCAGCAGCTGACGACCTGCGCGTCCGAGCGGAGAAGACTCCCCAAGATGCGTCCTCGTCGGTCTTGTCCGCCGGGTGGGGGCTCCACCTCCGCGAGAACAGACTCCCGGACAGCTTCCGCCGGGCACGAGCGGCACCGGCCAAGGAACTACGACAACTCATGGAACAGCACTGCGGGGTGCTCCGTGACGAGCAAGGACTCCGTACTGTATTGGCTGCTTTGCGGCCAGAGGCACAGCACGATGACACACACCTGGTTGCCCTGATGATTGCCTGGTCAGCATTGCTACGCAACGAATCCCGGGGTGGGCACAGCCGCACCGATCATCCTGGAGGGAAGACCCCCACCCACACCATTCTCACCGTCCCCGAGGCCCTGGCCCAGATCGACTCTTCGGCTGCGCAGAACAGGAGCGCTTGATGCTGGATCTCATGCTCGAACCAACCGTACGTACCGCACTCCTGGAAGACCTCGGCCGAGCCGGCGATCTGACCACCGACTCGATCATCCCGGCCGACCTGGTCGGCAGCGTCGCACTCGTCTCCCGCGACCAGGGGATTCTCTCCGGTCTCGCGTGTGCTCGGCTGGCCTGGCAACTGGTCGACCCCCAGGTCGACTTCCAAGCGGATCTTCCGGATTCAGCTCGCTTACAACCTGGCTCGGTGATCGGCGTGGCCACCGGCCCAGTGCGCGCTCTGCTGACCGGAGAACGCGTCGCCCTGAACTTCCTCGGGCATCTCTCCGGGATCGCCACCACCACGGCCTCTTTCGTCGAGGCAGTCGCAGGAACCAGAACGCAGATCTGCTGCACCCGTAAGACCACTCCTGGCCTGCGAGCCCTGGAAAAAGCGGCGGTCCGTGCCGGAGGAGGGGCAAATCATCGGTACGGGCTCGACGATGCAGTGCTGATCAAGGACAACCATCTGGCCTTCGCCGGGTCGATCACGCGCGCAGTGCGCGATGCCCGGTCGGGGGTGGGCCACCTGGTCAAGATCGAGGTGGAGGTCGACAGCCTCGACCAGATCGAGGAAGTACTCGATGCCGGGGCCGATGCCGTTCTGCTCGACAACATGTCCCCCGCTCAGGTGCGACAAGCTGTGGAACTGGTCGACGGGCAGATCGTCACCGAGGCCTCCGGTCGGGTGACTCCGCAGACGGTACGCGATATCGCCGAGACCGGCGTCGACCTGATCTCCGTCGGCTGGCTGACGCACAGCGCGCCGGTGCTCGACATCGGACTGGACTACCTTCACTGAAAGATCGAATGTTCGCTCAGAAGGCCGTGAGAACAATTTTTCCTGCGGACTGAGAGCGGTCAGGCCTCCGTCAACATCCCTTGTTGTAGCAGGCCATCATGAATGTGACCGACGGAGAGCATCTCCGTCGGTCAGTATCCGATCGGTCGGCGCACGTCGAAGTCGGCATCGACGATGCAACACGTCACGGATCCGGATGCACAGGGGGTCGGACGAGTACGAAACCCGTCCGACCCCCGATGCATTCGCTCACCTCGGAGTCACAACAACCGATGTACCACGGTGTCCGCCAGCAGCCGTCCCCGCCGGGTCAACACCACACGAGGTTCGTCCTGCGGCTCTGAGAGCGGAGCGTGCTCGATCAGACCGTCCTCAGCCAAAGCCCTGACTGAGCTACGTTCATCCTGGCGAAGCATGCGCACGGGCAGTCCTTCGGCCAGCCGCGATCGTAAGAGCACCATCTCGTCATACCGTTGTTCCTCGGTGAGGGTCTCTCCGGCCTCCGCCGGCGACAGCCCCCGATTCACCCGCTGGGCATAGCTCCGCGGGTGACGGACATTCCACCACCGCGTCCCGCCGATGTGACTGTGCGCACCTGGTCCGAAACCCCACCAGTGCCCGCCCCGCCAGTAGCCGAGATTGTGGCGGCAGACCCCGGCTGCGGTCCGCGCCCAATTGCTCACTTCGTACCAGTCGTATCCGGCTTCGCGGAGCAAGTCATCAGCAATTTCGTACTTGTCTGCTTCGTCGTCGTCATCGGGCGCGGAAAGCTCTCCCCTGCGGACCTGTGTCGCCATCCGGGTCCCTTTTTCCACGACGAGCGCGTAGGCCGAGACATGGTCGGGTTCCAGGGAGATGGCCGCTTCCAGGCTCCGTCGCCAGTCGTCCAGCGATTCACCGGGTGCGCCGTAGATCAGATCGACGCTGGTCGCCAAACCTACCGCTGCAGCAGCACTCACTGCCTTGGCGACATTCTCCGGTCGGTGGGTCCGCTCCAAGGTGTGCAGCACATGGGGGACCGCGGACTGCATACCCAGGCTGACTCTGGTGAACCCACCTTCGGCAAGCGCGCCCAGGTAGGCGCTGTCCACGGTGTCGGGGTTCGCTTCCGTGGTGATCTCGATCCCGTCCACGAACCCGAAGGTCGACCGGAGAAGCTCCACGACGCGCACCAGATCACGCGCCGGGAGCAACGTCGGTGTCCCACCGCCGACGAAGATCGTCGACAGCGAACGTGTGGTCTGCCCGAGAACACCGGCCGCGAGTTCGATCTCCCTGCTCAGGACATCGACATATGTGGCGGGGTTCGTACCGGAGTGGTCACGTTGCTCTGCAAGGGCACCATCTGCGGGCGCAGAGACCAGATCAGCAGGTACGTACGTGTTGAAATCGCAGTAACCACAGCGCACTCGACAGAAAGGCACATGGACATAGATCCCCAAGGGGCCTTCTTGCCCCCTGCCCAGGGCTTCCTCGGAGAGCGCGCCATTCGCGGGCAGGGGTTCACCCGACGGTGGCGACGGCACGTGTCACGCTTCTTCCGTGATCGTGCCGCCGTCACCTGACCAGGATCTCAATTCTTGACCGCCTCCGGCTTACCTGCCTGCTCAGCAGGCTTCTCGACCTCAACCGAGACGTCCTGAGCATCCTGCTCGCCCTCGGCCACGGCATCCTTCTCCGGCTCGGCTTTCTCCCCGTTCTCGCCCGCCTCCGCAGCTATCTTCTGCTCGGTGGCCTGGGTCATCGCAGCCAGCTGTTCCTCGCCCATTCCTGCGCCCAGCCCGAAGGTGGCCAGCATGCTACGAACGTTGCTGAGCTGCGAAGTGATCGAGTCACGACGTGCCATCGCTGCGGCCAGTTCACGCTCGGACTCGCGGCGAACGCGTTCGGCCTGCGCACGAGCGGTGTCGAGCAGTTCCTGGGCCTGCTCGCGAGCTTCCTGGAGTCGGTGTGTCGCCTCGGCAGCGGCCTCCTGACGCTCCTGCTCGGCTTCGTCGCGGAGCGCCTCGGTGTGCTCGACGACCCGACGCAGCTCTTCTTCCCGGGCTGAGATCTCCACCTGGAACTCGTGGGTCGCCCGCTCACGACGCTGACTCAGTGTCCGCTCGAACTCGGCGGCTGCTTCGGAGGCCACTGCACGCTGGCGCTCGTAGTAGGCCTCGGCTTCTTCACGGCGGGCGGCGGCGTCACGCACGGCCTCGTCGACGATGGCCGCAGCATTCTCCCGTGCCTCGAGCACTACCTGCTCAGCCTCGGTCTCGGCACGCTCACGGATCTCCGTACCGTACTGCTCGGCGGACCGCCGGGTCAGTTCGGCTTCAGCGACGGCATCCTCGCGCAGCTTCTCCGCTTCTGCGTGGGCATTCGCGGTCAGTGATTCAGCCTCGAGCTCGGCCAAGGTCAGGATCTGGCCGACCCGCTTACCGAGGTGCTCGAAGTTGTTCTGCTTGGCGACATTTTCGTCGCGGTCGCTGAGCATGTTCTGCAGGTTCTCGTTCTTGGCCTGCAGTTCTTCGATCTGTCGCTGCAGATCGTCATGGGCCGAGGCCGCTTCTGAGGCGCGTGCGTCCAGGCGGACCTGAGCATCGGTGAGCCGACGCTTGAGGTCGTCACGTTCTCCCTGGACGGAAGTCAATTGCAGGTGGACCCGCGAGCATTCCTCGCGTGCGGCTGCAAAGTTCTCGTGCGCTGCCGTCAGTGCGGCTTCGACCTGCCCAGGATCGAACCCGCGGAAGACAGTCGCAAAATGCTGGGTTGCTCCATCGGTGCTCATCGAAGCTCCTTGTCGGACGTAGTCGAATCAAGTATGGGAGGCACTTTCACCGGCCACTTCGCCGGGAAGTGTCCAAAGGGGTCTGACCGTCGGGGACGTGGTCGCTGGGAACCTCCGTATCACCCACCCGGTCAGATGACATTACGCCCCCGCCTTTTTCGGGCACACTCAGGGCCTCGATCACTGCAGACAACTCTCCGAGCTGACGAGAGATGTCCTCGCGTTGCGTGGCCAAGGACTGGACCTCGCCACGTGCCCGCTTGACAGCCATCTCCGCTTCCTCACGGAGTCGTTCGGACCGCTCCTGGGCTTCTCTGCTCATCTGCAGGATGTCCGACCGGGCTGTCCGATGATATTCGTACGCTTCACGGTGCAGACGTTCGGCTTCGCGTCCGATGCGCTCACGCACTGCCGCAGCAGCACGCTCAGCTTCGTCGGTACGTCGTTGAGCTCGTCGTTCGATCTCCTCGCCTCTGGAACGAGCTGCGGCAAGGATCTCCTCGGCCTGTCGTTGTGCCGCAGCGATGGTTTCCTCGGCTTCGCTCTGGGCCGCGCCCTGGGCGTCTTCGGCCTCGGCCCGGCGCCGCACGGCCTCGGACTCCGCCTGGGCCATCCGCTCGGCAGATCGGGTACGCGCATTGGTGAGCAGTAAAGTCACTTCGTCCCGGATCACGTGTACATGCGTACTCAGTTTTCGGTGTTCTTTGCGTGTACGTGCGGCGAGCTCTTCCTCGGTCCGTTCGACCAGTGCTTGAGCGGTCCGGGTAGCCCAGACCAGTTGTTCTTCTGCCTGAGCCAGCAATTCCGCTGATTCTCGCCGGGTTTTTTCGATCATCCGATCAGCCTTGCTCTGAGCGTCTCTGAGCGTTTCTTCGATTTCGGCGCGCGTCCGGGAGCTGTATTGGTCGGCTTCTTCCCGCCGCCGATTGGTTTCTTCTTCGGTCGACGTGGTGAGCCGGAGACACTCGGCAGCGGCCTCGTCGAGCATCTGTTTGCTGCTCTTCTCGGCTTGGTGGAGCGACTCGGCGATGTCTATCTCGGTGGCGGCTCGTCCTGCGGTGAGAACCCGGGTCTGTTCTGCGGCGAGCGCCATCAGCAGGGAGTGGCGTTCCTCAGCCTCACGTCGCGCCCGGGAGATCATCGCTTCGGCTTCGGCTTCGGCTTCGCCACGCTGCCGACGAGAGGTGATCTGTGCTGCTTGGATGGCGTCCTCCGCAGCTCGAGCGGCTCTGGTCTGGACGAGCGCAGCCTGATCGACGGCGTCGCGGATCAGCGCGTCGACGTCCTCACGTGCTCGCGCCATGATGCTGTGTTCGTTGACCCTCGCCTGGGCTATGCGTTCCTGGAGTTCCTGGAGTTCGCCGGCGGCGGCGCTGATCGCTCGTCGGCTGCGTCGAGCTTCTTCACGAACCTGCGCGGCCTGTGATTCGGCGTCGGCTCGCAGGGTGTCCGCGAGTTCCTGCGCCTGGGCCAGCAGGGTGAGTGTCTCGTGCACGCTTCCGCTCACGGTGCCCGCACCGGGGTGTGGTGTGGGTGCCTCACCAGCAACAGTCATGGGCCCATCATGTACCAATATGGCGATGGGCAAAACTGGTGAGAGATGCCAACCTTTCTCGTCAATCCCGTTGTCGACGAATCAATTCCAAGTCATATACGGAACGTCCGGCTTCGGTCCCCTTACGTTCGAAACGGGTGACCGGTCGACCGGGCCATCGTGGCGCGAAGCCCTCGTACGGATTGTTCAGCTCGGCATTTCCGGACACGACCTGGAACATCTGGTCGGCGTACTCGGCCCAATCGGTGGCCAGACGTAGGCATCCGCCGTCGACCAGGACCCGAACGATACCGTCGATGGTGCTCTCGTTCACCAGACGACGTTTATGGTGTTTGACCTTACGCCAGGGGTCGGGAAAGAAAATTCGTATCTCGGAGACTGCGGCTTCATCCAGGCCTGTACGCAGCAGAGCTGCCGCATCGGCCTGCAGGATCCGCACATTCGTCAGACCACGACGGTGAGCCCGGATCGCCGTCTTGGCCGCGCCGGGCCGATAGACCTCCACAGCGAGATGGTCCAGTTCAGGGTGTGCGGCGGCCGCAGCCAGGATGGCCTCTCCGGTACCTGAACCGATCTCCACTACGAGCGGGGCCTGCCTGCCGAAGACGGAAGGTGCGTCCAGCTTCCATGCGGGGTCCAAGGAAGCATCCCGGTCCATCCGCGGCGCCGGGACCAGCAATGCCTCGTGTTCTGTGCTCCAGGCCTTGGCGATCTTCGGATGAACCCGCCCGTCGCGGCGCGCGAAAGAGACCACTTCACGGCGGAGACCGTAGGGAAGCCGAACGGACTCACCGGGCACTCCGCCGGATCCGGAAGACACCCCGGGTGACAGGGCATCGTTCACTTCTTCGTCTCCACCTCTTCGGAAGACAGCGCCGCGATGAAGGCTTCCTGGGGGACCTCGACACGGCCCACCATCTTCATACGCTTCTTGCCCTCCTTCTGCTTCTCCAGCAGTTTGCGCTTCCGGGAGATGTCACCGCCGTAACACTTGGCGAGGACGTCCTTACGGATCGCTCTGATGTTCTCCCGGGCGATGATGCGGCTGCCGATGGCCG
Organism: Austwickia chelonae; assembly: GCF_003391095.1. NCBI lineage: Bacteria > Bacillati > Actinomycetota > Actinomycetes > Micrococcales > Dermatophilaceae > Austwickia > Austwickia chelonae. The sequence continues at coordinate 1,341,292 of NZ_CP031447.1, read as the reverse complement.
CCTGGATGGGCACTTCGAACTGCTGCCGCGGAATCAGTTTGCGCAGTTTGGTCGCCATCGAGACGCCGTAGGCATAGGCCTTGTCCTTGTGCACGATGGAGGAGAAGGCGTCGACCTGCTCGCCTTGCAGCAGGATGTCGACCTTCACCAGGTCGGCCACCTGGTCGCCGTCGGGTTCGTAGTCCAGGCTGGCATAGCCCCGAGTACGCGACTTGAGTTGGTCGAAGAAGTCGAAGACGATCTCAGCCAACGGCAGGGTGTACCGCATCTCAACCCGCTCCGGGCTGAGGTAGTCCATGCCACGGAGGGTGCCTCGGCGCTGCTGGCACAGCTCCATGATCGCCCCGATGTATTCGCTGGGGGCCAGGATCGTGGCCCGAACCACAGGTTCCCGCACCTCCGCGATCTTGCCGTCGGGAAACTCGCTGGGGTTGGTGACCTCGACGACGTGTTTGTCCTCCAACGTCACGTCGTACTCCACGTTCGGGAGAGTGGAGATCAGATCCAATCCGAATTCGCGCTCCAGACGTTCCCGGACGATCTCCAGGTGGAGCAGACCCAGGAATCCCACGCGGAAACCGAAACCGAGCGCGGCGGAGGTCTCCGGTTCGTAGACCAGCGCGGCATCGTTGAGTTTCAGTTTGTCCAGGGCGTCCCGCAGCAACGGATAGTCGGTACCGTCGATCGGGTACAGCCCGGAGAACACCATCGGCTTGGGATCCCGGTATCCGCTCAGCGGCTGGAGAGAGGCCCCTGACAGGTTGGTCACGGTGTCACCGACCCGAGACTGGCGTACGTCTTTCACACCGGTGATCAGATAGCCGACCTCACCGACGCCCAGGCCTTTGCACGGCTCGGGCTCGGGGCTGGAGACTCCGATCTCCAGCAGCTCGTGCGTCGCCTTCGTGCTCATCATCAGGATGCGTTCGCGCGGGTTGAGATTGCCGTCCACGACCCGGACGTAAGTCACCACACCCCGGTAGGTGTCGTAGACGGAGTCGAAGATCATGGCCCGGGCCGGCGCATCCGGATCGCCTGTCGGTGCAGGGATCCGGGACACGATCCGGTCGAGAAGCTCCTCGACCCCCTGGCCGGTCTTTCCTGACACGTGGAGTACGTCGTCGGGGTCGCAACCGATCAGGCCTGCCAGCTCCTCGGCGTATTTCTCGGGCTGCGCTGCAGGAAGGTCGATCTTGTTCAGAACCGGGATGATCTCCAGGTCGTTCTCCATCGCCAGATAGAGATTGGCCAAGGTCTGGGCCTCGATGCCCTGAGCCGCGTCGACCAGGAGGATGGCCCCCTCGCAGGCTGCCAGGCTCCGGGAGACCTCGTAGGTGAAGTCGACGTGACCAGGGGTATCGATCATGTTGAGGCAGTAGGTCGCTTCGTCCATGGCCCAGGGCATGCGCACCGCCTGGGACTTAATCGTGATGCCGCGCTCACGTTCGATGTCCATCCGGTCGAGATACTGCGCCCGCATAGCGCGTTCCTCAACGATGCCCGTGATCTGCAGCATCCGATCGGCCAAGGTGGATTTCCCGTGGTCGATATGAGCGATGATGCAGAAATTGCGGATCAGCTCGGGCGGCGTCGCGTGCGGCTGCAGCGCGGTGCGGGCCATCGGTGACACGTGTTGGGTTCCCTTCGGGCGTCAGGGGTGCGGCGCGGCCAGGACGGACCAGATCAGGTCACGAATCCCGGCGGATCATTCTTCATCATCCCATGCCTGACAGGTTCTCCCCGCACCCATCCATGGCCCCCGAAAGACGGGAGGGGCCGTGCACGGACCAGGCAGGGCACACTGGGTCGTGATGAACATCAAAGCTGTGCTCCGCTCCCTCGCACGGACTCTGCTCGGTGCCGGTCGTGTCGGCTCTCCATCGGGAGAACCAGCTGGTCCGGACAGCTTGAAGGCCAACAGCGGGATTCCGCGCATCTACCCGGGTGATTTCACCGGCCCTTTACGACCCCGCTACGCCCCGGTCGACGACGACCAGCCCGATCCCGGAGAGATCGTCTGGGCCTGGGTGCCCTACGAGGAAGACCATTCCCAGGGAAAGGACCGTCCTGCCTTGATCATCGGCCGGGACAAGGACTGGCTGTTGGCTCTGCCGGTGACCAGTAAAAATCATGACCGTGATGCCCGGCAGGAAGCTTCGGTCGGTCGCTACTGGACCGACATCGGAACCGGGGACTGGGACTCCCGGGGCAGACCCTCCGAGGTCAGGGTGAACCGGGTGGTCAGATTGGCGCCGTCCTCCGTACGACGTATCGGTGCCAAGCTCGATCGCGCACGTTTCGACAAGGTCTGCGCGGAGATGTCGCGCCGACGTTAATTCGCTTCCCACCTGGGGAAACGCATTCAGACCGGGAAAATCCGTGACAGAAGACGCTCCCCGTGGTTCCCGAGAGCCCTGCACGAGGAACCGGTTCCGCCCGCGGTCTCAGGCCGCGGGCGGAACCATGTCGTAGACCGAAAGGTCAGTCCAGGTAGTCGCGCAGCACCTGGGAGCGCGACGGGTGACGCAGCTTGCTCATCGTCTTCGACTCGATCTGACGAATCCGCTCGCGGGTCACACCGTAGACCTTGCCGATCTCGTCGAGGGTCTTCGGCTGACCGTCGGTGAGTCCGAAACGCATGGACACCACTCCGGCTTCACGCTCGGACAAGGTGTCCAGCACCGAGTGCAGCTGCTCCTGCAGGAGGGTGAAGCTCACGGCGTCGGCGGGCACGACGGCCTCGGAGTCCTCGATGAGGTCACCGAACTCGGAATCGCCGTCCTCGCCCAGCGGGGTGTGCAAGGAGATCGGCTCGCGACCGTACTTCTGGACCTCGACGACCTTCTCAGGAGTCATGTCGAGCTCTTTGGCCAGCTCCTCCGGAGTGGGCTCGCGGCCCAGGTCCTGCAGCATCTGGCGCTGGACACGGGCCAGCTTGTTGATGACCTCGACCATGTGCACCGGGATACGGATGGTGCGGGCCTGATCGGCCATGGCCCGGGTGATGGCCTGACGGATCCACCAGGTCGCATACGTCGAGAACTTGAATCCTTTGGTGTAGTCGAATTTCTCGACAGCGCGGATGAGTCCCAGGTTTCCTTCCTGGATCAGGTCCAGGAAGAGCATGCCCCGGCCGGTGTACCGCTTGGCCAGGGAGACCACGAGACGAAGGTTGGCTTCGAGGAGGTGGTTCTTGGCGTTACGGCCGTCCTGAGCGATCCACCACAGCTCACGCTTGAACTTGTTGTCGAACTCCTCACCGGAGTTGAGCTTCTCCTCGGCGAACAGACCGGCTTCGATCCGTTTGGCGAGCTCGACCTCCTGCTCGGCGTTGAGGAGGGCGACCTTTCCGATCTGCTTCAGGTAGTCCTTGACCGGGTCAGCTGTCGCTCCAGCGGTGACGACCTGCTGCGCGGGGGCGTCGTCGTCGTCCCCATCACGCAGGACGAAGCCCCGTTCCTCAGGCTCGTCCTCGGAGTCCTGAGTGTTACGTCCACGAGCCCCCCGAGCACCGGTACGACGACGCGACGGTTCGTCCTCGGACTCCTCTTCCTGGTCCTCGGCGCCTTCCCCGCCGATCTCGACACCGTCGATGTCGTGGGCCTCGTTCTCGAGGTCGACCTCGTCGCCGATCTCGACGTCGATCTCCTCGGAAGGTTCGCCGTTCTTGGCTGCGGTTTTCTTCGCCGCTGTCTTCTTGGCCGTGGCTTTCTTCGCCGTCGTCTTCTTCGCCGTGGTCTTGCGTGCCGCTCGTTTCTTCGGCGCAGCTTCCTCACTGTCGACGGCGGCCTTGGCCTTAGCAGCACTGGCGCGCGGCGCACGAGGTGCAGTCAGTCGCACCTCGCCTTCGATCGTCACCCCATTGCCGGTGAGAGCGGTGACGATCTGACGTCGTCGCGGCCCTTTGACCCCGTCTGCGTCCAACGCTTCGTTGAGGACTTCGGCCGAGACCACCCGGCTGCGGGCAGCTGTTTTCACTACCTTGGCAACGGCGGGCTCGGCACCCCCTAGATTGCTGGAGCGTGACCGGGACGTCGTGGCGGATCCGTTCGGCACGTGTTTACACCGACACCTTTCGTCATCACAGAACCTGTATCGCCCCTGAGCGTGCAGGTCCAGAGCGCATCATGAAGGACACGCACGTGTTCGTAGTCGCTGGGATCGGGGCGGTCGCCGGCGTTTATGGATAGGTCGCTCTCTGGCGAAAGGTCTCCGGCCGACCATCTGCTGAACATTATAAAGGCCGAGATGTCAATACCGCCTACTCGGGGCGATCCCGGCCGGGTGCTTTGACCACCAGGACCGGGCAAGAGGCTTCCAGGAGAAGTCTCTGCGCATGGGATCCGACCAGCAGTTTCCCCACTGGAGTCCGCTGTCTGACACCGATCACGACGAGGTCTGTGACGAGCTGGTCAGCTAAGTCGAGCATCGCCGATGTCCGATCCGTGGCCGAGACCTCGTGAACGATCAGCTCCAGTCCGGCGTCGGACAACCGCCGACGGCCCTTCTCCAGCTCCTCGGCCCACACCGGATCCTGGCGGATTTCAGCCGCAGCCTGCTGTTGCGAGGAAGCAGACGGGCTCCGCGGTGTGGTTGACAGCACGTCCAGCCCCGACCGACGGGCCAGGCACTCGTCCACGGCAGCCCGTAAGGCAGCCAGCCCTTCAGGGGCACTCGACACTCCGACGAGGACGGTCACCAGGCCTCCTTCTACTGGCTCCGGCCGACCGAACCGACCTGGAGGAGCAACAATCAGCCGATTGTAGACGGGAGAAAAACAGCTCCCCCTGAAACACTCTGGTGTGTCACTGATTTCGTTGAGCAGCGCATACCGGTCCAAGCATCCTCAGCAGTGCGACTCCGACGGTTTCACCCCGTGGGCGATCACCGCGCCGAGCAACCTGGCCAGCGAATGGGTCGCATCGATGGACAGCGCTCGATCCACACAGATCCGAGCCAAGGCACCCTGGCCCTGCTGCCAGGAGTAAGCCGCCATCATCACCAGCAGACCGGCTCGGTCCTGCTCCGGCAGACAACGAGCGAAACGGATCATTCGATGCGTCATTCCCCGTGCATTTTCCTGCCCCTCAGCCGTAGACAGATCTGGCGGCGCGCCCAGGACGGCCATGCGCGGATCCCGCCCCAATCCATCCTCTTCCCCGCCCAAGAACTCCGGGCACAACCAGGCCAACAGCTCGTCCCGCATCGCAATGCGATGTGTGGAGAGCACTATTCGCCAAACGCTATCCAGTGGAAGATGCTCCGGCTGCAGATCACCTGCCACGCCCAGCAGACAGGCCCAGGCCTCGTAGACATCGCGGACATCCATCTCACCCAAGACCGAGAAATCGACCGGCGCATAACGTGGGGAGTCCAGCGCTGGCTCCAAAGAATCCGCCATCGCTGCTCGGCTCGGCCACGGTGAGACGCCCCACAACACACACGTGGCCACCGCAGGAACATCCTCCGCCGCGGGGAGCGGCCGGAAAGACCTGTCCTTTCCGACCATCTCACCCGCGCTCCACATTCCCCGCCGGACCACGATGCTCTCCCTGACCGGAATACCTCCGTCTTCCAAAGCCGCCGCCACCTGCGTCAACAGGTGATCCGCCGACGGCCCTTCGTCCGCGAACTCCACGAGCACTGCGCCGTCACAGCCGTCGCTCAACAACACGGCGCACAGCACGTCGAAGGCTTGAACGGGATAGCACTCCCCCGGCGGAAGCAGGTCAAGCCGCTGGATCACTCCGACCCGGTGACCACGCATGGCGACCACCACCACGGAATCGGTAGGGCGATAGCCCAGAAGGTAGGGCAGAGCGACCGCGAGCTCCTCCGGCCGATTGACGTGCACCACAGATGTCATGAACGACATCCTCGACAGCCGACGCTCCCCTATGCCCTCCCCGGACAAAACATGTGGACGGAGCCCCTCTCGCGCTGTCCTTGTGGATCGCAGCGGAACCCGGATGCCAGGTCAGGGAGTCATCGGCCGATCACGACGAGGAAACTCCGTACGAACATGGCTTGCGATACGCCTACACATGAAACCGTCGAGCCCAGCACCCAACAGTCCTCCAGCCAAAGGAACCCCGCGGCCCAACTTGGTCAGGCTCTTCTTCCCGAACTGAGTCACCAAGCGGAATCCGACGCCTTTGTTCACCGCCATCAGCACCGGGCCAGGCAGCCGCTCGGCAGCCATTGTGGCAACCCTCCCGGAACTGGCATATCCGGCTTTACGCAAGACATCATCTGCATCAGCGCCCACCAAGGAAAGCAGGACCGCCGACCTCACCTCAGGGCGAGCCAGATCGTAGCCACGTAGATAGGCCACGGCAGCCGACATCCTGGTCACGACGATGTAGAAACCCAGAACATTCGCCGGCAGAGCCACCGGCAGAGTGATAAAACCGCCGAGCCCGGTGACGAAACCACTGGCAGCACAAATTTTGAGGTGATCGCGCACGACCGCGTCCACAGCTGCCTCCGCGGAGCCTTTCTTCGCCTGGGCCGCCCGGGCCACCGCCTCGGCCGACTCGAAGTGTCCCTTGCCCTCGATCCCCATCGTCAGAAGGCGCTCCACGAGCTTGGCCGCCGACCCCGTGACCCCCTCCGGTGCCGCCACGTCCTGAGTCGGACGAGAGCCACCCTGCTTGTCGAAGACGCCCACGCTTCTCCTCCTGAAATGTCAGCCAGCCTGAGATCTCGGGACTTCCGAGACCGCTTCCTGCGCTCCATGCCCCACGAACACCTGAGCAAACCTGCTGTCCACGGGCCGACCACTGCAGTCAGGAGGTGGAACTTCCGCCCCGGTCCTCGTCCTGACTACGCAGGAAGGCCTCGAACTCCTCCCCCAATTCCTCTGCAGTCGGGATCAAGGAATCGTCTCCGGCCAACAACGCCTTACGTTGCCGCCCGGAGACGAAGGTGTCGTACTGCTCCTCCAAGGCATCGATCACCGCAGGAGCGTCCTCCGTCCCCGCCACCTCTGCCGCGATCGCCCGCTGATTGTCCGCAGAGGCGATCTGCAGAGCAGCATCCGGCAGATTCAAGCCCGTAGAGGACACCAGATTTTCCAGCCCGGCGAGCGCTGCCGAAGGAAAATCAGCCTGTGCCAGGTAGTGGGGAACATGGACCGCGAACCCCATGGCCTGTCGTCCCGCTTCCCCGAGCCTCAGCTCCAGGAGGCTGGAGAGCCCGGCAGGAACTTTGACCTTGCCGAAGACCGATTCTTTTCCAGCAACGAGATGCTCGTCTGTGGCGTGCGCGGTGACCCACAGCGGCCGGGAGTGCGGCACCGCCATCGGGATGCCGTAGACGGTGGTGACCAGCTCGACCCCGAATCGATCGATGATTCCGCGGACGGCTTCGACCATTCTTTCCCACTGATAATCCGGTTCCCGGCCGGTCAGCAGCAGAAAAGGGGTGCCTTCGTCATCGACGACCTCGTAGAGAACCAGGGTGGGGTCGTCATAGGCCGTCCACCGGTTCTCCTCGAAAGTCATCGAGGGTCGACGTCCTCGGTAGTCGAAGAGCTGATCGACGTCGAAGGTCGCAGCGACCCGGTGTTCGAGGGTCGACAACAGGTGGTTCACCAGGATCCGCTGGGTCCCGCCGGCGTCCAGGTATCCGGAGAAGGCCACCAACATCACCGTGGCATGCAAGCTGCTGATGTCGGTGTCGGTCTCGAAGTGGTACAGCTCGCGAGGATCACGCATTTGGATTCTCCTCCTCTCGTCACGGTCTGCGCGCGCCGTGGGCGCGTTCATGTCGTTCAACGCCTCGTGGAACCCGTCGATTCCCTGTCGTGCCTTGCGCCACATCCGTCGGGGGGACACCTGCCGTGCAGATTTCCACCAGCGGTGGACTCCTCGTCCACCGAATAACCGGTCTGTCACCGGGATACCTCTCGCCCTAGCCTCGGCTGGGGATGTACCCAGCTTCCAGTCGAATCAAGAAACGCATCACGCGTCGCCATACCAATTCGGTCAGACCGTGATCGTATTCCTCTACGAGTTCGGGGTCGGTGAACAGGTGCTGGTCCCCGGGGTAAAGGTAGACGCTGCTGCACGAGCCTGCACGGGCTGCGAGGCGGGCCAGCCGGACGGGGGCGAATTCGTCCACCCAGGGGTCGTCCACCATGTGATGTGCATCGACCGGGACACCCAAGGGCCAGGGTTCGTCGTCGTAGGCGCCGCCGCCGCCGATCAGTACGGCTCCGCGTGCTCCGGGTCGGTGGATGGCCAGCTCTTGGGCGATCCCTGCACCCATGGAGAAACCCAGGTAGACGAGTTCTCCAGGGAGCTCTTCTACGCAGGCCCAGGCTCGGTCCACGATGGTGGTCCAGCCGATCTCCTCCATGCGTAGGACTCCGGCGTCGTATCCCTCGGCCCCCCCTCCGAAGCTGACTCCTTCGTAGAGGTCCGGAGTGTGAACGGTATGCCCCTGGTCACGTAGGCGTCGGGCCGCATCGAAGACACCCGGACGCCTTCCCAGCGCCGAGTGGAAAATCACCACCTCAGCCACGTGCACCCTCCCGGATCCAGCACCCCGGTGGGCGCCCTCGTGGACAGCCTGCCACCCCGGGTCGGCGAACGGGGCTGAAGGACGGTGAACTCTCGCCTTGCAGGAGAAGCGGCCCGAAGGTCCTGAGCCGGTCAGTCTTCGCTCCCTCCCGCCGGAGCAGCCAGAAAAGTACTGTCGCCAGCATGAATTCAGTTTCGCAGAGGGTCTTGGCGCGATGAGCCCCTGTCGGTGGGGCGGAAGACGGAAAGGTCTCTCCGTCCTCCGCCCCACCGATCACAGGTCGGGAAGGTCAGGCCTTCACCAGGCCCCGCAGGACGTACTGCAGGATGCCGTCATTGCGGTAGTAGTCGCGTTCTCCAGGAGTGTCGATCCGCAGGACCGCGTCGAACTCGGTCTTCGTACCATCGGATCCGGTGGCGGTGACCTTCACCGTCTTAGGGGTACGTCCTTCGTTCAGTTCGCTCACCCCGGCGATGTCGAAGGTCTCGGTGCCGTCCAGACCGAGGCTGTCAGCGTTCTGACCCTCGGGGAACTGCAGTGGCAGAACGCCCATCCCGATCAGGTTGGAGCGATGGATACGTTCGTAGCTTTCGGCGATCACGGCTTTGACGCCGAGCAGTCGGGTGCCTTTGGCCGCCCAGTCGCGAGAGCTTCCCGAGCCGTATTCCTTACCGCCCAGGACGATCAGGGGGATCTTGGCTGCCTGGTAGGCCTCGCTGGCTTCGTAGATGGTGGTCTGTCCACCACCGTTGAGGAAGTTTCGGGTGTATCCGCCTTCGACCCCGTCCAGCAGCAGGTTCTTCAACCGGATGTTGGCGAAGGTGCCGCGCACCATCACTTCGTGGTTCCCGCGGCGGGAGCCGTAGCTGTTGAAGTCCTTGCGTTCGACGCCGTGCTCAGCGAGGTACCGGCCGGCCGGGCTGTCCGGTTTGATGGCGCCAGCAGGGCTGATGTGGTCGGTGGTGACCGAGTCACCCAGCTTGGCGAGCACCCTGGCCCCAGTGATGTCCTGCACCGGAGTGAGGTCCATCCTCATGCCGTCGAAGTACGTGGGTTTACGGACGTAGGTCGACTCGCCGTCCCAGCTGAAGGTTTTGCCTTCAGGGGTGTTCAGCCCCTGCCAACGGGAATCACCCGCGAAGACGTCCTTGTAGTCCTCCACGAAGATGTCACGGGATATGGCGGAAGCGATGGCATTCTCGACCTCGGCCGCGCTCGGCCAGATGTCGGTGAGGTAAACGTCATGACCGTCCCGGTCCCGGCCCAGGGGCTGAGCGTCGAAGTCGAAGTCCATCGTCCCGGCGATGGCATAGGCGATGACCAGCGGCGGGGAGGCCAGGTAGTTCATCTTGACATCGGGGCTGATCCGGCCTTCGAAGTTACGGTTACCGGAGAGCACCGCAGTGACGGCGAGGTCGTTGTCATTGATGGCTTTGCTGACCGCTTCGTGCAGCGGGCCCGAGTTGCCGATGCAGGTCGCGCAGCCGTAGCCGACCAGGTGAAAGCCGAGTGCTTCCAGGGCAGGCCACAGCCCGGCCCTCTCGTAGTAACCGGTGACGACCTGGCTGCCAGGCGCCATCGAAGTCTTGACCCATGGCTTGGCCTGCAGGCCTTTGTCCACGGCTTTCTGGGCGAGTAGCCCGGCAGCCATCATCACCGAGGGGTTGGAAGTGTTGGTGCAGGAGGTGATGGAAGCAATTGCGACATGTCCGTGGTCGACCTCGAAGGTGCCCTTGTCGGTGGTCACCGAGACCTTGCGAGAGGTGCGACGCAGCCCGTCGAACGGCCGGGTCCGGAGCGCACCGGCTTCGCTGCTGGGAAGGTCGCTCATCTGGGCAGGCGCGTCAGAGGCGATGTCCTCATGGACATCGTCGAGTTCCACATCGCCCTCGCGGCCTTTCACGTAGGCGGGCAGAGCTTGGCGGAAAGCTTTCTGGGCTTTGGTGAGCTCGATCCGGTCCTGGGGGCGCTTCGGACCCGCGATGCTGGGCACCACCGTGGACAGGTCTAGTTCGAGCTTCTCGGAGTAGCGGGCTTCGGCTTCGGGATCGAGCCAGAGCCCCTGTTCCTTCGCGTAGGCCTCGACGAGAGCGATCTGCGCATCGTCGCGTCCGGTCAACCGCAGGTAGTCGACGGTCACCTCGTCGATGGGGAAGATCGCGCAGGTTGAACCGAATTCAGGGCTCATGTTGCCGATGGTCGCCCGGTTCGCCAGGGGCAGCGCTGCCACACCCGCACCGTAGAACTCGACGAACTTGCCCACCACGCCGTGCTTGCGCAGCATCTCGGTGATGGTGAGCACCACATCGGTCGCAGTGACACCGGCGTTCATCGACCCGGTCAGTTTGAAGCCGACGACCCGCGGGATGAGCATGGAGACGGGCTGTCCGAGCATGGCTGCTTCGGCCTCGATCCCGCCGACACCCCAGCCGAGCACGCCCAACCCGTTGACCATGGTGGTGTGGGAGTCGGTGCCGACGCAGGTGTCCGGGTAGGCCTGTCCACCGCGGGACATGACCACGCGGGCAAGTCGTTCGATGTTGACCTGGTGGACGATTCCAGTGCCCGGGGGGACGACGGCGAACTCGTCGAAGGCGGTCTGGCCCCAGCGGAGGAACTGGTAACGCTCCTTGTTGCGCTGGTACTCGAAGTCCTGGTTGATCGAGAAGGCGTCACGACTTCCGGCGACGTCGATCTGCACCGAGTGGTCGATGACCATCTCGGCAGGAGCCAAGGGGTTGATCCTGCTGGGATCACCGCCGAGCTCAGCAACGGCCTCCCGCATGGTGGCCAGGTCCACGACGCAGGGCACACCGGTGAAGTCCTGCATGACGACACGAGCCGGGGTGAACTGGATCTCCGTGTCGGGCTGCGCATTCTCGTCCCAGCCACCGAGGGCACGGATGTGTGCTTCGGTGATATTCGCGCCGTCCTCGGTGCGCAGCAGGTTCTCCAGTAGCACTTTCAGGCTGTACGGGAGTGTCTGGCTGCCGTCGACGGCGGCCAGCCGGAAGATCTCGTAGGAGGCATCACCCACATGCAGGGTGCCTTTGGCCTGGAAGCTGTCACAGCTCATGTCGGGCTCCTTCACAAGTTCTCTCGATATCAAGATATCTAACCATATTGATACCCGAACCAGAACAACAGTGCGGGATCAGTCCATTGCTGGCATGTGCACCGAACGCCCCGCGAGAACCGCAGCGCTCCATGCCTGCCCAGTCGAAACCCCCAGAGCCAGCGCTCAGACCTGCAGAACCCCCTGAGCAGAGACGGCTGCCCCGATCGGCTCCCTCCGGAACCGATCGAGCGCGCCGCCACCTGCTCACCCCGTCGTCGCCTCCGGACACAAGATCGCGATGCACTCCACGTGATGAGTCATCGGGAAGGCGTCATAGGCGGACAACTCCCGCAGGACATAACCCAACTCAGCCGCATAGGCGATATCTCTGGACAGCGCCGCCGGGTCGCAAGCCACATAGGCCACGGCCCGCGGACGCAAAGCAGCCACACCCGTGATCACGTCACGGCCAGCGCCCGTTCGTGGTGGATCCAAGACCACCAGATCGAAGCCCTCGCCCTGCTCCACCAACTCGGGCAGCGCATGATCCACCCGTCCGTGCAAGACCGACACCTGACCGTCTCCGGCGAAATGATCAGCCGCAGCATGGGCAGCCCGGGAATCGGACTCCACCGCCACCACCTCGCCGGACCCGCCCACGGCCTGCGCCAATCCTCGGGCGAAGAGCCCGACCCCCGAGTACAGGTCAAGACAACGCTCACCCGGCTCAGGAGCCAATCCCGTCAACACCCGGTCCACGAAGGTCTGCGCCGCAGCCGGATGAACCTGCCAGAAGCCCAAGGCGTTCAGCCGGAAGAACGACTCCTCGCCCCCCACCAGGACCCGTTCGTGAAGGGAAGGGGTGCGTTTCAGCCCTTGGGGTGCTGCGACCACGGCGCGTTCCCCCGTCGAGGAGACCGCTGCGTGCACAGCCTTGGCGCGCGGATACACCGACGAGAAGATCTCGCTGTCTGCGATACCAGGCGCAGCCAGCAGACACTCGTCGATCGACAACACCTCACGACTGCGATGCGGGTGAAAGCCCGTCCGGCCACGACGGTCGACCGCCAGATTCACCCGGGTACGCCATCCAAGACCGTCCTCGTGGCCAGGAAGCGGCTCCACGGTGACCGAGCGCTCCACACCGGCCAACCGCGAGAGCTGCTCCTGGACCACAGCGGCCTTCATCTCCCGCTGATACGCCAGATCGACATGCTGGAAGTCGCAACCGCCGCACCCGGACGGGCCTGCATAACGACAGGGTGCGTCCACTCGCTTCGCCGAAGCCTCCAGGACCTCAATGGCCTCGGCCAACAGGAAACGATCCCCGGTGCGCCCCGCGATGACCCGAGCCCGCACCCGTTCGCCGGGCAGGCTGTGCCGCACGAAGAGGACCAGCCCTTCATGACGGGCCACGCAGTGCCCGCCGTGTGCCACCGGGCCCACATCGACCACATACTCGGCGCCCACCGCCGAGACCCGGTTAGTACTCACTCGCCCCTCCGAACTGCGCCTGCCGTCGGAGCGGTCGTCGCCGCCTCCAGACGGGCTTCGGCATTCGCCGAAGACTGAAGCTGCCAAGGCACACTCACCATCATGACACCCGGCGTGAACAAAAGGGCTGTCTTCAGGCGCAAGGCGCTCTGGTTGTGCAAGACCTGTTCCCACCAATGTCCGACGACATATTCGGGAATGTAGACCGTCACCACGTCTTCAGGATGACGAGCCCGCACGTCCTTGACATAGTTGAGAACAGGCCGGGTGATCTCTCGATAAGGGCTGTCCAGAATGGTCAGCGGAACCGGTATATTGCGGCGGTCCCATTCACGAGACAATTCCTTGGTCGCTTCGGACTCCACATTCACGGTGATCGCATCGAGCTGAGACGGCCTCGAGGCCCGGGCGTAGGCCAGTGCCCGCATGGTCGGCTTGTGGATCTTGCTGATCAACACGACAGCATGCACCCTGCTGGGCAGTGCTCGCTCTTCCCGAGGGTCATCACCCAACGCCAGCTCTCGGCTCACCGACCGGTAATGACGGTTGATGGCCTGCATGAGGAAGTACGTGACGATCATTGCCGCGATCGCCCACTTCGCGCCACGTTGGAACTTCGTCACCAAGACGATCAACAGGACAAGCCCCGACATGGAGGCACCGATGATGTTGATGATCCTGCTGATCTGCATATGGCGACGTTCTTCAGCCACTGCGGTGAGCAGATGCCGGTTCCAGTGCCGGATCATGCCGACCTGACTCAAGGTGAAGGAAACGAAGACACCGACGATGTAGAGCTGAATGAGCTCGGTGACCTTCGCTTCGTAGATGACGATCAACACACAAGCCGCGCCGGCCAGGATGATGATCCCATTGCTGAACGCCAACCGGTCACCGCGAGTATGCAACTGCCTCGGCAGGTATCCGTCCTTCGCCAGAACAGATGCCAAGACCGGGAAACCATTGAATGCAGTGTTGGCGGCCAGCACCAGCAAAATTCCGGTGACTGTCGCAATGAAATAGAGACCGGGCCGGAAATCGCTGAAGACCGCACCCGCGAGCTGAGCCAGCACAGTCTCCTGCACATAGGAGGACCCCACAGGTTTCCCGTCCAACAGAATCTGTTCTGCCGGAAATTCTGCGAATTTCAGACCCACCTTGTTCGCCAGGAGAACGATCGACATGAGCATGGCCACCGAGATCGACCCCATCAACAACAGAGTCGTCGCAGCGTTCTGGCTCTTAGGTTTTTTGAAAGCAGGCACACCATTGCTGATCGCCTCCACACCCGTGAGCGCTGCACACCCCGAGGAGAAAGCTCGCAGCAGCAGGAAGAACATAGCCAATCCGGCCAAGGACTCCATACCCGACTCCGGGACCAGCTCGTACTTGGCTGAAGCCGCTTGCGGCAGATCACCCATCGCTGCCCGGTAATAACCGTAGAGCGCCATACCGATGACGCCGAACATGAAGGCGTACGTAGGAACGGCGAACAGTGACCCCGACTCACGCACCCCCCGCAGGTTCATCGCAGTCAGCAGGACGACCAGGCCCACCCCGACCAACGTCTCGTTACCACGCAGCTGAGGCAAGGCCGCTGCCGCATTCTGCACCCCCGAGGAGATGGACACCGCCACGGTCAGTACGTAATCGACCAGCAAGGCGCTGGCCACCACGACCCCGGCCTGCGGACCGATGTTGACCGTGGCCACCTCATAGTCACCGCCACCGGACGGGTAGGCGTGCACATTCTGTCGGTAGGACATGACCACGATGACCATGACGAAGGCCACGGTCAGGGCAATCTGCCAGGAATGGGTGGCAGCGAAGGCACCACCAGCTGCGGCCAGAGTCAGGAAAATCTCGTCCGGGGCATAGGCCACCGAGGACAAGGCGTCACTGGCAAAGACCGGGAGAGCGATCCGCTTCGGCAGCAGGGTCTCTCCCAAACGATCGCTGCGCATGGCGCGACCGACAAGAACCCGTTTGAGGGCACGACTGGCTTTCGACACGGCTTTACTGTAGGACTCACATCGTCAGACACCTATCCGAGATCTCCCTCCCTGATAAAATCCCTACTTTGGGCCGATAATCGGCCCTTCCAGCGCGCTGCCCCGATGCCCAGGTGATATCCCCCGGTCGGAGGTGTACCGTCAGGCCGTGCACTTCGTGATCATGGGCTGCGGCCGCGTCGGTTCCGCTTTGGCGCTGGCCCTCGAACAACAAGGCCACGACGTGGCCGTCGTCGACCGGGATGCCACTGCTTTCAGACGGTTAGGGCCGGACTTCGAAGGACGACGGATCACCGGGATGGGCTTCGACCGGGACACCCTCGAACAGGCTGGCATCGAGAATGCCTACGCCTTCGCCGCCGTCAGTAGCGGCGACAACTCCAACATCCTCGCAGCGCGAGTAGCACGCGAAACCTACGGCGTGGAAAACGTCGTCGCGCGTATCTACGATCCGGGGCGAGCCGAGATCTACCAGCGTCTCGGCATCCCCACCGTCGCCACCGTTCGCTGGACCGCAGACCGAATGCTGCGCCAGCTGCTTCCCGATGGGGCTGTTCCTCAGTTCACCGATCCCAGCGGCAATGTCGTCATCGCTGAGGTTCGCGCCAATCCGGGATGGATCGGAAAACCGCTGACCCGGATCGAAGAAATCACCAGGACTCGGATCGCCTACCTGTTGCGCCTGGGAGAGGGCCTCATCCCCACCTCGGAAACCCTACTCCAGGACGGCGACCTGCTCAACATCCTGTGTGAGGCGAAACGTCTCTCCGATGTCGAGCAGATCCTCGATCGCGTTCCGCCCACCGACTGAGCCACAGAAGAAGGAAAACAGCATGCGCGTGGTTATCGCCGGTGCCGGTAGCGTCGGACGCTCCATCGCCCAGGAACTCATCAACAACGGTCATGAGGTCCTGCTCATCGACCACAATTCGGCCGAAGTCCAGCCCAGCCGGGTGGTTGACGCCTCATGGCTCCTCGCTGATGCCTGCGAGATCTCGGCCCTGCACGAAGCCGGCCTGGAGAGCTGCGAGGTCGTCGTGGCCGCCACCGGGGACGACAAGGCCAATCTCGTCGTCTCGCTCCTGGCCAAGACCGAGTTCGGAGTACCGCGTACTGTCGCTCGGGTCAACAACCCCAAAAATGAGTGGCTCTTCGACGAAGGGTGGGGAGTCGACGTCGCCGTCTCCACGCCCCGGCTGATGACCGCCCTGGTCGAAGAAGCCGTCAGCATCGGGAACCTGGTGAGGATCTTCGAGTTCCAACAGAGCGGATCGACCCTCGTCGAGCTCACGCTCCCCGAGGACTCACCCTGGGCAGGCAGGCTCGTCGGAGACGTCCTTTGGCCGGATAACACCGTCCTGACCTGCATCGTGCGGGAGCAGCGCGCTATCGCGCCCTCCCCTGACGATCTCCTCGAGGCCGGCGACGAGCTGATGATCGTCACCAACCCCGAGTCGGAGATCGCCTTGGAATGCTTGCTCAACCCTCGGGTCAGCAAGCATCCCGAAGATTGAACAGGCCTCCTGGTCAGGCCCGACGAGAACTGCTCTCGTCCGGGCCTGGCCAGGCTTCAACCTCAGAGTCGTCCAAGGGTGTATTGCCACGTAGAAGCATCGCAGCGATCACCCCGACGACCAGTAGGTAGGTCGGCCAGCCCAGGATCAGCTTGGCTGTTCCGAGCAGAGCCACCTGCTCAGCCGCGTACAAGGGCAACATGATGGCCGCCCGGCCCAGCATGAGCGCAGCGAGCAACAACGTGATCCGGGAGCAGACCCGGACCATTCCAGCGTGCTTGCGCCACCTGGTGAAAACGCTCAGATCAACGTCCTCCGGGTCCTCGGTGAGCCGCGGATCGGCTGCGGCAACCATGAAACCCATCACCGGCCAACGGATCAATACCGAGAGCAGGAAACCCGTTCCCTGCGCCAGGTTCCACAGGATCGACGGCAGAAAAGCGTCCTCGGCCCGCCCTGTTCGGAGAGCAAAGGCAGCAGCGATCGCTGTGGCCAACACCGAGGACAGCGCATAACGCACCGTCTGACGCTGCACCATTCGCAGAACGACAGCCCCCAGCACCGCGACCCCGGAGGCTACGAGCGCTTTGACCAAGTCTCCGGAGAAGGCCCAGACGACGATGAAAGCCACCGTGGGGACCCCTGCCTCGACCGCACCCCGCCACCCTCCGAGTAGCTGAGAGAGTCGATCCCGGAGGATTCCCTCGACAGTGTCCGGCGTCTCGCGCCGGTGTTGTCCCTCAATGTCCATGTCGGGGCATCAACAATTCGTACTGAGGATTAAAGACCGTCGGCGTTCCCTTGCGGTACATCACCCGTCCGCGCACCCGCATCCTGACGCCGGGCTCGATCCCACGGACCTCTCTACGCCCCAACCAGACCAGACGCATCGTCGCAGTACCGTCATACAGCTCAGCGGTGAGCATCGGCACCCGGGAGTGCGCCGGCAAGGTCAACGACCGTAGCTCGCCACAGACATCGGCCATTCCACGATCCTTGACCTCCTTGATGCTGTACGCGCCCAGCGACTGGGCCTGCTTGACCAGCTCATCGGCGTCCTCTTCTTCCTGTGAGCGAGTAACCCGACGGGCGAACCGCGAAAAGACCGATCCCATGGACGTCAGATCACCGGATCTCTGTGATCTCGGGGCCGCGTTCGAAGGGGCGCAACGGGTCAGCGGGCGCCTGGCCCTCCGGTCCCATTCCGTTGGCCTCCATCAGCTCCTTGGGCAGCCGCAGAGGAAGCATCTCTCGGGGCGGTCGCGCATCAGTGCCTCGGATCACCACCGAATTGCTGATCATCCGGTAGAAGGGCTCCGCCGCATACTCCTGCGAGGCGGCCGGCCCGGTCAGCACCGCGCGGAGGAACCATCGAGGACCGTCCACGCCGATGAACCGCATGACCTGATAAACGGTACGTCCGTCCGGCCCGCGGCTGGGTAGCCTGGTGAGCAGCTCGGTACCGAGGGGGCCGTTGCGCAGGTCTGCAGTACCGCCGCGGCTGGTGACACCTTCGGAGATCTCGTCCCGGATGAAGTCCCAGATGCCTGCGCTACGCGGGGCGGCGAAGGCTTGGATCTGCATCGAGCTCCCGTTCAGTCCCGTGGTGACGGCTTGAACCTCGTTGGTCTCCGGATCGACCTCGATCCGGAGCTCCGCTCCTGGTAGAGCAGCCAGCCAGACACCGCCCAAGTCGACACGGTCTCCGCGGTCTTCGACCTCCGACCGGTCGTAGGGGCCGCTCTCCTCCCGAAGATAGTCAGAGTCCAGGGACGAGACAGAGTCCGCGGCCACCGGTTCTGGTGCGGGTGCATCTTCATAGGGGTAGTCAGAACTCTCGTATTCCTCGATACCCAGATCGTCGGTCACGACGACCCGTCGACCGACTTTGTCCTCACCCTCGCGGCGCCGGCGCCGGAACAGTGCCATCTGATCTCCTCATAAGCCCTTGACAGGCCGTGACGTGGTGCTGTGTGGCTCAACCCGAACGCGGCTGATCCTAGCCCCCCGGCTCGGCCTCTTTCGAAGAGCCACCGAAACCACCGCTGGCGCCGTGACCGGTGGACCCTCTTTCACTGCTCGGAAGGCTGATCACCTCAACGAGGTGAGCACGAGCCACCCGTTGGACGACGAGCTGAGCAATCCGGTCTCCCCTGTTGAGGACGATCGGACGATGCGCATCGTGGTTTATCAGATTGACGAAGATCTCGCCACGATACCCACTGTCGATGGTCCCCGGCGCATTGACCATGCCCAGCCCGTGCCGATGCGCCAGACCTGAACGAGGATGGACCAGACCGACATAGCCTGAGGGGATCGCCACGGCCAATCCGGTGGGAACCAAAGAACGTTCCCCCGGCGCCAGGGAGACTCCCTCCTTGGCGTACAAGTCGAGGCCGGCGTCCCCGTCCCGGGCGTAGGCCGGCAGAGGAAGCTCCGGATCAAGTCGGACCACCTCGACACGAATGTCGTCCACGACAGTCATTCAGCCTGCGCACTCCGAGCAGACGGGGCTGCCATGGTTCTCTTTGGCCAGCTGGCTGCGGTGATGCACCAGGAAGCAGCGAGAACAGGTGAACTCGTCCGCTTGTTTGGGGATCACCCGGACGGAGAGCTCTTCACCGGAGAGATCTGCACCAGGCAGTTCGAATCCCTCTGCTTGCTCGGTCTCGTCGACGTCGACGCTGCTCGCGGACTTGTCTCCGCGCCGGGCCTTCAGCTCCTCAAGGGAGTCTTCCCCCAGGTCGTCGTCATCAGTCTTCCGCGGGGCGTCGTAATCGGTCGCCATTGAATTTCTCCCTGTCGGCATGGGTGACGTGGATCGCCGGGCCTATGGGACTCACCAAGGCCGACGCGTCGTCTGTGCTGCAGGACCAACGCATCGGGCCGCTGTTCTGTGCCCGGTCCAGCGGGATTGTGCCCTAAAAAGCGACGGGTTTCATCCCCGGCACTCCGTAAGGACGTGGAGAAGACCAGATCTGGACGTCCGACACACCCACGGGAGGCGGCCGGTCTCTGTCACCTAGTCATCCTCATCAGGTCAAAGCCTCTGACCCGCAAGCTCGTAAGCATGAGTCATCAGGTGGTGAACCTCCTGTGCAACAGCAGGTGAGGAAGCAGCTATTCCCTGAGGAAGATCTGGACCCGCAGACCAGAAGGAGATCTGGGCGCCGGCCTCTTGGGCGATCAGCCACCCTGCCGCGATATCCCAGGGATTCACACCGACCTCTGCATAGGCGTCGACGATGCCCGACGCCACCGAGCACAGGTCCAGCGCTGCGCTGCCACCGCGGCGGATGTCCCGTACCGTCGGCAAGATCTCCACCAACGCATGCGCTTGCAAGAGGCGTCGTTCTGGGGCATACCCGAACCCTGTCGCCAGCAAGGTCTGACCGATCTCGGACACCGAGGTGCATCTCAGGGCCTGGGCGCCGGCCGGAGAATCCACACACGCCCCTGCGCCGATCCCCGCATGGAAGATCTGACCACTCACCGGACTACACACCGCCCCGGCGATCGGCTGCCAAGCACCCGGGACCGTAGGGTCTCCGACGACCGCTGCCACCGAGACCGCGTACTCAGGTCGGCCATAGACATAGTTCACCGTCCCGTCGATGGGGTCCACCACCCAGGTGATCCCGTCGAAGGACCCGGATACGCCCGCTTCCTCACCGAGGATCCCGTCCTGCGGTCGGCGGTCACTGATCTGTGCCCGCAGATATTCCTCACAGGCCCGATCCATCGCAGTCACCAGGTCGCTGCTGGTGCTCTTGGTGTCCACGGTGTTCTCGTCGCAGAGGGCCGACTCACGGCCTGACACTGCTAATTCCGCTGTACCAGAAGCTAATTCGACAGCCATTCTCCGCAAGGAATGAATAACCTCAGGAGAAGGCAACTCGCCACCGTCCGAACTCGGAAAAACGCCACAGGTCGTCGGCACGATCAAACTCCTCGGGGGTTCGGGCAGCATCCGGGTCGGCAGCAGACCGACTCCTCCGTGAAAGCGGCGGCGTCACAGGGCTCTACAATGCACTCTCTGGCCTGGGACGCCCGCTCGAACAACAGATCCACCAGGCAGCTGACGAATTCGCTGTCCTGGCGGACAGTGGGAACCCGGGAGAATGCCAATCCCGCTTCACGAGCAGCGGCTGCCGCCACGACATCGAGATCGTAGACGACCTCCATGTGATCAGCGGTGAAGCCGACCGGAGCCACCACCACCCCACGAACCGGGCCAGCGGCCAACTCCCGGATCCGATCCTCCACGTCCGGCTCCAACCATGCCTGAGTCGGCGGGCCGGAGCGAGAACAGAAGACGAGCTCGAAGTCCGCGCACTCTCCCCTGCGTCTCTCCACCGACTGAGCCACCTGTGCACAGACCTCCTCGTGCCAGCGCAGGTAGGCGCCGCCAGGCTCAGGCCCAGAGGTGTCGTTCTGTGTCACCGGCAGCGAGTGGGTGACGAAGAGCAGACGCACCTGCTCAGTCCTGAGCCCCTCCGAGGAGATCAGCTCTTCCAGCGCAGTGCACACCAACCGCGCATTCGTCCCGACGAAGCCCTCTCGCATCGCATACGGGTGCATACGGTCGACATGGATCCCCTCGATCACGCCGACGGAACCGTTCTCGGACAGGGCCTGGTCCAGATCCTCGCGATAGGCTCTGCATCCGGAATACGACGGGAACGCACTCGTGGTGACCGCGACCAGCCGTTGCACCCCGATCTCCCGTGCTCTGCCCAAGGCCTCCGAGGTGAAAGGCGCTGCGAAACGATTCCCCCACAAGACCGGGCGAGGCGTTCCCCGACGGGACAGTTCTGTCTCCAATGCCGAGATCAGGGCGCGATTCTCATCGTTGATGGGGCTTCGCCCCCCGAACTCGAAGTAGTGTCGACCAACTTCTTCGAGCCGAGCACGCGGAATCCCCCGCCCACCGGTCACCCGTTCCAGGAACGGAAGGACCTCCTCCGGCGTTTCAGGACCGCCGAAGCTATGGAGCAGGACGGCGTCGTAGGGAGAGAGCGCATCGACTGACATGAATCTCCTGGCACGGAGCTACCTGTGGAACGCTTTCACCGTACCGGAGTCCACCGACAATGACGCAAGCTCCGTCACGCCCCGTCCGGACCGGGGCGGGAGCGCCTGGCCCGGCGTGCCCGTTACCACCGGACGAACTAGCGTGGCAGAGTCAGGCGTGCAACCACCCCTTGCTGAGAGGCGACCATGCAGGACCTGCACCTGATCGGAGTTCACGAGGACGGCGAACATCTCCTCCTCGTCGACGACTCCGGCGCCGAGTTCCGACTGCGACTCGACGACGCGGTCCGGCAGGCTGCCCGGCGTGAGCCACGGATCGAATCACTTCCACCCCGCGAGGCACCACCTCTGGGGCCGCGCGAAGTCCAGGCCATGATCCGCGCCGGGGCAACAGCCGAAGAAGCCGCGGTCCGCGCAGGCTGGACCGTGGAGAAGGTTCACCGTTACGACGGCCCGATCCTGGCCGAACGGGAACACATCGCTACGACCGCAGGACGAGCCCGCCTTAGAGGACGGTACGGCGACCATGGAGCCACCCTGGCCGAACGGGTCGACGAGCGTCTCTCCGCCCGAGGGGTCCCCGCGGAGAGTGTCACCTGGGACTCATGGCGCACCGAGGACGGGCAGTGGACCGTCGTCGTTGCTTTCCTCGCCGGTGGTCGCGCCAGACAGGCCAGTTGGGCCTTCTCTCGCCAGACGGTCACCGTGCAGGCCCTCGACGACGAAGCACTCTGGCTCTCCGGGGACGACGGCATCGACCGGGTCCCCACGACCCAGCCGCTGCCGGTCGCTCCCTCACAGGTCCGTTCCCGCCCGCCCGAGGACGAAGGACAGCCGCTGTCGGACGAAGATCACGAGGTCGATCCCCCTGAGTCTGAAGAACATTTCGACCTAGCTGACTCCGTCCGCAACCAATCCGCGGCCCGGCACCGCCGAGGAGGATTCACCCGACGCACCCACCGGGTCGAGGTCGCGCCGGCTTCCACCGACGCTTCGCCGACCTCGGTGCCACCGGTGGAGGATCCTGCTGGCCCTGAAGGTTCAGCGCTGACGCCCATCGACTACGACCCGGACGTCATGGGCCTCCCACCTGGCGCGCACTCCGACCCCGACCCAGACGGTGCAGACGGTCTTCCTGAGCCCGTTGCGGCCGAAGCAGCCAAGCAGGCCACGAAACCCGTTCGACGCCATACCAAGGTCGCAGCACCGCGCACCCGGCGAGGAAGTACGACGCGATCCCCCGTGGCCGTTCAGGACCTCGGAGGGGTATCAGCGGGCGCTGAGGCTGCCGGAGCCCTCTCCGCGCCGTCCGGCAGAGCCAGTCGGCGCCGCCGCACCGCCCACGAGGAGAGCGCCCCGGTTGCCGTCGAGCCCGAGAGCAGTGCGGCGGAGGACAGAGCAGAGCCGGAGACTCGAGCCAGTCGTCGTGCGAGCAGAACCCGCGCTAAAGGGCGCGCCAGCGTGCCGAGCTGGGATGACGTCATGTTCGGCAGCAAGTCGAAGGACTGATTCCGCCTGTTTGTCCGGCCTCCGACGATGACCGACGAGGGGCCGGACAAGCATCCAGGTCAAAAGGCAGCAGCTCTGGAGACGGAGCGATTCGCCGAGCAACTTTCGAGGTCATCCTCCGCATGAAATGCCTGCGACAGAGCACCTCGTACTCGACCTCGTGTGGCCCGTGATCCCGGTCGGTGTCACCGACCACCACCTGCTCGCCCTCAACCACCATCTCACCGTCGAGCACCCGCGCATTGTGAGTGGCTCGACGACCGCACCAGCACAGCGCCTGCACCTGGAGTACCTCTACCCGGTCAGCCAGTTCGATGAGTCGCTTGCTCCCCGGGAAAAGCTGCGCGCGGAAGTCTGCGGTGATCCCGAAGGCGAAGACATCGACGTCGAGTTCGTCGACCACCCGAGCCAGCTGATCGATCTGCTCCGGTGAATAGAACTGGGCCTCGTCACAGACCAGATAGTCGATCCGGCCCTCTCTGCTCGCCCGGCTCACCGCGTGCCAGAAGTCAAGATCGTCCTGGACCTCCACTGCAGGGCACACCAGCCCCAGGCGCGAAGAGAGCACCTGCTCGCCGGCCCGGTCGAGCTTGGTGAACACGATGCCCGACCGCGAGCGTGACCGATGGGTGTAATCGAGCTGCAGCGCCAGGGTCGACTTCCCGCAATCCATCGTTCCGGAGAAGAAGACCAACTCAGCCACGGTGACCTCCTGGCGCACGCACGAGCAATGGAACAGCGATCTCGTCCGAGGTCAATGCCCCGTGCAATCCGAGCAGACGCGGCCATCGACGGCCGTCCTCGACGGCGACGCCCTGCCCGCAGGAGACCACGATGTCTCCGATCCGACGAGCCACTTCCGAGCGCCGTCCTGCCGCGCCTTCCCCCGAGCCGAACCATCCCTCGTCGATCGCTTGTTCTTTGGTGCGGACGGCCGCCCGACCTGCTAGGCAGGACTGCCAGGACGCCAGGACATCGGGAAGGCTCCCCTGTTCAACGTACACCTGGGGGGCCCGAGCTTCTCCACCCAGATGACGTACTCCGGCAGCAAGTTCGGGAGTGTGTGCCAAGTCGACCCGGTCCTCGAAGGGGATGTCCACCATGCCGTGATCCGCAGTGACTGCCAGAAGAGTGTCTGCGGGTAAGGCCGCAGCCAGCCTACGCAACGTCGAGTCGACCTCCTCGACGGCGAGCCCCCATTCGTGGCTGTCGCATCCGTGTCCGTGCCCGATCTTGTCGACCTCGCCCCAATAGAGGTACACGAGGCCCCTCGGTTGTCGTCGCAGCGCCGCCAATACGGCGGGTATGCGCTCCTCGGTCCGGTTCGCTGCGACCGCGCGTGCTCCCCGCAATGCCGCCCGGGTCAGACCTGAGCCCCGGAAATGCGCCGGAGCAACCATCGTGACCGGAACCCCTGCGGCAGAGATTCGTTGGAAGACCGTCTCCTCCGGCTGCCAGAGCTCAGGTTCCGGGCCGTTCTCCCAACTCAGTTCGTTGACGAGATTGTCCGTCTCCGGGACGAGGACCTCGTAGCCGACCAGTCCGTGGCTGCCCGGCGGCAGCCCGGTCCCGAAGGTGCCCATGCTGGTCGCCGTGGTCGTCGGGAAACCTGCCGTCAGCCTCCTGCCCGAAGACATCATCGACCGCAGGAAAGGTGCATGCCCGCTGCGTCGACGCAGCAGCTCCCAGCCCAGCCCATCGACGAGGACCACGACGGCCCGTCGGGCCTCAGGAAGTTCCAAGACGGTGCGGCCGGGCAGGATCGCTGCGCTCAGAGCCTGTGCTACTGCGGGCAGGACGCCGGCCAGTCCACCGGAGTCGTAACGGGGCATCTCGAGGCCGTCATCGAGGCCGGTGCCGGGCTGAGATGGATCGATCGGTGTGGAGGGTGTACTCACGTCAGCGTGCAGTCGCCGCTTGCAAGGCGTGCGCGAAAGCCATGGCCTCTCGAAGTTTGGACTCGCCGTCAGCAACGGCACTGATCCGCAGGCTGATGTCGTCGGCGGTCAAGGTCCCCTCATAACCGTGATCGGCATCGCAATTGGGGTCGCCACAGGTGGCGGGCAGGATGTCCAGCCTGCTGACCGAACCCCAGCCGATGGTGACGGTGACCTCGTGGCCGAGCTTCCCGGGGTGATAGTGGGCCGGATCGGAGACCACATGGGTCAGCATCACGCCCCGGACTCCGGCCAACGGAACCGACTCCGTCGTGGCCGTCACCGTCGGAACCGGGACCTCCTCGCCGCCGTGTTCGTCGGCGTGGGCGACCACCAGCCTCGTGGGAGTCAGGACGAGCACCGTCACGTGGCGGCGTACCGCGTCGTGGTCGAAGGTGGTCTCCTGATGCACCAGATGGGCCACGACGGGGTCACCGGCTACAGCCGTGGCCACGACGTCACCGACCAGAGCCGGATGATATCCAGCCTCCTCGATCCCACGGTGGAGTTCCGCGGGGAGGGACATCTTGTCCGCAGGGCGCCCAGGGTTGTTCATGAAGACATCTTGACGCATCAGGGCAGCGCACGCCGTCCCATGTCCTGACGGCGCGGTGCTGGAGCCACCTTGATCCTGGCTCCGAGCACTTCTGCACCACCGGTGTGAGCCATCACCGGGTTCAGTTCCAAGGAGTCGATCTCGGGGATGTCCTCCGCGAGCGCAGCCGCCCGTGACAGCAGTTCGTAGAGATGGGCCCGATCGACAGGGGGTCTGCCGTGCCCGCCGCTCAGCAGCGGGGCTGCTCGGAGGGTTTCGACCAGTTCGTGGAGGTCGACCTCGGTCAGGGGTGGGATGCGGTGGGTCAGGTCTCCCAGGACGTCCGCGGGTGCTCCGGCGACCCCGAAACTCACGACGGGGCCGAACAGCGGGTCTTCGTGGGAGCGGATCACCGTGGCCATCCCGGCAGGGGCCATCCGCTGTACTGCCAGTTGTGGGTCGTTCAGGTCGGCCAGCCATTCGGAGAGTCCGCGGTGCGCGGTCCGGACGGCTTCGGGGGAACGTAGGTCTGCGCGGACTCCACCTGCTCCGGGCAGCGTACGGATTCCTTCGGCGAGCGAACGCAGGACCACCGGGTATCCCAGGCGTTGTGCTGCGGCCACTGCTTCCTCGGCATCCGCGCACGGGATGGATTCCCAGGAGTCGATTCCGTAGGCGGACAGCAGTTCTCTGGTTTCGTCCTCGTCGAGGAGCCGCCCTTCTCGGGCGGTGGTCAGAGTTCGTTCGACGAGGTGGTGCGCGCTGGTTCGGTCGATTCCTGACGGTCGGAGGTGTTCGCCGTGGTCGGATCGCAGCCATTGGGCGTAGCGAGTCGCTGCGGCCAGCGCTTCGATCCCGTCGAGGGGGGTGCGGTACACCGGGATGATCCGACGTCGTCCTTCGTGGTTCCCAGGGCGGGGTTCGCTGGCTTTACGGAGATCCTCAGAGACATCCCTCATCCCGAAAAAAGCTGCCACGCAAGGTTTTTCATGACCCCAAGCAGCATGGGCCACAGTAGTGGCGATGACCTCGTCGGAAGCTTGCATGGGTGGGATGAAAGCAACGACGACGCTGTCGGTCCCCTCGTCACCGAAAGCTTCTTCCATAGCCGCTCTGACGTCCCGCACAGTCCCCCCCAAGGGCACCCGCAGGGGCTCCCCCAGAACGCGCAGACCACGGGAACGGGCAGCCTCGACCATGATCTGGTTCAAGCCATCAGAATTGCCCACGACGCCCACCCGCCCCCCGCGGGGAAGAGGCTGGTGCGCGACCAACTCGGCGATGTCCATCATCGCGTGCACGGTGCGTGCTCGGATCACTCCGGCCTGGGTCAGCAGAGCATCGAAAGCCGAAGGAGAGACCTTGGGTGCCCGCGCCCGATGACCGGGCGGCACATTGCGTGCGGTGTCCGACTTCACGACGACAACCGGCTTACGCAAGGACAGCTGGCGGGCGATCCTGCTGAACTTACGCGGATTACCGATCGATTCGAGATACATGCCGACCACGGATGTGGACTCGTCGTCGATCCAGTACTGCATCATGTCGTTACCGGAGATGTCGACGCGGTTGCCCGAGGACACCATCGTCGACAGCCCCAGCCCCCGTTCCGCAGCCGAGGCCGTCAGCCCGACGGCCAATCCACCCGACTGGCTGAACAGACCCAGCGAGCCCACCCGCGGAGGATGCCGACCGATCGTGGCGTTCAGCAACACCTCGGGGTGATTGTTCACCAAGCCGAAGGACAAGGGGCCGAGGACGCGCATTCCTGCCGCGCGCGCAGTCAGCAACAACTCCGCCTGTCGCGCCTGCCCCTCGGGTCCGGACTCAGCGAATCCCGAGGAGAGCACCACCAATGCCTTGACACCTTTGGTCGCGCAGTCCGCGACGACTGCAGAGACCTTCTCCGCAGGAACAGCCACCACCGCCAGGTCGACCTCACCGGTGATATCGCTGACCCGGTCGTAGGCGGGCAGGCCCCGGACGTGATCGGTCTCGCTGTTGACGATATGGATCTGTCCGGTGAAGCCGCCGTCAAGGATGTTGTCCAGCACCAAGCTTCCCGGAGCGTCGGGCCGACGGCTCACCCCGACGATCGCCACCGAACGTGGACACAGGACGTCGGACATGCTCTCTGCTTCAGCACGGTGTTCACGAGCCAGGCTGACCGCGGCAGAACGAGCCGTGGGTTCCACAGTGAATTCCACCGCGATGACCCCGTCGTCGAAATGGTGGCTGACCTCGTACCCGGCGTCGACGAAGACCTTCATCATCTTGCGGTTCTGGGGTAGGACGTCGGCGACGAATCGAGTGATTCCACGTTCTTGTGCTGCGACAGCCAGATGTTCGAGGAGCACCGATCCGACGCCTTTTCCCTGGTAGACGTCGGCGATATTGAAAGCGACCTCCGCCGTGTGCCCGTCGGCCAGGCGGTCGTAACGTCCGATGCCGATGATCATTCCCCGAACGGTGACCACCAGTGCGGCTCGCGCGTCGTAGTCGACATGGGTGAACCGGTGGACGTCCTTGTCCGGAAGTTCCTTCAGCGGCGCGAAGAAACGCAGGTAGATCGATTCCTCGGATTGCCCGGCGTGGAAGGCTCGGATGCCCTCGCCGTCACTGGGGAGGATCGGACGGATGTGCGCGATCGACCCGTTGCGCAAGACCACGTCGGCCTCCCAGTCCCCGGGATACCCGGGAGGGAGCCCGTCAAGGCTCTGAAAGGCTTCGGAGTCTGCCATGACGTCATCCTTCCCGCCCCGGACGGATGGGTCAACGACCTGCCGGTATGGGCTCGTCAAGACCAACGGCCCCCATCCTCCCGCTCGAGTCCGCTAAAGTCACTGCGACCTTGGACTGGTGTCCCTTTTCAGTCGACACGAGCGGAACCGACGATGCCACCACTTGTACCGCGTCTGGCCGAACGATGATCCTCACGGTCACGCCCAATCCCAGTATCGACCGGACCGTCACCGTCGACGCTCTCCGACCAGGTGCGGTGCATCGCGCTGCCTTCACCCGGGTCGACGCCGGAGGTAAAGGCGTCAATGTCTCCCGGGCCCTGGCCAAGCACGGGATGTCGAACAGGGCAGCGCTCCCCTTGGGCGGAGAATCAGGTCGGCTCATGCGCGATCTCCTGCAGGAGTCCGCTGTCGAGCTGATCACGCTGCCGTCCGAGGGCGAGGTCCGCACCAATATCGCCGTCGTCGAGGGAGATGGCACCACCACGAAGGTGAACGAAACCGGCCCTCGGTACGATCGTCGAGCCGTCCGATCGTTCATGGACGCAGTACTGGAGGCTTGCACCGCCTCGACCACATGGGTGGCCGGGTGCGGGAGCCTCCCGCCAGGAATGCCCGACTCCATCTATGCCGAACTCACCGAGCAGGCAAGATCCCGGGGCGTGCAGGTCGCCGTCGATACCTCAGGAACTCCTCTGCACCAGGTGATCGAGGCATCACCGGATCTGGTCAAACCCAACCGGGCCGAGCTCGCCGAGCTGGTAGGTGCTGATCTACCCACCGTCGGTGCTGTCATCGAGGCCGCTCGTGAGCTCGTCCACCGAGATGTCGGCCGAGTACTCGTCTCACTGGGACGAGACGGCGCACTCCTGGTCGACGCACGACAGGTGCACTACGCATATGCGACTGCCCCGCACCCGTTGTCCACCGTCGGCGCGGGCGATTGTGCACTGGCCGGCTACCTCTCCGGGCTCGTCTGCGGACGGGGAGCGGCGGACGCACTCGCCACCGCCGTCGCCTTCGGCACTGCAGCAGTCATGTGTCCCGGCACTGAGGTCCCCGGACCGGCCGAGGTCGCCGCTATTTCGGTGACCGTGCAGGAAGATCCCCGCCGGGACCGCCCGCTCGACGACTGACGGTCTTCGTTCCACCCCTGATTCTGTCTATCCACGAGGAGGACCCCCTTCCATGTCGATCATCACCCCCCAGCAAGTGATCCTTGACCTTCCCGAGCTCGACCGTGCTGAATCCACCCGCGCGCTGGCCCAGACCCTGGTCGACGCCGGCCGGGTCACCGATCTCGACGCTCTTCTGGCCGATGTCGCCAAACGTGAGGAGATGATGTCGACCGGGCTGTTCGGCGGGATCGCCATCCCCCACTGCCGCAGCGCCGCCGTCACCGAGCCCTCGTTGGCCTTCGGCCGTTCCTCAGCGGGAGTCCCGTGGGGAGCCGAGGACGGCCCGGCCACCTTGATCTTCCTGATCGCGGTACCTGCCGGAAGCGACCAGGACCACCTGACCATCCTGGCCATGTTGGCACGCAAGCTGATGCGTGAAGACTTCAAGAACGCCCTGCGTCAAGCCCCCGACGCCGCTGCCGTGGTCACGGTGATCGAGGACGAGGTGATCAAGGCATGAAATTCGTCGGTGTCACGTCCTGCCCCACCGGCATCGCCCACACCTATATGGCGGCGGCGGCCCTGGAGCAAGCCGCGGAACAGGGCGGCCATCAGATCGAAGTCGAAACCCAAGGGTCTGCGGGTGCGGTACGTCTGCCCCAGAAGACGATCGACGAAGCCGACGCTGTCATCTTCGCCCATGAGCTGGAGATCCGGGACGCTGATCGGTTCGTCGGTAAACCCACCGTCGACGTAGGGGTCAAAGCCGCGATCAACGATGCAGCCGCGCTGCTCGCCCGCGCGGAAGAGCTGGTCCTCCAGGTGACGAAGAACCAGGAGGAATCCGCTCCTGACGGAGCAAGCGCTGCGGAAGAGCAGAGACCGACGTCTGCTGCGGCGCCGGTCTCCAGAGAGAAACCGTCAACCGGGAACCAGATCCGGATCTGGTTGATGACCGGTGTGTCCCACATGATCCCGCTGGTAGCGGCCGGAGGAATACTGATCGCGCTGGGATTCATCCTGGCCCAGTTCTTCGGTGGAGCGCAGGGACCCATGGACGTGACCGCGTTCACCCTCGAGGGGGCCAAGGCCAAAGGGCCTGAACTTCTGCTGCAGAACGTTTTCAGCCCCACGAACGGCATGCACTGGGCTGCTTTGCTGTTCACTATAGGCGCCGCTGCTTTCGGTTTTCTGGTGCCGATCCTGTCCGGCTACATCGCCTTCGGTATCGCCGACCGACCGGGCCTGGTTCCCGGCCTCGTCGGTGGAGCCATCGCCACGATGATGGGGGCCGGCTTCCTCGGTGGCATCGCCACCGGTTTCATCGCCGGGTTCACCGCTCGCTGGGTCAGCCGTTGGCCGGTGCATCCCCATGTGCGTGGAGTGATGCCGGTCGTCGTGGTTCCGCTCGTGTCCACCCTGGTCACCGGAAGCGCGATGGTTCTGCTCCTCGGGCGGCCGATCGCCTCCCTGATGGAGGCGCTGACCTCAGCGTTGAACGGGATGAACAGCGGGAACGCCGTCCTGCTCGGAGCGGTCCTGGGTCTCATGATGGGCTTCGACCTCGGCGGGCCGGTCAACAAGGTGGCCTACACCTTCGCGACCACCGGGCTCACCGCTGTCGCCGCCTCGGCTTCGGCAGATGCCCCCCAGATGAAGATCATGGCTGCGGTCATGGCTGCGGGGATGGTGGCACCCTTGGGAATGGCCCTGGCCACCACGGTCAGCCCCCGGCTGTTCACCGAGCCGGAGCGGGAGAACGGGCGAGCAGCCTGGTTGTTGGGCCTGTCCTTCATCTCCGAGGGTGCGATTCCGTTCGCCGCAGCCGACCCGGTCCGGGTGATTGCCGCGTCCATGACCGGGTCTGCGGTCACCGGCGGTCTGGTGATGGCTTTCGGGAGTACGCTACGAGCGCCGCACGGTGGGCTGTGGGTCTTCCCTCTCATCGGTCACGGCTTGATGTTCGTGGTTGCGATCGCCGTTGGCACCGCAGTCTGCGCCGCGATAGTGGTCGCCTTGAAAAGGGTCGGTCGCTCAATGTCTTCGTCCGATGCGCCCGTCGAGGAGGCAAAGGGTAGGGCAACAGCGCCCCAGGCTGCCTGACCACGACCCGTGTCTTCGGCGTGTTGCCCGTACCCTCACCCCACGGACAGCACGTCGAAGACACCGCCGGCGGTGCTGGTCAGCACGAAAAGCTGAGGAAAGAACTCTGACTCTTAGCCCTCCGCAAAGGCGTCCAGGACGCTAGTGTGACGGTGCAGCACCCTACTTGCGCAAGTAGTTTCACCGGATCTTCGCGGGAGGACCAATGCAGATCAGCCCTGCCACCGCTGCCCTCGTCACCGGTGGCGCATCCGGACTGGGCCTGGCGACTGTCCGCGACCTCCACCGGCGGGGCTGCCATGTCGTGATCGTCGACCTCCCGACATCGGCCGGGCAGGACGTCGCACAGGAGCTGGGTGAACGAGCCCGATTCATCGCCGCCGATGTTCGCGACGAGGAACAGGTCCAGAACGCGATCGAGCTCGCGACTTCTGCGGGCGAACTCCGGGTCGCCGTGAACTGCGCCGGAGTTGCCACCCCCGGACGCGTCCTCGGGCGCAAGGGTCCGCTCCCGCTGGCCACCTTCCGCACCGTCGTCGACATCAACCTCGTAGGCACGGTCAACGTCCTCCGGCTGGCAGCAGCAGCCATGGCGCAGAACACCCCGGTGGACGGTGACCGCGGTGTCATCGTGTTGACAGCTTCGATCGCCGCCTACGACGGGCAGATAGGACAGCTCGCCTATGCCGCCAGCAAAGGGGCGATCGTCGGGCTCACCCTGCCTGCCGCACGGGATCTGGCCGACCAGCAGATCCGGGTGATGACGATCGCCCCGGGAACCATGGAGACCCCGATGATGGCGGGACTTCCCGAAGAGACCCGACATGCGCTGGGATCATTGGTCCCTCACCCGAGTCGGCTCGGTCGCCCCCAGGAGTACGCGGCGCTGGTAGCCCATATCGTCGACAACTCCTTGTTGAACGGGGAGACCATCCGCCTTGACGGTGCACTGCGGATGCCGCCCCGCTGAGCAGCCGCACATTCGAAACGGCCTCCTTGACTACATGCTGCCCTGAGCAGGTCCGGCAGACAGACACCACCGCTGGACACCGACAGCGAGCCGCCGTGTCACGACATCGTTCAGGATGAGCGAAGATAGGACACTGGCGACCGCTCCGCCCCGGTCCGGTCACCACCACGATGACGTGCAACCGACGACCGCACAGCACCACCTCGGTCGCCGGGCCGTTCATCCTTGACCGCATCGCAGCCCCAGCGAGGAGACACAGCGCGCATGGCCCGACGGACCTCGACCTCCACGGATGACGACATCGTCGAGAAGATCGTCGATATCGACGTCGAGGAGGAGATGCAAGGGGCTTTCCTGGAGTACGCCTACTCGGTGATCTACAGCCGGGCACTCCCCGATGCCCGTGACGGCCTCAAGCCGGTGCAACGTCGGATCCTCTTCGGGATGAGCGAGATGGGGCTACGACCAGCCCGCCCGCACGTGAAATCGGCACGCATCGTCGGTGAGGTCATGGGGCGCTACCACCCGCACGGCGACTCGGCGATCTACGACGCCCTGGTCCGGATGGCCCAGCCGTTCTCCCTCCGACTCCCCCTGATCGACGGGCACGGAAACTTCGGATCACTCGATGACGGCCCTGCCGCCTCTCGGTACACAGAGGCACGCCCGGCCTCCTCCGCGTCCTTGTTGACCATGAGTCTCGACGAGGACACCGTGGACCTCGTCCCCAACTACGACGAGACCTTGCAGCAGCCCGAGGTCCTCCCTGCCGCCTACCCCAATCTGTTGGTCAACGGCGCCTCGGGAATCGCGGTAGGCATGGCCACCAATATGCCACCGCACAATCTGAGCGAGGTCGTCGGAGCCTGCCGTCATCTGATCGACCACCCCGAGGCCACCCTCGAGGACCTGATGCGCTTCGTTCCCGGGCCCGACCTTCCCGGTGGCGGACGGATCGTCGGGCTCAACGGCATCAGAGATGCCTACGAGACCGGCCGGGGCACGTTCAAGACCCGGGCGACCACTCGGATCGAAAATGTGACTCCCCGCAAGAAGGGGATCGTCGTCACCGAGCTGCCGTACCTCGTAGGTGTGGAGAAGGTGATGGAGAAGATCAAGGATCTCGTCCAGGCGAAGAAACTGCAGGGTATCTCCGACCTGAAGGATCTGACCGACCGTAAGCACGGTCTTCGGCTGGTCATCGAGATCAAGAACGGTTTCAACCCGGAGGCGGTCCTCGAGCAGCTCTACCGGCTCACCCCGATGGAGGACAGCTTCGGGATCAACAATGTGGCCCTGGTCGATGGCCAACCGCGCACCTTGGGGTTGCGCGAGCTCCTCCAGGTCTATGTGAACTTCCGCACCGATGTCGTCCGTCGCCGTACCGCCTATCGACTGGCTCGTCAGGAAGAGCGCCTCCATCTGGTCGAGGGGCTCTTGTTGGCGATCGTGAACATCGACGAAGTCATCCGTATCGTGCGAGCAGCTGACGACACGGCGTCAGCGCGTGAAGGGCTCATATCCACCTTCTCGCTGTCGACGGTCCAGGCCGACTACATCCTGGAACTGCAACTGCGC
The DNA here is from genome assembly GCF_003391095.1 of Austwickia chelonae. NCBI lineage: Bacteria > Bacillati > Actinomycetota > Actinomycetes > Micrococcales > Dermatophilaceae > Austwickia > Austwickia chelonae. Next base: position 1,307,163 of record NZ_CP031447.1, on the reverse strand, counting down.
AGGCTGACCAAGTTCTCCAAGATCGAGTTGGAGAAGGAGGACGAAGAGCTGCGAGCCGCTATCGACGAACTGCGAGCCGTGCTGTCCGACCATGCCGTACTGTTGCGAATCGTCTCCGACGAGCTCGCTGCGGTCGCCAAGGAACATGGCACTGCCCGCCGCACTGTGCTGCTCGAGGGCTCCGGTTCCCCGGTGACCGCTGCGGCGCCCCTGGAGATCGCCGACGATCCCTGCTGGGTCCTGATGAGTTCCACCCATCTCCTGGCACGGACGACGGGGGCCGAGGATCTCAGCGATGAAGGCGAACGGGCCAAGCACGATGCGATCATCTCGCGGGTCCGGACCACAGCACGCGGTGAGATCGGGGTGGCCACTTCTGCCGGGCGCATCCTGCGGTTGTCCGTCCTGGAGCTTCCCACTTTGCCGCCGACCCACGGGTCACCTCATCTAGCCGGTGGCGCCCCCTTGGCGGTCTTCCTGGACCTGCCCAAGGACGAGCTGCCCCTGTGTCTGGTGTCTCTGGTTGAGGACTCACCAGGTCTGGCCGTCGGTACCGCGCAGGGTGTGGTCAAACGAGTCACCTGTGACTATCCGTCGGGTCGCACCGACTGGGAGTACATCTCGTTGAAGAAGGGCGACCGGGTGGTGGGCGCGGTCGAACTGTCCGAGGAGGAAGATCACCTGGTTTTCGTGACCCGTCGTGCTCAGCTTCTCCACTTCCCGGCGGCTTCTGTGCGTCCGCAAGGACGGCCTGCCGGTGGGATGGCCGGGATCAAGCTGGGCTCTGACGACGAAGTGATCTGGTTCGGTTCGGTCGACCCAGCCCGTTCAGGGGCAGTCGTGGTGACGATCGCCGGCGCTGAGGACGCTCTGCCCGGCATCGAACCAGGTTCGCTGAAGGTGGCTCCGTTCACCGAGTTCCCCGGTAAGGGTCGCGCGACCGGTGGTGTCCGTTGCCAACGTTTCCTCCGCGGCGAAAGCCAGTTGTTCTTCGGTTGGGCCGGCCTCGCCCCAGCCCGGGCTTCGACCTCGGACGGTACTGCTGTCGTCCTTCCCGAAGCCACCGGGAAACGGGATGGTTCAGGCCAGCCCGCTCCGGCGGCCATCGCCGCGATTGCTCCTGCCACAGGCAGCGGGTCGCCTGGCGACAGAGGTAGGCCTGCCGAGGCGGTGGAATCGACAGCGTCGGTGTCCGAGACGTCCCAGGCCGATGTCGGACTGGACACGGTACGGGCGACTTTGCGTGCCGAGGACGCCCGCCGGGTCAAGGCTGCCCAGGGCCGGACGACGCAGCAGAAAGACTCTTCTTCGTCGACCTCGAGAAAACCGGCTTCTGTTTCCGGGCTGGCTGCTGGCGGCTCGCTCTTCGAGGTCGAGGACCCCGCCCCTCGTCCACGCCCACAGGTGGTCCGGGACGGTGATGATCCGGACGACCTCAGCGATATCGTCCAGGTCGGACGGGACTGATCGCCGTCGAACAGCACCTGAAAATCCATGAGGCCATGCTGACCCCCGCGGTGGTGAGGGTCAGCACAGCCTCATGGATGCCGATCGGCCGCAGGAAGGGCCCCCACGGCCGATCAACAGCCGGTCAGGTCATTCGACGTCCTCGTCGACCCAGTCGAGGGTCTTGGTGACGGCCTTCTTCCACTGCCGCAGCAGCTTCTCCCGCTGAGCGTCTTCCATCTGCGGTTCCCAGCGCTTGTCCTCGGCCCAGTTGGCGACGACATCTTCCTCACCGGTCCAGAAGCCCACGGCGATGCCTGCGGCATAGGCGGCACCCAACGCTGTGGTCTCGGCGACCTTGGGCCGAACTACCGGGACACCGAGAATGTCTGCCTGGAACTGCATCAGGGTGTCATTGGCGGTCATGCCGCCGTCGACCTTGAGCTCGGTCAGGTCGACGCCGGAGTCGGCGTTCATGGCGTCCAGTACCTCACGGGTCTGGTACGCGGTGGATTCCAACGCGGCACGAGCGATGTGCCCCTTGTTGACATAGCGGGTCATGCCGACGAGGGCACCGCGGGCATCGCTACGCCAGTAGGGCGCGAACAGCCCGGAGAAGGCAGGCACGAAGTAGGCACCGCCATTGTCCTCCACCGTGGCCGCCAACTCTTCGATCTGCGGCGCGGAGGAGATGATGCCCAGGTTGTCGCGCAGCCACTGCACCAGAGAGCCGGTGACCGCGATGGAACCTTCCAGCGCGTAGACGGGCTTGTTCTCCCCGATCTTGTAACAGACCGTGGTGAGCAGGCCGTTCTTGCTGGTGACGGCTTCTTCGCCGGTATTGATCAGCATGAAACAGCCGGTGCCGTAGGTGTTCTTGGCCATGCCTTTGGTGAAGCAGGCCTGACCGAAGGTAGCAGCCTGCTGGTCGCCGAGGTCACCAGCGATAGGGGTGTCGATGAGCAGACCCTGTTTGCGCCCGTAGCCGTAGATCTCCGAGGAGGATTTGATCTGCGGAAGCATCGACATGGGAATCGTCATATCGACGCAAATCTGCTCGTCCCAGGTGAGCTTGCGCACGTCCATCAACATCGTGCGGGAGGCATTGGTGACATCGGTGACGTGAACACCACCGTCAGTGCCACCGGTGAGGTTCCAGATGACCCAGGTATCGGTGTTCCCGAAGAGCAGGTCGCCGTTCTCTGCCTTCTCCCTGGCCCCTTCGACGTTGTCGAGGATCCACTTCACCTTGGGTCCGGAGAAATAGGTCGCCAACGGTAGACCACAGATGTCCTTGTACTTGTCGGCGCCTGCGTCTCCGGCCAGGGAATCGCAGATCTTCTGGGTCCGGGTGTCCTGCCAGACGATGGCATTGTAGATCGGTTCGCCGGTGTTCTTGTCCCAGACCACGGCGGTCTCTCGCTGATTGGTGATGCCGACCGCGGCGATCTGGTGTCGGTTGACCTCTGCCCGGGTGAGTGCCTGACCGACCGCCTCACGCACGTTGTTCCAGATCTCGGCGGGGTCGTGTTCGACCCATCCTGCTCTCGGAAAGATCTGCTCGTGTTCGAGCTGGCCGACGCTGACGATCTCACCAGCGTGATCGAACAGGATCGCTCGGGAGCTCGTGGTTCCCTGGTCGATTGCGAGGACGTACTTCTTGTCGGACATGAGCTGTGCCTTTCACATCATTGTGGCTGCTGGGGCAGCGAGCTGGGCAAAGGCTCTACAGATTTGAGAGCCAGGAGCGGGACGTCCGCCAGGGATGACAGATGTGGCTGGTACGTCGTGCGGTGTGTCTTCGGGGTAAGGCACACCGATGGATCAGAAGACCCGGGAGAGCAGACCTGCGGCGACGGCTCCGAGGATCGGCCCGACGACCGGAATCCATGAGTAAGCCCAGTCACTGGCGCCCTTGCCCTTGATCGGGAGAAGAGCGTGGGCGATACGCGGTCCGAGGTCACGGGCGGGGTTGATGGCGTACCCGGTAGGCCCGCCGAGGCTCGCGCCGATACCGACGACGAGCAGCGCCACAGCGAGCGGTCCGACCTGGGTCGGTGTGGCTCCGAACTTCAGAATGACGTAGACCAGGACGAAGGTGGCAACCGCTTCGGTGATCAGGTTCGAGACGGTGTTGCGAATGGCCGGGCCGGTGGAGAAGCAGGCGAGTTTCAGGCCTGCGTCACTCTCCGCAGCGAAGTGGTCCTTGTACACCAACCAGGCGATGACGGCACCGATGAAAGCACCGATGAACTCGGCAGCGAGGTAGACCATGGTCGACACCGTGGTGATCGGGACACCCGGCGCATAGGCTTCGTCGGCACTGACCAGCAGTCCCAGGGTGACGGCCGGGTTCAGGTGAGCGCCAGACCGGTACCCCACGTAGACACCGGCGAAGACTGCGAGGCCCCAGCCCCAGTTGATCATCAGATTCCCGCCGCCCTTGCCCTTGGACTCCGCCAACAGGGCATTGGCGACAACACCGACGCCGAGGAGCAGCAGGATCGCGGTCCCCAGGACCTCGGAGAAGAAGACCGTGGACAGGGGAACCGGCTCCGCGGGTGCAGCCGCGATGATCGCGTTCATCGAATCACTCATTTCTGTGCGAACGTCCTTGTACGACAGCTATATACAGCTTTCGCAGTTGTTCTTTCCCTCGATCTGGGAAAGAACGACCACATAGGCGCGTTCGCCGCCGCACGAAGCAGCGACGAACGCTCTCCCGGCCGACGAGGAACCTGAACGCCAGGAACCCCGGTGGCAGAAGATCCGACCTAGGCCATCGGGACGAGATCGCGGACCTCTGCACGCGCCGCACTGGCAGCAGCATCGCTCCGCTCGCCCTCGGCAGCAGCTTCACCTGCTGCCCGCGCACGGTAGGAGTCGATCTCCGCGGTCACCGTCGACTCGTCCCAGCCGAGTAGTGGCGCCACGATAACTGCGATCTCCTCCAGACAGGAAGCCCCACGGTCGCGCATCTCATAATCGAGACGCACCCGCTTGAGCAGGATGTCCTCCAGGTGCAGGGCGCCTTCGTGAGTGACCGCGAAAGCGACCTCGGCGCGCAGGTAGGCCGGGGCTCCGGCGAGACGCTCGCCCAGGGAGGGGTCATTGTCGATCATCGCCAGGATCGTCTCGATCTCGTCGCCGTACCGATCGAGAAGGTGGTCGACCTGCTCAAGGGTCCATCCACGTTCCCTGGCGATCCGCTCCCGCCGGGCAGCCACTCCGCGGTACCGCGCCGCGCCGACCAGTGGAGTCAGGTCGGTCACGCACGGACGTAGCCGAGGACCTTCTTTGCCGTAGAGACCGGTCAGCGCGAAATCGACGGCGTCCTCGGCCATCACCCGATAGGTGGTCAGCTTTCCGCCGGCGATGGCGCACATCCCGGGAGCCACCTCGGTGACGGTGTGCTCACGGCTGACTTTGGCCGACTTGGAGTCGTCCTTGATCTTCGGCTGCAGCAGCGGACGCAGGCCTGCATAGGTACCGATGATGTCTTCCCGGGTGAGGGGATCTGCGAGTACGGCATTCGCGTGATCGAGGACGTAGTCGATGTCCTCTGCCGTCGCGACGGGATGTGCCAGGTCTTCGTGCCAGGCGGTGTCCGTGGTTCCGATCACCCAGTAGCGCTGCCACGGGATGATGAAGAGCACGGACTTCTCGGTGCGCAGGAAGATCCCGGTCTCGCCCTTGATCCGGTCCTTGGGGACGACGATGTGAATTCCCTTGGAGGCCAGGACACGTAGCCCGGCATCATCCTTGACCAGGTCTTGTGTCTGCTCGGTCCACACCCCGGTGGCCGCGATGACGTATTTCGCCTTGATGTGCAGGTCACGGCCATCCTCGAGATCCCGGATGGTCGCTCCGACGACCCGGCCCGAGGCGTCTTTGTCGAAACCGGTGACTTGAGTACGGCTGGCCGCGAGCGCGCCGAATCCAGCTGCGGTGCGGACGAGATCAATGACCAGCCGGGCGTCGTCGACCCGTGCGTCGTAGAAACGGATAGCCCCGATGAGGGCATCGTCACGGATTCCGGGGAAGAGCTGTTTGGCTCCTCGTTTGGTGTAGTGCCGCTGCATAGGAACGCCGCGGTGTCCCCCGCCGCCGATCTGGGCGAGGACGTCGTACATGCCCACTCCGACGGCGCTGTAGCTGCGTTCGATGACCGGCATCTTCAGCGGCCAGAGGAAGGGCTGGGCCTTCACCAGGTGCGGTGCGGTGCGTGAAAGGAGGAGGCCTCGTTCCTTCAGCGCTTCAGCGACGAGCGCGAAGTCCAGGTTGTAGAGATAGCGGAGTCCTCCGTGGACGAGCTTGCTGGACCACTGGGAGGTGCCTCCGGCCCAGTCCTGGGCCTCGACGATGGCGGTACGCAGCCCTCTGGTGGCGGCGTCGAGGGCGATACCGGCTCCGGTCACGCCCCCACCGATGACGAGAAGGTCGACTCCTTCTTCGTCGGTCATCTTCGCGATCGCTGATGCGCGGGACTGCCCGGTCAACGCCGTGGCCATCACGTCCTCCTCCGTCTTGTGCCGATGTCGCACTCGTGTACGTCATCGCGCTCCGCTGGTTGTCGTCGACGCTCGGAGGCAGGTGCGCTGCTTCTTCGGAGGACGCCTTGTCCCCATACCTTGACGTCCGTTGAACGGACGGGCAAGGTGCATGCACGAATGTGCAGTCGTACGATCGGCCCATGCACGAAAGCGACCGGCTTTACGAGGCCGCCGCCCTGTACTACCTGCAGGACGAGACGATGGAGAGCATCGGGGCACGACTCAAGGTGTCTCGCTCGACGGTGTCCCGAATGCTGCGCCAGGCCAGGGAGATCGGCCTAGTTCGCATCTCTTTGGCTTCTCCCGATTCTTTGTCCTCGCCATTGGCGGAACGGCTGTACGAGGCTTTCGGGGTCACCGTGCACGTGGTTCCGGTCCGGGATTCGGCACGCCCGGCCAACCGTCTGGACGCCGTAGCCCGGCAGGCCGCGATGTTGTTGGCCGATTGGATGGACGACGAGATGTCCTTAGGCGTGGCGTGGGGCACCACGGTGAGCTCGGTGGCCGCACACCTCCCGATCACCCCTACTCGAGGAAGCCAGATCGTCCAGCTCAACGGCGCCGCGAGCACAACCACCACGGGAGTTGCCTATACCGGAGACATCCTCGCCCGTTTCGGGCAGGCGTTCGACGCCCACGTCCTGCACTTCCCCGTCCCAGCCTTTTTCGACTATGTCGAGACCAGGACAGCTCTGTGGCGGGAACGCTCGGTACGACGGGTGCTGTCCATGCAGAGCCGGTTGGATATCGCCGTCTTCGGAGTCGGTGCCTTCCAGGGGCCGACCATGTCCCATGTCTATGCGGCCGGATATCTCTCTCCTGAGGAAATGGGCGGGCTTCTCCAGGAAGGCGTGGTGGGAGACATCTGCACTGTCGCGATCCGGGAGGACGGCAGCTACGCCGACATCCCGCTGAACGCCCGCGCGTCCGGCCCGACTCCGGAAGTCCTCGCCGGCGTGCGTCGGCGGCTGTGCGTCGTGGCCGGGCGGCACCGGGCTCAAGCCACCTTGGGCGCATTGAGATCTGGAGCAGTCACCGACCTGGTCGTCGATGAGCAGACCGCACGGGCATTGCTCGACCGGCTCCGTTCACCGTTGCCGGCCCCGTCTCGAGGTCGACGGCCGACTGCTGACCCTCGATGAGGGATCTCTGTCACAGGCACCGAGCCTCGAGCACAGAGCGCGTCTTCATCTCAAGCCACGTACCGTAGCCCAGGTGAGTGAAGCATCCCGTATCAGTGCTGATGCCCCTGGACGCGACTCCCTGTGCTCGCAGGTCTGGGACGATGCGGAGTCCCCCGTGTGGGGTACCGCTTCCCCCGCTGTCTTCTGGCTGGCGGTGGAGCAACCTGGCCCTTGGGGCGCCAAGGCTTTCACCGAATCACGGCTGGACCCGCAGATCGGCACGACCCTTCAACAGGACACCGTGGAGGCAGGCGGCCGCGCCCTGCTGATCCGCGCAGTAGGCGACCACCGTAAGGACAACTCGGGCACGCCCCGACGGGTCTACCTCGCCGGTAGAAATCCAGAGGGCGAGCCGTGGCTTCTGCAAGGACTGTTCGTCGACCCTGCAGTGTTGACCCGGCTTCCCTGGGACGCTATCGCCGCTGGCGATGCCGAAGCCGCCCGGAAGACCCTGCCCGAGCTCAACTACTGCCGGACCCCGGTGCTCTTGATCTGCACCAACGGTAAGCGTGACCTGTGCTGCGCAGTACGAGGACGGAAAGTCGCAGCCTATGCAGCAGGCCAACGTGCGCAGTTGGTCTGGGAGTGCACTCACACCGGCGGTCACCGCTTCGCACCGACGGGTCTGGTACTTCCCTCTGGAGCGACCTTCGCCCGCCTGACCGCGCCGTTGGCCGTCTCCGTTGTCGACGCCGCCCAGTACGGCCGCCTTCCGAGCGAGGTCCTCGGCCAGACCCATCTGAGAGGGATGGCTCATCTGCCAGGACCGGCGCAAGCCGCAGAGGCCTCCGTCCGGGCTACCGCAGGCGAACCAAGAGTGTCCGCATTACAGGTGCTCGGCCTTCCTCACGAGGAACCGTCTCAAGCGCCACCGGAAGGAACCAGCCAGAGCCGGTACCAGGTCACTCATGTCGACGGGCGTCGTTGGCTGGCCATCGTCACCGCAGTCACCCGGCCTGGTCCTGCCGTCTCGTGCGGAGGAAAAGAGGTCGGTTCCACCTCCTACCAGGTGGAACTGACCGTGCAGGCGCCCCTGCCGAGGTGATGTCCACTCGATGACCGGAGCCGGGGAGAGCGTCCGTCGCCCCTCCCCGTACTCATCGCGGCGACTCAGGCGTCGATCCGCTCCCGATCAAGGCTGTGTGCGCGGTCGACGATGAAATCCTTACGGGGCGCAACATCGCTGCCCATGAGCAGATCGAAGACTCGCTCCGCCGCTTCTGCATCGGCCAGGGTCACCCGTCGCAGCGTGCGCTGTTTCTTATCCATCGTCGTCTCCGCGAGCTGATGCGCGTCCATCTCACCCAGGCCCTTGTACCGTTGGGGTTCCTTCACCTTCCGCCCGGAGCGACGCAGCCGGGCCATCGTGGTCCGCATCTGGGCCTCGTTGTAGGTATAGATCAGCTCGTTCTTCTTCGCCCCGGGGTTGACGACCTCGATCCGGTGCAGCGGCGGAACAGCCGCGTAGACCCTTCCTGCCTCAACCAGAGGACGCATGTACCGGAAGAAGAGGGTCAACAGCAGAGTACGGATGTGAGCCCCGTCGACGTCGGCATCGGTCATGATGATGACCTTGCCGTAGCGAGCGGCATCCACGTCGAAGCTGCGCCCGATCCCCGCACCCACGACCTGGATGATCGCCGCGCACTCCGCATTCTTCAACATGTCCCCGACCGAGGCCTTCTGCACGTTGAGGATCTTCCCCCGGATGGGCATCAACGCCTGGAAGTCGCTGTCCCTGGCCAGTTTCGCCGTGCCCAACGCTGAATCGCCCTCAACGATGAAGAGTTCAGTGCGTTGAACCTCCGAGCTGCGGCAATCAGCCAACTTCGAAGGCAGCGTAGATGTCTCCAACGCATTCTTGCGTCGTTGGTTCTCCTTGTGGGTACGCGCGGAGATCCGAGATTTCATCTCCGCGACGATCTTCTCCAAGAGCTGCGAGCTTTGCGCTTTGTCATCACGTTTGGACGAGCGCAATACGGCGGTGAGCTCTTTCTCCACCACTCGTGAGACGATCGCCCGGACTGCATTCGTCCCGAGAACTTCCTTGGTCTGCCCCTCGAACTGGGGCTCGGCCAGCCTCACGGTGATGACAGCGGTCATCCCAGCGAGAATGTCGTCCTTCTCGACCTTGTCCTGCCCGATGCGAAGACGCCGCGCATTCTCCTCCAGCTGTTTCCGGAAAACCTTGAGAAGCGCCTGCTCGAAGCCGGTGACATGCGTACCACCCTTGTGGGTGTGGATGATGTTGACGAAGGACTCCGACCTGGTCGCATAGCCTGTCCCCCAGCGCAGAGCCACATCGACCTGACATTCACGCTGGACGTCCTTGGGCGTCATGTGGCCCTTGTCGTCCAGTACGGGCACCCGCTCCTGGAAATGACCGGCACCCTGCAGCCGCCATACTCCGGTCACCGGGGTGTCCGGTGCCAAGAAGTCACAGAACTCACTGATCCCGCCGTCGTGACGAAAGACCTCTTCGTACGGGCCCTCTGCACCAGGTGTACCGGCCAGACCGCGTTCATCCCGCACCGTCAGTTTCAGCCCCGGCACCAAGAAAGAGGTCTGTCGGACACGGGAGACCAGTTCCTCGTAGGAGAAAGCGGCTTCGGTGAGAAAGATCTGACGGTCCGCCCAGTAACGAACTCTGCTCCCGGTCACTCCACGTCGAGCTCTTCCGACGACCTGAAGCTCGCTACCTTCCACGAAAGGAGAGAAAGCCGAGGACAACTCCGGCCCGTCCTCACCGTCAGCGAACACACCGGGCTCACCTCGGTGGAAACTCATCGCGTACGTCTTGCCGCCTCGGTCGACCTGGACATCAAGACGTTCGGAAAGCGCATTCACCACCGAGGCGCCTACACCGTGCAGACCTCCAGAGGCGGCATAGCTGCCACCACCGAACTTCCCCCCGGCGTGGAGCTTCGTGAAGACCACCTCGACCCCGGACAAGCCGGTACGCGGCTCCACGTCCACAGGGATCCCGCGCCCGTCGTCGCGAACCTCCACCGATCCGTCCGCATGCAGAATGACCTCGATCGCACTGCAATGACCGCCCAAGGCCTCGTCGACAGCGTTGTCGATGATCTCCCACAGGCAGTGCATCAGGCCGCGGGCGTCGGTCGAGCCGATGTACATCCCCGGCCGCTTCCGCACCGCTTCCAGCCCCTCCAGAACCTGGAGATGACGGGCGCTGTAACTCTCGGGCGTGCTAGCAGCCACGGAGGCGATTCCTTTCTGCAGGTGGACACCGGTAGGCGATCGCGGTTCAGGGTAACGCTGATCGACGACAACATCCCACCACCGGTCGACTTTCGTCCGTCGATGTCCCCGAATCAGGCACCGACGATCTTGCCTGCGGAGAACTTCTGCGTCCGGGACACCACCAGCCGATGAGAGGATGGCTGACCGCAACGGCCTGGGAACGTGACAACGGACACGTTCCCAGGGGAACACCGGAGCGTGTTTGACTGTTGAGCGATACAAGGTGCATGTTCCGACATGGGCCCACCCGGGGTCCATCGTCAGGAGACATGACAGGAAGGTCGATGTGGAGACAGCACTTGCGAGCACACTGACCGCCGCAGACCGCTGCGACCGGTGCGGCGCGCAGGCCTATGTTCGCGCACGAATGGCCTCTGGCGGTGAGCTGCTTTTCTGCGCGCATCACGCGCGACAACACCTACCGGCGCTCGCCGATGTCGCGACCGAGATCTCCGATGAGACCAGCAGGCTGCATGAGGAGTCCCGACAGGGATGAACTCCACACCTCGGCCGGTGGGCGGATCTCCGCCGACCGGGCCGAAGGCCGCTGTGGAAACTGCCGGTGGGTCATGACCCGAAGTAGCCGTAGGGGCATCAGCGGCGGAACCACCTCGCGTTCTTGGACAGCCGAGCAGCGGCTCACTGCCGTGCCTGGAAGTCCGCGCAGATGCTTCAGCGTCCGCCCTCATGACGACGCCGTTCCCACCTCGCGTCCAGTCGGTTCATGAAATCGAGCCGCTTCTTCGCGTTCTTCTTCTCAGCGAACCGCGGCGACTTCGCTGCTGCCCCAGGTCCGGCAAGGCCCTTGTCTCCCCCACGCCGAGGGGTCACTGCCCAGATGACTCCGGCCACCATCATCGTGAAGCCCAGAACGCCCACGGGGATGCTCATCAGGTTGACCCCCAAGAGGACGACCCCGAGCCCGACCACCGCAGCGATCGCACCCCAGACAAGGCGCATCCGGGAGACAGACCGGCCCGTTCCTTTCATCTGGGTCGCAAACGACGGGTCCTCGGCATAGAGGGCGCGCTCCATCTGGTCGAGGAGCTTCTGCTCGTGCTCCGACAGCGGCATGCTGACCTCCTCCACCGAAACGTGCCTCTTGGCACGTCCTGACCTTTTCAGGGGATCCTTTGCGATCCAACACACGAGGCTCGTCGAAAATTCCCGCCCCTCCCACACCGTGGTGTCGGTCACTCCAGGATAGGCAATGACTGCCTGGTTACGGTAGCGATCGGGGAAGCGGTTTCACCTGTCATCGATCTCAGCGGCCAGCGGCCGTTGCGCGGGGCTACCGGACCGGCCTCGCTCTCGCGGCTCGATGAGAGAAGCTGGGCGAACGGATCCCTCCCCGAATCTGGCACTTGCCCGGTCGACAGCCCGATCAGCATCCCGCCATCCTCGTTCAGGCTCACCCAGAGTCCCCTGGATAGGTGTGCTCTGGGTCGGCAGCAGACCCTCCACACGAACGCCCAAAAGGCGGAACCGTTTCCCCGAAGTTCGCCACAGGTCGTCGAGCAGGTCTCCAGCGACGGCATAGATCTCCTGCCCAGCGTCCGTAGGCGTAGGCAGGGTACGAGAGCGACTGACTGAGCTGAAATCGACGAACCGTCCACGAAGACTCACCGTGCGGGCCAGGACCCCGTGGGAGCGAGCACGCGCCGCTACTTTCTCGGAGAGCCGGAGCAGACGTCGCCGTAGTTCTTGAAGGTCGTCGATGTCCTGGGAGAAGGTCTCGTCCGCACCGAGGCTCTTCTCCTGCCGCGTAGGAACGACAGGGCGGGGGTCCCGCCCCCACGCGAAGTCGTACAGCCGCTCCCCGAGCGCACCGAAGTGAGCACGCAGCACCGTCGGGGACGCCCTAGCAATGTCTTCGACGGTGCGGAACCCCGATCGGATCAGGTTCTCCTCGGTACGGTCCCCCACTCCCCACAAGGCCGCCACCGGGAGTTGCTGCACGAAAGCGACGGCCTCGGGCTCCGGGACGACCAACAATCCGTCCGGCTTAGCCAACGAGGAAGCCAGCTTCGCCACGAATTTGTTGGCGGCGACCCCCACAGAACAGGTGATGCCCTGATCATGCAGAACACGTTCCCGGACAGCTTCCCCGATCCTGACCGGTGACCCCCACCTGAGCAGAGCCCCGGAGACATCGAGGAAGGCCTCGTCCATGCTGATCGGCTCGACCAGAGGGGTGATCTCGCCGAAGACCGCCATGACGGACTTCGAGACCTGGGCATAGGCAGCGTGGTCGGGGGCCAACAACACAGCTTGAGGGCAGATCCGGTGGACACGACTCAGCGGCATGGCCGAGGTCACTCCGAAGAGTCGAGCTTCGTAGGTGGCCGACAGGACCACCCCCCTCGGCCCGCCCCCGATCACCACAGGCCTACCCACCAGCTCAGGATGCTGCAGCAAGGAGACCGAGGCGTAGAAGGCGTCCATGTCGACGTGCAGGATCGAACAACCGGTGTCATCCGGGGGGCGGTCGCTCGTGCGCCGTGGCACCTCGAAATGTCGACGACTCATGAGAGGGCTCCCCTCCGGACGACCCGCCCGGATCAGCGGCGGGCGAGCAGGTGAGCAGCGCTGCCCAGACGTCCCAACAACTCATGGTCTGCGTGCTCGGCGATCGCCCGTTCCAGGGCGAGTAGAGCCTCCCGGTCCACCTCGCTGTCGACGAAGGCAGAAGGCACCAGATCAGTGAAAACTCGCAGACCTCGACGGTCCACGACCGTAAGACCGGACCGAATGACGAACTCGCACAGCTGGTCCTGGTCGTAGCGTCGCGGCATCGGATCGCCTTCCCCATAACGTCCGTCTTCGCTCTGCAAGGCAGACCTGGCCTGAGTGAACCGTCCGGCCAGCGCCCTGGCGAGGACCACTGCCAACCGTTGGGCGACGAGCAGGCTGAGTATCCCCCCCGGAGCGAGTGCCTCGGCGATATCGGACAGGGTCCGTTCCGGATCGTCATCGACCTCCAGGACCCCGTGACAGGTGATCAGATCGACCCCGTCGAGCCCCAGATCGGCCAACACCGTCGAATCACCTTGGACTGCGACGAGATGCTGCCCGGCATCAGGGATATCCGCATCACGGAGCCGACGCTCCAAGGACGCCAGTGCGTCCGGACTGGGGTCGACCACGGTGACATGGTGTCCCAGCGCTGCGAGGGGAACCGCCATCCCCCCGCTCCCTCCGCCGAGATCCACCACCCGCAGTGGGCGCCCGACCTCGGCGACGCGCATGTCGACCGCGGCGGTGACCCGCTCCCACAAGATGACGGTGCGTGGCGAATGATGGAGGTTGCCACGACGCACACGGCGCGATTCTTCAGGCATCGATGCGACTCTCTTTTCCCATCGCCAGAGATGCCCTCTTGCGATGCGCTCGTCCGCGGTGCGGCTCTCCCAGGTGCTCCTCCGTGTCACTTTAGTACCCCGCAGGAGAGCCACCCATGCCCTCAGGGAAAGGCCGGACGATTCCGGGGAGAGGCTCCGCTCAACCCCTGGCTCCACGACCAGCTTCCGTCGAAACCTCTTCGGTCGAGGCAACGTTCGCTGGGCGCAGATCCACCACCGATTCGATTCTCCCCACGGCATCAAGGCAGATGAAAACCGCATCATGGGTACGGCTGCCGACCAGCTCATCCCTGCTGACCCAGAGAACTACCTGGAGCCCACCGTCGTAGACCACTCGTTCGACGGACAACTTCTCGAAAGAACCGGGAAGCACTCCCATGAGTGCCTCGATCCCTTGAAGCCGGATGCCTTGGACCGGGAGTTCTACGACAACCTGCGCACAGAGGCACTCCCTGACCGCTTGCCAGTCCTGTGCACCGATGGCGTCGACGACCCGCCACACCGAGGCGACGACGCCGCCTCGTAGCCGGTCCGAGCGCGTCGGCAAGGGAACCGACAGCTCCGGCGGGCCGCCCACGAGATTTCGGTAGACCTGCAAAGTCGCCGTGGATCGGTTCATCGTGTAGAAGTGCAGCCCCGGGGCACCTTCTGCCAGCAGTTTCTCCGCCAGCTCCGTGGCGATCTGAACCCCTTCGGCACACAAGGCCTCCGGTTGCCCCTCCAGAGGAGCCAATCGCGCTACCACGGCAGCAGGCAGCGCTGTTCCGGACAGTTCAGCCATTCGGCTGACCTGTTTGTAAGAGGTCACCGGCATCAGTCCGGGGACGATAGGAGCGTCCCATCCCCGCGCCGCAAGCCGGTCCCGGAGCCTGGTGTACGAGTCGACATCGAAAGCGAACTGGGTCACCGCGAATTGAGCGCCGGCCTCGAACTTACGAGCCAGGACCTCGGCATCGGCCTCGAAGTCGACCGCTTCAGGATGTTTATCGGGAAAAGCTGCCACGCCAACGGTGAAATCGCCTAGGCTCCGCAGGAGACGCACCAGGTCCTCGGCATGGTCCAGGCCTTCGGGGTGGGGCGTCCAGGGAGTTCCGGGGACGCCCGGCGGATCGCCGCGCAACGCCAGGATATCCCGAACACCACCGGCCGCATATTGACCGACGACCTCCCGGAGCTGGTCCACCGAGGAGGAGACACAGGTCAGGTGCGCCATCGGGCGCAGTGTGGTCTCCTTCGCGATCCGTTCAGTCACCCGAACTGTCCGGTCCCTGGTCGACCCACCGGCGCCGTAGGTCACCGAGACGAAAGCCGGCGCCAACGGCTCCAACCGTCGGATGGCGTCCCACAGGGCGTCCTCCGCAGGGTCGTTCTTCGGAGGGAAGAACTCGAAACTGAACGTGGCTTCGGGTGCGGAGAGAAGCTCTGGAATCGACGGGCGTGACATGCAGATCAGCGTAGAAGAGAACAACAACGTAGGCTCAGAGGACCAGCTTTCGGGAGGACCGTTTGAGCAGTGCATGGGACCTGGGCATCTTCCGCGAACATGTCCAGGAAAGGATCGATGCCGAAATGGCACGTCAGCGGGAAGTTCTCGCTGAACTTGGGCCGGACATGACCCAGCTCGTCGATGCGATCGAGGGGCTCTTGGCCGGTGGGAAACGACTGCGAGCTGCGTTCTGCCACAGCGGATACCTCGCTTGTGGAGGCGCGCATGCCGAACAGATGACCTCTGTCGCCACAGCGATGGAGATGTTCCAGGCCGCCGCGCTCCTCCACGACGACGTCATGGACGACAGCGCGACCCGGCGTGGACGAGCCACTGCTCATCGTGCGCTGGCCAACCGGCACGGCCAGGAGAGTTGGACCGGGGATGCTGACCGCTTCGGCGTCTCCGGCGCCATTCTCGCCGGAGACCTCTGCTTGGTGTGGACCGACGAGATGGTCGCCGGGAGCGGACTACCGGTCGAGGAACTCGACCGGGCACGCACCGTCTTCGACGTGATGCGCACCCAGCTCATGGGCGGCCAGTTCCTCGATGTCCTGGTCTCTGTCCGTGGATGGGACGGTTTGGCCACAACCGAACGGATCGAGCAGACCCGCCAAGTCGTCCGTTACAAGAGTGCGAAGTACAGCGTGGAGCATCCGCTCCTGATCGGCGCACATGCCGCGGGGGTGGACGACACGGCAGCCGCACACCTGTCCGCCTACGGTTTGGCGCTCGGGGAAGCCTTCCAGTTACGAGATGACGTCCTGGGGATCTTCGGTGATCCTTCGACGACCGGCAAACCTGCTGGCGACGATCTCCGCGAGGGGAAGCGAACCGTCCTGTTGGCCCTGACCCTGGACTGCCTCGACGCCGAAGGCAGGGCAACGATGTCTGCAGGTCTGGGCCACAACGATCTGACCGACGACGAGATCGAGACGATGCGGGACCTGGTCCGCGGTTCCGGTGCCCTGGAGCGGCACGAGGAGATCATCACCGAGCAGACGACCATCGCTCGAGCCGAGCTCTCTGCCATCACCGACCTCACCGAAACCGGTAGGGCTGCGTTGGAAGAACTCGTCGACATCGCCACAGAGAGAGACCGCTGACCGTTGATCCGACGGAGCCATCCCCCCGGCGGCAGGTCGGAGACGATCGCTGCACGCTACGGCCCTGCGCCGTCCTCCACCCCGCCGGAGGGGACGAGGGCCCCCTGCAGGAGCTCAGAAAGCCTCCTCCATCGCGCGGCGACGCACCTCCGTCTTGTGTCCGGCCTGCAGACAAGACATCGGGTTTCCGCCGGTAAAGCTGTCGTCCGGTCGGAACATCCAGGTCAACAGCTCGAGGTCGTCCATCCCGCCGTCGCTCAACACGGTGAAGGTGCCACGCAGCTCCGGCCGCGGTCCCTCTACGGTGACGAAGGGCTCAGGCACGTAGACCGCTTTGTTGTCCCCCCTGCGGACCCCCAGCAGTTCGCGCTCCTGCAGTTGATGGCGTACCGTCGACAAACTGACACCCTGGCGTTCGGCGACCTCGGGGACGGACAGCCATCCCGGGACGAGATCCTCGAGAACGGCCAACCGTTCGCCGTCAAGAGCAGCACGTTGCTCACGACGGGTGGGTTCGGTGGACGTATCCGGTGTTGACGCATTCTTCTTACTCACATCAGCGAGCATGCCATCCCCCACACAGAACACACAGTCGCGCGTGAACACACCGCAGGAACATCCATCGGTTCCCAGCGAGGCCGTTTTTCGCGCGTCCTCATGTCAATCCCGTTCTGTACAGGAAAAATCCGGTACGGTCACAGTCGACAGATGGGTCCCGTCAGCAGCATCCGAAAGCTCTGTGCCCCGGGACACGATCGTCGCCCACGACATATCTTCCCCTGGTCCCCTCGACACCTGGGGTGAACCTTCACGGACGATACGTCGGAAAGGACCGCGTCCGCCCATGACACCTGTCTCCTTACCCGCGGTACACGCGGCACCGACTGCCGCCGTGATGAACCGGAGCACGGCTCCGGGACGGGCCTGGATCACCTACGAGGTCCGCCCGGGCGACACCCTGTGGAAGATCGCCGCCAAGGCGCAGGTCTCCGTCACCGAACTCGTTGCCCGTAATCAACTCGCTTCGGCAGGCACCCCGCTGCATGTCGGCGACCAGCTGACCATTCCTTCCGGCAATGCTCCGCTTACCCTGTCCCCAGCTGCGGTGGCCGCCCCCGTGCCGGTGCCCGCACCTCGGACGTCACAACGTCCTACCCATGTGGTCCGAGCAGGAGAATCCCTCTGGGATATCGCCCATTCCACCGGCGTCGAAGTAGAAGCACTCCTCCAGGCGAACAAGCTCTCCCCCACCTCCGTGATCCTGCCGGGTCAACGTCTCGCCGTCCCGGGCTCATCGGCCGGTTCCCCCCGTCCGGATCCGTCCCCCTATGGCACCTATGTGATCCGACCGGGCGACACCGCCTCCAGGGTCGCCCGTCATCTGAGCGTCGACGTATCCACCCTGCTCGCCGTGAACAACCTCTCCTCCGGCGATGTCCTCCTTCCCGGGCGTCGGCTCACCGTCCCGGGCGGGCACCAGACCGTGCGGGCTGTGACCAAGAACGCCCGCACCGGAGCAGCCGACACTCGGACGACGACAGCCGTGGTCGGCCCAGGCGACTCTCTCTGGGCCATCTCCGGCCGGTACGGAGTCTCCATGACCGGGCTGGCCAAGGCCAATGGCATCGGCCTGAACCACCCACTCAAACCAGGCGATCGACTCCAGGTGATCGGCAGCCTCGCAGCCAGCGCAGCAGCACCTTCCAGGCCAGGAAATCTGTCGGAAGCAGCCACGACGAATCTCACCTATCTGAACCGGACCGGTACACCTTCCCGCTCCCAGCTCAGGTCCATGATCGTGGCCACCGCACAAGCCCACGGGGTCGACCCGCGCCTGGCCTTGGCCATCGCCTGGCAGGAGTCGCGGTGGAGCCAGAACGCCGTCTCCGAGGCCAATGCCATCGGCGTGATGCAGTGCCTGCCCTCCACTGGGCAATGGGTGTCTCAGCTGATAGGACGCTCGCTCGACCTGCTCGATCCCCAGGACAATGTCACCTGTGGGGTAGCACTTCTCCGCAGCTTGGGCCGAAGTTCTGTCTCCGAGACCGAAGTCATCGCCGGCTACTACCAGGGACTCACCTCGGTACGTTCCAGAGGGCTCTTCGAGGACACCAAAGAGTATGTAGCATCAGTTCTGGCCTACAAGCGTCAGATGTGACGACGAGACCGGACCAGAACGCAGCGGAGGGGACTTCTGAGGGACTTTTCGGCGCAGCCTCCTAGACTGCGCGCTATGACCGGTGCCCTTCTCGTCGACGCCCTGATCGACGACCGTTACCTCGTACTGCGCCACCTCGCAGACGGGGGCATGGCGAGTGTCTATCTCGCCCTAGACAAGCGACTCGATCGCCAGGTGGCGTTGAAGGTCATGCGCCCCGACCTGGTCAGGGACGCCGTTTTCGTGGAGCGCTTCCAGCGTGAAGCCCGTGCGGTGGCCCAACTGAGCCATCCCAATGTCGTGGGTGTCTTCGACCAGGGCCAGGACGGCGAGCAGGTCTTCTTGACGATGGAGTTCGTCAAGGGCCGTACGCTGCGTTCCGTCCTCGACAGCGAGGGCGCCATGACCCCGCGAGAGGCTCTGCGCATCCTCCGACAGATCTTGGCGGCATTGGCTTCGGCGCATCTGGCCGAGATCGTTCACCGGGATGTCAAACCCGAGAACGTCCTCATCTCCGACAACGGTGATGTGAAAGTCGCCGACTTCGGACTGGCCCGCACGGTGAACTCGGTCACCGCTGGCACCACCGGATCAACCATCCTCGGCACCGTCAGTTACCTGGCACCGGAACAGGTCGAGCATGGGATCGCCACCCCGCGCAGCGATGTCTACGCAGCCGGGCTGGTGTTCTACGAGATGCTCACCGGAGCAAAGGCCGTCGACGGGGACAGCCCCATTCAGGTGGCATATCAGCACGTCCACGGCGAGATCCCCCAGCCCAGCGCTCTACGCCCAGGGCTTTCCCCAGTCCTGGACCAGCTCGTTGCCCTGGCCACCCGCCGGGAGGCACACGAACGCCCTGTCGACGCGGAGATCTTCCTCCACGAGGTGATGGAGGCTGAACGAAGCCTTACCCGGAAAGAGCTGGATCTTACTCCCCCCGGGGTGTCAGGCGCGGCTTCCGGAATCGCTCACACCGCCCGAGTCCACCGCCCCACACAGCCTGTCCCGGTGATGAATCCCGGCGGAGAAGAGATCGCCACGCGGCGTGGCCGCCGAACCGGCCCGGTGCCCACCAATGTGCTCCGCCGCGATGTCTCCGGAGCCAGAAGTCCACTGTCCTCGCGGCTAGGGCCGTTGCAGGCTTTCTCCCCTCGTCAGCTGGCGGTCTTCGCCACCACTGCGGTCCTCTTCCTGAGCGGTCTCCTCGGCTGGTACCTCCTGGCAGGCCCGGGGTCGGAACGCACGGTCCCGGAGCTGTCCGGCATGTCCCAGGAGCAGGCCATCGCGGCATTGGAAGCCGTTGATCTACGAGCCGAGATCATTCCGATCTACTCGGAGAACGTCCGCTCCGGACTGGTCGTCTCGATCGACCCTGTCCGTGGAAGCGTCGTACGGCGGTCCACGGCGGTGGCTGTCTCCATCTCCAAGGGCAAGGACCGGGTCTCGATCCCGGAAGTCGTCAATCAACCGCTCGACGAAGCCAAGAAGGCGATCGCCGATGCCCGGCTTTCTCTGGGCAAGGTCTCCGAAGAGTTCAATGAATCGGTCAAGGCAGGGCAGATCGTCTCCGCCGACCCGGTTCCAGGTACCTCGGTCAAGCCGTCGACCCAGGTGAACCTGGTGGTCAGCAAAGGCCGTAAACCGATCGATGTGAAGGACTGGACCGGCAAACCCTTCGCCGAGGCCAAGAACACACTCGAGCGGGACGGCCTGGTCGCCCAGGTCAGTGGTGAAGAGTTCCACAACGACGTCCCGCAGGGGTCCGTCATCAAACAAACTCCCGCCAATGGCACCTTGTTCAAGGGTGGACAAGTCAGTTTCACGATCAGCAAGGGCTCTGAACTCGTCAAGATCCCGAAGGTACGAGGAAGCTCGGAGTCTCAGGCTGTCGAAGCGCTACGCGCAGTGGGCCTGGAAGTCGACGTGGATCGATTCGCCGGCGGCCTGTTCGGTATGGCTCATTCGACCAACCCCAAGGCCGGGTCCTCGGTCCCGCGGGGGACTCGGGTCGTCCTGCGGGTGCTCTGAACACGTGTGAGGCCGGTCAGGAAAATCCCTGGCCGGCCTCACGACGTGGTGTCATCTCATTCCTGATGCGCGTATCGCTCTTCTCGCCAGACGTCTCCGGTGACGTGGTATCCCTGACGTTCCCAGAAACCACGCACCGGCTCTGTCGAGTACTCGATCTGAAGCACCCATTTCGGCCCCTTCCACCCGTAGAGGTGTGGTAGGACCAAGCGGGCCGGCCATCCTCGTTCCGGAGTCAGACACTCGCCGTTCAACGAGGTGGCCAGAAGGGCCCGCGGCTGGGAGAGGTCGTCCACCGTGACCGTAGCGCTGTACCCGTACGCAGCCGAGACCAGCGCATAGGCGGCGTCATCAGCAGGCGGGAAAAGCCGGACCAGTTCGCTGGTCGGCACTCCGCCCCACACGACATCGAGCACACTGTGCCGAGAAACGCAATGATGGTCAGCCGTGACCCTGATCTGAGGCATCTCCGACAGGTCCGTCCAACGGATGAGGTGTTCCTCGCCGTCCAGGGTCGCACCGGTGATACTCAGCTGCCAACGCCCCAGGTCGATACGTGGCACCCGTCCGTAGTGGATGACACGCATCTCCTCACTGCGCCGTTGGCCTGGCGGCAGCTGGCGTTCCTCGGCGAAAGCATCATCCTGGGACACGAGTCACCCCTTCCTGAACGCCTTACGAGGAGGCGAGCATCTCAGCCACGACAAATGCCAGTTCCAGGCTCTGCTGGTGGTTCAGCCGTGGGTCGCAGGCAGTTTCGTAACGTAGCTGTAGGTCTTCGTCGTGCAGGTCAATCGCTCCGCCCAGACATTCCGTCACATCGTTCCCCGTGAGTTCGACGTGAATGCCTCCCGGCCAGGTGCCAGCCGCACGATGTGCTTCGAAGAAGCCCCTCACTTCCGCAACGATGTCGTCGAAACGACGCGTCTTGTATCCGGTCGCCGACTCGAAGGTATTGCCGTGCATCGGGTCACAGATCCAGGTCGGTTGCAGCCCTTCGGCCTTGGCCGCTTCCAACAGCGGAGGAAGCCCCTCCTGAACTCGTTCTGCACCCATCCTGACAATCACCGTCAGACGGCCTGGCTCCCGATCGGGGTCGATCTTCTCCGCCAAGCCCAGGAGGTCGTCTGGGGTGGCGGTCGGTCCGATCTTGACTCCCACAGGGTTGCGGATACGACGGACGAAATCGACATGAGCACCGTCAAGTTGACGGGTCCGCTCCCCCACCCACAGAAAATGGCCGCTGGTGGCATACGGCCGGCCGGTGCGGCTGTCGATCCGAGCGAGCGGGTGTTCGTAGTCCAGTAGCAGTGCCTCATGGCTAGCCCACACATCAACTCGACGCATCGCCTCGAAGTCAGCGCCACAGGCCGACATGAACCGCATGGCCTTATCGATATCGCCGGCCATCCGCTCGTACCGGTGATGCGCCGGATTACGGACGAAGCCACGGTTCCAGTCGTGGACATGCCGCAGGTCTGCGAAACCACCCTGAGTGAAGGCTCGCATGAGATTCAAGGTCGCAGAACTCGCGTGATAGGCCCGAACCAGTCGATCCGGGTCAGGACGACGCGACTGCGGGGTGAAGGCGTAATCGTTGATCATGTCGCCGCGGTAAGCAGGCAGGACCTGATCGTCCCGAGTCTCGGTGTCCTTGCTCCGGGGCTTGGCGTACTGGCCTGCGATCCGCCCGACCTTGACCACTGGTGTGCTCGCGCCGTAGGTGAGCACCGCAGCCATCTGGAGAAGAGTTTTGACCCGGTCCCGAATGTTGTCCGCGGTCGCCGAGGCGAAGGTCTCTGCGCAGTCTCCCCCCATGAGAACGAAGGCCTCACCCCGCGACGCCGCCGCCAATTTGTCACGCAGGATGTCGCATTCCCCTGCAAAAACCAGCGGTGGGAAGGTCGCCAAAGATGCCCTCGCCGAAGCGAGGGCATCGAGGTCCGGCCACGTAGGTTGTTGAGCTGCCGGAAGGCCGGCCCAGTCCAGAATGGTTCGCGCGCTCACGCCACACAGGCTACCTGGCTGCGAGATCGTCCCAGCCAGGGTCCGGATGACGAACGTTCAGTTCCCGGACAAACCCTTGCCGAGCTGCGGCTCTCCACCCTCGGAAGAGCTCTGCCCCGTCGACGGCTTTTCGGGCTGCTGGCCGCCCTGCTCGGAACCCTCCGATGACACAGCAGTCTTCTCCACGAGTTCGCCCGGTCCCCTCTCCTGGTCCACAGCGGCACCGGATTTCATCTCCTGTTGACCGGAGTCTCCTTCGTTCTCGGTCTTCTCCTGGAACTCTCCAGCACGGACATGCAGCTCTTCTGCCCGCCCGTGCAGCTCACCCGCGCGATCCTGGAGCGCGCCTGCCTTGGCCACGCTGTCCGCCCGGGCCTGTGCCAGCCAGCCTTCCGCGATCGCAGCACCCTCAGCCGCTTGGGTCCACGCCTTAGCCGCACCTTCAGCTGCTTGAGCCCGCACCTTCGTCAAAGCCTCGTCGGCCTGGACGAAAGTCTTCTCGGTCGCTTCCACGACCTGAGCCCTTGTCTTCTCGGTGGCCGCTCTGGTCTTCTCCGTGGCCTCCATGACCTGAGCCTGCAGACGCTCTGTCGCCGCAGTCGCTTCATCCCGGGCCCGTGAGGTCGCCTCGGTGGCCCGCTCCAATGCTGCTGCGTACTCCACCCGAGCCCATTCGGCATACTCGTCAGCCTGCACCCGGGCCTTCGCAGCCGCCGCCACAGCTTCGTCCCGAGCACGAGCAGTAGCGGCAGCGGCCTCTGCCCGGGCCTTCGCAGCCGCTGCATCGGCCTGCGCCTTGGCCGCAGCCATCATCCGCTCGGCTTTCTCCTGAATGGCCCGTTTTCGATCAGCCGCGTACTCGTCGACATATTCCTGGCCCGACAACTCGCTCAAAGCCGCCATGACCTCGTTGGTCACCGTGCGCAGGAGCACATGGTCGTCCTCCCGGCCTGCGAGATGGGAGAAATCTAGCGGCGCGCCGATACGCACACCGACCTGTGTGATGTTCGGAATGATCTGGCCGGTCGGCTGCGCTTTATCCGTATCGATCATCGCCACAGGGATGATCGGTACGCCTGCGGCCAGAGCCAAGCGAGCCATCCCCGTCTTGCCCCGGTACAGTCGGCCGTCCGGTGAACGGGTGCCCTCAGGGTAGATCCCGAAGAGCTCTCCACGGTTCAGGATCGCCAACCCGCTCTCCATCGCAGCCCGGCTGGCAGCGCCCCCTGACCGGTCGATCGGAATCTGCCCGACTCCTCGGAAGAAGGCTGCGGTCATCCGCCCCTTCACCCCGGTCCCGGTGAAGTACTCCATCTTCGCGGGAAAAGTGATCCGCCGCGGCAGCACCAGCGGAAGGAAGAACGAGTCCGAGAAGGACAGGTGGTTGCTGGCGAGAATCGCAGCCCCGCTCTCCGGGACATGATGCAGTCCTTCGACCTTCGGACGGAAAAGTACGGTCAACACCGGACCGACCGAGACCTTCATCAACCTGTAGAACATGGCAGCGACCCCTCCTTGACGGCCGTTTGACTCTACGACACTCCGAGGGTTGTCGTCGTCGCTCATCGCTCTCGCGGCCGACATGTCGCCGTGGAAGAATGATATGAGGTCGCCGCCGAGGCACCATGTCCCGGTTTCCGCCGATCCGACACTCTTCCCCTGCCTTGCCGCGCCGACTGGAGACCCTGATGACGAAACCGACTCCGCAGGATCGCACCCCGGACGACGAACGCATCGATGCAGCTTTCGCAGCCATCGTCGCCGAATGGGAACGAGACTCCGACCCGAGAAGGACCAACCCCTCTCCAGTCGCTCCAGCACCGGCCGAACCTCGACGACCGTCCTTCGATGTGGCACCGGCTGGCTGGCGGGTACACCTTCCGCCAGAAGAAGTGCCCGAGGACGACGACTTCGAAGAACCCGATCCGCCGCTCCCCCGAGGAGACCTTCAGTTCTGGGGCGCGCTCGCAGGGATCGTCGGCGGCCCGGTGGTCTTCGTCGGCTGGGCGTTGACCGGGCCGCACACCACCCATCTGCCCTTGTGGTTGTCCGGGATGGCGACAGCGGCAGGCTTCGCGCTCCTGGTTCGGCGGCTGCCTGAACGACATGATGACGGCGATGACGGTGCCCGTGTCTGATCTGTTCCTCGTGTCCGACGCGACGCCTTCGGTCACAGCCCAGCTCGCCGGTGGCGAATCCCTGTGATCAACACGCTTGGACTTCACTCCAAGCCAGGTCTGCTGCACCGATGAGCCCGGCATCATTGCCCAGTTGAGCGCTCACGATCTGAGCTGCTGGACGATATCCCCGTCCAGGCAGGCGCCGACGGAAGGACTCCGTCGCCGGAGCGATCAACAGGTCACCCGCTGCGCTGACGCCGCCCCCGATCACGAAGAGCGACGGGTCCAATGCTGCCGCCAAGTTGGCCAATCCGACGCCGAGCCAGTGCCCGATCTCTGCCAGAAGTTCCACCGCTGTGGGATCGCCTTCCTGCGCAGCCGCCGTCACCAGAGGACCGGTCAACGGTCCGCCATCAGCCCGCAGCCGGACCGCCAGATCAGTTGCGATCGGTGACCCTGCGTCGATCATCGACCTGGCCTCACGAACCAAGGCATTACCGCTGGCGTACTGCTCCCAGCACCCGCGGTTCCCGCATTCACAACGCTGTCCGTCGGGGACCACCTGCATGTGCCCGAATTCACCCGCCAGTCCCCAACGCCCTCGGTCGATATGACCTTCACGCAGGATGGCACCGCCGATACCGGTACCCAGAGTGATCATGACCATGTCGTCCTGCCCGCGAGCGGCCCCGAAGCGCCATTCCGCCCAAGCCGCAGCGTTGGCGTCGTTGTCGACGAAGAGCGGCGCGTCGATCCTGCTGCCCAGTGATTCCCTGAGGCGCTCATGACGCCAGGAGAGGTGAGGCGCGAAGAGAACGGTGGCGCGGTCGCTCGACACCCACCCTGCGGCGCCGACACCCACCGCACGAATGGTGACATCGGAGCCTGCGGCTTCTTGGAGCTGCTCGACGACAGACACGATCGTGTCCTCGACGACCTTCGGGCTGGTCGACCTATTGGGAGTCGCGGCACGAGCACGATGGAGGATCTGGCCTTCACCGGTCACGACTCCGCCGGATACCTTCGTCCCGCCGATGTCGATGCCTACTGCGACGTCCATCCGTTGTTCTCCTTCGTGCACGAACGGCCGGTGCCGACGGGCCGTATCAGGTCACCGTCGTGGTTCGTCGGTCACCGGGATGTCCTTGCATTCCGCCCGCCGGTACGCAGCGGGCGACCGTCCACCGTGTCGTCCGCGGGTTTCCTGCTGCGATCCCGCAGGGGATCGTACGCCGTCAGGAGCCTCCTGCGCCCATTCCTCCAAGGATGCACCGACGCGTACGAAACCGTCACGAGCCAACAGTGCAGCTCGGGAAGCAAGCTGCGCCCAACGTGGGGAAGACCGCCCGGTACTGGAGTTCGAGCTCGGACCAGTTTGCTCTGAAACCGGATCCGCCCTGTCAGCGGCGAACCGTTCCTGCCCTGGCTGGGGGGCTCCTCCCGTCGACCCCGCGAGCGCCTCGGCCAGGAGAGCTGCCTCCCGCGACACCCGGTCATAGCTCACGTTCACGCCACTCTCCTTCCCGCCAGGTCAGGTCGACGACGAGTTCACCGTCGGACACCCAGGCCACTTCTGGTTCACAACGACGTGCTGCAGGCGGCAATGTCAGCAGGTACGGCACTCCGTGCACGACGAGCGTCACGTCTTTTCCCCGTTGCACGAGTCGGAGGTCTTCGGCTTGCACCCAGATCAACGGCATGCTCCAGCGCAGTCGCCTGGCGGGCTGGGGGGCGCGGACGATACGCCCGACCGGCTGTGTACCGATCGAGATTTCCGAAATCGGCGGGAGCAGCGGTGCAACCCATTTCTCAGGTGGCTCGGTGAATGCACCCTCCTCGGTGAGCGAGATCGGGGCGACTCGAACCGGCGTGAGGGGAAGCCATTTCTCGCTGTTCCAGTCCTCGCCATCGACCGAGGAGATGTGAACGAGCAGTCCAGGCTTCGGGCCGGACAACAGCATTCCGGGGACGCTCTTGCGGATCTTGCTCTCGTCCAGGGCACGACCGCTGGTGACCACGTGGAGAATGCTGTCGGCAGAAGTGAGCCATGTCGCTCCGGACTCGACTCGGGACAGTCCCCTCAGGAGGGTTTCGGCGACCCCGTCGACAGCTCCCCAGGGACCGGCGACCGCTTCGAGAAGATGCCGCAGCACCCACGGGATCCGAGTAGCTGCCTGGAGCAGGTCGGCTGCTCGCTGCAGGTTACCCAGGTCGACGACCAGGACGTCGATGTCCGGCGGTCGCTCGGCCAAGGTGGACAGAATCTGCCAGCTGTCGGCGCCAGGAAGTCTGCGCCACTCCTCAGCGATCTCACCCGGGCAGTCCTGAGAGAGCAGGAGATCCGCCAGTACCTGGTCGGCAGCTCCCCAGGGTGCTGGCGCGGCCAAGTCGACGATGTCGATCTCACCGTGGTCCTCACGTCCCACGGTGAAAGGCCTGCTGCAGCTGATCGGATCCGCGATGTGCGCCAATCTCACCCGTTTTCCCTCAGCTGCCCACGCCGCCGCGAGAGCAGCGCTCACGGTGCTCACACCGGAACCGCCGGTTCCGGTCAGCAGATGAAGAAGAGGCAAGTGTTCAGCCTTCGCAGCGTTTCTTCAGCCCGTCCAGAGCACCGGCCACGATGCTCTTCTCGGCCTGTCGTTTGAGCAGCCCCGGCACCGCGAGGTCGAGGTCCACCGCCAGCCGGTAGGTGACCCGGGTTCCGTCGCCTTCGTGGCGGAGTGTGTAGGAACCATCCATCGCGGTGAGTTTCTCCCCCCGGACCAAGGTCCAGGAGATCACTCCTTGGCTGTCCTCGTCGATGTCCCAGGTGTAGTCGAGCACATAGGTGTCCTTGAAGACCCCAGCGTCCACCACGAATTCGACATGTTCAGGCCACTCCTCCTCATCCTGTGTGAGCACCTGCACGGAATGCATCTGAGAGGTCCACTCCGGATAGGCCTCGACATCGGCGATGACATCGGCCACAGCGGTCGGGGAACTCTCGATGTGGATGCTCGATTCGGTGTGATCTGCCATGGGCCGACCGTACCGTTGCCGACAGGCGGAGAGCTCACGAATCCTTGAGATGTTCGTCGGTCAACGATCTGGATGATTGTCCTCCGTGGACGTCCCAGGCACGTCGACTCGGTTCAAGTTGGTCCTTCAACGCCGTGATGAAGCGTTTCCACCTGCGCACATGGGCGTATTCGACCTGTCTGACATGTCGACCGACGACATCGGCACGAACGTAATGGTGCACGATCGTGCCGTCCCAGAAGGGTTCCAGCCACACCTCGAACTCACCGGCCAGCTCCCCCTCGACATGCCAGATCGCACCCAAATGTCCACGATCCTGGTGTAAGGTCGCGCGAACGTGGGGCCATACATTGGTGACATTGTCACTGTGACGGAAAACCGCAGCCAGAAGTGCTGGGGACGCCTCGATGTATGTCTCGTCGACGATCTGCACCTGATGTCGCGTCGGATCCCACACCACACCAGGATGTGTCAGGAGGGCGCGTCACGTCACGTCACGTCCACAACCGGTCTTGAACGCTGGCCATGGCGCGTTAGCGGTGTCACATCATCGAAGGCGGTCACCGCGTGTGACCAGCGGGTAGTGTCCAGCGGCAGCCGCACTGCTGCAGCTTACGGAGGGATCCATGCGAGAGAATTCTGTCCCCGTCCTCGCCACGTCGACGGAGACGAGTCTTGGCAATATCACCGCACGCAATGCGCGCATAGCTCCCGATCGTGTGGCCTTGAGCCGCCGCTTCCCCGGCTCGTCCGACTGGGTGGACGTCACCTGCCGGGAATTCGACGAACAAGTCCGTGCTCTGGCAGCAGCGTTCCTGGCAGCAGGGCTGTCCTGGGGGGACCGGGTAGCGGTGATGAGCCGCACCAGGTACGAATGGACGCTGGTCGACTTCGCCATCTGGACCGCTGGCTTGGTCAGCGTGCCCATCTACGAGACCTCTTCGTCGGAACAAGTCCACTGGATCCTGTCGAACAGTGGGTGCCGCGCCATCGTCGTGGAGTCCGCCGAGCACCAGAAGACCGTCGAGAAGATCCGCGATGACTGCCCCGACCTGACATTCCTGTGGCAGATCGACGCCGACGATCTCACCCGTCTGGCCGACCAGCGATGTGACCAGTCGCCATTGCAGGAATCCGCGGAACGCACCACCAGGGAAGATCTCGCCACGATCATCTACACCTCAGGAACGACCGGTCGTCCCAAGGGCTGTGAGCTGACCCATGACAACTTCCTTCAGCTCTCGCAGAACGCAGCAGGATCGCTTCCCGAGATCGTCGGGGACCCCGAGGCCTGCACTCTGCTGTTCCTCCCCTTGGCGCATGTCCTGGCCCGTTTCATCCAGGTGCTGGGCATCGATGTCGGTATGCGGGTAGGCCACGCTCCCAATATCAAGCAGCTCCTGTCGGACATGGATTCCTTCCGCCCGACCCTTCTGCTGGCCGTGCCCCGGGTCTTCGAGAAGATCTACAACTCGCTGGATCAGAAAGCCGCCACCGAGGGCAAGGGCAGGGTCTTCCGTCTCTCAGCGCGGACAGCGATCGCCTACAGCCGAGCGGTCGACACCGGATCGGTGTCCATTCCTTTGCGAATACAGCACAAGGTGTTCGACGTCCTCGTCTACTCCAAGCTGCGAGGAGCGCTCGGCGGACGCTGTCTGTGGGCCATCTCCGGCGGAGCGCCCTTGGGGTCCAGGCTTGGGCACTTCTTCCGAGGCGCAGGTATCAACATCCTCGAGGGCTACGGGCTGACCGAGACCACGGCTCCCACCAATGTGAACCTCCCCAGTTCGGTCGGTATCGGCACGGTGGGGCTGCCCATGCCGGGGACCTCCGTCCGGATCGCCGAGGACGGGGAACTCCTGGTCAAGGGGATCGGTATTTTCCGCGCCTATCACGGCAACGAGGAAGCCACCGCGCAGGCTTTCACCGAAGACGGTTGGTTCCGCACCGGGGACCTCGGTTCCCTCGACGAGAACGGGCGCCTGTCGATCACGGGGCGCAAGAAGGAAATCCTGGTCACCGCGGGCGGTAAGAATGTGGCACCTGCTCCGCTCGAAGATGCGATCCGGGCTCACCCCTTGGTCTCCCAGTGCATGGTTGTCGGCGATCAACGGCCTTTTGTCGGCGCCCTGGTGACCTTGGACTCAGAGATGATCTCCATCTGGGGACAAGCTCACGGACGAAGCGACTTGACCTGGGAAAATGCACACACCGATCCGCTGGTTCTCGAGCATCTCCAAATGGCGGTGAACCGGGCCAACGAGAAGGTCAGCCGCGCCGAGAGCATCCGTAAATTCGTGGTCCTCGAGACGGATTTCACCGAGGAGGGCGGACATCTCACCCCATCGTTGAAGATCAGGAGAACTGTCGTAGCCCACGACTTCGCCGATCAGATCGATGCCTTGTACGGCACCGGCGGCCCACCGTCGGCAAGCTGACCCACCTCGTCCGTGAGGTCTACATCGGCGGGCGCATGGGGACCATGAGTGGTCGGTCCTTGATCCTCGCCCTGTGCGCTCACCTGGTGGCCAAGGAGGACAACCTTGCCCGCCAGGCCGACTCCAGATCAGGAAGTCGCCATCCGGTGACGGTGTACAAGGTATCTGCGACCCCAGGGCTGTCGCTCCTGTCGCCCCGCGCCTGACGGATCCACCGACACAATGCGACCTCCCCGTGTGTCTCCGCCACGACTCGGCAGGCCAACCAGGCAGAGGCATAAGCCTCCTGACGGGACTCGCCGGAGAAGTCCTTGTCCTCGGGGAGATGTTGGGGCACGCCCTGTCTGCTCACCCGGCGCACGAGATCGGCGGCCACTGCGTCTTCCGGTAGGGACAGCTGTCGATAGGCCACGTACTCGCAGAACCCCTCGTCCAGCCACAGCGGTCGGGGACCTCCCAGATCACGCCGCAGCACCAGGTGAGTGAACTCGTGGGCAAGGACAACGGTCTTTCCCTCGTCCAGGAGCCGCCCCCACATCGCAGGGTTCACCACCACCCGATCAGCTCCTATGCTCTGCCCCTCACGCACAGCACCGACCGTGACCGCAGGGATCTGCCCACCACTCCCGTGTTGAACGCCCCATTTCTCATAGTGAGCAGCCGACGCCGGCAGCAAGACCACCGGTCGGCTCTTCTCCCCCGCCCACAGCTCATGGACACGGGCAACCGCGGCGTCAGCGCAGGACACGGCCTCAGCCTGATGCGCTGCCGGTGCTGCGCCCACCATCAGGCAATCGGCTCCTCGGCGAACCTGTGCCCCTGGCTCTTCCCACGGAAAAGCTGCTTGCCCGACCCGGCGAGGGATCTGACCTTCTAGCTGCCACCATGTCATCCCCGTCGCCGCAGCCCAATCCGCGCCGTCGATCCGATAACTCATTTCCGCCCCCAGATCCTGCCCGGACCGGCGAAAGGAAGAGTAGGAGACCTCACGCACGCCCAACGCCTGCATGACAGCGAATCCGCCCACGCCGTCGTCCAATCCAGCTGTTTGCAGGATGCTTCCAGCCCATCCGGTCTCATCACCGCGGTGATAGGCCTCGGCCCTCTTGGACAACATCTTCGCCAGCTCCGCCAACCCAGGATCGGAAGAGTGCCCAGGCTGCACGGACCCGACCGGGTCGGCGCAGGACGCGGCCACGGCTCCGCAGAGCATGATCGTGCCCCAACCCACGCCACGCAGGAGATCACGCCTGCTCACGAATTCTGCGGAGGACATTCCGTCATGTTAGATCCGGGCATATCGACTTATGGCACATGACCGAGAGACGTGTCCGGTTAGAGTATCGAGGTGATCACCGCCATCGTCCTCATCCATGCCGACGTCGACCGGATCCCCGAGGTAGCGCAAGACATCGCCGGTCAGCCTGGCGTCCGCGAGGTCTATTCGGTGACCGGTGACTGCGACCTCATTGCCGTGGTCCAGGTAGACCGCCATGAAGAATTCGCCGACGTGATCGCCGACCGATTGAACAAGACCTCCGGGGTGCGCAGCACGCGCACCCACATCGCTTTCCGTCAGTACGGCACCGAGGACATGGATGCCGCTTTCGCGATCGGGCTCGACTGACCGCCCTCAGCGTCCACGGCAGGCACGGGTCGCCGACCGCCAACGATCCAGCGCCCTTGCGGCGGATCCGGTGTCGATCGATTCCTCGGCCCGGTCCATCCCCTGGCGCAGATCATGAACGAAGTCCCGGTGCTCGTGTCCGCTGTCCGGACTCATGATCGCCAATGCGAGGCCGGCGTTGAGCACCACAGCGTCTCGAACCGGGCCCTGCCGTCCGGCCAGGACCTCCCGAACCACCTGAGCGTTCTGAGCTGGATTTCCGCCGCGCAGAGCCGACAAAGGTGATCGGGTGACTCCTAATTCGTCCGGATCGACACGGTACTCACGCACAGCTCCATCACGCACCCACCACACCTTCGATGTGGTGGAGATCGTGAGCTCGTCGAGCCCGTCGTCACCACGCAGCACGGCGGTATCTCGCCCCCGGGAAGCGAAAACCCCCGCCATGAGCGGTGCAAAGGCCTGATCGGCGACACCGATCGCGGCATGGGTCGGCCGAGCCGGATTGGTCAGTGGACCCAGGATGTTGAAGACCGTCGGGATACCCAAGTCACGGCGCGGCCCTGCGGCATGTCGCATCGCAGGGTGAAAGACCTGCGCGAAGCAGAAAGTCATCCCCGACGTGCGGGCCACCTCGGCGACCTGTTCCGGCCCAAGGTCCAGCGCGACGCCGAGTTCTTCCAAGACGTCAGCGGTCCCCGAGCTCGAAGAGGCTGCACGATTACCGTGCTTCACGATGGTCGCCCCCGCACCGGCGCACACCAGAGCTGCCATCGTCGAGATGTTCACGCTGTGTGAACCGTCCCCGCCCGTGCCCACGATGTCCAAGGTGGGGCCAGGAACCGTGATCGGTCGGGCGTGCGCCAGCATCTCCTCAGAGATGGCGGCCAGCTCACCTACCGTCTCACCCTTGGCCCGTAAAGCGACCACGAAAGCAGCCAGCCGTGCCGGAGACGCCTCACCGTTCATGATGTGACGCCATGCCCAGGTCGTCTGCAAAGGAGTCAGGTCGTGACCGGACAGCAAAGCGGTCAAGATCGTGGGCCAGCTAGGACCGGCCGTCACGTTCAAGCCGGAGTCACCGCTTCCCGCGCCGATGTCTCGGCAACCACTTTCGCCATCTGCACCGGGTCGAGCGGATGCGGGACCACGCCGTCGGCATAAGACCAGGCGGCGAGCCAGTCGTCCTGTGGCCGACCGGTGAGCACGACCACGGGAGGGCATTCGAAGATCTCATGCTTGAACTGGCGGCACATCCCGAGCCCACCGAAAGGTGCAGACTCCCCGTCGAGGATCAACAGGTCGAAAGTATTCGATCGAACAGCTTCCTCAGCCGCCACCGGGGTTGCGCACTCGAACCACGACTCGATCTCCACCTCACGGGAGGGACGTTTACCGACGGCGACCCGCACGGCATCCCGTGTGGACCGGTCGTCGCTGTAAAGAAGGACACGTAGGCGACGGGGCGCGGCGGCACCCTCGGTTGCTGCGGCATCGACAGCGGATTCGGGGGAGGTGCTCATAGGGCGATCCTACCCGCGTCGTTCCACGGTGGATGTCTGTACCGATCCTCCTCGGAAAACACGTGACCGACGTCCACCCGGTCTGATCCGGCCAGCTGACCACTCGTGAAAACGCAGGTCCACACACCGCTCGTCCGAGACAACCGACCGCTGAGCGATGATCTGTTCGACGCACCGCCTCGCCCTGCTCAGCGGGCCTGATCACCCCCGATCGTCAGGCAATATTGCGGCCGTGGCGACCGAAACCTCCGTTCATTCCCCTGCACCTCGTGTGATCCCCGGGCACGGCCCGGTCACACGACCGAATATGGCATCGGTCGCGACCATGGTCTGGTTGGCCAGCGAACTGATGTTCTTCGCGGGACTCTTCGCCATCTACTTCACCATCCGCTCCGTTCGACCGGACCTGTGGGCCGATGGCACCGCCAAGTTGAACTTCTGGTTCGCCTTCGTCAACACGCTGATCCTGGTCATTTCCTCGGTGTGGTGTCAGTTCGGGGTCTTCGCCGCGGAGCAAGGCCGGGGGTCACGTACCGGGAAGCTCCTGACCCTCCATCCGATCAAGGAATGGGGCATGCGCGAGTGGTACGTCCTGACCTATCTCTTCGGCGCGGTCTTCGTTGCCGGGCAGGTCTGGGAGTACGCAACCCTCACCTCCGAGGGCATGACACTGAGTCACAACGCCTACACCTCGGCCTTCTACATCACCACCGGTTTCCACGGCATCCACGTCACAGGAGGGTTGATCGCCTTCCTGCTCATCATCGGACGCAGCTTCACCTCGCGCCGTTATACCCACAGGCAGGCCACCGGCGCCATCGTCACTTCGTACTACTGGCATTTCGTCGACGTGGTGTGGATCGCACTGTTCGTCACGATCTACATCTTGAAGTAACCAGCACACCCCGCCACACCAACTGCGCTCCGACCCCAAGGAACCACTGACGTGAAAGCCCTCGCCGCCCGCCGTCGACACCCCGCCGCCTTCGTCATCCTTCTCCTGCTCGGGCTACTGATGACCGGCGGCGCTTACAGCTTCTTCGCCCCTGGTTCCGCGCAGGCTGAAGCGGGCTCCTCCTCCCAGGACATCGAAACCGGCAAGAAGCTCTTCATGGCGAACTGCACGACCTGCCACGGCGCCAATGCCACCGGAACCCCGGACGGGCCGAGTCTCGTCGGGGTAGGTGCCGCTGCGGTGGACTTCCAGGTCGGGACCGGACGCATGCCACTGCCCCAGCAAAATGTCCAGGCCAAGCGCAACAAGGTGCAGTTCAGCGACACCGAGATCAAGCAGATGGCCGCTTATGTCGCTTCCCTGGGCCCCGGCCCCGCAGTTCCCGATCAGAAGTACATCACCGCCGAGGGCGCCAACCTGGCCCGTGGTGGGGACATCTTCAGGGTCAACTGCGCCATGTGCCACAACTACGCCGGGTCAGGCGGAGCCCTGACCCGAGGGAAGTTCGCTCCCCCGTTGCGAGGAATCGAAGGCAAACACATCTACGAGGCGATGCTCACCGGGCCTCAGTCCATGCCGGTCTTCAACGACCAGAACATCACTCCCGAAGAAAAACGGGATGTGATCGCTTATCTGCATGAACTGGACAAAGCCAACAACACCGGCGGGCACACCCTGGGTTCCTTCGGCCCGGTCGCCGACGGCTTCTTCCTGTGGCTGATCGCCATCCCGATCATGATCGGCTCCGCCGTTTGGCTGGGCCGCAAGGCCGCCTGACCCTCTCCTCCCCAGGACGACCACGCCGCAAGGCAGGTCTCGGTACCGACAGGAACGACGAATGAACGAGAACGGCTCTCCTTCCGGGGCGACAGGGAACAGTCGTCCTGAGAACCCGCATGTGACCGGCCACGAAGTCTCCTTGGGGGACGGGCACGTCCCCGGCACAGCTGTAGCTGTCACCGATCGCTTCGAGAATCCCGGTCTGCCCCCGCATGTCCTGCGGCACGCCGATGTCGACGAGCGCGCGGCGAGACGTGCTGAACGGCAAGTAGCCGGGCTCTTCTGTTTGTCCATCGTGGGCACGATCGGTTTTGTCGTCGCCTATTTCACCCTGCCGATGAACCACATGGTTTTCGTCCCCTTCTTCGGGAACCTGGACCTGTTGCACACCCTCTTCGGACTCTTCCTGGGTTTCTCGCTCCTGGGCATCGGCCTGGGCGCAGTGCACTGGGCCAAGACCTTGATGCCCGATGAGGAGGTCGTCGAGCACCGACACCCCGTGGTCTCCAGCGAGGAGGACCGCCAAGGTGTGCTGGACACCTTGCAGCGCGGCATGGAAGAGAGCCAGCTGGGTCGGCGAAAACTGATCCGCCTGGCGGGCGGAACCTCCTTGGCCATCTTCGCCCTGCCCTTACTGATTCAAGTCGTCGGCGGGCTGGGCAAGATGGGCGACGCTGACCGAGAGCTGCGCAACACCTTCTGGCGTAAGGGGCTACGCCTGATGACCGATCCGGAGAACCGCCCGATCAAAGCGACAGATGTGACCCTCGGCTCGGTCTATCACGTCCTCCCCGAGGGAATCCACGACAAGCCCAAGCAAAAACCTGCTCCTGGACAGACCTTCGACCACGACGAGAACCTGGGCGTCCTGGAGCGCAAGGCGAAAGCCGCTGTCCTCCTCATGCGTCTGGATCCTGCGAAGTTCGCCAGCACCAAGGCCCGCGACTGGGGATTCCAAGGGATCGTGGCCTACAGCAAGATCTGCACCCACGCAGGCTGCCCGGTCGGCCTGTACGAGCAGCAGACCCACCATCTCCTCTGTCCCTGCCACCAATCGACCTTCGATGTCACCAATGACTGCGAGGTCGTCTTCGGCCCGGCGAAACGCCCTCTGCCGCAGCTGAAGATCACCGTGGATAAAGAGGGATACCTGGTCGCCGACCAGGGATTCATGGAGCCTGTCGGACCGAGCTTCTGGACGCGTGCGCGATGACCACTCATTCCTCCCCCTCCTCGCAGGAGCGCGCCCGCGCTGCTGCCGATTCCCTCCGTGCTGAGGACAGCTCGGCGCCCCGCTCGACATCTCGGCACCGTTCGGAGAGCAGTGGTGCCGCCAACTGGTTCGACGAACGCACTGGCGCTGCCAAACCGCTGCGTTACCTGATGAACAAGGTCTTCCCTGACCACTGGTCGTTCATGCTGGGTGAGATCGCGATGTACTCCATGCTCATCGCCCTGATCACCGGTGTCTTCCTGACCTTCTGGTTCGTCCCCAGCGCCGGGCACGTCGTCTACGACGGCAGCTATGTCCCGCTCAAGGGGCTGGCGATGTCCGAGGCCTATGCCTCGACCCTGAACATCAGCTTCGACATCCGTGGTGGGCTCCTGATCCGTCAGCTCCATCACTGGTCTGCGCTCTTCTTCGTAGCCGCTGTCGGCCTCCACGCCTGCCGAGTCTTCTTCACCGGCGCCTTCCGCAAGCCCCGTGAGATCAACTGGGTCATCGGCACCGTGCTCCTCCTGTTGGCCTGCATCGAAGGTTTCGCCGGCTACTCGCTGCCCGACGACCTGCTCTCCGGTACCGGTATCCGGGTCATGGAGGGCTTCGTCGAGTCCTCGCCGATCATCGGCTCGTACTTGTCATACATGATCTTCGGTGGAGCCTTCCCCGGAGAACACATCATCCCCAGGCTGTACATCGCCCACGTCCTGCTCATCCCTGCCCTCATCATCGGTCTGTTCACCGCGCATCTCATCCTGGTCATGGTGCACAAGCACACCCAGTACCCCGGGCCGGGCAAGACCAATGACAACGTCGTGGGCTTCCCCGTGATGCCGGTGTACGCCGCCAAGGCAGGTGGATTCTTCTTCATCGTCTTCGGGATCATCGCGCTGATCTCAGGGCTGGTGGCGATCAACCCCGTCTGGATGTACGGCCCCTACGATCCTTCCCCCGTCACCGCCGACTCCCAGCCCGACTGGTACATGGGGTTCGCCGACGGGGCCTTGCGGCTGCTCCCTGGGCAGCTGGAGTTCGAGATCCTGGGATACACCCTCAGCCTGAACCTGGCAATCGGGTCGATCATGCTCCTGCCCGTGGTCTTCACCCTCATGGGCGCATATCCCTTCTTCGAGGCCTGGGTGACCGGCGACCGTCGCGAGCACCACCTGCTCGACCGTCCCCGCAATGCACCGGTGCGGACCGCGATCGGTGTCGCTGCGCTGACCGCATACCTGGTGATGTTCCTCGCTGCAGGCAACGACCTGATGGCGATCAAGATGGGGCTGTCCATCAACGACATCACCCGTGCGCTGCAGGTCCTCTTCTTCGCAGGGCCGGTCATCGCTTTCTGGGTGACCAAACGGCTGTGTCTCTCCCTGCAGTTGGCTGACCGCTCCAAGGTCCTGCACGGTCACGAGACCGGGCGTATCGTCTTCACCGAAGGAAGCGGTTTCGCCGAGGCCCACGAACCCTTGGACCCCTACCAGCGGTGGAACCTGGTGCAGCACGAGTCGCCGAAGCCGCTCGACGCGGGTCCTGTGACCGACACGATGGGCAATACCGATCCGAAGTCGAAGCACGGAAGAGCACGCTCGTTCTTCTCCCGGTTCTACTTCGCCGACCGGATCGAGCCAGTCACTCCGTCCGAGTTCGCCGAAGCACAAGACCATCATCATGACTATGCGGCGATGCTCCAGTCGGATCCGGCCGGACGTGGTCCACAGGCCATCGGTCGGCATGGCACAGCGGAGCCGGTAGATCAGGAGAACGCTCCCACCGATCAACCGGCTGGGAAGAGCTGATCAAGGAGTCACCCACGACAAGTGAGGGCCGTCGACCCGAAGTGGTTCAGGGGGACGGCCCTCACCCATGTCCAGAAGCAGCGAACCGGGAGTCCCGCTCACGAGGCAAGTAGTTCGCGGAGCCTCTCGGAAATCTCCGCCTCCGCCTGAGACGCATCCACCTCCACCACTTTCGAGCGGGAAGTCGCACCGGACACCAGGTTCACCTGACGCGGCCTGACCCCTAAAGCCTCTGCGACTGCCTTCAACGCCGCTTCGGTGGCCTGACCGTCGACAGCCCGGGCATTCACAGCTACACACAGTTGTGGACCATCCGGAGCTTCATAGCTCCCGCCCACCCGTGTCCGAGAGGCTCCTGGACGGACGCGTAGCACAAGTCGCATAGCTTCATTCTCCCCCGATGAGAGGATGCCTCCATGACAGTCGAGATGAGCCGGATAGAGTTCGAGGAGGCCGTCGCCGACGCGCTCGACGCGGTCCCAGCCGACCTTCTCGATCTGATGGACAATGTGGTCTTCTTCGTGGAGGACGAGCCCGACAGCGAACTCGGTGCCGATTGCCTCGGCGTCTACGAGGGCATCCCCAAAACCGAACGAGGTTGGGAATGGGGAGAACCGATGATGCCCGACCGGATCTTCATCTTCCGCGGGCCGACCTTACGGATGTGCAATTCATTCGAAGAGGTCGTCGACGAGGTCGCGATCACCGTCGTCCACGAGATCGCCCATCATTTCGGCATCGACGACGAACGGCTACACGAACTCGGCTGGGGATGACGGACGGCGTGCATCCGCTTCTCCAGAGGAGAGCGCGGACACACGCCGTCCGTCGCACAGGGGCCGAGCCGCTCAGCCCTTCATCGGGCCTTCTGAGGAGCCGACTGCGTTGACCGCAGACTTCGTCTGCCATTCCTCCCAGGTCCACAACCAGACCGGGATTCCAGCCTGTTCCGGCTTGAGCTGGTAGTTGGAGTTGACCGTCTCGACAACGTCACCGTATTGGGCTTTGCCGAACAACCACTCGGCGTCACCGGGCGCCATGTTCACGCACCCGTGGGAGACATTCGCTTTGCCCTGCTGCCCCACCGACCACGGTGCCGAGTGCAGGAATTCGCCGCTGTCGGTAATCCGGAGCGCCCACTGGACCTTCGTTCGATAGTACTCCGGGTCGCTCTTACCCACGCCGAAGGTCGAGGAGTCCATGACGATGTCAGGGTGTTTGTCCTGGATCACCTTGGTCCCGGCGCGGGTCTCGAAACGCTCGCCGGCCCGTCCTCCACTGATCGCGAAGGACTTGACCGTCTGTCCGTTCTCGATCAAGGTCATCGAATAAGCAGCCAGGTCGACCTTCAGGACCCGCTGGGTACCGATGGTCAACTTCGCGCCATTGTCCTCGGCGAGGTAGGTATCCGGGGCGATCTTGGTGCCAGCCAGCGGCGCTTTCACCTCGATCTTCGTCCCTGACGTCCAGTAGGTCTGCGGCCGATAGAGCAAGGTTCGGTCATTGGTCCATCCCCATGACCCAGGCTGGCTGGGGCTCGCGGTGATCGACATCTGTGACTCGATCTGTGCTTTGGCTTCGGGGGTGGTGATCGGTGCATTGAATTTCACCTGAACGGGCATCCCTGCGCCGACTGTCCATCCGTCGGGAGTGACCGTGTAACCGATGACCTTCTTGGCAGTGAGCGTCGTGAACGAGGTCGTGGAGGTGCTCTCCTGTCCATCCTTGCTCCGAGCGGTGGCCGTCACCTTGTAGGTCGTTTTGGGTGCCAGATTTCGCTGCGAGGACCACACCTTCTTGTCGTCGCCGACCTTCCCGTCGACGCTCCGCTTCCCGTCCTCGCTGGCGACCGTTACCGTTCCGATCTCGCCGTCGAGTGCTTTCACCGTGATGACGCTCTCCGGAGAGACATCTTTGGTCCCGTCCGGGACGGACACCTCGATCTTGGCCTCAGCCGACTTGGTGTCGATCACAGCCTTATCGCTGCGTTTCTCCCCCTCGTCCTGGCATCCGGAAATCAATGCTGTGACTGACAGGGTCAGCCCTGCCACAATCGCCCAATTCCTGCCAAGGGGTACAGCTCTGCCCACCGTGTTCTCTCCCAGCTCTGCGCACCGCAGGCCAAATCCGCAGCGCCTTAACCGAACACCAACTTCACATTTCCCCCTGGCAAATTCCTGAGTCGCCATGTGCCTGCTGGAGCCGTTTAGCGGAAACTCCAGAGGTGAAAGGGGCGTCTAGCGTAGCCAGACACCCCTTTCGATATGTTCACAGATCGGTATCAGTCAGATTCCGATATCGCCGCGGAAGTACTCGAAAGTCCACCCCAAAAGGGAAATCACCCCAAAAAAGGCGCCGACGATGAAGATCCACCAGCCGACGGCCAGCCCCAGGAAGAGCAGCAGCGCCGAGAGCGCCAAGGGCAACGGCCACCAGCTGTACGGGCTGAAGAAACCGTACTCCCCTTCCATCTGACCGATATGACCGTCAGGGTCATCTTCCGGACGGGCGTCAAGGGTCTGCGCCGTCTTGGAGAGGTACCACCCGATCATTCCGGTCATCAGACCGGTCAGGAAGATACACACCGTGCCTACCGGTTCCACCCCATCGGGGGTGAAGACCGCCGTCGCCCAGGCGTAGACCGCTGCGGTCAAGATGAAAGGCACTGCCCCGTACTGGAACAGTTTGGCCTCTACCTTCATCGGGAGTGACCTCCGTCACCGTCTGTGGACGCAGACTGCTGCGCCCCTACCTCGGTCGTGGACGCGCCACGCTGACTGTGGAGAGCTTCCAGGACGGCCTTGTCCGGAGCCGGGCTACTGATGTCCTCAGCATCCGGGTGGTGGAGGTCGAAGGCCGGCCGCTCGGAACGGATACGAGGAATGCTGTTGAAGTTGTGCCGCGGCGGTGGGCAGGAGGTCGCCCACTCCAACGAACCCCCATAACCCCACGGGTCGTCGACCGTGACCCGTTTGTTCTCCTTATGCGTCTTCCAGATGTTGTAGAAGAAGGGCAGGAAGGAGACTCCCAGTACCACCGAGCCCACTGTCGAGATGATGTTCAACAGACCGAAGTTGTCCTCGACCATCCAGTCGCCGTACCGCCGGGGCATGCCCTGCACCCCGAGCCAGTGCTGCACCAGGAAAGTCGCGTGGAAGCCGACGAAGAGCAGCCAGAAATGCCACTTGCCGAGTTTCTCGTCGAGCATCAGGCCGGTGAGCTTGGGCCACCAGAAGTAGTAGCCGGCGAACATCGCGAAGACGACGGTGCCGAAGACGGTGTAGTGGAAGTGAGCCACCACGAAATAGCTGTCGGACAGGTGGAAGTCCAAGGCGGGACTGGCCAGCACCACACCGGTGAGCCCACCGAAGAGGAAGGTCACCAAGAAGCCCAACGCCCAGACGATCGGCGTCTCGAAGGTGATCGAGCCACCCCACATCGTGCCGATCCAGTTGAAGAACTTCACCCCGGTGGGTACTGCGATCAGCATTGTCATCACGGAGAAGAACGGCAGAAGAACCTGACCGGTCACATACATGTGGTGCGCCCAGACCGTCACCGACAGCGCGGCGATCGCGATGGTCGCGAAAATCAGGCCCTTGTAACCGAAGATCGGTTTGCGGGAGAAGACCGGGAAGATCTCGCTGACGATCCCGAAGAAGGGCAACGCGATGATGTAGACCTCGGGATGACCGAAGAACCAGAACAGATGCTGGTACAAGATCGGCCCGTTGTTGGTCACGTCGTAGATGTGCATCCCGAAGAGCCGGTCGCCGGCCAGGCCCATGAAGGCTGCGGTCAACACCGGGAAGACCATCAGGATCAGGATGGAGGTCACCAGGACCGTCCAGGTGAAGATCGGCAACCGGAACATCGTCATTCCCGGGGCCCGCATACACACGATCGTGGTGATGAAGTTGACCGCACCCATGATCGTGCCGAACCCGCCGAGCCCGAAGCCAAGGATCCACAGGTCGCCACCAAGGCTGGGGGTGAAGGTGGAGTTCGACAGGGGAACATAGGCGAACCACCCGAAGGAGGCGGCGCCGCCCGGCACCAGGAATCCGGAGACGGCCATCAGGCCACCGAAGAGGTAGAGCCAGTAAGCCAGCATGTTCAGCCGTGGCATCGCCACGTCGGGAGCCCCGATCTGCAGCGGGAGCAGAGCATTGGCGAATCCGGCGAAGAGCGGGGTCGCGAACAGCAGCAGCATGATCGAGCCGTGCATGGTGAACATCTGGTTGAACTGTTCGAGGTTGTGCAGGACCTGCAGGCCCGGCGCGACCAGCTCAGCTCGGATGATCAGGGCCATCACGCCGGCGATCAGGAAGAAGAACATCGTGGTGACGAAGTACAGGTTGCCGATCACCTTGTGATCGGTCGAGGTGATGAGCGACACGAAGCGCTGACCCTTGGTCGGCTTCCTCCGCGTCGCCGGTACCCCGGCGACATGTGTAGGTGTCAGTACGGTCGACATCAGCGCTTCCCCTCCGGTCTCCACTGCATGCGGCCTTCTTGGCCAGGCTCGAGCTTTGCTCGGTTGAGGCTGTTGTCGAGCATGCCGGTCTGGCCCTTGGCCCGCAGCGACTGCATGTGCTTGTCGTATTCCTCCTGCGAGACGACCTTCACGTTGAACAGCATCGTCGCGTGGTACTGGCCGCAGAGTTCGGCGCACTTACCTTGGTAGGTGCCTTCCTCCGTGGGGACGACCTGAAGTTTGTTGACCTTGCCCGGGATCATGTCGAGCTTCTGCTGAAAGGCCGGCACCCAGAAGGAGTGGATGACATCCCTCGCGGTCAAGACGAACTCGACGCGTTTGCCTTTGGGCAGGTAGAGCGTCGGCAGGGTCTCTTCGACCCCTGGTTTTCCGGTCAGCTGGGCTTGGACTCCAGATTCCCAGACCTCTGCCTCGACATAGTTGAAATCCCAGCTCCACTGTTTCCCGACGACGTTGATCGTCACATCGGGTTTCTGGCTGGTGTCGAGGAG
The DNA here is from genome assembly GCF_003391095.1 of Austwickia chelonae. Lineage (NCBI taxonomy): Bacteria > Bacillati > Actinomycetota > Actinomycetes > Micrococcales > Dermatophilaceae > Austwickia > Austwickia chelonae. The sequence goes on along the minus strand of NZ_CP031447.1, from coordinate 1,264,089 downwards.
GATCGCTTCGTCACGTGCGGTGTAGTAGAAGAGGACGCCGATCATCATGACGGGGATAACGGTGTAGCACAGCTCGATCGGCACGTGATACCGCAGCTGGGGCGGCAAACCGACGTCGTCCTTCTTACGCCGGTAGGCCACCATGCACCAGATCGTGAGCCCCCAGACGAAAACCCCCACGCACAGTGCCGCGATCCAGCCGCCCACCCACAGGTCCTGGACACGCTGCGCGCCCTCAGAGGCGCCGCGAGGAAGGAAACCTCGCGAGAGTTCCTCGCTGCTGCAGCCGCCGAGTGCGAGAACCGCCAGGGCCGTCATGGCTGCGATGCTCGTCACCCGTCGCGGTTGGCGGCCGCGGGTGTCAGGATGCCGACGCAATGGTGTACCTTCCGCTGTCAGTGTGGATGCCCCCGATGCTCTTGGCAGGGCGTGGACGGGCATATCCGATGAGCTGAAGGTTACGCGCGGACACCCCCTGTGAAGTGCGGCTGAGCGGTCGGTACCAGGTGAGGAACCCATCAAATCGGTGGGCGGCTCTCTGGCACGCTCAGCGGCGGCCGCTCCTGGAGCGATCTGCCCGGAACGTGATACGAGACCCCCTGGGCAGTGCCAGGTTCGGTGCGGGAAGAGCACGGTGAAGACGTCCGAGATACTCCATCCGCGGAATCTCCCGGACGCCAAGGCTTCCGAGGTGTTCGGTGTGCCATTGGACATCGATGATCCGGCGATGATCCGCATCAGCGCTGATCACCTCGACCAGGCCGACAAGGGCTGCTTTGGAGGCGTCGGTCGCCCGGTGGAACATCGATTCACCGGCGAAGAGTCCACCGATGGCGACTCCGTACAGGCCCCCGACGAGTTCATCGTTCGACCAGACCTCCACCGAATGCGCCCATCCCTGGTCGTGCAGCGTGCGGTAGGCCTCGCGGATCCGGTCGGTGATCCAGAAACCGGGCCTCGTCGGGTCGGCGCATCGCTCGACCACCTGTTCGAAGGCCACGTCCCAGGTGAGCTCAAAACCCTTGAGGGATCGGCGCAGAGATCGGGAGATCTTCAATTCCGAGGGTTCGAGGACACCTCGGGGGTCGGGGCTCCACCAGCCCAGGGGCTCTTCGCCGTCGTCCCCGAGCCCCATCGGAAAGAGGCCCGAGCGATAGGCGGCGAGGAGGGTCCCTGGTTCGAGATCGGCACCGACGGCAACGAGATCGTCGCCCGGTTGCGGCTCGGCACCACCGAGATCCCATTGGCTGGGCGGGGGCTCGACCGGTCGCATGGGATCACGATAGCCGCCGTGTTGATGAACTGGAGTTAGTCCAGTACTAGCTATTAACAAATAGACTTGTCCTGTGCCAGGTCATGATCCGCAAATGCTGAAGGGCATCCTCTCCCTCCTCCTGCTCCGCCTGATTCAGCACGAGAACGGCTACGGCATCGTCACCCGACTCCGTGATGCCGGCTTCGACGACCTGGTGGAGGACACCGTCTACCCCGCACTCACGCGACTCGAAGCAGCAGGTCATCTCGAGTCGTACCTGATCAAGTCCTCCTCCGGTCCAGCCAGGAAGTGCTACCGCATCACCGAGGCCGGCCGAGCCGAACTCGCCCGGGCCGAAGCGGCCTGGTCCGATCTGGTCGCCACCGTCACCGCCGTCGCCGGGCGCCTGTGGCGCCCCCTGCGCCATGTGTCGTCCTGACGAGGCGACCACACGCGAACGGCCGCCGCACCGGGGTGGGTGCGGCGGCCGCCCGAACGGCGTGACGGCGAGACTCAGCTGAAGGAGTCACCGCAAGCGCAGGAGCCCTGCGCGTTGGGGTTGTCGATCGTGAAGCCCTGCTTCTCGATCGTGTCGGCGAAGTCGATCGTGGCGCCGTCCAGGTAGGGTGCGCTCATCCGGTCGACGACGACCTCGACACCGTCAAAGTCGCACACCAGGTCGCCGTCCAGGCTGCGCTCGTCGAAGTAGAGCTGGTAGATCAGGCCGGAACAGCCACCGGGCTGCACACCGATGCGCAGGCGGAGGTCATCGCGACCCTCCTGCTCGAGCAGGCTCTTCACCTTGATCGCCGCGACATCGGTCAGGATCACACCGTGCGCCTGAGTCTCGTTCTGGGTGGTCATGACGTCGTCCTCCGCTGGTCGAGAAGTCCTTCGTGGGGCATCAACGCGGCCGAGGTCCGCTTTTGTTCCGCCCGCATTGTACGAATGCTACGCGAGCAACGAAGGGTGTCCTGACCCACGTCGCCGGCATGGGACGGTCAGCGTGGTGACCAGGTCGCTGCAACCCTGGCCACTCGAGCGCTGAGGCTGCCAGCGGGGTCCGCCATTGCCGCTACGACCTCGGCCGGACGCTCTGCTATTGCGTAGGTCGCCGACAGCCCCATCGTCATCGTGTCCCGTCTGCCCACCTCGACGGTACCGGCGACCGCCACGACCGGCAGTCCGTGTCTCCCAGCCAGTTCAGCGACCTCAGCGACCACTCCCTGTCCGGCCGAGCGCCAATCCAGGCAGCCTTCCCCGGTCACCACCACATCGGTGTGCGCCAGCAGTGCAGGGAAGTCCCACGCCTCGAAACACCAATCGGCAGCGCTGCGCCGTCGGGCGCCCAGGAGCAACAGTGCGTACCCGAGCCCGCCGCCTGCGCCGGCTCCCGGCATCCGATCCACTCGACGTGGCGTGCCGCTCAAGAGGTCGGTCGGTGGAGGACACACCGTGTCGGCAAGATGGCGGAACCTGCTCAGCGCATGCTCCAGAATCTGAGCTTCCTGCGGGTCCGCGCCACGCGAGCCCGCCGTAGCCGCAGAGGTGCCCTGCAAGCCGAGCAGAGGCAGTTCCTCCTGGGTGGCCAGGACCAGCTCCACCCCAGAGAGTCTCTCCCGAAGAGCACTCAACCCCTCGAGGGCGTCCTTCCCGATCTCGGCCAGCCCTGCACCTCCCCGGCAGAGATCCTCCGGGGAGCCCACACCCAAAGCATTCAACAGGCCCGCACCACCGTCATTCGTGGCCAGGTCACCGACCGCGACAACGACGCGGGTGGCGCCCTCGGCCAGAGCGACCTCGATCAGCTCGCCGACCCCTCGGCTGGTGGTCGTCCCGGGGCGACGTTCAGCAGCGGAAAGCAGATGCAGACCTGCCGCCTGGGCTGCTTCGACATAGGCGGTGAGCCCAGAATCCTCCTCGACCACCAGCACCACCCCAGGAACCTCGCGTCCCAAAGGGTCCTTGACCGTCGCCCCCACGGTGATTCCCCCGTCGGCGGCGGTCGACAAGACGTCGAGGAAATCTGCGCCGCCGCCACTGATCGGGGCCACCATCAGTTCGTCTTCGGGGGCACGGGAACGCCAGCCAGTCGCTATCGCCTCAGCGGCCTGCACCGCCGTCAGCGTGCCCCCGAAACGCTGCGGGCAGATCAACACTCGCATCCTCACATGGTCGCACTGGTCGCTGTGCCACGACCAGTACGCAGGTGAGGATCAGCCGCGGTGGAGTCGCCCGATCCGTTCGAGCAGGATCGTCTCGGCCAGACAGACCCGCTCGAATTCACCCAGGTGCAGGCTTTCGTTGGTGCCATGGGCCCGAGTATCCGGGTCCTCAACCCCGGTGACCAGGATCGCTGCCGCAGGGAACTGTTCGGCGAACTCCGCGATGAAGGGGATCGATCCACCGATGCCCGTGTCGACCGGTGCCACTCCCCAGGAGTCCTCGAAGGCAGCTCTGGCCGCGTCGACGTAAGGCCCCGAGGTCGGCGCCACGAAGCCGTTGCCGCCGTCCTCCAGCGCGACCTCGACACGGGTTCCCCAGGGCGCCCGGTCCTGCAGGTGGTCCCGGACAGCCTTCCACGCCGATTCCCAGTCCTGGGAAGGCGCCAGTCGAACGGATACCTTTGCGCGCGCCTGCGGCAGCAAGAGGTTCGCTGCGGTGTCGACGCTGGGTGCATCGACGCCGATGACCGTCACCGCAGGTTGTGACCAGATCCGGGAGACGACGGTGCCCGTCCCGAGGAGGGGTGCGTCCGCAGGCATCCCGCTGTCCTTCCGGAACTGTTCCTGCGGGTAGTCCAGGTCGCTGGCGGGGTCGCTACGTAGTCCGGCGACGGCAACGGCGCCGTCCTCGTGGTGCAAGGTGGCCATCAGCCGGCACAGCGCGGTCAAGGCGTCAGGCGCGGCGCCCCCGAACATTCCCGAGTGCACCCCGTGTTCCAGGGCGGTCACCGTCACCACTACACGGACGTTGCCGCGCAGTGTCGTGGTCAGCGCGGGAGTGCCCACCGCCCAGTTGGACGAATCGGCCAGGACGATCGCATCGCAGTCGAGTCGGTCGGCATAGGCCGAGAGGATCCCCGGGAGGCTCTCCGATCCGGCTTCTTCTTCTCCTTCGACGATCACCCGGAGATCGACGGCCAGCTCGTCACCGAGCGCACGCAAGGCCGCCACATGCGCCATGACACCGGCCTTGTCATCGGCTGCACCGCGGGCGTAGAGACGCCCTTCCCGTTCAACCGGTTCGAAGGCCGGCGTGGTCCATTCGGACTCTTCACCGGGAGGTTGGACGTCGTGGTGGGCGTAGAGCAGAACTCGTGGAGCCCCTTCTGGTCCAGGTTTACGGGCCAGGACCGCAGGGTGGCCCTCCCCGATCCGGACGACCTCCACGTCCATCCCCTCGGCTCGGAAGAGTTCGGCGACCCGCTCGGCGCTCCGCGTCACCTCCTGGGCGTCGAAGCTGGGGAGGGAGACGCTGGGGATGCGCACCAGGGATTCCAGGTCTGCGCGGACTCCCGGCATCGCCGAAGCCACCCGATCGGCCAGTTCGTCCCGCCGCCCAGCAGGCAGATCGCTTTCTCGCGCAATCTTTCTCAGCTTGTCACTCATGGCTTGAGCCTACGTTCTGAGGCTTTCCGTGGTGGCAAAGCCCGAAGACTCCTGGCGAACAGCTGTCCATCTGCGGAGGCATCGCCCCCACCTGCCGGGAAGGTGCCCTAGAGTTGCCCTCGTGTTCGGACGTAAGAAGGATGAGTCTCTGCAGGAGAAGCTCCAGGAGCAGACCGAGGCAGAACGGGTCGGTGCCAAGAACCGGCCCACGCCCAAGCGCAAGCAAGCCGAAGCTGCCCGGAAGCAGCCGCTGGTCCCTGCCGACCGGAAGGCTGCGGCCACGGCTGCTAAGCAGGCTGAACGTGAGCAGCGTTTCAAACGCCAGGAGGCGATGCGACGCGGCGAGGAATGGGCGCTGATGCCCCGAGACCGCGGCCCAGAACGCGCCTGGATCCGCGATGTCATCGATGCTCGTTGGAATATCGGTGAATTCCTGATGCCGATCGTCCTCATCGGCCTGCCTCTGCTTTTCTTCCCACCGACCAGCATGCTCGTCCGGATCGGTTACTCGGTCGTCTACGGCGCCTTCGCCGTCTTCATGCTGGACACCCTGCTCCTCTGGTTCGGCATCAAACGGCGCCATATGGCCAAGTTCGGATACAAAGCTGCCAGCGGCACCTTCTTCTACACGATGAGTCGTACTCTCTCGATGCGACGAGCCCGGCTTCCGCTGCCCCGCGTCGAACGTGGAGCCTCCGTCGACTGATCTGTTCCTCCGAGCACCTGCTACACGGCCCCCGATCCCTGTCCGATCCGGGGGCCGCGGCATGTCCAGGACCTGTGATCACCCCTCCTGGAGGGACATCGGCCCGTACACGAGTTCTCCGTCGCACCACAAGGAGACCTGTTCGACTCCTTCGTCGGCGAGCTCCTCCCATCCGCTGCTCAGCGCGGACTCCGCTTCTTCCCGAGAGTCGAAGGACGCCGCCATACTGTCGACCTCCACCGGGTTGTCGTCTCCGTCCACGCAGGTCCATGTCCATCGTTCGTTCATGTTCCCCAACCTAGCCCGCGTCCTTCTCCTGCTGTCGCCTCCCAGCGAGCCGGCGGTTCTCCCGGTTGCGGCGGGCCTGGGCAGCCCGCCGACAGGTCTCCTCCTGCGCAAGCTCGGCCAACCGCTGGCGTTCCTCCCGCCTCAGCCGAGCGCTTCGGTACTGGCCGTCGTGTTCGAAGGACACCTGTACCGTCTGGAATCCTTTCAACCGCTGGGCCCTGGCTATTCCGGCATAGGCTTCGACATCGGCCTCGGTCAGGTCGACGTCATCGGTCAGCGGGGTCAGCAGCGCCCGTGGATAGAGCCCTAACGCGAGGACCACGTTGAGCTCCGTGCAGAGCACGAAAGCCACCGACGCCAGGTAGATCCACGCCAGAAGACCAAGGACCACCGCAAAGACTCCGTTGGTGGCGGTCGCCCCGGCCACGAAGCTCCGCACGAATTCCGTCCCGGCGTTCTGCAGCCCCTGCCAAGCCAGGACACCCAGGACGCTGCCGGGGAGAGCTTCCCTGACCGTGACGGGATAGCTCGTTCCGTACCGGGAGATCACCAGGAAGAGCAGACCGGTGATCACCCCGGAGACCAGCTTCCCCCAGACACCGATCGCCTGGTCGCTGACCCCTATGGCAACCAGAGCTGCGTCCGCTTGGGAGAGCACCGTCGTCGCCACCAGGAAGAGCGCTACCACCAATAGCAGAGCTGTACTGCGGGCGCGGGCCATCACCGGGTTCGGACGGGAGTCGCGAGGGACGTACCAGGCTGCGTTCAAAGCGTTCTGCATCGCCTGAGCCACGCCCAGCGCGCCGAAGAGCGCGCCTATCGCACCGATGACGACTGCAGTGGTGTTGCCTTGAAGCTGAGCCCGTTCCACCTGGTCCCCGATGACCGGGACCTGCCGGAAGGCCGATTCCATGATCCGGGCCTGCCATTCAGGGTTGTTCTCCAAGGCGTAGCCCAACACCGAAGAAAGGAGGAGGAGCAAGGGAAAGAGCGAGATGAACCCGTAGTAGGTGATCAACGCTGCCAGATAGGCGCCCTGGTCGTCGATGTACTTGTAGATCACGGCGAGAGGCACACCCAACGCAGGTCTACGCCGTTGGAAGGCGTCCACCCGACCACTGACCTTCATCACCGCCCCTCCTGCTCGACGAGCGGTTTCACCAGGTACCAGAGCACCATCTGGCCGCCACCCGCCCAACGGGTCTGCCCCCGATCCGCCGAGGAAATCCCACGAACGCAGTCCCACCGGGTCAGTTCTCCTCCCATGGCCCGGTGGTACCGGGCCAACAATGCTGATTCGTCCACGCTCGTCCCTGCACCGAGAAGCCGGCCTCCAGGGCGCAGAGCCCTCCAGGAGGCCTCGACACTACGCGGGGACAAGCCTGTTCCGGCCATGACGACGGCGTCTGGCGGCCCGCTGCTCTTCACGACCGGGTCTGGTGGACGGTCCAACAGCACAGCACAACGACCTCTCCCCAAACGGACCCACTCGTCTGTGCAGACTCCCGGCCCGCCGATCTCCCAGAGGCATTCGCCGGGCGCAGGACCGAGCGCCGACATGATCACGGCGAGCGCAGTCGTCGCAGAAAGGTTCCCGTTGTCATCCCAGCTCGGAAGCGGCGGTCGAGGTATCGCTTGTCGTACTGGTTTCCTCAACCGGCGGCGGTCGGGAGTTCGCGCACGACGGCAGTCGACGGCGATCACGTTCATCCCGGCGTCGATCTCTGCGGACCAGGTGGCAGCGGTCCCTTCCCAGCGTTGTTCGCGTGGGGAGCCGAGATCACCCAGGACCACCACCGTGCTGTCAGCGAAGCCGTGCTCGGTCAGCATCGCGGCCACCGTGCAGGGGGTGTCGCGGCCTGCGGAGAGGACGAGGAAGCGGGCGCCGGAGAAGAAGGCTTCGGGCAGACCGGACAGACCGCCGCCCACGGCGTTGACTACCTCGATGTCCTCTCGGGGCCAGCCCAGGCGCGCGCAGGCCAGGGCGACCGAGGACAGTGCGGGAAGGAAGCGCAGACGGGCGATGCCCAATTCTTCGACGAGGGTACGGCCGATGCCGTGGAGCAGCGGATCGCCAGAAGCCAGGACAACCAATCCTTGATCAGCGTATTCCTCCGCGAGGGAACGGATGCCGCTGCGCAGTGGGCTGCGCCAGTCCACCCGTCGAGCACCCAGCCAGGTCGGGAGATGTTCCAGGAGCCGAGGGCTGCCGATGATCACGCCTGCCGCGCGCAAGGCCTGACGCGCTTCTTCTCCCAGGCCGGTCCATCCGTCGGCCCCGACCCCGACCACGACGACTCCGCGTTCGGTGAAGGCCTGAGCCACCTGAGGAGTCACAGCACCTCGCTGCCAGGGTGCGCAGCCGCGGGCAAGCTCTGCGCCGATACGGCCAAAGCCGAGGAATCGGTCATTCGCACATGGTAATTCTGCGACGAGCCAGTCGGTCACCAACGCGCCACGTCAGAAGGCACGCCCTCAGCGGACAAGGTGCCCGTCGGACCGGAGTGCATCCTTGACTTCACCGATCGTCATCTCACCGAAGTGGAAGACGCTGGCCGCGAGCACGGCATCGGCGCCAGCCCGGACTGCAGGCGCAAAATGGCTGGTCGCGCCAGCTCCACCGCTGGCGATGAGCGGAACGGTGAGTCGGGAACGTGCGGCGTCGATCAGCTCGAGATCGAAACCGTCACGGGTACCGTCGGCGTCCATGGAGTTCAGCAGGATCTCCCCCGCGCCCAGTGCTGCAGCGCGGACACACCAGTGGAGCGCATCCAGGCCGGTGCCCCGTCGACCTCCGTGGGTGGTCACTTCGAAACCGGAGACGGGGGCAGGATGCCCGTCCGCGGAGAGCCCGTCGCCGCGGTCCTGCCAGCGACGAACATCTGCGGAGAGCACCAGCACCTGAGCGCCGAAGCGGTCAGCGATCTCGCTGATCAGTTCAGGTCGGGCGATCGCAGCAGTGTTCACCCCGACCTTGTCGGCGCCGGCCCGCAGCAGACGGTCGACGTCCTCAACGGTGCGGACGCCGCCGCCGACGGTCAACGGGATGAAGACCTGTTCCGCGGTGCGGCTCACGATGTCCAAGGTGGTTGCCCGGTCGCCACTGCTGGCGGTGACGTCCAGGAAGGTCAGTTCGTCGGCGCCCTGCTTCTCGTAGACCGCAGCCAGCTCCACCGGATCACCGGCATCGCGCAGGTCCTGGAAGTTGATGCCTTTGACGACGCGTCCGCCGTCGACGTCGAGACAGGGAATGACACGGGTAGCCACACTCACCCGTTCAGCCTAGAACCGGTGGGCCCCTGTCCGGCGAAGGTGTCCACCGGCGGCAGCGTACGATATCGCTATGATCCGCCCAGTGCCTTCCTGGTGGCCGTCCACGCGACGGCACTGAGCAGCACATCCACCCGCCGTCGCCCGTGCGACGGCGGACCCACGTCGGACGCGGGCGATCCTGAGCAGAGCGAAGGAAGACCACGTGAGCAACTCCACGCCGCAGATCGACCCCGCCATCGAAAGTTCCGGCAACTCGCCGGAGGCCCAGGCCATGGCCGACTCGGTCAGCGACGCCAGCCTCCGCCGTAGCCAAGCCCGGAGCATCCAGATCGAAGAACAGATCGCCGAGGACCCGAGCGGTTTCCGGATGCTCACCGGGGACCGCCCCACCGGAAACCTGCATCTGGGACATTACATCGGCACCCTGAGCAACCGGGTCCGGTTGCAGGGTCTGGGGCTCGACACTTTCGTCGTCATCGCCGACTACCAGGTGATCACCGACCGGGACAGCGTCGGAGAGATGAAGGAACGCGTCTATTCCCTACTCACCGACTACCTGGCTGTGGGCCTGGACCCGGCGCGCACCACGATCTTCACGCACAGCGCGATCCCGGAGCTGAACCAGCTGATGCTGCCCTTCCTCTCCTTGGTGACCGATTCCGAACTGCGCCGCAATCCGACGGTGAAGGCTGAGCAGGAGGCCACCGGAGGGCGAGCCTTGTCCGGACTGCTGCTGACCTACCCGGTCCATCAGGCTGCCGACATCCTGTTCTGCAAGGGGAATCTCGTGCCGGTCGGCAAGGACCAGCTCCCGCACCTGGAGCAGGCCAGGGTGATCGCCCGCCGCTTCGACGAGCGTTTCGGCCGGGTCGACAAGAAGCGTCCGGTCTTCCCCGCGCCAGAGGCGCTACTCTCCTCCGGAGCGCACATCCTGGGTACCGACGGCACGAAGATGTCGAAGTCGAAGGGCAACACCATCGAACTCGGCATGACCGCCGACGAGACCGCCAAACGGTTGAAGCGGGCCGTGACCGATTCCGACCGGCACATCACCTATGACCCCGAGAACCGTCCTGAGGTCGCCAACCTGCTTCTGATGGCCGGACTGCTCTCCGACCGGGATCCTGCTGTGCTGGCCGAAGAGATCGGCGACGGCGGCGGCGCACGGCTCAAAGCTGTCGTCACCGAGGCCGTGAACGAACATCTCGCGCCGATCCGGGCCCGCCGGGCAGAGCTGTCCGCCGACCCGGCGCATCTGCGTGATGTACTCGCTTCCGGGAACGAACGCGCCCGCGAAGTCGCCACAGCCACCCTTGATGAAGTACGCGCCGCGATGTCCATGAACTATGTCTGAGGTATGACCGAGCCCTCTTCGAAGAACACGGATCTCTCCGCGACGGTGGCCAGGATCGTCACCGTCGCGGAGCGTCGTGGTCCCATGGCGGGGAAAAGCATCGTCGTCGCCTTCGACGGTCCTGCCGGCGCAGGGAAGACGACCCTGGCCGATGTCCTCGCCGCTGCGCTGTCCGCAGATCGGGGTCTCCACGTCCCGATCGTCCACATGGACGACCTCTACCCGGGATGGGACGGGCTTTTCCCGGCCGTCGACCTGCTCGTACATCACGTGCTGGAACCTCTCGCCCAGGGGAGACCTGTCTTCTCCCCCGTCTACGACTGGACGGCACAGAACTTCGCCGATCCGCGCCCGATCCTGTCTGCTCCGTGGATCGTCGTCGAAGGCGTCGGCTGCGCTTCACGCCCCTGCCTGCCGTATCTGTCCGCTGTCATCTGGACCGAAGCATCTGCGGATCTGCGCCGAGCGCGTGCACTACGACGCGACGGAGACACCTTCCGGCCGTACTGGCAGCAGTGGGCGCTCCAGGAGGAGCAACTCTTCGCCCAGGAAGGCACTCGGGAACAGGCCGACCTGATCCTCGACACCGGCCGCAGCGAGCCGGCTGCCCCCACCCCGATGACACCACCTCCCGCCACCCCCAGGAAGGACCTCCATGCCCAGAACGGCTGACAGCTCTCGCTGGTACGAAGCCGCTTGGGTCGACTGGGGATTGGCCATCCCCCGACGAGTAGCCCTCCGGGGCCGTTCCTCCCTGCAGACCCGGATCTCTCGGCTGCGCAGCCGGTCGTTCTTCATCGTCCAGTGCGCAGTCTCCGCCGGGATCGCCTATTCAGTCGCGCAGGGTCTCCTCGGGCACGAGATGCCCATCTTCGCTGCGGTGGCCGCTCTCATCGTCCTCGGGCAGTCCTTCGGTCAGCGGCTACGCCGGGTCGTCGAAGTGGTGGTCGGGGTCGCCTTGGGCGTCTTCATCGGAGACGCCTTCGTCCACTTCATGGGCGCCGGGTACTGGCAGCTGGCGGTGATCGTCATCACCGCCATGTCCGCAGCAACCCTGCTGGATGCCGGAGTCGGCATGACCGCCACCGCCGGGATCCAATCGGCTGTCGTCACCATCCTGGTGGCTCCCCCAGGTCAAGCTTTCCTGCGCTGGACCGATGCCGTCATCGGTGGCTGCGTCGCGTTACTGGCCGCGACCATCACCCCGGCCACCCCCGTCCGAGCTCCCCGGCTGAAAGCCGCCGAAGCTCTCGCCGAAATCAGCGCGATCCTCCGGGACACGGTACGAGCGCTACGGGAGCAGGACCCGGCCCGGGCCGCAGCCGCACTGGAGCGGGCACGCACCACCGAGGAGATCCTGGACGAGTTGCGGGAGAGCGCCGACGCCGGGTTGGCCGTGGTCCGTACTTCTCCCTTCCGCCGCAGGCAATTACCTGCGGTACAGGTGATCGCGGACCTGCTCGATCCCCTCGATCACACGATCCGTAATCTCCGTGTCCTGGTTCGGCGGGCCTATGTCGCGGTCTCCGCAGGAGAGGTCGTCTCCAAGTCGTACCTCGACATGGTCGCGGGTCTCGCCGAGGCGACCGAGTTGATGGCCGCCAGTCTTTCCGAACGTGAACTCCCGGAGGCCTCACGCCTCATCCTGGTGGACCTGGCCGAGATGACCACCTATGTCGACGAGCGTCCGTCGTTGTCCTCAGAAGTGATCCGCGCCCAGGTGCGGTCCATCGTCGTGGACCTGTTGGAGGTCACCGGCCTGCCCTACCAGGAAGCCGTCACCTATGTGCCCAGTACTTTCGTGCTGGTGGACAACCGGGAACCCCAGGAGAGCGACGACGAAGACATTCCGGAGAGCTCTGCCGATCGGGCACCCTGACCACGCGGTCAGCTCTGCTGCGGGCCAAGCCCCGGGTCCACCGCAGAAGCATGTACCTCCACTAAAGCCGCCAACCGGGCGGCCAACGCCTGAGCGTGCGCACCGTCGGCCTTCTGAATCGCCATGACCGCCACCGTGTCGGCATCGGACAGGTCCAGCCGCGCCCAGGGAGCCGCGCCGCCGTACTGCACCCGCACGACCTCAGCCCAGTCGATCGTCCGGGTCAGCAGCAGATTTCGCACCACGATCCCCTGTGGTGAAGGAACTGCCTTGATACTGGCGAATCGCCAGATGAACCAGGCGATGGCGGCCCCGCTCACAAAGATCATCACCCGATCGAGAATCCCCCAGTCTGCTTTCTGCCCTTCTCTGCCCGGCACCGTGATCGCCGCATAGGTGAAGGCGATGAAGACCAGAACGGTCAGGACGACCGCGACGGCAGCCCCGCGACGCGGCCGCATCACCGCATAGGGGTTGAAAGCGGTTGAGGAATCAGCCCGATCGGAGGTGGCATTGTTCACAGCCATACGCTACTCAGCTTCGTCGCACCACAGCCGTTTGTGCGCTGTCCATCCGTGTCGCACCCGGATCGTATTCATGCCGATTGTCCTGAGAACAGCGCAGAGCAGAGCGTATTCGCACTCAGCGGGAAAAGCCTCGCGCTCGACGACTCGGCACGTCACCCCACCGTGAAGACCACCGCCCCAGGACGACCGTCTCCACGGAAATCCGGGTGATTCACAGACGGCAGGCTGAGATGTCAGTGACGAGGATGCCGCGGGCACCCATGGCGTACAACTCGTCCATCACCTGGTTCACCCTGCTGCGGGGGACCATGGCCCGCACCGCGACATAGCCCTTGTCGTGCAGCGGGCTGACTGTCGGCGACTCCAACCCAGGAGTGACGGCACAGGCCTGCTCAACCAGCTCGACCCGTACGTCGTAGTCGACCATGACGTAGGTGCGGGCGGTGATGACTCCCTGCAGCCGACGCTGCAGAACCGCCATCGCCGGAGACTCTGCGGTGTCCGGGCGGGCGATGAGCACGGCCTCGCTGCGCAAGATGGGCTCCCCGAAGACCTCCAAGCCCTGGTTCCGCAAGGTGGCGCCGGTCTCCACCACGTCGGCAATCACATCGGCGACCCCCAACATGATCGAGGTCTCCACCGCCCCGTCGAGTCGAACCACCTCGGCCTCGACGCCATGGGATGCCAGATGGTCACGGACCAGCACGGTGTAGCTGGTCGCGATGCGCTGGCCGGACAACTCAGCCACCGACGAAGCCGGACCGGGACGTCCGGCGAACCGGAAGGTACTGCGCGCGAAGCCCAATGGCATGGTCTCGACGGCTTCACTTCCCGAATCCAGCAGCAGGTCACGGCCGGTGATCCCGCCGTCGAGAGTTCCGGAGCCGACGTAGACCGCGATATCCCGCGGACGCAAATAGAAGAATTCGATGTCGTTGTCGACATCGGTCAGGACGAGTTCCTTGGAATCGCGGCGAACCTTGTACCCGCATTCCTTCAACATGACAACGGCGGACTCGGCCAAGCTCCCCTTGTTGGGGACAGCGATACGTAACACGGTCTTTCCTCTGATGGTGTAGGTCTCTCTTCGACAGATGACAGCAGGCGGCGTCGAGCGCCACCGGTCACAGATGTCGGTAGACGTCCTCCAGAGTCAGGCCTTTGGCGATCATCATGACCTGTACGTGGTAGAGCAGTTGGCTGATCTCGGCAGCGGTTTCCTCGTCGGACTGGAACTCGGCCGCCATCCAGGCTTCCGCAGCCTCTTCCACGATCTTCTTACCGATGAAATGGACCCCGGCATCGAGTTCCGCGACAGTGCCTGAACCGGCAGGGCGGGTATTGGCCTTCTCGGCCAACTCGGCGTAGAGGTCGTCAAAGCTCTTCACCTGCGTCAGGCTACCGGCCTTCGCTCCGGACAGAGGCTCCAGCCCGCATCTCGGTCCTCCGCCTCCGGGGAGTGCAACCGGGAACAGATCAATCGGGGCAGGAATCCACTGAACGGAGTACCGTCGCAGTGGCCAGCGCCGTCATGCCGGCCTCATAGCCCTTGGACTCCCGCGACCCGTGCACGCCGGAACGATCACGAGCCTGCATCTCGTTCTCACAGGTCAACACCCCGAAACCGATGGGGACACCGGCAGCGGTCGACACCCGGGACAGCCCATGGGTCACCGATTGGGCGACGTACTCGAAGTGCGGAGTCCCACCCTTGAGGATGATCCCCAAAGCGACCAAGGCGTCATAGGGCTGGTGGACCAAACGGGCACAGACCACCGGAAGCTCGAAAGCGCCGGGGACCCGCACCACGTCCAGGTCTTCGACGCCGTGCTCGGACAGGGACAGTTTCGCGCCCTCGAGCATCCCCTCCATGTACTCCCGGTGCCATCTGGCGGCAACGATCGCGACCCGCAGGCCACTCCCATCGATATCCCACCCAGCGTACGTATCGTCCTGTGCGCCCATCCGAGGCCTCCTCGCACCGGCCGCGACGACACGCGGCGACAACACCGTGTCCGGGTACGGACACGGTGCCCCCATATCGTCACGAGAACGCTGGACCTTCGGTTCTCCGTCGCAGAAAGACGCTGCCGATGCTCAACTCGCGTCGACGGCCCGCCCCAAGACCGGTCCGGTCGACGGATCCGGGCGAGGCGGGACCTTCTCGCCCGGGACGGCGGAAAATCCGTCCTGGAATCTACGCTCGGCCCTGGTCGCCTGCACCCACACCGAGAACCCGTAAAGGACCAGCCCTCCGTAGACCGCGTAGAGGACCGCGCTGGGGTAGTACGTGCTGTGCCACAACAGGGGCACCCCTACCAGGTCGACTGCGATCCAGCAGAGCCAGAAGTCGTTCCATCCCCGAGCCATCGCGAAGGTCGCCACGATCGAACCGGTGAAGATCCAGGCGTCCGTCCAGTAGTACCAGCGAGGCGCAGGCCACCCGGCGCCCACCGAGGCGAAGACGCCCTGAGCCACGACGAGGCCCACCGCCCACACCGCGACATAAACCAGTCGCTCCCGAGAGGTCGCCCACCGGGGAGTGATCGCCGGGGCGTCCTTGGCCCGTCCACGGCTCGTCTGCCGCCACCGCCACCAGCCGTACACGCTGGTCGCGACGAAGAAGACCTGGCGTGCAGACTGGCCGAACAAAGGAAACCGGCCGTCGTCCAGACTCAAGGCTGTCCCGAAGAAGACCGTGAACAACAGGACATTGCCGACGATCCCCACCGGCCAGGCCCACACCCTGCGACGCAACCCCCCGATAGCCGAAGCGAAACCGAAACCGTTACCGATGACCTCCCGCCAGTACAGCGGGTAACCACCGATGGTGATCTTCGCCTCGAAGAGATCACGTAGTACGTCGATCATCGTAGATCCTCGTGGCCGGCAGGTGGCCATGGGTGCCCAGCCAGCACGGTTGCCGTGGCCACCGCGGCCTGTGCGGCTTCCCTCCCCTTGTCCTCGATCGACCCGGGCAGGCCGGCCCGGGCGCGGGCCTGCTCCTCGTCATCGCAGGTCAACACCCCGAAACCGATCGGGACACCGGTCGTGACCGATACCTGGGTGATCCCGGTGGTCGCGCCAGCACAGACGTAGTCGAAATGCGGTGTTCCTCCTCGGACGACCACGCCCAGGGCAACCAGGGCGTCGTAGGCGGAGGCAAGCCTCGCGCAGGCGACCGGAAGCTCGAAGGTCCCCGGGACCCGAATCAGATCGACCTGCGGGCAGCCCGCTTCGGCCAGGGCATCGGTCGCCCCGGCTATCAGGCCGTCCATGATCTCGTCGTGCCAGCTGGACGCCACAACGGCCACACGCAGTGCAGCAGCATCGGGGGTCAGGGTCGGGGAACCGTGTCCGGCCATGGTCAACCTTCCGTAGGAGAAACAAATGAAGGGATGTGCTGGTCCTGGGAGAGAAGATGGCCCATCCGGTCACGTTTCGTGGCCAGATAGGCGACATTGGCCGGGTTCACCCCGACATGGTGTTCCCGCCGGGCGATGACCTCCAGACCGAAGCCCTGCAGAGCAGTGATCTTCAAGGGGTTATTGGTGAGCAGCTCGAAAGGCCCCACACCCAGATCGGTCAGGATCGCTGCGGCACCGCCGTACTCGCGATCATCGATCGGCAGGCCAAGTCGTACCTGTGCATCGACCGTGTCTGCCCCCAGATCCTGCACCCCGTAGGCGGAGACCTTCGCCAACAACCCCACGCCTCGCCCCTCATGACCACGGACGTAGACCACGACCCCGCCCTGAGCTGCCACCGTCGCCAAGGCTTCCTGCAGCTGAGGCCCGCAGTCACAGCGCAAGGACCCCAAGGCATCCCCGGTCAGACATTCCGAGTGCACCCGCACCACTGGACGATCTCCCAGCCCTACCGGGCTGATCAGAGCCAGATGCTCCGCCCCCGTCACCAGATCGGCGTAGCCCACCATCTGGAAAACCCCGTACTCGGTGGGAAGCTGGGCCTCGCCATGGCGGACGACCCGGTGTGCCCCAGCACCCTTCCCGGCGATGGCGACACCACCCGATGGCTCTCCGGCCGACCAGGCACGGCGGTTCTCCCCGCCCCTGGCCAGCCAGGCCTGAAGGTCGACGATCGTGATCACCGGAAGCCGGTGCTCATCCCCCAACCGCAGCACATCGGCGGCACGCATCATCGTCCCGTCGTCATGGACGAGTTCAGCGATCGCCGCCACCGGGGACAGCCCTGCAGCCCGAGCCAGCTCGACCCCGGCCTCGGTGTGCCCGGCACGAGCTGCGACCCCGCCCGGATGCGCCCGTAACGGGAGCACGTGACCGGGCCGGACGAACTGCTCCGGACCAGAATCAGGGTCGGCCAACAACCGGATCGTCCGTGCCCGGTCGGCTGCGCTGATCCCGGTGCTCACCCCTGTCGCGGCATCACAGCTGACCGCATAGGCCGTCCCCCGGGGGTCCTCGTTGTCGACGACCATGGAAGGCAGCTGAAGTTCGTCGGCCCGGTCGGCCGTCATCGGTACGCAGACATAACCGGAACTATGCCGGATCGTCCAGGCCAGCCATGACGTGGTCAAGGTCTGCCCGGCCAGGATCACATCACCTTCGTTCTCCCGGTCTGCGCTGTCCAGGACCAGGACTGGGCGCCCCGCCCGCATCGCAGCCAGAGCAGCCTCGATACTCGCGAAACCCGCATCTGCCGTGTGCTCTGCCATATCCGTCCTCCCCTGCTTCTCTTTCCCTGTCCCGCCACTGGCCGGTTCCGGCGCCGTCCGCTGTCCCCCGTGGTCGTGCCGCCCTGTCATGCTCTGCTCCCCTCGCCGAGCGTAGGAGCTGCACCGAGATCTGCCTGGGCAGGCACCAGCCCCAGGAGCCGCTCGACGTACTTCCCGAGGACGTCGACCTCGAGGTTCACCGCACCGCCCACCCCGAGGCCACCCAATGTCGTCTCCCGCAAAGTGGTAGGGATCAAGCTGACGGCAAAGGTCTCCTCGGTGAGCCCGGAGACCGTCAACGAGACCCCGTCGACAGTGATCGATCCCTTGGAGACCACGTACCGGGCCAGGTCGGAGGGCAAGGAGAAGGTCAGCACCTCCCAGTCCTGACCGGGCACCCGGCTCAAACAGGTCGCCGTACCGTCCACATGTCCTTGGACGATGTGCCCCCCGAAACGGCCTTGAGCGGACAAGGCCCGCTCCAGGTTGACCTGGCTGCCCAGGCCGAGTGCGCCGAGACTGCTGCGGTTCAAGCTCTCCTGCATGACATCGACGGTGAACTCCTCACCGTCGTGCCCCGTCACGGTCAGACACACCCCGTTGACCGCGATCGACACGCCGTCGGCGACATCCGTCGTCACCAACGGTCCACGGATCCGCAGCACCACCGAGTCCGGACGGCGATCCATCGCGGTGATCACGCCGATCTCTTCGACGATTCCGGTGAACATGAACAACCTCCTCAGACGACGGGATTCAAAACCAGACGGATGTCATCGCCCACCCGAGCCACATCCTGAAGATCCAGGCGGTAGGCCTCAGCCAAGGTGGTGATCTGCGGTCCGACCAGCGCCGACGGACCAGCACCCAGAAGCATCGGTGCAACATAGGCGACCACTTCGTCGACGAGGCCCGCGTCGAGGAAGGCCCCAGCCAGGGTCGGACCACCCTCGAGCCAGACATGGCGGATCTCCCGCTCGTGCAGCTCGGCCAACACCTGCGCAGGATCATGTGTATGCAGGAAGAGCGTCGGCGCGCTCCCGTCCCGCAGTCGCGCATCCTCAGGCAGGTCCCGATGGCCCACGACCACTCGGTAAGGCTGCTGGCCGGTCAAAGCGCCATAAGTATCCCGTACCGTCAGCTGGGGGTCGTCCGCCAAGGCAGTACCCGTCCCGACCACGATGGCCCCGCACTGGGAGCGGCGTTCATGGACGTCGGCGCGGGCCTCCTCACCGGTGATCCACTGGCTGGTCCCGTCCACCGCAGCCGACCGTCCGTCGAGAGTGGCCGCATACTTCCAGGTGACCACCGGCCGTCCCAGGTACATCGCCCACGACCAGAAGGCGTTCAACGCCATTGCTTCTTCGGCGAGGACCCCCGACTCGACCTCGACCCCAGCCTCGGCCAGCACCTGTGCACCGCCACCGGCCTGCTCGGTGGGATCGTCCTGGGCGAAGACCACCCGGGAGATCCCGGCCCCGATCAAGGCTTCGGTGCACGGGCCGGTACGCCCTCGATGCCGGCACGGCTCCAAGGTCACGTAGAGCGTGCCTCCTCGCGCCCGCGTTCCGGCTTGAATGAGCGCGCCGATCTCCGCGTGCGGGGTTCCCGAACCCCGATGATGCCCGACCGCCACCAGATGACCCGAAGCATCGGTGATCGCTGCTCCGACCTGGGGATTTGGGTCGGCAGCTGGCCCCAGCACAGCTGCGGCCAGCGCGATGCGCATGAATTCCTCGTCGGCGGTGCTCGACACCCTCGCCCCTCCTGCTCCTCGACCATACTGTCGAGCTCCGGGAACGAGCGGAGACCGGTGAACGGCGCAGTCGAGCCCCTCCAGGAGAAGTAGCACACGGACGAGCCGCGCTATTTCTCCGTGAGGTCCGACGGCCGGCTCCCGATGCAGGATGCACCGAGCGCCCGATGGCCCCGGACACACAACGAGCACGTCCGAAGACGCGCTCGCGTAGGGCTACGACGACGCTTTTCATCGCCGCCGAGCCACCCTTTCAGGTGGCCACGTGCGCCTCCCATCCGGACTTTCACCGTCGGTTCCGGACTTTCACCGGATCCACCGTGACCTCGCGAGCGAGGGCAACGGGTCGCGGACTATCACCGCCGGCTCGGAATTTCACCGACCCCGGAGCACGTGCCCCCAGTATGCCACTGGGTCACGTCACGCTGCGAACGAATCGGTTTTTTCGTCTCAAGACCGCTCACCGGGGCATCTTGACCGTTCACGGCAGCAGCGACACCGAGGACATCCACGCACGCGCACCCTCGTACGCGACCCGGCAGGACGCCGTTTCCGCCGCCAGAGCCACCGCATCCGCCAGCCCCATCCCGGTCGCCATCCCCGCCGCGAGTGCCCCGTGGAAGGCGTCACCTGCCCCCAGGGTGTCCACTGCCGTCACTCGAGGTGGGCGCATGCACCCTCGGTCTCCTTGTGCCGTGGCCCAACGGATGTCACCGGGCCCGTCGGTCATCACCACGGCGCCGGCTCCGGCGGTCAGGACCAGTTCCATCGCGGCCTCCGGTGACTCGGTCAACCCAGCGGCGTAGTCGGCAGAGCCTGCCACGATGTCCAGCAGCGGCAGCCACTCCTGGACATGGGCTTTGACGCTACCTGCATCGACGAGGGTGAGCGGGGCCCGTCCCTGCTGCACGCGACACTCCTCAACCGACCTCAGTGCTTCTTCTGCGGCGACCGGGTGATGGCCGTCCACGAGCAGGGCTCCCGCCACATCGATGGCCTGTCGAGCCTGAGCGTTCAAAGACCACGACGTGGCTAAGGCGCCCGGCGCGACGACGGTCCGTTCGCCATCGGCGCCTACCAGACAAGAAGCCACCGGCAGCCGCCAGCCGGCCGGGGCAAGATCGATCAGATGCACGTTCCAGGCCTCGAGTTCGGCGCGCACCAGCTCTGCCATCGCCCCACCCCCGACACCGGTGACCAGAGTTGCCGTCCCCAACAGCTTGGCGACGCAGATGGCGGCATTCGCGGCAGGCCCTCCGACCGTGACCTCGGCCGAGGTGGACACGCTCTTCCGCCCCCAGGACACCGGACAGTCCACGCGTTGGACCACGTCCAGCACAGTGAGCCCGACACAGGTCACACCGCGCCGCGCCGCTCCTTCATCCGATTCGCCCGTCCCTGGGCCTGGGGTCATACCGTTTCCTCCTCGGACAAGGTCATCCGCACGACGAAGTCCCCTCGTCCTCGCGTGCCACGGACGAGCTTCGCGTTCTCCCCATCGGCACCCACGGTGACCCGGGCCCGGGCTTGTGCTCGGCTCAGACCATAGTGGGCGTGTCTGTTGACCAGTCGAAGGATACGGACCCGCTCAGGGACCTCGACGAACCAGACCTCGTCGCACAGTTCACGGGCCTGCGCCCACGGACGTTCAGGAAGGAGAAGGTAGTTCCCCTCGGTGATGACCACTCTGGTTGAAGGACGCACCGGGACCGACCCCGCCACCGGGTCGTCGGTCTCCCTGCGGAACTCCGGCGCCCAGACCGTCTGCTCGTCGTCACTGCGCAGCCTTCGCAGGAGAGCCAGATATCCCTCGACGTCAAAGGTGTCGGGGGCTCCGCGACGGGTGGCCCGCCCCATCCGGGAGAGCGCCGACTGAGAGAGCTGGAAGCCGTCCAGACCGACCACCGCCGCGTCGACGCAACAGGCAGCCAAGTAGTCGGCATAGGAGGTCTTGCCCACTCCTGGCGAGCCGGCGATCCCGAGCAGAACTCGACCCGGCGACCGTTCGACGAGACGAACCAGGCGGTTCCACGCCTCGTCCTCGTCGAGGACGATCTGTTCCTCGATCTCGGCGCCCTCGACGACGGAGCGGCTTTCCGTGGCCTTGTCGACGTCTTCATCATGCATGAGGGCGTCGGGCGAAGATCCGTTCACGAGTACGACTCCTCCCTGGCGGCCCCTGCCGAGAACGCCACAAGGAATCCCCCCAGCAACACTCGGTCAGGCAGCAAAAGTGTTGCTGCACAGATTAGTTGCCAGAAGTCAGTCGCCCGGTTTTTCCGCTTTCAGGCGTGCGCGTGTCGGCTCGCCAGGTCCTTCAGCTCAGCCACCCTGCTCCCGACGTCCTGCGCGCCGTAAACCGCTGAACCCGCGACGAAGACATCCGCTCCAGCTTCCGCGCACTGCTCGATCGTCGAGGTAGAGACCCCACCGTCGACCTGCACCCAGACCTGTCCGCCGTATCGACGAACCGATTCACGAACCGCACGCACCTTCGGCATCTGATCGGCCATGAAGGACTGCCCCCCGAAGCCCGGCTCGACCGTCATCACCAGGACCATGTCGACCTCAGGCAACAGATCCTCATACGGCGCCCATGCGGTTCCCGGCTTCAGCGCCATCGATGCCCGGGCACCAGCAGCCCGAATCGCTCTGGCCAAGGCCACTGGATCCTGAGCAGCTTCCACATGGAAAGTCACGCTCCCCGCCCCTGCTTCCGCATAAGCCGGCGCCCAACGGTCAGGCTCCTCGATCATCAGATGACAATCCAACGGAACCGGGCTGACCTTGAGCAACGCCTCCACGATCGGGAGACCCAAGGTCAGATTCGGTACGAAATGGTTGTCCATGACGTCCACATGAGCCCAATCCGCGTCACGGATCGCTTCCAGCTCGGACTGGAGGTTCGCGAAATCAGCGGACAGGATGCTGGGCGAGATCTGCACCCGGTCATCCTACTGACCGGATGCAACGCCCACCTCAGCGGATGCCGCACCCGGCCCAGCAGACAGAACCGGTCGGATCGATCACGACGTTCGACGCAACAAAGCCGCATACATCCCGTCTGTACTGTGCAGATGCGGCCACAGCTGCACAGCTGGGCCCTCTCCCATGTGGGTGATCCGCCCCTCAGACACCTCAGCGAAAACTGCTCCGGTATCGAGTTCCTCGACGCCGATTCCGTGGGCCTGCGCCCGCTTCAGTGCATCTGCCACCACGAAACGGGTCTCCGCCAGATGCGGGCTACAGGTGGCGTAAAGCACCACGCCACCTACCCGAACTGCCGCCAGTGCCGAATCGAGCAGCTGCCCCTGAACCGCGGTCAACGCAGTCACGTCCTGGGCGGTACGTCGCCACCGTGCCTCGGGCCGACGCCGCAAGGCCCCCAGACCCGTACACGGAGCATCGACCAGAACACGGTCGTAGGCGCTTGGCTCGAGCTCGCCGATCTCCCGGCCGTCGCCCACCCCCACGTAGACCTCCGTGCCCACCTGAACCGCAGCAGCCACTGTCTGGCGTACCAGACGCGCCCGATGTTCACTCACCTCGTTGGCGAAGAGTGCCGCAGGCCGAGAAGCCGCCAGCGCCGCCAGCAGACCAGCTTTTCCACCTGGTCCTGCACACATGTCCAGCCATTGCTCCGAAGGCGCCTGGGGCTGATCGTCCACGGGCCCACCACCCTGGACCGGGACCACAGGAGCCGCCGCGAGCGCCAGAGCCACCAGCTGGCTTCCTTCGTCCTGCACCGCAGCCCGCCCCTCGCGCACCGCAGGGATCGCTCCGGGATCACCACCTGCCGTGAGGACCGCCGCCGTCCGTACCGTCGACGAGGCCTCCGCGCCTGCTTCGACGAGTTCGTCGATCTCGGACAGCCCCGGGCGTGCCACCAAGGTCACCGCAGCCGGGATGTTGTCCGCGGACAACAATGCGGCCAAGGCCTCGTCGGCCTCCTCGGCCGTGGCAGCGCCATGCCCGATCAAGGCCGACCGCAACGCACGAACGATCCATTCCGGGTGGGAAGTCTCCACGGCAAGGCGGGCGCTGGCGTCCGCGTCTTCTCCCGGTGAGACGGCCTTCAGCCAGGTTTCCCTGTCCTGTTCGCTGATGCGGTGCATCACCGCATTCACCAACCCCGACACCCCCGTGCCATGGGTCTGCCGAGCCAGTGCCACCGTCGTGTCACATGCGGCGTGCACCGGGACCCGCATTCCCAGGAGCTGATGTGCTCCCAGACGCAGGATGTCCAGCACCGAATCGTCCAGTTTCGACAGCGGTCGCCCGGCTGCCCGAGCCACCACGAGGTCGTAGAAGGCTCGCATCCGAGTCGTGCCGTAGACCAGTTCTGTCGCAAAGGCGGCGTCCCGTCCGGTGACCTGTGCAGCCCGCAGACGTTTCGGCAGTTCAAGATTGGTGTAGGCGCCTTCGGCGACCGCCCGCAGGACCTCGTAGGCCACCGACCGGGCCTGATCGACCGCCCGGTGTCTCTGCGCCGGGCGGGTCACCGAGCGACGACGCGGCCCCCGGTACGGCGCTGTGCCCTCCGTCGACGAGCGGCGCATTCCACCGTGTTCCCCCTTTGACCGTTCTCGTCCTGCCCCGCCCGATCCTTCACGTCGCGCACCCGACACGGTCACTCTCCCAGGGTCTCGTCCGTCATGGCCCGCGCACCGCGAGCCCAATCAGCTGCTGCCATCGGTCGCTTGCCCTGCGGCTGGACCGTTCCCAGACGTACCGGTGTACTGGCTGTCCCGACGAAGACATCCCGCCGAGTCACCACCATCGATCCCGGTGCCAGCGGCCTGACCTCAGGGTCGCTTACCAGGGCAACCGGTCCGATCTTGATCCGACCGCCACGGAAAGTGGTCCACGCGCCCGGAGCCGGAGTGCAACCGCGGACGCGGCGGTCGACCGCCAAAGCGGGAACATCCCAGCGCACCCTGGCGTCCTCCGTGGTCAGCTTCGGCGCAAAACTGATTCCCTCCGCCGGCTGAGCCACCGGTAGAGCCGACCCGGACTCCACTGCGTCGAGTGTCGACACCAGCAAGGACGCCCCGGCCGAAGCCAGCCGTTCCAGAAGTTCGCCGGAGGTGTCCTGAGACCGCACCACCTCGGTCATCGTGCCCAACACCGGCCCGGTGTCCAGGCCCTCTTCCAGCAGGAAAGTACTGGCCCCGGTGATCTCGTCCCCAGCGATCACCGCGTGTTGCACCGGCGCAGCACCCCGCCAGGCCGGCAGCAACGAGAAATGTAGATTGATCCATCCACGGGCAGGGACGGACAGCGCCGCAGCAGGCAGGAGATTCCCGTAGGCGACCACCGGGCAGGCGTCCGGTGCCAGCTCGGAAAGACGCGAGAGGAACTCCGGATCCCGGGCCGACGACGGGGTCAGGACTTCCACCCCGGCCTCGAGCGCGCGCTCCTTCACCGGGCTGGGCCGCAGAGAACGTCCCCTGCCCGCAGGCGCGTCCGGACGGGTAACCACCGCGATCACCTCGTGCGAGGAGGACAACAAGGCCGACAACGAGGGCACCGCGACCTCCGGGGTACCGGCAAAAACGATCCGCATGGCTCACCACCCCCGGCCGAAGGTCGGATGAGGGCTGACTTTCACCGTCGGCGGGGTTGTCCCGGCCCATTCCGCGGCCCGGATCGCTTTCATCGCCATCCGACGCTGTTCACGGTCCAGCCGGTCGACGAACAGGATGCCGTCCAGGTGATCGGTCTCATGCTGCAAACAGCGCGCCAAGAGCTCCGTGCCCTCGACCCGCACCGGCTCCCCGTACATATCGACCCCCGTGGCTACCGCCCGCAGCGCACGTGGAGTGTCCACGTAGACCCCGGGGATAGACAGGCAGCCCTCGTCCCCTTCCTGCTGTTCCTCGGAGAGATCGAGTACCGGATTGCACAGGTGCCCCAGCTGGCCGTCGACCCACCAGGTGAAGACCCGAAGACCCACCCCGATCTGAGGTGCAGCCAGACCCGCTCCGGGAGCCTCACGCATGGTGTCGGTCAAATCCTCGACGAGCTTGCGCAGCTCCTTGTCGAAATCGACGACCGGCGCAGCGGGCGTACGCAATACGGGGTCACCGAACAGCCGGATGTCCTGGACAGCCACGAGTCTCCTTCAGCGGAAAGAACGGAAACCATCAGTTTACGGGGCTTCATGAGCCCTACCGCCGTCCCTCGTTCACCGCTCAGGTTCTACACCTGGAGCACCGGCCACGGCAGCCCCGCCGGTACGAGGTTCCGCCTGTTGCGGCTCGACCACCCGAGGTTCGACCACGAGCGTCGAAGGACCCGCCGGTGCCGCCACTCCCCGACGCATCGTCCTGACCGCGGGTACTCCCAGCGCAGCCGACACCACCGCGATGAAGAAAACGCCCGAACCGATCAAGGTCGACTCCGGTCCTACGGCCCCGGCCACCGGCCCCACCGCCAGCTGTCCCAAGGGCAGCGCCACGAAAGATCCAAGGCTGTCGTAAGCGGTGATCCTGGACAGATAGCGTTCCGGAACATTCTCATGAATGGCGGTCTGCCACGTGATCATGAAAACCTGCACCCCCGCTCCTGCCAGCAAACAACAGATCATCACCACGGCCAGTGAGGGGTGCAGGGCCAAGGCGAACAACGGGAGGGCCAAAGCAGCCATCCCGATCATCCCCACGACCAACGGGCGCACGACCCTGGCCCGCAGCATGACCACGGTGCACACCAAGAGGCCAACTGCTTCGGCAGAGACCAGCATCCCCCAGCCCTGTTCCCCGATCCGGGGATCGTTCTTGGCCACCATCGGCCCCAAGGTCGCCCAGGCACCGGCATGCACCGCATTCAGCACACCACAAGCGAGCACGATCACCCACAGCCAGGTGAGCGAAATGAATTCCGTCCAGCCTGAACGCAGTTCCCTCCACATCGTGGAGCGCTCGCGGTCAGCGGCCGGAGCAACCCGCACGAAAAGCATGCAGAACGCAGCCATCACCCAGGTCAGAGCGTCGAAAGCCAGGGCCCATCCTGCGCCCACCGTCACGACCAGAAGGCCTGCTACCGCGGGTCCGATCACTGCCAGGATGCTCCTGCTGAAGGCCAGCAAAGCATTCGCCTGCTGCATCACCGCCCGGTCCACCACCTGCGGAACCATGCCCTGGATGGCCGGCATGGTGAATGCCGTCATCGCCCCGTTGAGGGCCTCCAGCAGAATGACCGTGTCCAGGCGGGCCTGCCCCGTGATCACCAGGTAGGCCACCAGACCTTGAGTCGCTGCCGATGCCACATGAGAGACCATGAGCACCGTCGACCGGGAGAACCTATCCGCCACGACTCCACCGACCAGCAGCAGGACCACCAGCGGAATGCTCCGAGCTGCGAGAACCTGGCCCAGCGCAGTCACCGACGACGTCATCTCCAGGACGGCGAAGGCCAACGCGATCGGAGCCATCACCGACCCTGCGGTCGAGATGAACCGCCCTACGAAGAACCACACAAATCGTGTGTCCTTCAGCGGCGCAAACGCGAGATTCCCGCCCATCCGCCGTTCTCCCTAGATCGTCCCTCCAGCACGATGGCAGCCGACCCCACGACCGATACCTTCAGAGTAGGGCAGGAAAAGCCCCCGCGACCTGACGAAGAACACTCTTGACGCGCGCTTGACCTCCGCTTTCCCTTACTCAGAAGTCAACGACCCCGACCCGGACAGACACCAGATCGGGTTCACCTCTGGCTCCTCGAACCGCCCGCGCCGCATGCAATCCGCCCGCGGCCTGCGCTCCGAACGCATGCGGAGCCCGCAACAACAGGTGGACGTCCTCGCTCTCCGGCACCGGAAGCGGCCCCAGCCGTTCCACTTCCGGAGGAAGCCGAGCGACGTCCACCAGGTCTGTCACCGCTCGCCGGGTCCCTCTCAACGAAGCCACCCAGGCCGTGGGCGGCAGACACAGCTCCGCGCGCTCGACCAGCTCCCGACCGGCGAACCACTCCGGCGCCCAGCGCACCAAAGCCTCCACCGCAGGGATCGAGGGCGCCTCGGGGACTCCGGCCAACACCACACGGCCGCCCGGACCTGTCAGGCAAGCTGCTCCTGTCCAGCGGCGCAAGGCCTCCTCCCCCGCATCGAGTACCGGACGATCCAAGCTGGCCCACGCATCGAGCAACAAGACCGCCGCATAACCCAACTCGGCACGAGGTTCCGCACCGGGGGTGGCCACCACCATCGCAGGCTTCGCCTCGACGCATTCCACGAGTGAGCCAGCCCGGGAGTAGACCACCGGCACCCCGGGAAAGGCCCGCCCCAGTTCCTCCATCGTCCGCTGCGCACCCATCACCCGGATCCGCAGCCGGAATCCTCCGCAGGCAGGGCAACAGAAATCCGCTGCATTCCGTCCACACCACCGGCAACCCGCCACCGTTGCACCTTCCTGCCAGGACAACGGACCGGAACATTCCGGGCAACGTGCCGGGGTGCGGCACCGCTCGCAGGACAACGCCGGGATGTACCCCCGCCGGGGCACCTGCACCAGCACCGGCCCGGTCTCCAAAGCAGATCGGGCCACCCGCCAGGCGATCCCGGGTAGATGGGCCCGCGCGGCAGGTCCGTCCCGTTCCTCGTCGACACCCTCACCAGCGATATACACCTTGGGCGCCGCAGCTCGACGTTCCGCCCGGCTGACCAGGACGTCCTTCACACGTCCTCCGTCCACCAGAGCCTGCACCGCAGCAGTACGGGTCACCCCCCCGGCCAGGATCGAGGCGCCCGACAGTTCGGCCTGGGCGAGCAGGATCTGACGCACATGCGGATACGGAGATCGTTTCTCCACATGGTTGTTGTCACCATCGTCCCACCACGCCACCAGCCCCAGGTCGGCGACCGGAGCAAAAGCGGCAGCTTTAGTGCCCACCACCACCCGTACATACCCACGTAGCACCTTCAGCCACGCCCGATACCGGGCTTCAGGCCCGAGCGCGGCAGTGAGAACCACATGTCGCCCGGTTCCCAACAGTCTGGTCAGTTCCTGATCGACCCGGTCGACGTCACGGCCGTCCGGGAGAACTATCACCGCGCCGCGCCCCCCGGAAAAAGTGGCCCGAGCGGCTTCGGCCAACGCAGCAGGCCAGTCGTAGACAGGATCGTGGTGGGTGGCGGCGGTCCAGGCGGCAGAGGCTTCCTCGCCATCGGCCAACCGCCGGAGCAGACTCTCCCCTGCCGGATAAACCGACCATGCTGATCGGTCCGGAGCCTCTGGCAGATCGGAGATTTCACCAGGACCTCGCAGTTGTTTCTCCGCCCGTGCATGCCGTGGCGGAACGGCCAGCCTGGCGACATCGGCGAAGGTTCCCGCTTGTTCGTCAGCAATCCGTCGGGCCAGTTGCGCCAGTCTGCTGGTGAGCACCGGTTCAGGGCTGACCACGCGACGCAACGGTGCCAGTCTCCCGTCGTATTCGGGATGTGGACGCCGCTCCAGGAGATAGCCGTTCGCCTCACGGTGGGAGAAGATCACCTTGACCCGGCATCCCGGCTGTGCCTGCTCGGCCAGCTCAGCAGGCACCGCGTACTCGAACCCTCGATCCAGGTGAGGAAGCGGAAGATCAAGAGCAACCAGAGCGACCGGGTCCGCTGCCGCCAACGGGACCTCGCTGTGGACCTCAGGCGATACCTGAAGATCGCCCAGCGGGATCAACGCCTCGTCCATGGAAGATGTTCTACCGCACCTGGCTGACATACCAGGAGACCGCCAGACTGTTGATCCCGATGCCCGGCAGCCTCCTGGATCTGTTCAGGGCGATGCCCGCGTATCAGCCGATCGCGCGGCGCAGCTCCTCGACCCGGTCGGTCTTCTCCCAGGTGAAGGCATTCGTCACGTCCGGAACGGAGGTACGACCGAAATGGCCGTAAGCGGCAGTAGGCCGGTAGATCGGCCGCAGCAGCTCGAGTTCTTCGATGATGGCGGCCGGACGCAGGTCGAAGACCTCGAGAATGGCTTTCTCCACGACCTCGACCGGAACCGTCTCCGTACCAAAGGTCTCCACGTACAGACCGACCGGCTGGGCCTTGCCGATCGCATAGGCCACCTGGACCTCGCAACGACGGGCCAGCTCGGCTGCGACCACGTTCTTCGCCACCCAGCGGGTCGCATATGCCGCGGAGCGGTCGACCTTGCTCGGGTCCTTGCCGGAGAAAGCGCCCCCACCATGACGGGCCGTGCCACCGTACGAGTCGACGATGATCTTGCGCCCCGTCAAGCCGGCGTCCCCCATGGGTCCGCCGATCTCGAAACGCCCAGTCGGGTTGATGAGCGTACGGGCCTCGGCGAAGTCGAGTTCGACGCCGGAATCGGCCAGGCTCTCCATGACCGGCTTGATGACGTACTTCTCGACGTCAGGGGCCAGGAGCGCGTCCAAGCTGACATCAGAGGCATGTTGGCTGCTGACCACGATGGTGTCCAAACGAACCGGCCGGTCACCGTCATAAGCGATCGTGACCTGTGTCTTGCCGTCCGGACGCAAGTAGGCCATCTGACCTGACTTACGCACGGCGGTGAGCCGCTCGGCCAGGCGGTGCG
This sequence comes from Austwickia chelonae, assembly GCF_003391095.1. NCBI lineage: Bacteria > Bacillati > Actinomycetota > Actinomycetes > Micrococcales > Dermatophilaceae > Austwickia > Austwickia chelonae. Next base: position 1,234,191 of record NZ_CP031447.1, on the reverse strand, counting down.
CCAGGAAAATCGGTAGCGGCATCAGCTCGGGCGTGTCGTCACAGGCGTAGCCGAACATCAGACCCTGGTCGCCTGCACCCTGCTTGTCCTTGGGGTCGATGCCACCCGTGCGGTTTTCATAGGCGGTGTTGACGCCCTGGGCGATATCGCTGCTCTGCTGACCGATCGAGATCTCGACGCCGCAGGTACGTCCGTCGAAACCCTTGACGGAGCTGTCGTAGCCGATACCGACGATGGTGTCACGGACCAGTCGCGGAATATCGACATATCCGGTCGTATCGACCTCACCGGCTACATGGACCAGGCCGGTCGTCACCATCGTCTCGACGGCCACGCGCGCATAAGGATCCTGCTCGAGCATGGCGTCGAGGATGCTGTCCGAGATCTGATCACAGATCTTGTCAGGGTGTCCTTCGGTGACGGACTCGGAGGTAAACAGGCGAGCCACGGGTTCTCCTAGCGGTGTGGCGATCGTTGACGCCGCGTCGTGCGGCAGAAACCCTGCGTCAGGGAACACACAGTTTCCTCATCCTATCGGCGTACGAAACCAGAGTCTGATGACCCCGTGACCAATCGGAGGTCAACCCTCGTCAGTCGGAGACCTGAGGAATTCCTCGACGACGTCGAGCAGGGCTCGCGCAGCGTCCTGCTTGCTCCCGGTGACCTCACGGACCGGGTCGTCATATCCCTGACGCAGGATGGAGAGCACAGTGTCGTCCTGACCGAAGACGACCCCTCGGCCGACCTCGTTGGCGACCAAGAGGTCGCACCCCTTGCGGGCCAGTTTCCTCCTGGCGAGATCCAAGACCGAACCGGAATCGTCCCCGGTCTCGGCGGCGAAGCCCACGATCACCGGGGCCGTGTTCTCGGTGCTGTCCCGCCGGGCGACCAGCCCTGCCAGGATGTCGGGATTGCGGGTGAGCTCGATGGTCATCACCGCATCCGCAGAGCTGTCCTCGTAGCTCTTCTTGATCTTGTGACCGGTATAAGCCTGGGGTCGGAAATCGGCGACAGCCGCTGCCATGACGACCACATCGGCGCCCACCGCCGCTGCGTCCACAGCAGCTTTCATCTCCAAGGCCGACTCCACCTCGATCAGAGAGATCGCTCCTCCACCCGGGGGCCCCACCGGAGCCCCTATATCGACATGGGCGCTGATCACGTCGACTCGTGCTCCACGACGGGCAGCCTCGAGTGCGATCGCGTAGCCCTGTTTCCCCGAACTCCGGTTGCCGATGAAACGAACCGGGTCCACCGGTTCACGGGTCCCGCCTGCGGTCACCACCACCCGCCGGCCACGCCACAGCCGGTCCGAATCCTCACAGGGACCCTCCTCGAGGCAGGAGCATTCCAGCGCTGCTATCGTCTGCGCGAAAATACTCTCCGGATCCGGCAACCGCCCCGGCCCGGAGTCCGCCCCGGTCAATCGTCCGCTGGCCGGTTCAACGACCGTGACTCCCCGGGCCTTCAGAATGTCCACGTTCGCCTGTGTCGCAGGGTGCAGCCACATCTCGGTGTGCATCGCCGGGGCCATGACCACCGGACAGCGCGCGGTCAACAACACATTGGTGAGCAGATCATTCGCCAGCCCGTGTGCGGCCCGGGCCAGCAGATCCGCCGTGGCAGGTGCCACCACCACGACATCGGCATGCTGACCGATTCGTACATGACGTACCTCGTCGACGCCGTCGAAAACAGAAGCGCTGACCGGGTGACCGGAGAGCGCTTCCCACGTGGGAGCACCGACGAAATGCAAGGCTGCCTCGGTAGGAACCACCGTCACGTCCGCGCCCTGTTCGGAGAACAACCGCGACAACAGACATGCCTTATACGCGGCGATGCCGCCCCCGACACCCAGGACGACACGTAAAGGGCGTCCTGTTCCAGGAGCGGCAATCATCGTGATGCTCTTTTCGACGGTTCTAGGCGATTCCGCCCGATCAGCCCTCGGTGGGCGTCGAAGTCAACTTACGACCGTTGATCTCACGCAGGGCGACCGACAGGGGCTTCTCATGCACCTGGGTCTCGACCAGTGGCCCGACGTACTCGAGCAGGCCCTCGGAGAGCTGGCTGTAGTACGCATTGATCTGACGGGCACGTTTCGCCGAGTAGATCACCAGGGCGTACTTGCTGTCGGCGACCTCCAGCAGGTCGTCGATAGGCGGGTTGGTGATGCCGATCGGGTTCGCGACGGTGCCGGACAAGGAGATTCTCGTTTCGCTCGGGGGACTCAGAAAACTGAACAAGAGAAACTGACGCGGACGTCAGGGCTTCATCAAGTGTACGAGTTCTTCGGCCGCGCGCCGTACGTCATCGTTCACCACGACGACGTCGAACTCACTGGCCGCTTCCAATTCCACACGGGCCGTGGCCAGACGTGCTTCTCGTTCGACCTCGGTCTCGGTGCCCCGCCCCAACAGACGTTGCACCAACTCCTCCCAGCTGGGCGGAGCAAGAAAGACGAAAAGAGCTTCCGGCAGCGACCGACGGACCTGCCTGGCACCTTGGAGATCGATCTCCAACAACACCGGGCGCCCTTGAGCCAGCGCGCCTTCCACAGGAGCACGAGGTGTGCCGTAACGGGCCAGATTATGGACTACGGCCCACTCCAGCAGCTCACCACCGGCGATCATCTCGTCAAAACGCTCATCGCTCACAAAGTAGTAATGCCGACCCTCGACCTCCCCGGGGCGCGGACGGCGCGTCGTCACCGACACGGACATCCACACCTCGGGATGATACTCACGCACCCAGGCCGAGACGGTGCCCTTGCCCACTGCCGTAGGGCCGGCAAGGACAGCGGGCCGGAGCGAGCCGGGCCGGGTCGCAGCGACCCGGCCGGGCTCGGTGCTCAGGGCTCAGCCCTGCTTGAAGCGCTCGAGCAGAGCAGCGATCTGATTCGCGCCCAGACCACGCACCCGGCGGGTCTCGGAGATACCGATCTCCTCCATGATCTGACGAGCCCGGACCCGGCCGACGCCGGGCATGGACTCCAGAAGAGAAGAAACCTTCATCTTGCCGATGACGTCGTTGGTCTTGCCTTCCTTCACGACGTCAGCGAGAGATCCCTGCGAGTTCTTCAGCCTGTTCTTGACCGCAGCCCGCTCACGCCGCGCGGCTGCGGCCTTCTCGAGCGCTTCCGCGCGCTGCTCGGGGGTCAGCTGGGGTAGGGCCACGGGTCTCTCCTCGAAGAAGCTGCCGATTGTCTGTCACGGGCCGCGAGACCGAATACAGGCGCACGACCCAGACAGTCGTACATGCTTGTCACCGGTGCTTTCTCGCGAAGCCCAGGGTTGAACCTAGCGAAAGCACCGGTCAGGTGCAACGGGACTCACCCTGCCAATTACCCCGGCGTAACAGCCTTCCGCGTCGGTCCACGAGGGGTCTGCCTCACTGCTCCCGGCGGGCCGCTATCGCTTGATGATGATGAATGACCTCATCGATGATGAACGCCAGGAACTTCTCCGCGAAGGCCGGGTCCAGACGCGATTCGACGGCCAGCCCTCGCAACCTTGCGATCTGAGCCGTTTCACGGTCAGGATCCGCAGGTGGGAGGCCATGTTCGGCCTTAAGCCGACCCACCCGTTGAGTACATTTGAAACGCTCCGCGAGCAAATGCACCAGGGCCGCGTCGATATTGTCGATGCTTCCACGAATCTCGGCGAGTTCAGCCATCGCCGAGACCCCCCGTGGATCGCTCTGATCAGGGGCAGTTGCCCCCGTTTCCTGACCTGTCATCACAGCTCCAATACGTGCGCCAAATGCCCCGCAGAAAGCTGGGCGCGTTCCCGAAGTGTCTCGATCTGCGGACCAGCCGACAGAATCTCACGGCTGCTCGAGGGCAGAACATGCCCCAGAGCCGCCCCGAACACCTGCCGTAGATCGTCTGCATCCGCACCCTGAGCGCCGACCCCGGGAGCCAGGATGGGGGCATTCGCAGCAGCCAGGTCCACACCCAACTCCTGCACCGCTTCCCCGACCGTTGCCCCGACCACCAACCCCACATGCCCCCACACACCCTGCAGGCCGGCTGCAGCATTGTCCGCGGCGGCACCGGAGACGATGTTGCCGGCGACCGAGGTCGCAGAGGCCGAACCCGAACCAGCCGCCTGCATCCCCCAGACCCGGGCGTGCTGCACAGCTGGCCCTTCCGGGTTCGAGGTCAACGCGAGGACGAAGACCCCCCGGCCCCCGGCTCTAGCCATGTCCAGAGCCGGCCGCAAGGAGCCATACCCCAGATAAGGACTCACGGTGATCGCGTCAGCGGCCAAAGGGCCCTCTCCCAGATAGGCCTCGGCATATCCGGCCATGGTGGAGCCGATATCCCCGCGCTTGACATCCAGGATGCTCAGGGTGTCTCCATCACGCAGCCCCGCCAGCACCTCCTCGAGAACAGCGATCCCCGCTGACCCGTGTCTTTCGAAGAAGGCCGACTGCGGTTTCACACAGGCCACAACGCCAGAAAAGGCCTCCACACAAGTCATCGCGAAATGCCTCAGACCTGCAGGATCGTCCAGCAATCCCCATTGCGCCAACAACGCCGGATGAGGATCGATCCCCACGCACAACGGGCCGCACCGACCCACCGCAGTGTGGAGTCGAGCTCCGAACGAGCAGCCAGGGTCGCTCGTGCGAAGCAGGTCGCACTCCTCGCCCACGCTGTCCTCCGGTCCGACAGGCTCGCGCTGCCCTTCGTTGTTCATGTCGCCATCCGTTCGTGTGCGATCCCGACCACCTCAGCCACAGACGCGAACCCTTTGTCCGCGATCAAGCAGCCCAATTCCTGAACAACCCGAACCGGAGCCTGTGGATCGTGGAAGACCGCGGTTCCGACCTGCACCGCATCCGCACCTGCCGCGATGAGTCGCAAGGCATCCGCTCCGGAGGCGACACCACCCACGCCGATGACCGGTGCCGCAGCGATCCGCCCTGCACGCATCGCTGCCCTCACCTGGAAGACTGCGCGCACGGCCACCGGATGAATCGCAGGTCCGGAAAGCCCGCCGGTGACACCGCCCAGCGTGGGGCGTAACCGGTCGAGGTCGATCTCCATCCCCAGGATCGTGTTGATCATCGTGAGCCCGTCAGCACCAGCAGCCAATGCGGCACCGGCGATCGGCACCATGTCAGTCACATCCGGGCTGAGCTTGGCCAAAGTCGGCACCTCCGCAGGAACGTGCTCGCGCACAGCGCGCACGACCTCAGCGGTCGAGACCGGATCGCAGGAGAACACCAGGCCTCGATTGGCCACATTCGGGCAGGAGATGTTGATCTCCACCCCGACACAGCAGTCGAAAGCCTCGCTCCCGGAGAGCGTTCTCGCTACCGAGGCGAACTCTTCGACATCGCCGCCAGCGATGGAAACCAGTACCCGGGCTCCGACGGAGGCAAGCCAAGGCAAGTCCTCCTCCACGAAGGCCTCGATCCCCGGCCCCTGGAGACCGATCGAGTTCAGCATCCCTCCGGCGGTCTCCGCCATCCGAGGAGTTCCCCGGCCCGACCTCGGCGCGCCCATCACCGTCTTCGTGGTGAACGCGCCGAGGTCTCCCAGGTCGAAGAAATGCGCCAACTCGCGACCATTCGCCGCGCATCCCGAGGCCGTCATCACCGGGTTCGGCAGCTTCATCCGTCCGCCGAGGTCCACGTCCAAACGCACCTGCGGCATCAGTGACCACCTGCCCCGGGCGCTCCCACGGCGTCGGAGGGCACCCGGCATCGGCCGTCCTCGAAAGAGTCCCAGCGGACCAGATCGCCCCGGAAGGTCGGACCCTCCGTACAGGCACGCACCATGCGCGTACGCCCATCCAGGCCCTCGACCGGCAGCACACAGGTCATACAGACCCCGATGCCGCAGGCCATGGCTTCCTCCACCGTCACCTGCGCCGTGGCGCCATGTGCCTCGGCGATCCGGGTCACCGACTGCAACATGGGCATCGGCCCGCAAGCGTAGACCTGTCCTGCTCCTACGTCGTCGATCAATCCCGGCAGGACATCGGAGACCCATCCAGGCACCCCGGCGCTGCCGTCGTTCGTCGTGACCAACACCGGGTCGGCGCACTCGGCAGCCAGCTCCACGCCGTACAAGCGTTTCTCGTCCGCAGCGCCTAAGACCATGGCTACCTGGCACCCTCGGGAACGCAAGGACCGGCCGAGCCAGAACAAGGGGGCGCTTCCGTACCCGCCCCCCACCAGCACACAGGAGACCGGTTCCGCCGGCAGGGGGAAGGGCCGTCCGGAGGGGCCCACCATGTCGACGCAGCCGCCCACGTCGAGAGCGGTCAACCAACGTGACCCCTTGCCATGTGGCGCCACCACCAGCTCGACCCGGCCCCGCCGGCCCTCTGTTGCCGGGACGACCTCGCTCAACGAGAAGGACCTACGCAGCAGCGCCCCGCTGAGCTCTCCGCCTACCGTCACCGACACGAAATGTCCGGGTGCCGCCACATCGGCGATCCAGTCCACTTCGAAGGCCATCCTCCGATAGGCCCCGACCCAGGTCGCTTCTACAAGGGTTGCGGTCACCTGCGCCGGGCTCACCGCATCGGCCGTCGCCCGTTCAGACACCGAGGACACCTCCTCGCATCGGCAAGGCCTGCGCCGCCCCTGCTGCGAGGTCGAGCGCTTCGGCATGTTCCTGCAAAGAACGTACCCGCACCGGATGCTCCAGGGCAGACTCGATCCCGTGAACAGCTGCCCCCAGCTGCTGAATCGTGGTGATGATCGGCCGGTCCATGCTCGTTGCCGCCGTCCGGATCGCATAACCGTCCCTGCGTGCGTCGCTGCCTTCAGGGGTGTTGACGACCATGTCGATGTCCCCGGCCTCGATCATCTGCACGACGGTGGGCTCGCCATCCGGCCCGGGCCCTTCGCTGTGTTTACGGACGACCCTCGCGTACACGCCGTTGCGACGCAGCACATCGGCCGTCCCGTGAGTGGACAACAGCTCGAAGCCGAGGTCGGCGAGCCGTTTCAACGGGAAGATCATGCCTCGTTTGTGCCGGTTCGCGATCGATACGAAGATCCGCCCCGAGCACGGCAGGCCGGCAAGTGCACCCATCTGTGTCTTGGCGAAGGCAGCGCCGAAGGTCGCATCGATCCCCATCACTTCTCCGGTGGAACGCATCTCCGGACCGAGCACCGAGTCGACGACCCGTCCCTCAGCCGTACGGAAACGCTTGAACGGAAGGATCGCCTCTTTGACGCAGACCGGGGCATCGACCGGCATCGTTCCGCCGTCACCGACCGCGGGGAGCAGGCCCTCCACCCGTAGCTCGGCCACCGAGGAGCCCATCATGACCCGGGCGGCGGCCTTGGCCAGAGGAACCCCCGTGGCCTTCGCCACGAAAGGGACCGTCCGGGAGGCGCGGGGATTGGCCTCCAAGACGTAGAGGACGTCCTGAGCGAGCGCGAACTGCACGTTCATCAGACCACGGACTTCCAGTCCTCGGGCAAGCGCCAAGCTCGATTCGCGGACTCGACGCAATTCGCGAGGCCCGAGAGTCACCGGTGGGAGCACACAGGCGGAGTCCCCGGAGTGGATGCCGGCTTCCTCGATGTGTTCCATGATCCCGCCGACGAAGATCTCTTGTCCGTCGTAGAGCACATCGACATCGATCTCGATGGCGTCGTCGAGGAAACGGTCGATGAGGACCGGGTGCTCGGGCGACGCCTCCGTGGCTCGATCGACATAGGCCCGCAGGGTGGTGTCGTCGTACACGATCTCCATGCCCCGCCCGCCCAGGACGTACGAGGGACGGACCAATACCGGATATCCGATGTCACCGGCGATGGCGGCGGCTTCTTCCGAGGAGAAGGCGATGCCGTGCCGGGGTGCGGGCAGCCCTGCCTCAGCAAGGACCCGGCCGAAGTGGCCTCGGTCCTCGGCGAGGTCGATCGCTTCTGGCGCAGTGCCCACGATGGGCAGTCCTTCGTCTTTCAAGGCCTGGGCGAGACCGAGCGGAGTCTGACCGCCGAGTTGGACGATCACCCCGGCGATCGGGCCTGCAGCTTTCTCTGCCTCGTAGACCTCCAGGACGTCCTCGAGGGTGAGGGGCTCGAAGTAGAGCCGCGAGCTGGTGTCGTAGTCCGTGGAGACGGTCTCGGGGTTGCAGTTGACCATCACCGTGTCGTAACCGGCGTCCTGCAGCGCGAAGCTGGCATGGACGCAGGAATAGTCGAATTCGATCCCCTGCCCGATCCGGTTCGGTCCGGAACCGAGGATCAGCACGGCCGGCCGCTCTCGCGGGGCCACCTCGGTCTCCTGGTCGTAGGTCGAGTAGTGATAAGGCGTCCTGGCCGCGAATTCCGCGGCACAGGTGTCCACCGTCTTGTACACCGGTCGGATGTCCAAAGCCTGACGGACACCGCGGACAACGGCCTCGTTCACCCCGATGATCTCGCCGATCTGTGCGTCGGAGAAACCGTGCCATTTGGCCTGCCGCAGGCTGTCTGCCTCCAGATGGCGGACGCTGCGTCCGGACTCACGGATCTCCCCGGCGACTGCGTTGAGCAGGCAGATCTGGTCGAGGAACCACGGGTCGACACCGGTGGCTTCGTGGACCTCTTCGACGGTGCAGCCTCCACGTAGCGCCTGCTGGATCGCGGTGATCCGACCGTCGGTGGGCCTCCGTGCGTTCTCCAGCGACGACAGAGCTTCCTCCCGGGTGGGCCGTGGTCCTCGCCAGTGGAAACCGTCGCCTTTGCGCTCGGTGGAACGAAGGGCTTTCTGGAGTGCTTCGGTGAAATTACGGCCGATGGACATCGCCTCGCCGACAGATTTCATCGTCGTCGTCAGCGTGGAATCAGCGGCAGGGAACTTCTCGAAGGCGAAACGGGGCACCTTCACCACGACATAGTCGAGCGTCGGTTCAAAACTCGCCGGGGTCTTCTCGGTGATGTCGTTGGGAACCTCGTCGAGGGTGTAGCCGATGGCCATCCGGGCGGCGATCTTCGCGATCGGGAAACCGGTGGCCTTGGACGCCAGCGCCGAGGAACGGGAGACCCGCGGATTCATCTCGATGACGATCACCCGGCCGTCGACCGGGTTCACCGCGAACTGGATGTTGCATCCACCCGTGTCGACACCGACCTCCCGGATGACGGCGATACCGATGTCCCGCAGACGCTGGTATTCGCGGTCGGTGAGAGTCATCGCCGGGGCGACGGTGATCGAGTCGCCGGTGTGCACCCCACATGGGTCGAGGTTCTCGATGGAGCAGACGACGACCACGTTGTCGGCGTGGTCGCGCATGACCTCGAGTTCGTATTCCTTCCAGCCCAGGATCGATTCTTCGAGGAGCACCTCGGTGGTCGGGCTGTCGTGTAGCCCCGCACCGGCGATCCGGGCCAGGTCCTCAGGGGTGTAGGCGAATCCCGAGCCGAGCCCACCCATGGTGAAGCTCGGACGGACCACCAGGGGATATCCCAGGTCCTCCGCCGCTGCCCATACGTCGTCCATGGAGTGGCAGATGACACTTCGACAGCTCTGGGCGCCACAGCGTTCGACGACGCCTTTGAAGGCTTCACGGTCTTCGCCGAGCCGGATCGCTTCGACATTCGCGCCGATGAGCGGGCATCCGTAACGTTCCAACACTCCCTCGTCGTGCAGTGCCATCGCTGCATTGAGGGCGGTCTGCCCCCCAAGAGTGGCCAGGACGGCATCTGGCCGTTCGGTGGCAATGATCGTTTCGAGGACTTCGGGAGTGATCGGCTCGACATAGGTCGCATCGGCGATCTCCGGGTCGGTCATGATCGTCGCCGGATTCGAATTGACCAGGATGACTCGCAGACCCTCTTGACGCAGGACCCGACAGGCCTGAGTGCCCGAGTAGTCGAACTCGGCGGCCTGTCCGATCACGATCGGCCCCGAACCGATGACGAGCACACTGCTGATATCTGTCCGTTTCGGCATCAGTACTGGCCTCCGTGGGCAGATTCGGGGGATGCCGACGGTCCTGCGGCGTCGAGCATGAGGTCGAGGAAGCGGTCGAAGAGGTAGGCCGAGTCGTGGGGGCCGGCTGCGGCTTCCGGGTGGTACTGCACGGAGAAAGCGGGGATGTCGAGGCACTTCAGGCCCTCGACCACGCGGTCGTTCAACGAGACATGGGAGACCTCGACCCGCCCGTAGGAGGTGTGCCCCTCAGTATCGTTCGGGGCCTGCACCACACTGTCGAGTGGTGCGTCGACGGCAAATCCATGGTTCTGCGCAGTGATCTCGACCCGGCCGGTGGACCGGTCCAGGACCGGCTGGTTGATGCCTCGATGTCCGTATCTGAGTTTGTAGGTCCCGAAACCCAGGGCACGGCCGAGCAGCTGGTTGCCGAAACAGATCCCGAAGTAGGGGATACGGGCGTCCAGCACTTCCTGCAGCAGGGCGATCTGGCTGTCCGCGGTGGCTGGGTCGCCGGGGCCATTGGACAGGAAGACACCGTCCGGTCCCCCTCCTCGGGCACGGGGTCCTTCGGTGACGCCGGTGACGGCGCAGAGGTCCTCGTAGGTCGATTCGGCTGACAGGACATGCACTTCGATGCCGCGTTCAGCCATCCGGTGCGGGGTCATCGACTTCAGTCCGAGGTCGATGGCGGCAACCACAGCGCGGCGCTCGCCGATCGCAGGGACGATGTACCCGATGTCCGTGCTGACCTCTTCGGCGAGCCTGGCACCGGACATGGCCGGTGCGGCCAACACCCGGCTGAGCAGATCTCTGTGGCTGGCGTGGGCTTCTTCCCCGGAGAAGATCCCGGCCCTCATCGCTCCGGCTTCCCGGATGTGCCGGGTGATCGCCCTGGTGTCGACCTCGCACAGACCGACGACTCCGGCTGCTCGCAATTCGTCTTCCAGGTCACGCTGGCTGCGCCAGTTGCTGGGACGCGGAGCAGGGTCGCGGATGACGAATCCGGCCACCCAGATCCGGCTGGACTCCGCGTCCTCGTCGTTCACTCCGGTGTTACCGACGTGGGGCGCGGTCATGGCCACGATCTGCCGGTGATAACTGGGGTCGGTGAGTGTCTCCTGGTAGCCGGTCATCCCGGTGGAGAAGACGATCTCGCCCACAGCGGTGCCCTCGGCTCCATAGGCCCGCCCGGTGAACACCCGGCCGTCCTCGAGAACGAGGACAGCCGGAGTACGGGGCGACCGTGTAGCGGTCGTCGTCATTGCAGTCGGCCCTCCAACAGGGTCGGGACGCCGCGGAGCAGAGTCGTCATCACCCGGCCGTGCAGGGTGCGTCCGTGGTAGGGGTTGTTACGGGAGATGGATGAGCTGTCTTCCCGGTCGATCACCACGGTGGCTTCCGGATCGACGAGGGTGATGTTGGCCGGCTCACCTGCTGCCAACGGGCGGCCGTGATCGGTCAGTCCCGCGATCTGTGCCGGTCTGCCCGACATCGATCTGGCCACATCGTGCCAGGCCATCAACCCGGGTCTCACCATGACCTCGGTCACCACCGACAGCGCAGTCTCCAACCCGAGCATCCCGAAGGCCGCGACCTGGAAGTCGTGTTCCTTGTCATTGCGAGCGTGGGGCGCGTGATCGGTGGCGACAGCGTCGATGGTGCCGTCGGCCAAGCCCGCACGCACGGCTTCGACGTCCTCGCTGGGGCGCAGCGGCGGATTGACCTTGTAGACCGGGTCGTAGCCCTCGAGCAGCTCGGTGGTGAGCAGAAGGTGGTGAGGCGTCGCCTCGGCAGTGACCTGGATGCCCTGGGACTTGGCCCATCGAACGATCTCGACGCTGCCTGCGGTCGACAGGTGACAGACGTGCAACCGTGATCCGGCCTGACGTGCAAGCATCACGTCACGAGCGATGATCGTCTCCTCGGCGACCGCAGGCCAGCCTGGCAGGCCGAGCCGTCCCGAGACAGGCCCCTCATGACAGCAGGCGGTGTGTGGAGCGAGCCGGGGATCCTGGGCGTGCTGGGCGATGACGCCGCCGAAGGCCTTCACGTATTCCAGCGCCCGTCGCATGACCTGAGGGTCGTGGACGCATCGGCCGTCGTCGGAGAACATCGATACCCCGGCGCGGCTGCGGTGCATCAGCCCCAACTCGGCCAGCTCTTCTCCCCGCAGCCCTTTGGTGACCGCTCCGACGGGGTGCACATCGGTGTAGGCGCTGCGGCGGCCATGCTCCCAGACCCACTCGGCGAGGATCGCGGTGTCGGTCACCGGCTCGGTGTTGGCCATCGCCATCACCGCGACGTAGCCACCTCGGGCTGCAGCCTTCGAGCCGGATTCGATGGTTTCGGCGTCTTCCCGTCCTGGTTCGCGCAGGTGGGTGTGTATGTCCACGAGACCGGGCAAGGCGATCAGTCCGTCGGCGTCGATGACCTCCGCTCCGGCGGGAGCGTCGACGTCCGGGCCGATCTCGTCGATCCTTCCGTCACGGACGAGGATGTCTCCGCGTCCTTGGCCGAGCAGGTCCGCACCTTTGACGAGCAGACTCATGCCGCGCTCCCTTCCCCGGAAAAGACATGGAACAGCACGGCCATCCGGGTGTACACACCGGCAGCGACCTGGTCCAGGATCAGCGAGTTCGCCGCATCGGCGGCCTCGGGTGAGATCTCCAGACCTCGGTTCATCGGGCCGGGATGACAGATGACGGCGTTCTTGCCGAGTCGTTCCATCCGCCGTCGGGTCAGCCCGAACAGAGCCGTGTACTCAGCCTCTGTGGGGAAGAATCCTCCGCTCATCCGTTCGCGTTGGACGCGCAGCATCATGACGGCGTCGACGTCGCCGACCACCGAGTCGAGGTCGTAGGTGATCGCGAACCCTTCGGCAGCTGCTCGCTCCTCGATGCCCGGAGGCATCAACGTCGGTGGCGCCACCAGGGTGACGTGGGCACCGAGGGTCCGCAGACAGAAGATGTTCGAACGGACCACCCTGCTGTGCAGCAGGTCACCGACGATGGCGACATGGCGTCCGTTCAGGTCGCCCAGCCTTTGGCGCATCGCGTAGGCGTCCAGGAGCGCCTGGGTGGGGTGCTCGTGGGTGCCGTCACCGGCGTTGACCACAGGCAAGCCGGTCCAGTCCATGGCGAGTTTTGGCGCGCCTGAAGCTGAATGGCGGATGACGAAACCGTCGACGCCCATCGCGGCGATGGTGAGCACGGTATCCCGTAGTGATTCGCCTTTGGAGGTCGAGGAGCCCTTGCCGGAGAAGGTCATCGTGTCGGCGGACAAGGACTTGGCGGCCAGGTCGAAGGAGTTCTTCGTACGGGTCGAGTCCTCGAAGAAGGCGTTGACGACGGTGACTCCACGCAAGGCAGGGATCTTCTTGACCTCGCGACGACGTACTTTCTCCATTTCCTCGGCAGTGTCGAGAAGCTGGGTGATCTGGTCGCGGGTGAGCCCGTCGGTGGACAGGAAGTGTGGCAGCCTCATCAGCGGTCACCTCCGGTGATGCGGACCTCGTCGAGCCCGTCTGCTTCGGACAGCAGCACGTCGACCCGTTCGCTGCTGGATGTGGGCAGGTTCTTGCCGACGTGGTCGGCACGGATGGGCAGCTCACGATGTCCACGGTCGACGAGCACGGCCAACCGGACAGCTCGAGGACGGCCGATGTCGTTCAGGGCGTCCAGCGCAGCACGGATGGTCCGCCCTGAATAGAGCACGTCGTCGACCAGGACGACGACGGCGTCGTCGATCCCCCGTTCTGGGATATCGGTGGACTCGACCCGTCGGGTGGGGTGCCGTCGCAGGTCGTCCCGGTAGAGGGTGACGTCGAGATTGCCGACGGGGATCTCGTAGCCTTCGACCTCGCTCATCAGGCGGGCGAGTCGCGCAGCCAAGGGCATCCCCCGGGTCCGGATGCCCAGGACGATGAGATCGTCGCCACCTTTGTTGCGTTCGAGCACTTCGTGGGCCATACGCCGCAGTGCTCGGGAGATGTCTGCCTCGCCCAGGACGGCCTTGACGTCCGGGGGGGCAATGGAATCGGTGGATGTTCCCGGGGCTGGTGTTCTTCCAGCCTGCTCGGGGTGGGATCGTGCCGAGTCAGGACGCACCATGGCGCCAGACCTCCTTCCCCGCCTCACAGGACGGTGGTTAAAGGATGTCGAACGCTTACCGAGCGTAGCGGCCGAAGCGCGATCCGACCACTTTGCACTGTTTTACGCAGGTGTTAGGTCACGTTCGCGCGGTTTGTCAGAGTCGGAAGGTGCTGACCTTCTCCCTCAACTGGAGTGCACGTTCGGCGAGATCGCCGATTCCTGCGCCGACGTCCTCCATCGATTGTCCAGCGGAGTTCGCTGCGGTGGCGGCGGTGTCGACACCACGAGCGATATCTCCTGCCCCAGCCGCCGCTTCAGCGACATTCCGGCCCATCTCGTTGGTGGTGGCGGTCTGCTCCTCCACGGCCGAGGCGATCGTGGCCTGGGTGTCATTGATCTGCGAGATGATCGCCGAGATCTCACTGATCGCTGCCACCGCCGCCTCGGTGTCCACCTGGATCTGTTCCACCCGATGCCCGATGTCCTCCGTCGCCTTCGCCGTCTCCTGCGCGAGATCCTTCACCTCGTTCGCCACCACGGCGAAGCCCTTCCCGGCTTCCCCCGCCCTGGCCGCTTCAATGGTGGCATTCAACGCCAACAGATTCGTCTGCTCCGCGATCGACGTGATCACCTTGACGACATTCCCGATCTCCACACTCGAATCGCCCAGCTTCGCCACCGTGGCATTCGTCCGGTCGGCCACGCTCACCGCCGATGCCGCCACTCCTGCGGCATCCTGAGCATTCTTCGCGATCTCCCGGATCGAGGCCGTCATCTCCTCCGTCCCCGCAGCGACAGTCTGGATGTTCGAGTTGACCTCTGAGGCCTTGGACGAGGTGACGCCAACCTCTGTGGACACGGTGACGGCCTCCTGCCTCGCAGTCTGCGCCGAGGACGCCAGTTCAGCGGAGGCTTGTGCTACATAACCTGCGGTTTGAGAGGCGTCCTCCACGACCGCGTGCAGGTTGAGCCTGGCCCGCTCCAGGTCCTTGGCCATCTCGCCGATCTCATCGGACGAGTCGACGACGGTTGGTCGGCTCAGGTCACCTTCGGCGAGTGCTGCCAGACCGGACCGGACGGAGTCCACATTGCTGCTGATGCGTCGCAGGACGACAGCGGCCAGTACTGCGGTAACTCCGAGTGCGCCGATCAAGACAGCGACGACCAGGGTCACGGCTCCGGTACGGGTGCTGTCAGCTTCGGCGGACAGCCGCTTAGAGTATTCGGCCAGTTCTTTCTCCGCGGCGTACAACTGTGGTTCGTACCGGCGGATGATCCCGACGTTCCCGTTCGGTTCAGAGCTGAAGGAGGTCGTCATGTACAGCTCCCAGTTCTTGCCGTAGGCCAGAGGGGTCAGGACGCTGTCACGGTTCTTCTGCCATTCGCCATAGGTGGCGACGAACGAGTCGAAGGAGGGCATGATCTTGTCTCCTCCTTTGTTGCGGATCTGGGCAACGGCGTCGGCGATCTGTCCGTCGGTCTTCTTCACCACGGCGAGGGTGTCGTCCTTTCCTTTCTGTGTCTGCTCCAGAGCGACCCAGTCGAACATCATCCGGTTGTAGACCTGCCGATGTTGGATCGTGGTCAGGGGGCTCTTCAGGTCTTCGATGGACGCCTGTTTCGCAGAGGCATCGGCCATCTTCCCGAAGGAGACGATGCTGGCCAGGGTGATGGCGAGTGTTGCTATAGCCATCACTGCAAGCACCGCGAGGATCTGTCCGCGTAATTTCATTCCGCGTCCGAAGCCTCGCTGACGTCTTTGGGTCTGGTCCGGATTGAGTGCTGCTGTGGCGCGCATCGGCATGCTCCAACGTCAGGCATCGTGCCGACAGACACGATGAAAGAGGCCATGGTTCCGGCCTATTCGGCGACATACAGCTGAAGTTGAAGGAGATGACCTGCCGAGTTTTGACGCCCGCATGTTTTCTTCTCGCTTGGAGCGAGGTGACCTTGGGCGGAGAGCAGCAACGGCGCTTCCTCGGTCGAGGAAGCGCCGCCGGGCATGATCGGGCAGGAACTGCTCTCCTGTTTATTTCACTTCACGTCGATAGCCGAGCCACCCACCGATGATCAGGGGAGTCACAATCCAGACCAGCGCCGCTACGGCGCTCTGTTGCCATTGTTCGTTCGTGGCTGTGTCCATCTGAAAAGGCGTCGCCAATGCAGTCTGGCTCACCCAGTCCATGACCGGCTTCGCTTTGTCCCAGAGCGCGATCAAGGGGGTGACCACCGGAGCGATGTAGTAAACCGTGATGGCGATGGCGCTGTTGCTCAGCAACATGCCAAGAGCGAAGCCGACCAGGACGTTGATAAGCATGAAGACGGTGTAGAGCGCGATCGACTTGGTTTCGAACGTCCAGAGGCCGGTCTTGTCCGTGGCTGCCGTGCCTGCGATCACCGTCGCCAATGCAGCCATCACCAATCCCAGCAATGTTGCGGCCAGGGCGAGCCCGAGAACCACGAACATCTTGGCCAAGAAGACTCTGATTCGCCGGGGTTCGAGCGCGAAGGTCGTCAGCGCACTCCGATGTTTCCATTCCGATGTCGTGGCGAGGATACCCACGACCGGCAGGAGTAGAGCTACTATCTGCATCCCCATTTTCCAGAGGGTGGAAAATTTCCGAAATTCATCGGGGGCCTTCAAGGCCATGCCCACCATGATGGCTGCACTCAGCCCGAGCATGGCCACCAGGAGCCACCGGGTGGCTCGGGTGTCGACTGCTTTCCGCATCTCCACGGCGAGTAGCCGCCAGAAGGGGATTCCTTTGGCCCCGGCCAGGTCGAGATGTGCTGTGGTACCGACGGCTGGCGCGCTCATGCTGCTTTTCCTTCTCGGGCGGTTTCGGCGGTCAGCGCGAGGAACATGTCTTCCAGGTCTTCCGGCTGGGAATCGCTCAGCTGGCTCAACGCTACACGTGCGTCCAGTGCGATCCGCCCGAGAGCCGCAGCCTCAGCATTGACGGTGAACAGGTCGTTTTCGAATGCGATGATTTCAATGCCACGGTCGCGCAGAGCCGCACCGAGAACAGCGGTTCCATCGGCGTCGGCCGCCTGCACCTGGACACGGTGTTTACCGTCTTTCGCAGCGAGCAGCTCAGCCTTCGAGCCTTGGGCGACGATCTTGCCCTTCCCGATCATGACGATGTCATCAGCGACATGCTCGACCTCTTTGAGCAGGTGGCTGGACAGGAGGACGGCGCCTCCCTGATCGGCGAAGTTGCGCAGCAGGTCACGCATCCATCGAATACCGCCGGGGTCGAGCCCGTTGGCGGGCTCGTCGAGGATCAGCACGCGAGGTTCACCGAGCAGAGCATGGGCGATGCCCAGTCGCTGGCGCATACCGAGGGAGTATCCGCCCACCCTTCGGTTGGCTTCCTTGTCGGTGAGGCCGACCGTGGCGAGGATCTCGGCGACCCTGCCCTTGGGGGCCCCGATCATCTGGGCGCCCAGGCTCAGGACCTCACGTCCAGTCCGTCCGGGGTGTTGGGCGGAGGCGTCCAGGAGAGCCCCGACATACCGTCCAGGATTCGGCAGACTCGGATAGTTGCGGCCCAGGATGCGCACGCTGCCGGAGGTGGGGTGGGTCAGCCCGGTCATGCATCGCATCGCGGTGGACTTTCCTGCACCGTTCGGGCCGAGGAAGCCGACGACACGTCCAGGATGCACCACGAAGGAGATGTCGTCGACGGCGCGGACGCCTCGATAGTGCTTGGTCAGATGTTCTACCTCGATCATGCTTCCACCCTGCCGGGGTGGGCTGCCCTGCACAATCGTTCGAGAGACGGAGCCTCTAAAACTTTAGGTGGATTTCCACGCGTCGCTCGCCCCTCCGAAAGTGTTGGTCGAGGGGGCGACGATCGGGCCGGAAAAGGCTTCCGTAGTGTGTCTTCACAAGAAGATGATCAAAGGTTCACCGATTCCTCGAAATACGCCTTCCACCCAGATCCATGACCAAGGTCCCGATCCGGTAGAGGAGTATTTTTGTCACGAAAACCCCTGGCCAACAGGGGTCATCGTGAAACTGAGGCCGGTTTTTCTGAGCAAAAGCCGCGCGTTAGTCTTAATCCAGCAATATCATTCGGCCCCACCGAGGGGGCAACGGTGCGCGACAAGGACGTCGCGAACACATCGGAGCGGAATTCTCCGCACGCCCGATGCACCGTTCCAGCGGTACACGCAGGGAGCACCGCGGCTCCACGCCGCGTCGTCTCTTGCGTGCCCAGATCATGGAGGAGTGCACGCCCGTGTCGATGACCGACGCCCCCCAAGGCTGTCCGAGCAACGGACTTCCCATCTCCAAGCCCTCGTCAGCCGACGTCGCCTGGCGCGATTTTGAGCAGGGCCGATGGTGTGACCACGTTGACGTCCGCGACTTCCTCCAGCGCAACTACACCCCCTACGAAGGAGACTCCTCCTTCCTGGCCGAGGCCACCACGCGGACGACGCAGATGTGGGAACGTCTCGCCGCGATGTTCCCCGAGGAGCGTGAGCGTGGTGTCTACGACATCGACGCCACGACGCCGTCCACCATCACCTCTCACGAACCGGGGTACATCAACAAGGACGACGAACTCGTCGTCGGCCTGCAGACCGACGCTCCGCTGAAGCGTGCCATCATGCCGAACGGCGGATGGCGGATGGTCGAGGGCGCCCTCAAGACCTACGGCTACCCCGTCGACGACAACCTGCGGACGATCTTCACCAAGTACCGCAAGACCCACAACGCCGGCGTCTTCGACGCGTACACCGCCGATGTCCGCGCCGCCCGCTCGGCACACATCGTGACCGGCCTGCCCGACGCCTACGGCCGTGGCCGCATCATCGGCGACTACCGCCGGGTCGCGCTCTACGGCGTGGACGCTCTCATCGAGGGCAAGAAGAACGAACGTGACGAGCTCGACGCGCTGCGGTCCACCGAGGACGTCATCCGGGACCGCGAAGAGCTCTCCGAGCAGATCCGCGCACTGGGCGAGCTCAAGGAGATGGCGGCCTCCTACGGCTACGACATCTCCGGCCCGGCCGGGAGCGCCCACGAGGCGATCCAGTGGCTGTACTTCGCCTACCTGGCGGCGGTGAAGGAACAGAACGGCGCCGCTATGAGCCTGGGTCGCACCACCAGCTTCCTCGACGTCTTCATCGAGCGGGACCTGTGCAACGGCGTCATCACCGAGGAACGCGCTCAGGAGCTGATGGACGACTTCGTCATCAAGCTGCGTATCGTGCGTTTCCTGCGCACCCCCGAGTACGACGCACTCTTCTCGGGCGACCCGACGTGGGTGACCGAGTCCATCGGTGGGATGGGTGAGGACGGCCGTACCCTCGTCACCAAGAACAGCTTCCGCATGCTGCAGACCCTCTACAACCTGGGTCCGGCCCCGGAACCGAATATCACCGTGTTCTGGTCCGAGGACCTTCCCCAGGGGTTCAAGGACTTCTGCGCCCAGGTGTCCATCGACACCTCTGCCATCCAGTACGAGTCAGACCACCACATCCGCGGGCACTGGGGCGACGACGCAGGTATCGCCTGCTGCGTGTCCGCCATGGCCATCGGCAAGCAGATGCAGTTCTTCGGTGCCCGGGTCAACCTCGCCAAGGCCTTGCTGTACGCGATCAACGGTGGGCGCGACGAGATCTCCGGCAAGCAGGTCGCGCCGGTCTCCCCCGTTGCGGAAGGCGAGTTCCTCGACTACGACGACGTCCGGGCGAAGTACGACACCTTGCTCGACTGGCTCGCCCAGACCTACGTGGACGCCCTGAACTGCATCCACTACATGCACGACAAGTACGCCTACGAGCGCATTGAGATGGCGCTGCACGACCGGGAGATCCTGCGCACCATGGCCTGCGGTATCGCCGGCCTGTCGGTGGCCACCGACTCGCTGTCGGCGATCAAGTACGCCAAGGTTCGTCCGGTCCGTGACGAGACCGGACTGGTCGTCGACTACACCGTCGAGGGCGAGTTCCCGACCTTCGGCAACGACGACGACAAGGTCGACTCGATCGCCTCCGAACTCGTCGAGAGCTTCATGGCGAAGATCCGCAAGCTGCCGACGTACCGCAACAGCCTGCACACCCAGTCGGTGCTCACCATCACCAGTAACGTCGTCTACGGCAAGCACACCGGCAACACCCCCTGCGGACGCCGGGCGGGACAGCCCTTCGCTCCGGGTGCGAACCCGATGAACGGGCGCGACACCCACGGCATGCTGGCCTCGGCGCTCTCGGTGGCGAAGCTGCCTTACGCCGAGTCCCAGGACGGCATCTCGTTGACGAACACGGTGGTCCCCTCCGGGTTGGGCCGTACCAAGGAGGAGCAGGTCACCAACCTGGTCGGCATCCTCGACTCCTATATGGGGGCTGAGGGCTACCACGTCAACATCAACGTGTTGAACCGCGACACCCTGTACGACGCGATGGAGAACCCGGAGAAGTACCCGCAGCTCACGATCCGGGTGTCCGGGTACGCGGTGAACTTCGTCCGGTTGACCCGCGAACAGCAGCTCGACGTCATCTCCCGCACCTTCCACGAGCGGGCCTGAGTTGGGCGTCTGCAGCCTCACCCTCGGCGGGACTGCAGTAGCTCCTGCCGCTGTCGAGTCGCCCGACGACGCACGCCGCCTGGCGGATGTGCGCGACGGGCGGCTCGGCTCGGTGCATTCCTGGGAGCTGGTGACCGCGGTCGACGGACCGGGAACCCGGATGACCTTGTTCCTGTCCGGCTGCCCGCTACGTTGCCTGTACTGCCACAATCCGGACACGATGCGCGCCCGGGATGGAGATCCCACGGATGTCCTGGACGTCCTGGCCCGGATCAAGCGGTACCGGGGCGTCTTCGCCCGCACCGGCGGTGGGATCACCGTCTCCGGCGGCGAACCGTTGCAGCAGCCGGCCTTCCTGGCCCGGATCCTGCGGGGTGCCAAGGAGATCGGGATCCACACGGCCATCGACACCTCCGGTTTCCTGGGCGCGCGGGCGAGCGACGCTCTGCTCGACGACGTCGATCTGGTCCTCCTCGACGTCAAATCCGGGCTGCCCGAGACCTACCGGTCGGTGACAGGGCGAGACCTGGCCCCGACCTTGGCCTTCGGTGAACGTCTGGCTCAACGGGAGACCCCCATCTGGATCCGTTTCGTACTGGTCCCGGGGCTCACCGACGCCCCGGAGAATATCGAAGCGGTCGCCGATCATGTGGCGACCTGGGGCAGCGTGCAACGTGTCGAGGTCCTGCCCTTCCATCAGATGGGACGGGACAAGTGGCAGCGGCTGGGCATGACCTACCAGCTGGAAGGGACGAAAGCCCCTTCGGTAGACGAGGTCGCTCGAGCCCGTGCGGTCTTCGCTTCGCGGGGGCTCACGGTCTACTGAGCGTCGGTTCACTCCCCGGTGTGAGGTGCTCCACCTGAACACCTCACACCGGACCCGATGAGCAGAGCCGCTGTTCCGCGATCACCGGCTCTGCTTTGTAGGGTTGGTACGGGGGCACCGAGCCTCCACGAGCATGTCGACGAGAGGTGAAGATGATGCGCGCTCCGGTGGATCCGACTTCGACCCGGTCCTGGGAGAGGTTGACCGAGCTCGAGAGCGGGTTGAAGCCCGATCTGCGTGCCTGGTTCGCCCAAGACCCAGCGCGCGCCGACCGGCTGTCTTTCGAAGCAGCCGACCTGTACGTCGACCTGTCCAAGAACCTGATCTCTGACGAGATCCTCGAAGCTCTTCTCTCCCTCGCCGAGGAGACCGGCGTGGAGGAGCACCGCGACGCGATGTTCGCGGGCCGGCGGATCAATGTCACGGAAGACCGTGCCGTACTGCACACCGCTCTGCGTCGTCCCCAGGGCGTAGAACCCCGGTTGAAGGTCGACGGTCAGGACGTGGACGGCGATGTCCACGACGTCTTGAGCAAGGTGTACGCCTTCGCCGAGAAAGTACGTTCCGGAGAATGGACAGGGGTCTCCGGGCGCCGCATCGAGACCGTCGTCAACGTCGGTATCGGCGGCTCGGACCTGGGCCCTGTCATGGTCTACGAAGCGCTGCAGCCCTACGTCCAAGAAGGGCTGTCCTGCCGGTTCATCAGCAATATCGACCCGACCGATGTCGCAGAGAAAATCCAAGGTCTCGACCCGGAGACCACTCTGGTGATCGTCGCCAGCAAGACTTTCACCACTCTGGAGACCATCACCAATGCGAAACTGGTGCGCTCCTGGTTGCTCGACGGGCTCCGTTCCGCCGGAGTCGTCGACGGTTCCCCGGAACAGGACCAGCACGCCGTAGCCCGTCACTTCGTCGCGGTGTCCACCGCTTTGGACAAGGTTGCAGACTTCGGCATCGACCCGGAGAACGCCTTCGGCTTCTGGGACTGGGTCGGCGGCCGCTACTCCGTAGGTTCAGCGATCGGTGCTTCTCTGGTCTGCGCGATCGGACGGAACAACTTCGAGGACTTCCTCCACGGCCTTTACGCCATGGACCAGCATTTCCGCGCCACCCCGCTCGCCCGGAACGTCCCGGCGCTGATGGGTCTGCTCAACGTGTGGAATGTCGACTTCCTGGGCGCACAGACCCACGCGGTCCTGCCCTATGCCCAACAGCTCCATCGGTTCCCCGCCTACCTGCAGCAGATGACCATGGAGTCCAATGGCAAATCAGTACGCTGGGACGGGAGCCCCGTCACCTGCCCGACCGGTGAGATCTTCTGGGGTGAGCCCGGAACCAACGGACAGCATGCCTTCTACCAGCTGATCCACCAGGGCACCCGACTCATCCCGGCCGATTTCATCGCAGTCGCCAATCCTGCCCATCCCCTGTCCGAGGGCGATGTCGACGTGCACGAGATCTTCCTGGCGAACTTCTTCGCCCAGACCGCAGCGCTCGCCTTCGGTAAGACCGTCGACGAGGTCCGTGCCGAGGGCACTGCGGAGGCCATCGTCACGGCGAGAGTCTTCGAAGGAAATCGACCGACGACATCGATCATGGCTCCGGCGTTGACCCCTGCTGTGCTAGGACAACTCATCGCCCTCTACGAACACATCACCTTCGTCCAAGGTGTCGTCTGGGGCATCGACAGTTTCGACCAGTGGGGCGTAGAGCTCGGCAAGCAGCTCGCCAAAGAAGTCACTCCCGCCGTGGCCGGGGACGAGCAGGCTCTGCCGGATCAGGATCCCTCCACGAGGAGCCTGATCCGTTACTACCGCGCGCAGCGCCGCTGAGCCGCAGCGTGGAAGGGTGGAGCGACCTCAACACCTGGCCGTTCGCTGCCCTCTACGTCTTCTTCCTCTTCGGTGCGCTGGCCAGGAGCCAGGCCACCTACTGGACGGGCCGGGGCTTGCGCGTGGGTGGCGAACGTTCACGCGTGGCGCGTCGGCTCGATCGTCCTGCGGTCCACACCGCTGAACGCCTGGTTGCTCGGTGGGGAGCTCCGATCATCGTGCTGTCCTTCTTGACGATCGGAGTACAGACCGCCATCAATCTCGCAGCGGGTGCGCTCCGGATGCCGATGCGCAGGTACTTTCCCGCCGCCTTCATCGGGTCACTGATCTGGGCGGCGATCTACACCACGATCGGTTTCGCCGTGCTCGAGGCCTGGATCCAGGACGAAGCTGGCCCTTGGCTCATCGTCATGCTGATCCCTATCGCCCTCATCGTGGTAGCCACCTGGGCTTTTCGCCGGGAGAGCCGCCGTGGCGCAACTGGAGGGTCTACGGACCCGTCCGACTCCCCGCTTCCCCCAGCAGCGCTCCCTGAAGGAGAACATCGTTGACCCTGGTGTCTTCTCAACGGGCGATATGAGCGGGGGCCGACCCAGATGGGTCGGCCCCCGCTCATATCGCCCGTGGCCTTCGTCGGCGGCGAAGGACGCCATCGGATCAGGCCAGGTCGAGTGTGTTCTTCACCTCTGACAACCGGGAAAGCAGGCCGTTGACGAAACTCGGCGACTCGTCGGTGGACAGAGCCGTTGCCAATTCCACAGCTTGCTGTGTAGCCACCGCGTCCGGCACGTCAGAGTTGTACAGCACCTCCCACGCACCGATCCTCAGAATCGCCCGGTCGACAGCAGGCATCCGCTCCACCGGCCAGCCCTGGCTGTACGTCCCCAGAGCTTCATTGATCTGCTGCCAATGCGCGACGACCCCGTCTACGATCTCCACCGTGTATCCCCGCAAGGGGGCATCAGCCATGGGCTTGGTCATGCGCTCTGCTAACAGCGTGCCGGCGTTCAGCCCACGCTGTTCCGACTCGAAGAGCAGGTCCAGTGCCGCCCGGCGCGCTTTCGTACGCGCACCGGACAGCGGCGCCCGCCCACCGGAGGAAGAAGCCATCAGTTGACGCGGCCCAGGTAGCTACCGTCCCGGGTGTCGACCTTGACCCGAGTGCCTGTCTCCAGGAACAACGGAACCTGGATTTCCGCACCGGTCTCCAAGGTGGCCGGTTTGGTTCCGCCGGTGGAACGGTCACCCTGCAGGCCCGGCTCGGTGTAGGTGATCTCCAGCTCGACCGAGGCCGGCAGCTCCACGAACAACGGAGCTCCGTCGTGGGTGGCGACGATGGCCTCCTGGTTCTCCAACATGTACTTCTCGGCATCACCGACGACGGTGCTGCTCACGTTGATCTGGTCGAAGGTCTTCCCGTCCATGAAGACGAAGTCGTCCCCGTCTTTGTACAGGTACTGCATCGTCCGCTTGTCGACATTGCTGGTCTCGACCTTCGTGCCCGCGTTGAAGGTCTTGTCGACGACCTTGCCCGAGAGCACATTCTTCAGCTTGGTACGCACAAAGGCGCCGCCCTTGCCTGGCTTGACGTGCTGGAACTCCACCACGGTCCAGAGCTGGCCGTCGATGTTCAGG